>NZ_JABWTK010000039.1 GCF_020071995.1 Planococcus chinensis | reverse complement strand
GCAAACGCCTGGCTGGTCTTGTCGTACAGGTCCGCCTTGCGCAGCTCATCAATGAAGATGGCATCGGCCTTGGCCAGCAGCTCGGCGTATTCGCGCTTCACTTCGCCCAGGATACGCACGCCCAGGCCCGGGCCCGGGAACGGATGGCGGTAGACCATGGTGCGCGGCAGGCCCAGTTCAACACCCAGGCGGCGCACTTCGTCCTTGAACAGCTCGCGCAGCGGCTCCACCAGGCCCAGCTTCATGTGCTCCGGCAGGCCGCCCACGTTGTGGTGGCTCTTGATCACATGCGCCTTGCCGGTCTTGCTGCCGGCCGACTCGATCACGTCCGGGTAGATGGTGCCCTGCGCCAGCCACTTGGCGTTCTTCAGCTTGTTCGACTCTTCGTCGAAGATCTCAACGAAAAGGTTGCCGATGATCTTGCGC
>NZ_JABWTK010000038.1 GCF_020071995.1 Planococcus chinensis | reverse complement strand
ATTCTCGACGCGGGCGGGGCCGCGCCCCATCGCACCGCAAATGGTCCGCAATGAACCGTCTCGTCGCAGATAGACCGTGAATCCGTGGGTTCGATCCGTGAAGCGCACTGCCCGGACGAGATAAGGTCTTGTCCCGGCCGGAGGTCTGACTCGCATCCCCGTGAACACAGTGACCTCCTCGGCGGCAATCTCGATCGCCGACGTTGCGCGCAGCCGCTGCCGGGCTTCGGCGCGTGCCGATTTCGGCACCTCGAAAAGGCGGCCATCGGGAAGCATCGTCGCGTCGAAATCGAAGTTCTTCTCTGGAAGACTCCACAAACCGGAATCCGCCGCGTCCGCACGAAAGAAGGAAGCCGCGAGCGTGACGAGAATTGAAGCCAGAACGGACAGCCATGCTTTCATAGGTCGGCGGGAAATGGGTGCGCCCTATCAC
>NZ_JABWTK010000037.1 GCF_020071995.1 Planococcus chinensis | reverse complement strand
CTACACCGCTTGGGCATTACGCAATAAAACCCATCAGGAAGCGCCGTGGATACAGACCCGGCAGGGCGAAGTCATAGGGATTGCGCTGATGGGGGAATATTTCCGCCATGCGCTGCCGCAGACGGATTACAATTTCAATCTTGAAAAACTCAAAACAGCCGTTGAAGACAGCTTTGTCAGCGTCCCGCATTTCAACGGCGCCGACGACTTGGAAAAATGGTTGGAGCAGTAAATGCAGGTGCTGCTTGGCGAAGACTTCAAAAGAGCGTTGAAAAACTACCCCAAAGAAGACCGCAGAAAAATTGCGGAATTTATCGCACACGTCCAACAGAACGGCTTATCAGGGTTACCCGGCAGGAACAAATCCAGCGACAACGTACCGGCAGACGATCCTCAATGGCTGGAAAAAGTCCGATTTGCCCAACGGCACAACCTTTGGCA
>NZ_JABWTK010000036.1 GCF_020071995.1 Planococcus chinensis | reverse complement strand
CTCTGTAGCAGTGCTCAGGGGAAGGCCGGCGCCAGCGCCGGGCCACGTGCAACCGTGTCGCGCGCGGGGCCGGGCCCCACGCTTTCCCCCGTCGCCGTCAGGGTGGGCGCGCGGCGGGGAAACCCCTGCATTGTCGCGTTTTCAGCCGCGCGGGGCAAAGCTGTGCCATACGCGGCGGTACTGGACCGCTGTGTTTCGTCGTTGGCTCGCTTCCGGTCAGGAAGCTGAGGCTTGACGGCTAATTCGACTTCTCGCTCGTTGAGGCACGCATGACCCACTCCGACAATCGCTGCCCCCACTCGGCACGCCTTGGACAGATCAATGTCTGCGAGCGCTTGCTTTGCTGGAAGTTGCAGATTCGGAATCCCCCAACGACGGCGGCCAGGCTGGCGAGTTCATCAGCCGTCGCTGCAGAGCCTCGGATGTGCAGCGAACCGGCACC
>NZ_JABWTK010000035.1 GCF_020071995.1 Planococcus chinensis | reverse complement strand
ATCGCCGAACTGATCGAATGCGGCTTCGAGCCGTGGCTGGCCGGCCGCGACGTGTACCGTGCACTGGACCTGTGCACCGGTTCGGGCTGCATCGCCATCGCCATGGGCCACTACTACCCGAACTGGCAGGTGGACGGCGTCGACCTGAGCGACGATGCACTGTCGCTGGCCGAAGAAAACAAGGAGCGCCTGCAGGCGCACAACGTCACCCTGATCAAGTCGGACCTGTTCCACGGCCTGTCCGGCCGCCACTACGACCTGATCGTCACCAATCCGCCATACGTCACCAACGACGAGACCGATGCCCTGCCGCAGGAATACTCCTACGAGCCGGAGATGGGCCTGCGTGCCGGCGACGACGGCCTGGACCTGGTGCTGAAGATCCTGCGCGATGCCCCGCTGCACCTGAGCGAGGATGGCCTGCTGATCTGTGAAGTGGGCGAATCCGAGCAGCATC
>NZ_JABWTK010000034.1 GCF_020071995.1 Planococcus chinensis | reverse complement strand
GTCGATCTGGTGCTGATGGACATCATGATGCCGGAGAAGGATGGGCTGGCCGCGATGCGCGAGATCCGCGCGCAGCGCCACCTGCAGGACCTGCCGATCATCGCGCTGACCGCCAAGGCCATGCCGGACGACCGTGAGCGATGCCTGCAGGCCGGTGCCAACGATTACATCGCCAAGCCCATCGATGTCGACAAGCTGGTCTCGCTGTGCCGTGTCTGGTGCTCGCGGCAATGAACGAGCAGGCGCTGTTCGACCTGGAACTGAAGGTGCTGCTGGAAGCGCTGTACCAGCGCTACCACTACGACTTCCGCAGCTACGCGGTATCGTCGCTGCGGCGGCGCATCCGCCAGGCCATGCAGCGCTACGAGTGCGAGCGGCTGGCCGACCTGCAGCACCGCCTGCTGCACGAGCCGGACCTGTTCGCGCAGGCGATGCAGTTCTTCACAGTGCAGGTGTCGGAGATGTTCCGTGA
>NZ_JABWTK010000033.1 GCF_020071995.1 Planococcus chinensis | reverse complement strand
CGATACTCCATGAAGAACTCAGGGAAGAACACGCACGCCGCCCTGTCGGAACTGGTTTCATGTTTCCCCCAAAACGCCGCCCTGCTGGCCGGCTTAGGTCGCGCTGCTGCGCTCCAAGCTTTACCGCTTCGCCTGCTGGCTTCGCTAAATTGCGGATTGGAAAATTTTGAAATAAGAACCCCTATCGGGCTGTTATCTGATTATGGTTATTTTGACATAGTTGTATCATCTTAAAAACAAGCATACAATCTGCAAATCTTAGACAAAGCAAAACCCCCGCCAAACGCCAATCTGCACGGGGGTTTCGAGATGCAACATGAGCCAATTATACACCCAACCCGACCTCTTCTTGCAAGAACGTATCCCACACAAGCCATACTGCAAAGATTTCAAAGAAGCGCCTATGCTGGTGCGCTCTTACGCTGCCGCCATCAAACGCCGCTACATCCAAGTCAATCCGCCGCATCTGCGTGTGTTTATGCTCT
>NZ_JABWTK010000032.1 GCF_020071995.1 Planococcus chinensis | reverse complement strand
TCTCCGGATCAAAGCTCACTTACAGCTCCCCGGAGCATATCGGTGTTAGTGCCGTCCTTCTTCGGCTCCTAGTGCCAAGGCATCCACCGTGCGCCCTTTCTAACTTAACCATTAGAAAGTCGACCGAAAAAATCGGTCTCATCACTCGTGTTGCTTGTTTCGTTGTTTCAATGTCGTCATATCCAGTTTTCAAAGAACAAGTTCGTTTTCGGGCAAAAAAAAGAAAACGATTGGTGGAGCCTAGCGGGATCGAACCGCTGACCTCCTGCGTGCAAGGCAGGCGCTCTCCCAGCTGAGCTAAGGCCCCAAGAAGTTATGGTGGGCCTAAATGGACTCGAACCATCGACCTCACGCTTATCAGGCGTGCGCTCTAACCAGCTGAGCTATAGGCCCTCTTGGGTATTCAAAATGATAAGGAAAGTTCTACTGAACCTTCAAAACTGAACGCAAAACGTCAACCGAAACCCGCAGGTTTCGTTCCGAATATATCCTTAGAAAGGAGGTGATCCAGCCGCACCTTCCGATACGGCTACCTTGTTACGACTTCACCCCAATCATCTGTCCCACCTTCGGCGGCTGGCTCCACAAGGGTTACCTCACCGACTTCGGGTGT
>NZ_JABWTK010000031.1 GCF_020071995.1 Planococcus chinensis | reverse complement strand
TTTGGGACCAAGGGGTCGCAGGTTCGAATCCTGTCTTCCCGACCATTCAATGGGGCCTTAGCTCAGCTGGGAGAGCGCCTGCCTTGCACGCAGGAGGTCAGCGGTTCGATCCCGCTAGGCTCCACCAACTATTATATTAAAGATCCTGGCGGCGTAGCTCAGCTGGCTAGAGCGTACGGTTCATACCCGTAAGGTCGGGGGTTCGATCCCCTCTGCCGCCACTTTTTTAGGACCTTTAGCTCAGTTGGTTAGAGCAGACGGCTCATAACCGTCCGGTCGCAGGTTCGAGTCCTGCAAGGTCCACCATTTATTATTATCACGGAGGAATACCCAAGTTTGGCTGAAGGGATCGGTCTTGAAAACCGACAGGGGAGTCAAATCCCGCGGGGGTTCGAATCCCTCTTCCTCCTCCATTTATTTTAAAATGTGTGGACTATCATTTTTAAACTTCTATATATAATAGAAGAAACTCAATTATTATTGTCGCGGGGTAGAGCAACGAGCCGTATGAAAACGGCGAAGTTACACCGAAGCAGCCGAAAGGCGATGCAGGTGTCCATCAAGCGAAAAGCGTAAGAGTAACAATGTATCACCTATATTATTGTCGCGGGGTAGAGCAGTTCGGTAGCTCGTCGGGCTCATAACCCGGAGGTCGCAGGTTCAAATC
>NZ_JABWTK010000030.1 GCF_020071995.1 Planococcus chinensis | reverse complement strand
TTCAGACTCGCTTTCGCTGCGGCTCCGGCTTCTCACCTTAACCTTGCATGCAATCGTAACTCGCCGGTTCATTCTACAAAAGGCACGCCATCACCCATAAACGGGCTTTGACTAGTTGTAGGCACACGGTTTCAGGATCTCTTTCACTCCCCTTCCGGGGTGCTTTTCACCTTTCCCTCACGGTACTGGTTCACTATCGGTCACTAGGTAGTATTTAGCCTTGGGAGATGGTCCTCCCGGATTCCGACGGAATTTCACGTGTTCCGCCGTACTCAGGATCCACTCAGGAGGGAAGCGATTTTCGGCTACGGGGCTGTTACCCACTGTGGCGGACCGTTCCAGGTCGCTTCGCCTAACCGCTTCTTTTGTAACTCCGTATTGAGTGTCCTACAACCCCAAGAGGCAAGCCTCTTGGTTTGGGCTGATCCCGTTTCGCTCGCCGCTACTCAGGGAATCGCATTTGCTTTCTGTTCCTCCAGGTACTTAGATGTTTCAGTTCCCTGGGTCTGCCTTCTCATGTGCTATGAATTCACACATGGATACCGCCCCATTAAAGGCGGTGGGTTCCCCCATTCGGAAATCTCCGGATCAAAGCTCACTTACAGCTCCCCGGAGCATATCGGTGTTAGTGCCGTCCTTCTTCGGCTCCTAGTGCCAAGGCATCCACCGTGCGCCCTTTCTAACTTAACCATTAGAAAGTCGACCGA
>NZ_JABWTK010000002.1 GCF_020071995.1 Planococcus chinensis | reverse complement strand
CAGCCCATTTAATTTCGCTTGAATATACGTTTTTGCTCATGCAAAAACACCTCCGATTTGTGTACTTATTAAAAGTGTACCATCTCGAAGGTGTTTTATATTGTCCCATTTAATTATGTTAGTCTAGCCGTTCCAGTGTGTTGGAACGGCCTTTTTCTTTTGTCTCAAACTTTTGTTTTAAAATTACTTTTTATTCAGACTTCTTAACCTTTATTTAACCTTTCATCCCTAAGATAGGGGGACGACGGAAAACTTCTGAGCGGTCTATCCACTTCAGAAGGCGGTGCCGCGCTTATTCGGGCCGGCATATTTTAAAAAAACGCATAAAAGGGGAGTCATTATGGGGAAATTGTCGAAGCTAGGGTTTTTGCTGATGTTGGTTTTAGCCATGTTTTTGGCTGCGTGCGGATCGAATGAACCGGAAAGCAATGCAGCCAATGGAGAGTCGGGCGGCAAGGAAAAGAAAACGCTGCGCATTGTAACGGACGGCGCCTATGCACCGATGGAATATATGGACGGCGGCAAAGTGGTCGGTTTCGGCGTAGATTTTGCAAAAGCGATTGTTGCAGAAGCGGGTTATGAGCCGAATATTGAAGTGATTGGCTGGGATCCGATTTTTGCGGAAATCGAAGGGAAAACGGCAGATATGGCGGTTTCTTCGATTACGATCAATGACGAACGCAAAGAGACCTATGATTTTTCTGTGCCTTATTATCTTTCTACCAATAAAATCTTGGTGCCTAAAGACAGCGATGTAGCAAGCGGCGCCGACTTGAAAGGCAAGAAAATTGCCGTGTTGAACGGTTCGACCGGACAGGAAGTGGCAGAGAAGATCGTCGGCGAAAACAGCCGCGATATCTTGAAGTTCGCGGACAACAACTTGGCGATTCAGGAGTTATTGGCAGGCGGTGCGGATGCTGTCATTGCGGACAACACGATTGTTGAATACTATACGAAGATGAATCCGGAACAAAACTTGAAAGCAGTGGAAGATGACAGCTTTGCGGATGAATTTTACGGCGTGCTGTTCCCAAAAGGCAGCGACTTGAAGCCTGAAATCGACGAAGCCATCAACGCTGTATTTGAAAGCGGAAAGTATGCGGAAATTTATGAGCAATGGTTCGGTGCACAACCGGATATCGAGACGTTAAAAGCCCAACAATAAGCAAATGGATGGAAGAGGAATTGCGTAACTCTAGTGACTAGTGTTACGCAATTTTTGTAAGAAAATTCATGGAGAATGGGAAAGAGAGGACAGTTTATGGATTTTCGTTTTGATTTAATCAGGGATTACTTGCCTTTTTTCCTGGAAGGGACTTTGTATACGATCGGGGTTTCCCTTCTTGGCATTTTGTTCGGCACCATTTTGGGTTTGCTGATCGGCGTCGGGAAAATGCTGAAGAATAAGCTATTAGCATTTCCGTTTATTTTGTTCATTACGTTCTTCCGCGGAACGCCGTTGTTTGTGCAGATTTTGCTGATCCATTTCGGGTTAATTCCGCTCGTAATCGGACAGACGAGTGCCATTGTCGCGGGGGTGGTGGCGCTGACGCTAAATGCATCTGCCTATATTGCGGAGATTTTCCGTGCCGGGATCCAGTCAATCGACCGTGGGCAGATGGAGGCTGCGCGTTCGCTTGGCCAGACGCATCTCCAGGCGATGCGCTATGTGATTTTGCCGCAGGCGGTCAAACGGATGATTCCGCCGCTCGGCAACGAATTTATCGTGCTGCTGAAGGACTCCTCGCTGCTCGCCGTCATCACGGTGCCGGAATTGATGTACTGGGGGCGGGCATTCCAGGGGCAATACTATAAGATTTGGGAGCCGTATTTGACGGCGGCACTCATTTACTTGATTTTGACCTTATCCATGAGCTTTATTTTAGACCGTATAGAAAAGAGGTTGGCGACAGAATGATTCGAGTCGAGAACTTAAAGAAAACATTCGGGGAAAACGAAGTTTTGAAAGACATTAGTGTAGAGATTAGACCGCAGGAAGTGGTCGTTGTCATCGGGCCGTCGGGTTCCGGCAAGTCGACGTTCCTGCGCTGCATCAATTTGCTGGAATCGATCACCGACGGCCATGTCTATATCGAAGGCGTCGACATCACCAATAAAAAGACGAACATCAACAAAATCCGCACCGATGTCGGCATGGTGTTCCAGCAATTCAATTTGTTCCCGCACCGCACAGTGCTGGAGAACATCACGATGTCCCCGGTCAAAGTGAAAGGCATGGACGGCAAAGCGGCGAAGGAAAAAGCGTTGGCGTTGCTGAAGAAAGTCGGCTTGGCGGAAAAAGCCAATGTGTATCCGGATTCCCTGTCAGGCGGCCAAAAACAGCGGGTGGCGATCGCCCGAGCTTTGGCAATGGATCCGAAAATCATGCTGTTTGATGAACCGACGTCTGCGCTCGATCCGGAAACGGTCGGTGAAGTGCTGGAAGTCATGAAGCAGCTGGCACTGGAAGGCATGACGATGATTGTCGTGACGCACGAAATGGGCTTTGCCCGGGAAGTCGGCGACCGTGTGCTGTTTATGGACGGCGGCTATATCGTCGAAGAAAACACGCCGCTGGAATTGTTTACACGTCCGCAGCATCCACGGACGCAATTGTTTTTGAGCAAGGTTTTGTAGGAGGTTGACACGTTTTAAAGAAGCATTTGTAGACCGTGGATCGGCTAAAAGAGAATTGATGATTTAGGGGATGAGACCACATGACGTACGAACAATTAGTGAAAGCCCATTTATCAAATTATAAAGTAAAGAAGCTGGCGGTGACCCGCCCAAAGAAATGGAGGGGAGGCGAGATGGATTATCATTATATCTTGCCGGCTAACCGGCGGGAATTGAATTTTCTCAGCCCGTACAGAACGGAAACAGGCAAATTTATTGAAGCGGAAGGCATCCAGCTCCATCCTTCTTTTCATTATTTGAATTCCTCACAGGCTGTTTGCGTCAACTTTTTTTACCCGTTTATTGCGGAAGGGCAATGGCCCTTGTTGCTTAAGGTTCTAGGGATGGAAGGGGAAGAAGTGGAGTCGTTCCAGTTTGAAAAAATGATGGGCGAAGGGGAACAGACCACTTTTGACTTTTACTTGAAATTGAAATCCGGCAGAGACATATTTTTTGAAGTCAAATATACGGAAAACAGTTTTGGCCATGCCCCAGACGAAGACCAGTACGAGAAGCAGTACCAGAAAGTACATCAGAAAATACTGGCCGGTGAAATCCAGCCGAGCGCGGAAGAGTACACGGCTTTGTTGAAGAATCATCAAATGCTGCAGCAGATTGCTTACGGAAAACCGGACGGGAACCGAATTGTCGTGTTTATCTGTCCGGAGAACAATAAAAGCCTGCAGCTGGAATATCGCCAGGTGATGGACCATGTGGTGGTGCCGGAATTACAGGGAAGCATTCGAATGGTGACGTGGGAAAATTTGCTGAAGGATTTAAAGATCCACTTGAAGTCCAATCTGCAAGTGCCTGGTAAACTGGTTCATCATTACCGGGAATTCGAAGATAAGTATTTTCCAATTTGATGTTCAGTGCAAAGGTGGAGTCAAGAGGTAGCGGGTAAATGGGGGACTGGTCCATTTTAATTCGCCGAAGCGAGAGAGTTTATGTTGTGGCCTAAGCAAAGTGAAATGAAAAAGCGCTGCTTCTTCTATGTAATTGAAGAAAGCGGCTTTTCATGTTTCACCTGCTATCCAAATAGGTAATGTATTAAAGGAAGGATTCCTTTGGCGCATGTCGAAGTAGTCCGTGAAGGGAGAGGATCAATTTGAGTATGCAAAACATCAAAGCGAACGACTTGGTAAGAGATGAGTACGGGAATTATTATGAAGTGGTAGGCGTACATATGGATGGCGAAACATTAAAAGCGTTGGAGGTGTCGAATTTGTATTTTGAAACTTCGTTCCGGACGGCGGCGGACAGCAGCAGTCTCGGCGAGGAATACAAAGACAAGCCGATCGGCGTTTATTTGCAGGACCAGATGAATGCGTATATCAGCGAAGTGCAGGCAAACGAGCGGCCGATTTACGGCATCCGCGATTTGATGGTCAACCGCATCAAAGTGTATGCGGTGGATATTACGCAGCCTCATCCGAAGCGGAATCAGACGGTATAAAGTGAAGAGCCCTATCCAGTGAAATCAGCCGATTTCATGGAAAGGGCTCTTTTTTTGTTATGAAGAACATTCTATCTAAACAAAAATCTGATATGTTTAATTCCATTTTGACGGGGAAAAGTAACATATCCTAAAAATAAAAATGGAAAATATAAACTATTAGGAAGAAGGTTTTACTTTGGGCATGAATCCTATCGTATTGGTCATCATTATTTTCCTGATCAGCATCGTCTATGTGACCTTGTCGACGGTCCGGATGATATTGATGATGAAAGGGTACCGCTATCTCGCTGCGGGCTTGTCAATTATTGAAGTCATCATCAATATTTTAGGTCTTGGGCTCGTACTCGAGAACATTTCGGAAATTCAGAACTTGATTTCGTATGCGGTCGGTTTCGGGGCAGGTGTGATTGTCGGTTCGATGATCGAAGACAAAATTTCACTCGGCTATGTCACCGCGACGGTAGTGTCACCGGAAAACTCCGATCACTTGTCAAAGCAATTGCGTGAAAAAGGCTACGGGGTGACGGACTGGGAGACGAACGGCCACGAAGGACCACGCCGTTCGCTGCAGATTTTGACGCCGAAAAAACGCGAACTGAAACTGTACCAGACGATCAAAGAACTGGAGCCGCAAGCCTTTGTGGTTGCCAACGATTCAAAGACAATCCACGGCGGGTTCTGGATCCGTACCGTAAGAGGCAGAACGATGACGCATCGGTAATTGAAGAAGAGGGGAAAGCTGCCGGAACTCGAGAAGAGTTCCGGCAGTTTTTTTGTTTTTAAAGGGTGTGCAAGACTTGGGTGAAGCGGGCAGAAAATTCTTATCCGTGTTTTTGGCGGGTTCTATCGGTGTTTTTTCAGTTTCTATCGAAGTTATTCGGTTTTCTATCAGGGTTTTTAAAGTTCTTATCGGCGTTTCTTGGATTTCTATCTGCATTCCTCAAAATGGCGCATTCAGGTCAAAGGAATAAATGGAAAGCCCTTCGCTGAAGCGAAGGGCCCTAAACCCAAAGCGCATTTTGCCTGGGCAAAATGCAATCAGTCTAAAATCTTTAAGGCAGTTTCTTGTGAGTTCTATCGAAGTTTTTTTAATTTCTACCGAAGTTTTTCGTATTTCTATCAGTGTTTCCTAGCTTTCTATCGAAGTTATTCAATTTTCTATCGAAGTTTCTTTTTCGAAACTCTATAAGAAGTTCAAAGGATAGAATGGAAAGCTCTTCGCGAGCCCGACCGGCAAAAAGCAATCAGGCCGCAAAAGGCGTTTTTAGCATTTGTTGTAGATATTGGATGCTGGCGGCAATAGCGCTTCTGCATTAAAGGGTTCTCGAGTTAGGAGGAATAGCTTAGCTTTTTAAAGAAAAATGAAAATAAATAATCATTTTTAAATTTAATATTGAAAGTTAATTGTCAAAATGATATAGTTCGATTAATAAAATATTCAAAAAAGAAAAGGAGGCCGGTTCGGTATTCGGCTGCTAGCAGCAAGAGCATCGATCATTACAAAGAGATGGGGAGTTTTCGCATGACGGTTTTAGAACAAATCAGCAAGAAATTAATCGTTTCCTGTCAGGCATTGGAGGACGAACCGCTTCATGACCCGTACATCATGGGCAAAATGGCGCTGGCCGCCAGACAAGGCGGAGCTTCCGGCATCCGGGCCAATACGGTGAAGGATATCCAGGCAATCAAGAAAGAGGTCGATTTGCCGATTATCGGAATCATCAAGCAGGATTATCCAGAATGCAACGTCTACATCACGCCGACAATGAAAGAAGTAGAAGCGCTGCACGAAGAAGGCGTCGACATCATCGCATTTGATGCGACGAAACAGCAACGGCCGGACGGCAAGACGTTCGAGCAATTCTTTTCGGAAGTGAAAGCGAAATATCCGGAGCAGCTGTTCATGGCGGATGTTTCAACCTTGGACGAAGCGATTGCCGCTGAACAGGCGGGCGTCGATATCGTAGCCCCGACCTTAGGAGGCTATACGCCGTATTCCGAAGGAACGGTTCCACTCGAACTGCTTGAACAGATGGTTGAAGTCGTATCGGTGCCGGTAATTGCCGAAGGGAATTTCGATACACCGGAAAAAGCCAAAAAAGCGTTGGAACTCGGGGCTCATGCGGTCGTGGTTGGAAGCGCTATCACCCGCCCGCAATTGATCACGGAGAAATTTGTAAATGCCATCCAGGAAAAAATCAGCAACACCCAATAAGAAAGGGACAGGTGACGACATGAAAGGTTTATACACAGCATTGATGTGCTCATTTGATGAGCAAGGAAACATAAACGAGCAGGGCTTGCGGGAAATCGTCCGCTACAATATTGAAGTTTCAGAAGTTGACGGCTTGTACGTCAACGGCAGCACAGGAGAAAACTTCCTCATTTCGACCGAACAGAAAAAACAGATTTTCCAAATCGTGAAAGACGAAGTCGGCGACAAAGTGAAATTGATGGCGCAAGTCGGTTCACTGAATGTCGACGAAGCAGCGGAGTTGGCGAAATTCGTGACGGACCTTGGCTATGATGCCATTTCAGCGGTGACGCCGTTCTACTACAAATTCGATTTCGAGGAAATCAAAGATTACTACAACACGATTCTTGAAGGCGTTGACACAAAGCTGATCATTTATTCGATTCCGGCGCTTACCGGTGTCAGCATGAACCTCGAGCAGTTCGGCGAGCTGTTTGAAAACGAAAAAATCATCGGCGTGAAATTCACGGCACCGGACTTCTATTTGCTCGAGCGCCTGCGCCATGCTTACCCGGACAAATTGATCTACTCGGGCTTTGACGAAATGCTGTTGTCGGCGAGCGTCTTGAATGTGGACGGCGCCATCGGCAGTACGTTCAATGTCAACGGCAAACGCGCGAAGCAGATCTTCACTTTGGCGCAAAGCGGCCGCATTGACGAAGCACGCGAAATCCAGAAAGTGACGAACGATTTGATTTCAGAAATCCTTGAAAACGGCTTGTACCAGACGATCAAGGAAATGCTTGAAACACAAGGCGTCCATGCGGGATACGTGCGCAAACCAATGAAGCAGTTGTCGGAAGAAAAACTACTAAAAGCGAGAAGCATCGCGGAAAAATATCTGTAATCATCCATAGGGGGGATATGTATGGCGGGGAAATTTGCGTTCATTGATTATGTCATATTATTTGCGTACTTGTTGTTCATTTTGTATATCGGGATTGCCGTTGCCAAAAAGGAAATGAAAGGCAAGGAGTTCTTTAAAGGGGATGGCTCGATTCCATGGTGGGTGACGTCGGTCAGTTTGTTTGCCACACTCCTGAGCCCGATTTCGTTCTTGTCGCTTGCCGGGAATTCCTACGCCGGCACATGGGAATTATGGGTGGCACAACTTGGGCTGTTTATCGCAGTTCCGGCGGCCATCTACTTCTTCCTTCCGGTTTACCGGAAATTGAACTTGGATACGGCTTATGAATATTTGGAAAGACGATTCGATAAACGCATGCGGATTTTGGGAAGCTTGCTGTTTATCGTGTACCAGATCGGCCGTATGTCGATCATCATGTACTTGCCGGCGATTGCGCTGGCTGCGGTGACAGGGATTAATACCGTTGTCATCATCTTGTTCATGGGTGTGATCGCGACGATTTATTCATCGTTCGGCGGCTTGAAATCCGTGCTTTGGACCGACTTTATCCAAGGCGTCGTGTTGATCGGCGGCGGAATCTTCGCTTTGATCGTTCTGTTGTTCTCAATCAACGGCGGCCTCGGCGAAGTGCTGAATGTCGGCATGTCCGATCAGAAATTCTTCAGCGATGTAGCCATTTTTGATGCAAACCTGGTCAATAACAGTTTGTTTATCATTTTCCTTGGGGCTGGTTTCTCTACGTTATTCTCGTATATTTCCAGCCAGGACATGGTGCAGCGCTATTTGAGCACCGACGATTTGAAGGAAATGAATAAAATGACGTATTTGAACGGATTCCTTTCACTTGGAACAGCGACCTTGTTCTTCTTGATCGGTACGGCGTTGTATGTATTTTACCTTCAAAAAGGCGGCGTTTTGCCGACCGGGAAATCCGATTTGATCTTTGCGAACTTTATCGTCAGTGAATTGCCTGCAGGGGTATCCGGATTATTGATTGCCGGATTGTTCGCAGCGGGACAGTCGACGCTTTCGACGGGATTGAATAGTGTAGCGACAAGCTGGACTTTGGATATCCAAAAAGTCTTGAGAAAAGATATGAGCGATGAAAAGAGTACGAAAATGGCGCGGACCGTATCGGCTGTGGTCGGAATTTTCTCTATCGCATTCGCAATCGTTCTTGCTTATTCAGATGTCGGCTCTGCGTATTCCTGGTTTAACGGCTTGATGGGCCTTGCGCTCGGCATCATCGGCGGTACGTTTACATTGGGCATCATGACAAAGAAAGCGAATTCAAAAGGTGCGATGCTCGGATTTGTTGCGACTACAGCTGTCGCGATTTATATTTCGTACTTCACCGACATCACGCTTTGGGCGTATTCCATCATTAACTTGGTGGCATCGATTGTCTTTGGCTATGGATTCAGTTTGCTATTTGCGAAAAAAGACGAAGAGGAAGACGGCAAGGAAGGCCTTACGTTCTTCGATTACAATAAATCAACTCTTTGAAAATAGGAGAATCAGCTGTGCGCATTAACCGAAAAATCAAGACGGATGTATTGGTTGTGGGAAGCGGTTTGGCCGGCATCAAAGCGGCGAAAGAACTGGCGGACCAAAATCACGAAGTATTGATGGTGACGAAAATGAAGCTGGCTTCCGGTTCGAGCTTTTATCCGCTAAAAGCGTCGCTTGGCACACAGGTGACAAAAGACCAAAGCGATAAACAGGTGTTTATGGCGGATATCGAAACTTCGAGCCGGGGGATGCACCGGCAGGACCTTGCCGAAGTGTACGTCGAGGAAATTGCGGAGCGTGTCAAAGAATACAGCGACATTGGCGTCATTTCGAAAAAATTGGAAGGCGAGCGGAAAGCCTGCTTTGCCGAATATCCACGGGACATTTATTTGCTCAGCAACTGGGACGGCATCCGGGAAAACGTCATGAAGATCTTTGCCGGCTATGAAAAGCTGAACGTCATGGAACGGACAGTAGTCATTTCGTTGATTCAGCAGGAAAAACGCATTGTAGGTGCGCTCCTCCTCGACCGGGACAATGAAGTGATTGCGGTCGAATGCAAAGCGGTTGTTTTGGCGACCGGCGGCTTCGGCAGTCTGTACAAGCACAACCTGAACCCGAACGATGTGGACGGTTCGGGCCATGTGTTGGCGCTTGAAGCCGGGGCGAGCCTTGTCAATATGGAGTTCATCCAGTTTATCCCGGGCATTACGACCCCGCGCTACAAAACCTTATTCGGCGAACACACGTTGATGTACTGCCGGGATATTGTAAAAGACAGCGGAGAAAGCTTGCTCGATCCGGCACTTCCAGAAGGGCTGTCCCGAAAAGAATGCCTGGAAATCCGCAGCGGACACGGCCCGTTCACCGATTCGCTCGAGTCGAAATGGGTGGACATCGCGATGATGAAAGAAATCATCAAGACCCGCAGCGAACAAGGCTTTAAGCTGTTGTATGATCCGGAGCTCTACGAAAACGGCGAAGAGTTTTATACGGTATACTTGAATTGGCTGAAAGAAAACGGCGTCCATTTAGTGGAGGACGAAGTCCGGATTGCGCCGTTCGCGCATGCCAGCAACGGCGGCGTCTACATCGATCCGTACGGACGCTCCGGCGTCCCCGGGCTTTATGCCATCGGTGAACTCTCCTGCAATATTGAAGGTGCGAACCGCCTCGGAGGCAATTCGACGGGCGCCTGCATGGTGTTTGGGAAACGGGCAGCCGCTGATTGTTCCCGCTATTTGCAAAGAGTGGAACCGTACGAAATTGGGCTAGAGGAAGCTGAAGTCCAGTTGGAGCAGCTGTTTGACTCGCGAGGCAATTGCACGGATGCGGAAGCAGTCAACGCGGCGGTCGACAAAGTCCGCGAAATCATGTGGTATGCCGGCAACGTTGTCCGTTCGGAACAACAGCTGCTTGCGGCTATGGAAGAAATCAACGCTTTGGAAAACGGGCTCGATCTCGCCAGCTTTTTCAAACAGCAAGCCACACGGAAACTGGCAATCAAGGCAAAGAACTTCTTGAAACTGTCGCAGCTTCTGCTGCAGGCGATGCTTGAGCGGAAAGAAAGCCGCGGTGCGCATTACCGGGAAGACCATCCGCAGGAAAATCCGGAATTCGCAAAACGGCTGTTTATCACAGAAACGAAACCAGGAACTCTGTCTTTTGAATTCCTGAACCAATAAAGAGAAGCAATCAAAAAGAGAAAAGCCCATCGACGCGGTTTTTCTCTTTTTATTCATAACGAAAAGGGGAGCATCACATGCAGCTTGGTGTAATTGATATTGGCGGCACTTTCGTCAAATATGCAGCGGTGGATGAAGAGGGTGCGTTTTTATTTCATGGGTCGGTTCCGACAGAAGCGGCTAAAGGCGGAGAAGCGCTCGTCGCAAAAGTGCAGCGCCTTTGTGATGAGTTGATGGGAAAAGTTCAGCTGGACGGCATCTCCATCAGCTCCGCCGGCCAGATCGACAACGTCAATGGCCGGGTCGTTTTTGCAACCGACACTTTGCCGGGCTATACTGGTACTGAACTTGCTCAACGGATTTCCGCGCATACCGGCCTGCCGGTCCAAGCGGAAAACGACGTCAACTGCACTGCCCTCGGGGAATACTGGAAAGGGGCGGCCAGAGGAACGAAAGACTTTCTGTGTGTGACCATCGGGACCGGCATCGGCGGCGCTTTGTTTTTAAACGGTGAACTTTATACAGGCGCCCGTTTTTCCGCCGGAGAAATCGGGCATATCAATTTGTACCCGAACGGCCAACCATGCACATGCGGACAAAGAGGCTGCTACGAGCAATATGCCTCGAGCTCGGCGCTACAGAGGCTGGTAAACGCACGATTCGGGGAAGGGCAAGACCTAAAGGAATTTTTTGAAAGAGTGAAAAGCGGGGACCAGGACGCCGTCCAGCTTTTTGAACATTGGCTGGATGACCTCACAACCGGCCTACAGACACTCGTTCATCTGTTTAACCCGGAACTTATCGTCATCGGCGGCGGCATCTCCGCTCAAGGCGATTTCCTGCAGCAAGCCATCCTGTCTTCTTTGGAAAAGAAAATCATGCCGAATCACCGGCAATCCCTCCAGATCAAAATGGCCGAACACGACAACAATTCGAATCTGCTCGGTGCCGCTAAGAAGTTTTTGGATGAGTATGAGCTTGAGTAAGTAGTTGAATTGAAATTTTAATTCAAAGCGTATATAAAATATGAAATGTTAAATCTGGAGTTGAACAGCAGAGAAAACCGCAGAAAAGTGGAGCTGTTTAACCGTTTATCTACTTCACAGATTGGGGGCCATAAAATGGATTCGAAAACGATTGCTGGACCGAAACCTTCCCTATTAATGGAACAGCACAAGCATAACTTCACGAAATCCGAACACAAAATTTATGAATACATCCTGTCGAACCCGAACCAGGTCCTCTACCATTCATTGACGGAATTGTCGGAGCTGAGCGGCGTTGCAGAAGCGACTGTTTTGCGCTTTTTCCGCAAACTCGGTTTTAAAGGGTTCCAGGACTTTAAGTTCCTATTCGCCCAGGAAGTACCGGCAGCGGATCACTCCGAAAACGACGAGTCCTTTATTTACCGCATCCGCAACAATATCATCCAGGCGGTCGATGATACATCGGACGTCGTCGACGCTGAAACTTTGGAAAAGTGCATCCAAGCCATCAACGATTCACCGGACGTCGTTATTTTCGGCATTGGTTCATCCGGCATTGCCGGGCTCGACATGCAAAACCGCTTGATGCGCATCGGCAAACACGTCAGCGTAATCACCGACTCGCATTTTCAGATCATGCGGGCATCGTCACTCAATGAAAATTCGGTGGTGGTTGCCATCAGTTTGACGGGAAGCACGAAAGACATCGTCGATGCGGTGAAAATCGCCAAAGAAAAGAAAGCGACCGTCATCGCGCTGACGACTTATGTGAAATCGCCGTTGACGAAATACGCCGACCATATCCTGTTGTCATCAGCAAAAGAAAGCCCTTTGGACAGCGGATCGCTTGTATCGAAAATTGCCCAATTGTATTTGATTGATTTGATTTGCACGGGTCTTACGATGAACAATTTTGAAAGCGCCGATAGCGTAAAGCGGGAAATCACGGAGCATATTGCAAGCAAATTATATTAATCGATCGAGGTGGAAAAATTGCAACTTGTCAAAGTGGATAACTACGAGGAAATGAGCAAAAAAGCGTGTTCCATGCTTGTGGACCATATTCGGGAGAACCAGAATCCGGTCATCGGACTGGCGACCGGATCAACACCGGAAAAATTGTATAGCTGTTTAATAGAGGAATACGAACAAGGCAAGGTGTCTTTTCAGGACGTGACGACGTTCAATCTGGATGAGTACGTCGGGCTGAAAAAAGACGACGTGAACAGCTATCATCAATATATGAAGGAAAAGCTGTTTGACCATGTCGACCTTAGAGCGGACCAGGTTCATCTTCCGGACGGTCATTCTGAGGATTTGGAGCAGGATTGCCTGGCATACGAAAAGCAGATTGAGGAAGCGGGCGGCATCGACATCCAGGTGCTCGGCCTTGGTTTGAATGGCCATATCGGCTTTAACGAACCGGGAACACCGTTCTCAAGCCGGACGCATATAGTGGAGCTTTCGCAGTCGACGCGCCGCGCCAATGCCCGGTTTTTCTCAGGGATTGAAGAAGTGCCGACGCAAGCGATCAGCATGGGGATTGCCTCGATTATGGCGAGCAAAAAAATCCTCTTGCTGGTATCCGGCAAACAAAAAGCGGAAGCACTGCACCGCTTGTTAAATAGTAAGGTAACGGAAGATTTTCCGGCATCGATCCTGCAGACGCATCCGGATGTAACCATCATTGCGGATGAACTGGCGCTTGAGCCTTCCTTGTCTAAATCATAAAAGAACCGTGTACTGGCTCATCGAGGAGCCGGCACACGGTTCTTTCTTAATATGGATTCAATAAATAAGGGTCGCAACTCGGAGCCGTGCCGCTGTTATAGCCGAGGAGAAACGCTTCGGTCCGTTCCTGCGGCGTACCGTGTGTCGGATTCGGATCATTCGGGTCCTGTCCGAGGTCGGTTAAGGTCCGTTTCGCTTCGTTGAGATCACTCGCATCGAGAAGGCCGCGGTCATTGACGGAACGCGCCCAGACACCGGCCAGGCAGTCAGCATTCAACTCAAGGCTCCGGGATGTGGCCAGCGGTTCTTCTTCTTCGTAAACTGGCAGCCAGCCAAGTTCAGTTTGCAGGTTATGGGCATATTCATGCGCCATCACGAAAGCGACGGAAAAGTCGCCGGCCTTGTATGTGACAGGGGCCTCGTAATTGGTCCGGTAGGTGCCGTCCCATAATTGCCGCGCCATTTCCTGGGTCATGACAATCTGGTCGTCGAAGCCGCAGTAAAAGGCTTGTGCTGGGAAATCTGCCGGCTCTTCAATCGCACAATTGGTGGCAACCGGCACGCCGGGAGCGGGGAAGGAATACGTAACGGCAGGGTCGGCATAACCGTCCCCGACCATAATTGGCGACCAGAATGCATCGATGTCTTCTGCCAAATAAAAGAGGTAGTCTTGCATCGAATGATCTGGCGGCAAGTCTTTTACAAAATTGGGATGAGGGGCAGCTGTTGCTGAGTTTTCCAAATGCGCCCACCCGGCTAGGAAGAAAGAGAACGAAAGGACAAATAGAAATTTGGCTATTTTTTTCATGTGTATGCATCTCCTGATGAATAGAATGTCTGGTAAGGTATAAAAATATGTTATCAGAATATTTTGAATTAATCTATAAAAATATTAAATTTGTGTTAAAATAATAGTAATTTGATTTACTGGTTCGTACATAGATGTGCAGCGAAATTCTTCATTCGGAATTCTAAAAGGAAGGAGGCCATTCATTTATTTAATAAGTAAAGGTGCCCTGTCGAAAGATTGAGTGGAAGTAGCCAGGAATTCCGAGAAGCATGGCCATCATCGGCAGTGTTTTTGCCGGTACTCAAGGAGTGGCTTTTGATGAAGACGCAAGCCCGCAGAATCGTCATTCTCTTAATTCCCATTGTTGTTCTATACTGGCACTCACCCGTCTATTCAGTTGTTGCACCGGAAGCAGAAGCTTCTGTCGGAGATGAAAACGGCAGCCTCATATTAAAAATCTACATTACACGTGCAGAGGCTGCGAAACAGTTTGCGGCAGCACTCGAATTGCCGGTTCCTGAAGCAGATCCTCCTTATCAGGACGTGCGTTCATCTCATTGGGCCAAGAATTACATCGCTGCTGTAACGAAATCGGGGCTGTTCCATGGTTACGGGAATGGTTCTTTTAAGCCTGAACAACAGCTTACCCGCGAAGAGATGGCAAAAGTTTTAGTAGTTGCTTATAAACCGGGTGGGAATGACAATGGACATTTCTCAGATGTTTCTTCGTCTTGGGCAAAAGACTATATTTCGGCTCTAGCGAAGAACAGGATGATTGATGGCTATCCGGACAGCACATTCAAACCTGATGAGCCGATTACACAAGCCGATTTTTCCAGATTTTTAATCCGGGCATCGGACATCGATATACGTTGAGAAGACAAAGGAGCCGCTCTCATCTTTTTTTGGGAACGGCTTTTTGGTGCTGTAAGTTACCAAAGCGGATTTTCAAGTGAAGAGCTTCGCAATAACTTGAATTGCGAGAATTTTTAAACTAGTATAAAGAGATACTGGTAAACAAAGGGGAGAGAAAAACAGATGGCTCAATATGAACTGACATGGGATTTGGACTCCATCTTCAAAGGCGGCAGCACTTCGCCGGAATTGCAAACGTACATAGGAAAATTCGAAGCAAATCTTACCGAATTAAAAGAATTGGTGGATGCTTTTGCTCCGCCGGATTCACCGGAAAAAGTGCAGGACTTGTCGCTGTCTTTGGAACTGCTGGATAGCGCCACCAAACAGCTTCGTGAAATCGGGGCGTTTGCAAGCTGCCTGACAGCTCAAGACATCACCGACCATGATGCGAAAATTGTTTCAGGGAAACGGAGTGAACTGGGCGCTGCATTTGCGTCGGTCATGGCAAAGCTTGACCAGAAGTTTTTGCAAGTGGAAGACGCGGTATGGGAAGGCATGCTCGAACAGCCAAGCTTAGAGCCGCTTGCTTTTGTACTGAATGAACGCCGTGCGCAAGCGAAAGAAAAACTGCCGCTTGAACAGGAAATCCTGATCAATGATTTGTCTGTAAACGGCTACGCGGCCTGGAACCAGATGTATGCAAGCCTGGTAGGCAAAATGAGCATTGAACACATAGAAGACGGCAAAGTGAAAAAACTGTCGATGGGACAGGCCGCAAACCGATTAAGTACGCCTGACCGCAAAGCGCGCAAAGAAGTATCCGGCAAAATCAGCGCAGCCTGGCAGGAGGATGCGGATCTCTTCGCTGAAACCTTGAATAACCTCGCCGGCTTCCGCCTACAGACTTATAAGCACCGCGGCTGGGACAATGTCTTGAAAGAACCGCTCGAATTGAACCGCATGAGCGAGAAAACTTTGGACACCATGTGGGAAGCCATCGCCGGGCAAAAAGCGCCCTTCATTCAGTATTTGAGGCGGAAAGCGGAACTTCTGGGCCTTGAGAAATTGGAATGGCACGATGTGAATGCGCCGCTGACGAAGTCAACCCAACAAGTGACGTACGATGAAGCGGCGGCGTTTATCCTGGAGCAGTTCGGCAAGTTCAGCCCAAAAATGGCCGAGTTTTCAAAGATGGCGTTTGAAAAGCGATGGATTGAAGCGGAAGACCGGGCCGGCAAACGTCCTGGCGGTTTCTGCACCAGTTTCCCGGACAGCGAGCAGACCCGCATCTTTATGACGTTCTCGGGATCGGCTACAAATATTTCCACGCTGGCGCACGAATTGGGGCACGCCTATCACCAGCACGTCATGAACGATACGGAAGCGCTCAACCAGCGCTACGCTATGAACGTGGCTGAAACCGCTTCGACATTTGCTGAAATGGTCGTATCGGATGCGGCGGTTAAAAATGCCTCTTCCGATGAAGAAAAAATTGCACTTTTGGAAGATAAGATCAAGCGAAGCATCGCGTTCTTTATGAACATCCATTCCCGTTTCCTGTTCGAAAAGCGTTTTTACGAAGAGCGGAAAAGCGGGGCTGTGTCAGTGGAGCGCTTGAATGAGCTGGCAGTGGAAGCACAAAAAGAAGCATATGCCGAAGAACTTGCCGGCTACAGTCCGACGTTTTGGGCCTCGACGCTGCATTTCCATATCACAGGTGTGCCGTTTTACAACTTCCCGTATACATTCGGCTATCTTTTCAGCCAAGGCATCTACGCAAAGGCGCAGGAGGCCGAAGGCGTTTTTGAGGAATCCTATAATGCGCTGCTGCGGGATACGGGACGCATGACCGTGGAAGGGCTGGCGCAGAAACATTTGGGTGTTGATCTGGAAGACGCGGCTTTCTGGGAAGACGCGATTGCGGTGTGTGTAAAAGACGTGGAGGAGTTTTTGAAACTGACGGAAGTTGCAGTGAAGTAAAAGTTTCGCCGCCTGCAGAATCGGATTGATTCTGTAGGCGGCGTTTACTTATTCGGTGAATTGAAAAGCGGAGAATTGGCTGCCGGATTTGGGGGAACTTCGATAGAAAACTTGAAAACTTCGATAGAAACCGAAAAAACTTCGATAGAAAGTTTAAAAACTTCGATAAAAGTCGGAAAAACATCGATAGAGATAGTTGGAAACACCGATAAAGATTTAGGCCGATGGTTTTTGCCTGAGCAAAAAGCGGGTTGGGTTTTAGGAGGCCTTCGCTTTAGCGAAGGGCTTTTCCAATCGGATTTTGATCTGTTTCAAAGGTTTTTAACAGAAAGGGGCACTACGATGAAAGTATTGGAACTGGAAAATGTTACACGCCGCCGGGACGGCAATACTGTGCTGGACAAGGTGAACTGGCAAGTGGAAAAAGGGGAGCACTGGGTGCTGTACGGACTGAACGGCGCCGGCAAGACCTCGCTTCTCGATTTGATTAACGCCTATATGTTCCCGACGGAAGGGAAAGTGAGTGTCCTTGGATTGGAGTTCGGCAAAACTTATCTGTCCGAGAAGCTGCGCAAACAGATCGGCTTTGTGTCATCGTCGCTGCAGCAAAAAATCAGCCCGCACGACAATGCCTATGAAGTGGTGTTGAGCGGCGCCTATGCATCAATCGGGCTGTATGAAGAGACGACCGAAGCGATTGACCGAAAAGGCGTAGAGATATTAAAAGAGCTCGGCTGCCTGGAGTATGCAAACCGGAAATACGAAACCTTGTCGCACGGGGAGCGCCAGCGGGTGCTGATCGGGCGTGCGTTGATGGCAGACCCTGCGCTATTGGTGCTTGATGAGCCGACCAACGGACTTGATTTTATTGCCCGGGAAATGTTGCTTGAAGCGATTGAAGGCATTGCAAAGAAACCGGATGCGCCGACGATCATTTATGTCACGCATCATATCGAAGAGATTTTGCCGGTGTTCAATAAAACCCTGCTGCTGAAAGACGGAGCCGTATTCGCTTCCGGCAATACGGACGAACTCGTGACGAGTGAAGGGCTTTCGGCATTTTTCGGAATGCCGGTGGAAGTGGGCTGGAACCAGGGGAGGCCGCTGTTGTCAAAATTGAAAAATTAGATGCTGAAAAACCCGGGACCAGACGTCTAGCAGCGTCCGAATCCGGGTTTTATGGGTTTTGAACCATTGGAATTTGCGCCAGTTTAATGTCGCTTTTGACAAGGTTGGCAGCGATGGCATGGCGAATCCGGCTTTCGAGCTTTTCTTTCATCTCCACATCGGTGACACGCACTTCCACTTCAAAGGCGAGCGCCGAGTTGCGGAAATCGACAAAGCGAACTTCGGCCGGTTCGTTGGGGACACCGGCCATTTTCATCATTTCACTTTCAGCCGCCTGCTGGAGCAGCTGCTCCACTTGTTCTGTATCGCTGCCGTAGGCGACACTAACAATCACCCGGGCAAAAAGTTTGGCGCTGGAGCGGTTTTTGACAATCTGTTCGATAAAGTGCTGGTTCGGTACAACGAGTGTTCCTTCTTTTAAGGTTTCGATGATGGTGGACCGGAGCGTGATTCTTGAAATGCGTCCGATTTTATTGTCGATTTCCACCAGTTCGCCGACTTCCATCGGACGTTCAAATAGAATGATGAGCCCCGAGACGAAATTGGCGGCGATGTTCCGCATTCCGAAGCCGATCCCGATGCCCAGGACACTGAAGACGACACCAAGTGCGGTCAAGTCCAAGCCAACGGTTGTAAAACTGACCGCCAGCGCAATGAACATGACAATGTAATAAATGAGGCGGTTAATGGTATAGCTCATGCCGATATCGACATCGAACTGTTCATAAATGAATGGCATGACGTATTTATTGAACGCTTTGACCAGGCGGCTCGCAAAATTGACAATTATGGCAACCACTACAATCAGGAAAACCGATACTTTGACACCTTCTGTTTCATAAAACGGATCAAAGAGCCATTGTTCCTTTGAAAAATAAAACAGAAAGAATAGGATGGCGCCGTAAATGGCGAGCCAGTTTAACAAGTCTTCCAGCACAGGGAAGATCCGGGTTTTGAACCGCTTTGAAGGGATAAAGTTTTCCAGCACAAAGACCAGCAATGACTTTACGGCAAAAATCACTGCAATATACACAAAGAACAGGAACAATTCCCCTAACGAAAGGTTCTGCAAAAACTCGACGCCTTCGAATAATTGGTTGTTCATGCGGTTTCCCCATTTCAAACTGCGGTAGTAATATGATTTTTCCCTTTGGGGATATTTTCAAACAAAGGGAATTCGGTTAAAGATAATAATATTCGCTATCGTGCGAATTTTAGTTCTAATTTCGAAATAAATAATTATAATAAGAGAAGTAAGCGGACAAAAGAAATTATGAATAGAACAGGGGCAGTCATCTATGGAAAAAATCGCATTCGAAATAGAAGAAGCAACGATCAAAGTCATTCAGCAAGCGTTTGAAGAAGAAGTGCTGACATCCGTTGAACTTGTCCAGACTTATTTGGACCGGATCGAGATGTACGATAAGAATGGACCGAAAATCAATTCAGTATTGAGCATTAATCCGGATGCCTTGAAAATAGCTGAAGAGCTCGACAGCATGCGCGGACAGGAAGGGCAAGGGCCGCTGTACGGAATTCCCGTCCTGGTGAAAGACAATATCAACACGACGGACGATATGCCGACAACGGCCGGCGCTATTGCCTTGAAGGATAACTTTGCGATTGAGGACGCCTTTGTCGCTTCGCAATTGCGTCAGGCGGGAGCGATCATCTTGGGCAAAGTCAATTTGAGCGAATGGGCTTACTTTATGTCCATGGAAAATGCGCCGAGCGGCTATAGCGGACTTGGAGGACAGGTGCAAAACCCTTACGGTGTGGGAGTGTTTGAAGCAGGCAGTGTCGGCGGTTCAAGTTCCGGAACAGGCGCAAGCATCGCCTCGAACTTTGCGGTGGTGGGCATCGGTACGGAAACCTCGGGGTCCATCTTAAGTCCGGCAAGTGCCAATTCGATTGTCGGCATCAAGCCGACCGTCGGTTTGGTGAGCCGCACGGGCATCATTCCGATTGCGGAAAGCCAGGATACAGCAGGCCCGATGGCGCGTACAGTGGCAGATGCAGCCATTACGCTCGGCGTTTTGACAGGAGTGGATGAGCGGGACCCGGCGACAGAACAGAGTGTCGGAAAAGGATTGACGGATTACACCGCTCATTTGAAGGTGGACGGCCTGTCGGGAGCCAGAATCGGAATCGATTACAGCTACCTGAACGACAAAGAACCGGAAGAACGCGTCATCATCGAAGAAGCGATGGCGGAAATGGAAGCACAGGGAGCAATCGTCGTGGAAGTGTCGATTCCGCGGCAGGAATTCGAATCGGACGTCATGTGGTACGAGTTCAAACGGGGCGTCAACGCCTATTTGAACACGGTTCCGGAAGACGTGCCGGTGAAGTCGCTTGCGGACGTTATCGAATTCAACAAGCAGGACCCGGACACGCGCATGAAGTTCGGACAGGCGATTCTTGAAAAAGCTGAGTCGTTGAGCGACGACCCGGCAGATCCGGTTTATTTGGAGCACCGGGAAATCGATCTTAGAATGTCCACTACGGAAGGCATCGATCAGGTGATGGCAGAGTATGGCTTGGATGCACTCTTGTTCCAGAACAACCGCGGTGCGGCAAAACCGGCTAGAGCGGGTTATCCGTCGATTACCGTGCCGGCAGGATACACGAGCAAAGGAGTACCGGTTGGAGTAACCTTCAGCGGACTCGCTTGGAGCGAACCGCGTTTGATTGAACTGGCGTATAGTTATGAGCAGGCGACGAAAAAACGTGTGGCGCCGAAATTTGAATAATAGACAGCCCGATGCAGCCCCGCTTAAAATCCAATGATTTAAGCGGGGCTGCATTTTGATGAGGAATTTTGAGGCTTAGGGAGCAGTTTATGCGAAATAGAAGCGGGAACAGTATAGGTGTGAAATTAGAGGAGGTGGCGGATGAATCCAGTCATTGAACCCTTTGATAAAATAATCCGCATGAATAAAAAATGCTTGTTTTTGGCCCGGTAATTCAGAACGGTCTTGAAGAAGCTGAGGGTCTGCTTAGACGATTGTTTTGTTTTGCATCTTGAACTTCATGAACACCGCTTACGGCTAGTTGGAAAAACTAAAAGGAGGCAACAAATCATGAAAGTAACAGAGATTATGACAACGGATGTACAAACATGCACAATGGATGCCACACTGCAAGAAATCGCAGGAATGATGCTGGATTGGGATGTGGGTTCGATTCCGGTTGTTGATAATGGCCGGCTTGCAGGAATCATCACTGACCGTGATCTCGTCATACGCGGTATCGCGGCACAATTTTCGTTGGATACGCCGGTGCGCCAGATTCTGTCATCGGATCTCGTTACGGGCAGACCGGATATGGATTTAGAAGAAGCGAGCGACTTGATGGCTGAACATCAAATCCGCCGCTTGCCGATTGTAGAAGGCGACAAACTCCTTGGCATTGTTTCTCTTGGAGACGTAGCTGTAAAAGACCCATCAGATATGCACGCAGGCGCTGCGATTGAAGATATTTCAAAACCGGCTGAACCAAGCTAAGGATTGAAAACAAACTGTTGAATAATACATGAAAACCACGCTCATTTTTAGTTGAGCGTGGTTTTTGTCTGGCTTCATTTTCCATTCCTTCCGAATATTATGCAGTAAACCGGCAGTTCGGAAAAGACGAACATCCTTTAAAATTGCCGTGTTTTCCGACTCGAGAGACAAGCGGGCTTCCGCAATTTGGACAGGTATTGGCAAAGAGCTGCCTTTTTTTCTGTTGCTGCGTTTCTTTAATGGTCTGTACATGCTGTTTTTTCGCTTTGAAATCCTTGATATTGGCTTTTACCAAATGCTCCGCAAATGCGGCAATGGCCGGCTTTGTCAGAAGAGTTTCCTGATAGGAGCGGATTATGCGTGCAAGGCCGGCAGTATGGATGACGTGCACGTGAGGGGAAGCTACGTCCACTTTCTTCAACGTACTATTGCCGGAAAAACTGATGATGGAGACCATCGGTTGTTTATAGCCCGGGAAATAATGTTCTAGCATCTTGATATGCCCATAGTTTTGGCGGATCGGATTTTGGAACTGCCGTTTGGAATTGTAGATGGTCTGCGTCCATTTGGCGCTGTTTTCCGAACCGAAAATCCAGCCTTTGTAATTCTTTGTCTCAATTACAAAAATGCCGGTCCGTCCGATCACCACATGGTCTATTTGGGTGGTTTTCTTTCCGTCACTTAATGTGATGTTGTGCAGAACCCGAAAATCTTCTTTGTCTAGCTTGCTTAAGGCGAAGCGGACGCCCAGTTCACCAACGAATCCTTTCGCAATGGGAGAATTCAAGACGGCTGCTAAAATAATCATGAAACATAAAATGAAAAATGACATAGGCACCTCGTAGGTATATTGTTTAGTCCTATTATCACATTTTATTACTTATATTGGAAGAGTATTGGGGAATTTTTGAAATTAAATGGAATTATTCACTTTCTATAGTTGTTCTTCTGGCAAGCCAAAATCTTTATCAGTGTTTTTGTCCGGTCTTATCGATGTAATTTTACTTTCTATCGATGTTTCTCCCATTTCTATCGGTGTTTTTCAACTTTCTATCGATGTTAATAGAAGTTCTATCGACATTCGCATAAAATCCTATGTCCTGCCTCCTGAAGGTGCTCACACAGCCCAAAGCCATCAGGCGTTTTTCCATTTTGAAACGTTAAAAAACCCGTTCTTCTAAAGAACGGGCTTTTCACTAGTATGCTTAACGTACATGCATTTCGTTCGGATGCGAGCCTTTGCGGCGGTCTTTGTTCAATCCGTTGATCTGTTCCATTTCATCTTCGGACAGCTCGAAATCGAATACTTGGAAGTTTTCTTCGATGCGCGACGGTGTCACGGATTTTGGAATGACGATTGTGTTGTTTTGCAGGTGCCAGCGCAGAACGACTTGTGCCGGCGATTTGCCATGGGCTTGTGCAATTTGTTTCACGACTTCGTCCTGCAGCACTTCGCCGCCCTGGTCAAGCGGGCTCCAAGCTTCGACGAAAATATCGTGCTTCGCACAGAATTCTTTCAAATCGTTTTGTGCCAGGTACGGATGGCACTCGATCTGGTTCAAGACAGGCACTACTTCACATTCGGAAAGCAGACGCTCCAAATGCTCGATTTCAAAGTTGCAGACGCCGATCGCTTTGACGCGGCCGTCTTTATAAAGCTTTTCAAGGGCTTTGTATGTATCGACATACTCGTCGAAGTTCGGTGTTGGCCAGTGGATCAAGTATAGGTCGACGTAATCGAGGCCTAAACGTTCTAAGCTCTCATCAAAAGCGCGAAGCGCATTATCGTAGCCCTGATCGCTGTTCCAGACTTTCGTCGTGATAAACAATTCCTCGCGCGCTACTCCGGAATCTTTGATGGCTTGTCCGACGCCTTTTTCATTTTTATAAATCATTGCGGTATCGATCGAGCGGTAGCCGGATTCGATGGCTTTCGCTACGGCAGCAGTTGCCTGGTCATCCGGCACTTGCCAAACGCCGAAGCCGAGCTGCGGCATTTTCAATCCATTGTTTAACGTCACAAATTCCATTTTGCATGTCCCCTTTGTCTGATAATTTGCATTGCAATAAAGAATACCCTTCTAGTATAAAGAGTAACCCTTATTCATGCATTTATTCCGACTTCAGAAGTATTAATTTATTTTATAAGCTACAGGGGAAATGGAAAGCTTTATTGAAGTAGTAAAAGAGCGGTTCACGGCTTAGCAAAGCACGGTGTGGGGTAATGAAAGACTAGTTGCGTTACACTAAAGAGAGATTAAGACGAAAGGAAGTTGCGACATGAAATACAATTTTGATGAGATGATCAACCGCCGAGGCACGTATTCCTTAAAGTGGGACGGTGCTGACTTGATCAAGGAATTCGGTTTGACCGAGCGCTACGATGAAGACACAATCCCGCTGTTTACAGCGGACATGGACTTGCCGGTGCCGCAGCCTTTGGTGGATGCCCTACATAAAACAGTCGACCACCGGATTTTCGGCTATACGGTATTCCCGGAAGAATATTACGAAGCGATTGAATCATGGTTCTTGAAACGCCACGATTGGAAAGTGAGCAAGAAAGACATCGTTTTCAGCCCGGGCACGGTTCATGCGCTGAATGTTGCAGTCAAAGCCTTCACAAAGCCTGGCGACGGCATTTTGATCCAACGGCCGGTTTATCCGCCGTTCACCGGTGCGATTGAAGGGAACGAACGGGTCGTCGTCAACAGCGCGCTCGTGGCAGGAGACGACTTGCATTACACAATCGATTTTGAGGACTTTGAAGAAAAGGCGAAAGACGAAAACACGAAAATGTTCATCCTGTGCCATCCGCATAATCCGACGGGTCGCGTTTTTACACCTGAAGAGCTGCGCAAGATGGCGGAAATCTGTGCACGCCATGATGTCCTGATTGTGGCGGATGAAATCCATGGCGATCTGATCCGCAAAGACCAGAAGTTTATCCCGATGGCAAAAGCTGCAGGCAATACCGATAACTTGATTACGTTGACGGCCATCAACAAAACCTTCAATGTAGCGGGCTTGCATTGTACGAACGTCATCATCCAGAACGAAGACTTGCGTGCCACTTTTGCCACCGAAATGGGCATGCAGCTGCCATCTCCGTTTACCGTAGCAGCATTGATTGCTGTCTATAACGAAGGAGAAGACTGGCTTGAGCAGTTGAAAGAATATATCGACGGCACGATGCAATACGTCAAAGACTTTTTCGCAAAAGAAATGCCACAAGTGAAAGTCTATATTCCGGAAGGGACGTACGTCTTGTGGCTCGACTTCAGCGGCTACGGCATCAATGCTGAAGAAATCCACGACCGCATTTACAATAAAGCCAATGTGCTCCTCGAAGACGGCGGCATGTTCGGCGAGGAAGGCTTGCTGTATCAGCGCATCTGCATTCCGTCGCCGCGTCCGCTGATCCAAGAAGCGCTCGAGCGGATTGCGAAAGAATTCAAGGATTTACCGGTAACCAGCACTGTCGAAAACTAATGGAAAAGCGGTTCTCAAACGATCAGTTGAGAACCGCTTTTTTGCGCCTTTAGTAGCAAGGGAAATGAAGGGAATTATGCTAAACTAATTGATAGGAAGGTAATAAATTGAATATTGTAACTTTTTTAAGGGAAATTTAACCGGCATCAACACTTCGTTTACTCAAAGGAGCGGATGGGATTATGCAGACAAGCAAACTGGCTCAAATTGAACAACAAGCGTTAAAACGGTATTTGCAGTTTAATGCAGAAAAACAAAGTGCAGCCGCGGCACAGGATGCGCAGTCCCGCATGATGAGCCGCAGCAGCATCATCAATGTTCATGACAATTTGGCGATGGAGCGGATCATCAATCGCAGCGATTTGTTTCCGATTGCCCATCTTCAGGCAGGGCTCGATGTCAGTAAGGCGGTCTGCCGCATTTCCATCCGCAACCGGAGCGGGCAAATTGAAGGCTACGGCACCGGGTTTATGGTGGCGCCTTCTCTTCTTCTGACGAACAATCATGTGCTTGATACATTTGATGCAGCGCAGTATGCGGTAGCGGAGTTCAATTACGAAGACGATGTAAATTTCATGCCAAAGGAAATCGTTTCCTTCCGGCTGGCGCCGGAGCAATTGTTCATCACCGATGTGGGGCTTGATTTCACTTTGGTGGCAGTTCATGAAGTGGATTCAGAAGGCGTGGAGTTATCGGCTTTCGGGTTTTTGCCGCTGCTGCCGCAGCCGGGGAAAATCCTTGAAGGCGAATATGTGACGATTATCCAGCATCCGCAAGGCGGGCCGAAAGCGATCACCATCCGGGAAAACGAAGTCAAATTCATCTCCTCCGATTTTGTCCATTACGTCAGCGACACCGAACCCGGCTCTTCCGGCTCGCCGGTCTTCAACGACCAGTGGGTGGTCGTTTCACTGCACCATGCGGGCATTCCGCACCCTGAAAACGAAGGGGAGTGGATTGCCAATGAAGGCATCCGCATCAGTTCGATATTAAGGTTCCTAAGGCTTCACCAAAATGAAGTAGAAGATGGCTTCGGGCGTAAATTGCTCGATGGCCTTTTGGCTCTTCCGGATGCTTCAGTGCCGGCCATGGAAGTGGGTACACTCGAAGCGCAGTGGTACAGCGGAGCGGCTGGCTATGATCCGGCGTTTCTCGGCCAGGATTTAGAAGTGCCGCTTCCGCTTTTGAATGAAAGCCAGCAGGCGGACGTTACGGAAACGGAAGACGGTAAAAAAATCCTCGATTACATGCATTTTTCGATTGTCATGAGCCGGTCGAGAAAACTCGCGTACTACAGCGCCGTCAATATTGACGGGACACAGCTTATTGAAGTAAGACGTGAAAACGACAAATGGTATTTCGATCCGAGGATTCCCGAAGAATTCCAAGTCGGACCGGAAGTCTATAAGAATAACGACATTGACCGCGGACATCTCACAAGGCGCCAGGATCCGAACTGGGGAATCGATGCGGTGCGGGCAAATGAGCACACGTTCCACTTTACAAATTGTGCGCCGCAGCACAAGAACTTCAACCAGAAAACCTGGCTCAATCTGGAGAATTATTTACTGGATAACGCAGAGGACTTTGGCTTGAAAGTAACGGTCTTTACCGGGCCGGTATTTCGGGACAGTGATGTAGTGTACCGCGGTTGCCAGATTCCTTCACAGTTTTGGAAAGTCGCCGTTATGCGAAAAGAAGACAGTACGCTGTCTGCGACTGCTTACCTGCAGTCGCAGGAAAACTTGCTCGGGGATTTGGAATTTGTCTATGGAGACTTCCAGACTTACCAGGTGCCAGTTGCCCAGATTGAAGAACTGACCGGGCTTAGTTTTGGGGAGTTGCGCAACTTCGATCCGCTGGCAGAAGCAGCGGTAAGAGTCGTCATTGCGAGCCGGGAAGATCTCCGGTTGTAATATCTAGTGAGAACACCGATAGAACGTTGGAAAACATCGATAGACATGGGAGAAACTTCGATAGAAACTCTGAAAACTTCGATAGAAATTTAATTTACCTCGATAAAGACAACTCGGAATGGGGGTAAAGATTTTGGGTTGGTTGCTTTTTGCATTAGCAAAAAGCGCTTTGGCTTTAAGGAGCCCTTCGCCTTGGCGAAGGGCTTTTCAAATTGTGTTTTGAACTTAAGAAGCTGGCTATTCAGGTAACATTGATAGGAAGTCGGAAAACATCGATAGAAACTATGAAAACAGCTATTGAAATCAAAAAAACATAGATAAAAATCGCTGGAAACGGTGATAGAAATTAACTATATGAAAATGACAGGGACTTAGCGATTTTTATTGCTGCAATTTCCTATAGGTGGCCTGGAAGAAATCCATTAAAAAAGCGTATTAAATTATTTCTTGATTGAAAGAGTTCTGAAAGTTCTATAATCTTAAGTTAAGATGATGCCTAAAGGAGTGGGATGCTATGCCTTTTAAATCGAAATCGGGAAAACTGTTTGGCAACCGCCCAAGCAAAAGCGAACTGGACACACGCAGCGATATCAATTCAACCGATGGTACATACAATGTGAAATGCTTCGGCGCCAAAGGGGACGGGGCATCGGATGATTGGGAAGCGCTGCAGGAAGCGGTTGATGTGATTTACCGGCAGCCGGGAGGGGGAGCGCTTTTTTTCCCGCCGGGCTTGTACCGGATCAGCCGGCCATTGGAAGTGCCGGACACAGACAATGCGGTTTCCTGGATTGGCCATAGCTCCAAATCGACCGTGATTGCCCCTTCTGAACCGATGGATTATTTGGTCCGGATGCGGGGAGAAGGCGGAAAGATTGAAGGCATCAAGTTCCGGGGGACGGACCCGCTAAATGGCTACACCCAAAACGCCAAAGTCTGCATGCTCGCGACCAATATCCGCGACAAGGCATTTTCAAATGCCGCATTTGTCTGGGGAGCGGTGCACGGCCTGCAGATTACCGGCGAAGGCAATAACAATTTATGCGTGTTTGACCGGCTTTGCGTTTTCTCGCAGAATGGCACGATTGTAAAAGGGACAGACGGCAGCGGTTCAGCGGATACTGTAACATTCCGCGATTTCAATCCGGAAGCGAACGATGTGCATGTCGGGGCGTATTTGAAAATAGGCAGCGGTGAAGGGTCGGTTTACCATATTGACGCAGTCACTTCAGACCGCATTACCGTATCGCCCGACTTGAAACAGCCGCTTGATGAGAACAGCGAATACGCCATCCATATCGGCTGCGGCTTGCAGACAGACCGCGGCAGCGACAACAATGTCTACGGCATTTACGACTGCCATTTTGTCGGGAATGCAGGAGCAGGGCTCATGGTACGCGGTCTATACGGCCACCATATTCAAGGAGGCAATTTCGATTCAAACGGCATCACTGGCATCCATATCGGTTCCGGAATGATCAATACGACGCCTGCTTATTCGAATACGATCAATCACTCCTATTTTGAAGCCAACGGCTATGCCAATGTAATTCTGGACTATCCATCCGGCCTTACCGTTCTGGATCCGCTGCTGGCAGAACCGGTCGACGGAACAGCGGGCGACGTCGCTTCAATCACGTCGCTGCGCGGCTATTATTTCGATTTTGACTCGGCGAGCATCTCGTACAACGGGCGGCAGTATGGCTACGTGGCAGAAACAGACTGCGGTGCTCCTTACGAGATGGAAGGAACTTCGCAGCTGGCCATTGACCGTCCGGCAGGTGCAAGAAGTCCGGCGGTTATCCAACTGCCGCCAGTACCCCGCCACCAATTCGGAGAAAAGCTTGAGATTTTTGTGGAAGACAGCGGCGGCCAGCCGGTGCATCTGGTGTGTAGTTATGCCCGGGTCAACAAGCAGCCCGGCGAGCGCGGAATCTTCGTGCCGGCTGGCATCGGATTTGTCATTACGGCGTTTTACAGCCCGAGGAATTCTTCCTGGATGGTATCGCATACCTTGCCTGTCCAACTATAAAGACTTGAAAAACTGGTGCCACTTTAAGAAAAGTGAGCACCAGTTTTTTTGTATGGCAAAAAATTAGACCCCTTGCATCACGTTTTTTCCCGCGAAAAGAGGTAATATAAAGAGTATGTTTTATTAATATTTTATTGATTAAAATAAAAAGAATATAAAACAGCAGCCGAAACTGGATTTCGAAGTGTAAAATCCAGGCGGCGAAAAAAGGAGAGAACCAGCAATGAAAAATCAATCTTGGTTGAGAAAAGCGGGCCTGGCCAGTGCGGCAGCGGCTTTGGCGTTGACTGTAACGCCACTCGGAGAAGGGCTTCCTTTTAATCACACAATTCAAGCGGAAGCATCCACCCATACATATCATACAATTGAAAACTTGAATCTTCGCTCGGGTGCTTCAGTGGATACCGCCGTGGTAATGATCATTCCAAAAGGGGCGCAAGTCGAACTGGTTTCAAAAAGCGGCTCCTGGGTGAAAGTGCGCTATGGTGCCGAAACAGGTTATGTGAATCCGAAGTTCTTGGCAAAATTGGAAGTACAAAAACCGGCAGCACAAAAATATCGAACTGTGGATAAATTGAACCTTCGTGAAGGAGCCGGCGTAAAATACGGCATCATTACGGAAATCCCGGAAGGCGAGACAGTCAAACTGATTTCCGGAAAAACCAATTGGGTGAAAGTTTCCTACGGCAATCAAACAGGTTATGTGAATTCTGCTTACCTGGAAGTCATCAAAGCACCAACAGAGAAAGCGGAAAAATATCCGGCGCCTTCTATTGAGACGCCGGGAACTTATATCGATGGCATATTGATCGTCAATAAGGAGTATGCATTGCCATCCGACTATAATCCAGGTGTGGTTCCGGAAGCGGAACAAGCCGTTTCGGATATGTTGGAAGAGGCAAAAGAACAAGGCCTGTCAATTAAAACCGTCAGTGGATTCCGTTCGTATTCCTACCAGGCCGGCCTGTATGATAATTACGTGAATCGCTACGGCAAAGTACAAGCAGATACGGTCAGTGCAAAAGCTGGGCACTCGGAGCACCAGGCGGGACTGGCATTTGATTTTGGCAGTACGTCCACTACCGGGTTGAGCAAGTCGTTTGCGGATACGGCAGAAGGCCAGTGGCTTGCAGACAATGCCCATAAATACGGCTTTATCCTGCGCTATCCGGAAGGCAAGGAACACATTACCGGCTACCAATACGAGCCGTGGCATTTCCGCTATTTAGGTGCTGAGAATGCTGAGAAAGTGAAAGACAGCGGCAAAGCTTTAGAAGAGTATTTGGAAATCGCAGAGGAATAAAAGGTAAATAGATCAGTAAGCAGGAACCGCATCCGTCCATGGGATGCGGTTTTAATCTGTGTAAATATTTCTGATTATTTAGTAAATAATATAGATATTAGTAAGTTTTTATTGTTAGAATGGAGGCAAGTAGGAAATGGGAAACTGAAAGGAGTGTCGATATGAAAAAGCTGATGAGTCCCCTTGTTCTTGTGATGTCGCTGCTGCTGGTTCTGCCTGTTGCCGGTGCTGCTCCGGATATGCCGGAGAACCACCAATTTTATGAAGAAATCGATTACTTGATGGAGAAAGGCGTAATCCGGGGGTACCCGGACGGTACGGTCCGGCCGGATGCGGTTGTGACGCGGGCTGAGGCGGCTGTCATGATCGGACGGCTGAAAGGGCTCGATGGTGCGCAAAAAGTGACGCCGTTCCGTGATGTGCCTGCGAGCCATTTTGCTAGCGGTTTTATCGCAGAAGCGGCAAAAGCGGGGTATATCCGTGGGGATGGGAATGGCCTCTACCGCCCGAATTCGCCGATTAACCGCGGCGAGATGGCTGTGGTGGTCGAGCGGGTATTCAGTCTAGGCCTCACCTTTAATCATTCGTTCAAGGATGTTCCGCAAAATGCCTATTATGCAGAAGCCATCAGCAAACTGCTGGCGGCCAATATCACGATCGGCTATTCCGACAACACGTTCCGCCCGCGGCAGGAAGTGACGCGCGGCCAGTTTGCCGCATTCCTGGCACGCGGCCTGGAACCGAAATTCAAAAATGACGCACGCATTGCGCGGTCCTACCAAAAAGATAAAACGAAAACGTATACCTACCGGATGTCGGATGGAACAACAGCAGTCCACCGTTTCGTTGATGTGCCGGACCGCGGCGGCTTGGCCTACGGTTTCATATGGACGGTCCGAGTGGACGGGGATGTCTACGAATACCTGGAGCTTGAGAATTACCAGATGTTCGCTTTCGGCTACCCGTATTCCGAATATGACCTGGCGCTCGTTTATCCGGTCCACGTCGGCAAAACCTTTGATACCGGGCTTGGCGATGAAACTATCACGAACACGATCACGGGGGTCAATAAAACCGTCAGAACGCAATACAGAACTTTTACGAATGCAACGGAAGTAACGACGGAAAGCGGCTTGAAGTATTATATGGTGGAAGGTTTTTCAACAGTAAAATCAATTAATGCACAAGGAAGAGTCGAGAGTGAGCTGGTGAACGTTAAGTGATTGATATTACGGCTGCCGGCAAGGCATTCTAAACTAAGGGGATGGAGGACATGAAAAAGGCATTGATTCCCGTCGCCATTGTGTTATCCCTGTTTTTACCTTTATCAACAGCAAATGCCGCCACGGACTTGCCCGGCAGCCATCCGTTTTATGAGGAAATCAATTACTTGATGGAGAAAGGCATTATTAAAAGTTATCCCGATGGGACGGTGCAGCCCGACGCCTTCGTAACGCGCGCGGAAGCGGCTGTCATGTTCGTCCGTTTAAAGGGCTTAGATGGTACAAAAAAGGCTGCTGCATTTCCGGATGTTCCGGCAGACCACTTTGCCAGCGGCTCCATCGCAGAAGCAGCAAAAGCGAGCTATATCCTTGGGTTTCCGGACGGTACATTCCGGCCGGATGAACCGGTAAACCGCGGCGATCTGGCGATTATGATCGGGCGGGTTTTCGGATTGAATTTTATTTTCCATTTCGGCTATAACGATGTCGCGGACGAAGCTTATTACCACGATGCCGTTTGCCGATTAGCGGCTGCAAGCATTTCCTACGGTTATCCGGATAATACGTTCCGCCCGAATCTCCAAACCACACGCGGAGAATTTTCGGCAATGCTTGCCCGTGCACTGGAGCCGAAATTTAAAAATGATGTCAAAATCGGACGTTCCTACCAGCGGGACAAAACCAAAACCTATACGTACCGGGATGGAGAAGGGCAACTGGCAGTGGACCGGTTTGTCAGTGTTCCTGCCGTTATCGGTCCAGGAACGGAATTTGTCTGGGAAACCCGTATTGGCGAAGACGCCTATCCGGAACTGGAGTACGAAAACTATGAGCTTTTTGCCAACGGTTTTCCTTATTCAGAGCAAAGTTTTTATTTAGCTTATCCGGTTCAAGTGGGCAAAAAATTTATAACGAGCGACCACTCTCCCGTACCATACTTTTACACCATCACAGGAGTTGGCGAAACTGTCGAGACCGAGTACAAGACCTTCACCAACGTGGTCGAAGTCACAACGCAGAGTGGCGGAAAATACTATATGGTGGAAGGATTCGCGATGGTCAAGTGGATTGAAGCGGATGGAACAGTTTCGAATGAATTGATTGATGTTGAATAATGAAAGGATTCAGCCCGGTTCCAGAATTTTTCTGGAAATTGGGCTGTTTCGTATTTTATTCCCAGGAGGTGCCGTATGCTTGGAAAGAATAATTTGGTGCTGGTGCTTGAAGATTATGAGCTGTCGTTTAATGTGCGGCTGATCGACCGCGATGGATTGGTTTACAGCAGCAACCGCTTTATGGAGAAACCGCATATCTCGAAAATCCGCATGCTGGTGGGCACGCTGACGCAGACCTTCGGCAATTTCAATCGTGTCACTTACAGCAGGAATTTCAATTTGGTGTGGGACCATGAAGCCCGGCCGGACTCTTTTGGTAAATTCATGGCCGAATTGTTTGCTTCGCACGAGACGGTAGATCCCCGGTATCATATGTGGGAACAATTCAGTGAATTTCTGGAGCAGCAGGAAAAAGAGTCGCATAGAAGCCGGCTGGAAGATCTGCCTTTTTAAAAGAGAAAAACTTAAGAACTGAGCAGGACTTTCGAAGAGTTTATTGAATATGTATCAATAGCACAACAGCGGGTCTTTAGTCGGTGAATGACAGCAGGGGAGTGGGCATTTAGATGGCATTCGGAAACAAAAAAGAGAAGCAGGCACTTGCGACAGCAAATAGATTGAGGAAAATGGCCGACGAAGTGACGTTCAGTGAGCGGCCGGATAAAACGTTCAACGTCAAAGCATTTGGAGCCAAAGGCGATGACGACGCGGACGACTGGCGGGCATTGCAGCAAGCCATCGCTTTTGCCTATAACGCCAAAGGCGGCGGTACGCTGTTTTTCCCGCCAGGCCAGTACCGCATTTCCAAGCCGCTTGAAGTGCCGGTGACCGACGAAGAAAAAGCGGTGTCGTGGGTCGGCTACAGCGATAAAACGACCATCATCGTTCCTTCAGCCCCTATGGATTATATGGTCCGCATGCGCGGAGGCGATGGACACATCAAAGGCATGACTTTCAAAGGGAGCGATCCGTTTAACGGTTCGGTCCAACATGCGAAAGTTTGCATGCTGGCGAGCAATATCCGCAACAAAACCTTCTCGAACGTGTCATTCAGCTGGGCGAAAGTCCATGGGCTGCAGATTACGGAAGAAGGCAATAACAATCTGTGTGTGTTTGACCAAGCCTGCAAATTCGAACAAAACGGCACGGTGGTCACAGGGAGCGACGGCAGTGGAGCCGGGGACAAAATCAGTTTTTCCCGTTTCAACCCTGAGTCAAGCGATGTCCATGTCGGCGCATATATCAAAATCGGCAGCGGACCGGGTTCGGTTTACCATATCAATTCAGTGAGCAGGAACAGCGTCACTGTATCACCTGCTTTGAAAAATGCTTTTCGTTCCGGCACCGAATACAAAATCCATATCGGCTCGGGCCTGCAGACGGACCGGGGCAGCGACAACAATGTCTACGGCATCTACGACTGCCATTTTGTCGGCAATGCCGGAGCGGGGCTTGTTGTAAGAGGGCTATATGGCCATAACGTGCAAGGCGGTAATTTCGATGCGAATGGCATCGCCGGCATCCATATCGGTTCAGGCATGATCAATACGACTCCAGCATATTCGAGTACGATCAATCATGCTTATTTTGAAGCGAATGGCTACGCCAATGTCATTTTGGATTATCCGTCAGGCCTCAGCATCATTGAACCCTTGCTTGCAGAACCAGTGGACGGCACAGCAGGGGGCGTCGCTTCGATTGCTTCCCTGAGGGACCAGCCCTTCGACTATGAAACGACGAGCGTGCTCCATAACGGGCGCTTTTATAATTTCATCAATGAAACAACCCGCAATTTTGCATCCAATACAGCAGAAACCGCCCGTATTACGGTCAATCAAGCAGGAAACCTGCTCGGCTCGCCTATCATCAATTTGCCGGCTCCGCCGAAGCATCGCTTTAAAGAAGAACTGGAGATTTATGTGGAAAACAGCAACGGCCAGCCGGTACAGGTCATTTGCGACTTCGCAAAAGTGAACAACAAACCTGGAAGAGTCGGCGTTGAAGCACCGGCAGGAGTCGGATATAAAATTACGGCTTACTACAGCCGAAGCCTGGAAAGCTGGATGGTGTCGCATACGATGCCGCTGATATAAAGCGTAAAGGACGAGGTAACCTTAAGCAGCGGCTCATTCTGAGCCGCTGCTTTTCTTGTGTAGAAATTGTGCCTGTGCCTGGCACCTGCACAATTAAGTTTGCGGGAGCTAAGAAATTTAAAGGGTTCAGATGGACTTTAGCGAATATAGTTTAGCAAATCCATTTATTGGGTTTCAGTTATGGGAAAGGGGTGGATAGATGGATAGTTAGAGAATAGGCCAATATATCAGTTTATACAATCAACTGCTACGCTGTAAAACAACTCTTTTACTCCATCTAGATTTTCTACAGCATCATTTTTCCCGGCAGTTTGCCGAAGTTTATCCCCCACCTTAGATAACTGTCTGGATTCTTGTTCACGGTTCAAATGAATAAAATTCAGCTGAATAAGATTTTTTTGTTCAATTAGAAACAACAGAAAGTTGATCTAATTGCATAGAAGAATGGAGGGGAAGCTTTGGACAAGTTCGTGAAGCAGGTGCTGGTGTCTTTGGTTCTATTCATATTGGTTTTTTCATCGATTCAGCAAGTGTCAGCAGCTGGATTCAAGGATGTAAGCAACTTTAAAGAAGAAATCAGGTATTTGACAGGGTTGAAAATCATCAACGGCTATCCGGACGGTACGTACCGTCCGGAAGCCCCTATCTTGCGGGTTCAGGCAGTTATGATGATTATGCGCGATTTAGGAATAGAAAAGGAAAACATAAAAAATCCCGGGTTTACGGATATCAAGCCCGGGGACATGGGATACGCGGAAGTCGCTTTTGCTACAGAACTGGGGATCATTTCAGGGAAAGGCAATAAAAAATTCGATCCAAACGGCAAGATGACGCGTGCTGAAATGTCGAAAGTGCTGGTGAATGCTTACGAACTTGGCGGCATGTATCCGGCAGGATTTCCCGATGTATCACCGAAGTCCTGGAGTGAACCTTATATTTCTGCACTAGCTGCCAATAATGTAACAAACGGGTACCCGGACGGTACATTTCGTCCTAATGTAACCATTAACCGCGGCCAGTTTGCCGCATTTTTGGCCCGCGTTCTCAATCCAGGTTTTAAACCTTATTCACCGGCAGTAGCAGATACATTTCTCGAAGACTCATTAAATCTGCAGGTGCTGGATGTGGTAAAAGACCATAAAAAACCGATTCTTTATATGATAGACGGCTTGTCGAATCGTTTAGTGTCTTACAATTATGAAACGTATGAGATGGATTTTGCAGAACTTCCATACCGCGCAGAAAGGCTCGCTTATGCAAATGGCAAAGTGTATGTGACCCAGCATAAAATGGCGCATACTTATTGGACCGATTGGGTACCGGAAACAGGCGCTTATGCGGTTTACGATGCTCGTTCTTTAAAGCTTTCAAACATCTGGCATCTTGAACTGGATCCATTTGATATTGAAGCGACCGACCAGGGACAGGTGTTCATTTCCGGCGGTTCCAACCAGCATACCTTGGTTGTCGGTTATGATTCAAAAAATGGTGCCATTTCATCTGCACAGTCCATTTACATGCTGGGGCTGCTCGCCCTTACCCCTGACCAGAAAAAACTGCTTACTATTTCAACACAGATTTCGCCGCGCGATATAGCCTCTTATGATATTGTAGACGGCAAGCTTCAGCCGCCGGTGGACTCGCCGTATCATGGCGATTTCGATATGTCCCCTGATCTTAGCATCAGCCCGGACGGCAAATATCTTTTGAATGGCTATGGACACATTTACAGCACCAATACACTCGGCTATCTCGGTTCGCTGGACCGGAGCTTCATCAGTTCCGCAGTGGACATGGAGGCGGGAGAGTTGTACACTTCCCGAAATTTGAAGCTGATTTATGCTTATGACTTTCCATCTTTGCAGAGCAGTTACCAGATCACCACATACGGCGATGTCCAATCCCTGTTTTACGATGAGGACTCGGATGTCCTATTAGCTCTGACTAAAGTGAAATTCGGCAAGTCGTCGTACTCGTATTTAGGAATAGAGAAAATTTATTTCAATGTAGAGTAAATGAAAGCCATTCCAGAGCGTCCAAGCGGGCGTTCTTTTTTGTGACTGAAACTGTTTGCGTAGCCGGCACCTAAGCAATTCAAGGATAGTTTATTTTTATTTACTCTTTTTTAGAGAATCCGTCGAAGTAAAACACAACTTCTGCTTAGTTACATTTTAAGATTTAGGGAAAGGTGCTATAATCAGCGTTAAGAAATAAATGGCGATGCGGGGAATGGAAATTGAAGAATTTGTCTACACGTAAAATAATGTCTTGGACAGCCGTACTCCTTTGGATGGGGCTGATTTTCTCATTGTCACACCAGCCGGCTTCGGAATCAGGTGAAATGAGCTCAGGCATAACCGAAATCGTCATGGAAACAGTGGAACAAGTACTGCCTGTTGCAGAAGCCGACTTTGATCAGTTCGAACACATCGTCCGAAAAAATGCTCATTTTTTCATTTATCTCATTTTAGGGGTCTTGGTCATCCATGCCCTCAGAGAAAGCGGTGTCCAAAGCTTTAGAAGAATCTGCTTAGCAGTTGGCATATGCGTCTTGTACGCGATGTCTGATGAGTTTCATCAATTATTCATTGCGGGGCGCAGCGGCGAAGTCCGCGATGTGATGATTGACAGTTCGGGTGCATTTGTAGGAATCATCTTCTACTGGCTCACTGGAAAAATGTTGAGAAGAAACAAGCAAAAAGTATTTCACCGCCAACAGGTCCAAGGATAAGAAAAAACTCTTCCGATTTAGGAAGAGTTTTTTTGTTTCAATCTTTTCAGAAACAAGCCAATTTTCATCTAATTTTCTTTTTGCATGAATATAGTATGCGTATATGTTTAAAAATTATGTAATTTAGTTATTTATATAGGAGGGTAGACATAAAGAGAGAGGGATGGATTTCAACATTTTCGCTCTGCTTGTCATCTATTGGAGAAAACTCATCTGTTTTTTTGAATAAGCAAATAGAGAGGAGGGCTGGCTATGACCCGAAAGCTGCTTTTTGTATTGATCTGGTCTTTAACCATACTTGTCGCAACGTGCACGAATGATGCAGCCGCTTTTCTATTCCAACAGGAAATCAATTTCAGTTTTGATTTGACGCCGGAGTTCTCGGAGTTTCTGCGCTTTGACGACATTGATTTTAGCGACAGTTTTTATGCCATTCAAAAAATCGGCCACTTCCTGTCTTTTGCGCTGCTTTATGTACTGGTCTTGAATTGGCTAAAGAAAAAAGAAACGGCTTTAATGGCAACGGCGGCATTTGCCCTTTTTACTGAAATCCTGCAATTGTTTTTCGAACGGGACGGCCGAATGTTTGATGCGGGAATCGATGTCTTGGGAATTCTTTTGGCGTACAGCATTTGCCGAATGGCCGCTGCAGGAAAGGCATCCGTGAAGAATTCCTATTAGCAATTCAAAATAGAGGAGGCAATTTTTATGGAAAATGTCATCATCAGTTATTTTGAAGTGGAAAGCGAAGCTTATTAGGCTTTATCGGAATTGAAGAAAAGAAGCGAAATCGCCGACCAATTTGTGCTGTCTCAGACAGCGTTATTGAAAAAGTCGAATGGCCAGATTCTGTTTCAGGACGGATTCGATACCGGAAAACGGACACGGGACGATACGTGGAAAGGCAGTTTGATTGGTGCATTGGTCGGCCTTTTGGGAGGACCGCTAAGCATGCTGCTGGGGGCAGGGATTGGTTCTGTGGCAGGGCTGGCTAAAGACGCCGAGGAAGCGGAAGAAGAAGCAAGCATGATCACAGCGATCACCTCGCGGATGAAAGAACAGGATGTGGCGCTGGTAGTTGTTGCTCAAGAGCAAAACGAAGAATTTTATGACCGCCTTTTGGAGAAATTTGATGTGGTTACGGTGCGCTACTATGCAAGTGACATTCTCGAAGAAGTGGACCATGCCCGGGAAGTGGAGCGGAAACTTCAGGAGCAGGCCAAGCAGGATATGCGGAAAGCGCGTTCGGAACACCGGCAGGACCGAGTAAAGGAATACCGCAGCAAATTCAAAGAAGAATTTGAAGCCTTAAAGAAGCGTTTTTCATCTACCGATTAATGATTTAGCTTGGATTTAGCAAACTTTTTCTTGGCTCTCACGCTGTCTTATCTGCCAGCAGTAGAGAGCCAATTTTTTAGTAAAAGAGAAATTTGATAATGGGAATTGAAAATTACAAATATTTAGAAATTTACTTATTGAAAACAGATGAAAAGCGGTGTAAGGTAATAGGTATAACTGATTAATAAATCTAAATATTTTAAAATCTATTAAGTCTGTCGTCCTGGCATTCATACAGAAACTTACGGTAATGGGTACAGGCAATAATATTGCGGGAATGAGGGATAAGAGACATGGATATATTTTTTGAAAAGAATTATGGCAAGCTCTACGAGGAAATTGAGAATGGCGTGTCTGAAGTGTTTACATTTAATCATCCGCTTGGAACTGTTAGGCATCTTTTCATTAAGCGGGAAGTTCCGATCCGGATTGGCGGCGAGACATACTATGACATCGTCACTCCATATGGCTACGGCGGACCCGTTATTATATGCGGAGAAAACGCTGATAAAGCAGAGCTGGTACAGGAATTCAAAACAGCTTTCCAAAAGTATTGTTTGGACGAAAAAATCATTTCTGAGTTTGTCCGGTTCCATCCAGTACTTGGCAATGCCCACGACTTCACGGATTGTTACGAAGTCATTTTTACGCGCAAAACAGTCGGCACGAACCTTCGGGATTATGTGGACCCAATTCAATCGGAGTTTTCCAAATCCACTCGAAAAAATATCCGTCATGCGATGCGAAACGGGGTTGATTACCGGGTGACCGTGAATCCAAAAAGCTTGGACCTGTTTAAGGAAATTTACCATATCAATATGAAACGCATTGGAGCCGATACGTATTATTATTTTGATGAAGCTTATTTCTCCCAATGTTTGCAGTATTTCGGCGATAAAATCGTACTTGTTGAGGCTTTGTATGAGGGGCAGGTAATTGGGGCGGAGCTGCATTTCTTCTATAATAATATGATTCATACCCATTTATCCGGCACCTTGTCTGAATTCCATCATCTTTCTCCGGTCTACGTGATGACATATGGAATTGCGGTGTGGGGGAAAGAGCAGGGCGCCGACTTGATCCATGCAGGCGGAGGCACCAGCAACAGACCGGACGATAGCCTCTATTTGTTTAAGAAAAAATTTGGACAAAACACGGATTTTGAGTTTTATGTCGGCCGCAAAGTTTGGAATCCGGCCGTTTATGATAAAGTTTGTGAAGCTGCCGGCACGGTTTTTGAAACTGAATTTTTCCCGGCATACCGCTCCAAAGAAACCGAAACCTACAATGAAATACAGAATGTGCAGGGATGAAAAGAACCTTCCGCTATTGATAGCGGAAGGTTCTTTTGTGCACTTTAGCCTCTGTACATTGGGAAATGTGAAGGGTTTTCAATTCCCTCGTTTCTTGCTTTGATATCGGAGAGCAGTTGATAGGCTTCAGGGTTTCTGATTTTTTTGCCGGTCAAAATGTTTAGTGGTTCTGTTTTGGTAAAACCGCATTTGAAACGATAAAGCGCTTCTGTGGATGCACCGCCAAGATGCAATTCTTTCTTGCCATGCTCAACGCCCCAACGACATCCCTCGTTTATCAATAAGCTGTTTCCAGCTAAGTGGAAATACGCCGGATCGTTTGCGGCTAAATGATAGTGGAGGTAGTCGCCGTGATGGACAAACAGAGCCGCGGAAATTGCCACGTCTTCGTGTTTTACGTAAACGATAAACTGTTTGCCCTCCAGAAGTTCAAAAGACTTTCTCAAAAGTTCTTCTGAAAACATGTAATAGGCGGGCACGTTGTTTCGTTTCGCCATTACTTGGTACAGCCGGTGAAATTCAGCAACGCTTTCTCCTGTGAAATCATATTCGATGTGCACATTGTTTTTTAAGGCACGCCGGACTTGCTGGCGAGTATGCGATTTGAATTCTTCCATAAAAAAATCCTGGACCTTCAAGTCGATATACATCGTAATGCCGCGGTTATCAATGCTGTAAATATCTTTGAAGTCTTCTATATTATTCAGCCATGCATTGAAACGGATATATTCAGCAATGATATTGTTCTGTATGCAATAAGCTTGAAACTCCCGGTCAAACAAAGCGATAAGCTCGGCTTTCTTGCCGGACTGGCATTTAAGGATGATCGGTCCACTCTGCCCGAAAGGCGTAACAGTGTCGTAGTAAAGCGTTTCACCAGCCAAAATTGGAATGGGCCTTAGGACAAAAGGATAAAAAATATGTCCCAGTGCATTTTTTACTTCAAATACTCTGCTCTCGCCATGATCTTGGCTTTCGTATGCTTTGCCCCATTCCGGCATAAAAAAGATATCCGGCACTTGTACTTTCGACTTGACTGCCATGTGTTCTTCCTCCTTAAACTGAATCAATATTGCTAGACTAATTCTATTAGTAGATTGTTAAAAAAAGGTTAAAAAAACAAGAGGTATAAAAATATTAGATTCTAAAAATTTTCGTTTTACTGATATACGATTAGGAATATTAATCCAATTTAATAAAATTATAAGGTAAATAAGTTTAAAAATTCAGATAATATATTGACATTCAAGAATACAGCTGGTAAATTAGTAATACATTCATTTGCTGAATGGTTTTGATATTTTATTTTCCATCAATTATTAGGTATTTAGAATTATGTCCTTGATTATAAAATTTATCAAAGGATGATGATCGCCAGTCCTATGCTGCTGAAAAATGTAAACGGTTAGAGCAACTCTACAAGGAGGTTGTCTACATGGATAAGTTAAAGAAAAAGAAGGTTTTATTTCTTGGGGGAAGCAACCAGATGGTTGAGACAGTGAAAACGGCGCAGGAAATGGGTATTTACTCGATTGTTGCCGATTCAGTGGCAGGGGCTCCTGCTAAAATGCATGCTGAGGCTTCCTATGAGATTGATCCTGCAGATATAAAAGAATTGGTGAGTATATATAAAACACAGCAACTGGACGGTATATACGCCATGCTGGGTGACGTGACCACATGGAATGCTTTGGCATTGTGCAAAAGATTGGATGTTCCATTTTACTTGCCGAAAGCGCAGATGGAAGGTTCAGTTGTGAAAGCTAAATTTAAAGATTTTTGCAGAACTTTCGATGTCACGATTGTTGATGAGATGCTGCTGACTAAAAATTGCGGAAAAATGGATGTATCAATAATGGAATTCCCACTTCTTGTCGGCCAGCATGCTGCCAAACAACAAGCCTATGCAATCATCTAGTTGGGCTCTGCAGTTCTTGCTAAAAATTTTAAGTAAAAAAAAAGAAACTCCTGGCGAAGCTGTATGTATTCGCCGGGAATTTTTTATTTTTCCTGAATTTTGCTATGAAAAAGGCTTTCGGAGGAGAGAAATTATGTATAATCAGAAGTTAAAATCAGACGCTAACATTCTTTTTTTAAGAAAGTGAAGGTTTAATGTAAAAATTATGTAAATTTCTCTTTGGTAAATGATATAATAAAAGCTGCTATTTAAGTCTTAATAAGATTAAAAAAGATAAAATACAATTCATTTGTATAATAGGAAATGAGAGATTCTTGGTGCCAGAAAAAAAACTGAAGAATAGAGAAAGTAGAAAAATTACTGTCAGGCTTTTAACTTTGTTTTTCATGGCAGGGTTGCCGCTGCTTACCTTGTTTATTGGAGAAATAATTGTCAGGGAAGCATTGACGATGCCGTTCAAAGACTGGACGGTTGAATTTACACAGCGCTTTGCTTTGAATATCATTATCCTTCTTGCGCTATTCAACGTTTTATACATCCTTCCGCGCAGGTTTTTCATGTTTGGCGGAATGATTTTAAGTGCTGTTCTTATTATTTTCGCGTATGCGAATGCTGTAAAAATCGACCTTCGGAATTCGCCGATTTCAATGGGGGATTTTTCTTTATTGAAAGAGCTCGGCGGATTGGATAATCCGGTCGATTTGAATATGCCGTTGTTTATCGGTTTAGGCGTAGCATTTACGGTAATTGTGGTGGCGATTTTCTGGCTGGTGCCGAAATTAAAGGAAAACTGGGCAGTTAAAGCAGGTGTATTTATCTTGTCTGGAGCGTTCCTTGTGATGCTTTGGACAGATTATCCCGTTTCGCCGATGGAGAAAGTCCATTTCCAAAACACGTGGTGGCAACAGGAAGTCGGCACTATGAGAAACGGGTTGTTTGGGAATTTTGTGATGCTTGCCAAGCAAACAAAGCTTGATCCTCCGGATAATTATTCAAAAGGGACCATCCAGGACATTGGGAAAGAATATGTTCCTGCACCTGCAATAGAAGGGGAAAAGCCGAATGTCATCATACTTATGAGTGAAGCATTTGTTGATCCGTATCATTTCGGGGAACAGCATTTTACGGAGGATCCGATCCCGAATTTCCGGAAACTTTTTGGGGAATCGATGCACGGAACGATGTATTCGCCGGAATTTGGCGGCGGCACGGCAAATGTTGAGTTTGAGGCGTTGACCGGCCTTAGCCGCCAATTTATGCCGGATAATTATGTTGCGTATCAATTGTATGTGAAAAAGCCGATTCCTTCAGTAGCCTATGCCTTTAAAAAAGCCGGCTATGAAACGACAGCCATTCATTCATATCTCAGCTGGTACTACCAGCGGAATTCTGTTTATCGTTTATTAGGCTTCGATCAATTTGTATCAGGAGAATTTATGGACTTGGAACATGAACTTGGCTCAGGTTGGGGATTCCCGAAAGACAAGGAAATTACGAATTCTACGCTTGAGGCACTGGATAAAACTGAAGGAAGAGATTTTATTCACGCAGTGGCGGTAGAAGCCCATCAGCCGTATAAGCCTCTTGCAGATTCGAAGTTTTTAAAAACCGGAACTTTGCCGGATTCGACACGCCAGTATTTGAATCAATTTACCGAGAAAATGCATAGTGTTGACCGGGAGCTTGGCCGACTGGTGGAGGAATTGAAAAAACGCGATGAACCGACGATTCTGGTGTTCTTTGGCGATCATTATCCGACATTCGGCAACAATGACCAAGTGTTTGGCGCACAAGGAACGCAGGTAGCAAATAACATGCTTGGAAATTTTGATGATTTTATCAACACACACAATGTTCCGTATTTCATCTGGAATTCAGAAGAAACGTCAACAAAAGAGCTGGACATTTCTCCAAATCAATTCGGCGCTATCGCGCTTGAAATGGCAGGCGTCGAAGGGAATGCAGTGACGGCGATCCTGGACAAAATGAGATTCCAGGGAGATGCAGTCATTCCTTATAACCAGTGGCAGCAGCAAATGGGAACTCACACTGAAGAAATGCAGGATTTGCATGCACTGCAGTTCGATCTTCTTCATGGCAAGCGCTATGCTGAAGAGGAAATTCCAGGGCTGATTGAAAACCCTATGAAGGATTATCACCTCGGGCTGTATTCAGCGATGGAAGTTGAAGCCATTGATGCCACGCCAGGAGGCTACAGCATCACTGTAAGCGGAGCCCCTAAATATTCGAAGCTGATGAACTTTGATGACAAGGAGATTCCGGCTGTCTGGACAGATCTGCCAAACGGAAAAGCTATATTTGCAGTCAGCAAAAATGATGTGGAACCGGGAAAAAAATACCGGTTATCGGTTTATGATTCGCTCGACAATATTTTAAGAGCGACCGAGTACTTTGAATTTCAATAAATTAAAAAGGAAGGGGACTGTCCCAAAAGGTCATGAAAAATGGCTTTTAGGGGCAGTCCCTTTTTGTATCCGCGGTTCTCTAAAAGCGTACAAAAAATTGTCCGTTCCTGTATAGCGGGAGTTGCCATACAACCGCTGCAGAAAGGAGGATTATTATGGGCCATCCGTTTTTAGAGGGAGAAATGAATGGAAATTATTTATGTATCTGGCATAAAACAATTTAGTCTCATTCTGGAAAAGTTGTTTCCTTTGTCCTAGTGGTCATGAGATAATTAAGGAAGATTTATTAATTCAGGAGGTTTACACAAGTGAAAATTGTTCGTGTGTTGATGGTATTGGCAATTGTAGCATTGCTGATTGCATTTGGGTTTTCAAAAAAGAATTGGGATGAAAAGATCGGGCAGCATGTTGAACAGCCGGCAGAAGTGACTGTGAACAAAGTAGCAGGAACAGAGGCTGAGAAAACTGCAGAAAAAGAAACGGTTGAAACAGTAGCCGAAGACAAAGAAGAAGCAGAAGTAAAAGAAGAATCTGAAGCAGAGGCAGACGAGACATCCGAAGAAAAAGAAGATGAGAAAAGCGAGTTTTACAGCTTATTGGCAAATAAAAAGATTTCATCGATTAAATTGCTGGGAGACGGGATTACGGCCGGATATGGCCATTCTGCTTATACAGCGCCTGATGGGGGCCGGATTATTTTCAGTGGAAACGGGGAGACGTTCCGGGAAGCCGGAAAAGAGTTCGATTCTTGGGCTAACGAATTGCGGAATTACGTCAATAAACCGGAATTCGGAAATGTTGATGTCGTGAATGCAGGAATCCGGGATAAAACAGCTGACTGGGCTTTCCGCAATCTTGACGGTTTGCTGAAACCGAAAGAAGATGCGGTAATAGTGATGATCGGTACAGATGACCGCATATTCAGTACACTCGAAGCTTATGAAGCGACGATGCGGAATCTTCTTGCGGAAGCCGATAAACGGTCAGAGTATATGATTGTCATGTCGCCGCCGCCGTCAAAAGAGGATCTGCAGCCATATGCGTTTACAATGAAAGAAATTGACGGGGTGCTGAAGAAGATAAGCGAAGAAAAAGGGTATGTGTTCATTTCCCAGTTTGATGCTTTTCAGGAACAGTTTGCAAATGGTTCCGCATACGAAAGCTTGATGCAGACGGTCACTTCCAATCCGCAAAACGGCGGATACGAGCTGATGTGGCAAACCATGCAAAAAGGACTGGGTTTGGAATAATTGCGCCGTTGCCAAGCCGGCAAGCATAATTTAAGAATGGGAATATATAGGCGGTCTATTGTGCCTGTATATTCCTATTTTATTTTTTTACAGGATTCAATTGACAGACTGAAAGAAAACGCTTACACTATTTTATGTTTAATATTAACTGAATATTTAAATAATTTTACGAAAGGAGTATTTTTGGGCCAGGAAAGCCGGACATAACCCATTTTATCAAAGAAAGAAGGATGATGCGGTTGATGAAGCAACGCTTGATGAACGTGTTATTAAGTGCAGGACTCGGTTTGTCGCTGATATTAGCAGGGTTCACCCCGTCTATGTATGCGGAAGAAAATGCCCAGCAGCAAGTCCAATCATCAGTTAAAGGTTTTGGTACGGAAAACCGGAATTGGGTAACGGAGAAAAAAACATTAAATTTTGAACGTTATGCTGTGAAAGTGCAGGAAACTGTTGAAATTGAAGTACGCGATGGGACTGTCATCCGGGGGCGGTTGCTTTTGCCGGAAGGATTGGAAGGCCCACTGCCAACGATTGTCCAGCTTAATGGCTATGGACACGCTGAATACGGAAATTCTTTTGAAGGCATGCTGATTGATTTGGCGGAGCGGGGATACGCTGTTTTGCATGTCAGCATGAGAGGGTCCGGCACTTCAGACGGTGAGGCTGGACTGTACAATTTTTACGGACAGGATGGTTATGACGTTATAGAATGGGCCGCTGACCAGCCTTGGAGCAATGGCAATGTCGGGACAACAGGCCTGTCGCTGCTTGGAATCAGCCAGTGGCTGGCGGCAAAAGAATTGCCTCCAAGCTTGAAAGCGATCAGCCCGGTAGTGGCATGTACCAATTGCTATGATACGCTTTGGAATCCGGGCGGTATGGAGTCGGGCCCCGGACGCATTGCGCGCGGCTATGAGTATGAAGTGGCAAAAGAGCACCGCAACTTCGATGAGTGGTGGCAGGAGCGCTCGGTTTCTACAGAGCAATTGAAAGCAATTGCGGACAGCGGAGTAGCTGCTTTTATTTCGGGAGGATGGAATGATTATATCAGCCCGGGAAATATTGAGGCGTACGAATTGTACAGTGCAGCTGGAGGCGCCAGCAAAATGATCGTCTCTCCAGGTTCGCATGCGTATTTGTCAGGTGTGATGCCTTATGAGTTTGAAGATTATCAGGCTTTGTGGTTTGATCATTACTTGAAAGGCGAAGACAATCAGGTTGAAGAAAGAGATCCGGTGCTGATTTATGTACAGGGAGCCAATCAGTGGCGCTATGAAACTTCCTGGCCGCTCGCGGATACAAACTATGCCGAATTATTCTTCAATGATAAAAAGAGCAAGTCAATCGACAGCATCAATGACGGTTCTTTGACAGCAAAAGCGCCGAATAAAAAACGTTCTAGTGCAAGCTATAACTACTCGCCGGAAGATGGGCCGTTTCTTCCGTCATTGCTGAGTTCATCGGGGCGTTTGCCGATTAACCAGCAGCCTTATGAAGAAGAAACAGTGACGTGGACAACCGATGCTTTGTCGGTGCCGACGGAAGTGACAGGGAATATAGAGGCGACTTTCTGGGCAGAAGTGGAAGCGGAAGATGCCGATTTTGTTGTCCAAGTCACCGATGTAGCACCAGATGGCACATCCAAACAAGTGGTTGCCGGCTATTTGAATGCGTCGCGGGCCGATTCGCAAACTACGCCAAAACCTTTAAAGCCGGGTGAAACGAAGAAATATACGGTGGAGATTCTTCCAACGTCTTATGTCTTTGAAAAAGGGCATCGAATCCGGGTTAGCATCGCAGGCGGAGCAAAAGCGCTGGAAGGGCAGCCAGGTCCTCAAGGTCCGGGATTAAATCCGACTCCTTCGACTGTTGAAATTTATCAGGATGCCGCACATCCATCCAGCTTTAAGTTGCCGTTAATCGGAGTGAGCGGTTTGATGACCACAAAAGCCAATAAACAGACGATAGAAAATTCATCGGATAAAGGGCTGGTAGGCGCGGAGAAATAATATGCAGAGCCAGGCACACAAGCAATTCAGGCTCGATTCAAATATAACCGCTCTTGAAATTTTTGATTTCAAAAGCGGTTATATTTATTTTTCGAGAAGATTCAAAAGTTTTGCGTCGCCATACATAAATTCTTTCCTATAAAATTTTGAACGCTTTTACAGCCGCTTCAATCTGTTTTTTCGCTGTTACCAATGTCAGCTTCTCCATGTAAATCGATTCTTTTGAATTCGAATTTCTTGCATCAAAATCTGCATAATTGCGCCGGCGTCAGAAACCCGCCCAATTCTTACGGATGTCCTATTGTATAAGGTTTGGTGGCTTTTGGATAAAATGATAAGGTTTTGATGTTGCGGAGTCAGGGGATAGTAAAGATAACTATTACCCGGATGATGTGTCAAGAGACAGAACCCGCGTACCAGTGTTCGCTGGCTGATACGCGGGTTTTTCTGTCATATAAATCTAGTTGAGCCGATACGATAAGCCGAAATTAGCCCGCTATTCAATGGAACTACAGCCTTTCATTCAGGAGTGATTGCATTGAAGACAAAGCGCAGAGGAACTTACACAAAAGATATGGTTTCAGTTTTGTTCCTGTTGCTTGCCGCGGTGATGTTTCACTGGAAGTTTTTGTTCGAAGGTTACAATTTAGCGGTCAATCTGGACGCTATCAATCAATTTGCATTTTTCTTTCCACATCTGGTGGAGTCGTATGCAGACGGCAATATTTTTTGGTCATGGTCGTATGGCTTAGGCGGCGATCTGCTCGGTGAGTTTGCTTATTATTATACGACGAGCCCATTGTTTTACGGAGTGGTATTGGCAGAACTGCTTTTTGATTTTGATTGGAGCATTCTTGGTGCCATTGATTTTAAGATGTATTTGTCCGTATTGAAATCTTTTCTGGCAATGATTGCAATGTACGGGCTCATACGTTATGAAAAGTTTGAGCCATGGAAAGCGCTGGCTGCAGCTTTAACTTATGGCAGTTCGATCATTTTCTTCGCCCATGCGGCGCTAATTGATTATATGACTGAAGCGTTTCTTTACGTGCCTTTGACGATTTTCGGCTTGCGGTATTATCAGCGGACCGGCAAATCACGGTTTTTCATTCTGGGGATTTTTCTGTCAGTTTTCAGCAACTTCTATCTTGGTTTCATCAACAGCATTTTCTACGGGCTCGCTGCAATTGTGCTCTCACCGCTAAAGGAAAAATCGGTTTTCAAAACCTATGCGCCGCTTCTTTTGCATTATGCCATTGGTCTGGGCCTGGCGTTTGCCGGTTTTTTGCCTGGCGTTTTGTCCGTTTATTATTCGGACCGCTTGGCAATAAAACCGGAAATTCCCTTGTTTTTCAGTGACGGCTGGTTTACCAGTTTGCCGGAACAAATTTGGGGCGATATCGGAGATCTGGGTTTGCCCGTTATTACCGTAATCGCAGGGTTGGTGATTTTTCTGCCGACGGATGCACCAACGAAGAGAAAGTCCATCCTGGCGCTGCTGCTGTTCCTTTGTTATTTCATCCCTTATATGTACAGTGTCTTTAATGGATTTTCACATATCCAGTACCGCTGGTTCCATATCCTGAATTTCGCAGTAGCGTTTGCATTGCCGAACTGGCTGACAGCGGCAGCGAAAATCAATAAAAGGCTTCTGGCATTTGTGTTGGCTGCGGCAGGGTTATTCGCCTGGGCGCTTTATACAAAAGAAGAACGGCTTGGCGACGTTGCCGATCCTTATAATTTGGCTGTATTGGTTTTTGGAATTCTGTCGCTGGTCCTGCTGTATTTCATCAGCCGCTGGAAGCGGAAGTCCTGGCTTGCCGGTTTATTTGTATTGGCGGTGGCAGGAAATGCTATAGCCAATGTAATTGGCTACACCGACGGGGAGATCGTCAAAAGGTTTGGCGCCGGGAATTTAACCGATGACTATTTTGGCCGGCCTTCTTTGGATTTTCCGGAAGAACAGGAATTTTTCTCAAAGCTGGTGCCGGAAAGGGATGAATTTTACCGGACTTACTATTTCAATAAAGACCGTTTAAATCATGCCATGTTGTATGGCTATTATGGTACAAACGCCTACAATAGTGTGCTGAAGAAAAATCTGCATACCTTTGTAAAAAGCGATTATAATGTCCGGCAAACCAATCCGCTGAGAAACGGCGTCGTCGTATCAACTTATTCGCTGTTTGACGGGAGATGGGCTCTGGAAACCGGGCTTGGGGTGAAGTATCAAGTATTGCCGAAAGAAGTGAAGGCGCCGTTTGGCTATGACAAAGTGGAAGAGTTCGAAACTTATGCGGTTTACGAAAACCAGTCAGCGGTTGGCTTGGATATGTGGTTCACCGATACGATAGCTGAAACGGAATGGAAGCAGCTGAATGTGGCAGAGCGGGATGCACTGTTTTTGAATACGCTCGTTGTAGCAGACCAATACACCGTTGGGGGAAAAGACGGCTGGAAAGACCGCTTGCCTGAAAAAATAGAGGTGGACTACAATGCAGCCGCTTATAAAAATGCTTCAATGGCAGATGGCTTGCTGAAGGTCCAGTCAGGAGGGAAAGTTATTATCCCAATTGAGCGGAAAAAAGATCCAGGGGAATACATGGTTTACTTCGATATAACACCAGTGGAAGACCGGGCGATGAAGCTGAACGTCAACGGCAAAGAAGTGCTGAAGCGGGAATCCAGTTATATCTATAGCTATCCCAATGAAGGTTATCTGTTCCGATTGGACGGGGATACAGAGCAGATCGAAATTGAGGTGTCGCCTGGCATATATAAATTGTCCGATTTAACAGTGTACTGGAATTCTTATGAAGCGTTTCGCCAGCAGTCAAAGCAGCGTGAAGTTTATAGCATGGACAATTTGACAGTTGCACGCAATAAAGTTACGGGGGACTTCTCCACCAATGAGCAAGGCTTTTTGTTCTTATCGATTCCCTACAGCAAGCAATGGAAGCTGAAAGTGAACGGAGAACAGGCGGAATTGCTGGAAGTGCAGGGCGCTTTCAGTGGAATTCCGTTGAAGCCGGGGGATTACCGGATTAAACTGTCCTATATTACTCCAGGATTTTATCAAGGGCTGCTTGTGACCGCCTTTTCAGCGCTTGCCGCGATGTTGCTTTATCTCTATGGCAGGCGGAAAAAGGGATAGAATTGTATACGGGCCAAGCACCGACACAATTTCCGCACAATTTGGATTTGAAACATCGCCTGTAAGGGTGGATAATGGAACGCGGAGAGCATTTGTAAGGAGGAAATTTGGTGTCTGAATTAAAGGGTGTTTTGCCCGTTTTACGAAATATGAAAGAATTTGAACGGCTGCTGAGCAGCGAGCATGAATACATCATTTACCTGGAAATCCGGCTTTCACAGCTGAAAGCGCTGGTACAGGCGGCGAAAAAAGCGAAAAAGAAAGTGATTCTGCATATCGATTTAATCCAAGGCTTAAAAGCGGATGCATATGGCATTGAATACTTGGTCCGGGAAGTAAAGCCGGATGGCATCGTTTCGACGCGCAGCAATGTCATTGCGATGGCAAAGAAAAACAAATTGATGACGATCCAGCGTCTGTTTTTGCTCGACAGCCATGCGCTTGAACATAATATCAAATTGATTAATCAGGTGAAACCCGACTATATTGAAATTCTGCCGGGAATTATTCCATCGGTCATAGCAGAAGTCCACGAACAGACAGGCATTCCGGTCATTGCCGGCGGTTTGATCCGGACGAAAGAAGACGTCGAGCTTGCGTACGGCGGCGGTGCGGTGGCAATTTCCACTTCACAAGCGGAGCTGTGGGAACTATAAGAATATGAAAAGGGGTTTGACACCGCTTTCAAAAACTGCTAACTTAAGTATTAACAAGTTAAGAACTGTGTAGGAGAAATGGAGATCCACACTGAGCATGGCCGCTTCCGAATCTGGAAGCGCGTTCATTCAGTGTGGATCTTTTTGTGTTTCCTGAAAATGGTTCTTGCGCAAACATACTAAGGGGTGTTCGTAATGACGGAATTTCTAGCAGAATTGGTCGGTACTATGATTTTGATTATTTTTGGTGCCGGCGTAGTAGCAGGCGTAGCATTGAAAGATTCAAAAGCTGAAAATGGCGGATGGATTGTGGTAACAGTGGCCTGGGGCCTTGCAGTGACGATGGGCGTCTACGCGGTCGGCAGTTTTTCAGGAGCGCATTTAAATCCGGCAGTAACTTTAGGATTTGCCGTAGTGGGCGATTTCGCTTGGACGAAAGTGCCGGTTTATATTGCCGCACAACTGATTGGAGCCATCATCGGGGCAGCCATCGTTTTCTTCAATTACTTGCCGCACTGGGAACGCACAAAAGACCAAGCGGCAAAACTAGGTGTTTTCGCGACCATCCCGGCAGTACGCAAGCCGTTTTCGAATCTGGTATCTGAAATTATCGGAACGGCTGTCCTTGTGATGGGGCTGTTGTTTATCGGAGCAAATGAATTTACAGAAGGCTTGAATCCGTTGATCGTCGGTGCTTTGATTCTTGCAATCGGCTTATCGCTTGGCGGGCCAACAGGCTATGCCATCAACCCGGCCCGCGATTTGGGTCCAAGAATTGCGCATGCCATCCTGCCGATTCCCGGCAAAGGGGGATCCGACTGGAGCTATGCTTGGGTGCCGGTAGTAGGGCCGCTGTTCGGCGGAGTTTACGGGGCTGTATTTTATAAAGCCGTGTTTGTTGGCGAAATGGGGCCAGCTTTTTGGATCCTGAGCCTGGTACTTGTACTGGTGTTATTTGGAGCAGCAAGTGTAGAATTAAGAAAAGGCCGCACAGCGGCAGATCAATTAGAAGAAAAAATCGTTTCGTAAAAGCTTAGGAGGAAATCAGTATGAGCAAAGACTATATTTTATCAATTGACCAGGGAACGACCAGTTCGCGGGCCATCTTGTTTAATCATAAAGGCGAAATCGTCCAAACTGCACAGCAGGAATTCGAGCAATTTTTCCCGAAACCAGGCTGGGTAGAGCATGATGCCAATGAAATTTGGACATCGGTTCTGGCTTGTATCGCAGAAGTGCTTCGGAAATCGGATATCGATCCGACCCAAATCGCAGGAATCGGCATCACCAACCAGCGGGAAACAGCGGTTGTGTGGGACCGCAATACCGGCAAACCGATCTACCGTGCCATTGTCTGGCAGTCGCGCCAGACAGACGGCATCTGCAGAGAGTTGAAAGAACAGGGCCACGGTGAACTGTTTACGAAAAAAACCGGCTTGTTGATCGATGCCTATTTCTCCGGAACGAAAGTGAAATGGATCCTTGATAACGTCGAAGGCGCGCGCGAAAAAGCGGACAACGGCGATTTGATGTTCGGAACGATCGATTCCTGGCTCGTGTATAAATTATCTGGCGGCAAACGCCACGTTACTGATTACAGCAACGCATCCCGTACGTTGATGTACAATATTTACGACCTTGAGTGGGACGAGGAACTATTGGAGATTTTGACTGTTCCAAGAAGCATGCTGCCGGAAGTTTGCCAGTCTTCTGAAGTTTACGCGCATACCGTGGATTACCATTTCTTCGGCCACGAAGTGCCGATTGCCGGAATGGCAGGGGACCAGCAAGCTGCACTTTTTGGACAAGCTTGTTTTGAAAAAGGAATGGCGAAAAACACATACGGCACAGGCTGCTTCATGTTGATGAACACCGGCGAACAAGGTGTGGTTTCTGACCACGGCTTGCTGACGACCCTTGCATGGGGAGTGGACGGCAAAGTGGAATACGCCATCGAAGGCAGTATTTTTGTAGCCGGTTCGGCGATTCAGTGGCTACGCGACGGTTTGCAGCTGATCGACCATGCACCGGAAAGCGAAGCTTATGCGGCATCGGTTGAATCCACAGATGGCGTTTACATGGTACCGGCATTTGTCGGCCTTGGCACACCTTATTGGGATACCGATGCACGAGGCGCGATTTTCGGATTGACACGTGGTACGACCAAAGCGCATTTGATCCGTGCAACATTGGAGTCGCTTGCTTACCAAACGAAAGATGTTGTCGACGTGATGGTGAAAGAATCCGGCACGGAACTGAAAACATTGCGCGTTGACGGCGGAGCTGTTGCAAATGACTTGCTGATGCAGTTCCAAAGTGATATTCTAGATGTACAGGTGGAACGCCCAATGATCCAGGAAACAACAGCACTCGGTGCTGCATACTTGGCAGGGCTTGCAGTCGGCTTCTGGAAAGACAAAGAAGAGATTGCCCAGCAATGGAAAGTCGATAAAACCTACACAAGCGCAATGCCGTCAGAACAAAGCGAAGAACTTTATGAAGGCTGGCAGAATGCAGTAGCGGCTACCAGAACGTTCAAAGCAACAGATGCAAGAACTAAAGTGAATTCCTAAATTGTCTAGTTTCGGCGTCCAGCCCCTCGAGGTCGCTTCAGTCTTACCAGAAATGGCAAAGTAACGCCATTCCCGGTAAGCCTTCCAGCGCTTGTCGGGGCTAGACGGACGCCTACACTTTTCTTATTAAAAGTTAATATCCGGCCCGAGAACTCGAGAGACGAAGCCAGTTTCGCAGAAGAAATTCTGCAGCTGCAGCTTCGTCTCTTTTTTTATTGGAATTATATGGAAAAACAAATTGAAAAGGAGCACAACCCCTTATGAAATTTTCTAGTTTGCAGCGCAAAGAAACCATTCAACAAATGAAAAATGCCCGCCTTGATCTTTTGGTCATTGGCGGCGGCATCACAGGAGCGGGAATCGCTCTTGATGCATCGGCAAGAGGCATGCGTGCAGCGGTAATCGAAATGCAGGATTTCGCAGCGGGTACCAGCAGCCGTTCCACGAAACTTGTCCACGGCGGCCTTCGTTACTTGAAACAATTTGAAGTGAAAATGGTCGCGGAAGTCGGCAAAGAACGCGAAATCGTTTATGAAAACGGGCCGCACGTGACGACTCCTGAATGGATGCTATTGCCGTTTTACAAAGGCGGTACATTCGGACCGTACAGCACGAACATCGGCCTTCGCGTCTATGACTTTTTAGCAGGCGTAAAACGCGATGAGCGCCGCAAAATGCTGTCAAAAGAAGAAGCGTTGAAACGCGAACCTTTACTTAAAAAACAAGGCATCAAAGGTGCCGGCTATTACGTGGAATACAAAACTGACGATGCCCGCCTAACAATTGAAGTCATGAAAAAAGCAGTGGAAAAAGGTGCGATGGCATTGAACTACGCCAAAGTGACAGGCTTTATCTACCAGAACGGCAAAGCGGTAGGCATTCGCATCCAAGACCAGATCGACGGCTCAGAACACGAAATCTATGCCAATAAAATCGTCAATGCAGCAGGGCCATGGGTCGACACATTGCGCGATAAAGACAATTCGAAACAAGGCAAGACTTTGCAGCTGACAAAAGGCATCCACTTGGTCTTTGACGGCAAGCGTTTCCCATTGAAGCAAGCCATTTACTTTGACATGCCGGATGGCCGGATGGCGTTTGCAATTCCGCGCGACGGCAAAGTATATGTCGGCACAACCGATACCGTCTACAAACAAGATATTGCGCACCCGACGATGACAGTGGAAGACCGTGATTATGTCTTAAAAGCCATCGACTTCATGTTCCCTGAAGTCCAGATTCGTGTAGAAGACATCGAATCAAGCTGGGCTGGATTGCGTCCATTGATCCACGAGGAAGGCAAAGACCCTTCTGAAATTTCACGTAAAGATGAAATCTTCGTATCGGATTCCGGTTTGATTTCCATCGCCGGCGGCAAATTGACCGGTTACCGCAAAATGGGCGAAAGCATTGTCAACCTTGTAGCGGAACAATTGAAAGAAGAAAACGGCACGAAATTCCCGAAAAGCTCGACGAAGCATTTGCCATTGTCCGGCGGGGAAGTCGGCGGTTCAAAAGGCTTTGAATCGTTTATCGAAGACCGCGTACGCCAGGCGGTTGCCATTGGACTGACACCGGCTGCCGCCCGAAAACTAGTAAAACGCTACGGCTCGAATGTCGATCAGGTGCTGCATTTCTTAGCGACCGGCAAAAAAGAAGCGGCTGACGAAGGGCTTGATCCATTAGTCCATGCGATGCTCCGCTACGCTATGGAATACGAATCTGCATATAAACCAGTCGATTTCTTCATCCGTCGTACAGGTGCGTTGTTCTTTAATATCCACTGGGTGCATGCCAACAAAGACAGCGCCATCGCTTATATGGCCAAAACATTCGGCTGGACAGAAGAACAGACGAAAGTTTACACAGAAGAACTGGATGTCTTGTTGTACGAAGCGACTCATCCTGTTGAAATCAGTGCACAATCTAAATAAGGTATTTTGGTCACAAAGAAAAAACGGCTGCTCATTTTTGGGCAGCCGTTTTTATTTTTTGTAAAGTCATTTTAAAAGCTGCAGGCCAGCTCCGACAATTGAAGTGATCTGCAGCTTGAATGCTTAGTATTTTTGGGGTTCAAGCCCTTTTGATATTTTCGGTGCTTTTTTCGAAGTGAGCAGTTTTCCTGTTTTCATTGCTGTAACTTCCACGGAATAATGGTAAGCCGTTGCGACTGCCAGGGAAACAAGTGGGACCATGGCGAAAATAAGCAATGGATGAACCCAAGCGTGCAACGAATAGAACAAGACAAGAATGACAACCGGATGAACCAAATAAAGGCTGTACGATATTTTCCCGAGAAATAGCGGAATGCGGTGAGTCAGCATTTTTTCAGTCCATGCTGAGTGTATGGCGAATAAAAAGAAAATACATGCCCCAGCGCCGATTGCCATATCGCCAATGATGCGGTCAGCGAACAATTGGCGAAGCGGGCTGTCTGCCGGCAATACCATGCCGAAGTTCCAATGCCAATTGTAAAGCAGCAATGCAACAGCAAATAAGGAAACCTTGAAGTAAGTACCTGTCTTAAGAAAAAGGATGCTCAAGGATTCGCGGTGTTTTGCCAGGACGGCACCAACGACAAAGAATAATGCATAATAAAAGGTGTCATTGATTTTATAGGGAAGGTCTGTCGGCAGAGCATATCTTCCGGCAAAGACCAGCGCCAGGAGCCCCAGATCGAAAAAGATTTTTTTTCGTCTGATCAGCAGCACGATGAACGGGAAGATCAGTGAAATTCTCATCTCATGTACCAGTGACCAAGATGCCGTGTTGTAGTTATGGGTAAGTTCACCGGACATAAATAGGAAATGAGAAAAGAGGCCCGGGCTTAGCGGCAGCATCCACATCCAGTTAAACCATTTGCTGAGTCCTGCAATGCCGCCAGGAGAGTACAGAAAATACTGAAGGACAATCGAAAATAAGATGATTACTATGTATGGGATATAAATTCTGAACACGCGCTGAACTATGTAGTTGGTGTAAACCAATTTCCGGTTATTTAAATAAGGCAGTGAAAGAACAAAACCACTGAGAATGAAAAATAGAATAACGGCTTCATGTCCACTCCACAGCAGATGAAGAGGTGTGAAGGCGAGAAAATCGACTATAAGCTGATTGTTTTGCTGCATGCTCAATGCAGAATAAAATGCAGGGAAAACAATAAACATATGACTAAACACGACTGCTAAAGCAGCTATGCCTCTAATTGAATCTAAACTTTCATAACGGCGCATCTTTTTCCTCCTATGACAAACAATAAAAATAATGATAGCTTGATTGGCAAAAATTTGCAATGTAATTTTATGAGAAGAGGCAAATGAAAATCCGCAAACCGGTTAAAGGTTTGCGGATTTTTGTTCGAAAGATAAAAACTTTATTTTACAAGTGAATTGTCTTTTTGTACTGTACTCAGTAGATGATAGGCGACATAGAATCCTTCTGCACGAACCAGTTCGCGGTCCTTGGCAATTTGCTTGTATACCTTTTCATCGATCAACCCGGCTTCGAAAGCCTGCTCCCAGGGTTGTGAACCGGGAGTTTCGGATGTGAAAACTTCTATTAAAAAGGATGCAAGTGAATCTCTTGTAAAAATCTGATCTTCAAAGTCCGTTTCTGTGTTTTTTTCATTTAGTTTGCCGGCAACTTGATCGTGCACGGTTGGATTGATTCTAAAAAGCCCGGAAGACAATAGATTGGAAAAGCTGAGCGCCTTTAATGGCTCGTCTACTTGCAGGTCATTCGTATATCCGCCGACGACCAATCCGTAATCCATCAAGAACTGTACCGATTCATCAAACCATTCTCCTTGGTAAGGATAAGGAAGTTCAAAGCGGTCGACCATTGCTCCTTGGCGGGACAGGGTGTAGCGCAGCTCATTCATTTCTTCTTTATGGCCGGAAAGCTCTCTGAATGTCAGATCTTCCAGTATGGAATGTACAGCTGCTGCGCCGCCTGCTTCGCCGGCAGCCATGCCGGTTGGAATGATGCGCGCACTTCCGGCTGCCAGAGATGAATAGCCGGCTGAGCGGCTGACGACCGCCAAGTTTTCAACTTCCAAAGGGACAAGTGAACGGAACGGAATGGCATATTGCGTAGGGCTCGACAATACATAGCCGTAATCATTGATGGAAGTCGCCTGCACATCCACCGGATAGCCGCCGTAGCCGATTGAATCCCAATGGTCCGCATTTTTCCAGATATCCGACATGGGCAGCATGTATTCGGAAATGACATGGCGTGTTTCCCGGACATACAGTTCCGTCGGAAGCTCGGAAATTTTTGCCTGTTCGAAACCTGGGAAGTTGGCGCGGAGGTACTCCGTAATATGTTCCGCTTCGCGGTTGCCAATTTCAAGTGCCTGTTTTTTTGCTTGTTCGTCCAGACCATCCACGCCGAATATTTGCAGGGCATTGATGTAGAACTGTTCATCCTGTCCTTCAGGATGCGTCCGGACAAGGTTCAGCCCGCGCAGGCGGGTGTTTTCTTCGACGGGCTGATAATCATAATGCAGTTCGCTAAAGCCCCAGCCCACCGAATCAGTTACTTCAGCCGGTCCGAATACTTCGTCTGCTGCAGCTTTTTGGACACCGTCCCAATCTACGCCAGAGAGTTGGATAACAGGGGTCACTGCCATAAACCGGTCTTTCAAATTGATATCTTCACCGCCGATAAAATACGGGGCACCGGCTTCAACTGCAAAATCGGCATCTTGTGTGGCATCGATAAAACGTTTAGCGTAAACCGTTTTAGAGCCTTCGGATGATTTTAGTTTAGCGCCAGTAACTGTATTGCTTTCGTCTTTAAGCACATCGGTAAATTCCGTATTCAAGGCGAGTGTGATGTTCGGTTCGTCTTCAACAAGTTTAAGAAAGGCTTCTTTAGCTTCATTGATTTCAAAAGCGCTGCCGCTTCCGACTTGTTCGTGCCATTCTTTGAATATGCCGCCAACTGCGCTGTTTTTATCGATTCCTTGGACCATATCGATAAAGTTCAGTTTGCCATAAGTCATCAAGCCGCCGAGGCCGTCACGTTCTTCGACCAGCAATGTCTTCGCGCCGTTTCGGGCAGCAGAAACAGCAGCTGCTACGCCTTCGGGTTCACCGCCAAGCACAATGACGTCGTAATGGTTTTCTTTGGACGGGTTTAATGGACTGCTTTTGCCTATAGCGTACGCCAAAATCCCGCCAATGACGGCAATGGCTGCCACTAAGGCAATTATTGCTTTAAACTTCATGATGCTTCCCCCTAAATTTATCTAAATGCTAGTTTAATCATCTTTCCTATTTTTGCATAATAAATAGGGAATGAGAAGGACAACAGCAAATTTGCATTATTAAATTTATGTAAAAAATAGATTTATTACAAAATAGAAGTCTTTATTACAAACTGCAACTCTGGCTAGTCGTGCGGCGTTAATAGGTTTATAATGAGAGCAATTACAGCAGAAATCTACTATCCATCAGGAGGAAATTAGCATGTTGTGTAAAAAATGCGGACAAGAGAATGATGTGAATGCAAACTTTTGTAAATCTTGCGGGCATTCATTGACTGATAAGGCGAGTAAAAAAGAAAAAAGCAAAAAATGGATGTATTCATTGATTTTATTGGCCGGTCTTGGAGGCACCGGCTTTGGCGTATCGCAAATGATGCAGGAACCGCCTCAGCAGGCAGCGCCGAATGAAGAAGTCTCCAGTGCAAATGAAGAAGAGCAAAAACAGGAACAGGAATTGCCGAAAGAACCTGAAGAGATAAAAGGACCGGTAGAGCGGGCAGAAGAGGAAGGCAAAACTGAAGGCAAAACCGAAGGGACCGTGACCAAAACAGAAGATATTGTCCCGCCTTCCGAGCAGCCGGAAAAAGTGGAACCCAAAAAGAAAGACAAACCGGCAATTATCAAAGAAACGCAGCAGAAAGTTTATACCATCTTAACGGAAGGTGGACAAGGATCGGGCTTTCTGTTCCATCAATCTGGATTGGTCGCTACAAATGCGCACGTAGTGGCAGGTTTCACGGATGTCATTGTCCGCAACATCAATGGCCAGGATCAGCCGGGCACAGTGGTCGGGATTTCGGATGAATCCGACATCGCATTGATTAAAGTTGATGCATTTGCCGGCATCGATCCACTGGAAAGCGAAATGAACCCGACGGATGTCGGAACTGAAGTGATTGCGCTTGGCAGCCCTTCCGGTTTTGAAAACACGGCAACAATCGGTTATTTGACCGGAATCGACCGCGACTTTGAACAGGAATTTATCTATGAAGATATTTATCAGATTGATGCTCCGATTGCACCAGGGTCGAGCGGCGGACCGCTGGTGGATGCAGGAACCGGCAAAGTGATCGGCATCAATTCACTCGTAATGGAAGAAGGCGATTCGATCGGGTTTTCGATTCCCTTGTATTCCATGCATAGCATGCTGACAGAGTGGGCCAACAATCCGATGTCTGCTGATGAAGTGGTGGCCAAATTCCACGTCTATGACGACTTCAGTGGTTATGAAGATGAAAACTATGAATTTGATCCGGATCTGGAAATGAAGTTTGAAGAATCGAGTTTGCATGAGTTTATCGGTGATTTCCGCCATTATTACGAAACGGCATTAGCCGAAGAAGACTTTTTCTATGTGCAAAACCTTATGGTTTACGAAAGTGATATCTACAATGGTATGTTGGAGTATATTGTCGATATAGCCGGAAAAGAAATGGAATTCAACTTTAATAAGCTGGAAATTACCGGCACCGAAATATTTGAAGATCATGCCCTTGTCCATACAGAAGAAGCGTTTGACTTTAAAAATGAAGCGGGCGAATGGTCACTCGAAGAACGCAGCAAAACTTATACAATTGTAATGGATGAAAACGGCTTTTATTATGTATCGGATATTATCAATAAGTAATAAATCTGTTTTTTAAATCAAAAGGCATTTCAGAAACCGCCCTCCGGCAAAGTAAATTGTTTAGGAGGGTGGTTTCTGTGTGTTCTGATATAAAAGAGAACAGGAAATGTGATAAAATGGGGAGTATTGGAACAAGACGGACCTCCGGAGACATGTAAAATAGACACCGATGTCGTATAATAGGGCATGTGTATTTTTGCGTATAAGTATTTTTTTCGCTTTCTGTATGTAAAGTGAAGAAAAAAACCTGTTCATCTAATCGATTGCAATAAATCGAAGAGATATAAGCAACTTTTAACGGTATGATTTGTCAGTATACAGAGAGCTTTTTGAAGAAAGAACGGCAGGCATATGCCTGAGATGATTTCTTCCATTCAAATAAAATTAAATGAGGGATTTAGATGAAGATTCTAGTGACTGGTGGGGCAGGCTTTATTGGAAGCCATGCAGCTGTAGAATTATTGGAAAATGGATATGACATCGTGGTTGTGGACAATTTGTCCAATAGCCAAATTGAGTCAATCCAACGCGTAAAAGAATTGACCGGAAAAGATTTTCCGTTTTATGAAGTGGACCTTCTGGACGCAGAAGCATTGGATACAATTTTTGCGAATAATGAGATCGATGCCGTCATGCACTTTGCCGGCTTGAAAGCGGTCGGGGAGTCTGTAGAGATGCCTCTGGCATACTACCATAACAATATAACCGGCACATTGATCCTGTGTGAAGCGATGAAAAAACACGGTGTTAAAAATATTGTGTTCAGTTCTTCCGCTACTGTCTATGGCAATCCGGACCGCGTGCCGATCGACGAGTCATTCCCGCTGTCCGCAACAAATCCATATGGCCGCACTAAATTGATGATCGAAGAAATTCTTCGGGACTTGCATGTGTCGGACTCTGCGTGGCGAATCGCCATTTTGCGTTATTTCAATCCAATCGGGGCACACGCGAGCGGCAGAATTGGTGAGAATCCAACCGGCATACCAAATAATTTGATGCCGTACATTACACAAGTGGCAATTGGCAAACGCGAGCAGTTGCAGGTATTCGGCAATGATTATGATACTCATGACGGAACCGGCGTCCGGGATTATATCCATGTAGTGGATTTGGTTAAAGGGCATTTGAAAGCCTTGCAGTACCTCGACGAAAACGAAGGAATTGAAACGTTCAATCTGGGAACGGGCACCGGCTATAGTGTGTTGGACTTAGTCGAAAGCTTCGGTGAAGTCACGTCGACGGATATTCCTTATCAAATAGTTGAGCGGCGTCCGGGGGATATCGGCGTATGCTACGCTAACCCTGAAAAGGCAAAAACAATTTTAGGCTGGCATGCCGAAAAAGATTTAAAAGAAATGTGCAAAGACTCTTGGAAATGGCAGTCGCAAAATCCAAATGGATTTTAAAATGTGTTCCAGAGAGCAATAAAGGAGAAAGCCTATGTTTGATATATATAAGGAAATGTGGAAACGTCGAAAAATGATCCATTCCCTTTCCTTGCAAGAAATGAAAAGAGAATACGCAGGAACTTTATTAGGCTTTGTCTGGGGACTTGTCAATCCGCTGATGCGCATTGCCGTGTTCTGGTTTGTTTTTAGCATCGGCGCCCGGGCTGGCGGCCCTGTCAACGGAGCACCATACTTCGCTTGGCTTGCCATCGGCATGGTGGCCTGGTTTTTGCTCAATGACGGCTTCCGGCTGACACAGAAATCGTTCCGCAGCAAACGGTCGATCATCAAGAATACACCATTTCCGATTGCCATATTACCGGCAGTCCAAATTTTATATTCTTATTACATCCACTTGATTTTGCTTGCCGTCATTTTTATCGGAATGGCTTTCACACTGCAAACTGTATCGATTTATAATTTGCAGCTGATTTATTACGATTTTGCGGCTATTATGCTGCTGCTCGGAATCGGCTCAGTAACGGCGCCGCTTGTGGCGGTAAGCAAGGACTTCGGCCGCTTTTTGGATACGATATTGGTGTTCCTGTTCTGGATGACGCCAATTTTCTGGTCTGCCGATAACTTAGGGATGCTGGAAAAAGTGATCAAACTCAATCCTTTCCATTACATTGTCCAAGGCTATCGCGATTCGTTCTTTTATGGTGTCGGTTTTTGGGACCAGCCGGTTTATACTTTGTACTTCTGGGTTCTGGTCTTGGTCTTCTTCTTATTAGGAAATTATCTGCACAAGCGGATGAAACCGATATTCCTTGATACTTTATAACTTTCGCTCGTGAAAGGCGGATTGAAATGGAAATTGCAGTTAGCATCAAAAATTTAACGAAGAAATATAGTTTATATAAAGACCCTTGGGGTCCGATCAAAGAAGTGATTACACGGAAAAAGTTCCATAAAGATTTTTACGCGCTGCGTGACGTGTCGCTCGATTTTCCAAAAGGGGAATCGATCGGCATTTTAGGGAAGAACGGTTCCGGGAAATCAACCTTGCTGAAAGTCATTGCGGGCATTACTGAACCGACAAATGGAACGGTTGATGTCCATGGCTCCATCGTATTTCTTGATGTGAGTTCCGGCATTGATTCGGAACTCAGCGGGTACGATAACATCTTTATGAAAGGCACATTGCTTGGCTACACGAAAGAAGAAATGCTGGATAAAGTCGATGATATCATCGAGTTTTCAGAACTTGGGGAATTTATTGGCCAGCCGGTCAAGAACTATTCGGCTGGGATGAAGTCAAAACTCGGTTTTGCCATTTCGGTCAATGTCGACCCGGATATTCTGATTGTCGATGAAGCACTGGCGGTCGGTGATTCGGTGTTTCGGAAGAAATGTATGAACAAAATGAATGAATTCAAAGAACAAGGAAAAACAATCATTTTTGTCAGCCATGACAATAATGCTGTCGAATCGTTTTGTTCAAAAGCGGCCTGGATCCACCAAGGTGAATTGATTACGTACGGGGATTCGAAATTTGTCGGTTCGCTTTATGAGGAATTCATGAGCGGCAGAAAATCAATCGAGTCAGTCCGCGCTGAAATCGAGTACAAACATTCAATTGAACAAGTGGTATACGGAACAGCGGAAGATGAAGGGTTCTCCATCACGTTAAATGGTTATTTGCACGACCACAATCAAAAGGATGTTTCTGAAAGATTTGATCTGGCAATCCGGGATATGAGAACCGGAGAACTGGCAGTGAAACCACTTTCAAAAGGTGAAAAAGGCTTTTCGGTCCGGCTCAGCTCAAAAGAGTTCCCGCTGTTTTTTAAACCGGGGAGATTCTCTTTTAGCGCACGGACGTATGATGAAAGCGGGGAACCTGTGGAATTTTCGTTGTGGGCTGGCAAATCAGAAATTATAGAGCAAACAGACGGCATTCAAAACCGTTTTAATTATAAGTTTTCCATCCAAAACAATGCACTCCAATTAGCAATTGAAAACCGCGAGAAGCTGGAACAGCAAGTAAACAAAATCTGGTTTGACGATTCATACGTCTACATCGAAGGCGTGGCATTTGTCCGCGGTTATGAAACAAGAACGGCAGATGCGGCATCTATGGTCTTCTATCTGACGAACCTGGAGACATTTGAGCGCTTTGCGTTTCCTGCCTTGGTCAATGAAACGGAAGAAATTACAGAAAATCCGGTATACAACCCGCAAGGTAAAGTCTACAATTTCTCTCGATTTGATGTAGCAATCGATTTGTCGCAGCTTGCTAGAGGTTCCTATGAAAGCCATCTGACATACCGGATGAACGGAGAGCCAGGGTATGAACTGGTCAACCTCGTATGGGCATCAAAACAGCCGGCATACCCGGCCGAGCCATACATTTTGAATGAAGAAGCGATTGAAGTCAAAACGGCTACAAAATATCTCCGCTTGGAGAAAAAAGACCGCCAGCTGCAAGAAGCAATCGGATAGAGCCACTAATATGTTCGCAAGGAGTAGTTTCATGCAAAGCAAGAATGTCGTTTTTCTAATAAATGAATATAATAACCATGGCGGCGCCCAGCGTGTTGCTTCTATTTTGACCGAAGAATTCCGGGCAGACGGCCATAATGTGGCCATCTTAAGCATTAATGAGCAGAAAAATGTGCCCAGCTATTTTTCTGCTGATGTTCCGGTTAAAGTTCTGCATCCGAAATACCGTGCGCCTCAGGCAATTGAAATTTCCTCAAACTTGAGGGATTTTAAGTTTGTGAAAGTGCAAAAAGAATTGAAGCGCCGCTATTTGCTGAAAAAGAAACGCAACGAAGTTGAAGAATTTTTTAAAAGCTACGGCGATGAAGAGGTGTTTGTCATTGCTATCCAAGTTTACGGCATGCAATGGATTCGTCCTTTGTTGTACAAGCAAAATATCAAGATCATTGGCCAAAGCCATGAAAGTGTAGCGGCTGCAAAAGGCTCAAAACGCTATAAACGAATTTTGAGTTATTACCGTCAGGTCTCAAAATTTTTGCTGCTGACGCAAAAAGATGCCGAACACTTCCAGGAAATCGGATTTACGAATACGGGGGTCATGTACAATCCCACACCTTTCCGCCGTTTTAACGCACCGGAAGCTTTATACAAAAATAAAAAAATTATTTCTTCAGGCCGGCTGATTGAAGACAAAGGATTTGATCTGCTGATTGAGGCATTTGCCAAAGCTGCGGCCGATATTCCGGACTGGACTCTGCACATTTACGGTGATGGGCCAGCAGAAAAATCACTGAAGAGCCTTATCCGGATTTTTGGCATGGAACAGCGTATATTCCTTGAAGGCCAAACAGAAGATATTCAAGCAGCACTTGAAGACGCCAGTTTCTTTGTGCTGTCTTCAAAAGCGGAAGGATTGCCGATGTCCCTGATTGAGGCCCAGTCATGCGGATTGCCCTGCATTTCTTCAGACTGTGCACCGGGAATCCGTGAAATTGTTGAGGAGTACCAAAACGGGTTTATCACGCCCGTCGGAGATACTCAGCTTCTTTCCCGCCACATCAAACGTTTGGCGCAGAATCCAGAACTATTTTATGCATTCAGTGAAAATGCCTTTAACAGCAGCCTGAAATTTGATCGGCAAGTTATAAAAAATGAATGGTATGATCTTTTTGAAGAACTGGGAGGGAATCTGGATGGACAGTAAAACCCAAATGAATAAACGTCCGAAACTCTCCGTAGTTGTCATTGCGTTTAACAATGAATTATATATTGATGAAGCACTCGAATCGCTTCATGAGCAAACTTATGATGATTTTGAAGTTGTCGTTGTCAATGATTTTTCTTCCGACCGGACTGGTGAGCTGATCGACCGTTTTGTAGAAGGAAAGCCCAGATTCAAGGCGATCCATTTAACGGAAAACAGTGGCGGCTGCAGTACGCCGCGGAATACTGGGATTGCGCATACAACAGGTGAGTATGTAATGTTCTTGGATGGGGATGATTGGTACACAATTGATGCCTGTGAAAAAATGGTGGAAGCCATTGAACGCACCGATTCTGATTTTGTTGCCGGTCAAGTTATCCGGACCAATAATTATGAAATTTGGTATCATAACCAGATTTATTCGAGAGAACGCATCAACTTCAACATTCGTGAATTTACGTATATGCTTTTTGATAGCTTATCCGTCAACAAGATTTATAAACGCTCGTTTCTGGATCGCCACAGTCTTCGGTTTCCGGAAGGCATCCATTATGAAGATGTTGTTTTTACCGGGAAAGCGTATTTTTTGGCAGAATCCATCAGTGTCATACCGGAACCCGTCTATTACTGGCGTGTAGTGGAAAATGCAGATGCGAAATCGATTACAAATCGGCGTCATGAATTCGAGAACTTCGAAAACCGGATTATTGCTCACCGTTATTTTGACCAGTTCCTGCGAGAAAATGGCGCAATCCTATACCAGAAGGAAAAGAACAGCAAATTTCTCCGCCATGATTTGAAATTGTATACGAACGATTATCTGCAATATGATGAAGACTATAAAGTCCGTTTCCATAAAATGATCCATGAGTATTTGCATGAAGTAATGGATGAGTATTCGTTCATGCCTCTTTCCGAACGTGACCGTATTTTATATTACTTATTGTATATCGGCGACGTTGAAGCTTTTGAAGACTATGTCAATTATATAAACGGGTTGCCGACTAAAACGGAACGCATTTATAACGTTGGCAGCCAATACTACTTTAAACCTTCAATGCCTGCCAGGAATTCTGAGAAATTCCTGAAAATCGAAAAACCGGAAATCGATTATGCGATTACGGAAATCAAGATGACCCAAGAAACTTTTTCGTTTAAAGGCGAGATTCAAGTGAATTCGATTGCGGAATCTGAATTTGTTTCTTTTTGGGTATTGCGGAACCGGCAAACGGGAGAAGTTTTGACAGCTGAAAAATCAGCGGATGAAAAAGTTGTTTTTGATATTCAGAACCTGACAGCCGGAAATTATTATTTGTCTTTGTACGTGAAACATATGGGGAACCTTCACCGCGTGCTTGTTAAAAATTCCAATGTCAGTGAGCTGCCCAATATCGAATTTAAGGAAGACGGATTGTCAAAAAGCATTTTCATCAATGACAAGAACTCTTTCGCTATCCGTGTGAATCCTACAAAGTTCACTGATCAGTTGAAGTGGAAAATGGAACGGAGAAAATTAGCACAAGGCGAGAAGAAAAAGCCGGCTAAACCATCGGCGTTCCAAAAGTTGATGGAAAGATTCATTCCGAAATTGCCTGTCCGGTCAAACTGGGTATTATTTGAGAGCCATATGGGGAAACAATACAGTGACAGCCCTAAATACATTTATGAACAGCTGCTCCAATCAGGCCAGAAGTTTAAATTTATTTGGTCGCTACAGGAACCCGGGCAAGTAGACATTCCTGGATCACCCATTAAAGTGAAGCGGAATAGCCTGAAGCATCTTTATTATTTGAACCGCGCGAAGTACTGGGTGGACAATCAGGGGATTGCCCACTTGGCGAAGAAAAAAGTGGATCAGGTTTATGTGCAGACTTGGCATGGAACTCCTTTAAAGAAGATGGGTTATGACCAGAAGAAATTGCCGGCAAAAAATGAGTTGACGAGATTAAAGCTTCAAACAGAAGCATGGGATTACTTGATTTCACCGAACCGCTACACAAGTGATATTTTACGGAGAGGCTTCCGCTACGGCGGAGAAATCCTGGAAACCGGTTATCCGCGAAACGATTTGCTGATCCGGCAGCCTGAAGATGTCAAACGCAGAGTCCAGCAGCATTTCGGTTTGTCCAATGACAAGCAGGTCATTCTTTTTGCCCCGACATTCCGTGATTGGGATCCGAATTCTTTCCAAAAGGTATTGGATGATGTCCAGAACCTGAGCAAGGAGATTGGTGAAAATGACGTCGTGTTATTGCGTCTGCATTATCTCTTGTCAGAGAAAATCTCGCAAATGGAGCTTCCTGCGAACATTATCAATGCTTCGACGTACCAGGATATCCAGGAGCTGTATTTGCTGGCGGATGTACTGATTACCGATTATTCTTCTGTCATGTTCGATTTCGCCTTGTTGAAGCGGCCGATTATTTTATACTGCTACGACCTGGAGGAGTATATTACAAGACGCGGCATGTACTTCGATTTTGCTGAACTTGCACCTGGTCCTGTATGCCAAACGATTGATGAAGTATTGCATTATGTTAATCAGCCTGAAGCATTGAATGCTTTCTCTTTCGATTTGGAACGGTTTGTTGGAGAATTTGGCAGTTTGGAAGACGGCCAGGCTTCTGCAAAAGTAATTGAGAAGGTTTTCAGCCGTAAATGACGAAAAGAGTTGCTACCCGGCAACTCTTTTTGTTTCTATTAGGGGAAAGGAGATGGTTCGATGAAGGAACTTATTTCAATCGTCATTCCGGTTTACAACGCTCTTCCTTATCTGGAAGAATGTTTGGCTTCTGCGAGTGGACAGTCTTACCATAACCTTGAAATCATTGTGATCAATGACGGTTCTACTGATGTAAGCGAAGGCGTGGTCCGTAAATTCGCAGAAGCAGATAAACGCATCAAACTGTATTCGCAGGAAAACCGGGGGCTCGGCTACACCCGGAACCGGGGAATCGGTTTAAGCAGCGGCAACTACATTTTCTTCCTGGATGCCGATGATGCCATTCCGAAAAATGCCATTACTTCTTTAGCTGCCGCGATTGCCAAGAATGATGCCGATTATGCGGTAGGGAAAGTGGTGCGTTTTAATGAAAGCCGCATGTATGTCCCGATACGCCATTTGGAGTTTAATTTGTACCAGCAAGCAGGAATGACGACGCTTGAAGAAAAACCGGAACTTCTTCAAGACTCGATCGCCTGCAATAAATTATGGAAAAAGAGCCTGCTCGTTGATAATGGGTTAACTTTCAAAGAAGGCAAGTATTACGAAGACCTTGCGCTGACGATGAAAGGCGCCGTGCTGGCGAAAAAAATACAGGTAGTGACCGATGTGGTGTATCATTGGCGAGTTCGGGAAGATGAAGACAAACCTTCCATCACCCAGCAGCAGATGAAGCTTGAAAACACTTCGCACCGTTTGGAAGCGCTGGCTGAAAACCGCCAATGGCTCGCAGCATCGCGAATCGGGAAACGGATTATTGAAGAGCATGATTTGAAAAGCCTGTTGGATGTGCTGCGGCTGCATGTGATCAAATATGCCTTGATTGCCGAAGCGGATAAGAAAGAGTGGGAACAGCAAGTCTTGTCTTTCTTGAAGAGTATACCTGCGGAAATTGCACAGAGATTGCCGGACAAAGAGCAAACCATGTACGACTTGTTAATAGGAGGCAATACGGAAGACCTTTTTCTTTTTTCCGAGATGTTGATGTATGCCGAAAATACGCCCACAGTCGTCCAGGAAGAACATCGTTTCGTATTGAAAGGGGCAAGCCGGGAATATGACGTAACACCTTATTTTAAGCCGGTGATGGTAGTAGAGCATATTGAGAGACATGGAACACAGTGGCGGCTGGAAGGGCAGTTGACGGTTCCTAAAGCTTCTTTCCTTCCTGAAGGCACCTTTTACATGGTTAACCGGACAAGCGGACAAGAAACAATATTGGCGCCTCTTCAAATCAAGCAGGCCCAAGCGGGTGCCTGTTATCCATTTGAAGAGCTCACGTTTGTGGCTTTGCTTGATTCCACACAGCTGCTCGCAAAAAAAGAGGAAGCCGTCTACGATTTTTATTACCGTTTGGAGTCTTATCCGAAGACAAATCCAGCTCGTATCCGAGTGCTGCCCGAAGCCCTGCGAACTATACAAGATGTGAAAGCAGGGAGCTTCAATTTGTCCCTTTACAGGACCAATTACGGCAATTTAAGCATGAAATTGCACAAAAAACAGTTGAAAGACCTTGTTGCAGCGAAACTTCGTCCATTTCTGAAGAAGTGATGAAAAGGTAATCCTGATTACGGAAATTCTATTTCAAGTTATTAGGAAAACTCGATTGCAACAACCCAAAACAAACAAAAAGCAATTCCCCCCTAAGGAGGAATTGCTTTTTGTATTATAAATCTGTCTCGGCATAGATGGCCTGAATTAACTGGCCAGTGGATTGGCCGGTGGAATAAGTATTCCAATGGTCTTTGAACCGGTCGATTTTCTCGAAGTCAATTTCAGGGTCCAAAATGTGCTCGATGACCTGGCCAGTCGTCTTGGCAATCGGACCTGGAAAGTATAAACTGTTTTCTGCCCATAACCCTTGGGTGCGCCCGTAATCTTCGGAATCATAAGTGAAGAAAATCATTTTCTTTCGCAGCAGCGAAAACTCGACCGGTATAGATGAGTAATCCGTAATCAGGATATCACTCGCTATCAGCAATTCACTGATGTGCGGGTAGCCGCTTGCCAGAAGTACTCGTGGATGATCCGGCAGTTGAGCAGTTTCCTGGACTGAAGGGTGCAGCCGGATCAGCAGCACATATTCTTCTCCGAGTTTCTCGATTACTTCAGATACATCCAAATGCAAATCCATTTTGTGCAAGGCATCTTTCCGGAAAGTAGGGGCGTACAACACCACTTTTTTCCCGTCGATGACCGGGTATGTATGCTTCACTCGCGCCAACCCTCTTGATTTTGCTGAGGCGTCAAAGTAAAAATCAGTTTGGGGGACACCAGTATAGATGAAATGGCTTTGGTCTACATGAAACGACTCGGCAAAAATATCCGCCATTTGCTGTGACCCCACTGGGATATATTGAAAGCGGTCGTATACCTGCTGAAATCTGTATTTTGCGCGTTCGCTCCGAGCACCGGTTTCTGGGTCGCTCCAGCCAAACTTTTTAATAGCACCGGCAGCATGCCATAACTGAACGCATTTCACTTGTTTACGGAACCGGATGACCGATAAAACGCCTGCGTAATTATCCACAAATACATATTTGGACGTAGCCAGGTGATAAATGGATAAAAACGTATCCAAAATATTAAGCGTCTCAAACGCATAGATTTTTTTGTTCTTAGTCGGAATCGTTGAAAAATCAATTTTGCATCGTGTCTGATTGATAAAAATGATTCGGTGGTTCTCAGACTGCGCCAATTCTTTTGCCAGGAAGTATGCATTATCCCCGAAAGACGACAGAAAAACTGTTTTGTTCTTTAATGGGAACAAACTAAAAAAGGCAAAGATAAGTTTAAACAGGAAGAGATAAATGGAAATTCCGGCTTCTTTGATCATTGTTTGTTAAATAGATCGGTTTTGATTTTAGTAGTGGAAATCCCTTCAGTGCGAGGCAAGTAAACTACTTCGCAATGCTCACTCAAATCATCAAATTTGCCTTCCCAGTCAGAACCCATCACAAAGGTTTCAACGCCGTTCGATTGGATGTCGCTTACTTTCTGTCCCCAGTTATGTTCCGGAATCACTTCATCTACGTATTTAATCGCTTCCAAAATCAGTTTTCGTTCTTCATAGGAATGGTAAGCGGCTTTGCCTTTAATGGCATTGAATTCATCGGAAGACAGGCCGACAATCAAATAGTCTCCCAAATCTTTCGCTCTTTTCAAGATATTAATATGTCCATGATGGATCAAGTCAAATGTTCCATAAGTAATTACTTTCTTCATATATCTATTCACTCCAGGATTGCTTATTTTCTGTTTAAGGTCAACATGCTATGATACCATATTATATGTTATCATCGATAATAGCTAATGAAAATATGGGTTTAGAACGGTTTTTTATACGTTATATGGAATTGACGAAATGCAGTCCGGTTGGTTCCTCAATGCAGCTGTATTGAAGGCAGTAAAAACAGAAATGGTCTTCCACAGCTGGCTGTGGGGCGCATTTGAACTAAAATTGAGCAGTGAAAAGAGCGAAGAACATGTTAAACAAACTCAAAGGATTGAAAGACAGTAAATATACGCGCAAAATATTTCGGATTGTATTCATCGTAATGGGGCTCTTGCCAAAAAAGAAAAAGCTGGTCATGTTTGAGAGTTTCCATGCGAAGCAATACAGCGATAATCCGCGTGCAATATATGAATATATGAAAGAGCATTATCCCGACTTTCGGCTGGTTTGGAGCGTAGACCGGCGGGCGGTCAAGTTATTCGAAGAATTTCAGGTGCCGTATATCCGGCGCTTCACGCTGCGCTGGTTTATGGAGTTTCCGCGCGCCAAATACTGGGTCAACAACGTGCGGTTGCCTGGATGGATGCCAAAGCCGGCAGGGACGGTTTATGTGCAGACATGGCACGGCACCCCGTTGAAAAAGCTCGGAATTGATATTGAAGAAGTACATATGCCCGGCACCGAAACAAGCAATTATAAAGCGAATTTTTTGAACGAGTCTGCAAAATGGGATTACCTGGTTTCGCCTAATGCCTATTCCACCGAAATCTTCACGCGTGCTTTTGGCTATAAAGGGCAAGTGATCGAGTCCGGCTATCCGCGGAATGATCTGCTTGCCGCGCCTTCTGAAACGCTGGCGAGCACCATCAAAAAGCAACTGGGCATCCCGGATGAAAAAAAAGTGATGCTCTACGCACCGACTTGGCGCGATAATGAGTTTTACCAAAAAGGGAAGTATAAGTTCGAATTCCAGTTTGATCTGGATAACTGGAAAAAGAACTACGGGGACGAATGGGTGCTGCTTTCCCGCATGCATTATTTGGTGGCGGAGAATTTTGATTTCTCAGCACATGAAGGCATTGTTTTCAACGTATCGGATTATCCGGATATCCGGGATTTGTATTTGATCTCAGATATGCTCATTACCGATTATTCATCGGTGTTTTTCGATTACGCCATTTTAAATCGGCCAATCGTGTTCTTTATGTACGATCTTGAAAACTACCGCGATCAATTGCGCGGCTTTTACTTTGATATTGAATCCGATTCTCCTGGACCGATTGTACAGACCGAACAGGAATTGTTCCAGGCAATTGATGAATTGGCCGATTCCTATGTCAAGCTGGACTCAAAAGCTACCGTCTTTAAACAGAAATTTTCGGCTTTGGAGGACGGACGTGCAGCTGAGCGCGTCGTACAGACATTCCTCGGCAAAAAAATATAAAGACTTTTAAGGCCATTGAAAATCAGCTGATTTTCAATAGCCTTTTTATTTTGAAATATGTCCATACAAGGCGCTGCTCCTCTAAAACAAAGTTAGTTCTATTTAACCTGGGTTTAACCTGGGCAAATTAGTATAAATGCCAGGCATAAGAAAATGGAATAAGATACAGGCAGTTGAGGAAAGGGGAGAGGCTGGATTGACGTACTACTACATTGCCGCTAAAAATATTCTGGCAGTAAAAACGAATATCAAGAATTTCAGTTGGTCTTTTGGGTCGGAAATGCCGGAAGGGACAGCAGAAGAATACGAAAAATGTGCAGTGAAAATGCATATTGTACTTGAAGACTTCAACGATGACGAATTATTGAAGGATATGGGGAGATACCATTACTTTAACGGGTCCCCGGGAGCGGATGCGCTTTACTATACACGCCGCCTCCCTTTAAAGTTCCTAAAACAGAAGCTGCGGGTGAAGGCGGAAGGCTTATTGTCTGAAGAGCCAAAAATCACCGTAAACCGGGCCTATTACAAACTGATTACGCATCGAATTATGAATTTGCATTCTATCCATTATATCGCCACGGATTTGGCTGCTTTGCTGCTGCTGAGAAAGGGCTATGCGCCAATTCACTGTTCGGCTTTTAAAGCAGAGGATGCCACTATTGCCATTTTTGCGCCGCCGGATACCGGGAAGACCTTGAGCACGATGACGGCTTGCGGCGATTTCGGAGCCAGTTTTATTGCTGAGGATTTGGCCATTACCGACGGAAAGCATATTTTCTCGGTACCATGGACCAATTCATTTGACCATTATGCCAAAAACAAACAAGCATCGAATCCCGCTTCGAAAAGAAAAGCTGTCCCACCGGAAGGAAAGGGAGCAAAAGCGCACGTTCTACTGGATGCGGAAGTGGTGACCCATGTTGCTATTTTAGAGAAAGGGCAAGATGAAGTCATTTCTGAATCCAGTAAGGCAGCGGTCAACAAGCTGATGAATTTAAACCGTTACGAATTCAACTTTCTGCGCGCTCCCCTATTGATCGCTTATGAGTTTTTCAATCCGGGGCTGATGATTGATGAAGGAACGGCCATTGAGAAAGACATTATGACTTCGCTGGTCCGAAACAGTGAAAAGGCCTTTACGCTTAGAAAGCGCAATCCGACTCATTATGCGGAGTCGTTGTTGAATGAAATGAAAGAGAGAAAAGCAGCCGCAGTTAAAATTGTCTCGCTGCATTAATGTGTGAGCTCCTAAACCTATTCGGGTTTAGGAGCTTTTGTTATGCAGTGTTTTCAATATAGAGGGAATACTGCCTCGAAGTAGAATTTAATTAAGTATCCAGACAGACTGGGAGGCAGAATAATGGACGCAAAAGTTTTTTTAAAGGAAACGTACGGAAACACCCGTTATCAATTGGGAGGGCATGGCAAACGGACAGTAGGTGTCTTAAAGGAAGCTATCGTTAACGTTGATGATCGTCTGCCAAGCGACCAGTACGGAGCGGGGAAACTTATCGAAGACTTCCAGCAGAAAATGGCGGATTATCTCGGGAAAGAAACAGCGGTCTTTTTCCCGAGCGGCACGATGGCACAACAGGCAGCCCTCCGCATCTGGTGCGATGCCAAAGGGCTGAAAATAGTGGCGTACCATCCGCTGAGCCATTTAGAAATCCATGAACAGGATGGTTTGAAAGAATTGCACGGGATTGAAACGGTGCTGCTGGCGGATAAGAACCGGTTGATAAAATTGGACGACATCAAGAATCTTGGTGAGGAAGTTGCCTGCATTTTGCTGGAGCTTCCTCAACGGGAAATCGGCGGACAATTGCCTGACTTTGAAGAATTGGAACAGATTTCCGGCTGGTGCCGGAATAACGGGATTAAGCTCCATCTGGATGGCGCCAGGCTGCTGGAAACCTTGCCTTATTACCGGAAGACCGCAGCGCAGGTTGCTGAACTTTTTGACAGTGTATACGTGTCTTTTTACAAAGGAATTGGCGGCATAGCAGGAGCGATTCTTGCTGGGGATGAGGAATTCATGCAGCAGTCAAAAATCTGGAAAAGGCGGTACGGGGGAGACTTGATTTCCTTGTATCCTTATATTTTATCGGCTGACTATTATTTTGATATGCGGGCTGAGAAGATGGGGCAGTATTATGAAGAGGCCAAGGAGCTTGCCGAGCTATTCAATTCCTGCCATACAGTTTCGACTATGCCGCTTAAGCCCGCCACGAATATGTTCCATGTACATATAGAACAGCCAATGGAGTCAGCAGTTCGGATTGTTTCTGAAGTACAGCAGGAAACCGGCATCGGAATGACCGGCTATTTGGTGCAGGCAGCAGGGGACCGGTGCTCTTTTGAAATCAGCGTGGGCGATGCGCTTGCAGCTATTCCAAAGGATGCTCTCAAAGAGCTTTTTCAATTGTTCAATCAAAAATTACAGCATCCACATTAAAAATAGAAAGCCGCAGCTGAAAACTTTCAGCTGCGGCTTTCTATTCAACTATTTTAAGCCATGTACCACTTCTTGTAGGCAGGCTTTAGCGTATAAGCCAGCATGTGTTCCACGATTTCACGGGTATCGGGCTGTTCGATTTCCACCCAATGGATGGTTATGGACGACGGGATTTCCTGTGAGGCACAAAGTGAATGATGGGAAGAACTGGATTGTTTGAGCTTGGCAAAGTGGCGGCGGATGCGATTATAGATCGGAGCCCCTTTGCCAATGTAAAGAATTCTTTCGTTTGAATCACTGAAGATGTATATGCCTTTGGCTACACCCATATTTTTTTTGATTTTGTTGAGCTGCTGGGTGGTATCAGCATTAAAGAAAAATGGAACATTTTCGATCGATTTCCATTTCTCTGCATCAAAGTCGTAGTTTTCTTTTTTCAATAGCTCATGAATCTTCTCTTTCATATCATTTCCTCCTCACGTTATCCTCAGTTTCTGTTTTGTATCTTCAAAGAATTTCTACTTTCCATTATGGCTTTATGGAAAGCTTGATCCGGGTTTTGAATCATTTTTCCATGGCCTACTGCGAGCAGCGAAGGGCGCAAATTCCGCAGTTTTTCTGCGCTTTCAAGTGCAATTACTTTATGCCAGGTAGCAAGGGCAGGGAAGGGGAATGCCAGTTTCACTGTCCCGCATACTGCAGCTCCGCCTCTTGTATATAAAGCGTCCCCGGCTATCAGACTTCTATTGCGGACGTCCAACAGCGAAATGGAGCCTGGCGTATGGCCGGGAGAAAAAACAACTTGCAAAGAACCAAGCCGGTCACCTTCTTTTAAAAAGCGATCGGGTTTTGTTTTGATGCTTTTGGTAAGCCCGCCTTTTACTGGAGATTGAGGTTCATCGACCAAGCTTCTTCGGTCTCCGGCAAGAAGCCGGGCATCTCTGGCGGAAATGCTGACCACTGCTTTCGGATAAGTTTGTTTAACGGCGTCGAGAGCCCCCACATGGTCCATATGTGCGTGAGTAAGGACAATCTCCGTTATCGGTTTTCCGATTGAGCGGGCGGCCTGGAGAATCGCTTTTGTGCTGAATGGCAGAGCGGCATCAATAAGAGTCAATGTATCGTCTTCTTCAACTAAATAACAGTTAACGGGAAAAGCACGCGGCATAAAAGACAATTGATAAACAGTGCCCACTTTTGTGACCAGCATCTAATACCATCTCCCAGATAATTAGTCATTTCCTATTCTAACTAATATATTGCATTTTATCGATACTATCTTAAAAATTTGAAAAACATAGTTAATTGAATACCCTTACAAAACAGAATACTAAAATAATTAAACGGGTATTAAAAGTATTTAAATAAACCGCCTGTGCAATAGTGGCACTTATTGCGGGCGGTCTATAAAAAGAACGTATGAGATTTAATTTCAATGGCGTTTACTTTTGCTTACAGGCCTGCGGTTTCTTTGAGAATATCCCGGCGCAGCTTGTCTTTTCGGTTTTCATATTCTTTTGAAAGGGACTCCGGAAGGGTATCCGGCAAACCATTTGCTTTTAAGTCTTTTTTCATCAGAGCCATTAAGCCATAGAAAATATCATCCGTCCGTTTTTCCAATTTGGAAGCAGCGGAGCTGTACTTATTGTAAAAGTACGGATAGCTGATTTTTTGGTCATTTGCTTCCATTTCAAAATACTCGTTTTTCGCAATTTCGATTAGATTATTCAAGTTGGCATTGGCTTGGCGTTCGATATCGGCAATGGCAGGTTCGTAGTTCTGCCGCACCTCTTTTTCTGTAAGCTTGGCGCCTTTGCTTTTTTTATCATTTCCAGCTTTTTTTGCCACAGCGTTTTCTTTGCTGCTTTTTGGTTGTCCTTTAGTTTGCTTTTCGTTTTCACTGGAAACTGAAGCTACCTCCGGATCTGTCGTTTCCGAATAAGGCATTCCTTCTCTGAATTTCTCTGTTTGAACTGCTTCATCATTTCCTTGCAGGTGGCGAATCAGATTGCCATGGGCATCAAGAATGATTTTTGAACCATCTGCCAGTTCAATCACATACTCTTCTTTTGTAAGAGTATCGACTTCAGCGTCTGCGACATTGTAATCCTTGAAGCCAAACAAATAAATTAAGTATCCGGCAGAACAGATAAGTACAATTCCAAACAGCATCAGAATTTTTTTCATGCCACCATCCTCCTCAAAAAATTGCTGAAATCCTTTTATCCAAAGACAAGTTATCTCAAATGTTAGAATTATTTGAATTTTAACATACAAGTTTCAATTAAGCAATGTCTCAAATAGGGATAAAGTTGCTGGAAATATTCCTTTTTTAGGGGATAAATATCATCGATAAGGTTAATGTATCAAATTTGATTAGTGCAATTGTCAAAGCATGGGATGGGTAATTCTATGGAATTAAACCTTGGGCTTACGCTCTTATTGCCTGGAACAAAAAAACGGTTCCCCGGAAGGAACCGTTTATTTATTCGCTTTCTATTAAATCTGCCACTAGGATATAACGATCAGGTGCGTAGCCGACAAAGTCAAACGGATAACAGGTGGATACAGTCAGTGTCGCTTTTGGCTTTGGCACGATTACCGTCCGGTCTTCGCGGTCGACAATGCGGACTTGCCTTACTTTATAAGTAAACTTTCCGGCAGAGGTTTCTACGACGAGCAAATCGCCTTTGCCGACTTCTCCGAGCCTGCGGAAAACGGTATCCCGGTGGCCGGATAACACCGAGTTGTCGGATTCGCCAGGAAGTACGCTTTCCGCAAAATGGCCAACGCCTTTTTCCAATTCTTCTTCATCGGTGCCATGGAAAATAGGGAGTGTGGCATCAAGCTTCGGAATATACAAATCACCGATATTTTCCCCTTTTTCAGGGGCTGCCGGATATAGCACTTCAGGCAAAGGCGCTTTCTCGGGAGTTTCTTCTTTCGGTTCAGGGGCTGCTGCGGGTTCTATAATATGGCTGTCATTTCCGGCTTGTCCGGTTTTGAAAAGCAGATAGCCTTTTAAAAAAGTGGATGCGTTCGTCGTGCTGAACCATGCGCCAAAGACAATAAGAGCAACAGACAGGGAAAGAAGAACCAACCGTTTCACGGGTTTGGTTCTTCTTTTTTTAACTTGTTCTCTAGTCATCGATTAAATTCCTTGCGCTTTGAAGCGGCGGTATAATACTACTCCCAGCAGTACAAGTGCCAATCCAGCCAAGGTGTTTGTCACATACGGTGAAGCTGTATCTGGAAGCTTGCCGCCTTTTACGGTCTGTTTAACAGGTGCCGCTTTTGCGCTCGTCGGTGATTTAGCGATAGGTGCAGGAGCGACCACTACAGTTTCTTCCGCTTCTTTAATGTCTTCGCCAGTTTCTTTGATGATATCAGATCCGAACATCTCTGCCGTCAAAAGGATATCGGCAAGGAAAGTTCCCTGGTTATTGTAAATTTCAACCAACAGATCGTATCCGTTGACGGTTTCAAGCGAGATTAACGTACTTAGATTGATTTCTTTTTTATCGGAGTCTTTTACAAGGAAGTATTGTGTCTTCAACTCGAACAAATCAAGCAAATCACTAAAAATATCAAGAATTTCTGCAATTTGTTCAGCTGATAAATCGTCAGCTGAATCAAAATCTCCAATCAGCATCATGCGGTCCGCAAGCGCCATTGCACGGTCTTGGAAATCTGGTGTTTCGATCGGAAGGGTATTCAAATGCGCTTCAAGGCGTTCCAGTTCCTCTTCTGTCAAGCCGAGTTCCTCGAACAAACCAGCAAGTTCAAAGCCATATTCCGTACTGAAGATGTAATTATCGATGGCTTCTTCCAGCGCTTCTACAGTATCGTAGTTTGCGATAGAATCGTCATACTCATTTAAAAATGATTCAAGATTTTCTTTCGTTTCGAAACCATAATCTTCAATCAGCTGTTGCAGTGCTTCATCTGTCAGGGGAGTTTCTGTGTTCTCAGACAAGTAAAAACCGACATATTCATCAAGTTCTTCTGCAAATAAGAGCCATTCAGAATCCAAAACATCCTGCCCTTTTTCGACATCCCCATTCTCTTCCAGTAAAGCGTTCAACTCTGCACGAGTCAGGTTGTATTTTTCAAGCACTGGAGGAATAGCAGCTTCTGATAAGGGAGTTCCCAATTCATCTACTGAATCAAAATCTTCCCATGAATAATCTTTGCTTTCCAAGTAATCCAAATAAGTTTGCTTTTCCCAATTGATTTCTTTTAAAAATGCATCCAATTCTTTTGAGTCTGACTCAATGGCGAATGCAAAACTGGGGAAAACTGAAAATGCGAGCATTGCTGCTAATACAAGTAACGAAAAACGTTTCATCCTCTTCCTCCTAGGTAAAAATTGTAATATATTCAATAGTATAACCAGAAGTTAGGGATTTTAGAATGGGTTATATTACCTATTAAAAGAAGGAATTACATCGCTTTTATTTTTGCATATATCCTTAATTATTATATGTTTTTATTAGAGAATACAAATATTTAATAGGTACGATAATAAATAAAAAATAGTTTCAGAAGCGAAATAATTTTCTAGCACTTTATATAAAGAGGGTATATAATACTAATTAAAACTAATAATTTTGATAATTTAAAATTCTCTATCATTCTTGTCTAGTGATTTAGTGCTATTTTGCCGATGGAGTGATACACAGCCGGCAGATAGCCAAATGGAAATAATCAGTTCGAACGCCTGCGGCAATGCTCCGTATATCAGATAATAATTGAGTGGGGAAGCGGCAACTCTCAGTGTAGAAGTTAAAATCATATGCTTATGGAAGAGGGTCAGGAAAATGGAAGATATTTATTTTGAAGAAAATTACGGGCGTTTATACGAAGAAATCGAAATTGGCGTACATGAAGTATTTGAATTTCGCCATGAGCTAGGAACAGTCAGGCATATGTTTATAAAACGTCCGATTTCAAAACTAATAGATGGAAAGTTGTATTACGACCTGGTAACCCCCTATGGATATGGGGGGCCGCTTATTTTAAATTGCCAGCAAGGGTGTGAAATGGAACTTGCTGAACTTTTTAAGGCTAGTTTTCAACAATATTGCACTGACAACAATGTAGTCAGCGAGTTTATCCGTTTTCATCCCGTCATGGCCAATGCCGAACATTTTAAAGAGTGCTATGACGTTGTCCATATCCGCAATACGGTAGGAACCAATCTCAAGGGCTATGACGATCCGGCAGCTTCCGAATTTTCAAAGACTGCAAGGAAGAATATCCGGCAGGCGCAAAGAGCAGGCGTTGAGTTCCGGGTGACGGTAAATCCGGACAATGTTAAAGATTTTAAAGAAATTTATTATTCAACGATGAGGCGCAATCATGCCGACTCGTATTATTACTTTGATGACGACTATTTTACCAGGCTTATCCAGTATTTCCGCAAGCATATACTATTAGTGGAAGTGATGTATGAAGGGCGCGTGATCGGTATGGGATTGAATTTTGTTTATGGCAATTTGATCCACACCCACTTGTCCGGCACTTTGGAAAACTTCCACCATCTGTCCCCGGCTTATATTCTCCAATATGCATTAACAGTTTGGGGCAAAGAAAACGGTATTTGGCTGATTCATGAAGGCGGAGGGAGAACCAATAGCCTGGATGACAGCCTATACGTATTCAAAAAACAATTTGGCAAGAATACGGATTTCAAGTTTCAGATAGGACGTAAAATCTGGAATGAGGAAATTTATCAAATACTATGCGAAGAAATGGAAGTTGGGGGAAAGACGGATTTCTTTCCGGCTTACCGGACGAAAGTGCTTAAAGAGTATAATAAGGTTTAAAACAAAATTTTTTACCTGCTATGAAATAATATTCATCATAAAACGTTATCCATCTCTTATAAAGTTAAGGTGAAACTATACCCCTAAAAAATCATTTGTATGATTTTTTAGGGGTATTTTCATTGATATCTAGTTAAATAAGAGCAGAATTTGAATTAGGCATAGAACTTTTGACGCTAACAGGCTATAATGAGAATAATATTTTAGATTATTCAGATAAGAGGTGTTGCACATTGCTCCTATCGGTTTTTAAAGTTGACGAACATTCATTGGAAACCAAAAAAAATCGAAAAGCATGAAAGGGGTTTGAGAATTGGCTGATTTGTATTTCCATGAGAATTATGGCCGGCTATACGAAGAAATGGAGAATGGCAGCTGCGAAATATTTGAGTTTAATCATCCGCTTGGATTGATTAAGCATATGTTCATTAAACGGAAAATCCCTGTAGAAATTGATGGGAAAGCCTATTACGATATCGTTACGCCTTACGGATACGGCGGACCTTTAATCGTCTCATGTATACCGGGAGCGCAAAAAGAACTGGCTGACAAATTTCTGGAAGCTTTCAGTGAGTATTGCGTACAGAACGATATCATCAGTGAATTCATCCGTTTTCATCCGGTGCTTTCAAACGCCGATGACTTCGTAAACTGCTATAAGGTTTCGTATATCCGCAATACGGTTGGCACGCAGCTTAAAGAATATGACGATCCGGTGCAAAAAGAATTTTCAAAATCGACCAGGAAAAACATCCGCAAAGCTCTAGAAGCGGGGGTGGAATACCGATATACCGTTAACCCGCAGGACATCACTGAATTTAAAGCGATTTACCACCGCACGATGGCGCGCAACAATGCCGATTCGTACTATTATTTTGATGATGCTTATTTCGACAAGCTGCTCCAATTTTTTGGAGAAACCATCTTAATGGTAGAAGTGCTATACGAAGGACAAGTAATCGGAACTGGCCTGAATTATGTATATGGCGATAACATCCACACGCATTTATCAGGGACGCTTGAAGAATTCCATCATTTGTCGCCGGCTTATATCCTTCAATATGCATTGGTGGTCTGGGGCAAGGAAAACGGCTACGAGCTGATCCATGACGGAGGCGGCAGGACAAACAGTCTGGACGATAAATTATACATGTTCAAAAAACAGTTCGGCAAAAATACCACTTTTAAGTTTTTTATTGGCCAAAAAGTTTGGAACAGCCTTGTGTATAATGAACTGTGTGAATTGATGGGTGTTGAACAGGAAACGGAATATTTTCCGGCATACCGGTCAGTTTTGAGAAACGAAACCTTGAAGACGGTGAATTAAAATTAGAATAGAAAAGTAAAAGCAGGAGATCCAGCAAGCGGATCTCCTGCTTTTTTATTTGGGATTTTCGATTATTTATACTATTTAAACAATTTAACCTACTTTTAACCTAGACGCTTTAGTATAAGTTTCAATCAATAAGTTTAATGGAGGTGGAAGGCGAATAAAGCTTAGGGCCGGACAATTATTCGCCTTTGATCCGCTGGAAATAAAGGTGAAAAACAGCAGAAGAGGTTCAGCAGTTGAAGTCAAGCTGATACAAGTCATCAATGTTAAAAGCTAAAAGAATAAGCGCAAAAGAGGTAGAGATCCATGGAAAAAACCGTTATCGCCATTATGACAGTCATCGTAGTTACGAAAATACTTGGTTTTTCAAGAGACATATCCCTTTCCTATTTTTACGGCGCTGATGGATTAACGGATGCCTATCTGATATCTACAGACATCCCGACTGCATTTTTTTCGTTTGTCGGCATGGGAATAGCTGCCAGCTTCATTCCGATTTTTACGAAAATCCAGGAAACCCAAGGGGTAGGGGAAGCAAGAAAATTTACATCAAATGTTATCAATATGGTTTTGCTTGTATCGACCGGAATTGTGGTTTTGATCTTGCTTTTCCCGCAAGCCATCGTCAAAGTGTTCGCTTCAGGATTTGAAGGGGAAACGTTAAAAATCGCCATAGACTTTACACGCATAGCGGCACTCAGTATTTACTTCACGGCGTTGATTTATGTGTTCAACGGCTACCTGGAAGTCCATAAACGCTTTCTGCCGACTGTCCTTGCCGGCTTGCCGTTGAATCTGATGATGCTTTTCGTAATTTATATCAGTTCTTTTACAAATATTTATATTCTCTCAATCGGTACGCTCGTAGCGGTCGTCATTCAATTTCTGTTTCTGGTTCCCTGGATCCGCAAAACAGGATATCGCCACAGTTTCAAAATAGCGCCGAAGGAAAAGAATTTGAAGAAAATGATGTATTTAGCGATACCGGTCATTATCGGTGTTTCGGCAGACCAGATCAATGTACTGGTCGACCGTACGTTGGCCTCCCAGATTGTGGAAGGCGGCATTTCCGCTTTAACATACTCCCATCGCATCATTTTCTTCATCCAGGCCATTTTTGTAACGGCAGTAGTGACGGTCATGTTTCCGAAAATATCCAAACTCGCCGTTAACAAGAATATGGCCGAACTGAAACATATTGTCGGAAAAATCATCACCACCGTGGCATTGATTGTCATCCCGGCTGCAGTCGGCATCATGATTTTTTCCAAACAAATTACAGAATTGCTATTTGGCAGAGGGGCATTTGAAGCAAGCGAAGTGGCACTGACTTCTGGAGCGCTTTTCTTTTATGCGGTCGGCATGCTCGGCTTCGGACTGCGTGAAGTGCTCGTTAAAGTTTTCTACTCGCTGGAAGATTCCAGAACGCCGATGATCAGCGCTTTTGCTGCCATGTTTATAAATGTGGGACTAAACATTGTTCTATCAAGGTTTATGGGCATCAATGGCCTTGCACTTGCGACAAGCATCGCGACACTGTTTTGCACCGGGATTTTGTACTTATCGCTTGTAAAGAAAATAGGTTCCATGAATACCAAACAAATCACGCTGGATATCTTCAAAGCGGTTCTCGCTTCTATCGTGATGGGCTTTTCAGCAAAAAGCGCCTATTCGCTGCTAGTTGAAACGAGCCATGAGATTCTGGCGCTGGCCGGCGGAATCGGAGCAGGCATCCTGGTTTATGCCATTATGCTTTGGCTTCTCCAATTGAGTGATATGGGCTATTACAAATCACGAATTCTTGCCCTGGCAAAAAGATAAAAAGCAGCAGCAAACAAGACGCACAGTTTTACAGGAGGTGTTCCATCTATGCTCTTCGTATTGGCTTTCTTCATTATGGAAATTCTGGTCACCTATATGATCAAGGATTTTATCCCGCTGGGCGACGCATACGGCATGCTGATGCTTCTCGGCGGAATTGTCGCCATCACACTATATCTATTCAGAGTGCTGGAAAAAGAGTGGCTGACCATCATCTTTATCGGATTTTTTGTCCGGGTTATTGTCCTCTTCATCGATTTGTATGTTCCGTCCATCAGCATTTTCTCAAGCGGTACGGATACGGAATATTTCCATGAAGTGTCACTGCTTATCGCGCAGGGCATGTATCCGCTGGAAGACGGTGCCACCAACTACGTTCCGTTTTTATCTGCCATCTATTACATGATCGGCGACCAGCGGCCGTTTGTTCAATTTCTCAATGTGGCTTTCTGGGTATTCGCAGCCGTCTACTTGCTGAAGGCGATGATCCATCTGAACAGCGACAAGAAATTGATTTTCATCTCGGTGCTCATCTTTACAGCAATGCCGAACAGCATTTTCATGTCGAGCATCCTGCTGCGGGAATCAATCATTATTTTCCTTATCACCGTGTCGCTTTACTATTTCATCCGGTGGTTTACAGACGGCGGGTTCTTACATTTCCTGCTGGCAGTCGTTTTGGCCTTTGTGTCAATGCTATTCCATTCAGGAATGATCGGGTTTGTGGCAGCTTATGTACTAGCTTTTCTGTTCCTTAGTTCTAAAAAAGCGAACAGATCTAACCAGGCCCTATTGTATCTTATTTTCTTTGCGGTACTTGGAGTTGTCATGTTCCAGAACGCGGAACTTTTTCTCGGCAAATTTATAACTCCGGAAGGGACCGTAATTACGGAAATCGAGATATCAAGCGACGGCGGATCGGTTTACCTGTCCAGCTTGAACGGCTTGACAGGCATTTCTGCCCTGCTCGTGGCGCCGCTCAAAATGTTTTACTTTATGTTTTCCCCTTTGCCTCTGGATTGGCGGGGCATGGGGGATATCGTCAGTTTCTTCTTCGATTCATCGGTTTACTTGTTCCTGGTGGGCGCGACTATTTTTGGGCTGGTCAAGAGCGATATGCCCATACGGAATAAAATCTTCATTTTACTGTTCTTGATTGTTACTGTATTTGTTTATTCGTATGGCACACAGGCTGCGGGAACAGCGATGCGCCATCGCAATAAAATTATTCCACTGTTGTTGATCACATTCACCATGTCGAATACAAAGCAATTGTTCACATTGGCCGAAGTTCGATGGAAGCAGAAAAAAGGAGAGCGGATTGCATGATGATCGACAAGTTAAAAATAGCGGTGGTCGGCCTTGGCTATGTCGGCTTGTCGGTCGCTGCTACTTTTTCCAAAAAGTACAGCGTTATCGGCTTTGATATCGACGATAAGCGCATTGAAGCGCTTTCTTCGGGCATTGACAGCACCCATGAAATAGAAGAGTGGGAAAGGGACGCCTGCACGATTGAGTTTACAGCGGATCCAGCAAGGATTAGAGAAGCAGGATTTATTATCGTTGCTGTGCCGACGCCGATTGACAGCCGGAACCAGCCGGATTTAAGAAAATTGATGGCAGCCTGCCAAATAATCGGGCGGCATATGAAAAAAGCGGCGGTTGTGGTTTTCGAGTCAACGGTCTATCCGGGAGCAACGGAAGAACAATGCATTCCGGTTCTGGAAGAATATTCAGGGCTTGAAGCAGGAAGCGAATTTTTTGTCGGCTATTCCCCTGAACGCGTCCAGTCCAAAGAGAAAAAACAGGCGTATGCCAAAACCAAAAAAGTGGTTTCCGGGCAAAACGAGGCTGTCCTGGACTTTGTTGCATCGGTCTATGAAAGCGTCTTTGAAGCGGGGGTTTATAAAGCTAAATCGATCCGCATTGCTGAAGCCGCCAAAGTTGTCGAGAACACCCAGCAAGATATCAATATCGCTTTTATAAATGAAATTGCACTTATTTTCAACCGCCTCGGCATTGACACCAATGACGTATTGGAAACGGCAGGAACCAAAAAGAGTTTCTTGAAGTTCACCCCCGGGCTGGTGGGGGGGAGGCGGATTGGATTTGACTCTTATTACTTGAGCCATGTTGCCCAGGAAACCGGGTTTCATCCGGAAATGATTTTAGCGGGAAGGCGCATCAATGACGGCATCAGCAGGTTCATCGCCAGAACCGTCGTCAAAAAGCTGGCAAAAAACAATATTACAGCCAAAGGTGCGCGCGTCACGGTGCTCGGCGTCACTGATAAAGAGGATGTCCCGGAACTCCGGAATTCCAAAGTGCTTGACCTTATTGCGGAACTCCAGGAATACGGAATAGAAGTTCAGCTGGCAGATTGCTGCACCGATCCAAACGAGATGGAGCGGAGATACGGGCTGGCCCTTACTTCAGAATTCGAATTGCTTCCTGCCTCTGCAGTTATCCTGGCGGTTCCCCATAAAGCCTACAAAGAAGCGGGATGGAGATTGTTTGAAAAGCTTCTCCAAAATAAAGAAGGATTGGTTTTTGATATTAAAAGCGTTTTGAATCAAGATGAAAAACCGGAACAAATCGAGCTTTGGCGATTATAAGGAGGAAAAGGAATGGCAACTGAAAACAGAGCGGTTATGAGGAAACAGGCAAATTGGTCCAGGTATGTCGCACGCATTTGTGCATGGCTTTTTGCATTGATGCTGCTGATCTTGCTGTCACCGCTTTTTGCGGTAATCGGGGCGCTCATTAAACTGGATTCAAAAGGGCCGGTCTTTTTCATTCAGAAACGGGGCGGCCGGTATGGAAATCATTTTAAAATCTATAAATTCCGCACCATGTTCAGCGACCCGGCCAAAGAACGGCTGGATATCGATGTACTTGAAGACGATCCGCGGATCACCAGAGTAGGCCATATTTTAAGAAGCACAAGTTTAGATGAATTGCCTCAATTAATCAATATCGTCAAAGGAGATATGGCTTTTGTCGGCCCAAGGCCAACAATGCCCTCACAGACGGATAATTACAATGAGTACCAAAAACAGCGTCTTCTCATTAGGCCCGGTGTTACCGGGCTGGCTCAAATCAGCGGCAGAAATGCGCTAACCTGGGATGAGAAAATTGATTTGGACATCGAATACATCGGACGCAAAAGCATACGCTATGACCTTTATATCATCATCCAAACCTTCTTCAAAGTGATCAAATCTGAAGGTGTTTATAGCAATGAATAAAAGGGATGAAGGAGAGGCTTTTTTAATAAGTCCGGCATTGATGGCTTGGTGCCGTGCGACATTCAAAGGAGAGAGAGCGAATGGGTGCTAAAGTGATTCAGGCAGTGACCGTTTCAGAAAGCTTGTTTTTTATGGCTGGCCAGATCAGTCATCTGAAAAAAAGCGGCTACGAAGTAAAAACCTTAAGTTCAGACGGCAAATATATTGAACGGTTTAAAAAGATGGAAGATGTGCCTATGTTGCTGGTGGATATGGAGCGGGAAATCTCGTTGCTTAATGACTTTAAATCGCTGCTGAAGTGTATCAGTGTTATCCGCCGTGAACGCCCGGACATTGTGAATGCCAGTACTCCGAAAGCCGGCTTGATTGTAACGCTGGCCGCTTATTTATGCGGGGTGCCCATACGAATTTATACGATGCGCGGGCTGCGCCTGGAAACCACAAGTGGCCTGAAGCGAAAAATCCTGATTGCGGCAGAAAAAGTGGCCACTGCTTCAGCAACGCATTGCCTGGCAGTTTCAGAAAGCTTAAAAGCACAGGTATCTGGCTTGGGAATTGCACCGAAAGAAAAAATTTCTGTTCTGGGCAAAGGGAGTGGAGAAGGTTTTGAACTTTCGAAATTCCAGCTGAGCGACAATCTGGAAAACGATATTCAATCAAAACGGAAAGAGTACGGGTTGACGGAGCAGCATATTGTGTTTGGCTTTGTTGGGCGCATGACAAAAGACAAAGGAATAGCAGAACTGGTCGATTCCTTCCTGAAGCTTCGTAAGACGCAACCAAATCTTCGGCTGCTGATTATTGGAGGCTATGAAGATGCGGATCCGGTAGAAGATGCGGTGAAGCAAGAAATTCGAGAAAATCCTGAAATCATCCATGCGGGTTATCAAGCGGATCCAATTCCGTTTTTTCATATCATGGACGTTTTTGTCTTTTTAACAAAACGGGAAGGTTTTGGCAATGTTGCGATTGAAGCTGCCCTCTCAAAAACTCCGGTAATTGCAGCAAATGTAACCGGCGCCAAGGACACAGTTTTAGATGGCAAGACCGGCTTTCTGGTAGATCCCGAAAATCCGCAGGATGTTTTGGAGAAACTCGAGCTGCTGGCTCTCGCGCCTGAACTGCGCCGGAAAATGGGTGAACAGGCAGAAAAATGGGCAATTGAAAATTTCAGCAACGAGACGCTGTGGAAAGAACTGGACCGCTATTATCAGGAATGTCTTGTCGGCAATATGAAAGCGGTTGAACAAACCCATTAGGTTAAGCTTATACGATGTGGATGAGGAGGATATTATGACTTACTACTATATTGCGGCTAAAGGTATTTTAGCCATCAAAACCAATATGAAAGAGTTCAAGTGGTCCTTCGGCCACAATATGCCGGAGGCCACCCAACAGGAGTATGAGCAATGTGAAGTGAAAATCAATTTGGTTGTTGAAGAATTCAATGAAGACAATCAGCTGGAAACGCTCGGAAAATACCATTATTTCAGCGGAGCGCCAGGACAAAACAAAATCTACTATACGCGGAATCTAGCGATGAAAGAAAAGATGCGCATCAAGGCAGAGAACTTGTTATCTGATGAGCCCAAAATCACGGTGAACCGAAATTATTATAAGTTAATCACGCATCGCATTATGAACCTGCATTCCATCGGCTATATTTTAACAGACCTCGCTTGTGTCCTTTTGCTGAAAAAAGGATTTGCGCCTATCCATTGTTCCGCTTTTAAGAAAAACCAGTCCACGGTGGCTGTTTTTGCCCCACCTGGTACAGGCAAAACTTTGAGCAGCATGATGGCTTGTATAGACCATCAGGCGCAATTTATTGCGGAAGATTTAGCAATAACAGACGGAAGAAAAATTTATGCTGTTCCATGGACTAGCACATTCCGTTTTTATTCGAATATGGAGCAAAGCAGAGGATCGAAACTGAAGAATAGGGCAACTAAGGTATTTCCGCCATTGGAATATGTCTCTTTCACAAAAGCCACGCCTGTAACTCGTTATGTAGACAGCAATGAAATTCTGGATGCGGAAGAAGTGACTCATGTTGGAATACTGGAAAAAGGAAGCAGTGAAGTCATTATTCAATCCGAGCTTGAAGCATTTCGAAAGCTCATCAACTTTAACCGCAATGCTTTCCATTATTTAAAATCTCCTTTGTTGACGGCGTATGAATTTTTTAATCCGGATCTTAATATAGACGATGCCGCTTCTGCTGAAAAAGAAATTCTGAAATTGCTGGTCCATAACAGCCAGAAAGTTTTTTCAGTCAAAGACATCGACCCTACTCATTATGCGGGGATCTTGATCAATCAAATGGAGCCAAAAACAGTAGGTTAACTTGAATGCGCGAATATAAAAAGGAGGGGGAAGCATGGCCGTTAAAGTTATGCATGCAGTGACGGTTCCACAAAGCTTAAAACTGATGAGAGGGCAGCTAGCTTACCTTGAAAAGCAAGGTTATGAAGTAGGGGCCATTTCTTCAGAAGGGGATTACATCGAAACATATGAAGCATATGAAGGCGTAAAGGTTCTGACAGTAAACATGGAAAGGGAAATTTCCCTCATACAGGACTTCAAATCTCTAATGGCTTGTATTCGCCTCATCCGAAAAGAACGACCGGATATTATCAACACCGGAACGCCAAAGGCCGGTCTGATTGTTACATTGGCCGCTTTCATATGCAGAGTGCCGATCCGGATTTACAACGTGCTGGGCTTGAGAATGGAAACTACAAAAGGCTTGAAACGGCAAATTTTATTGACCGCTGAAAAAATTGCTGCCGCTGCTGCTACCGATGTGTTATCTGTATCTTCCAGCTTAAAAGAGCAATTGATCGAACTTGGAATTGCTCCGGATGAAAAAATCCGAATTTTTGGCAAAGGGAGCTACAACGGCTTTGACTTGGAAGCATTTAAACGGACAGAGGAGTTGCAGGCAGAAATTGAAAGACTACGCCATTTGTATGGTTTGACGAACGAGCATACAGTTCTTGGCTATGTCGGAAGATTGACGAAAGATAAAGGGATTGAAGAATTGGTTGAATCATTCCTTCAATTACATGAAAAAAATCCTGAAATGCGATTGCTTGTTGTCGGCGAATTTGAAACCGGAGATCCAGTAAAACCTCAAACATATAATGAAATCAACAATAACCCTCACATTATTTATATTGATTACCAGAAAAATCCGATACCATTCTACTTTTTGATGGATGTTTTCGTGTTTTTGACAAAGCGTGAAGGCTTTGGCAATGTTTCACTGGAAGCCTCATTGGCTGGAGTGCCTGTACTGGCAGCTGATGTGACAGGAGCGAAAGATACGGTTATTCCAGGAGAAACCGGGTTGCTGGTCAATCCAACGGACATTAGGGAAATTACAGAAAAAATCTCTACTCTTCTTTCAAATCCAGACCTCCGGGCGAAAATGGGAGCCAACGGAAAAAAATGGGGAGAAGAGCATTTCAGCAATGAACTGATTTGGGGAGAAATGGATAGCTTCTACCAGCAATTGCTAATTCAAAAAGTGGCTGCATTCGAAGTGAATTAATGAAGTAATAGGCTGCGAATAGCTTCATTCAGCTAGTATATTTCAGCACATTGGATTGATAAAGCTTTAGCATGTCCGACAAAAAGGTTAATAAATGCCGCCATCACTTCTATCAGGAATTGATTGCGGCATTTTATTTGCGCTATGATGGAAGCAGTTGAATAAAACAATGCAAGGAGTGGGGAAATGAACTATTATGCAGTGTTCCTGCCAATGGCAGACCGGGAGAAAAGTGAGCGGTTCCGTCCGCAGCATTTGGATTTCTTAGAAAAGATGAGAAACGCCGGCCATGTTCGGGCAAACGGGAAGTTTACTGATGGATCCGGGGGATTGGTCATTTATAAAGCCGTCTCATTTGAAGAATGTGAGGCCTTCGTGAATCAGGACCCATATATTCAAAACGGAGCACGGAAATACGACATCCATGAATGGGAAGCTGTATGGGCTGACTAGCCGAACAACTTATGTAAAACAGCATAAAATACTAGACATGTTTTTTGAAAACTTGAAAAAATCCGTTCTTCCTGTTTAAGGAAGACCGGCTTTTTGTACTTATTTTGCTGTCGCAAAGTCTGAATAAGATTCTTTCGGGCTTGGACCATAGGCATTGGTGCCTGATTGGCTGTCCAGCAAACTGAAAATAAACAAAGTCATCCAGCCGATAAGCGGAATAAAAGTAAGCAGTACCCACCAGCCGCTTCTGCCGATGTCATGAAGCCGTCTAACGGTCACGGAGAATGTAGGGATAATGATTAAAAGAGAAAAGAGTCCGCCGAGTACACCAATATCTTCGGTCAATTGAAGTCCCGCAATCACATCAATAATAGATAAGACAATGCTGATGACTGTAGTAAATAGAACGAACAACCAGTATTCCTTTCTTCTGGAACGTCCGGAGAAGTCAAAAGTCTTTTTAAACACGTCTATAAATTCTTTCATATGTTTTCACCGCCTTCCGGTTGCAAAGTTTAATTGATTATATCAAGTAGAACCTACTTTAGCTATGTATTTTTTAGATAATAATGCTTGCTAAATGGAATATTTGTGCATTAAATAGAATCTTTTTAATCAGTGAAAGTTTGTGAGTAACTTTATTTCTTTAAAATTTTTGTTGTTGTCGTGCTTAAAGGAATTAAATCGCTTCCGGAAAGTTTAAAGCATAAGCAGAAAGGAAATATTATTTCAGTATCGCTTCTCTGAAAATGGAAAGCGGAATTTCAAAAATGGGAAGTGGCAAAACATGAAAAAGGCAAAAGCATTTTTGGCAGGGTCGCTGATTTTAAACATCCTGTTTATAGGAATTGGCGGTTACATTATACATAAGCAAGGTGGAATCACATTTATAAAAGAGCAAGTCGCCAATGCAACTTCGCCTCAAAAATATCCTGATTATTATCTGCAAAACAAAAACATTTTTGAATCAATAGAGGTGGCAGAAACCGATAAAATATTTGTCGGCGACAGCATCACCGACCACGGCGAGTTTCAGGAATACTATCCTGGCCAGACTGTTTTAAACCGGGGAATTTCCGAGGATACTTCAGCCGGTGTCCTGAACCGTATTAAAGAAGTGGCCGAACGAAAGCCTAAAGAAGTATATATCATGATTGGCATCAATGATATTGGAGCAGGAACCGATGCAAAAACATACCGGAAGAATGTGGACAGCATCATTCAGTCTTTTGATAAGGATGCGACGAAAGTGGTCCTTCAATCGATCTTGCCGATCAACAACCGTGATTTTAACAATGACTTATCAAATAAAACGGTCCATGAATTTAATGCCATTCTTCAACAATTGGCACAACAACGCGGAGTCGAATATATGGATTTGCAAACAGCTTTCGAAGACTCGGATGGCCAGTTGAAAAAAGACCTTACGATTGACGGCATCCACTTAAAAGGTGAAGGTTATCGAATCTGGATGGACAAATTAAATCAACGCTGAAAAATCTGAAGCACTTCTATTAGAAGTGCTTCTTTATTAATGTGATATTATAGTCTTTTTCTTTCAATTATAGTAAAGTGAGATTAATATTTGTTTTTTATTTACAATTTTTAATGGATTATTTTTCTTGGATAATTAACAGGTGTGTTGATAAAAGTTGCAGTTAAAAGGAGTCAAAATGGATGGTGAATGTTTTTCTTTGGGTGGTTGGAATACTCCTGGCGTTTCAATTGATTTTATTGTTTGGATTAATCATATGGAAAACGCGTACGCTCTCGAAAGAAAAGAGACTCGGAGAAGAAGTGGAACGGCTAATGCCCCAGTTCAAAGAATATATAGAAGGAAGCCCTTCAGGAAAAACGAAACTTCCCGAAAATGTGAATATGCAGGCAGCTGCCATCGAAAAAACACTTGATCAATTGATGTCTGAAGCTGCTGCTGAACAGGAAAAGAAAAAAGTGATGGAACTGGCTGATCAGAATTTAAGCGCCTACTATAAGAAAATATTAAAAAAGGGGAAATGGGCTGACCGGATTAATACATTGTACTTTATCGAAGATTTCCGGATGGCGTCTCTTCAAGAGGAGGTTTTCCAGCATTTCAAAAAGTTGCACAAACAAGACGAGGAGTACCGGCAATGCCTGCGTTCAGCAGCGGTCTTGCAGGACCCTAAAGTCATTGATGTGCTGTTTGCCAATCATACCTTATCAACAGGTTTCATCAAAGAAATCCTATTCAGGCTAAATCCATCCCTTTTAGTGGATTTATCGCAGCGTATAACGGTTGAAGATAAAGCATCAGAGAATTTGTTGTTTGCTTTCATTGCGATAAATGGGGAACAGAAGAACGAATTGTTTTTCCCGTTTGTTGAAAATATGATGTTGGATAACAGGCTGGAAGTGCGGATCAAAGCCATGAAGAGTTTGTGCAATTATGAGAAATTGCAGGATCCGTCCAAACTTTCGCGATTTTTTAAATCAGCTAATTGGGAAGAACGGATGTATGCTGCCAAACTGACCGGTGCCTGCAGACTGAATGAGTTTACAGAATCATTGGTTGATCTCTTTTCCGACCCGGTTTGGTGGGTGCGCTTTTCGGCGGCGGACAATATTTATGAATTGGACAACGGGGCAGGCATTTTGAAGCGCATTGGAGCAACGAGCAAGGATGCATATGCCCGGGATATTGCGATGCATATGCTGACAAGAAAAGGTGGTAAAAGCCAATGAGTGAATTATGGAGCACCATTTTAGAAGTTGCTTCTTGGACCATCATAATTTACATGTTGTCTGCGAACTTGATTTATTTAGGGATGTTTTTAATGGCAAGCCCCAAAATCAAGCGGGAGAAGAAACTAAATCGCCTGGAACAAATTGAAGAAATGATGGTCAATAAAGATACGTATCCAGTTTCGGTTCTTGTGCCTGCATATAATGAGGAAGCGGGCGTAGCAAGCACGGTGCATTCGCTGCTGTCGCTGCATTATCCACAGTTTGAAATAATTGTTGTAAATGACGGTTCTACCGATGGCACCAGCGAAAAGCTGCTGGAACCGTTTCAAATGGAACCGATCGAACTGGCGACGCGGAGCTATTTTAAAACAGGGAAATTGGTAAAGGCGTATCAGTCGAAGATTCATCCGAACTTGTTTTTACTTGAAAAGGAAAATGGCGGAAAAGCCGATGCGCTGAATGCAGGCATCAATTTTTCCCACTATCCTTATTTTGCTGCAATTGACGGCGACTCTGTTCTGGAAAAAGATGCACTTCTGAAAACGATTAAGCCGATTATCGACTCTGGCGGGAAAGTTACCGCTACCGGCGGCACGGTGCGGATTGCCAATGGGTGTAAAATTGGCAGCGATGGTGTGATCAAACAAGTGAAGCTGCCGAAACGCCCTCTTGAAATTATGCAGATCATCGAATATTTCCGTTCTTTCCTGATTGGCCGTTTAGGGTTTAGCCGAATCAATATCCTCTTAATCATCTCCGGGGCATTCGGTGTATTTGAAAAAAGCCGCGTTATTAAGGTAGGGGGATACAATCCGGCTACGGTCGGAGAGGATATGGAACTGATTGTGCGGATTCACCGCTCGATTAAAGAAGAGAAATTCGACCAGCGCATTGAGTATATTCAGGATCCCGTGTGCTGGACAGAAGCGCCGAGCACCATTCAATCACTTCGTGCCCAGCGGATTCGCTGGCAGCGCGGACTTGCTGAAACCATTTGGATGCACCGTAAAATGCTGTTCCATCCAAAATATAAGGGAATCGGCATGTTTTCAATGCCTTACTTTTTGTTCATTGAATTGCTGAGTGCGGTTTTTGAGATTCTGGGATATGCCGTTATTATCAGCGGCTTCCTCTTTTCGCTGGTCGATACCGAGATTGTCGTTGTGATGCTGCTTGTCATGATCTTGTATGGTTCGCTCTTGTCTTCTCTCGCTGTGCTGCTTGAAGAATGGACTTATCATAAATATCCGGAGAGCAAAAGCATTGTCGTGCTGTTTTGCTACGCATTAACAGAAACGTTCTGGTACCGGATTGTCATGAATTTCTGGCGCGTCCAGGGATTGGTCGTGGCTGTTACGAAAAAGTCTGTATGGGGCAATATGGAACGGCAAGGCGTCTTCTCAAAAGAAGAAGGAACATAAAAAAGAAAGCTCGCATTCGCTGCGAGCTTTCTTTTTGTTATTCGGTCTTTTCAAACAAGTCCTGCAAAATATAGTAGGATTGTTTCAGGCGTTCGTCTGTTTTTGGAAGGTCCCATTTTTTCCATGAATAGCTGGCTTCCTGGCCTTCAGGGAAGTACCCGGCAAGCCGGCCTTTGGAATCTGTCAGCGTAGCAGCAGCTGTTATGCCTTCAACGTTCATCGAAGCTTCGATTCCGTCTTTCCACATATCTCCGGCAAACTCGCGCTGACTCGGGTCTTTGGCATTCAATAGCATCCAGGGAATCCGGATTTCCAAAATACCCGTTTCTTCTGAATAGTACCAGTCGCTTAGCGAGTTATAATCTTTGGATTCCGGATTGGCATTTCCGAATTGCAGAACGCCGGTTTCATAAGCCGAAAAAGGAAGGACTTCGCCTGTATCCGGCCGTGTAATTTCCTTATTCAATGCCAAACGGATCGGATGGAATTCAGTCGAAATATTTTTCTCCGATTTTGGAATCATTTTCAAGCGTTCTGCATAATCATAGTAGAACGAATCATAGTCGCCGGCCACTAGAAGCTGTGCAGCATCTTTTCCATCAAGCTTCAAATGGAAATCAGCGTTGAACTTCTTGTCCGGGGCTGATTCGACCGGTATGCCTTTACCGTTTCGAAGATTGAAGTAAAGGTTGAATTCTTCTTTTTTCCACCAATCCTTCTGGTCTTCGCTGAATTCGGCCTTGATGTACAAATACCGCTCATCGTGTTCCATTGCAAGTGACTCCAATGAATTTTCACCATTCTTTAACAAGGTTTTTCCTGATTTCCAATCATCTTCACCATCAACTTTTACCTTAAGGGTATCAAAGCTGAGCAAGCCGAACTGCTGCTCGTTCGTCTGGGCATTCGACCAGAACGGACGGCGGTCGGGATTGTCATAATCCATCGTATTCCAGGTGCGTTTAAACCATTCATCTTGCCAAGTGAAGACGAGGCCGCCGAGCATGCCTTCATTCAAAATGTCTTCGTAAAGGCGCTGGGCAATTTCGCCTTGCTGCTGTTCAGAAATAAACCCTTGGTTCCAGCCGAATGGATTTTCATGCGTTTTTCCGCGAGAAGCCGGAACGCCAAATTCGGCTATCAGTATCGGCATTTCGTGGGAATCATTCAAATCCTTCAAATACCCGGCATAGTTATTGCGTTCGCCTCGATGGTCAATAAATTCTGTGTACTTTTCTTCGAGGTTTAAAAAATCAGGATAGTATGGATAGACATGATAAGATGCAAACATGCCGACTTCCTGAATCGCATCTTTTGATTTGATGTGATTTGGATCTACAGAGGCGATATCTTCTTTATCGCTTGGTTCTGCAGGCTGGTCCAAATTATCGGTTGTGACCCAGTTCGTAAAGCTTAGCGGACGCATGCTATCGTATTTGCCCATTTCATAATCGGCTAAGACATCCAGCTGCACGGCGAGCCAGTGCTCCATCGGGTTGGCGCCTTCTGTCGCGACATACTGGCCGTCGTAATCGCCCAGTTCAGGGTGCAGATGGTTCATCTCATCGACCATATCAGGGAACCATTCAATGCCGATGACCCAGCCAATGACATATGGAGATATGTCAGCCTTATATGTTCCGGATGCATGGCCGGGTTTTTCTTCAACTGTTGCGTTGCCGTGGACAACATCCACAATTTTTTTCATTTCATTCTGGAAATTTTGAGTGATATCCTTATCGAATGCATCCAGCTTTTCCACAAGCGGTTCTTCGTCCACCCAGACCCCGTGGTATAGATACAGAGGAGTTTCCGCTTTTTCGTTATAGCTCTTTAAGGCATCATAAAAAGCGGGAGGGTGAAGTGTATAAACGCGGATGGCGTTGGCGTTCATTTCTCCAATCTGTTTAAACCAGCGGTCGTATTCTTCGCGGGTAATCGCAGCTTCCCCAGGAAATGTTCCGGGTTTCGCCATTCCCATATTAACGCCTTTGACCGTAAATGGCTGCCATTTATCGTCCTGATACACCTCAAACGTTTGGCCGTTGATTCGGGAAGGGTAGCTGATGCCATCTTGTTCCGCCTGAACAACTGCTGCAGATTCCTTTTTTGCTGTACTTTGTTTTTGTTTCGTCTTTGCCAAAATGCTTTCCATCATTGGTGCATACGTTTTCCAATAAAAAGCAGTTTCGGAATCTGCATCATTGGCGGAAAGAAGAGATTTGATTTTTGCAAAACCGCTGTATTGATAAAAACCAGGAACCTCTCCAATGTCCACAAAATCTCCGGCAAACAGATAGATATCTGAATCATTTTTCTGCAGCTGCAAAATTGCCGGGAATTGTGCAGGAATTCCATGCTCATTCAAAATAGCCGATCCTGAATCAGTTAAGTCCCATTCATAGTCAGCCAGCACGTTTTCACTGGCTGCCGGTTCACTGATATCAAACCAGTATTTGAATGCAGGAGAATCGTTTAACGAAAATAGATCCTGGCCCTTTTCGTTAAATGCCAGTTTTATCCCTTCTGCTCCTACATCGCCTCGTTCTTCGGATAAAACGACAATCTCTTCGTTTTGATCGTTGACGAGTATAAAGCCGGGACCGTTGTAATTCCAAGTTTCTCCGGATTTCTCAAACCTGGAAACGACCCATTTCGGTACTTCTTCTCCGGGTTCGCTTAATTCGCCAAAATACCGGCCGCTCCAGCCAGTTGAGTCGATGCCGAGAAAATCGGTCATGTCCTGTCGCACGTCTTCATCCGTAGGAGAGGCAAAGGAGTTAAACTCGATTACAAGATCAGAGCCGGCATCCGCAACTTGGTTTTTGATCGTATCCCATTCTTCAATTTCCATTCCTCCGTATAAAAGAGACGGAGCTGTTTCTTCCTGGGGTTCCATCCATGGCAAGTTGTCTTCATAAACGCCATACGTATCAGCCAAGTAGATTAAGTCCGTGTTTTCAAATGACTCCGGCACTTCACGGATGTCATAGGATTTCTGGGCTTCATTGGGAACAAAGCCGTAATAATCGCTGTCTTTTTTATAGCTTGTGCCGTCAGCTTTCTCGTACTGGTAATGATTAAGGAGCCAGGTCAAGCCATGATGTTCCCGGTATTCCTCATTCGGAACCGTCTTATCTATAATCGCTACTTGGAGCTGTTCTTTGCTTTGCAGGTTCCATAAAACAATTGGCAAGGCCAGTAAGATAATGATTACACTAATTGTAGAAATGATTTTTTTCATTTAGAAACTCCTTTTTATCCTCTATTAAATAGAAAACCTTGGAATATTATAGCTTATATTGCTGGAAATGCGTATAAAAATAGGTATTTTGTTAATAAGAATTAGAAAAAATTTACTAATAACAAATTTTTTATATAATCCGGATTTGGCCTCAAAGAAGCCGATTCTAAACTGGCCAAAAAGTACACACTTTGTTCAGCAAAAATAAGGAGGAGAAAACGTGAAGAATATAGTCGAGTATGCAATTGGGTTTGCGGCATTGAAGCACGCGGGCCAAGTAAGAAAAGGGACAGACATTCCGTATATCAGCCACCCTTTCGCAGTAGGAATGATGCTGCAGCGTGCCGGAGAATCAGAAGAAGTGATTGCTGCCGGTCTCCTTCACGACACACTTGAAGATACGGCGGCTACAGAAGATGAAATAAGAGAAGGTTTTGGAGAGCGGGTACTGCTTTTAATACGGGCTGCTTCAGAACCGGATAAATCATTGCCTTGGGAAGAGCGCAAGCGCCATACGGTCTCGCAGCTGGCATCCCGTTCTCGGGAAGAGCTTGCTGTTATCATTGCCGATAAACTGCATAATCTGCGTTCCATTCGCTTGGATCTTGAAGAATTTGGTGATGAAGTGTGGAACCGTTTTAACAGGGGGAAGGAACAGCAAGGATGGTATTACCGGGAAATTGTGAACGCGCTGAAAAGCCGGCAAGAAGAATGGCCGATGGCACAAGAACTGAAAGAAGAAGTGGAAAGGGTTTTTGAAGGCAATTAAAAAAGAGTGAGGGAATATCCCTCACTCTTTTTGCTTATCTTGGGATTGTCAGCACTTGCCCAACCCGGATAATGTACGGACTTGGAATTTTATTGGCTGCTGCTATCTTAGCGACAGTAGAATTGTAGCGTTTTGCAATGCTGTAAAGCGTATCTCCCGATTTCACCGTGTATTTAATTGCGGCTGCAGGTGGGGGAGCGGCTTTTCCAGGAATCGTCAATACCTGCCCGACCCGGATGATGTACGGACTTGGGATTTTATTGGCAGCGGCAATCGCAGCTACAGTCGTATTGTACTTTTTCGCAATGCTGTAAAGTGTATCCCCGGCTTTGACGGTGTATTTCGCACCGCTTGCAGGCGGAGAAGACGCCGGCAATTTCAGCAATTGCGAAACGGTCACAAAAGTATAGCCTTTCGCTTTCAGCTTTGTAATCATGCCTTGAAGTGCCCCGGGCGTTCCGGAAGCTCCGGCCCCGGTATGCATCAAGACAATGGAGCCAGGCACGACGTTACCCAGCACTTTGTTGGTAATAGCGGTTGAAGAGACGCCTTTCCAGTCGAGCGTGTCAATATTCCACTGGATGGTATGCGTATAGCCGGCGTTGCCCACTGCGGCGAGCACTTTTGCATTGCTGGCCCCGAACGGTGCACGGAATATCGGTTTGGTGGATTTGCCGGTAATGCCTTTGATCGTGCTCTCCGTTTTATCAAGTTCGGATTTCATCTGGGCAGCAGTCAATTTAGTGAAGTCTGGATGAGAGTATGAATGGTTGCCGATTTGATGGCCTTGTGCGGTAATGTTCTTAATCGACTGTGGATGGTTTTTGGCACCGGAACCGGTCAGGAAGAATGTCGCTTTTACTTTGTTGGCGGATAAGGTTTGGAGAATTTTGTTGATGTTGGTCCCGTCCGATCCATCGTCAAACGTCAACGCAATCACTTTGCTGGTTGTAGCGCCTTTCGTGACATATTTGGAATTGGCTGCTTCAGTTTGCGGAGAAAAAGAAAACATGGAAAATAAAACGAGTAAAATGACAGCTGCAACTTTAAACATCTTGCTACTCACTAGACTCACCCCTTTTTCTTTACCCAGCATCAAAAACTAGGTATGTATACAGCTGGAAAATGTGAGAATTATTACCTATATATGTTACTTATATTAGAATATTTCGATATTTTATGATTCGATTATATCATATAAGCTTATAAATAAAGAGTTTTCTTTTAGGGAAATGATAAGAATATAAGGGGGGCATGAATGGAAAATTATATTTCCAAACGATTTACAATAAAATAGAATAGGGATAAGATTTCTAAAAAGCCCGAAAATCATTCGGGCTTTTTGAATGAAATGAAATTTCTGGAAACCTGTTTTGCTGTAAAAATTTATGCTATTCTGTTTTCAAAGATAAAACATGGAATTGGAGAGGAGTTGAGTAGATGGCGGAACATACGGACGGGCTCGATGAAATGGATTTAAAAATCTTATCATTTCTGCAGGATGATGGGCGGATGACCTTTAAGGAAATTGCTTCAAGGATTGGCGTAGCCGAAAGAACCATCCGCCTGCGTGTCTCTAATCTGCGGGAAAACGGCACCTTGTCGATTGTCGGTGTCGTCAGCCCGATGAAAATCGGCTTGAATGTTATTGCTGCCATCCAAATTGCCGCAGCCCCGGATCAATTGGAGCAATGCGCAAAGGAATTGGCCGAGCTGGATGAAGTGCGGTTCGTGGCGTTGATTACCGGAGAATACCAGATTTTATCGGAAGTTTGCGTGGAGTCAAACGAAGCGTTAAGCGACTTGGTCGAACAGAAATTAAAAAAAGTTGCGGGGATTGAGCGCATGAACGTTATTGTGGAACTAAAAGTGTTGAAAAATAAATTCAACTTTATTCGGGAGAATTGAAGAACTTGTACCTGCACATTTTTAATGTGCGGGTTTTTTGTATATTTAGAAAATTTGATTGATTGTATTTTTTTCTTTAGGTATAGTGAAGAGAGATAAAAAAAGTTAATGAACAACAATGTTTGTGACCTTTTAATCTAATTAATTCTATTCACGTTACTTTTAATGGAGGTATTTGATGAAAGACTTATTGAAAGAGTTAACGGAAATTGTTGGTCCATGCGGATTTGAAGAAGATGTAGCAAGATATATAGCTCAGCGCTTAAAAGGGAAAGTCGATTCAATCGAAGTGGACAATGCGGGGAACTTGATTGTCCGCAAACAGGGAAATCGGCCGGGGCCGGCAATTATTGTCGCAGCCCATATGGATGAAGTAGGATTTATTGTTAAAAAAGTTGAAGACAATGGCTTGATTCGATTTGAAAAACTGGGCGGGCACGACGACCGGATCCTCTTGTCGCAACGTGTCCAGATCCGGACTGAAACCGGGCTCCGGACAGGCGTCATCGGAACGATTTCTGCCCATATGGTGAAATTTGATGATGCAGCAAAAGTAAGGAATCACCGCAGTTTGTATATTGATGCAGGGGCAGCGAGCCGAGAGGAAGTAAAGGAGCTGGGCATCCGGATCGGTGACCCGATTGTCTGGTATCCGCATTTCGATGAACTGACAGAAACGCGCGTATCCGGAAAGAGCTTTGACGACCGGGTAGGCTGCGCCATTTTGGTGCAAGCACTGGAAGAATTGGATGCGGCTGATTTTGCTGGAGAGTTTATCGGAATTTTCACTGTTCAGGAAGAAGTGGGTTTACGAGGGGCGAGGGTCGGCAGCCATCAGCTTCATGCGGACGTCATGATTGCGCTGGATACAACTGCAGTCAGCGACACGCCGGAAGAAATGATGGATCAGACCTTGGCGCTTGGTGCGGGAGTCGGCATTAAAGTGCTCGATTTCAGCTTGATTGCCAATAAAAAAGTGCGGCAGCATTTGGTGAAGGTTGCGGAAAATGACGGATTGCCGTATCAATTGGAAGTATTCCCTGGAATCGGGACGGACGCAGGAGAATTCAGCCTGGCACATAACGGCATTCCGACTGGTGTCTTGTCGATACCGTCACGCAATGCGCATTCGTCGATTGAAGTGATCGACCTTGGAGATGTGGAAGCGACGAAGGAATTGTTAAAGGCCTTTATCAAGGAAATGAAACCATCTGAGGAATACCGGGTGAAGCTATTTTAAGGAGGGCTTATTATGGTGAGAGAATTGGTCGATAAAAATAAGCTGGTTGCGACGTTTTCGATCATTGGTGCAGACCCAAAGACCGGGGAAGTCGGTGTGGCTGTGCAGTCGAAATTTCTGGCAGTCGGGTCGGTCGTTCCTTGGGCCAAAGCGAATGTCGGAGCAGTAGCGACCCAGTCCTGGGCGAATACAGCGTATGGACCGGAGGGGCTGGCGCTTTTGGAGCAAGGATTGGCGCCGGAAGAAGTAATTGCAAAATTAGTGACAGACGACCCAGGGAGAAATTTGCGCCAAGTGGCAGTGATTAACTCACAAGGGGAAGCCAGTGCGTTCACTGGTGAAGAATGCTACGACTGGGCAGGCCATAAAGTCGGCAAACACCATTCCGCACAGGGCAATATTCTGGTCAGTGAAGAAACGGTTACGGCCATGAGCGAAACGTTTGAAAAGACGGAAGGTCTGCTTGCAGAGCGGCTGCTGAAAGCATTGGAAGCTGCCCAGCATGCAGGCGGGGACAGCCGGGGCAAGCAATCGGCGGCTCTATACGTATTACAGAAAGATGCGGGATATGGCGGCTATAATGACGTCAAAGTCGATCTTCGTGTCGATGACCATCCGGAGCCGATCGAGGAGCTGCAGCGTTTATACGAACTGCATAAATTATACGGCATGCCGTCCGAAGCGTTTATTGATATCGAAGGAACGGTATTCGAAGAAATCAAGCAGCAGCTTGTGAAGCTGGAGTTGCTTGATCACACAGATCAACCGGAATATGAAGGCGAAGTGCAGGAAGCATTGAAGACCTTCGCTTTGCGCGAGAACTTTGATGACCGCTGGACGGAAGAGCGCAAGATTGATGATAAGGTGCTGGAATTTTTACGGAAGCAATAAAAAGAGGGCCCGGACTGAAGATCAGCTTCAGTCCGGGCCCTCTTTTATCGGTAGAAGCGTATTGTTAAGACAATCGAGCGTATTTTAACCTTTATAGAGCGTATTTCATTCGCAACCGAGCATATTTTAACCATAACCGAGCGTATTCGCAAAAAGAGAAACTCTTTCAACAAAAAAACCGCTCCAGCCATATCGGCTGGAGCGGTTTCACATTAATTTACTTGTTTCTTACGGAATTTCGCTACCACTTCATAGACGATCGGCACAATTACCAATGTTAATAAAGTTGAGCTGGTCAATCCGCCGATTACCGTGATGCCGAGGCCTTTGGAAATCAATCCGCCGCCTTCTGCTCCGATTGCAAGCGGAATGAGCGCGCCGATTGTCGCTAGTGCCGTCATCAAGATCGGACGAAGACGGGTCGAACCTGCTTCAAGCAAGGCTTCACGAGTAGTAAATCCTTCTTTTTCTTTGTGAATGACGCGGTCAACCAGGACAATTGCGTTCGTCACCACAATACCGATCAGCATCAAGACACCGATCAATGCGTTGACGCTCAACGCTTCTCCTGAAATCCATAAGGCAACGAGTACACCGATTACTGTGAACGGCAAGGAGAACAGGATGGCGAATGGTGCCAGTGCGCCGCCGAATGTCACAACGAGCACGAAGTAGACGATGGCGATTGCCGCTAACATTGCCAGACCTAATTGAGTGAAGGATTCATTGATTTGTTCCGTAACGCCGCCGTGGTCAATGGAAACACCGCTCGGCAAGTCCAAATCCTCCACTTTCGCGTCGATATCCGCTGTGATTTCAGCGGCATCGTTGCCTATTACATCGGCTGTAAGGGATGCATACATCTGCCCATCGCGGCGGTCAATTGTATCCGGCGATTTGCCTTCTTCGACTGTCATCACATCACCGATGGCAACTGTTGTCCCCAGTGCTGTCGGAATCTGGACGCCCGTTACATCATCAATAGCTGCATAATCTTTTTGTCCAACTTCTACATAAACATTAATATCTTTATTCTCATGCTTAACTGTAGTCAGCACCGGTGCTTCACCTGTGCCGCTTAATGCCATGCCGATTTGTGCCGCTGTTAAGCCGGCTTGGCCCAGTTTTTCCTGATCGGCAACCAATGTGAATTGGTCGTATGCTTCAGTCAGGCTGGATTCGACTTTTTCAAGTCCATCGTTTTCTTCCATAAGCGGCTGAATCTGGTCAATGGCCGTTTGGATGTCTTCGATGCTGTCGCCGTATACGAAGGTTTCAATGCCGCTTGAACCAGTGGCAGAGAAGTCAAGCGCTGCCCATTCGCCTTTTTCGGTTTTGCCATTTAATTCTTCGATCAGCTTGTCGCCTTCATTGCTGAAGTTCTCAAATTCATCATCATATTCAATGAAGAACAACGCTGAGTTGCTGCCTCCGCCCATTGCGGACAATGGGCTGTCGCCGCCAAGCGAGTACTGGTAAGTGGTGACGCCGTCGCGGCCGTCAATCAACGATTCAGCGTCAAGTGCGATTTGTTCCACATTTTCAAGTGTTTGGCCAGGTTCCGGGCTGTATGTCGCCATGACCATTTTTTGTTCTTCTTCAGGAAGGAAAGAGACGCCGATGACCGGTACAAGGAATAAACTCGCTACCAATAAAACGACTGAACCGCCAAATGTGATAATTTTGTGATTCAACGTCCATTCCAGGATCCGGCGGTAACCGTTCGCCAGTTTTCCTGGCTTGTGTTCTTTTTGTTTTGATTTGGCTGCATCCAAATTTTGCAATTGCTTGCCATACATCGAGTGGGCCATCATCGGAACGATGGTTACCGCAACGAGCAGGGAAGCAGATAAGGCGAATACCACTGCAAGGGCGAATGGCAGGAACAATTCACCGATTTGTCCGTCGACAAGTGCCAGCGGCAAGAATACCGCAATCGTTACGATAGTAGAAGAGAAAATCGGGATGAACATTTCGCGTGTTGATTCCCGGATTAGTTCTTTGCCGCGCAATTTTTCGCCCGGCAACGCCATGCGGCGGTAAATATTTTCAATAACGACGATCGAGTCGTCAATGACGCGTCCAATCGCAACCGTCAATGCGCCAAGCGTCATGATGTTCAAAGTAATATCCATTTGGTTCAATAGGAAAATCGCCATAAGCAGCGACAACGGAATTGAAATGATGGAAATGATTGTTGTTTTAAAGCTGCGCAGGAAGATCAGAATGATCACAACGGCAAATAAAATACCGTAAAGCGCTTTGCTGAGCATCGTCTCAACCGATTGCTCAATCGGCTCTGCTTGGTCGAATGTTGTTGCAACCGTCAAACCGTAGTCTTTTTCAAGGTCAGCGGCAATGTCTTTAACGGCATTTGCCACTTCCACCGTATTGGCTTCAGGAGATTTGACGACCTGAATGCCGATCGATTCTTCTCCGTTTGTCCGGGAAATCGATTCAGCTTCACTTACGACTTCAATATCAGCCAGTTCGCTTAGTGCGATTGTCGGCACTTCCGTTACAGGAGGCAATGCTCCAGTAGCAGGAGTTGCGCCTTGGCCCATGTCAGGAGAAGCAGGAGGAGCTTGTCCTTGCGCGGTTTCAGCAGCAGCTGTTGGATCTTGACCGGCAGGAGGCATTCCAGCCCCTTGCTGCGGTACAGCCGGGATCTGCAAAGCTTTTAAATCGTCAACCGTTGTTACATTGCCATCAATGACAAGGTTTTTCAATTCGCCATTAAAGTCTGTTAAGCCAAGCGGGAATGACAAGTTGGATCCCTGGATCAATTGCTGGATCGTTTCGGGCGTCATGCCGTATTGGGCCATTTTTTCTTCATTGAAAGCCATTGTGACTTTTTGGACGCGTTGTCCAGAGATTTGCGCGTCTGATAATCCTTCGACGCCTTCAAGTTGAGGCAATACATTGTCTTCCACTGTAGTGGTCAGTTCTTCCAATGATTTTCCGGATTCACTGATGCTGAGCGTCAGGATTGGGAAAGCATCCAGGCTGAGGCGGGATACTTCCGGTTCACTGGCGCCTTCTGGAAGGGACAGTTCAGAAAGTGCACTTTCCACTTCCCGGGCTGCTTCGTCCATGTCCGTCTCAAATGTATATTGGACTTGGATTGTTGCTGCGTTTGCCAGTGAAGACGAAGTCACAAGTTCAACTCCGTTCATATTCTGGATCCGTTGTTCCATCGGAATCGTCAATTCTTCGACGATTTCGTCAGGTGCCGCTCCCGGATACGGAGCAATGACCGTTAACGCAGGCAAAGTAATGCTTGGAATCGATTCTTGCTTCATCGTCAATCCGGAATACAAACCTGCAATGACGACCATTAAGGTTAAAATCCAGATCGCGAATTTATTGTTCAGGGAAAAATCAATAATTTTTTTCAAGTCGGATGCTCCTTTATAAGAATTTCTTTAACTGAAGAAGTTCTTTTTCTATTTGTGGTTCTTGTGATAAATACAGCCATAAGGCTTCAATCAGGAATTGCTGTGGTTCTTTTTTTGCAGTTTCTTCTTTTAAAAGTTGCAAGCTGGACAGCAGTTTTTCTTTGTTTGGTGCAGACATCCGGATTTTTTCTTCGGTTTTTAAGAAACTTTCTTCAAGCGGGCTGAGCGTGGAAGGAATGTCAGTCAGGACAGGAGCCATCTGATCAAGAGCGCCGACAATGGCGTCTAGGCTTGACGCAATAAAGCCAGCCAGTTTTTCGGCATCCACTTCCCGGTTCAGGAAAATCAAATTGATGAAGTATTCACGTTTGATGCCTTCCAAAATTGTAGCAAGATCGTAAATAAAGGGCTGGACTTTCTCGCCGTATGCTTCAAGCAAATTATTTTTATGTACCGACAGTTGAGATGACCGCAATTCATAAAACAATTTCTCCAAGTTTTCATTGCTGTCTTTTGGAAAGTCTTTGAATACCATTAGAAAGAATTCCTTATTGGTTACAGTGCGTTCAATTTCGAGTACCAGCTTTTTTACGAAAACCTGTTTTTTCGTCAAGCCTTCTTTCGAATCGGGAGAAGCAAGCTCGGCATTCAACTCATCGTGGAAGCGTACCAGGATATCCATAAAGAGATTTTCTTTAGAATCAAAATGCTTATAGAATGCTCCTTTTGAAATGCCGGAGGCTTGAGCGATTTCCTGTACCGAAGTTTGATGAAACCCTTTTAAAGAAAAAAAATGAACCGCTTGATTCATCAGTTCCTCTCTTTTGTCCAAAAAATCCCTCCTTGTAACCGGTGGGTCATTAAAAGTGACCGGTTGGTCAGTACTTTCAGAATATAGTTTTCGGCAGAGGACTGTCAATTTATCCCGCTCCATATTATTTGTCAATATTGTGGCGGACATTTGGGGATTAACTGAACTGGAACTGCATTCTTGAATCAATAGGATGCAGCAGGGATTTTTCCTTTTGCATGGAATACATTAGGGAAGAAGACGTTTATCTGCAGGAGAAGGGATGGGGAAGAATGGCGTATGATTTCATCAGCGAACCTACTGTTGAATTGCGGACAGAACAGCCTTATGTAGCAATTCCAATCCAAGTGACACTGAAGGACTGGGCACAGACGACAATTTTGCTCCCGGAAATATACGATTGGTTGAATAAAAAAGGCATTGAACCTGTTGGAGAACCGTTTTACCGCTATTGGTGCATCGGAAGCGACGACACCGATTTCAGCTTGGAAGTGGGTGTTCCGGTCGAACGGATGGTGACAGGAGATGAGCGGATAATTTCCAGTTTTGTTCCGGGAGGTTCTTATGCAATTGCTGTCCATCATGGCCATCCGGATCAGTTGGAAACTTCGCTCAAGCAATTGGAAGAGTGGACAAAAAAAGAAGAGCTGGATATTGATAAACGCTGGGAAGCGGATGATGAAATATGGAACGGACGTTTTGAGTATTATTTGACCGATCCTGAACTTGAGCCGGATTTGCATAAATGGCAAATCGAAATTGCTTTTTTATTGATGCAGGATGATGCTGCCTAATAAGAAAGACACCTCCCTCTGAATTGGATGCGCGGGCCAATTCACAGCGAGGTGTCTTTTTATTGAGAAGGCATTATCCTTGGATTATGTATTGTGCCTATCCCGTATCTTCATATAGTAGTAAAGCATTTCATACATGCGTGACCGTTGTTTTTCCATTGTGTGGATGGAGACTTCCAGTTCAACAGAAATGTCATGCTGTTCGTAGACAATTCGGGTCCGGGTAGGAGACAGAAACTCTGTCCGGTAATCATGATTGAAGATCCATACGCATTCCGGATGGGTCGGCGATTTTATAGGAAATGCTGCTACGCCGTCTGTTGAAATAAGGATGGGCGTTTTTTTATGCTGCTTCAAGTTGTGGCGGTTTGCTTTTACCCGGCCGTCATAAGTAGAAGCATAAAGCATGCAGGCATGATCAAGCAGTTGCAGGGCGGGGAGGCGCGAATAGAACTCTCCGTGCTTTGTGACCACTTTTGTTTTGCGCTCTGTTTCAAATGACGACATTAAAAATAAGGTGGATCGGTTAATAAAATTCTCTTCGTATTTCCCCAACAAAAACTCCCCTTTCAGTGTACTAGAAAATAATACCACTCGGTATGTGATGAATCAACATAATTTTCTGAAAAAAAGGATGATTTTTTACATTTATCTATAACAAACGTAACGGATTATCTTTTTATAAGAATGAGACAATGAATCTATTGGCATGTACGGCAATTGGCTTAACAGCCGCTCTTTTAATATGCTGTCGTTACCCGGGAATAACAGGAACGTTCAGAAGGAAAAAGAAGTGAAGAATTTCGAAGAAGCTTTGGTACAATACTCGCCCATGATTTCAGCCATTATCCGTAAACTGCATATCTACCGGGATTATGATGCCTTTCGGCAAGTCGGTAAAATAGCGCTTTGGCAGGCATGCCAGCGGTTTGATGAATCAAAAGGAAATTTCACGCCATTTGCTTTTCGCAGCATTCATGGCGCTATGCTTGACGAACTAAAAAAAGAAGCCCGATTTTCCAGCCGTTTTGCGGTAACCGAAAACGAAGCATTTGAATGGATCAGCGATGACCGTGTTGAAGATGAATTGCCGGTATGGTTGGATGCCCAAATGTTTTCGGAATCGGAATATGCTTTGCTCGATGATTTGTTTGTAAAAGGGAAAAGCCTCAGTGAATTGGCTGCGGCTTCTGGCCTTTCGCTGGCAGGGATGAAAAAGCGCCGGGAACGGGTATTGAAAAAAGTAAAAGCAAATATGGCAAGCGGCGCACTTAAGCAGAATAGGCATTAAATCAGTATAGGGAGTGGTGCAGAGCGTTTTATGGCGGTATAATGAACTTCTTATAACTTGAAAGAAGGGAGGAGACCCCGTGTTTCAAATGATGACCGGGATGATCAACAATATCTTTTTTATCATCTTTCCGATTGTTTTGTATCAAATGTTCGCACCGGCAGGCAAACGGAACTTTTTTGTCAGCCACCGTGTAACATTGACGGCGTTGTTCTCCGTTTCGATCCTTCTTTGCATGTTTTTTCCGTATCAGATTTTGACCGATGACTATATATTCGATCTTCGGCAAGTACCGATGATTGTCGGAGCCCTTTATGGCGGCCCTATAGTGAGCGCTGTATTATTCTTGGTCTCGGCTATAGGCCGTGCAGCAATAGGCGGAGACGGCATGAATATCGCCATATTGAATCAATTGCTTATTGCAGGCGGCGTGCCGTTGCTGCGCCCTTACTATATGCGCATCAACCGTGCAGGGAAAGTAGGGCTTGTCTTTTTTATCACTTTTTTGTCGTTTTTCTTTAACTTAATGGCCGGTTATTTGTTGTTTGGTGACCCCATTCATGATCTGATTAATATTTGGCTATTGCTGATGCTGAACCAAGGAGCTATTATCGCGCTCGCAGCATTATTGATCGAACACATTTTGCGCCAGGAATATATGCTGAATTCGTTAATGAAGCATGAAAAACTCGAAACCGTCAGCCATTTTGCGGCTTCCGTTTCCCATGAACTCAGAAATCCGCTTCAAAGTGTGAAGGGGTTTCTGCAGTTGATGCAGGAGCACGAATACAGCCGGGAAAAGCAACTGGAATTCCAAGGGACGATGCTTGAGGAAATAGAAGCAGCAGACCAATTAATCAATGATTACCTTGTTTTTGCTAAACCTGTCCAAAAGCAGTTGGAAGTTTTAAAGGTGAAAGCCGAAGTGGAGCAGGTCCTGAAAGTTATGAAACCTTATGCGCATTGGGGAAAGGTGGAAATTCGTATGGCCGAATTTCATGGAAGTGCCAGGATCCTGGCTGACAAGCAAAAACTTCATCAGGCATTGATCAATATTATCCGCAATGGCATTGAAGCGATGCCGGATGGAGGAACTTTGGATATCGCCATTAAAGAAAGGAAAAACGAAGTTTCGATTAAAGTGAACGATGCTGGAAATGGTATGACAAAAGAAGAAATCCAGCGCCTCGGCGAACCGTACTTTTCAACAAAAACAAAAGGCACCGGCCTTGGCATGATGGTAACCTACAGTATCATCCGCCAAATGGGCGGGGATATTCAGGTCAGTTCGGAAAAAGGAAAAGGCACTTCGTTCACGCTGACTTTTCCAGTAGTCCGGTAAATAATAAAACGGCTGCCCAAAAGGCAGCCGTTTTGTCTTATTTCTGGGCCAACTGTTTTACAAACGGCAGGACCGCCTGTTCTTTCAGTTTTGCTTCGAACATAATATCTGCATCCGTATCGCCGAGCAGCAAAAGGAGTTCGTTAAAGTCGGTTTCCGACACCAAGTCGTGATGCCGCAAGTCGGTAAACCCTTCCTTGCCCGTGCTGATATGGATTTTGGGTATGCCGAAGCCTTCCCAAGTCGCTAAAATCTCGGCAAAGTCTACCGGTTTTCCATCATTGTTGCAATTATGGTGATGAATATCAAAGCAGACCGGAACGCCGCACATTTTGCTGACATCAAGTACGTCGCGGACAGTAAAGGTTTTATCGTCATTTTCAAGCCGCAGCCGCCGTTTGATGCTATTGGAGAGATTCAGGTAATTTTCTGCAAAGCGGGCTTTTGCGCTTTCCTTGTCACCGTATGCTCCGCCGGTGTGCAGGATCAAGTCGTTTCCGCCGAGCAACTGGACCAGCCGGTCGTGGTATTCCAGATCTTCAATGGATTTTTTAACCACTTCCGGTTTTGGTGAATTGAGGACCGTGTATTGCCCTGGATGCATTGAAACGCGCATTTGTGAAGCATCTACCAATAAGCGGATTTGTTCTGCAATGGCCAGGAAGTCCGGGTCTTCCCACCAAATCCAGTCGTTGACGGGGTGGGTCGATAATGGAATCATCGAACTTGAAGCCCGATAGAAAAAGATATCGTTCTCTATATTCCACTGAATTATCTCCAAGGTAGTCTGCATATTCTTTAAGGATAATTCTTTAATTTTCGCAATTCCTTCCGCTTCAACCGTAGCGAGCCGCAATGTCCTGAAAACAGTTTTCAGCTCGGTATTCATGCATGCATAGCCTAGTCTCATGTTCTTCAACTCCTTAAGGAGTCTATACCCCTTTTGAGGAAGGGTTAGCGGTAGATTTCCATAAAAATTGCAGGAAGTTTTAAATAAGATAAGCGCTGGGCAGCTGATGTATAATGAAAAAAATAAGTACTTAAGGAGGGATTGCTTTGAGAGCGGAAGTTGTTAAGGCGGAATCAGGCTACAAAGCGACATTTGTACGCAAGTTTGCACAAAGCACAGACGAGGTTTGGGCAATGCTGACAGAAAACCCGAAACTTCAGCAATGGTTTTCGGAATTGACGATTGAGGACCTTCGAAAAGGCGGCAATATCAAGTTTGATATGGGCAATGGCGAGTTTGAGAATATGGCCATCCTGGATTACGAAGAAGGCCATAAGCTCGCGTTTGAATGGGGAGAAGACCAGGTTCGTTTTGAACTGTCGCCTGACGGTGCCGGGACACGGCTTGAACTGGTGGAAACCATCAGCAAGGTTGTTCCGCACACAGCAAAAGACTTGGCCGGCTGGCATGTCTGCCTGGATGCTATCGAAGCTCTTCTTGAAGGAAAAGAAATTGCCCGCGAAGAAGAATGGAACAAGGAATACCCGGAATACCAGCGCTTGCTGGAAAGCATGACGGTTTCCTTCGAGTAGTACTGGAAATGCTTCATCAGCTGATGGAAACCATAGATAAAAGCAAGTTGTCCAGCTCTTAACAGGCAATCTTATAATTGAAAGTTCAAGCCATTCGCAAAGCGAATGGCTTGAACTTATGGACAAAAGAATTTTAATGCTTAAAAGATGAATTAACATTCAACCGGACATAGCGGATCCTCCGGTACAGCCGGACGCGTTCCGCGGGCTCGCGCCAAACTAACTCGGAACTGACGTCCCGAGTGGATTTCGGCACTTCGCTGTCCCGCTGGAGCAGCGTAGCGACATTGACCGAAGCTTGAGAGGGCAGGCATTTGCGACGAAGCTAGCGAAGCGATGCAGGAGCACAATGTTTGCCCTCTCCACTTTCCGCTTCATTTGGCTCACTCTTTTAATAAAGAATTGTTTTCATTAGAAAGAGTGGATGAGTATACATGCTATTTATTCACAGTTCACTATCGATATGGAGCAAACCAGCGGAGACGCCTGCGGAAAAGCGAGACAGCCGAGACCCCGCAAGGCGCGCAGCGGCTGAGGAGGCTTGGCGGATCGCCCGCGGCAAGCGCAGCTGGGGTGCGGAATATCGGAGATATTCTAAGAGAAATTTTTTCTATATCTTTCTCAACAAGCTCGAAAGCCATTCGCAAAGCGAATGGCTTTTTCAAATCTCTATTCGATATCAAACTCAAACACATTCTGCTCTTTGAACTCCCCTTTTTCGTATACCCTTTCTGCAAACGTCACATGGTTGTCGTGGTCAATGAGGACGACAGTCGCTGAACGGGTTCCATATTCGGGTGATCTAATGAACATCGAAGACAGCATCCGTTCGAATTCAAGACCCACGCCAGTTTTAGGCAATGCTGAATCAGGGGCCTGTTCGTTGTCTGCCAGAAAGCGGAACAAATCATCCGGATCGACTTCGTCCCGTTCTGATAAATACCGTTCCAGATAATTTTTGCCTTTAATGACTTTTGGCCACGGAGTATCCAGCAGGTGGTTGCTGAGTCCGTGAAGGCCGGGTTCAACTTCGGACAAATGGTTTTCGATATTATTGTAATAAAACAAATGATCGGGATCTCCGGCAATGATATTAAATCCTGTATAGTCTTCAGGATTTAAAGATTTCAGAAACTGTTCGGGTTCCAAGGAGGTCGATAAAAAATCCCGGACAATGGCGCCGCGCGAGATTTTATTGGCTTCCGGCATGGATGGGTCGCGGAAATTTGTTAAAGCCGCAATTCGGCCGTTTCTAGCCACGCCGAGCCAAGTTCCCATTTGCATCAGATCACGCCCTGCCAGTATGCCGGGTTCGTCTTCCCAGAACTGGGCGGGTGCGGTAGGGCGTTCGTAAAATTCATCCCGATTGGCTGCTATAACCAATTTGTATCTCGGATGGTCCTTGTATTGGAAATTAATCAAGCACATGAATGCCACCTCTTTTTGATTTCATTATATAGAAGGCAAGCAAGCCTTAACAGGAAGAAAACTTTGAATGAGAAAGGCATTTAACAGTTTTCTTTAAAAATTACATTAATATATCATTTAATTCACAAAAAATTTTCCTTTTAAAAGGAAAAAAAGTGTATATTATTTACTATGACAATTATTTAATGAAAACAATAAGTGAAAACATTGCAGAGAAAAAACTAATCATAGGCGGACACTGATTTTCAATCGAACCACAGGAGGCAGTTAGTATGAATGCAGATTTTGAGGCTATTCCTTTTGCCCAAATATTAATGGATGGCATACAAGAAATGGTGTTTGTTGTAAAAATAGATAAAAAGGCCTCTATCACTTATGAATTCATCAGTAAAACAGCGATGGAAAATACAGGGCTGAATGAAGGTGCACTGGGCAAAACTTTGCATGAGGTGCATAGTGAGGAAAAAGCGGCTCATTTAGAAGCGCTTTATGCGAAAGCTTTGGCGACCCAGGAAGCTGTCTGGTTTAAAGATGATTATTATACAATTAGCGGGGAACGGCGCTGGTCTTCTACGCGAATGGCCGCTATTGTAAATGAAGCAAAGGAATTTACGTATGTTGTCAGTGTCGTAAAAGACATTACAAAAGAAAAATCGGAAGAAGCTGAAAAAAATAAAGCTTGGAAACAACTCGAAGAAGGTATTTCGAGATACCGTTCCCTTTTTGAAAACAATGGTGATGCAATTTTTACCATTGACACGGAAGGTCGAATCCGAACGGGGAATCTTGCAGTTGAAAATATAAGCGGCTACAAGCTGAGCGATTTGATAGGGCAGGAATTAGCCCATTATCTGGCTGTTGATAACCAGGCTCAGGTGCATGATTATTTGGAGCAGGCACAGAACGATAGGCCGCAAGACTTCCGCATTCAATTGCTTCATATTTCGGGCAAGCAGATCGGCTGTTTGATGAAAATGATTGCCATTAAGATCAATGGCCAAATTACAGGCTATTATGCAATCTTGAAAGACATGACCGAATTGGATAAATTGGCAAGTAAGTATGCAGATAGTGAAGAGCGCTTTCGCATTATTGCTGAAAATGCCCATGATGTTATTGTACTGCTCAATGAAGTGGGCGAAAGTTTATATGTCTCTCCTTCCTGTAAAACGGTCTATGGCATCGACCCGGATGAAGCGATGACAATGCCGCCTTTTTCTTTTATACATCCAAATGACTTGGCGCAGCTGGATGCGGAATTTGAACAGTCCATCTTAACCGGACAAGCCTGCAAAGTACGATTGCGAGTCCTTCATCAAACGAAAGGCTGGATCTGGTCGGAATTGCATGGTACTCCCGTTTTTGATGAGCACCATCAGTTTATCCATAAAGTACTCATTTTGCGCGACGTTACACAGCAAAGGCAGCGGGAAACTGAACTTGCATATTTTGCCTATCATGATTCTTTAACAGGGCTGCCTAACCGGCGAATGCTTTCAGAGCGCCTAACGGCCGAAATGGAGGCGGGAACCCGATTTGCTCTTATAGTTCTGGATATGGATGATTTTAAAGAAATTAATGACGAGTGGGGCCATGAAACCGGAGATGCGGTTATTCTGGAATTCAGTAAACGATTGACAGGTGCTATCGGCAAATCGGATATTGCTGCACGTCTGGGGGGAGATGAGTTCGTGGTCCTGCTTTTTGAAGCTGATAATGAAGAAAAAGTGCGAATGGCTGCTGATAAAATCCATCAAGCCCTGGAAAGGCCGTGGTCTATTAAAGACATAAAGTTAAAGGTGACAGCAAGTATGGGCGCTGCACTGGCTCCGCTTGAAGGAGCCGACGCCTCCCATCTTTTTAAAAATGCAGACCGCGCGCTATATGAAGTGAAAAAAACCGGAAAAAATTATCTTAAAATCAATGGGCCGGCTATGAAAACACCAAGGTGAAAAGCAGATTGAACCGAAATCCATTCGTATGCCTTTAGAGGGATTTGCTTTTTTTGTTAAGTGTCTTCGATGATTGCTATAATAGCAACAGAGAGCTGCAGATGAGGAGGACTGTCGATATGAGAAAAATCAACATAGGCTTTATCTCGCCATACGATGCGATGGTTCCGGTGATAGAGGAACTGAAGAATGGACAGCATGATTTAATGATTCATGCCGTGACCGGGAACCTGGAAAAAGGGGTAGCCTTGGCAAGAGAACTGGAACAGCAAGGAATGGATATGCTGATCAGCAGGGGTGGAACGGCGAAATTAATACGGGATGCCGTGACGCTGCCAGTCATTGATGTCCAGATATCCGGCTACGATTTGCTGCGGTCCATTATGCTCGCCAGCGGCCATCGGGGGGAGAAAAAGGCACTCGTCGGTTTTGCGAATATCACAATAGGAGCTGCTTCCATAGTCAGCTTGCTTGAAATCGATTTAAAGGTAGTAACTTTAACAGAAGCTTCAGATGTAGAGCCTGTATTAAACGGTTTGAAGGCTGAAGGATACACCCGGATTCTTGGAGATGTCATAACGGTCAACGCGGCTCAACAGCTTGGGTTGAACGGCCTTTTAATCCAGTCAGGGCGTGAGTCGATTCTCCAATCGCTTGAAGAAGCCCGGCGGCTATACAAAACCCAACAGAAAACCCAACAGTTACTGCGGATATTCGAGTATTTACTGACTGAACGGGAACAGGATTTCTTTATTGCGGAAGAGGACGGAAAAGTTTTATATGAAAACTGGAGTTCGTTTGAACGTCTGCCGTTAGCTCCGAATGAAATCAATTCCCTGCTCCAGCAAGTAAAAGCTTCGGATTCACCGGTTTTGAAGATTTTCACTGAAGTGGAACTACCCTTCAGCATCCGAGGGACTTCATGGCAAGATCAAAAATCCACTCTTTTTGCTTTCTTTTTCAAGCAATTGTCTATTTCCGTCCATGAATTGGGTGGGGGATTGGCCGAGAAAATTCACCAGCTCCCTTCACTGGCCGCAGAAAGTGCCGCTATGAAAAACATAAGGCAATTGCTTGAAGAGCCGCTTCTGGCAACAACGCCTATTATTCTGGAAGGATTACCGGGGAGCGGAAAGGAAACATTGGCCCGTTATGTCCATGCTTACCACCAGAAAAAAGGCTATTTTGCTGTTTTGCCGATCGAAGACTTGAAAAACTCGTTTAGTGAGCTGCATGCTTTGAATGTGTCCACTTTATTATTGACGGTTGCCAAGTCACCAAGCAGCACTGCTGTTCGGGAGATAAAAGAACAACTAGATGTTCTGGCTGCCCAGAATATCCAAGTGATTTTGGCTGCAGAAGAAATCCAGCCGAAGCTGATTGATTCCCTGAATATGCAGGAAGCGGTTCGGATTGTCCTTCCAAATTTAACGGATCGGCAAGGCGATTTCGAATTGATGGTCCACCAATTTCTAACAGAATTTCATCAGTCACTGGGTACCCTGCCAATCAAAATACGCGATGATGCAATGCAGGAATTGAAAAAGAATCATTGGAATGGCAATGCCAATGAGCTGAAAGCCTACATAAAAAAGCTGGCTTTGGCAGAAAAAGAATATGTCATCGAAAAAAGTACGGTGCTAAAAAATCCGTCACCTGTTCAAACTCAGCAGAAATCCAAAGAGTTGTTCTTTGAAAACTCACTTACACTGAAAGAAATGGAACGGAAAATAATCGAGCAGGTTTTACAGGAAGAAGGTTTCAATCAAACAAAAACGGCTAAACGCCTGGGCATAAACCGGGCTACTTTATGGCGCAAACTCAAAGAATGAGTTTGTGCTATTATTTTATGATGAAGTGTTGCAATATTAAACTATTTATCATTTTTAGTGAAAAAATATTATTCGGTTGTTGCTTTTTTACACAACTCTTTTTATAGTGTTATTGAAAGCGTTTTCTTACCAAAAATTCAATCAATTCAATCACAAAGGAAAAGAGGGAAATAAAATGAAAATCAAAAAGACCTTGGAACGGATCCCTGGCGGAATGATGGTTGTCCCTTTGCTATTAGCTGCAACAATCAATACCTTAGCACCCGATTTGCTGAGAATCGGCGGATTTACAGAAGCTTTGTTTGTCGATAGCGCCAATGCACTCATTGCACTATTCCTACTTTGTACGGGTGCGCAGATCAACGTAAAAATGTTTGGCGTGTCATTGGCGAAAGGTGCAACCTTATTGACGACAAAATGGGTTGTAGGAGCGGCTGTCGGCCTGATTGCCTACATGTTTGCCGGTGACAACGGCTTGTGGCTCGGAATTGCGCCGATTGCCGTTATCGCTGCAATGACGAACAGCAACGGCGGCTTATACATGGCATTGGTCGGCCAGTACGGCGGAAAAGACGACAGGGCAGCTTATTCTTTATTGGCATTAAATGACGGACCGTTTTTAACAATGGTGGCTTTGGTTATTTTTGGAACGATGGGATTTGTTGAAGGGCTGTTTTCACCGGTTACGTTTATCGCCGTATTGCTGCCAATCATTATCGGTATGATTTTAGGGAATTTGGATGAAGACATGCGTTCATTCCTCGATCAGGGAAGCGCTATGCTCATTCCGTTCTTTGCTTTTGCACTTGGGATGGGCATTGATTTCCAAGCTATTATCGAAGGCGGGCTTGGCGGAATTGCCCTTGGGTTAATGACGGTGTTCATTACGGGAACAGCAGGATATATGATTTTCAAAGCGCTGAAATGGAATCCGATTGTGGGAGCTGCAGAAGGCTCTACTGCCGGTAATGCTGTAGCAACGCCGGCAGCAATTGCGGCTGCCAACGCCAGTTTTGTTTCAATGGTTGATATCGCAACGGTGCAAGTGGCAGCTTCTACGGTTACAACGGCAATTTTGCTGCCCCTGTATATCGCATTTTTAGTAAAACGGTTAGAAAGAAAAGGATTTATGTTTGATAATGGAGCCTTGATCAAAAAAGGTGCTTGAAGGAGTGGCGGACAATGACAGCTCAAATTGGCATCATTGCGGATGATTTTACTGGAGCAAATGACAGCGGCGTCAGACTGGCGCAAAAGGGCTTAAAGTCAAAAGTCATACTTGCCGAAACGGACGAGCTGCAGCACGCAGGCAATTCCGAAATAGATGTGTGGATTGTTGATACCGATAGCCGGGCTATGGAGGCGGAAGATGCTTACCAAGCTGTTTGGCAGGAAGTAAACCGCTTAAAAAAGCGTGGAGTAAAAAACTTTTATAAAAAAGTGGATTCAACGATGCGAGGCAGCGTAGCAGCAGAATTGAAGGCAATGCAGGAGGCGGCAGCGATGGATATTCTTTTCATCGCGCCGGCTTTCCCGGATATGGGGAGAACTGTCGAAAACGGAATTTTGTACGTCAATGGAGTACCAGTTGCGGAAACTGAATTTGGACAGGACCCGAAAACACCGGTCCGGCACAGCTACATTCCCGATTTATTGGCAGCTGGTCAGATGAAAACCGCGGTACTGACTCGTGGTGAGTTAAGTTCTGCGAGCCTGGAAACGTGGATACATGAACAAGTGGAAGCCGGAGTGCGCTGGATTGTGTGCGATGCAGCAGAAGACGCGGACTTTCGAAAGCTCGCAGCACTCGGCTCCAAATTGGATTTGGCCATTGGCTGGGCAGGTTCTGCCGGGTTAATCCATCATTTATATAGACCACAGGCCAATAGCACTCCGATAGAATCACTGCAAAACCCTGCAGAAAAAGTATTGGTGGTTTCGGGCAGTTTATCTTCCAAAACGATGGAACAGCTGGAAAAAATGAAAACGAGAACGGCAACAAAAATGATTGAAATCGATCCGCTCCTATTGCTGAAGGACCCTGTACAGGCGGCAACGGGACTCGCAACTCTGATGGAGACGGACAACTGGGACAGTGCAGTACTTTATGTCGGCGGCACAAAAGAAAACCGCGAAAAGGTAAGCGCATGGGCAGCGCATAATGATTGGACGCCTTACCGGACAGGCAAAGGAATTTCGGAAGGGCTCGGGCATCTGGTCCAGGCTGTGCTTGAGTTTGCTGATATTGATGCGCTCATTATGACGGGCGGGGACACAGCCAAAGACATTTGCGATATCCTCGGCATTTTGGATATGGAACTGCTTTTTGAAGTAGAGCCAGGAATGCCGCTCGGTATGGTAACATGGAACGGCAAAGAAATAATAGCTATTACAAAAGCCGGCGGTTTCGGTGAATCCGATTCACTGGCCAATGCTGTGGATTATTTAAAAGGAGCTGGACTGCATGCAAACAACTAAACCGATTATTGGAATTACGATGGGAGACGCGGCAGGCGTCGGACCTGAAATAATACTAAAAAGCTTTGAACACGACATTGTGCACGAATCAAGCCGGGCGTTTGTCATTGGGGATGCGTCCATTCTGGAACGGGCAAAAGGTTTCACAGGCAGTACAAAGTCCATCAATCGCATCAGCTATCCTTCAGAAGCAAAGTTTGACAGGGAAGCCATCGATTGCCTGGATTTAAATCTGCTTTCTGAAAATTTGCCGGTTGGCCAAGTGTCGCCGGAAGCGGGCGACGCAGCTTTTCAATATCTGGAAAAAGCGATCAGTTTGGCAAATGCGAAAGAAATCGATGCGATTTGTACAGCGCCGTTAAATAAGGAAGCCCTTCAAAAAGGCGGCCATATGTATCCGGGACATACGGAAATTTTGGCAGAACTGACTGGCACTAAAGATTTTTCTATGATGTTGTCTGCTCCAAATCTAAAAGTGATCCATGTGACGACGCATGTCGGAATTATTGATGCCATTAACATGATTACACCGGAGCGGGTTCTGCACGTTATTCAATTGGCCCATGATACCTTAACAAAAGCGGGAATCGAAAAGCCGAAAATTGCCGTGTGCGGAATCAATCCGCATGCAGGGGAAAACGGTTTGTTCGGTTACGGAGAAGAAGAAGAGAAAGTAATCCCGGCAGTAGAAAAAGCAAAAGCTGCGGGCATTGATGTTCAAGGGCCGCTGCCCGCAGATACGCTGTTTTTCCGTACAGTCCGCGGAGATTTTGATATTGTGGTGGCGATGTACCATGACCAGGGGCATGCGCCAGTCAAAGTGCTGGGGCTTGAAGCGGGGGTTAATATCACCGTCGGCTTGCCAATTATCCGGACCAGCGTCGATCACGGTACCGCTTTTGATATTGCGGGTACCGGCAAAGCAGATGAAAAGAGTTTAGTAGAAGCGCTTCGCCAGGCTGTAGAACTGGCGCCTAAAAAGCAATAGGAAGTTTACCCGTCTATGTTTTCTGCATAGGCGGTTCTTTATAGGCTTATTTATTAGAAAATTCAGTATTTACATATATTTCAAAGTCTATATAATTGAATTCAGAGGCTGGGAATTCGATTTAGCATACTATCCGCTTTTTTTCTGGCCGAAAGACAAAAGGAAGGTGGTTAAAGAAATGCTTGAAAACGTTTTTTATTCACAGGAAAAGCACGGTCCATATAAACTGTTTAATCTGGGGAGTTTTGAGCTGGAAGAGGGGGGCATCATACCGGACTGTAGACTTGCTTATGCAACGCATGGAAAATTGAATGAGAAAAAAGACAATGTCGTTATAGTGCCTACGTGGTTTTCAGGAAGAGCAAAGATTATGAATCTTACATAGGCAAAGGCAGGGCTCTCGACCCCGATAACTATTTTATCATTGTCATTAACCAAATCGGCAATGGACTATCAAGTTCTCCGCACAACAGTCCGCCGCCCGTCAGCATGCAAAATTTCCCGAAGGTGCGGATCGGCGATGACGTACGGGCACAGCACCGCCTGGTTACGGAACTGTTTGGCATACGGGAAGTGGCGCTTGTAGTCGGCGGCTCGATGGGAGCCCAGCAAACCTATGAATGGGCAGTCCGGTATCCGGAAATGGTCAAACGGGCCGCTCCGATTGCAGGTACTGCGAAAAACACCATTCATGATTTCTTGTTCACCCAGACATTGATCGATGCGATCACTTCGGATCCCGGCTGGAACCTCGGTGAGTATCGTTCACACCTGGAAGTGGCAGACGGGCTGAAGCGCCATGCGGACATTTGGGCAGTCATGGGCTTTTGCCCGGAGTTTTTCAATTTGGAGAAATGGGACTTGTTTGGTGTTGAATCTGCCGAAGAACTGGTGGAAGGATTCCTCGAACCTTTCTTTCAGATGATGGATCCGAATGCCCTGCTTGCCATGGCGTGGAAATGGCAGCGCGGCGATGTCAGCCGTTTGGCAGACGGCAATTTAGCGGAAGCGCTCGGGCGCATACAAGCCAAAGTATTTGTCATGCCGATTGATACGGACATGTTCTTCCCGCCAGCTGATTGCGAACGGGAACAGCAACTGATTCCAAATAGTGAGTTGAAAGTCATCCGCAGCATCGCCGGACATTTCGGCTTGTTCGGAGGAGAAGGGGCAAGCTACCATGGCCAAATCGATGAACACTTGAAAGAATTGCTGGCTGTGCCTGTATCAGAGAGCATTGTGGAACAATGAAAAGCTGTTGAATACTAAAAAAGCCAACTACTGCACATTGCAGCGGTTGGCTTTTCTTTATTTCAATCCCAAATGTCCTTTCAATTCTGCTTTAATTTCTGCAAGTTCCTCTTTGTCCATCATATAATACCAAATTCCTCCGATGGTTTCGCCGTAACCTTTTTCAAAAACAAGCTGTTCGATATCGGTTGAGGCATTGCGGTAATTCTTCTGGATGTCGATCATCTCACTGAATTCCATATTGGTTTTGACATTGTTGCCCAAGGCATCAAAAATTTTCGGATAGTTGAATAGGGTCGTAGCGGAAACAGCTTCTGACATAATGCTTTGGATGACTTGTTTTTGCCGGTCCTGCCGGCCAAAGTCGCCGTTGGGATCCTGTTTGCGCATCTGCACAAAGTCCAGGGCCTGGTCACCGGCTAAGGTCAACTCTCCTTTTTTGAAGTCATCAAAGGCAAAGGCGTTGTCGACGACAATGCCGTCCAAAGCGTCGATGACGTCTTTAAACCCTTCCATGTTTAATTGGACAACATAGTCAATGGGTATATCCAGCAACTTTTCTGTCGTATCAAGCGACATCTCGATTCCGCCGAAGGCATAAGCATGGTTGATTTTATCCTCTAGATCAAGTCCGACGATTTCTGTATACGTATCCCGGGGAATGCTGACCATCTTTGTCGAATTGTCAGTCGGGTTGATGGTCAAGACAATCATTGTATCAGAACGCCCGCGGTCATCTTCCCGTTCGTCAACTCCCAGCAGGAGGACGGAAATGGGACTCTTTTCTTCCAGCACCACTTTTTCTTCGCGCATAGGGGAAGCCTCTCTTGCAATCGGCTGATGGATTTCATCCAGAGTATTTGAAGCTTTAGGGAAGAGGATTACCAAATATACGACCGCAGCAAGAAAAAGAAAGATGAAAGAGCGGCTGACCCAACGGCTCTTTTTTCTGGCTCTTTGGCCGCTGTTTTGTTTAGGCATGATTATTCACCTCTTTCGGGGCATCCAATGCCCTAAATTGGAATATAAGACAAATTACATCATCTATTTCTTTTTAATAGCTTAATTGGTTTGTTCTAATAGGTCAATAGTTTTAATTGAATTTTCAGAAAGAAATAAGTTTTCATTTTATGAGATAAATGATATGATTCTTATAAATCAAACAACCTATTTTAAATACATAATATGTAAGACATAAGATTCAAATTTTCTGAATTGTAGATTAAATGGTAATATTTAAAGGTACATTACCTTATTTATGATTATATTGTTAGTGCCTTAAGGCGGAAGTGATTTTTAAAGAACAGAGGTGTTTCAATATGTCTTCAACTTATCAGAATATATCTTGGGCGATAAAATTCCTGTTTGTTTTTTGGGTTTTATTGATGCTGGCAGGCAGTGGAAATGAGCCGCCGCATCCCATTGAAAGCGAGCAGATTCTGGAGTTGAGCGACTCGCAGACTCATTTGGAAATAGAAAACGGAGTATATATATTTGAAGACGATCAAGGAGATTACACAATTGAAGATATGCTCCGCCCAATCATGAATATGCAATTCATGCCAAATGTTGAAGGGACATTGAATAAAGGATTTACCGAAACCGTATATTGGCTGCGGTTCCAAGTCCAGAATGCATCGCCTGAGAAAACCTGGCTGCTTGAAGTTGCTGCTCCGTCCTTAAGCAGTGCCACTTTGTACTCGCCGGCTGCCGGCGGGGAATATGCTGCGAAAGAGCTTGGAAGAAACAGTGACTTAAAGGAACGGGAAGTTTATCACCGGAATCTGGTATATAACTTGGAACTGGAAGAAGGAACAGTGAAGACGTATTACATGCGGGTAGAATCAGAAGGTCCGCTGCAAATCCCAATCGCGATTTGGGAGCAGAAACGGTTTGAAGAAAAGGCGCGTACGACCACCGTGTTTATTGGAATTGTGAGCGGCATTCTGTTTGTTGTCTTGCTCTATCATTTTGTGCAGTTTTTAAAAGTCCGTCAGCTGAGTTATTTGTATTTTGTGTTCTTGGCCTTTTTATTCGTTTTTACTTTTACTTCAATGGCCGGGTTGACGTTAACCTTTATATGGCCGGATCTGCTCTGGCTTAACGAACAGTTTTTATTGCTGCTTGCCGGCATTTCTACTATTTTTGTACTCCTTTTCACCGAAAACTTTCTGGATGTGCGCCGCCACTTGACGAGAGCCAAACGCGTATTTCAGCTATTGAATATCAGCAGTTTAGCCGGACTTGCTTTGCTGCTCTTTTCAGATGATGCCGCCCGTTGGGTTATCCCCGCCATTCTCATCATCAGTCTGGCATTTATCTTTTCCATGGCCATGTTCAGTGCGCAAAAAGGAATTCTTTATTCCCGTTATTTTGCCGCTGCCGCTTTCTTCCTGTTTTTTGGAGCTGCCGTTTCATTTTTGACGCTTGCAGGAGCTCTGCCGTTTACTGGAAGGTCGCATCATGCAGGTTATACCGCAATTTGCATCGGAATTTTTTTAATAGCCTTGGCGTTGGCTGATAAAGCTGCTGTGAAAAGGCAGGAGAAATACGAATTGGAAAGAAAAGCGATTGAACGGCAGCGGCTTGCAATGGAATCATTAAAGCATGCCAACGAACGGAAAGATGAGCTGCTGGCTGTGACCTCCCACAATTTACGGACTCCGTTATACGGCATGATCGGCATTGCGGAATCCTTGCAGGAAGTGTCAGCGGGCAGAATTTCTCCGGCGATGTCGCACCAATTGGGCACCATCATTTCCAGCGGGAAAAAAATGGCGCATATGATCAACGATATCCTTGATTTTTCAAAGCTCAAGCAAAATACGCTCGATATCCATGTTGAACCTGTCCGTTTAACCGATACGGCAGAAACGGTTATCACAGTGTGTGCGCCGCTGGTCAAGGATAAACAAGTGGCTTTGTATCATACGATTTCCGATAATTTGCCTCTTGTCATTGCTGATCCGGATCGTGTGCAGCAAGTCCTGTTCAACTTGATCGGCAATGCGGTGAAATATACACAGACAGGAGAGATAGTTGTCTCCGCACAAAAAACAGGAAAACAAATTAAAATTTCTGTGCGCGATACCGGAAAAGGAATACAAGAAGATAAAATTTCTTCGCTTTTTGAACCTTACCGCCCTGAAGATACCGATGATGGAGAAGCCCGGGGCGTGGGGATCGGCTTGAATATATCCAAACGGCTCGTGGAATTGCAGGGCGGTTGGGTGGACGTCGAGTCTAAAGTGGGGACCGGTTCCATTTTCAGTTTTACACTTCCGATTTACGTGGAAGGAGAATTGGAAGAACCCGAAGCGAACGGGGGGCTGGTTGTGGAGGAAATGTCATCGGAAGAGTTGGCCAATACCATGGCTCAGCGCCGATTCGACCGGAAACAGATGCGGATTTTGGTAGTGGATCCGGAAGGCGTGAACCGCCAGATGGTAACCTATCAACTGATGCGTGAAGGCTACGAAGTGGCGGGCGTGACAAGCGGTGAAGATGCACTTCAGCTGCTTGAAGAACGGCCGATTGATATGGTGATATTGGAATGGGAATTGGCGGATATGTCAGGAGACGAACTTAGCCGAAGCATCCGGAAAAAATTCACTTTAACTGAATTGCCGATTTTGATGCTGTCGAAAGAAGAAGACCTTCAGCATAAGACGAATGCGTTTACTGCAGGGGCAAACGATTATCTGGTAAAACCATGTGACAAAGAAGAATTTTTGGTTCGGGTCGAGACGCTGGCCAATTTAAGAAGTCTGACCCAGGAAATCACCAATATCAATTATTTCCTGGAACGCAATATTAAAGAGCGGACGATGGCGCTTGAAATCACCAATATGAACTTGGTGACGGTCAATGATGAAATTCAGGAAATTGAAAAATCGCGCAATGAGATGCTGTCCACAATTTCCCATGAACTCGGAACGCCGATTACACTGATCCATAGTTACATCCAGGCTGTAAAAGAGAGTTTGATTGATGAAAAGAATCCAAGGTATTTAGATATGATCCACAACAAATTATTGCTGCTGGAACGGCTGACAGAAGATCTGGTCGAGCTTTCAAAATACAAATCCGGCAATATGACTTTACGTTTCGAACAAGTGAAACTGGGGGACTGGCTGCAGCGCCTCGTGCTGGGCATGGAATATGATGTGACGCAAAGCGGGCGTATTTTTGAACATCAAAAAGGGACGCATGAGCCTTGGCAAGATGGAATGGTATTGTCCATAGATGCAGACCGGATTGACCAGGTGTTCTCCAATGTTCTGTGGAATGCCGTCAAACATACATCGTCAATTGACGGGAAAATTACGGTATCTGCTCAAGTCTTCACCCACGATAAAGAAGAGACGGTGCTGGATCTGGAAGAGTTTGATGGAGAAGTCATTATCAAAGTGGCGGATACGGGGAGCGGAATCGACAAAGATGTCCTGCCGCATATTTTTGACCGCTTCTTCAAGATGGATGCGTCGGCCACATACAAAGGAAGCGGGCTTGGGCTCGCCATCGCAAAAGAAATTATTCTTTCACATAAAGGAGAGATTTGGGCAGAAAGCGAAGTGGGCAAAGGAAGTGTGTTCTACATCGCATTGCCTTTGAATTTCTGAAACTTGTAAGGAGGGGTATTATGAGTGAAGCAACTGTGCTCGTTGTTGAAGATGAAGAGGGAATCCGTGAATTGATCCGGTTATTTTTAATGAAAAAAGGCTACAAGGTAATCGATGCAGAAGACGGGTATGAAGCCATGGACAAGCTTGCCAAAGAAAATCCGGATTTGATCCTGCTGGATATTGAAATGCCGGGAATCAATGGGCTGGAAGTATGCGAACAAATCCGGATGCAGACAAAACTGCCTATTCTTTTTGTCAGCTACCGCAAAGAGCTTTCGTATAAAATACAGGGGCTTGAAGCCGGAGGCGATGATTACATTACGAAGCCGTTCGATTTCAACGAACTGGAAGCGCGCATCCGGGCAATTTTAAGAAGAAATGGCTGGACCAATGGAGAAGAAGAGAAGCTTTCCATCCTCCAGTACAATAATATTAAAATTCATATTGATGCAAGGGAGCTGTATATCGACGACAAGCCGGTCCACCTTTACCATAAAGAGTTCCAGCTGCTCCTGCTGCTTGCCCAGACGCCGAACCGGGTTTGGACCGCTGAACAATTGTATGACCGCATCTGGGGCTATTACTCCGAAGGAGATATCCAGACGGTGAAAGTCCATATCAGCAATTTGCGCCGCAAAGTGGAGAAAGATCCCGCCAATCCTTGCCATATCCGGACCGTCAGAGGGTTCGGCTATAAATTTGCGACTGAGTAAAATGATTCAGTTAAAATACCCCTATCTTTTGTCACTAAGACAAAAGGTAGGGGTATTTATTTTTTTATTCGAAATTATTTTAATAATTAAAACTATTTAACTTCTTTTTAACCTTGTCTATTTAGTATTAGGTCAAATGATTGAGATTAATAAAGGAGGAACAGAACATGGTTGAGAACAATTTCAAAATGTCTGACGAACAGCACTTGAGCAATCTGGATAAACAAACAGTGTTTAAACGGCCGGCAGAAGTAGGTGCTGCCAGTTCGGACAGCACATCCATAGGGCTTAATGAAAATATCGCTGGCTCTCTGGCTTATCTGCTCGGTTTTTTCACAGGCTTCATCCTTCTATTGATTGAAAGAGAAAATCGGTTTGTCCGGTTCCATGCAATTCAATCCATTTATTTATCAATCAGCTTTTTAGCGGTATTTGTCATGATGGGCATGCTGCCTGTGGTGGGCTGGCTGTCCGGTGTGATTCTATCGCCGATTGGGTTGGTGCTCTGGATCATCCTCATGCTGAACGCCTATAACGGCAAGTATTCAAAAATTGCCTATATCGGGGAAATTGCAGAAAAGCAAACGCATTAAAAGCAGTTCAAAAACAATTAGAAATAGAGGTGTAAGGCATGGAAAGTACGTTCAATGTAAAAGAATTTTTAATCGCTTTACGTAAACGGCTTCCGCTGATCATCATTGTGACTTTGCTATTTGTCGCATTGAGCGGAATTGTCAGTTATACGATGATGAAACCGATTTATCAGGCATCCACACAAATTTTAGTAAACCAGAAAATCACCAATCCGCTTCAGTCAAACGATTTGAATATCGATGCCAATATCCAATTGGTTGAAACATATAACATCATCATCAAAAGCCCGGCCATTCTGACAGAAGTTATTGAGGAACTGGAACTAAAGGAATCCATTTCAGATTTGGACAAGAGCATTACGGTATCAAGTGAAGAAAATGCGCAAATCCTTACGCTGGAAGTACAGGATGCTTCCATGGAACGGGCTGTACTGATCGCCAATACAACGGCTTCCGTTTTCCAGGCTAAGATCAAGACGTTGATGAATGTAGATAATGTCAACATCCTGGCACCTGCAATCGTGCCGGTAACTCCTGAACCGGTCAAGCCGGATCCGCTGTTTAATATGGCAATCGGTGCAATTATCGGCTTTATGCTGGGAACCGGCCTTGCGATTGTAGTGGATCAAATGAATACGACCATCCGGAAAGAAGAAGATATTGAAGAAATCACCGGGCTTCAAGTGCTTGGAATTGTCAGTAATGTTCCAGGCAGCAAGGAATACAACCGAACAACCAACATTAATGAAAAGAAGGAGTTGATAGCTGATGTGGACGCAGAAAAAATCAAAGGGGTCAGCAACCCGAAAATTGGTGGGTCATACTAAGCCCCAAGCATTGGTGAACGAACAGTACCGAACCATCCGAACAAATATCAACTTTTCCTTGCCAGGCGATGACACCAAAACCATTTTGTTCACATCGGCTGCAAAAGAAGAAGGGAAATCAACAACTTCCTGCAATATGGCCATTGTCTTTGCAGAAGCAGGAAAAAGAGTGCTGCTGGTCGATGCAGATATGAGACGCCCTACTTTGCATCATTCATTTCAGCTCAGCAACAAGGTCGGCTTGTCCAATTTGCTTTTGAAAAAAGGCCGGTTGCAGGACTGTGTGAAAAGAAGCGGCGTTGTAGGATTAGATCTTCTGCTGTGCGGCCAGATCCCTCCGAATCCGGCAGAGCTGCTCAGTTCTCCGGCACTGGATGGCTTACTCGAAGAAATGAAATCACGGTACGACTTGATCATCATTGATTCTCCGCCTTTATTGGCAGTTACCGATTCCAAAATATTAGCCAATAAGTGCGACGCCACCGTTCTAGTGGTGAACACAGGCAAGACGGAGAAAGACAGCGTCAAAAAAGCGAGAGATGCCCTTGTTACTTCGAAAGCATTTATCCTCGGCGTTGTGATGAACAATTATGAGCTGACAAAAGAAAATTATTACTACCATAACTACAACAGCTAAAGCTTTTTAAAATGAAAGATGAGATGGGGTAATTCAATTGACGATAAAGAAAAGATTCATTTCATTATTCTTCATTGACTCACTGATCCTTCTTTCCTCGATCTATGCTTGTTATTTGTTTCTGTATCCGTATGCGAGCGTACTGTCCAATGAAATGCTTTTCATTAGTACAGTCACGCTTTTTATCGCATATCATTCGTTTGCCTGGCATTTCGGTTTATACCGCAAAGTCTGGTCTTATGCATCCGTTGACGAGTTGAAATCAATTGTTGTGGCTGTGTCATTGACTATATTTGTAGCGATGATCATGCAGTATGCATATTCGAGCCAGTTGTATATCAGGACTTTGATGCTCTCGTGGATGCTGCTTGTTTTCTTTATCGGAGCTTCGCGGATTTCCCTGAGAATCCTTCAGGAAGGCAAAGTTAAGAAAAAAGCGATACTGACCAGCCGGACGATGGTAGTCGGGGCAGGGCAGGGAGGAAGAATGATTGCAAGGCATATGAAGCAAAATCCGGAATGGGGAAGAAATCCAGTAATCTTTGCAGATGATGATAAAACGCAATGGGGGCTTGAAATCAACGGAATTGAAGTTGTAGGATCTCTGGAACGGATTCCTGAATTTGTAGCCGACCACAAAATTGATCAAATTGTCATTGCGATTCCTTCGCTTTCGAAAAGAGAAATGGCGGAGTTGACGAAAAGGTGCATCGATACCGGCGCCAAAACACAAACACTTCCACGTATTGAAGACTTAATGACCGGCAAAATCAAGGTCAGCGATATCCGGGATGTAAAAATTGAAGACTTGCTCGGACGTGAGGAAGTAAAACTGGATATGGCTGCGATCGAAGAACAAGTAAAAGGAAAAACGGTGATGGTCACCGGTGCTGGCGGCTCAATCGGTTCGGAAATTTGCCGGCAGATTTCCAACTTCAACCCGGCCCGCCTCTTGCTGCTTGGGCACGGGGAGAATTCCATCTACACCATCGACATGGAGCTTCGCAGAAAAGTTCCGAAAACAACAGAAATCATTCCCATCATTGCAGATGTCCAGGACCGCGAACGCATTTTCCAGGTCGTCAACCAGTTCCGACCGGATATGATTTACCATGCAGCTGCCCATAAGCACGTGCCGCTGATGGAAGCGAATCCGCTGGAAGCTGTAAAAAACAATGTGTTTGGGACGAAAAATATTGCGGAAGCCGCTGATAAATACGGGGTTGAAAGTTTTGTCATGATTTCAACCGATAAAGCGGTCAATCCGCCGAATATCATGGGAGCAACTAAGCGTTTTGCAGAAATGATTGTGCAGAATCTGGCAATCAACAGCAAAACCACTTTTTCAGCGGTGCGTTTCGGAAATGTACTTGGATCACGTGGAAGCGTGGTGCCGCTATTTAAAGAACAAATTGCCAAAGGCGGCCCGATTACGATAACCGATCCGGAAATGACGCGTTATTTCATGACCATTCCTGAAGCGTCGCGCTTGGTGATCCAAGCAGGCCTCCTGGCTTCCGGAGGAGAAGTGTTCGTTCTGGATATGGGAGAACCCGTTAAAATTGTTGATCTTGCCCGCAACTTGATCAAGTTATCCGGCTACGAAGAAAATGAAATAAAAATTCAATTTACAGGCATGCGGCCAGGTGAAAAATTGTACGAAGAACTGCTTGATGCCAGTGAAATTCAGGAAGAAAAAATATTCCCGAAAATTTATATCGGCAAATCAACGCCAATCGGCCAGGTAGAGATGCTGAAGGTCATCAAACAGCTTCCTGAGATGGATGCGGAAGAAACGAAAGAAGTCTTGCTGAAGCTGGCAAACCGAAAGCGTCCGGAACCGGAGTGGCAGGACAGTTGGAAAGTGGAGGCAAAAGGCGAATATGCTTAATAATCAATTGGCAAAAAACAGGGTGCAGCCCATCATTAACACTTAAAGGAGGAAGTGCGAATGCGTGATTTTACAATGAAAATATACGACAATTCGCCGATTTACTTCCAAAACCTTTTAACAAGTCTTGAGGGATATATTGAAACCAAAAAGAAATATGGTCATTTATATTTTAAGTTTTTGAAAAAACTTGGCCAGCGCGATTACACAGATCAAGTGTATGAAAAGGAGTACCAGCAGCAGGAAATGCAGAAATTGATCAAGCATGCGTATGAGGAAAGCCCATTTTACCGGAATTTGTATAAAAACATCGACCTTGCCACAATTCAAAGTGTGGAAGATCTGAAAAAATTGCCGATTCTGGAAAAAGAAGTGGTCAGAAATCATATTGAGTCGATGTATACAATTCCTGAAAAGTCGGCTTTGGTTGCCTATACCCTTGATTCGGCTGGCATCCCTCTGAAAATCTTGTTTACAAAGGAAGATGTTCAAAAACATATGGCGTTTCTCGATTTTTTCAAAAAGCAGCATGGCGTCATCAATTTGGAAATGAAGCGGGCCACTTTCAGCTCGGACCGCTTCATTCCAAAACGGCAGCAGAAAAAAGTTTTCTGGCGGGACAATTACTCCATTAAACAGCGCCTTTATTCCTCTTATTACTGCATTGAACAAAATGCAAAGGAATTTGTGGATAACCTGGACAGCTATAAGCCCGACTTTATTGACGGCGTGCCTTCCGCCATTTACGAAGTGGCCAAATACATCAACCGGAATAATATCATTCTATCTTTTAAGCCAATTGCCATTTTCACGACAGCCGAAGCACTTTCCCCGGCTTACCGGAAAGAAATCGAAGAGGCATTCGATTGTCCGCTCCGTTATCACTACGCCTCCTTGGAAGGAGCGCCTTTTATAACGGAATGTATAAAAGGGAAGCTTCACTATAACTTAAGCTCCGGTGTGATTGAAACAACCGAAGACCAGGAAATGATCATCACTTGTTTCAACACATACGGCACGCCGTTGATCCGCTATAACCTTGGAGAACGGATCGAATTGCTGCAAGACGAAAAAACCTGCGAATGCGGCAATTCCCATCCGGTATTGAAGGAACTGAAAGGCAAGAAGGAGGACTATCTTCAGTCGAAGAGCAAAGGGAAGTTTACCGCGCTCTATATGTCGATGGCCAGCAGCAAATTTTCGGACAGCATCCGAAAGATTCAGTTTATCCAAAATTCCCGGGATGCAATCGACGTAATGATCGAAGCGGCGGAAGGATATACAAATGCGGTGACGGCAAGCATCCATGAAGAAATGGAATACATCTTCGGCAAAGACATGCGATTCAATATCCGTATTGTTGAAGAAATCCCGTCTCACGCCAGCAATAAATTCAAGCTGATCATCAATAATTTGAACTGAGAAATATGAGGTCATTAAAGGAGTGGACGCAGGTTAATGGGATATTTGAACAGCAACTGCCAATCAAATCAAACTATCATTCCCTTGGTGAATATGAATGATATACCGGACAGAAAGGGGGAGATGAAACGATGAAAATCCTTCCAATCGAACAGAATAAACAAACGAATATTTTCATATCTTCTATGGAAAAAAAAGAAAGAGTCTTTTTGTCTTCACCGCATATGACCGGCAATGAAATGAAATACATTCAGGAAGCATTTGAGACCAACTGGATTGCCCCTATTGGGCCGAACGTGGACAAGTTTGAAGAAGAGTTGGCGTCTTATGTCGGAACAACGGGCGGAGCGGCTCTCAGCTCCGGAACAGCAGCCATTCATTTAGCGCTCCGCTTACTGGAAGTCGGTACAGGCGACCGGGTATTTTGTTCAAGTTTAACCTTTGTGGCAAGCGCCAATCCGATTCTTTACAACGGCGCGGAACCGGTTTTCATCGATTCTGAAGAAGAAACGTGGAATATGTCTCCAAACGCTTTGCGCAAAGCATTTGCGGCGGCAAATAAAGAAAGGCGTTTGCCAAAAGCCGTCATCGTCGTCAATTTATACGGCCAAAGTGCAAAAATGGATGAATTGATGGCAATCTGCAACGAATACGATGTTCCGGTGATTGAAGACGCGGCTGAGTCATTAGGTTCTTTGTATAAAGGAAGGAAGAGCGGGACGATCGGGAAATTCGGTATCTTCTCTTTTAACGGCAATAAAATCATCACAGCTTCGAGCGGAGGCATGCTGGTTTCCAATGATACGGATGCATTGGAAAAAGCACGTTTCCTCGGATCTCAGGCAAAAGATCCGGCTCCATACTATAAGCATCACGAAGTAGGATACAATTACCGCTTGAGCAATGTACTGGCAGGAGTCGGGCGGGCTCAGTTGGAAGCCATTGATGACCGCGTCAGAGCCAGACGGAAAGTGTACGAACGCTATGCGGAAGGCTTTAAAGACATCCCGGCTATCCGTTTTCAGCCTGAATTGGAAGGAACATATTCCAACCGCTGGCTGAGTGTATTTACCTTGGATCCGGAACTGACTTCATTGACGCCGGAAATCATAAAAAATGCACTTGAAGCTGAAAGCATTGAATCCCGCAATGTCTGGAACCCGCTGCATCAGCAGGAACTGTTCAAAGGGACACAATTCTTCGCCCACGGCGATGGAGAAGCGGTAAGCGATAAAATATTCCGGCACGGATTATGCCTGCCTTCCGGTTCCAATATGGCGGTCTACCAGCAAATGCGCGTTATTGAAGTAGTCAAAGGGCTGTTTTTGCAGCATTAAGGGTTAAGGAAAAGCCTGTCTTTAAAGATGGGCTTTTTTGTTTTGAGCGCAGAAAGCTACTTAAGACCATATTTAATGCTAGAATTATAAAAGTATTTTAGTCATATATTATTAAACGCATGTGAGGATGAAGAGAATGGCGGACAAATTGAAGAAGGTTTCTATAGGAAATTATATTCCGGGATTGTTGATTTGCTTGGTAGTCATGCTGGCGGGAATTTACGGGGCTGATTTAATCGGGATTTTGCTATTGGCTGCCGGAATTTTGCCGGAAGGAAGTGCCAGTCCAATTTCCGGAATTTTTGTGGCCATCTTGATCGGGATTGTGATACGCAATACAGTTGGCTTGCCGGATCTTTTTTCAAAAGGCATCAGTTTTGCTGTAAAATATGCGCTTCGTGCCGGCATCATTTTGCTTGGCCTGCGCTTAAGCTTGACGGAAGCCTTGAAATTGGGAGCCTGGGGACTGCCGCTGATTGTCGCCTGCATTTCAGTCGGACTTTTTGTCACATTGTTTTTTACCAGCAAAATGAAGCAGTCCAACCGCTTGGGCACATTGATTGCGACGGGTACTGGCATTTGCGGGGTCACAGCAATCATGGCCACAGCACCTGTAATTAAAGCAAAAGAAAACGAAATTTCTTATGCGGTGGCAAACATCACGATATTCGGCTTATTGGGGATGCTTTTTTATCCTTATCTGGCACATGGATTTTTTGCAGATGAACCGATCAAAGCCGGCTTGTTTTTAGGAACAGCCATCCACGACACGGCGCAAGTGACAGGCGCAGCTCTTATATACGATCAAATGTATGAATCGGACACCGTCGTGGATGTAGCTACCATTACCAAATTGACCCGGAACTTATTTATTATTGCAGTTATTCCTTTTGTGTCTTATTTGTTTTTCAGAAATGGCAATAAAAATGGCCAAAAAACAATATTGCCGAAGTGGTACAAGCTGTTTCCCTTGTTCATCCTTGGCTTCTTGTTTTTATCTTTAGTCCGTACAATTGGAGATGCCACTGTATCTTCAACCGGACAGGCTTTCAGTCTTTTCAGTCCGGAAGCCTGGGAGAGCTTCTATAGTTTTTGGAGTTCGTTCGGTTCCACGTATATGCTGGGCCTTGCCATGGCAGGAGTCGGGCTTGGAACGAATTTGAAAATTTTTAAAGGTCTCGGCATCAAGCCGTTTTATATCGGATTGATCGCTGCAGTTTCAGTTGGCGGCGTCAGTTTGCTGCTTATTTCGTTATTTGGCGATTTAATTACGGTATAAGGAAAGCTCCCTATTTCTTAGGGAGCTTTTTTGATCTTGTCAATCATTCGAAGTTAAAATATTCTCACTAAGATATAATAGAATACAAAGAAGAGGGAGGGATCGAGAAATGGAAGAATTAAGCGCTATGCTGAAATCTGTAGAATCACTTGTTGATGAAAAGAAAGAGGAATATCTTGAAACGTTATACCGCTTTCTTCGCATCGAAAGCGTCAGTGCAGAAAACCGAGGGATTGACGAGGCATGCGATATGCTGAAAGAATTGATGGAAAGCATCGGGATTGAAACGAAAATCCTGCCTTCTGCCGGAAATCCTTTTGTATACGGGGAAATCATGCAAAACCCGGAAGCTTTTACTTTATTGATCTATGGGCATTATGATGTACAGCCTCCAGATCCGATTGAAGAATGGTTGTCGCCTCCTTTTGAACCGACTGTACGCGACGGAAAAATCTATTGCCGCGGCGTTGGGGATAATAAAGGGCAATTGATGGCACAACTCTTAGCGATTAAAAGTTACCAGGACGCCGCAGGAAAATTACCGATTAACATTAAATTTTTGTTTGAAGGGGAAGAAGAAGTCAGCAGCCCAAACCTCTCGGCTTTTGTAGCAGAAAATAAGGAGTTGCTGAAAGCCGATTTGGTTTATACCTCAGATGGCCCAAAACATGATAGCGGTGCCCCGTTGGTTCTACTAGGCGTTCGTGGGATTACATATATCGAGATGACGGCTAAAGGCGCTGACTGGGATAACCATTCCGGCAACAAAGGTAATATTGTACCGAATCCTGCCTGGAAAATCATCGATTTGCTGAATACGATGCGCGATTCAGAAGGCCACATCTTAATCGACGGCTTTTACGATGATATCCGGCCGATTACAGAAAAGGAAGAAGCGCTCATCCGCAGTTTGCCGTTTGACCGTGAAAATATCGCGGAACAAGTCGGCTACGCTGATTTCAATATGGAAAAGGAAGAGTATTACCGGAAGCTGACACTTGAACCGACGTTTAACATTGCGGGATTTACCAGCGGCTATGGCGGGGAAGGCTCAAAGACGATCATTCCATCTACAGCTGTCTTAAAGATGGATATTCGCTTGGTAGTCGACCAGGACCCGGATGACATCTACCGGAAAATCGAAGCGCATGTGAAAAAACATGCACCGGATATTGAATTGAAAAATCTTGGCGGCATGAAGCCTTCCCGGACTTCCGCCGACCTTGATGTTGTCGATGTAGTAAAGATGGCGGTCCGCAATGCGTTCCGCCGGGAGCCTGTGATGCAGCCAAGCATGGGCGGCAGTCTGCCGGACTATGTCTGGACCGATGTGCTGGAGACGCCGTCGGTCATTGTTCCATATGCCAACTTTGATGAAGCCAACCATTCGCCTAATGAAAAGATGGGCATTGCTGATTTTACCGATGGCATCAAATGTACTTGCCATGTTATTGAGGCAATTGGAAAAATGACTTTCTAATTTTATGCCCAAAAGCGGTATATGCTTTTCTGGGTGTTAAACCTTTTGAAGAGCGGGTATAGGATAGAAGAGTTTAAAGGAGGCGGCCTGTATGGAACTAATGGCGGAACGAGACTTGTTAAAAGACGATTACGGCAATTTCTATATGATCTCCAATGCAAGCGGAGACAGTTTGACTGTGGTGAATGCAGCTTTGTACTATGCGTTCAATGAGACGCTGGATGACTCCCTCGTCGCTAAAGTAAGGGATCAATATCCGAACGAAATTGCCTGCGGCAAATACTTCGCTGATTTAGTGGAAGCGCATATTGAAAAGCTTGAAAATGGTGAAGTGGCGGGCGGTATTTATTCGATTGAAGAGGCGAAGAAGCATTACAGTTTACACATTAAACCCATATACGGGGATTCATTTAATGCATGAAAAAGCCGTGCCGGAAGAATGTTCTTCCGGTACGGCTTTTCGTTTTATGGGCCTACAGGTTCCAGTGCATCGGATGTTTCAGACAAAACAACGCCAGATAAGTCCTTGACGATGATTTTTGGCTGTTGCCCTTCGTAATAAGCGGAATGGAGATAAGCAGTCCGAACCTTTGTATCGATAAAAGGTGCTGCCATCAAATTATCAAGTGATTCTCCGTCCCGGTTATCCAGGGTAATGATGATTTCATCTGAATCTTTTTTAATTCCGGCAACTTTCTGTGCACCTTTTGCATTTTCAGCTGCTAATCCGGATAAAAAAAGATCGAAGTCTTGCTGTGTTAAATAGATCGTTTCCCATTCCTGCAGCGTAATTTCCTCGAAAGGCTGATCCAATAATTCAAGGTTCGAGCTGCTTTGTGGTGCTTGTGAATCCGTTGCTGTTTTTTCGTCTATGCCATTTGAACAGCCGGCCAGCCAAATGCTGCAAATAATCCCAGCTACTAATAGTTTTTTCTTCATAGTTTCCCTCGCCTAATATGCAATGTTAGAAATAAATTTTACCAATAAAATCCTGAAACTGCCAACTTATTTGTGGCTGCTTTGTAACATCGGGCCCAAAAGCTCGTCTAATACAAAAAGGAGAAATTTAGATGAAGCGCATCTGGGTACCTTCAGTAATTGTCTTGCTGTTGTCAGCTTGTGGTTCAGAACCCGTTATGCCAGAAGTCGGAACGCCGGAGCCCGAAACGGAAATTCCAGAGAACGTGGATCAAGTTGCTGGAACTGATACTGAAGCAGAGGAAGCAGATGGAAACTCAGCTGATCTTTACGCTTACTTTATGGAAGATGGGACGACTGCCAAGTTTAAAGGAGAAGGCAATGAGTATGCAGCTATCACATTGCAGACAACTTATTTGCCGGAAGGGCATATTGCCGTTTACGAAGATAATGGGGGAACAGTCATCTTGCGGGTATACCGGCTTGGGGATGGGCAGGTAGAACTGGTAAAAGAAGAGCAGGAGTTTTATGAAGAGTACACACCAACCAAAGAAGAATTGCAGGCGCTCGAGCCGATTTCGCTCTATTATAAATTGCCAATAGAAGCAGGCGATGAAGTGAAAGGAATGACCGTCATCCAAACCGATGCACAGGTGGAAACGCCATACCGCAATTTTGACCAGGCGATTCTGCTGGAACGAACAAGCGAAGACGGGGCATTGCTCCGATCTTATTTCGTCGAAGGTTTCGGGGAAGTGAAAAGGGAGTTCCGGATGACAGAAGGAGACGAAGAATATATTGTAACTTCCAGTTTGGAGTCAATTCAGTGATGGAAGAAAGCATCCGTGCCTTTTGGTGCGGATGTTTTTTTAGATCTTTGAGATAAATTAATGCCAGCGATATCCAAATAGTGTATTCTAGAGTTCGAGATTAGCGAAAAGGGTGGAGAGCTTTGAAACACACAGTAACGGCAAAAGATGTAGCGAAGTTGGCAGGGGTTTCCCAGTCATCGGTATCGCGCGTGTTTTTTGAAGGGGCAAAAGTATCCGAGAAGACCCGTGCAAAAATTATGGCTGCAGCGGAAGAACTCGGTTACCGCCCAAATGAATTTGCCCGCAGTTTGATTACCAATCGGACCAAAATCATTGGCATTGTCATGAAAGGCGTGCATAATCCATTTTATCCTCAAGTGCTAAAGCAATTCGCAGCGGCATTCAAGGAAAAAGGGTACAGCATGTTATTCGTCCATACGAACAATGACGAGATTGAAGCGGAAGACGTAGAAACTTTGCTGAATTATAATGTGGCAGGCGTCATCATTACGGATGCCGTTATGGCGCTGAACGTGGGAGAAGAATTCAAGAAAAATAAAATTCCGCTAGTATTCTTCAATCGGAAACTCAATTCTGATGAATTTTATTCTGTCAGCTGCAATAACTTGGACGCCGGCCGTAAAGTAGCACAATATTTCTTTGATCAAGGGATAGCAGAAATGGCTTATATTGCCGGGGATGCCGACACATCGACAAGCCGGGACCGGCAAAGGGGATTTCAGGAAGTTTTGAAACAGAAGAAAGCGGCCTACCGCCATTTTTCTGCTGATTACACGTATAACGGCGGCTATACAACAGCGATGCAAATGATTGAAGAAGGAAATACGCCCCCGGCCATTTTTGTAGCAAATGATATTATGGCGCTTGGCGTGTTGGACGCATTGAAGAAAAATTCAATTCAAGTGCCGGAACAAACGAAAGTCATCGGCTTTGACAATATTGAAATGGCATCTTGGCCAGCTTATCAATTGACGACGTGGGAACAGCCGATCGATGAAATGATTGAAGCAACGTTAGCCTATTTATTGGCCGAGATTGCCGAGTATACAGGAGCCGCTGAAACATTTGAAGTAGATGGGCATTTAATTGAACGGTCAACTACGTAATAAATATTGACTTTTTAAACAATTTGAAATATCCTTCTAAATGTAAGCGTTTTTGCATACGTATTCAAAAATATAAAACCGGAGGGGTTAATATGGTGAGAGTATATAAAGCAGGAAAATCACAAGAAGAAGTGAGTGCCAATGACGCAAAAGTATCACAAATTGTCGCGGAATCCTTAAAAGATATTGAATCAAGAGGCGATCAGGCAGTCCGTGAGCTATCGGAGAAATTTGATAAATGGGCACCTGAATCATTCCGCTTAACTGATGCGGAAATAAATGAAATCGTTTCCAAAGTTCCGGAAGATGTGATTGAAGATATCAAATTTGCCCAAAAGAACATCAAGGCTTTCGCAGAAGCGCAGCTGGCTTCTTTGAACGATGTGGAAGTGGAGCACATTCCAGGCGTTATTCTGGGCCATAAAAATATTCCGGTTAACAGCGTAGGCTGTTATATTCCAGGCGGGCGCTATCCGATGGTTGCTTCTGCTCATATGAGTGTCTTGACGGCTAAAGTTGCCGGCGTCAAACGTGTAATCGCTTGCACACCGCCGATTAATGGTGAAATTCCAAATGCAACCATTGCCGCTATGTCTTTGGCTGGCGCGGATGAGATTTACCTTCTTGGCGGCATCCAGGCAATGGGGGCAATGGCCATTGGCACAGAAACAATTGAAGCAGTGGATATGATTGTAGGACCCGGAAATGCATTTGTGGCTGAAGCGAAGCGCCAGCTATACGGCAGAGTCGGAATTGACTTGTTCGCAGGCCCGACAGAAACTTTGGTAGTGGCAGACCACACAGCAGATGCTGAAATGATTGCAACAGACCTTCTTGGACAAGGCGAGCATGGCCCGACTTCCCCAGGTGCATTGATCACAACTTGTGAGCAATTGGCAGAAGAGACGGTGAAAGAAATTGAGCGCCAACTCGAAACGCTGTCCACCGCCGACGTTGCACGTGTGTCTTGGGAAGATTACGGCCAAATCCTGATTGTCGATTCGATTGAAGAGGCGCGCATTGAAGCGGACCGTTTGGCATTCGAGCACGTGGAAATCCTGACAGAAAATCCGGATTATTTCCTTGAAAATATGACGAACTACGGCTGCTTATTCTTAGGGCCAGAAACGAATGTTGCATACGGCGACAAAGTAATCGGAACAAACCACACCTTGCCGACAAAAGGGGCAGCGCGCTACACTGGCGGTCTATGGGTAGGGAAATTCATCAAAACCGTGACATACCAGAAAGTAACGACTCCGGAAGCAAGTGCTTATATCGGCGAGTATGCTGCACGCCTTTGCCAACTGGAGAATTTTGCAGGACATGCAGAACAGGCGCTTCTCCGCGTCAGACGTTACGGCAATAAGTAAAAATATTGGTTTTCCGGCGGGAGCTTATGCTTCCGCTGGTTCACTATTTTTAAGGAAATAGGCGTATGGCAATGATAAGCAATTACACAAACAAGGGATGATGGAGGAAATTATATGTTAGGTACGATTGGGTTGTTCGGCGGTTTGGCATTATTGATTTATTTGACGATGAAGGGCATGAACCTGTTGATTGCTGCCCCGATTACAGCATTGTTGGTGGCAGTTTTGAATGGTTTGCCAATTTTCCCTCAGCTGGCTCCTGAAGGGGCTGCTAACTTCTTAACAAATTACATGACCGGGTTCACCGGCTTTATCGCTTCCTGGTATTTGATGTTCCTAACAGGGGCAATATTCGGGAAAGTGATGGAAGACAGCGGAGCGGCAGACAGCGTGTCCAAATGGATTGTCAGCAAAATCGGCATGAAACGGGCGGCTTTGGCGGTTGTCATCGCCTGTGCAGTACTGACTTATGGCGGGGTCAGTTTGTTTGTTGTAGCCTTCTCTGTATATCCGATGGCACTCAGCTTGTTCAAACAAGCGGATCTGCCGCGCCGATTTATCCCGGCGGCGCTTGCGTTCGGATCAACAACTTTCACGATGACTTCCGCAGGTTCACCGGAAATCCAAAACTGGATTCCGATTGAATTTCTGGGCACGTCTCCATATGCCGGCTGGGAAGTCAGTGCGATTGTAGCCGTCTTTATGATGGTTTTCGGATACTGGTGGCTGAAGAAGATGATCAACAAAGCCGTTTCAAAAGGCGAGCATTTTGTTGCACGGAAAACCGATCCATCTTCTGAAGCACGCAAAGAATTGCCGAATCCACTGCTCAGCATGATTCCGTTAGTGGTAGTTTTAATCATTTCATTTATTTTCCATGATTCTTTGGGAACTTCCGCTTTGATCATTGCTTTAAGCGGCGGTATTCTGGCCACGTACTTAATCAATAGAAAATACTTCCAGAATATTGGCCACGCATTCGGTGAAGGGGCACTAGGTGCTGTGATTGCAATTGCCAATACGGCAGCAGTTGTCGGTTTTGGGGGCGTAGTAAGAGCAACGCCTGCATTCGAATCAGCCGTGGATGTTATGACAGGGATTCCTGGAAGCCCGCTCATTGGCGGTGCATTGGCAGTTGCCATTATTGCCGGTTTGACCGGATCTTCTTCCGGTGGACAGGCAATTGCCCTGCCGCTTCTGGCGCCGCATTACCTTGATATGGGCGTTAACGCAGAAGCCTTGCACAGAACGGTTTCGATTTCATCCGGGTCGCTGGATTCATTGCCGCAAGGCGGATACGTTGTAACGACTATCCGGTCAATTGCTGGTGAAACGCACCGGGATGCTTATCCGGCCTTTGGTGCACTTTCTGTAGTGGTGCCGCTGCTTGGGGCTGCACTGGCAGTGGTTCTGTTCTCACTTGGGCTTGGCTTATAGGATGAAAATACCCAGCAAACTATTCGTTTTGTAGTTTGTTGGGTATAGTTCGTTTATACATACTAAAAAAGAGGTGCAAACTATGGAAAAGATTTCAATTCTCGGCTCCGGCACGATGGGGCATTCAATTGCTTTGTCCGCCGCATGGGCAGGGCAGACGGTTAAGGTGTATGGCATCAATGACAAAGATCTTGAAAATGCAGCAAAAGGGCTGCAAAGCAAACTCAAAGTCATGGCAGAGAACGGCTTGTTCGATGAAGCGGAAGCTGAACAAATAAAAGAGCATATCCATTTCTCAACATCGCTTGCGGAAGTGGTGGAAGGAGCCACTTTCATCATCGAAGTGATTCCGGAGGTGCTTGAACTGAAGAAAGAAATGTATAAAAAGTTGGAGGGCATGGTAGGGAAAGAAGTGGTCATCGCGAGCAATACATCCGGTTTTAAACCAAGCTTGCTGGCAGAAGAGATGGAACATCCGAACCGCTTTGTCGTGACGCATTTCTGGAATCCCGCCCATTTGATTCCGCTCGTGGAAGTGGTGAAAGGCGAACGGACAGATGAAGCGACTGTGGAGCGCGCCATGAACGTGATAACGGCTATGAACAAAAAGCCGATCCTATTGAACAAGGAATTGCCGGGCTTTATCGGCAACCGCCTTCAATACGCATTGTTCCGGGAAGCGCAGGCTTTGCTCGATTCGGGGGCCGCGACGAAAGAAGACATTGATGCTGCCGTGACTTACAGCATCGGGCGCCGTTTGCCGGTTACCGGGCCTTTAATGACAGCAGACATGGGCGGATTAGACGTTTTCTCAGCCATTTCAAATTATTTATTCGAAGATCTTTCAAAAGCCCAGCGGTCCGGCGAAGTCCTCACGAAACTGGTAGAAGAACAGAAACTGGGGGATAAAAACGGCGAAGGCTTCTATAAATGGGATCCCGATATTTCAGAGAAAATAAATGCTGAACGGGAGCAGACACTCATTTATTTCCTGAAAAATGACATGAAACTAAACGGGGAGGACAGCAAATGACTGCATACTTTTCCGAGCTTGAAAACAAAACGGTTGTTGTAACAGGCGGGAGCAAAGGAATCGGCAAAGACATCGCTTTGACTTTTGCCAAGTTGAATGCCAATGTCGTGATTTCCGGGCGCAACAAAGATGTCCTCCAAGAAACGCTGGCGGAGCTGCGGTCGTTTAACGAACGATGCATGGTAGTATCCGGAGACTTAAGCGATATTCAAGAAGTGAGGCGCCTGATTGATACAGCTGCTGAAGAATTCGGCACGATTGATGTACTGGTCAACAATGCAGGCGTTAATATTGCGAAGCCGGCCATGGAAGTAACGGAAGAAGACTGGGATACCGTCCTCGATTTGAATTTAAAATCGGCCTTTTTTGCCAGCCAAGCGGCTGCAAAGTATATGCTCGAACAGAACAGTGGACGCATTATCAACATCGCTTCCCAAATGGCGTTTGTCGGATTTGTTAAACGTGCCGCTTACTGCTCCAGTAAAGGCGGCCTAGTGCAAATGACAAAAGCGCTTGCTGTAGAATGGGCGAAAAACGGCATCCGTGTCAATGGTGTTGCCCCAACATTTATTGAAACCGAACTGACGGCCAAAATGTTTGAAGACGAAGAATTTAAAAAAGAAGTGAATAGCCGGATTCTTTTGGATGGGCTATCCCAGCCAAAGGATATTTCAGGAGCTGTCCTTTACTTGGCTTCAGACTTGGCAAATTTTGTAACAGGCGAAACAGTTAAAGTGGACGGTGGCTGGACAGCAATTTGATGGAGGAGGAAGTTGAATGGAAGGGAAAGTGTTATTCATCACGGGAGCCGCACGCGGCATCGGTTTTGATATTGCCAAAGCCTTTTCGGAGGCAGGTGCTAAAGTCGTCGTTTCCGATCTGGCACAAGAAGCAGTGGATGCAGCCGCCAAGCAATTGCCTGGGGAAGCGGTGGGCATCGTCTGCGACGTGACGAAAGAAGAAGAGATTAAACGTGCAATTGATTTCACAGTTGAAACCTATGGAAGCCTGGACTTTCTCGTGAACAATGCCGGCATGCAGCATGTCTCGCTCCTTGAGGATTTTCCGACGGAGAAATTTGAGCTGCTTGTTAAAATCATGCTGACGGCGCCATTTATCGCGACAAAATACGCATTGCCGCATATGCGGCAACAAGGATTCGGCCGCATCATCAATATGGCATCGATTAACGGGGTGATCGGGTTTGCTGGAAAAGCGGCTTATAATTCTGCGAAGCATGGCGTCATCGGATTGACAAAAGTAGCTGCGCTTGAAACTGCAGCACAAGGCATTACGGTAAACGCCATCTGCCCGGGGTATGTCGATACGCAGCTGGTGCGCAACCAATTCGCTGATTTGGCAAAAACACGAAAGATTGAGCTGGAACAGGTTTTGGAGGAAGTGCTGTATCCACTCGTACCGCAAAAACGCCTGCTGGACGTAAATGAAATTACGGATCTGGCACTTTATATTGCCAGTGATTCTGCACGCGGCATGACCGGACAAGCGGTAATTTTAGATGGGGGCTATACGGCCCAGTAAATGCAGGAAAGGAAGCGGGCAAGTAAACGCTTCCTTTTTGTTATGCCTCAGCCAAAAGACTGAATTGTCATGCAACGGACGAAAAGGGGTTTTATTTTTCAGAATAGTCTTTATAATAAACCATTATGACAAAGGGAGATGAGGCAATGTCGAACCTGAAGAACGATTCTTTGCAGTTGCATCGGAAACATCAAGGGAAATTGGAAGTCCGGTCCAAAGTGGCGGTGAAAAATGAACGGGATTTAAGCCTTGCTTATTCTCCTGGAGTGGCGGAACCATGCAGGGAAATAGCAGCAGACCGCGGCAAAGTATATGACTATACGATGAAAGGCAATACAGTGGCAGTTATCACGGATGGCACTGCGGTTCTTGGACTGGGCAATATCGGACCTGAAGCGGCATTGCCGGTAATGGAAGGAAAAGCCTTGCTGTTCAAAGAATTCGCGGGGGTCGATGCGTTTCCAATTTGTTTGAACACAACGGATGCTGAAACCATCATTCAAACGGTCAAATTGCTTGAACCTGGCTTTGGCGGCGTCAACTTGGAGGATATTTCGGCGCCGACTTGTTTTGTTGTAGAAGACCGTTTGAAAGAGGAAATGGGCATTCCGGTTTTCCATGATGACCAGCATGGGACGGCAATTGTGACATTAGCTGGTTTGACCAATGCCTTGAAATTGGTCGGCAAGGAAATTGCTGAAACGAAAATTGTGGTCAACGGCGCGGGTGCAGCCGGTATTGCTGTAGTGAAGCTTTTAAGGAAGTTTGGCTGCAGCCAGCTCATAATGTGCGATACAAAAGGGGCTATTTTTGATGGCCGGACGTACGGCATGAATCCGTACAAGGAAAAAGTAGCGAACGACACCAACCCGGACCGTTTGGAAGGCTTGCTGGGAGACGTTATCCATGGTGCGGATGTCTTTATCGGCGTTTCAGCGGAAGGGGCGCTGACGCAGGACATGATCCGGACGATGGCAAAAGATCCAATCATTTTCGCAATGGCCAATCCGAATCCGGAAATTCTTCCGCATTTAGCGAAAGAAGCGGGCGCGCGTATTGTCGGGACAGGACGCTCCGATTTTCCGAACCAGGTCAATAATGTTCTGGCTTTTCCTGGAATCTTCAGAGGGGCATTGGATGTTCAGGCGAGCCAAATCAATGATGCAATGAAAATTGCGGCCGTTGAAGCCATTGCCGGACTGATCGAGGCGCATGAACTTCATGACGATTATGTGATACCGGCTCCTTTTGATCTGCGGGTGGCACCGGCTGTAGCAGAGGCTGTAGCAAAGGCTGCAATCGAGACTGGCGTCGCCAATTATGCAAGTTTGCCGCAAAGCACGCTGGATGGCGTTCCGGCTGTTTCTGGCAAAGAACATATATAATAGAAGAAAAGCGGCCAATCCTTTGGGAAGGGACGGCTTTTTTTCGGTTGAGCAGAGACAGGAAAAGTAGGCTTTAAAAAAGCAGTGAACGGAAATTTTCCGTTCACTGTTTTTTGATTTATCCCCAAATTTCTTTAGAGAGCTCCACGATAAACTTCAGCTTATCCCATTGCTGCTGTTCGGTAAGGCTGTTGCCGTGGTGTGTGGAAGCGAATCCACATTGAGGGCTGATGCAAATCTGTTCAAGAGGAACGTACTTTGCGGCTTCTTCGATTTTCGCTTTGATTGCTTCTTTGTCTTCCAATTCACCTCGTTTTGAAGTGAATACACCGAGGACTACTTTAGCTCCGCCAACCGGAATATGCTCGAGCGGCTGGAAACTGCCGGAGCGCTCATCATCATATTCGAGGAAAAAGCCGTCCACTTTTTCTTTCGCAAATAAAGTAGGGGCGATCAAGGCGTAGCTTCCTTCAAAAGCCCAATCCGATTTATAGTTGCCGCGGCATAGATGCGTCGTTACATACAAATCTTCAGGTTTGCCTTCCAGTACGCCATTAACGACCCGCAGTGCCAAATCAATCAGGTATTCCCGGTTATATTGACCATCATTAAACGGGATATCAGGAGACGACAGTCCTGCGATATAAACATCATCAATTTGGATATAGCGGGCTCCTGCTTCATAAAAGGCTTTGAGGGCATCCCGGTAAGCTTCAATGACGTCTTTTGCATAGACTTCCAGATCCGGATATATGCTTTCGTCACGGATGCCCTGATTGAAAAATTGGTTCGGACTTGGGATTGTCAGCTTTGGAACTGCGCGGCCATCTACAATTTCCTTGAATTCAATGAAATCCTTGACGAAGGGATGGTTTTTATCAAAAGAAATTTTGCCGATATTACGGACATCATATGCTTCAGTCACCACATTCTTAAATTGATAGCCTTTTTCTGGAGTGTACCCTTCAAATCCGTTGATATGCGCCATGAAATCAGTGTGCCAGAAAGTCCGGCGGAATTCGCCGTCAGTTACGGCCTGCAATCCGGCTTCAATCTGTTTGTCCACAATACGGGTAATTTCCGCGGTTTCAATTTCACGCAATTGCTGTGCTGTGATTTCGCCATCTTTGAATTGCTGTCGCGCGTTATGAATGCTGTCGGGGCGAAGTAAACTCCCGACATGGTCTGCTCTGAATGGGGCTTTGGTTGCTGTTGTGGTCATGTATTATTCCTTCTCTCTTTTATAGGATGGTTGATGCCTCTCCGGCCGCTTGCCGGACTTTTTGCAATGCTTGTTCCAGATCTTCCAATAAGTCATCTGTGTGCTCCAACCCGACTGACAAGCGCAGCAAGCCGTCTGTAATGCCGCGTTTTTCGCGTTCTTCTTTTGGCATCGAAGCGTGGGACATTGTTGCCGGATACGATAAGATCGATTCGACTGCTCCTAAGCTGACGGCAAATATTGGAATCTGTAAGCTTTCCACAAATGTCCGGGCTGCTTCCTTGTCAGCCAGGCGGAAAGACAAGACGGCTCCGGCACCTGTTGCCTGGCGTTCATGTATCGGGTAGCCCGGATGGAAACGGAATCTGGGATAATACACTTCTTCAATGGCTGGATGGCTGTGCAGGTAATCGGCGATGATGCGGGCTGAGCCGGAAGACTGTTTCAGCCGGGCTCCGAGTGTCTTGATGCCTTGGATCAAGTTATAGGAATCCTGGGCTCCCAAGACCGAACCGAAGGTGTTTTGGATAAAGCCCAAGCGGTTGCCGAGCTCCACATCTTTGGTAACGGCAAGTCCGGCAATGATATCGCTATGTCCTGACAAGAACTTTGTCGCACTGTGAAGGACGAGGTCTGCTCCTAGGTCCAGCGGGTTTTGGTAAAGCGGCGTCATAAACGTGTTGTCGACAAATGTCAGGCAGTCATTCGCTTTTGCCAGTTTTGCAGCGATTTCAATGTCGGTGATGTTCATGACCGGGTTGGAAGGCGTTTCAAGATAAATGACTTTTGTATTCGGGCGGATCGCCTCTGCCATTTCACTCAAATCCGTCATATTGACGAATGTATAGTCGATGTGGAATTTAGTCAGGACTTCTGTGACGAACCGGTAAGTGCCGCCGTAGACGTCTTCTGAAACAAGCACATGGTCGCCTGCTGAAAGCAGCATGAATGCTGATGAAATAGCAGCCATGCCGGACGCAAAGGCGAATCCGCGCGTGCCGTTTTCAAGCTTAGCAATGGTTTCTTCCAATTTTAAACGCGTCGGATTGCCGGAGCGGCTATAGTCGAAAGGGCCGAATTCATCAAAGCTTTCCTGATGATAAGTCGAAGATAAATAAATGGGTACATTCACTGCACCGGTTTCACGGTCAACGCCGGCTGCATGAATAAATTGAGTTTCTAAACGATCCGTCATTAGCGAATAGCCTCCTTTTCGAGTTTAGCGAATGTCTGGGTTAAATCAGCGATTAAATCGTCGGCATCTTCAATTCCGACAGAAAACCGGAGCAGGCGGTTGCAAATGCCGCGGCGTACACGCTCGGATTCCGGAATATCCGCATGCGTCTGTGTTGCCGGATACGTGATGAAACTTTCGACGCCTCCGAGGCTTTCGGCGAAAGCGATCAAACGGACGTTTTCGAGAAAAGGGGCGATCCATTCCTCGTTGTTCAGGCGGAAAGACAACATGCCGCCTTTGCCGGGATAAAGGACTTCTGCAATGACCGGCTGCTGTTTCAAAAAAGCCGCTACCTTTCGGGCGTTTTTTTCATGCTGCCGCATTCGGAGCGGCAAAGTTTTCATTCCCCGGATCAAGAGCCATGAATCAAAAGGGGATAAGACGGCGCCGGCCGCATTGTGAAGGCTGGCCAATTTTTCACAGATTCCCTGGCCTTTAGCAACGACTAATCCAGCTAATACATCATTGTGTCCACCGATGTATTTCGTCGCGCTATGGACGACAATATCAGCTCCTAAAGCGAGCGGCTGCTGGAGGAAAGGCGTTAAAAACGTGTTATCAACGATGAGCAGGAGATTATGTTTTTTCGCCAGTGCTGCATAGGCAATTAAATCAATTTCCTCCATTAATGGATTTGTCGGGGTTTCGATAAAGAATGCCCGTGTATGCTCCGAGATGAATGCTTCGGTTTTCGTACTGTCCTTAAAATCGGCGTAAATCGTCCGGATGTTATACACCTTGGCAAAGTGGTCAAGCAGCCGGTAAGTTCCACCATATACATCTTCCGGAACGAGAAGTTCGTCTCCCGGACGGAACAAGGACAAAACAAGCTGGATGGCGGCCATACCGGAACTGCAGGCAAACCCTGCGTTTCCTTGTTCAAGTGCGGCAATGCCTTCTTCTAGAATGGCCCTCGTCGGATTTTTCGTTCGCGTATAATCGAACCCCGTCGATTGCCCCAATGCTTCATGGGCATATGCTGTTGACAAATGAATGGGAGGGCTGACAGCACCCGTTTCGGCATCATTGCGGTTCCCCAATTGGACCATTGCTGTCTCCAAACTTTGTTTTGTCATGTTCATCATCCTTTCGAATAAAAAAATAGGGGCTTTCTTCAAAAAGAAGAAAGCCCCTATTTCAGGAACATAATCTTCTCATCTTCTAGGCGGCTGCCTATTGGAATTAGCACCGTGGCCGTGAGGCTGGTTGCTGAGACATCATAGGGCCAAATCCCTCCGTCTCTCTTGATAAGAAATAAATTATGAAGTTATGTATAATTCGATATTTGTAAGTCTAGAGCATTTCAGAAAGAAGTGCAAGGGGAAAGTTGAAATAGTCTAAAAATATACTGCTCATCACGATAAATAAGTGAAAAGAGCATTTCTTTTAATTCGCTTGGCGAAAGGTTATAATAAGCATTAACTAATTTTAAAAAGGGGAATATGGATGTATATTGTGACCTCAACTGTAGAAGTACCCATGGAGAAAACGCAGGATCTTATTGAAATATACCAGAACCGTTCCCGCCGGGTGGACCAGGCAGAAGGCTTTCAGCAGTTTCGCTTGATCCAGAACACCAAAAAATTAAATGAATTGACTGTGCATATGGAATGGCAGTCAAAAGAATCTTATATGAACTGGGTTCGAAGCAATGAATTTAAGGAAATCCATGAACTTGAAAAAAATTATCCGGATAAGGCATTGGCCGGAATTGTGCCAAAGGTCCGCCAGTATGAGGTGGTAGCCGAATGAATAAGGCCATTAAAGACAAAATTGCGCTGGAAACGGCCAAAAGCATCTATGAAGCCTATCCAAATCTTTGGGAGCGCTTCGGCGAGCAGGGGTTTCAGCATACTGAAAAAGACAACCATCACCATCTGGACCATTTGGAAACGGCTTATGAACTGGAAGACAAGCAAGTATTCCTGGATTATAGTCTTTGGCTCGAGACGGTGCTGAATAGCCGAAACGTGGAAACTGCATTGATTATTGATAATTTTGAGCGGCTTATCGACATTCTTCCGGGAAAAACCGAGAAACAAGAAGAGCGTTTTATGCTTGACTGCCTGAAAGAGGCGAATGCATTACTTACTAAACCGTAGCAAAAGGAGGTTGATCCAATGATTCAACCCACTCAATTAGCGAATTTGTTTTTGGAAGGCGAAGATAAGGAGGCGTTGCGCCACATTCATTTCTTCCTCGCCCAGCACAGCCGCAAAGAATTATTCGACCATTTGCTGACGCCTGCAATGTACCATATCGGCGCTTTATGGGAGAACAATGAAATTACAGTGGCGGATGAGCATTTAGCGACAGCCATATGCGATTTTGTCGTATCAGCCGTGGATAATCGCGAAATGGCAGAAAAAGGGCTGGAAAGAAAAGTGATGGTTCTCGGTCCCGAAGGGGAGGACCATTATATCGGCCTGAAAATGGTATCCAGCCTTTTTCGTGAACATGGCTGGTCGGTGAAATACATGGGACCCAACCTGCCGTTGCCGCATGCTTTGGAGGCGGCAGAAAAATGGCAGCCTGATGTTGTCGCTTTATCGGGGGCACTGGTATACAGACTGCCTGTTTTAAAAACGTATGCACAAGCGTTTATGGCATTGCACTCAAAACCGGCTGTTTTGATTGGGGGCCGGGCGGTCAACGTTTCCAATGTGAATTCTTTGAGAAGCACCGGGGCGATGGTTATACAAGATTTAAGCCAGTTGGAACTCTGGCTCAAGACGGGAGAGAATCCGCGCAATGACTACGACATCTCAATTTAATGCATTGCCGCTCCCGGCATTTACATTGGATATCCAATTGCACGTCGTCGAAAGCTCGGCAGAAGCGTTTGAACTGTTTGGGGACTGCCGGTTATTCACCGATATTGTTGACGAAGAAAGCCTACAAAAAGCAAAAAACATGTTAAGTTCCGAAGTTCTTCAACCGAAGTTTGAGCTTAATTTCATTTCCAGAAAAGACGGATTGTTTTTAGCGGATGTTTACGGAAAACGGAGTGATTCAGGAAATATCTCGCTCGTTATCGTTCCCAAGGACAACCAGCTGGAGCGTGTCGCAAATCAACTGACTAAACTGCGTGAAAGGCTCCGGGAGACGGATTATGATCTTTTCCAGGAAAAAGAACGGACGCTCGAACTGCTTCAAAAAGTGCGTGAATTGTCTGCCCCGTATATCCAATTGGATAGCGACCGGCTGCTCGTGCCTTTGTTCGGCGATTTGACGGAAGAGCAGGTATTGGCATTTATGCCGCGGCTTTTGGCCAACATTTATGAAACGCAGGCTGAAACCGTGATTTTTGATTTAACCGCAATGGGGAAAATTACAGACGAAGGCCTTCAACATTTGGATCAACTTCTCCAGTCGTTGAGCATTATGGGAACGTCTAGCATCTTTACCGGCGTCAAACCGGAACATGCCAAGCAACTGCATCATATGCAAGCAAAGTTGCCGATGCGTTTTCTTTCTTCGCTGCAGGAAGTCCTGTCGGCCAACAGATGGACAAGCCAAAGCTGATTCTTTTAAAAGAGTCGGCTTTTTTCTATGCTCGAATCCATGAGCCGGAAAGATGTATTTATTTGGCAGAATCGATACAATATGAAAGGTAAGGAGTGAAGAACAATGCAGACAAAAAAATTTAAAGATATTCCTCTATCGGTTCTGGATCTGGCACCGATCAATGAAGGCAGCAACGCCGGAGAGTCATTCCGGCGGAGCGTCGAGCTTGCGCAGCATGTTGAAAAATGGGGGTTCAACCGCTACTGGCTTGCTGAACACCATAATATGCCTGGAATCGGCAGTTCCGCAACTTCCGTATTGATCGGCCACATTGCGGGAGCCACGGAACGAATCCGTGTCGGCTCAGGCGGGATCATGCTGCCGAACCATGCACCGCTCGTTATTGCTGAACAATTCGGGACGCTTGAAGCGATTTATCCGGGCCGTATTGACCTAGGATTGGGGCGTGCTCCGGGAAGCGACCAAGCGACCGCTTATGCGCTCCGCCGCACCTTGCAAAGCAGCGGCGATGATTTCCCGCAGCAAGTGGCCGAACTGGAAAATTACTTCTCCGATAAACCGGTCGGGCGCGTACGTTCGTATCCGGGTACTGGCCTGCGGGTACCGCTTTGGCTTCTGGGGTCCAGCGGCTTCAGTGCCCAATTAGCCGCAATTAAAGGTTTGCCATTTTCATTTGCCAGCCACTTCGCGCCGGACTTTACGATGCAAGCGCTGCAACTGTACCATCAGAATTTCAAGCCTTCCACCGCACTGAAAGACCCGTATGCGATGGTCGGAGTAAATGTCATTGCGGCAGACACCCAGGAACGTGCAGAATGGCTGGCAACATCCGGCCAGCAGCAAATGTTCAACTTGATGCGGGGGATGCCAACGGAGTTCACGCCGCCAATCGACAATTTGGAAGAGGTTTGGACGGACCGTGAAATTGCCATTTTCAAAGAAAAGATGGACACGGAATCGATGATTGTCGGCACGCCGGATGTGGTGCGTGAAAAATTGAGTGCTTTCATCAATAAAACCCGTGCCAACGAAGTCATCATCAATTCACAAATTTTCCACCAGAAAGACCGGCTCCGCTCTTACGAGATCGTTGCAGAAATGATGGAATAAGAAAGAAACCCCCTTCAAGTTTTTGCTTGAAGGGGGTTTTTGCATGGCTTCCGCCTCAAAAAACAGGAGACCGAAGCTATAGCTTATTGCAGATTTTGTGCTTTTTTCTCTTCCCCTTTTACTTCTTCAGGGGTATCGTCATCTTCCAAAAATGAATATACGGGTGATCCTTCGCCAATCATGTCCAGAGATGCAAAAAAATCGTCGTCAAACTGCCGGCGTTCAACTTCCTGCGGGTCCACACGTCTGCGGTCCATGATTAAAACCTCCTTGTTTGATTTGATGGACATTTGCAATTGAAGAGAGGACACTGCTCTACACCTTCATTATACTGATTATTCTGTTTTTATCAAAAAGAATGGATTAAAAAAGGCCCGCAAAAAAATAGCGGGCCTTCATTGTCATTCAGTAATGGCTTTTGCATTTAATAGCATTGATTCAAAAAAGAGGGAAGGGGCGGTTTGGTTCCATTCAGCCGAGACGGCATCTTGTGTCCGTTCGTCAATGACATCATAAGCCATTTCTGTACGGAGGTCGTCTGTCAATGGAATTTTGACGAGCGGGCCTTCAGGCGTCAGCCAGTTCAGCTGCTCACGGCGGTTTTGCAGCGCATGGGAAATCCAGGTGTCCTCTTCAGTTTCAGAAGCGAAAAACGGTTCAGGAGACAGCATAAACCAAGTCTGCATCTCGTGCTTAGGCGGCAGCCAGAAGCTCTTCGCCAGTTGGCCTTCTTCCAAAGTCAAATTGGGAATTTCATGGCGCAGTTCGTTGACCGCTTCTCCGTTGCCAAGTGTAATCGGCCTGGAGACGTATAAATTGCCCTGCAAAATTTCGCCTTCACCCGTGGCTATAGTTCCGTATGGATTGGTCGTAGGATCAGCTCCGTAAGTATCATCCTGAGTTTGCTGCACAGGCTCCGGGTTCCATGACTTCACTTTTGCCTCTTCCAGATTTTTCGTGTTCAGTGAAACCGCGAACGGCATCCAACCGGTATTCGTCACTTCTTCAAACACAATTTTCACTTCGTTTTCAAGCGTTCTTTCTACCAATGTATAAGAACCGAGCGACAAGCCGAAAAGCGATATTTTATATGCGTGTGCTACATCCGGCCCTTCTTCCGTTTCAATCGGATCCGATAACGTGAAAAAAGTGGGCTTTTCAATTGCCAAAGCGATGCCGCCTTGAGAATAAACTTCTGTTTCGTTTTTCAAAAACATCATGCCGGTAAATAAAATAAGCGCCATGAAAAATACTACGCCGATTAAAATAACGATCTTTCTAAACAAATAATTCACCTCATATAGTTTTAGCTCTTTTGATTATATCACGTGCTTGTTCGAGGAAGAGGGAAGAGATATGAGCATCGAATGAACAAAAGGGGGGGAGTTGCTAATAAACATGGATGAGTCGCTCGTAAAAAGAAGAAAGCCGCTCGCAATTCAATCGAAGTTGCTCGAATCGCAGGCCAAGTTGCTCATAAATGAAAAAAGCGCCACCAGGGGCGCTCGTTCACAATACTTTTTCCAAAAAATCTCTTGCCCGTTCGGATTTCGGGCTATTGAAAAACTCCACTGGCTGGCCTTCTTCGACCAGGACACCGTGGTCAAGGAAAATCACCCGGTCGGCCACTTCACGCGCAAAGCCCATTTCGTGGGTGACGACAGCCATCGTCATGCCGGATTTTGCCAAGTCTTTCATGACATCGAGCACTTCTTTCACCATTTCGGGATCCAGTGCGGAAGTCGGTTCGTCAAATAGCATCAAATCCGGCTCCATGGCAAGCGCACGCGCAATTGCGACCCGCTGTTTCTGGCCGCCGGAAAGACTGCTTGGATAAGCTTTTTCTTTTTCAGATAAGCCAACCCGCTTCAGCAGGATGCGTGCTTTTTCCTGGGCGGTTTCTTTTTTCTCGCCTTTTACTTTCATCGGGGCATAAGTCAGGTTCTCGAGAACCGTTAAATGCGGAAACAGGTGGAAATGCTGGAACACCATGCCGATATGCTGGCGGATTTTTTGGACGTCTTTTTTGGGGCCTGTCAAATCTTGTCCGTTAACCACGACGGTTCCGGACGTCGGAACTTCAAGCATATTCAAGCAGCGGAGAAACGTTGATTTCCCGGATCCCGAAGGGCCGATGATGGAAACCACTTCGCCTTTCTTTATTTCGGTGGTGATGTCTTTCAGCACTTCGTTGTTGCCGAACTTTTTATAAAGATGTTCCACTTTAATCACTTTGCTTCAGCCTCCGTTCAAACATTCTGCCGATGACCGTGAGTCCCATGACCAGGCACCAGTAAATCAGCCCGACAAACAGGAGCGGCTCGAAATTGCGGAACAAATCGGAGCCCACCACTTGTGCACGGCGCATCAAATCCAGGTAGCCGATGGTCGAAACGATGGCGGATTCTTTGGTCAGTGTAATAAACTCGTTCATCAAAGCCGGCAGGATGTTTTTCAGCGCCTGCGGCAGGATGATGTCGGTCATCATGGCGCGGTAGGGAACGCCAAGTGCCTGAGCAGCTTCCATCTGCCCTTTGTCGACTGCCTGTATGCCGGCACGGATGATTTCCGAAATATAAGCTGAGGAATTCAATCCGAACGCCAAAATGGCGGATAAGAATGGCGAGATGTCATAGCCGGTCAGCTGCGGGATGGAATAATAGATAATCATTAATTGCAAAATCAGCGGTGTGCCTCGGAAGATTGACGTATAGGCATCCGCAAACCAGCGCAAGGGTTTGACAGAACCGATTTTAAACAGCGCCAGGACGGTCCCGAGAATGGAACCTAAAATGATGGCGAAAAATACAAATTTTAAAGTGACCCAAATCCCTTCCAGCATGAAAGGGATGTAAGGGACGATTTGTGAAAAGTCCAAGTTCATTTTATCCAACTCTTTTCTGATTCAGAAGATGATCCCACTTTTACTGGAGACAGGACGTCGCGGTCAAAGTGGGATGGATTAGTGCCTCTTTATTCTTCAATTTTCCATTTCTTTTTCAGTTCATCCATTTCTCCGCTTTCTTCCATTTCAGCGATGACGCCGTTCACATCTTCCACAAGGTCGCTGCCTTTCGGAAATGCGACTGCCATGCCAGGTGAAGCAGTAGTTGGATCATCAAATGCATCAAGGTCCTGGGCTTCGATATAGCCTTTGGCAACTTGTTTGTCCATATAGGCAGCATCGATACGGTTCGATAGGATTTCCTGAATTAAAGCACCCGAGTCGTCCAAGGCTTTCAATTCGAATTTGATGTCGCCTTCTTCCAGAATGGCATTGGCGCCTTCTTCCTGGATGGTACCAAGCTGGACGCCGACCACTTTGCCTTCCAAATCTTCAAGTGTTTTGATGTCAGAGCCTTTAGCAGTCAGGAACATTTCGCCTGAATGGTTGTATTCAGTTGAGAAGTCGACGTTCTTTTTGCGTTCTTCGGTAGCCGACATGCCGGCGATCACCATATCCACGCGGTCATTTTGCAAAGCGCCGATCAAACCGTCAAATTTCATATCGGTAATATTCAGCTCATAACCCAATTCCTCTGCAATATGGTTGGCCAGGTCGATGTCAAAACCGACAATTTCACCTTCGGTATTGCGGGATTCAAACGGCGGAAATTCTGCAGACGTTCCCATGTCCAATACTTTCGCATCTTCGGATGAGCCGGAGCTTCCTGACTCGGATGTATCACTGCCGCACGCACCGAGCAGCAAAGCTGCGGATGCAAAAACTGCAAATAGTGTATGTTGCTTTTTCATTTATAGTTCCTCCTAGTAATATCTCTTTCGGATATTTATTCGACTAAATGAATTTTAACAAATGAAAGAATAAAATAAAAGGTTTTTTATAAAGTTTTATGAATAAATATGTATTTTAATTATTCTGTATTTTCGAGTATAATTAAACAGAATGGAGGAGTAAATAGATGAAAAAATTATTGCTTACCGGTTTCGAGCCGTTTCTCGATTATACGGTCAATCCGACAATGAAGATTGTCGAAGAGTTGAATGGAGCAGAAGTGGGCGGCTACAAAATTATTGGCAAAGTAATGCCAGTGGATTTTCATGCTTCTGGGAATCAGTTGCTTGAATTTATTGAAGAAACAGCCCCGGACGCTGTAATCTCTTTAGGGCTGGCGGCTGGACGCTATAAAATGACACCGGAGCGCATAGCCATCAATTTCAAAGATGGTCCGGTGGATAACGAGGGCCATAAGCCGGTGGATGAACCCATCAGGGAAGCAGGGGAACCGGCTTATCTTACGACACTTCCTGCACGGAAAATGGTAGACCGGTTGATCGAAAGAGGGCTGCCGGCAGAAATTTCGAATACAGCCGGGGCTTATTTATGCAATAACGTTATGTATGAAGGCCTGTATTATGCGAGCAAGCATAAGCCAGATATGCTTTCCGGTTTTATACATATCCCGGCCTCCCACGAACTTGCAATTCAGCATGGAAGGATTCCAAGCTGGTCGCACCAAGATTTGGCAGCGGGTATCCGGATCTGCATTGAAGTGTTGGGCGAACAATAAAAAAGCGAATCGCAGCTGCGATTCGCTTTTTTCTGAAGATGATATCCGGTTTTCCTAAAGGATTTCCCAATTCCGTTCTTTTGCTACAGTCCGCAGGCTTGGTTCCGGCTGGACGGCAACAGGATGGCCGACCAATTCAAGAACCGGCAAATCGGAAAGGCTGTCGCCGTAAGCGTAGCTGTTTGGCCAGTCGATGTCCTGACCGGATAAGGCTTCCTTGATTTTTTCCGTTTTGAGCGGCCCTTGAATATGGGAAATCTTCGCTTTCAGGTCAAGGATGTTGCCGGCATACGGGATTTCGGTGCCGATGATGGTTCCGATGGGAAGTTTTTCCGTCACGGCATGGAGCAGCGGAGTAAACGCACCGGACACGAGCATGACGTAATCGTTGTCGTGGACATGCTGTTTCAAACGTTCAACGACCGCTGGATTGAAATCCCCGTGCATTTTATCGGCAATTTCGCTGAAATACGTTTCCAATTCCGGTTTCGTGAAACTCTCAAGTGCCGCCAAGTAGGCTTGTACCGAGTGTTCCCGCATTTTCTTCACGGAGACCAGCTTCAATTTGGAGCCGATATATGGGGGCATGATGGCCCGGTAAAACTGGCGGTACCGCTTGCTGTGCACAGGATGGTTTTTTAAATGCTCCATCATCAATTGAAAAGTTTCTTTTGAATACAAAGTTCCGTCAAAGTCGAAAATGGCGACGCGCATAGAAATCACTCCGGTTTTATGATTTTTCTGATAGTCCCATCATAACGGAAAGCGTTCGCCGCTTCTAGTGGCAGCCGCTGTTTTCAGAAGCAGAACCTTATGTTTATGCGTCTTCGGGCGCAGGGTATAGAAAGGAAAACAGATACTGGGAGGTTTTTGGGATGGCAGTACAGCGAATTATGGTCGGCTATGTAGAATTGACGGAAACAGAATCGGAAGAACTTTTTCAAGAAGTGAAAAAAGACAAGGAAGTGGAGAGCTATGATGCGCTTCAAGCCTTAATGGAAGACTTTGACTCACGCATCATTGAACCGGAAACAAAGCCTTTAAAAGAATTGTTGGACGAAGAGGCACCGACAGAAGAAACGAATGCCGGAACCCGCTATATAGAAATCTTCAATAAGCTGGAGGAAGATTCGCGCTACCGGATCAAGTCATCCAAACAGGATTGAAGATTCATTAATAAATAAAACCAGTTGCAGCCAAGCAACTGGTTTTTGTGTTGAAAGGGCCGCCAATCTTTAACGGCTTATCTCCATTTTTCTTTGCAAGATCTGTACAAAGCCCTGTGTGCCGTCTACCCGGATCCGGTCACCGTCCTGTATCAATTGCGTAGCCCCTACAACACCGACAACTGCCGGAATTCCGTATTCACGGGCGACAACAGAACCGTGCGTCATCATGCCTCCGACTTCCGTTACCAAACCTGCCGCCGAAGTGAAGAGCGGCGTCCAACCGGGATCGGTATAGGGGGCAATCAAAATATCGCCGGCATTTAACCGCGCATTTTCTGAACGCAGAATTACCCGGGCAATGCCGGTCACCGAACCCGACGAAACGGGGGTTCCCATCAGGGCGTCTTTCAGGCCTGAACCGGTACGCGGTTTTCCTTCGATGATTTCCCCGTCGCTTGTCATAACACGCGGCGTTTTTAATTTTCCATTTGCTTCGTGCTGCTGTTTTCTTGATTCGATTGCTTCCTGCAAATTTCCGGAATGTTGGCCATACAGCAGACCGCTCAGCTCTTCTACGGAAAGGTAAAAGACGTCTTGGACTGTGAGAAGCTTGCCTTTACCAACTAAAGTTTGGGCTTCTTCCAAAATAGCGAGTTTGTATAAATCCATCCCTTTCACGAGTGCGAATTTATGGTGTTCGCGCATGCCCAGCAAATGCCGGTACAGCCGGATGAGCCGGCGAACATAGCGTTTTTCAATTCCTGTGAAATGCCGGAGAATTTCTTTTTCCGCTGCTTCCGCTTCCCGCTTGCCTTGTTCAAATCGTTGCCGATGTTCGCCGTGCTGCATGGTCCGGAGATTGCTGGCGATGGAAGGCAGGAGCTGCGCGGGATCTTCGTGCCAGCGCGGCTTGGCAATGTCAATTTCACCGATGCAGCGCGCCCCGTACTGCAGAAGGAAATGGTCCAGACGCTGCTGAAACTCAGGGCCGCCTGAAACATTCAGGAGTCCATTGTAAAATGTTTCATGGCTGGCAGTTTCCAAATGGTTCACCAGTTCTGGCTTGTCCCGTGCAAAATCCGCCAAGTCGCCAAGCTGCAAGCCCATTTCGGTAGTGACGTTGCCTGGGAGCGATTTGTATAGTTTGCTGAAGAGCACGGCGCTTTGTTCGTCGCCAAACTTTTGGTTCAGCTTCTTGGTGAGTGCACCTGAAGCAAGCATGCCCGTAATTACATAGGGAATGATTTTGGACAATACATCCGGGAACATTCGCTCCATGCCTTGCTGGATGAAACGAATACGCTCGGCTCCTGAAACTTGCTGCAAGTTCAGTCCGGCAGCTCGAACAGTTTGATTCATAAATTCGGTCGCTTTGCTGTTTGCTTTGGCCGGGTCTTTCAGCCAGAAGTTGGCAGCTGCTTTAAAAGCGACGGGAATTGCCATAGGAGCAATTCGCCGAATTCTTAAAGCGACCGTCTTTGGGGGGATATGGACTTGCCGAAATTCCGGCCGGCTAATGGCTTCTGTCAGAGCCGATGCCAGCAATTCATCCATGCCGCCCATTAATTTTAAAAAGCGGTTCCGGAGAGGCGGCAGGGACAATACCCTGGTGAAGTCAGCGAACGCCCGTCCGCCGGCTTCCCGCAGCACACGCTTTTCCGGAGCTACGGTGCCTTTATTAATAAAACCCGTGACATTGCTCAAAAGAGAGAGGGAAAGGGGCATCATGGGATCGGTCATCATTTGGATATAGCCGAAATTGAGAAAGACACGAAACTGTTCATCTTCTGTAATGGGCAAGGGATATAGGGAGGTGATGGGGCGGCTTTGCAAAACGACGAACTCGCCGTTGACCATTCCCCACTCGATATCTTGCTCGGCTCCGTAATGGTTCTCAATGTGCTGGCCGATTTCCGCCAGTTTAATGATTTTGTGGTTTGGCAGCGCCTGGATTTCCTGAAATGCCTCAGGGATTGATTTCGTTATGGTACCGCCTTTTGGGAGGGCATAAATAGCCAATTCTTTTTTAGCAATTTGTTTTCGGATGATTTGGTTATCCCGGACTTGGTACAAGTCGGCTGAAACAAGACCCGATACTAACGCTTCGCCTAAACCGAAACTGGCATCTATTGAAATTGTATGTCGATGCCCGGAGATGGGATCGGCCGTGAAAAGGATTCCGGAGACTTCCGGGAACATCATTTCCTGGATGACGACAGACAAATAAACCGAGCGGTGGCCAAAGCCGTTTTTCGCCCGGTAGGAAATGGCGCGGTCCGTGAAGAGGGAAGCCCAGCAATGCTGGACGGCAGAAAGCAGCTCCTTTTCCCCGATGATGTTCAAAAAAGTCTCTTGCTGTCCGGCAAAAGAAGCGTTCGGCAAATCTTCTGCTGTGGCACTAGAACGTACAGCGTATGGGATGTCCTTGCCTGAAGCTTGCCAGGCATCCAGTATGGCTATTTCGATATCTTTCGGCATCGGGAGAGCGATAAGATGATCCCGGATTTGGCCGGCTAACAGGCGGAGCTGTTCCAAGTCATCGGGGGGGAGTTGCTCTAAACGAATAAACAGTGCTTCCATTTCGGTGCTGGACCCGATCAGCTTGCGATATGCGGAAGTGGTGATGCAAAATCCCTGGGGAACGGGAAATCCTGCTCCCGCCAGTTCCCCGAGATTTGCACCTTTTCCGCCCACCAGCGGCAAATGGGTCCGATTGATTTCATTGAAATGCAATACGTAAGGTTCCATTTTCTTCACCTCCGAGCTTGCTTTATTGCCTTCATTATAGTCCCGTAGAGCAGGGGGTTAAAGGTATATTTGAAATTAAAAATGAGATACAGGATAGCTTCCAGTTGATTGGATAGGCGTTTTCATGGGAGGCAATCGTGCTATTGTCCGTGAACTTTTTCTTTTGGGACAAATACTGTCCGCGCTATACCGAATACTGTCCGGACTGCCGAAAATACTGTCCGCACACAACCAAATACTGTCCTGCGCCGAAAAACTCCATAAAAAAGAAGCCAAGCAGCATCTGCGTGGCTTCTTTCCAGTACCCCTTATTCTTCTTTTTGTCCGATGCAGCGTTCGCATTCGTAGATGATCGATTCGCGTTGCTCCTTGATTTCGCATCCGCATTCCCGGCATTCTTTCTTTGAGCGTGCCTCAAAAGTTTTCATCGTTTTCATCGTGATCTCCTCCAGTAAGTTAGTTTAGTTTTTCATAGCCTGGCAAGGTCAAGAATTCCGCAAAATCACTTTGCAACGTGAGGTCTGTAAACAGCTCGCGGGCTTCCGCGTAGTGTCCTGAGAGATAGATGGCTTCTCCAACAGTTTCTTTAATCTTCCCGGCTTCTTCTTCAAGAATTTCGTGGAACAAGGCGACGCTGATATCGCGTCCGTCTTCAAGTTTTCCTTTCGGATGGCGGATCCACTGCCACACTTGCGAACGGGAGATTTCGGCTGTTGCCGCATCTTCCATCAAGTTGTTGATCGGTGCTGCCCCGTTTCCGGACAGCCAGGAAGCAATGTACTGGATGCCGACGGAAATATTGGAGCGAAGGCCTTCTTCGGTGATGGAGCCTTTTGGCACTTCCACCAAATCTTCGGCTGTAACATTGACATCTTCGCGTTTCCGGTGGATCTGGTTCGGCGTCGGCATCAATTCGTCGAATTGTTCCATAGCCACTGCCACCATTCCGGGATGGGCAACCCAGGTGCCGTCGTGCCCGTCTGTCGCTTCGCGGCGTTTGTCTTCAGCCACTTTCCCAAATGCCGCTTCGTTTGCTACCGTATTTCCTTTGATTGGGATCTGGGCAGCCATGCCGCCGAGCGCCGGAGCGTTCCGTTTGTGGCAAGTCTGGATGCATAACTGGGTGTAGGCCCGCATAAATGGAACAGTCATCGTCACTTGCGAGCGGTCCGGGAACAAGTATTCCGGCCGGTTCCGCATCCGTTTGATGACGCTGAAGATATAATCCCAGCGGCCGCAGTTGAGGCCGGCTGAATGGTCGCGCAGTTCATAAAGAATCTCATCCATTTCAAACGCTGCAAGAATCGTCTCGATCAATACGGTAGCGCGGATGGTGCCTTGCGGAATTCCGAGCTCATTCTGAGCAAAAACGAATACGTCATTCCAGAGCCGAGCTTCTAAATGGCTCTCCATTTTCGGCAAATAAAAGTAAGGGCCGGTCCCGCGGTCGATCAATTCCTGTGCGTTATGGAAAAAGTAAAGGCCGAAATCAACGAGACTGCCGGAAGCCGGCTTGCCGTCAATTTCAATATTCTTCTCGAGCAGGTGCCAGCCGCGGGGGCGGACCATCAATACGGCAGTTTGGTCGTTTAAGGTATATTTCTTGTCGGTGCCAGGTGCTTCGAATGAAATCTCACGTCTGACAGCATCCCGCAAATTGATCTGTCCATCAATGACATTGAACCAGCTCGGCGCTGTCGCATCTTCCAAATCTGCCATAAACATCTTGGCGCCGGAATTCAATGCGTTGATCAGCATTTTCCGGTTGGTCGGGCCGGTAATTTCCACCCGCCGGTCTTGCATATCTTCCGGCAGGGGGGCAATCGTCCAGTCACTTTCACGGATGTACTTCGTTTCAGGCAAGAAACCTAAAGGCTTTCCGCCGTCAATCTCTTTTTGCCGCACTTGGCGCTGTTCGAGCAAAGCGATCCGCTGCTTATCAAAATTCACATGAAGTTTCTCAATGAACGCCAGTGCCTCCGGCGTCAGAATCGTTTCCATTTGGGGTGTTGCTTCATTTTTAATCAAGACATTCGACTTTGTGATCAATCAAATCATCCTTTCATTTCACCGGTTGGAATTGGGCCGTTTCCGTTGAGCCTTTCATCGCAGTAGTTGAGCTTGTACCGCCGGAGATGATTTGCGATACTTCATCGAAGTAGCCGGTACCGACTTCACGCTGGTGGCGCGTTGCCGTATAGCCTTTCGACTCGCTTTCAAATTCAGCCTGCTGCAATTTCGAATAAGCGGCCATGCCATTGTCTTTATAGTCGTATGCCAATTCAAACATGCTGTGGTTCAGTGCATGGAATCCGGCAAGCGTGACGAATTGGAATTTGTATCCCATCTTGCCAAGCTCGACTTGGTATTTTGCAATGGTTTCTTCGTCCAATTTCGCTTTCCAGTTGAAAGAAGGTGAGCAGTTGTATGCCAAAAGCTTGCCTGGGAATTTCTCATGGATGGCATCCGCAAACTGCTGTGCTTCTTCCAGATTCGGATGCGACGTTTCACACCATACCAAATCTGCATAAGGCGCATAAGCCAATCCGCGTGCAATTGCCTGGTCAATGCCGGCATTTGTACGGTAGAAACCTTCAGGCGTCCGTTCGCCGGTGATGAACGGATGGTCAACCGGATCGATGTCGCTTGTGATCAAATCGGCTGCGTCTGCATCGGTGCGGGCAATCAGGACTGTCGGAACACCGAGTACATCCGACGCAAGCCTTGCGGAAATCAAATTTCGCACTGCATTTTGAGTAGGCTGCAATACTTTGCCGCCCAAGTGGCCGCATTTTTTCTCAGAAGCGAGTTGATCTTCAAAGTGCACGCCGGCAGCACCGGCTTCAATCATGGATTTCATCAATTCAAATACATTCAGCGGTCCGCCGAATCCAGCTTCTGCATCCGCAACAATCGGTGCGAACCAGTCAAAGCCTTCATTGCCTTCCACGTTGTCGATCTGGTCTGCACGCTGCAATGCCTGGTTAATCTTTTTCACGACGTTCGGCACCGAGTCGACCGGGTATAAACTTTGATCAGGATACATTTGCCCTGCCGAGTTGGCATCGGCTGCCACTTGCCAGCCGCTCAAGTAAATGGCCTGCAAGCCTGCTTTCACTTGTTGCACCGCCTGGTTGCCGGTCAATGCGCCTAATGCGTTCACAAAATCTCTTTCATGGATGGAACGGAATAAACGGTCAGCTCCACGTTTAGCAAGCGTGTATTCAATTTGAACGGAACCGCGGAGTTTGACAACATCTTCCGCTGCATACGGACGAACAATTCCGTTCCACCGGCTGTCTTCTGCCCAGCTCTTTTTCAATTCTTCAATTTGTTGTTGTTTGGTAACCATCTAATCCATCCCTTCGACTAAAAAATTTTTCTAAACTGTGTTAATACAGTTCGTCTTGATGTATATTAATATATAACAGAATATTGTGATTGTCCTGAAAGTTGGATGAAATCAGATATTCGGGGATGAAAGAAGAGGTTTCGCGACAAACACACTTGAAAGGGGAATCGGGTATGGAAAAGGGTGTATTAGAACAGGTAGGATTCATCATGGGGGACTGGATCCCGAAAGAAGCATCAATTGCTGTGGCAGTTGGACGAAGCTATGTTTATTGCAAAGCGGGGGTCCAAGAGTCACATATTCAAGTAGGGGATGAAGTAACAGATGGAAGCGTGGCGGATTGTACATATAAAGAAGGCAAACGCTTGGAGATGCTGGTGGAAGATGAAACTTCCGGAATCGCTTATGTAGGTGTGGGTTACCCAATACAGATTTTGGAGCAAGCCGGGGTTTTAGTGGTAATGCTGCCTCCGGATTTTCGCCAGCCCCCTAAACAGCCGCTCCGTTTTTTGACAGGGAAGTTTGAAGATACGTGGCGTCCGGTGCCGATTTCCGATGTGTCGCATATTGAAAGCAGCCAAAAGAAAACTTGGTTTTACGCTGATGAAGAAGCCTACTGTTCCATCCACACACTAAAAACTTTGAAAGATCAATTGCCGGATACGTTCTTGCCCATACATCGTTCGTATATCGTCAATATTCCTTTTATCCAGGAAATTTCACGGGATTTTTCATCCAACTTTGTTTTAACATTGAAAGACGGGGCGGTTTTACCGGTCAGCCAAAATTACACGGCATTGGTACGGGAACGGCTTGGATTCTAGCAGGGAAGATTTCCGCGAAAAACGATTATTTCCTATAAGTAAGGGTAAAGTTCAGTATCTGAAAAGGAGCTGATGCTTTATGGCAAATGAACAATTTTATCATTTCGAAGATGACCGTTCGATTCCGAACAACCCGAGGCTGCCGTTGATTGTCTATCCCGGTGCTTTCAAAGAAAATCCGGAAACGATCGAAGCGGCATTCAACAAGAACGGCTGGACCAACAGCTGGGTAGACGGTGTCTTTGACTACCACCATTACCACAGCAATACACATGAAGTGCTCGGTGTGCGTTCCGGCTCTGCGACCATCCAGTTTGGCGGAGAGCAAGGGGAAGCTTTGCAAGTTTCTGCCGGAGACGTGGCAGTTCTGCCAGCCGGCACCGGACATAAATTATTGGATAGCACAGATGATTTTCAAGTGGTAGGCGCTTATCCAGGCGGTGCAGAGCCCGATAAAAAACTGGGAAAGCCGGAGGAACGGCCGGATGTGCTGGAAGCGATACTAGATGCTCCGCTGCCGGAAAAAGATCCGGTTTACGGAAACGATGGGCCGCTTTTGACAAATTGGACTTAACAATAAAGAAATCCCCCAGCCAATAAACGGCTGGGGGATTTTTCGTTCATTCAGTAATATAAGGACAGATTAGACAACCAGAGAAGGAACAAAGAATTCATTGTACAACTCCTTTAGAATTTTGGTTTCATCTTCTTTCAAGACGCCAAAGACAAGGCTGACTTCGGAAGATCCCTGATTGATCATTTCGATATTGGCACCGGTTCTGGCGATGGCATCCGTTGCCCGTGCAGCAAGGCCTGTCGTATATTTCATCCCTTCGCCGACCAGTACAACCATCGAGAAGTTGCTGATGAAATGCACGTCGTCCACTTCGAGTTCGTTTTGTACACGGTCGACGATGCGTCTTTCTTTGTCAGGCGTCAATTGATGGCTCCGGATAATGACGGAGAGATTGTCGATGCCGGAAGGAATGTGTTCATAGGAAACGTGTTCATCTTCCAAAATCTGCAGCAGTTTTCGGCCAAAGCCGATTTCGCGGTTCATCAAATATTTGCTGACATACAGCGTAGAGAACCCGCTATCCGCTGAAATGCCGGTCACCGGCAGGCGTGAGTAATCGCGTTCTGCGACGATCATCGTGCCCGGAGACTGCGGATTATTGGTGTTTTTGATGCATACCGGGACCGATTCTTTAAATGCAGGCATCAAGGCTTCGTCGTGCAAGACGGCAAATCCCGCGTAGGACAGTTCCCGCATTTCACGGTAGGTCATTTTCTCGATTTCCACCGGATTTTCCACAATTCTCGGATTGGCGGCAAATACGCAATCGACGTCCGTAAAATTCTCATACAGTTCGGCTTTCACGGCAGCAGATAAGATGGATCCGGTAATATCAGAACCGCCGCGGTCAAAAGTCCGCAATGTTCCGTCATTTGTATAGCCGAAAAATCCGGGAAAGATGCTGATGGACTGCTGATTAGCCAAAGAGGCCAAATTGTTATATGATTCTGGCAATGCCTGAACCCGTTTCGGGGGTTCAGTGACAATCAGCCCGGCTTGTTTTGGATTGATGTATTCCGCTGGCATTCCTATAGAAGAAAAATAAGCGGCAATCAGCTTTGCGGAATTGTCTTCGCCGCTGGCTTTGATTTGATCGAAAAATAAAGAAGGGTCCTCTTTGCTGAAAGCGAGCCGGTAAGAAAGATCGGCTGCAATGATGGAAACAATTTCACTATCGACTCCGAGCTCATCTGCAATCGATGCGTACCGGCCGACCACTTGGCTTAACGCATCGGCAGTATCTTCTCCGGATAAAGCGCTTGTCGCTAACCGAATCAGGAGGTCCGTGACTTTGACATCGCCGTCAAATCGTTTGCCAGGAGCTGAAACGACAATGATTTTCCGCGTGGGATCCGCTTTGACAATATTAGCGACTTTTTGGATTTGTTCCGCACTTGCTACAGATGTTCCGCCGAATTTACACACTTTCATCTTTATCAAGTCCAATCTTTAGAGAATTGAGGGTTGTTTTCCATTTAATATAATACTATAATGTCCATATGGTAAAAACAACTGTATTTTTACAGTGTACACAGCGTAGGAGGAATCGTCAATGAAAAATGAAATTTCAATCGGATTATTAGGCCTCGGAACTGTTGGCAGCGGGGTCGCTAAAATTTTGCAGCAACATCAACAAGATTTGCACCATAAGCTGGGCGTTCAAGTGTCCATCAAAAAAGTTTTAGTCCGCAACAATAATAAAGAACGTTTGTCGATTCTTGATCCAAACGTTTTTACAACCGATATAAATGAAATATTAAACGATTCTTCTCTGGATATCATTGTAGAAGTGATGGGCGGCATGGATGAAGCGAAGCACGCAATTGAAGAAGCGCTGAAAGCGGGCAAGCAAGTTGTGACTGCGAACAAAGACGTAATGGCTCAATACGGGCATGACCTACTGAAACTGGCGGATGAACAAAAATGCGACTTGTTCTATGAAGCAAGCGTTGCGGGAGGCATCCCGATTATCCGTACATTGGAAGACGGCTTAGCATCAGACCGCATTTCCAGTTTGATGGGAATCGTCAACGGCACAACCAACTTCATCCTGACAAAAATGAAAAAAGAAAACATGAGCTATGAGACAGCTCTTGCAGAAGCGACAAGACTCGGCTATGCAGAAGCTGACCCGTCAGCGGACGTGGATGGACTGGATGCGGCCCGCAAAATGGTCATCCTATCTTCACTCGCATTTTCAACAGAAGTCCATATCAACGATGTGCTCGTTCGAGGAATGAGAGAAATTCAGGACGGCGATTTGGAAATGGCAAATAAGTTCGGCTATACAATGAAGATGGTCGGTTCTTCGAAGAAAGACGAAGACGGCATCGAAGTGGCAGTAGAACCGATTTTCCTTGCGGATTCGCATCCGCTTGCTTCGGTTAATAATGAATTCAACGCAGTATACATATATGGAGACGCAGTAGGGGAAACGATGCTGTACGGCCCGGGGGCAGGTTCACTCCCGACTGCGACTTCTGTTGTATCGGATATCATTGCAGCATGCCGGAACCTGCTGCTTGAAGTCAACGGCAAGCGGGTTCATTCAGCCCAACATGAACGGGTGATCAAACCGGAAAGCAGCCGGTTCGCAAAATATTTCCATCGCCTGCTTGTTAAAGACGAAGTCGGTGTCCTGTCAAAATTGACGGCGATCTACAGTAAACACGGCGCAAGCCTCCAGTCGGTCATGCAGCATCCGGCGGAACAGGATGGACAGGCGGAACTTGTGTTTTTGACACATCAAATTTCACGCCAGCAGCATTTGGATGTATTAAACGATTTAGCAGGAACGGCAAGCGTCATCAGCCATTACCGCATCGAAGGGGAGGAAACAGCATGAGATGGCCAGGATTGATCGAACAGTATAAAGAATGGTTGCCGGTAACCGAGGCAACACCAGCCTTAACGCTTCAAGAAGGCAATACACCGCTTGTCCATTTAGAGACATTATCCGAGCAATGGGGAATTGAACTCTACGTAAAACTGGAAGGGGCAAACCCGACCGGCTCTTTTAAAGACCGTGGCATGGTCATGGCGGTCGCGAAAGCGAAAGAAGTAGGAAAGTCGGTGCTGGTTTGTGCTTCTACAGGCAATACGTCGGCGTCCGCTGCTGCATACGGTGCAAGAGCGGGCATGCGCACCATCGTCGTCATTCCGGAAGGCCGCATCGCCCTTGGGAAATTAGCGCAGGCCAAGATGTACGGCGCAGAAATTCTGGAGATCAAAGGCAATTTTGACGAAGCGCTCCGCATGGTCCGCGAAGTCGGGCAGGAAGCCGGCATTGCCCTTGTCAATTCGGTCAATCCTTACCGTCTGGAAGGACAGAAAACCATTGCGTTTGAAGTGATTGATCAGCTTGAGCGTGTGCCGGATATTTTTGCGTTGCCGGTTGGCAATGCCGGAAATATTTCCGCATCATGGAAAGGCTTTAGCGAGTATGCCAACAAAACCGGCGCGAAACGCCCTGAACTTTTAGGCGTCCAGGCAGCCGGCGCAGCACCGATCGTCAACAACCAAATTGTTGAAAATCCCGAAACAGTGGCAACTGCCATCCGCATCGGCAATCCGGCAAGCTGGGACTTGGCGTTAAATGCCTTAGCTGAATCAAACGGCACCATCCTTGCGGCGACAGACGAAGAAATCCTGGAAGCCTATCAATTGCTGGCCTCTACTGAAGGCGTGTTTGCGGAGCCCGCATCGTGCGCTTCCATCGCCGGCATCAAAAAGCAGGTGGAAAGCGGCAGCCTTCCAAAAGGTTCGACAGTTGTAGCTGTATTGACAGGCAACGGATTAAAAGATCCGGAAACGGCCATTTCAGTGAACGAACACAAAGCACAATTGGTGCCGGAAGATATGGAACGCTTCTGGGAGGATTTGAAGAAGGGAGTCAAGGCATGAAATGGAAAGACTTTACGGTAACCGTGCCGGCATCGACAGCCAACTTAGGCCCCGGATTTGATTCGATCGGACTGGCACTGGACCTTCACTTATCCATCCATGTCTCGCAGGCTTCCGAATGGTCGGTCCGCTACAGAGATGAAAGCTATCAGCACCTGTCCGGTTCTTCGGATAATTTAATCATTGCGGCGGCTAAGAAAACGGCAGCCGCATACGGCCGTGAATTGCCGCCGGCAAGACTTGAAATCGATACCGATATCCCCCTTAGCCGCGGACTTGGAAGCAGTGCAGCTGCAATTGCCGGGGGCATTGAAATTGCAGACCGGCTGCTCGGCTTGAATATGCCCATGAAAGAAAAAGTGGAAATCGGCACGGAGATGGAAGGGCATCCGGATAACGTTTCGGCATCGTTTTTAGGCGGCTTGACGATTTCCTATGCGGACGGAGAAGAACTGTCCATTGTCCATTTGTCAGAAGTGGAAATCGGTGTCTTGATCCTCGTTCCCCCAACGGAATTTCTGACAGCAGAATCCAGAGGGCTGCTTCCGGAAGAAGTGCTGCATAAGACCGCTGTACGCGGCAGCATGGCAGCGAATGTCCTGTCAGCTGCGCTTGCAACAGGCGACTGGAATACAGCGGGACGCATGATGGAACGGGACGAATTCCACGAGCCGTTCCGAAAAAGTAGATTCCCGGACTTTGACATCATCCGCCAAGCCTGCCGGGACAATGGTGCCTATGGCTCTGCCATCAGCGGCGCCGGACCATCTCTTTTTATCGCTGCAAAAAAAGGCAAAGAAGAGGAGATTCGCCAAATGCTGAGCGAGCGCTTTCCGCATTACGATTGCCTCCTAACCAAACCATCTAAGGCAGGAATAAAATCAGTCCAAACCGTACAATAGCCCTTAAAAAGCGGTCCGAGAAACTCGGACCGCTTTTTTGCTGGTTACAATTTGATGGAAATGTATTTCGTTTCAAGGAAAGCTTCAAGTCCTTCTTGTCCGCCTTCGCGCCCGATGCCGCTTTCTTTCATGCCGCCAAACGGAGCCTGGGCAGTGGAAGGTGCGCCATCGTTCCAGCCGACAATGCCATACTCAAGATTTTCTGCGATATAAGTTCCGCGGGTTAGGCTATCCGTAAAGAAATAGGCAGCCAATCCGAAACGGGTATCGTTCGCCAGGCGCACTGCTTCTTCGTCGGTATCAAATGCCATGATCGGTGCAACCGGCCCGAATGTTTCTTCGTTCATGACGAGCATATCCGGTGTGGCATTGATCAAGACGGTCGGGTTATAGAAGTAAGCGCCGTTTTCTGCTTTTCCATCTCCGCCGACCAAAACTTTCGCGCCTTTATCCACTGCATCCTGTACATGGCGAGCTGATTTTTCATAGCCATCTTGGTCGACGAGCGGACCAATCTGGACGCCTTCATCCATGCCGTTTCCGACTTTCAGCTTCGCTGTAGCTTCCTGCAGACGTTGAGAAAATTCTTCTACGATGGATTGCTGCACATAAATCCGGTTTCCGCATACACAAGTCTGGCCTGCATTTCGGAATTTCGATGCCATGACGCCTTCGACAGCCAAGTCCATATTGGCATCTTCGCAAACAATGATTGGGGCATGGCCGCCAAGTTCAAGAGATAAATTCAGCATGGAATCCGCGCTTTGCTTCATCAATTCCTTGCCGATTTCGGTGGATCCGGTAAAAGTCAGTTTCCGGACCGCCGGGTGGCTCGTAAAGACACGGCCGATTTTTCCGGCGCTGCCTGTCACCAGGTTGATGACGCCTTTCGGGAATCCGGCTTCTTCTGCCAATTCGTACATGCGTACGGCGGTGAGCGGCGTCAACTTGGCCGGTTTTGCAACAAACGTACAGCCAGCTGCAAGTGCAGGCGCCATTTTTCTGGCCATCATGGCTGCCGGGAAATTCCATGGCGTAATGGATACGACCACTCCGACCGGCTGTTTCAACACTTGGATGCGTTTGCCTTCTTTCGATGCCGGAATGAGGCGCCCGTTGGAGCGTTTCGCTTCTTCGGCGAACCAGGAAATAAAGGAAGCGGAATATTCGATTTCACCGACGGCTTCCGCCAAAGGTTTGCCCATTTCCTTTGTCATGATTTCCGCTACTTCCTGTTTGTTTTCCAACAACAGATCGTGCCATTTCATCAATAGCGAAGCGCGTTCATAAACGGTAGTTTTTGACCAGGACTTGAAAGCTTCTGCGGCAGCATCTACAGCTGCAGTAGCTTCAGCTTCACCGCCGTTTGGAACCGTACCGAATTTCTCGCCCGTTGCCGGGTTCATGACATCGATGACGCCGTCTCCTGCTGTTGACCATTCACCGTTAATATAGTTTTTGCCTTCCATTTATCGTTCCTCCTTAAATTTATTATCCTTATCCTAAACTCTTACCTCTATTGCAAAACTGTAAACCTATAAAAGTATAGCGCAATGAAAACGGAGAGAAAGATTCAACATGCTATTCTTTTTGTAAATGATGCAAAATGCAACGTAAAATAGCCTAAAAATGAATAAAAGTGTTGGTATAACTATGTAAATTATTATCATTTCAAAATAATCATTAAATTCTATTTAATAAGGATTTGTTTTGTGCTAATATTGCAACAACACTTTAACTTATTGAAGCGCAGTGAAAGTTGAAGAGAATGAAATGAGAAAAGAGGAGGATGTAGGATGGCGCAGATGCTGGCGTTAACGATTTTGGTATTCATCTTGTTTATTGGCGAAGTTGTATCGATTCGCACAAAAGCTTGGATTCCTTCAATTTTTATCAGTGGGGTTTTATTCTTACTCGGATATTGGACATTCTTCCCGCCGGATATTGTAGCGATCGCCGGAGTCCCGCCAGCTGTGGTAACCATGCTGATTTTCCTGTTGATCACGAATATGGGAACTTTGTTGTCCCTGCAGGAATTGAAAGCGCAGTGGAAGACGATCTTGATTGCCATTGCGGGCATCTTGGGAATTGTTGCCGCTCTTTTCGGAATCGGTATGCTGCTCTTTGATTTTCAAACAATTGTCGTAGCGATTCCGCCGTTAGTCGGTGGAGTAGTTTCTGCATTGATCATGTCTGAAGGTGCCCAAGCTGCGGGTCTTCCAACTTTGGCCGTTTTCGCCATTGTTATTTATGTTATGCAAGGCTTTGCAGGCTATCCGCTAACTTCAATCATGCTAAAGCGGGAAGGCCGTTCGCTTCTGCAGAAATACCGGAACAATGAACTGACGGAAAGGGTATTGGTGACAGAACAAAAAGGCACACCGACGCAAGAAGTGAAGGAGCCAAGAATGTTCGCCAAAATGCCGGATAAATACAATACGGATTTCTTTAAATTTTTCCGTTTGGCGCTAGTCGGTTATTTGGCTTACCTTGTTTCGGATGTGACTGCCCCTTATGTGGAAATCAGTCCGTATGTCCTGTGTTTGTTCTTTGGTGTAGTGGCACGGAGCATTGGTTTCCTGGAACGCCATCCGCTGCAAAAAGCAAACGGTTTTGGTTTTGCCATTCTCGGTCTATTGCTGTTCGTCTTTGATGGATTAAAGAACGCGACACCGAGCATGATGCTCGAAATCATTTATCCGTTAGTTGCTTGTATTGCGCTAGGAGTTGCAGGGATGTACATTTTTTCTTTCATCGTCGGCAAGCTGCTGAAAGTCAGCAAGGAAATGGCATTTGCCGTCTCGCTGACTGCGCTCTACGGGTTCCCGGCTGATTATATTATTACGGTTGAAGTCATCAATTCGTTGACGAAAGACGAAAAAGAACGCGATGTCCTGACCAGCCATATGTTGCCGCCAATGCTTGTAGCAGGCTTTATCACCGTTACCATTGTATCCGTCATTCTAGCGGGAATTTTCGTTGGATTCCTGTAAAAGTTAAGTAAGCCAGCCAGATAGACAATAGGAGGATCAACTACATGATTAATGAAACCATCAAGAATGCGATTCAGGACAACAGTGAAGAAATGGTTGCCATCCGGCGCAAATTGCATAGTGAGCCGGAGCTCTCCTGGGAAGAGTATCAAACTTCACAATTTGTTTTTGATTACTTGACAGAAATTGGGATTGAAAGCCGTAAAACCGAACCTACCGGCGTAATCGGTACGTTGAAAGGCGGTAAAGAAGGGAAAACCGTGGCACTTCGTGCAGATATGGATGCTTTGTCGGTAGAAGAGCTGAACATCGATTTGCCATATAAGTCGGCTACATTAGGCAAAATGCATGCTTGCGGCCATGATGCCCATACGTCGATGCTGTTGGCTGCCGCTAAAGCTTTAGTTGGCGTTAAAGAACAACTGCCTGGGTCTGTCCGCTTTATCTTTCAGCCGGCAGAAGAAGTCGCCACTGGCGCTAAAGCGATGGTGGAACAGGGAGCTGTTGAAGGCGTCGATAATGTATTCGGCATTCACATCTGGTCTCAAATTCCGTCTCATAGCGTGGCGTGCAATCCAGGGCCTTCGTTTGCATCTGCCGATATTTTCAAAGTACATTTTAAAGGCCGGGGAGGCCATGGCGCAATTCCACAAAACTCGATTGATGCAGCCATCATTGCTTCGTCCTTCGTCATGAACGTTCAGTCCGTAGTGTCCCGGACGATTGATCCGCAGCAGCCGGCAGTTGTCACGGTTGGCAAGATGGTTGTAGGCACGCGCTTTAATATTATTGCCGAGAATGCTGAAATTGAAGGCACGGTCCGTTGCTTTGATGCTGAAACCCGCGACCATATCGAGAAGCAGCTGAAAGTTTATGCGGACAATACAGCGGAAATTTTTGGCGGCACGGCAAAGGTTGAATATATCAGAGGGACGCAGGCGGTTATCAATGGGGAAGAAAGTTCGGAACTGGTGCGGCAAGTGGCTGCTGAAGCATTCGGCAAAAACGTGGTCTACGATGAAAAACCGACAATGGGCGGGGAGGACTTTTCGTTTTATTTAGACCAAGTCCCTGGCAGTTTTGCACTGGTAGGAAGCGGCAATGCTGAAAAAGATACGCAATGGGCTCATCACCACGGGAAATTCAATGTGGATGAAGAAGCTATGGCCACCGGAGCCGAGTTATACGCGCAATACGCCTGGGCATATTTGAATAAATAAGGCTCCTAACAGAATTTCTTAGTTGTTTTCTATATGTGATTGCAGTGTGGCGATGTCCGGCAATGGACTTCGCCATATTGAATTTAAGCGATTGGAGGACTTTAATAATGGCAATACATAACCCAGTATTTGAAGAATTGATGAAAGACTACGACAGCGCCTTATCTCATTCGGGCGTCAGCGGAGAGCGTCTTGCCCGCCGGCTGTACGAATTGTCGCAGATTGGATTTACACAAGTCGGGGGAGTTAAGCGCCCTGGATTTTCACAGGAAGAAAAAACAGCAAAAGAACTGGTGAAAAAATGGATGCAAGAAGCAGGACTACAAGTCACTGAAGATGGTGCGGGAAATGTCAGCGGCCGTTTACGAGGAAAGAACACCGCTGCAAAAGCGATTGCTTCCGGCTCCCATGTGGACAGTGTGCCGAATGGCGGGAATTTCGATGGTCCCTTAGGCGTCTTATCAGCTCTTGAAGTCGTTGAATCGTGGAAAGACACCGGGTATACACCTGAAAAACCGTACGAGGTAATCATTTTTACAGATGAGGAAGGGTCCCGGTTTAATAGCGGATTAAGCGGAAGCCGGGCCATGGCAGGAGAAATAAGCGAAGAAGAAGTGCTGCAGCTGCGGGATTTTGATAATAAGGGCCTTGAGCAGGTACTGCAGGATTATGGCAGTTCGCTTCAAGCTTTTAAAGAAGCGAAGCGGGATATCACGGAATTGGAACTTTTTGTGGAAGTACACATTGAACAAGGGAAAAAGCTGGAACGGGACAACCAGCCTGTCGGTATTGTCAGCGGCATTGCCGGGCTTGCCTGGTTAAAGGTGGAGTTTATCGGGGAAGCCGGGCATGCGGGCAATACGCCGATGATCGGCAGAAGAGATCCGCTCGTAGCGGCTGCCGAGTTTATTCAGAAGGTTTCTGGATTTCCGGAACAAGTCAGCGAAACGGCAGTAGCTACGGTCGGAAAAATGGAAGTATTTCCTAACGGGGCCAATGTAATTCCCGAGCGCGTAGTGTTGAACGTCGATATACGGGATATCCAGGAACAGACACGTGACCGCTTATTGGACCTGATTACTGAAGAAGCCAAAAGTATAGCGGAGAGCAGGGGGATAAAACTGAATCTTGAACAAAACACGAAAATCCAGCCTATTCCAATAGCAGAAAACCTAAAAGATAAACTGGCAGACTCTTTAAAGAAATTCGGAATTATGCCGACTTACATTCCAAGCGGGGCCGGGCATGATGCTATGGTCCTCGGACGGCATATACCAGTGGCTATGCTATTTGTCAGAAGCAAAGAAGGCATCAGCCATAATCCGAAAGAATGGTCCTCGCTAAATGATTGCATAGCCGGTGTACATGTTTTAAAAGATTTTATTGAGAAGGCGATGAAGGAATAAATGCTAACATCCAAGCCCGTCCTTTAAGGACGGGCTTTTTGATGGTTTCAAACAAAAAAATGATTTTTTTACGATAAATTTACATATGAGTGAATAATCAGTAAAATTAAGGGTATATATGTAAATAAGAAAAATAAAAAGTAAAGATATGGGAGGCGACGGTATGGTATCTGCAAGAAGTCAATTATCTGAAACACAGCCATTTATGGACCACGAATTGATAAAAGAAAGCCGCGTATGTTTTATGAACGAATCCAACCGAATTGCGGAAACAGGGGAGAGGTTTATTAAGTACTTCTTAAGAAACGCAACTCCTGAAGGTGTTCTTTTTAAAACCATCAAAGAAATTACGGTGGAAATGAATATACCGCATCAGACATTATCCCGTGTGTTGAAAAATCTGGAAAGCCACGAAATTATCTACCGCAGAAATGGAATTATCGGTTTATGGAAGAATTAAGGAAAAGCATCACTTCTAAAAAGAAGTGATGCTTTTAGTTTGTTGAGAAAGATTTGACTTATTAACCGATATTCCGCAAACCGGCTGCGAAGTTATTGGTCGAAGCTTGCGAGACCCAGGGCTTTGCGACGGAGTGCATAGCGCTGCAACGTACTTTTTTGTCTCGAAGCTAGCGCAGCGATGCAGAGACAGGAGCAATACGACTTTCTCCGCTGTTTTGTTTTATACCAATGAGAAGGCAAGAAACTACGAGGTGCTTCATTTTATTCCTTCTCTCTACGTAGATCTTTGTAAAAAAGCAAGAAAATAGAATAAAGCGGCTTGGCGCGAGCCTGCAAAAAGCGTCCGCCTGAAGCGGAATGTTTTAGATCGTAAAGGTTTCTCAATAGCTTGGAAGCATCACTTCTAAAAAGAAGTGATGCTTTTTTTATTTAATTCAGAAAAAAATGAGCAAGGGCATTTTATCCTGTTTTAGGAAAGACGCTGGAAAATTATTAGCTTTCGAGAGTCTAATTGCTTAGTATTTACAAATAATTTTTAAGTTTTTTACATAAAAGTGTAGATAGGACTAAGAAAATATGATATAAATGAACTACAATTATCTGAATTTTAAGAAACCTAATATTTAATGAGGCAATGTGCTTAAAAGGAGGAATATTCGGTGGGCCAAAAAATGCTGATTTTCAGTATCATGAAAAATTTAAGAAAACGGCTGAAACTAATTTTAGGAATTACGTTTCTATCTGTTGGAATGGTCTGGTTTTTATCTCAATTTGTCTTGATGCCAGAGTATAAAGCGACCAGCCAAATTTTAGTTGAACAATTGACGAGCATCTCTCCGCCGACAGATATGCCTTTAACAGAACAAGATCCACAAGTAGCTGATATGTACAGCATTGCTTTAAGAAGCCCGGAAGTTTTAGGGAAAGTTATAACGAAGCTAGAGCTCGATATGAATATCCCCGAACTGCATGAGAAAATCACTGTTTCTGAAGCTATCGACTCCCAAGTTTTAAATATTACGGTTACAAGCCTCAATAAAGAAGAAGCAGCTCTGATTGCCGACGCAGTTGCTTTGACATTTAAAGAAGAGGTGCCCAACATGATGCAATCCAAAAACGTGTCGGTGATTCCAAACGCCGCCGACCAAGCGACCGCTTCACCTTTTGAAAACAGTTTGGTTTTCAGTTTGGGGATTGCCGGAGCATTCGGCTTCATCATTGGCACGCTTATTGCTTTCATCTTAGAAATGATGGATACACTCTTTAAAACTGGCCGTCGGGAAAACAAGGATGCGTCGACGAAGCTTCAAACGGTTTTTAAATAATCTTGAGTGAAGAAACAGGGGTGAAATACATGTATGAGGTTATTGCCATACAGGATCATATGCGCTGGCAAAAAATTCTCGACTTTTTACAAGTCACAGATATTTATTACACGAGCCAATACTTTCAAAGCGCTATGAAATTAGACCCCGGTGAATCTTTGATGTTTTATTATACCGACGACGAGGGAGAAGTGGTCTATCCTTTCATCAAGCGGAAGATAGAAAATGGCGAACCAGGTTATTTTGACATTACCACACCATTTGGTTATGGCGGGCCTTTGCTGAAAGCTAAAAAGAACGCGGCGAACTTGGCCGCCAATTTCATAAAAGAATTTTTCGGTTTTTGCGAAAAAGAAAAGATCATTGCGGAATTTATCCGTTTTCATCCACTTTTGGACAATGCACAATTTTTTAAAGATCATTTCAAGCTGCTGCCTTTATATGAAACCTATACCGTTCAATTGGAACAACCCAAAGGCATGCAAGAAGAGCTGATGAATATCGAGAACAAGGGAATCATTATAAAAAAACTGGGTACGGTCCGCCACATGTTCGAGTTTCTTGTTTTGTATTATTCGGCAGTGCGACGAAGAGAAGAAGCGGATAGCTATTATTTTTTTACAAATGATTATTTTGAATCGCTTATCAGTTCGCTCGGTTCCAACCTTCATCTGTTTGGAGCTTATTGTGAAAATAAATTGGTTTCAGCGTGCTACGTACTGACTATGGGAGACACGATTTACCACCATTTGGACGGAAGCTTAGAAGATGCGGAAGATTCTAATGCCATGAAAGCGTTATTGCTGAAAATAGCCCAGTGGGGAAGTGACAATGGCTATGCTTTCTTTCATTTGGGAGCGGACTATAAAGGGGAAGAAAGAAAAATTTCGGAGTTAAAAAAAGGAGTAGCCAATCAGAAGCCTTCTACCTTTTATATATGTGAAAAAATCCATAATACCTCAACTTATAAGAAGTTAATCTCTGTAGAAGAAATTGATGTCATTAAAAGATATCGAAACGTTTAACAGTGATCCATGCCTGGTGACAAAGCAAACAGCTACTTTAGGAGGAGGAATAGACATGAGATTTTTGCAATATAAAGGAGTCATTGAACGCGAATACAAGAAATCCTTGAAGAAAATCATGTACGAATTATGTGTGGAGCAAGGATTAAGTGCATCTCAAGGTGCGAAAAAACTGGGAGTTGCCAAAGAATTATTTGTTTATTGGAGACATCATTACCGCTATGAAAGAAAACAATTGTTGTTTGACCAAACAGTAAAAGATATAGACATGTTAGAAGGACGTTACGCTGAAGATGCCAAGTCGATCCATTTAAACAAAGCTTTCCAGCATGAAGACGAGAAGTCACTTCACGGTTTGGAAGAACTGATTGACCACATGATTGATTATTATAAAATGGTTCATTACAATAGTAAGGGCTTGGCAATTGAAACTGCAAAACTTCCGTTGTATGAATTTAGCCGAGGGGTTGTAGAGCGGTATCGTCAAGGGGATTTGCTGGCTGAAGCCAAGATGCACAGCAAAGCCATCGAATAAATAATGGGTTAGTCAGGTGGAACAGCAATGCAGGCATTTACTGAAAAGGCAATTCAAACAATCAAAAATATTCCAAGCGGAAAAGTGATGACGTATGGACAAATCGCAGCCTGTTCAGGCAGTCCGCGGGGAGCGAGGCAAGTTGCAAGATTGCTGCACAGCATGAGCAGTAAACACCAGCTGCCATGGCACCGAGTGGTCAATTCACAGGGACAAATTGTTATTCAAAATGAGGAAGCCCGTTATGCACAACAGGCATTTCTTGAAGAAGAAGGAATCGAAGTGGATATGCGCGGAAAAATTGATTTGAAACGCTATCAATTCAATCCGCCGGAAGCTCCGTGAAAATGCCTTCTGCAGTTTTGAGGCTATAAAAGGATTCGGCAGACAGCTTTCAAGGTGTTTTCTCTCGTAAGAAAGTACCTTGAAAGCTGTTTTGCATGGGTGCTTCAAAGTCGTATTCAATGATGGTGAACGTTTATACTTCCTTTAGAGTGGGTATATATCGTAAGCATGCTTTTAATGAAAAGAGGAATTTAAATATATGAAGAATTCACTAAAACCAGTCATTGGGATTACAGCACGTGTTGAAAAAGACCAGACTTACACACTTGACCCGGTCTATGGAAAAGCTATTTTACAGTCAGGCGGATTGCCGCTGATTGTTCCGATTGTTGATGAAGAAGACATTCCAGCCTTATGTGAACGATTAGACGGGCTGATAGTCACAGGCGGGGGCGATATCAATCCAACGCTTTACGGAGAAGAACCGCATGTTCGTTTGGGCGCAGTTTATCCGGGTGGCGACCAATACGAAAAAGAATTGATTTTAAATTTCCTGAAACTGGATAAGCCGTTTATTGGAATGTGCCGTGGTTTTCAAATGTTGAACATTGCGTTAGGCGGTACAAATTATCAGGACCTTGAGGCCCAATTTGAAGGGCAGTTGTTCCAGCACAAGCAACTGGCGATGCGGACGCACCGCACGCATTCGGTGGAGCTTGAGGAAAACAGCCAATTGCTGGAGATCATGGGGGAAAAGAATTTTCACGTCAATTCTTTCCATCATCAAGGAGTTAAGGATGTTTCAAGTGAATTGCGAGTTGCTGCCCGTGCGGCAGATGGCTTGGTTGAAGCGCTTGAAAGTGATAAACATCAGTTTGTCATGGGCATTCAATGGCATCCGGAAGAATTTGCCGTTCAAGGTGATGAGGCTTCTAAAAAAATATTTGACCGTTTTGTCAAAGAATGTGAAAAAGACAAAGGCCAAAATCAGTAAATGTAAAAGCACCTCTTTGAGGTGTTTTTTTTTTTTTGTCTTTTTTCAAAAAAATACGAGCTGATTTGTTTTGTTTTGTTTTACCTCTGGAAACGCGTTAATCTTTTTAAAAAGAAGGGTATGAAAGCATAAAACGAATTTAGGAGAGGATTGTATGAATCGTATATTTGGCATCATTGTATTGATTGGTGTGCCGCTAACCGTCATCGGTTCATTCCTGCACTGGCCTAGCGTAGCAATGTTTATCATTTGTTCAGTCAGCGTAGTCGCGTTATCAAGTTTTATGGGACGGGCTACGGAAAGTTTGGCTATTGTCAGCGGTCCGCGCATCGGTGGTCTTCTCAACGCTACTTTCGGAAACGCAGTAGAACTCATTATCTCCATTTTTGCTCTGAAAGCGGGTCTGATTGGCGTAGTGCTTGCCTCTCTCACCGGATCGGTATTAGGGAATTTGCTGCTGGTCGGCGGCCTTTCCTTTTTCCTGGGAGGCATTAAATTTAAAAGACAAAAATTCAGTATCCATGATGCCTCGCATAACTCGGGGTTATTAATTTTTGCTGTAGTGGTTGCTTTTGTTATTCCAGAAATTTTTTCAGCGAGTATGAACGAAACGGAAACGATCCAATTGAGTGTAGGCATTTCCATTATTATGATTTTGCTGTATTTAGCGGGGCTGTTTTTCAAATTGGTAACTCACCGCGGAGTTTATGCCCATGCTGATCCCGAAATGGATACTGAGCACGAAGAGCCTGAATGGTCGAAGCGCAAAGCCATCGTTGTTTTGTTTGCCGCTACTTTGATTGTTGCCTATGTCTCAGAAAATTTAGTGCATACATTTGAAGAAGTTGGCCAGCAGTTTGGCTGGTCTGAATTATTCATTGGAGTCATCATTGTCGCAATTGTAGGGAATGCGGCCGAGCATGCTTCGGCATTAATTATGGCAATGAAAAACAAAATGGATGTTGCAGTTGAAATTGCGATTGGTTCCACTTTGCAAATTGCGATGTTTGTTGCACCGGTTCTTGTGTTGATTTCGCTATTTATGCCTACTCAAATGCCCCTGGTCTTTACAATATCTGAGCTTGTGGCAATGATTACAGCGGTATTTCTTGCTATTAATGTAATGAATGACGGCGAATCCAACTGGTTTGAAGGATTAACACTGCTAGCTGCTTATCTGATAATGGGAATTGGGTTTTACTTGCTATAAAAAGTAAGACTTTTTACATATCTATTATTGATCAAGCCAAATCATGGTAAACTGAAGATACTAAAAAAAGGATGGTGGTTTTTATCAAAACAGTATCTTTGAATGATAAGTACACAGCACAATTCATTGAAAAAGACGAAATAACCGCAATTCAGGATTTCATTGAAGCGACGCATCACAAGATCCATAAAAAAACAGGAGCCGGAGCTGAATACCTGGGCTGGCTCGAATGGGCAACAAATTTTGATCAGGACGAACTGGCTCGAATAGAGCAGACGGCACAAAAGCTTCGTGCGAATTCAGATGTATTGATAGTCATCGGCATCGGCGGTTCATATTTGGGGGCAAAAGCGGTGCAAGACCTTCTTCAACCGTCTTTCGGTTTGAATGAAATGGATGTCATTTACGCGGGCCAAAACTTAAGCGGCCGTTATCTGGAAGAGCTTTTAGCTTATATCGAAGGAAAAGAAGTAACATTGAATGTTATTTCTAAATCGGGTACAACTACCGAACCAGCGATCGCGTTCCGGGTACTGCGTGACTGGATGCAGAAAAAATACGGAGAAGAAGCGGCTGACCGGATTATTGCGACTACTGACAAAACGCAAGGCGCACTTCGCAAATCGGTTGAACAGAGCGGTTACACATCTTTTGAAATTCCTTCTGATATCGGCGGGCGCTACTCGGTTCTGACAGCGGTAGGTTTATTGCCTTTAGCTGTCGCTGGAGTAGATATTCGGGCACTGGTCGAAGGGGCAGCCCAAGCAGAACAAGAATTGGCATCAGCAAATGTTTTTGAAAACGATGCATATCTTTATGCGGCCTATCGCCAAATTTTAAATGCAAGAGGCCATTCTGTCGAAGTGATGGCCAGCTTTGAACCCGCGATGGCTGGCTTAAACGAATGGTGGAAACAATTATTCGGTGAAAGTGAAGGGAAACAAGGGAAAGGAATTTTCCCGGCATCCGTTATTTACTCGACGGATTTGCATAGCATGGGGCAATTTCTTCAAAATGGTCGCCGTACATTGTTTGAAACGATGATTAGTTTTACAGAAGATCAACACGAAAGCAAAATACCATTTGATGCAGAAGATGGCGACGGCTTGAATTACTTGGCAGACAAAACAATGCATGAAGTCAACCAGCAAGCGATGAATGCTACTGCATTGGCGCATGTTGAAGGCGGAGTGCCTGTCCTGACGATTGAAGTGGAGCGTGTAGATGCTTTCCATACAGGCTATCTCCTTTATTTCTTCATGAAGGCGTGCGCGATGAGTGCCTATTTATCCGGCGTGAATCCATTTGATCAGCCAGGAGTGGAACTGTATAAACAAAATATGTTCGAATTGCTTGGTAAGCCAGGCTATGAGAAAAAGAATAACTAAAAAACAGCAGCCGCTCCTCAGAGCGGCTGCTGTTTTTTTAAAATTAAGCTTTGAAGTTCTCTTTTACAGACCAAGGTTCAGGAACGCGGAAACCATTCGCAACTTCAGTTCCAGTGGACCAAGGTTCAGGAACGCGCCAGTTGGCGACTTCGGTTCCAACAGACCAAGGTTCAGGAACGCGCCAGTTGGCGACTTCGGTTCCAACGGACCAAGGCTCAGGAACACGCCAGTTAGCGACTTCAGTTCCAACGGACCAAGGCTCAGGAACGCGCCAGTTAGCGACTTCAGTTCCAACGGACCAAGGTTCAGGAACACGCCAGTTGGCGACTTCGGTTCCAACGGACCAAGGTTCAGGTACTCGGAATCCATTTGCTACGTCTTCATTTTCCGCAGTCGCATTACCTAAAGAAAGACTGGTTAATGCTAATATTGCGGTAAAAAGTAAAGCAGTACTCTTTTTCATTTACCTTCACTCCTCAGCTTTTTCTAATCAAATTTTTGTAAGCTCTTTGAGAGTTTCTGTAATATTCTGCAGATTTTTCATAAAGGGCTTGTTTGTAGTATACATTACCCAGCTGACTATAAAAATATCCTAGTTCATAAAAGTTTTTATGAACCTTCAAACTTGGAATCAAATAAATCAGTGTTAAGTCCTCAAACTCTTTAAAGTTATTATTTATTAAGTGAATCAAACACATAAATTGTATATAAGATTCTTTGAAAGCTTGGTTAGTAGGGGAATCTAAATTTAAGTTTTTAGATTTGATGAGTGAAACTCCTTTTTCTCCCCATTTTTTTGCTGATTCCATATTATCTAGTTCTAATTCGGACATAATAATTAGGCAATAACTTAATAGACTATCAGCGATGTATTCAGGTGGGATGAAAGTCAAGGCAGTTTCCATATGGTTTATAGCTAGTTCATACTCTTGGTTTAAAAAATAATTATAGCCAAGGTTGTATTCCGTAGTAAACTTTAAAATTTCAATTTCAAGTTTTCTTCCGATGGTTGAAGCGTTTTGATAATGTTCTATTGAAATCTTGTAATTACCCAGTCTGTTGTGAGTAATTCCCATATTGATATGGCATTCTACAATTCGTTTAGGGATAAATTCTTGCTGATAAATTTTTAAAGCCATTTCTGTGTATTGAAAAGCTAATTCAGTTTCCCAGCATTGCGTAGCTGTAATTCCAATAGAATAAAATAAATCTCCTTTTTCTGAAGAAGTAGAACTATTAGGAGCTATTTTCTCAGCCATTTGATATGTCTTAAGTGCTGTTTCAAATTCATTCAAAATGTAATGATAATTTCCCTTGTATTTATGAAACAAGTAAAACTGCTCTTGGTTCATAAATTCTTTGAAGCGTTCCATTTCCTTCAACTTTTCTTCCGCGTTGTCCAAATCACCTGTAATGATAAAATAGCGAATTTGCTGAATATTGTATTCCAGCTCAATATCCTCATTCACAAAAAGCAACGGGTGATCGTGGATGTCAGCATACTGTTCCATGATTTTTCCTTTGTTTTGAGGATGAAGCAATGAAGTTTTAAAATTCTTAACTAATACTTGGCCAATCGGGTTTTCTTTAGGGGCCAAAGAAATTTCAAGTTTCTTGCACAATGCTTCCAAATCGCGCAATGACGGCTCTTTAAGGCCGGATTCTATTTTTTTCAATTCTCTCGGAGAGAGAATCCCTGAAGCAGTTTCTTCTAGGCTGATTCTTTTTTTCAGCCGGTGGTATTTGAGGCGCAAACCTGTATTCATTGATTCTCTCCTTTCCATTTGAATGGGCAGAATATCAGTCATCCATGTAGGAGAGTTCTTTTCTGACTTCGCAGCGGCTTCTGAAAAATTAAAAGTTGAAAGATTGTTAAGTACTATAATATCCGCCTCCACAACTTGTGTTTTACGTAACTTATTCTGTAATCCTCATGATAGCACCAATATTCAAAATATACTGCCTTTTTAAGTCCTATTTTACAAATAAAAATATAAGGTAAATTATACCTAGAAGGGAAATAATTATAATGTAAAAGCAATTAGGAAAGGATTTGTATGCTTCTATTCTGGAAACGACCCGCTACTATAGAAGCTGTTTTGCTTGAACGGCTGGGATTGGCAACCACTGAAGGCTAATGTAAGTTTAAAGCTTCTTTGATATAGGGTAAAGATAGGAAAATACTTTATTCTTTGGAGGTTTGCACATGGGCTACGAAAAAAAAGTACTTGCAGTTGTATATGCTGAAAATGATTTATTAAATAAAATCAATGATCTAAAGCAGCAAGGATACGATGAAAGTGAAATCCATGTCATGGCAAAAGATATGGATCAGTTCGATCGCATTGAACATCAAACGGATGTGGAAACCGAAGGAGCAGGTTCGTTTAAAGAAAAGTTTAAAGGCATTTTCTCAAGCCATGATAATGGCGGTGGAGTGAAGTCGTTAGATCTTTCCGATGAAGAAACGAAGCGATATTCTGATGAAATTGACAAAGGCGGCATTCTTCTCTATGTCTATGGCGGCCGCAAAGGCATTGATGAAGTGATTGAGGAAAGCCATTTCCGGGACCGGGAGGGCAATCCAGTCCAAGCTTCAACAAATGAATTCGTAAATTCGGTAGATAATACCTTTGATGATCCTCAAGATCGATTCGATCGGGGAGAATCATTTCAGCATGATCCATTATTGATGAAAGAGGAAAATCATATTTCATTTACGACTCAGCCGGAACATGACAAAAAGAAATAAAATAAACACATTAAAGAAAACAGTAATGCATTTTTAATAAAAAAACAAGAAACCTTTGCCAATTTATCCAGGCAAAGGTTTCTTTATGATTTTCTATTTGCAAGCAGCAGACTCCGTGCCTAACTATATCGACAGTATTAAATTAATCAAAATTTGGAAATTGAGGCATTTTGAATCTGTACGGATAGGTTTTAGATTTCCAAGGCTAAGGGTAGACATATATTAAATCGATTAATAGGAGGCTGAAAAAGATGAATTCAAGAAACCGAGAATTTATATTAGTATACAGTCAAGAAGAAATGTTGAGCAAAGTGGAAGAATTGAAAATGCGAGGATATCATGAGAGCGATATACATGTGTTAGTAGATGACGATTCGGTGCTTGGCGCAGTTGATGACCGCCATGAGCTGCAAACTCATGAAACCGGTTCATTAGGAAGCAAATTTAAAACTTTCTTCACAGGCAAAGACAGTGTGCGGGAAGAATTAAAGCAAATGGACTTGGAGCAGCGCGATATTGACCTGTATCAGGAAAGCCTTGAGAATGGGGCAATCTTGCTTTATACAGAAGGCGGTTCATCCAGAGAACAGGACAATTATTCTTCGTTCGACGACGACACACGCACAATTGACAGCGATGAAGAAAAACGCAATACGGCGATGGCACCTTTTGGCCGGGACATCGAACGGGATGACCGGAGACACCGTGATGAAAAAATTCATGACAAAGATGTAGTTGGCACCGATCTAGGGACGACAGGCATCCGTTCTGATGAAACCTATACGACAGAACTTCCTCGTGAAGGACAATATAGCGCTTCGAATCATAGTGATCAAGGCCAGGATTCCCGTCTAAAAGGAGACAGCATCCATCCGACAACGGGAAACAGCACTGCTGATGAAAGCAACCCGGAAGAAAAGTTGATGGAGCATGAGCCGGGGCTTGGAGCAGATACGGGGCAGGACATCATTAATAGTGACGATGGAGTCCATAGAAGACAGGATGACCAATCTCCAGGAGTAGATCCGAACTTGGGGCCGGCGCCATTTGGACGCAACTCCGAAGAAGAGCATTTACTGGCGGACCACGATGACAATTTTGAAGAATCGCGCAATCCGAGAGATGGAAGATCCCTTCATGATGAAGCAGATAAAAAAACGGGCACTCCACCGACACCTAAGTTATTTTAAACCAAAAACAGCCTCCATAAAGGAGGCTGTTTTTTAATTTCCATGCTTGTTCATTCGTGCAATTGCTACGCCGATCAATGTTCCGGCAATGGCCGGTGCGATCCAGCCAATTCCTTGTTCATGCAAGGGCAGGAATTGTAGAGCCTGATCAATGCCGCTGAAGGAAATTCCTGCAGAACGGAGGCCGTCGAATACGCTGACAATTGCTGTTAAGGAGAGGGCGATTGCATAAACGTAAGGTTTTCGGTCAAAAAAGCGGTCAAAAAATGACAGAACCACGAGAACAATAGCGATTGGATATATTGCCAGTAGGACCGGCAAGGAAATGGCGATTAGCTGGGTCAGTCCGGCATTAGCTATAATAGTGCTGAAGCCAGCGTAAATGAATACATAAGTTAAATAAGAAAGCCGCGGGAAAATCTTATGAGAAAACTGAGCAGTAGCGGCTACCAAGCCGATGGAAGTGCTTAAACATGCAAAAAGAATAGCGGCGGCGATGATCAGACCACCCACCTCACCATACAAAATACGTGAAGCCATGGCTATAATAGTTCCGCCGTTGTCTTGCAAACCAACAGCTTCAACGCTGGTTACACCTATGTAGCTTAATGATAAATACACTAGCCCTAATCCCGCCGCAGCAATAATCCCGGCAAAAGCAGTCGTTTTAAGGATGCTGTTTTTGTCTTCGACTCCTTTTGCACGAATGGCTTCAATGATGACAATCCCGAAAACAAGGGCTGCAATTGCATCCATCGTCAAGTAGCCTTGCAGGAAGCTTTCAAAAAAAGCATCTGTTTTATAATTTCCAATGGGTTCCTTAATTTCTCCCATAGGAGTGAGCAAGCTTTTCACTGCTAATAACCCAATTACCACAATTAATATAGGCGTCAATATTTTACCGATGCGGTCAACGAGCTTGGATGGATTAATGGAAAACAACACGGTAATGGTAAAAAATATAATAGTAAAAACAAATAACGGCCAAAATGATGAAGTGGCAGTAGAAGGAAGGAAAGGCGCTATTCCAATTTCAAATGACACGGTTGCAGTTCGCGGTATGCCGAAAAACGGACCGATCGCCAAATAAACGATAGAAGTAAAAATGATGCCAAATACCGGATGGACACGACCTGCAATCGTTTGTAAATCCCCGCCGGCTTTTGCTATCGCCAAAATGCCCAGAAGCGGAAGCCCTACCCCGGTCAATAAAAAACCGATAATAGCCCGAATAATATTGTCACCTGCCAATTGGCCAAGAAAGGGAGGGAAAATGATATTGCCGGCTCCCAGGAAAAGTGCAAAAAGCATCAACCCTACCGTGATGGATTCACTTAAAGAAAGCGTTCTCTTTTGCATCGTAATGCTCCTTTTTAAATCAATATGCGCAAGAACATATTATACCTGATATCCTGAATTTTAGAAAACTTTAATTAAAACAAAAAAATCCGGCTGCCAGTGCAGCCGGATCCTTCATTCATAAATTACTTGTTATCCTTTTTTAAATCGCCGATTGTGTCTTGAAGATCGCCTTTAGCTTTATCCATCTTGCCTTCTGCCTGTTTTTTGTGGTCGCCAGTAGCATTGCCGACTTGATCTTTCATTTCGCCTTTGCCTTTGTTTACTGCACCTTTTAATTTATCAGACATGCTTTCGCTGTTGCTCATCCAAAAACCTCCTGTTTTAATGTCTTACTCTCTATATAGCCGTTAGCTTGAAAGTTAAACATAGCAAAAGGGCAGAGAAAAACTTCCGGCCAACGCTGGAAGTTTTCTAATGTGAATTTATATAAGTGCGGATAATGTTTCATGTGCAGCATTCTGCACGCTGCTGCAAAAATCCTGTTCTGCCAAGCGCTTTAAAGTAGTCAGCGGTGTATTTGGATTTTCCGCGACTCCTTTTCGCACCTCAAAATGCTGGTCCATGGACAAGTCGACAAGTAATCCTACACAAGTGATCGATTTAGCCAATTCAGCGCGTTTTTCATATTGCATTTTCAAAACTGCAGCTTCATCCCATGGCGTCCATTCAGTCAATCTTGCATAAAATTCCAGATTGCCATTCATTTTGGAATGCACCCCTAAAATAGAATTGTTTTAATATTCAAACTATAGTTATATTATAACACTTATCTTAGATTTTCATAGGAATATGTATAGTAATTAGGCAGATTGTTTGGATAGAATTATTTTGTAAGTGGGCTTATCTTTAAACTGACCTGCGAGAAGAAAAAGTATGCTGAAAGAAAAAACATTGTACAAGTCAGGAAAGGTTTTGTATTGCTTCAAATTTATCAAAAACCTTAAATAATACCATTCGAAAAAGTAGGATGGCAATTGGGCTGGCTGATGCCAGATTTTGTACAAGAGCCGCATGGAGGGATTAGAAAGCATGAAAGTGGGAATACTTAGAAAAAGAGGATTTGTCTCAATGGCCAAGCGCCCATTTCTATTGCTTGAAACCTTTCCATTCCTAAATGCGTCCAATGCTATAATAGGAAATTTTAATACATAAGTATGTTTTTTTCAGAGGGCATGCTATTATTATCATGGATATATTTATAGACTTAGAAGTCATAAGGAGGAAAGACATGCTTTACCTAACTTTGGTTATAGCATTTATTGCTTCAATAGTTCTGACTCCGATTGTTAAACGGTTAGCATTTCGGATAGGAGCAGTTGACCGTCCAAATTATCGAAAAGTTCATGCGAGAATAATGCCGCGTCTGGGTGGTTTAGCCATATTCGGTTCTTTTATAATCGGCTATTTTATCTTTTTGCCGGAAGAATCAATTTCTAATGCTGTAGAACCGGCATTTATCCCGATTTCAACAGCGATATTAATTGGAGCGTTGCTAATAACAGCTACCGGATTTTTAGATGATATGTACGAAATAACAGCTAAGGCAAAATTGCTTGGGCAATTTATTGCTGCTGCGATTGTTGTAATCGGCGGAGGACTGGAAATTTCCTACATCAACTTGCCTTTTGGCGGCGAATTGGATTTCGGGTACTTCAGTATTCCTTTGACCATTATATGGATTATCGGAATCACAAATGCCATTAACCTGATTGACGGACTAGACGGCTTGGCAGCAGGAGTGTCAACCATCGCTTTAATCACATTGGCTATTATGGCCTTTATAATGGGAGATCCTTTTGTACTGGCATCGGCGGCAATACTTGCTGCAAGTTCTATGGGATTCTTATTTTACAATTTCCATCCAGCCAAAATATTCATGGGCGATACCGGAGCTTTGTTCTTAGGGTTTATGATTTCGGTCCTCGCTCTCATGGGTTTCAAAAACGTTACCGTAGTAGCGTTGATCATTCCGATTATTATGCTGGGAGTTCCGATTTCGGATACGTTTTTTGCGATTGTCCGCAGAGTGCGCGAGAAACAGTCAATTTCAGCAGCTGACAAATCACACTTACACCACTGCTTATTAAATATTGGATTCTCCCATCGTCAGACTGTACTGATTATTTATGGGATAGCTGCTTTGTTTGGGCTAGCAGCGCTGTTATTCTCCCAAGCGACACTTTGGGGCGGGATTTTGCTCATTAGTGTTATGCTGATTACTATCGAATTGTTTGTGGAAGTTGTGGGCTTGGCAGGGAAGAACTATCGTCCGCTCATTAACTTTGTGAAATTTTTTGGAAAATAAAAGGGTCGAACGAAAAGCGTACTGCTTAACGTTCGATCCTTTTATTTTTGTGCATAATAAAAACCGCAGCAAAGCTGCGGTTTATTCGATTTCATCTTCAGTTATTGTTCGACGGCTATGTCTGTTTCACTGCTGTCTGATAATGTTGAAGTGTCAGGCTGCAGGCCTAAATGGCTTTTTAAGATATCCTGCACTTCTGCTAATGATTCTTCATCAAGCTGCCAATAATAAACACCAGTGCTCATATCATCGTAGCCAGTTAACGTCAGTGTGTCTACATCCGGTTTGCCGCCCTTAGCATAATTGAAAAATGACTGCATATCTTTAAAAGTTAAATCAGTTTTCATATTATCGCCAATTGCATCAATCACATCATCGTATTTTGAGAAGGAAGAAGTAGATAATATTTTGTTCATAATGCTTTCAATAATCATTTGCTGCCGTTTGCCGCGTTCAATATCATTGTCGTAGTGACGAGTTCTGGCCAACGCGAGTGCCTCACTGCCATTTAATGTCTGATAACCCTGTTCTAAAGAAATTGCATCTTTTTTATCGTTTTCGTCCTGTTCTTTAAAATCATACGGAACATTCACATCGATGCCATCAAGTGCGTTCACTACGTCAATAAAAGCATCAAAATTCATACGCACGTAATAGTCGACGGGAACATTTAAGAGTTCTTCCACACTTTCAATCGTTGAACTCGGACCATTATAGGCATAAGCATGTGTAATTTTATCTTCATATCCAGCATCAGGGATGTAAGTATACGTATCGCGAGGAATACTCACTAATTTAATCGATTTGTCCGCATTATTTAAAGTAGCAAGCACCAATGCATCTGATCTGATGTTATCAGTACTTTGGCTTCGCTTTTCGCTGTCATCTACACCGATGAAAAGAATGGAAACATTATCGTGCAACGGTTCAACTTGTTCATCTCGCAAATCCGACATTTCTCGGTCACCCGCTGTTTCAAACGACCGGTCGGCCGCCAACTCCGCTTTTTTCCATAAATAAATCCCAAAGGCAGAGCCGCAGACAATAAGCGAAACTACCGCTATAGCAGCAATTTTAACAGCCAGCCTTCTCGACTTTTTCTTTCGGTAATTTTTACGTTTCATTGTTATGGCTCCTCTATTTCGGAATGGGCTAACCGAATAGTCAATTGGCTTCATCCAAACTTTCAAATATATCAGTGAAATTCTGTAGGACTTTCGTATATGGTTACTTTGGTTCTGTCTATTATACAGTGAGACAGGAAATTCGTAAATGAAAATGATTACTCAATTTTGAATTCCAGAAATTCGCTTTCCAAGCTCTCAATTGCAGCTTGCCCGTTGGTCATTTCGTTGATCCAGCCTGTAAAAACTTCTTTTTTATCTCTTGGTACATAAATTAAAAGAGAGACCCCATCCGTATACTGAATGTCTTTTAATGGGTAGTCAGAATTGCGGACTTCGTTTTCCACTTTCCCCAGCCAGTTGTAATCGATTGTCACTTTCATCAAATAATGGAGCCGACGTTCAACCACGCCTGATGCGGCAATTGCTTCTGTCGTTGTTTTGCCGTATGCCCGGATTAAACCGCCGCCTCCAAGTTTAATGCCGCCGAAGTAGCGGGTAACTACAACAACTGCATCTTTTAATCCTTGCTTTTTTAATACTTCCAGCATAGGAAAACCGGCAGTGCCGCTTGGTTCTCCGTCGTCATTCGCTTTTTGGATCGAATCATGTTCTCCTATTAAATAGGCGGAGCAATTATGATTGGCAGAGCGGTGTTTTGCTTTAATCGATTCAATAAAATCCAGAGCTTCTTTTTCGGTTTCTGCCCGCTTGGCATAGCCGATAAAACGTGATTTTTGTATAATAATTTCACATTCTGTTAATTCACCGATAGTTTTGTAATTTTCTCGCATTTTGGCTCCCCCTAGTGTAGAATATAATCAGATAATTTGTAATGTGTTTTTAATACGGCTTTCCTTATAAAGTGTTATACTTGTGTAAGCTGTGACAGGCATAAAGGTGCAAGGATTTTTCCCTAATATACAGTTAAGTATAGCTAAGGCGGTTTTAAAATGGCTAAAAAATTCGATATGAAAGCGTTAGATTCCATTTTTAATGAAGTGCTGGAGAAAATGGAAAGTTCAAAGCAGGATATTTTCGTCATCAGTGAAAAAAGTCGCCAAAGTTATGAAGATATGAAAGACGAACTTGAAGATGTGCGAACAAATATTACCCGTGTCATAAAAGCCGGAGACCTGCTTGAAGAAAAAACCCGGGCAGCCCGGAGACGTCTCGCTGAAGTGTCTAAGTTTTTTAATTCATTTTCGGAAATCGAGGTTAGGCAGGCATACGAACAAGCAAATGAATTGCAAGTTCAATTGTCTGTGAACCGTTCTGAAGAAAAACAGTACCGCCAAAAAAGGGACCGGCTGCAGCGCAGGCTGCAAACACTGCTGCAGACGATTGAACAGGCAGAGCATCATGTCAATCGTTTAAATGTCACAATCAACTATCTGGCTTCAGACCATCCTGAAATCGGGGAAGCGATTGACAGCGTGAAGCTAAAGCAAGATTATAGCTTGCGTATTATTGAAGCGCAAGAAGAAGAGCGGAAACGGCTGTCCCGGGAAATTCACGACGGGCCTGCCCAGATGATGGCAAACGTTCTGCTTCGATCGGATTTGATTGAGAGAACTTACAGAGAAAAAGGGCCGGAACCGGCTTTTAAGGAAATATCTTCGTTAAAAGAAATGGTTCGGGATGCGCTTACCGAAGTAAGAAGAATTATTTACGATTTGCGTCCGATGGCTCTTGATGATTTGGGGCTTGTGCCGACTCTGAAAAAATATCTGGAAACAATCGAAGATTATAACCAAGGCACGCGGCTGCTATTCCATACAAGCGGAAAAGAAGTCAGGCTGCCTGGGAATTACGAGACATCTATTTTTAGATTGGTGCAGGAAGCCGTTTCAAATGCCATCCGGCATGGCAAAGCTTCATCCATAGAAGTGAATGTGGAATGGCTAAAAGACCACGTCACCTTAGTGGTGAAAGACAACGGCTCAGGGTTCGACCAGAGCATTGTAAAGAACCAATCATTCGGCTTGATCGGAATGAAAGAACGCATTGATTTAGTAGACGGCGATTTTTACATAAACTCTTCTCTGGGTAACGGAACAGTGTTGATGTTTCAAATCCCGTTGAAAACTGATGGATAAGATAAGGTATTTGAGGAGGACAACATAATGACGAAAATTATTATTATTGACGATCACCAGCTATTCCGCGAAGGGGTTAAACGAATTCTCGACTTTGAAGATTCGTTTGAAGTTGTCGCAGAAGGCGGAGACGGCACAGAAGTGACGAAATTATATGAAGAGCATCGCCCTGATGTGGTATTGATGGATATCAATATGCCACAAAAAAATGGCGTAGAGGCTACGGGTGAATTAATGGAGAAATATCCGGATGCCAAAGTCATTATGCTGTCAATTCACGATGATGAATCTTATGTTACCCATGCTTTGAAAACCGGAGCGCTTGGCTACATGCTGAAAGAAATGGACGCAGAAGCGATTATCCAAGCAATTAAAGTCGTGGCAAAAGGCGGTTCTTATCTGCATCCGAAAGTTACCCGCAATCTGGTAATGGAGTTCCGCAGATTAAGCGAACGCGAAAACAAAGGGTCGTTCCACCAAACGGAAATCCGCCGTCCTTATCATTTGCTGACAAAACGCGAAAGCGAAGTCCTTCAATTATTGACGGATGGCCAAAGCAACCGGGTAATCGGTGAAACTCTGTTTATCTCTGAAAAAACGGTTAAAAACCATGTTTCGAGCATCTTGCAGAAAATGCAAGTGAATGACCGTACTCAAGCAGTCGTGACAGCGATTAAAAACGGCTGGGTGGAAGTAAGATAAGTGAATTACTTTTAAAAAGGCCTGCAGCTTGCTGCAGGCCTTTTTGGTGTAAGGAATTCGACACAGTTTCTTCATTGTATTTCAAGATCCGCTATGTCAAAATGAACCGCAGGAGGTATGCCTGATGAAAAAAATAATGATCGTTCTAGCTTTAATGCTTACACTGGCTGCATGTTCCAATTCAGAAGAGGCCACAGGAAATCAGAATACAGCGGATGACGGCAATTCAGCGAATGAAAACAATGCGGTCGACCATGGGATGGAAGATAAAGAAGTGGGCTTTACATTGGGAGACGATGGGAAGGTTATTCAAGCGGATGTGCCCAAAGAAGAGGCAACTGCTATTCTAGCGGCTTACCAGGAATATATTGAAGCTTTTAATGCGGAAGACTTGAACCGGTACATGAACGTCATTTCGGAAAATCCCGAAGGCTTTGACCGGGAAGAAGACCGAAAGGCATTGGAGGACACTTTCGCTACTTATGATACGACATACAAAACAAGCGATGAAACCATCGTAAAGTATGAAGAAAACAGAGCTGAAGTGTATGCGACAAATATCGTGACTGTGAAAGACCCGAATTCCGAAAAAGCCACCGAACAATCCGGACGCCAAGTAGTCGTCTTTAAAAAAGAGGGAAATGAGTGGCGCGTCAGCAGCTTGCATTTTATTGGGAATCAGTAAAAAATCTAATTTCGGGTAAGTTCGGAGCAATAAGTGCAATTTCAAAAACTCGCTGGAGCAATATGCATGAAGTGAAACTTTCTGGAAGATTTTCCAGAAAGTTTTTTTATATGTCTATTGGGTTTTCTTTTTGGTAAACTGGCAATGGAGGCTGATTTAATATGAAAACAGCAATTGTTACAGATAGCACGGCTTATCTGCCGGAAGAACTCCGGAAAGAAAAAAACATTCGCATGATCCCGCTTCAAGTGACTTTCAAAAATGAATCTTTTGCAGAAGAAGTAAACTTGCATGTAGACGAATTCTATAAAAAAGCGAAAGAAGAATTCCCGAAAACTTCACAGCCGCCATTAGGAGAATTCGTGAATTTATACACGGAACTTGCACGGGAGCATGATGAAATTGTTTCGATTCATTTATCGAGCGGCATCAGTGGAACCTACGCTGGATCGCAGCAGGCCAATGAAATGGTGGAAGAAGCAAGTGTACATAGCTTTGACTCGGAAGTTTCATGTTATATGCAGGGGTTCTATGCTTTGAGAGCTGCAGATATGGCGAATGCAGGAGCGGACGCTGCAACGATTATGGAGGAACTCCATAAAATGAAAAAAAATATGCGTTCTTATTTCATGGTTGAAGATTTAAAGCATTTAAGCAGAGGCGGAAGGCTCTCCAATACGCAGGCAATCGTCGGCGGAATGCTTCAAATTAAACCGCTTTTGCATTTCGAAAACAAAATGATTGTTCCGTTTGAAAAAATCCGGACTCGAAAAAAAGCGATGAATCGCATTGCGGGAATGCTTCAAGAAGATGCAGCTTCCGGAGAGGCAATCGAAGCCGCCATTATTCATGCGAATCGGCCGGAAGAAGCAAAAAAATGGCAGGAAGAACTTGAAATTTTATGTCCCGGCGTCGATTTCACCATTTCGTATTTTGGACCGGTTATTGGTACACATTTAGGAGAAGGTTCAATGGGTTTGGGTTGGGTAAAGAAATAACCAATCCAGACCCCCGACTTCTCGGAAGGAAGATGCAGATGAAAGAATTGGAGGAATTTTTAACGGGCCGAATTTGGCTGCGGAATTTCACTCCCTTTTCAAAAGACTTAATTGATGAACACATTTCCAACGGCTTGATCGCCGTCAGCAAAGGCATTGGAGAAAACCGCGCTTGCGCCCGCTGCCTGGAAACCTCCCCGCAAAAAATCATTTCATTTTATTGCTCCAAATGCGAAGGCGACTGCTATTACTGCCGGCATTGCATCAACATGGGCCGCATCAGTTCCTGCACTGAGCTCATAACTTGGAAGCACCCAACACAATCTCCTCAGAAAAATCATTCATTCGCCTGGACAGGCACCCTAACCAGCCTTCAGGAACGTGCGTCAAGTGAAGTGTCAAGAAGCCTGAAGCAAAACAAATCACACCTCGTATACGCTGTTTGCGGAGCCGGAAAAACAGAATTATTGTTTATGCCTATTTTTGAAGCCCTGCAAAAAGGGCATCGTGTGTGCGTTGCCGCTCCACGGACGGACGTCGTACTGGAATTATCGCCCCGCATCAAGAGGGTCTTTCCCGATACAATTGTCCATACTTTATATGGGGGAGCTCCGTTCGAAGCGGGATTCGCCGACATTGTCATTGCGACCACCCACCAGCTTTATCGTTTTCAGGATGCGTTCGATGTGATGATTGTCGACGAAGCGGATGCATTTCCGTATTCATATGATGCGTCTCTCGAACGGGCCGTCATGAAGGCGAAAAAAGAAACGGCACCAGTTGTTTATGTTTCAGCAACACCTTCAGAAAGGCTGCTGGAGAAAGTTCCTGACCGCTCCGAAATCTTCAGGCGTTTCCATGGCTATGATTTGCCGGTGCCAAGCTTTGAGCCGCTTTGGAACTACAAAAAAAGCTTGTTGAAAAATAAGATCCCCAACAAATTGGCAGTCTGGATAAAGGAAAAGATATGGAAACAAGAACCTTTTTTGTTGTTTTTGCCGACGATTGAACTGATTGACCAAAGCATCACTCTTTTTCAAAAATTAGATCCGCGCATTGAAGCGGTGCACTCCCAGGATCCGCTCCGAAAAGAAAAAGTGATGCAACTGCGAACAGGCGAAATTCCAGGGTTATTGACTTCGACCATTCTGGAGCGTGGAATTACCATTCCAAATGTTCAAGTGGCTGTAGTCGGAGCAGACGACCGGATATTCGACGCTTCTGCGTTGATTCAAATTTCAGGTCGCGCCGGAAGATCGAGCGAGCAGCCGGAAGGGGACGTGCTGTTTTTCCATGACGGCATTGCAAGAGAAATGGATAAAGCCAGAAAAAGGATCATTTCCTATAATGCGAGGAGCCGCCTATGAAATGTTTGCTCTGTGATGCAACCGTTGTCTATAGCCCGACTTGGCAAGGTCTCCTATTGCGGAACAGGCAAGAATCAGTCTGCAAAAAGTGCAAAGCGGAATTTGTTGAGATCCACGGTCCAAGATGCAGCATTTGCAGCCTGCCTGGAAGCGTATTATGTACAGATTGCAGCTATTGGGAAACCACTGAATACGGTGGGAATATCGCATCAGGCACTAGTTTATACCAGTATACCGAAGCCATGAAAACATTCTTGCATCGCTACAAGTTTCTGCAGGATGTCGAACTCTCGAAAGTATTTGCTGAAGAGGTGAAGCGGTCACTCCGAAAACCAAGAGGCGTAGTCGTACCGATCCCAATGCATGCAAGTAAATTAATGGAGCGGACCTTTCCGCAAGTGGACCGGCTGCTGGATGCTGCAGAAATAAACTATCAGCATTTCCTTATTAAAAGCGACTCCACACAAGGCACCAAGTCCAAAAAAGAACGAATGGCTGTTGAAAATTTATTTGCTTGGAATGGTGAAACCGTGCCGAAAAAAATTCTCTTAGTCGATGACCTTTATACGACGGGAACAACTTTGCGCCAGGCTGCCAAAACTTTGAAAAATGCCGGTGCTGAGGAAATCCACACATGGACATTGATTCGGGGCTAGCCTGAAATTTTACTGCGAAAGGAGAGCGGTCCAATGTTTCAGGATCGAATGGAAAGTTATCGCTATAGTTTTGGAAAACCGCCTGAAATCCGTTTGGAAATTCAGCGGGAAAATGAAGTTCAGCGCCGTATCTTTGGCTTGCTTCTGGATGTTTCTCCAGGCGGAGCCAAAATTTTTTCTGAACATGAATTGCCTGTAGGGGCAGTGGCTGTTAAATTCTTTTTTAAGATCAATCACGAAAATATTGCTGCAAGTGGAGAATTGGTGTGGAAGTCTGCAATTCCAAATGGGTGGGTTTATGGAGTGGAGTATTTTGCAGATTCAGCAAAAGAAATGCTGATTGCAGAAGAAATTAAAGCCCGAATAGCCATTATTTAAAGCCTGCCGGACCTCCGGCAGGCTTTTATGTTAAGTTGTGTTTCCAGCGCTTGTCGGGGCTGGACAGGCGCTTCCGCTTTTCTAGTGTCCAGTTGCAGCGCCTAGCCCCTCGAGGTCGCTTCGGCTTTGAATCCATGGCTGTAAAGCGCCATGGCTTTCAAATCCTCCAGCGCTTGTCGGGACTGGACAGGCGCTTCCGCTTTTCTAGTGTTCATAGATCATTTTTCTTGTCATGCCTCCGTCGATGTTCAAGCATTCGCCTGTGATGAATGAATTCCGTGGATCGCATAAAAACAGGCAGGCTCGGGCGATGTCTTCGCCATTGCCGACCCGGCCGCTCCAATGTTGGGCATGGTCAATGCCGCGCAATTCCTCAGAACCGGTATGGATCCATCCGGGTGCGATGGCGTTGACCCGAATGCCTTTTTCGCTTAACGTGGCAGCGAGTGAATGGGTCAATGCATAAATGCCGCCTTTGGAAGCCGAATAGGTTTCGGTATTTGGTTCTGACATGAACGCACGGGTAGAAGCCATATTAACAATCGACCGGATGTCTTCGGTCATATACCTGGCCGCTTCCCGGCTGCAGATAAAGACGCTTTTTAGATTGGTGTTTAAGATACGGTCCCATTCTTGCTCGTCAACTTCCCAAATCGATTTGAATTCTGATAATCCGGCGTTGTTGATGAGAATATGAATAGCGCCGTAATCTTTGTGGATGCCGGAGAAAACCTCAATCACTTCTTCGAAATTTCCTACGTCGCATTTCCGGTACTCCACTCCATCGATGTCCACTTCCTCAATGTCCAGTCCAATGACGCGTGCTCCTTCGTTCTTGAAAAGCTGAGCGATGCTGTGTCCGATGCCTTGCGCAGCACCAGTAACAATAACTGTTTTATTTGTTAGCATTTTCTTCATCTCCTTGTCACTTTCTTTACCTGAATTTCACGAACTCAAAACTTTTCGCGTTTTAAGCAGGAGAGATAAGGGAAGATATAGAAATGTATAGCAGGTACAAAAGAAGGAGGAGTTAATATGCTACAATTTAATATCAAAGGCGATAACATTGAAGTAACTCCCGCAATCCGTGAGTTTATCGAAAAGAAAGTCGATAAAATTGAACGGTACTTTCCCGAAGGAACGAATGCAACTGCAATGGTCAACTTAAAGGCAATCAACCACAGCCAAACAAAAGTGGAAGTAACGATTCCTATGAAAAACCTTGTATTGCGTGCAGAAGAGCGGCATGATGAATTATATGCAGCAGTCGATTTGATCGTTGGGAAATTGGAACGGCAAATCCGTAAATATAAAACGAAAATCAACCGGAAATTCCGCGATCGTGAAGGCATCGGAATGGCATTTGCCGCAGCAGACCAAGTGCCAAACCCTGCTTACGATACCGGGGATGCCGATGATGAATATAGTGAAGATGATGACATCAAAATCGTGCGCACCAAGCAATTCGATTTGAAGCCGATGGATGAAGAAGAAGCGGTTTTGCAGATGAATATGCTTGGGCATAATTTCTTTGTATTTACAGATGCAGAGTCAAACGGGACCAACATCGTTTACAAACGGAAAGACGGTTCGTACGGCTTGATTGAAACCAGCGTAGAATAATGCAAAGCCTCTCTTGATTGAGAGGCTTTTCTTTTGGCTGAAAATCATACATAATTAAGGGAATTATTCCTTTGCCAAAACGAATGGCAAACTAATCAGATCAGGGGAGCCAGAAAGCTTTCCAAGAACGGCCAAAAGAGAGTAGAATGCGTTTATATAAAGCTTCTCTTTATTTGCACCGTGTTACCAGCAATGTTAAAATGAATAATGAGAATTTTTGCCATGGAGTGAAAAGCAGTTGTTGCATAATTCAAAGAGACTTAGAGCTAAAATAAATAGCAAAAGCGATTCAGGAGCTGTTGAAAAGGCTGCTGGACACTACGCAGGGAGCGGTTATACATGCTTGGAGTATTAAATAAGGTATTTGACCCGAATAAACGGGATTTGAAACGATTAGAAAAAACAGCTGACGGAGTGGAAGCGCTGGCTGCGGAATACGCTGCGCTTTCAGACGACGCGTTAAAAGCAAGAACACAACAATTTGTTGAGCGGCATGCAAACGGTGAATCATTGGATGATTTGCTGCCGGAAGCTTTTGCCACAATCCGGGAAGCTTCCAAACGCGTTCTTGGAATGTATCCTTTCCGCGTACAAATCATGGGGGCTGCCGCTTTGCACGAAGGCAATATCTCTGAGATGAAGACAGGGGAAGGGAAAACCTTAACGTCTACGATGGCCGTATACTTAAATGCCATCTCGAAAAAAGGCGTCCATGTCGTGACGGTCAACGAATACTTGGCAAGCCGTGACGCAACGGAAATGGGCCAATTGTTTGAATGGCTCGGTCTTACTGTCGGCTTGAACTTAAACAGCTTGACAAAAGAAGAGAAACGGGAAGCGTATGCTGCCGATATTACGTACAGCACGAACAATGAACTAGGATTCGATTATTTGCGCGACAATATGGTGCTGTACAAAGAAGAAATGGTTCAGCGTCCGCTGAATTTTGCCGTTATCGATGAAGTCGACTCGATTTTAATCGATGAAGCCCGAACACCGCTTATCATTTCAGGGCAAGCAGCGAAAGCAGCCCAGCTTTATGTGCAGGCTAATGCCTTTGCGCGCCTGTTGATGAAAGATGTGGATTACGCGTACGATGAAACAACTAAAGGCGTCGTGCTGACGGAAGACGGCATTGAAAAAGTCGAAAAAGCGTTCGGCATCGACAATCTGTTCGATATCAAACACGTTCGCCTAAATCATGCGATCAACCAATCGTTAAAAGCGCATGTAACGATGCACAAAGACGTGGATTACGTTGTCCAGGACGAAGAAGTTATCATCGTTGACCAGTTTACTGGCCGCTTGATGAAAGGCCGCCGCTATTCGGACGGGCTTCACCAGGCAATTGAAGCGAAAGAAGGCCTCGAGGTCCAAAACGAGTCGATGACAATGGCGACGATCACTTTCCAGAATTTCTTCCGGATGTACGAGAAGCTTTCCGGCATGACAGGTACAGCAAAAACGGAAGAAGAAGAGTTCCGGAATATTTACAATATGAATGTTATTGCCATTCCGACAAACAAGCCGATCATCCGTGATGACCGGGTAGACTTAATTTATGCTTCCATTGCCGGCAAGTACAAAGCGGTGGCCGATGACATCGCCGAGCGCCACAGCAAAGGGCAGCCGGTCTTAGTAGGTACGGTTGCAATTGAGACATCTGAAATCATTTCTGATTACTTGTCTAAAAAAGGCATCAAGCATTCCGTATTGAATGCAAAAAATCATGCCCATGAAGCTGAAATCATTTTGAATGCCGGCCAAAAAGGCGCAGTTACAATCGCGACAAACATGGCAGGGCGCGGAACTGACATCAAGCTTGGCGAAGGCGTCGTGGAAGCCGGCGGTTTGGCAGTATTGGGTACAGAACGCCATGAATCCCGCCGGATTGACAACCAGCTCCGCGGACGTTCAGGGCGCCAGGGAGACCCCGGCGTTACGCAATTCTACCTATCCCTTGAAGATGATTTAATGCGCCGTTTCGGATCAGATTCGATGCGTGCGATGATGGGGAAACTCGGCATGGACGATTCACAGCCATTGCAGTCTAAAATGGTGACGCGTTCGGTCGAATCCGCACAAAAACGCGTGGAAGGCAATAACTTTGATGCCCGGAAACGCCTATTGCAATACGATGACGTACTGCGCCAGCAGCGTGAAATCATTTATAAAGAGCGTATGGAAGTTCTGGAGACCGACAATATGCGTGCGTTAGTGGAAAATATGATTAACGGTTCAATCGAACGCATGGTTTATTCCCACACTTCTGAGGAAAAGCCCGAAGATTGGCATTTGAAAACACTTGTGGATGTCATCGGAGCGAACTTGCTTCCTGAAGATGCAATTTCTCTGGCAGATCTTGAAGGGAAAACGCAGGAAGAATTAATCGATTTCATCAAAGCAGAAGCGATTAAACGCTATGATGAAAAAGAACAGGAAATGACGCCGGACCGCATGCGCGAGTTTGAGAAAGTTGTTTTGCTGCGATCAATCGATACAAAATGGATTGACCATATCGATGCAATGGATCAGCTTCGCCAAGGGGTTCACTTGCGTGCATATGCACAAAATGATCCGCTTCGCGAATACCAGAATGAAGGATTTGCGATGTTTGAAGACATGGTTCAAGCTATCGAAGACGATGTTGCCAAATATGCAATGAAAGCGGAAATCCGCAACAATTTGGAACGCGAAGAAGTGGCGAAAGGCCAAGCTTTCAATCCGAAAGAGGACGGACCTGCTCCGAAGAAGAAAAAAGAGCCTGTCCGCAAAGAAATGACAGTTGGCCGCAACGACCCTTGCCCTTGCGGCAGCGGCAAAAAATTCAAGAACTGCCACGGCGTAACCGCAAAGGTTTAAAAGCTGGCAGCAGCTAAACAGATAGGAAGCACAAAGACCGAAGAGCATACTGCTCTTCGGTGTTATTTTGAGGAGGAAACATATAATGATGGATTTAGCAGACATCCGCAACGAGCTCGACAAATCAGCCAGCAAGCTGGCGGACTTTAGGGGGTCTCTTTGACTTAGAAAACAAAGAGGCACGGATTCAGGAATTAGACGAAATGATGCTTGACCCGACATTCTGGAACGACCAGGATTCGGCACAAACTGTTATCAGCGAATTGAACGGCCTAAAAGAAATCGTCAATACGTATCACCGTTTTATGGAGACGCAGGAAAACTTGGAAATGACCCTGGAATTGCTCCGTGAAGAAAATGACGAAGAATTGCACGAAGAAATCGATTCTGAGATGAAAACTTTTATGTCGGAGTTAAGCGACTATGAACTAACAATGCTCCTTAGCGAGCCGTATGATAAAAACAATGCGATTTTGGAACTGCATCCTGGAGCCGGTGGAACCGAATCACAGGACTGGTGTTCAATGCTGCTTCGCATGTATACACGCTGGGCTGAAAAGCGCGGATTCAAAGTGGAAACATTGGATTATCTTGCTGGAGACGAAGCTGGCGTTAAATCAGTGACACTGGGCATCAAAGGCCACAACGCATATGGATATTTGAAAGCGGAAAAAGGGGTTCATCGCCTTGTGCGTATTTCGCCGTTCGATTCTTCAGGACGCCGCCATACGTCATTCGTTTCTTGTGAAGTCATGCCGGAATTTACCGGAGAAATTGAAATCGATATCCGCACGGAAGATTTGAAAATTGATACGTACCGGGCAAGCGGCGCCGGCGGCCAGCACATCAATACGACAGACTCAGCTGTCCGTATTACCCACCTTCCGACCGGTGCTGTTGTTACGTGCCAGCAGGAACGGTCACAGATCAAAAACCGTGAAAAAGCGATGCAGATGCTAAAAGCGAAATTGTATGCATTAAAGATTGAAGAACAGGAAGCCCAGCTTCTTGAAATCCGTGGAGAGCAAAAAGAAATTGGCTGGGGAAGCCAAATCCGCTCGTACGTTTTCCACCCATATTCAATGGTCAAAGACCACCGCACCAATTATGAAACAGGAAACTTGCAGGCTGTTATGGACGGCGATATTGATGGATTTATCAATTCGCTGCTCCGTTCAAAAATGCAATAATAACTGCTTTTAAGCAACAACCCGAGCCAGGCAATAGTTGGTTTCACTTCACAGAAGTGCAAAAGCTGTGCCATTTGTCGAAATATCGGCAAGTGGCACAGCTTTTTGCTTTATTCAGATGAAGTTCACAACTCTTTGGCCGTCTGTTATACTCTGACAGGATTCAAGTGAACATACGAAGGAAAGAGGAAATTAGATTATGAACAAAAGAAAACAGCGTAATCGGCAGGAGCCGCATCCCTATCTGCATTTAGTGGCGGATTATATCAGCATTCTTATCGGTTCAGCCATTGTGGCAATTGCATTTAACGTATTTTTGCTTCCGAACGAAGTAGCATCGGGTGGCGTCAGTGGAATCAGTACGATTTTAAAAGGTTTGTTCGGATGGACGCCTGCTTTTGTGCAATGGGCTTTTAATATCCCTTTGTTTATCGCGGGCATTATTTTGCTGGGCAGGAATTTTGGAATCAAGACAGCAGTCGGCACCATCTTTTTGCCATTTGTCGTTTACCTGACAGCGAGCTGGGAACCGTGGACGCTAAACCCTCTGCTCGGAGCCATATTTGGCGGCATTGGAGTTGGAATCGGAATCGGCATCGTATTTAGAGGACAGGCATCGACTGGCGGTACGGATCTCGCTGCCCAAATCATTACGAAATATACCGGTTTTACTTTAGGAACGAGTGTGGCACTGATTGACGGCATGATCGTTCTTGCCGCCGCCAGTGTCTTTGATATTGAAAAAGGTTTGTATGCATTGATTGGCTTGTATTTGACGACCAAAACGATTGACCTGGTGCAAGTTGGCTTTGGCCGCTCAAAATTGGTTTACATCATCACCAATAAACAGGTCGAAATGCGTGATGCGATTTATGAGGAAATCGACCGCGGCGTCACAAAATTGACCGCGACCGGCGGATATACTGAAACCGAAAAGCCGATTATTATGGTGGTAGTCCATCAAACTGAGTTCACCCGTCTAAAGCAATTGGTCAAAACTGTAGATTCTTCGGCGTTTGTAATTGTTTCGGATGCAGCGGAAGTATTAGGGGAAGGTTTTAAAAGGGCGTAACTTTGGTATACTTTACTATGTATCAAAAATAGGTGAGGAGGGACCATACGTGAAAAAGCAATTAATGGCGTTATTGTTCGGTTCTGCATTAGTACTGGGTGCATGTGGAGGCGGCGGAGACGAAGCAGCAGAACCGCCTGCAGATTCACCTGATAGCAGCGGATCAGAAACTTCAATCGATCCTGAGCAGGTTGTTCAGCAAAACTGTATTTCCTGCCATGGTGAAAATCTGGAAGGTGCGGGCAACTTCCCAGCTTTGAATGATGTTGGTTCTCGTTTGTCTGAAGAGGAAATCAGAGGCGTTATTGACAACGGCCAGGGAGCTATGCCGCCCGATATAATTGAAGGCGAAGAGGCAGATGCTGTAGCAAAATGGTTATCAGAGAAAAAGTAAACCGGCTAATTTAGCCGGTTTTTTTATTGCTTTTTTGCTTTTTAAGCATCCATTTGCAATATGAATTAGTCTAAAATACCTTATTTTTAACAAATAGAAGAAACGGGAAAAACTTTATGCCTGTATAACATTATATTTCATCAACACCACTCAATTGATACATAAATGTAATAAAAAAATAGGTTTAGGATGTTATAATGAGCATGCCGGAATTTTTGAAGACGAATATCAGCTTAGGGAAACTCAATTAATATAGGTGGTTATTAAATGATTCAAATGAAGAATGTCTACAAAAAATATCCGAATGGCATCGTTGCTCTCAACGGAATGAACGTTGAAATCGAGCAAGGCGAATTCGTATATGTAGTAGGTCCGAGTGGAGCAGGGAAGTCGACTTTCATCAAAATGATGTATCGCGAAGAACGTCCAACCTCAGGCCAAATGCTAGTGGACGGCATTGATATTGCTACATTAAAAAACAAAAAAGTACCGTTGCTTCGCCGGCAAATCGGTGTTGTATTCCAAGATTTCAAATTGCTGCCGAGACTAAATGTCTATGAAAACGTAGCATTTGCTCTTGAAGTTATTGAAGAATCTCCTTCCCAAATCCGTGAGCGCGTTATGAAGGTGCTCGATATGGTGGGATTGAAACATAAAGCAAGAATGTTCCCGACGGAATTGTCGGGTGGGGAACAACAACGGGTATCAATTGCCCGCTCAATCGTCAACCGGCCGAAAGTGGTCATTGCCGATGAGCCTACGGGGAACTTGGATCCTGAAACGTCGCTGGATATTATGAATTTGTTTGAACAAATCAACGCAAGCGGAACAACCATTTTAATGGCAACCCATAACCGTGAGATTGTTAATACATTGAGACATCGGGTTATTGCCATTGAAGGCGGATTAATTGTACGTGATGTGGCCGGAGGTGACTACGGCTATGAAGCCTAGAACATTAGGGCGCCATTTTCGTGAAAGTTTAAAGAGTTTAGGGCGAAACGGCTGGATGACATTTGCATCCGTCAGTGCTGTAACTGTGACATTGCTGCTTGTTGGCGTGTTCGTGATGATCATGATGAACTTGAACAAAGTGGCCGAGGATTTAGAAAATGATGTAGAAATCAAAGTTTTTGTTTCTCTCGAAGCGGATGAAACAGGGACTAAGCATATAGAAAGAATTATTACAGATATGCCAGGGGTTGAATCAGTCGATTTTTCCACTAAAGAAGAAGAGTTAACAGACTTGGTCCTTGATTTTGGGGACGAGCTCAGCTTATTCGAACAAAGCAATCCCTTGTTCGATGTTTTTTATGTAAAAGCGAGTGACCCACAGCAAACAGAGAATGTTGCTGCGGAAATAGCGAAAATCGGAAATATTCAAAATGTGGAATATGGCGAAGGCAAGATTCAAAAACTATTCAAGTTTTTGAATACAGGCCGCAATGTAGGATTGGTCTTGATCCTCGCATTGCTATTTACAGCAATGTTCCTTATTTCAAACACGATCCGCATTACGATTGTTGCGAGACGGCGCGAAATCGAAATTATGAAACTAGTGGGAGCGACAAACTGGTTTGTCCGCATTCCATTCATATTAGAAGGCATGTGGCTCGGCTTATTGGGTTCCATCATTCCAATCGGTTTAGTTGCCGCATTGTATTACAATATTACTGAATTTACGCAGCCGAAACTAAGCGGCGAACTTGTCCAGATACTGGATTTCACTCCACTTGTTTACCAAGTGAGTGCATTGATCTTAGTAATGGGTGTCTTTATCGGTATTTGGGGCAGCTTTATGTCCATCCGGAAATTCTTGCGCGTTTAAGATCGCTGAGAACAGACAACAAGAATCCAAAACACAGAACTAGAGATAGATAAGAACGTAAATCCGAAAGGGGAACACGAACTTGACGTCGAAGCCAAAGTCGAAATGGATGTTGACTGGTTTATCTTCTGTACTAGCGTTGTCGGTTTTAGTACCGACAGCCAGTGCGGATAAGCTAAGTGAACTTGAACAAAAAAAGCAGGAAGCACAGCAACAACAAAGTGAATTGAATTCCGGCATTAGCCAGAAAAATAATGAAATGGCTGAAAATCAATCCACTTTAGAAAAAATCATGGCGCAAATCAACGAATTGAATGCAAAAATCGATGAAACAAAAGCGAAGATTGCAAGCGTTGAAGGCGATATTGAACAAACAAAAGGTGAAATAGAAGAATTGCGGGCTTCGATTGAAGAACTGCAGCGCAAAATTGATGAAAGAACCGCTTTGTTGCAGGAACGCGCACGTGCGATTCAATTGAGCGGCGGATCCGTGGATTACATAGATGTCTTGCTTGGCGCAAACAGCTTTGTTGATTTTATCGACCGTTTTTCAGCAGTTAACACATTGATCGATGCAGACCGTGAAATCATGCGCGAACAAGCCGCAGATAAAGAGCTTCTTGCAAAGCAAAAAGCCCAAGTTGAAACCAAATTGGCAGAGCAGGAAAACCGCCGCGCTGAGCTTGGTAAGCTGAAAGCTTCTCTTGATGGCCAAAAAGCACAACAGGCTGGCCTGGTTAAAGACTTGCAGGCTGAACAAAAACGTTTAGCATCTGAAAAGGCCAATATGGTCCAGCAGCGCGAAGAAGCAATTGACGTGACGGCTGAACTGGAACAGCAAATTATGGCTGAGCAAGAACGTTTGGCTGAGCTTGCCCGTAAAGCGGAAGAAGAACGCCAGCGCAAATTGGCAGCTGAAAGAGCCGCACAGGAAAAAGCAGCTGCAGAAGCAGCGGCACGCCAAGCGGCTGAAGAAAGAGCGGCAGCAGAAGCTGCAGCAGCAAGAGCGAAGACTTCAGCATCGTCAAGCTCTTCAGCAGCTTCCGCACCGGCTCCTAAACAGGCATCTACTTACTCAGCTCCTGCTGTTAAGCAGGCAGTGAGCTCAAACTTTATCCGTCCGACTTCCGGCCGGTATACATCGAAATTCGGCTGGCGTGATATTGGCGCCGGACAGGAATTCCACCAAGGCGTGGATATCGCCAATAGCGTAGGAACAAACGTTATGGCAGCTGCAGGCGGATATGTATCTTATGCCGGTTCAATGGGCGGGTATGGGAATGTTGTCATTCTTACCCATTCCATCAACGGACAGACACATGCAACGGTTTACGCTCACTTGAGCTCAATCGGTGTTGGAGTCGGGCAATCGGTAACCCAAGGGCAAAGCGTTGGTAAAATGGGGAACACAGGCCGTTCGTTCGGATCTCACTTGCATTTTGAAATTCATGTAGGCCCATGGAATGGCGGACGTACAAATGCAGTTAACCCTGCAAACTATATTTCTCTATAAAACAAGTTTTAATCAGCTGAGGATTCATCTTCTGCTGCCCGCTAAAGCGGGGTCATCTTTTCAGCCGGCATCGCTTATGATGCCGGCTGTTTTTTGTTCGGATGCACAAGAACCACTTTCACATAAAAGCCATGATTAAATCTCTGCAGCAGTGGCATAATGATTGGGTTTTATCGTATGATGAAGGATGAATGAGGTGAATGGGCTATGCCGAAAAAGTGGATTGGCTTGCTGGTAATTGCTGCAATGATCAGCATTGTCGTAGTTGGCATTGTAAAAAATAACATTGAAAATACAACTGAATTTGATAATATTGCTTTAGGCAGCGATGTCGATTTTCTGGCCACGAAGGAAGGATTGGCCAAAGGGGAAGTAGCTCCTGATTTTGAACTGACTACTTTGGACGGCAAAGCGGTTAAACTGTCCGATTACCAGGGGAAGAAAGTGATTTTGAATTTCTGGGCAACTTGGTGCCCTCCTTGCCGTGCAGAAATGCCGCATATGCAAGACTACTTTGAAGAACAGGCAGACCAGGAGAATGTTGAAATCCTGGCTGTCAATTTGACGACTGAAGACCGGGGGCTGGATAAAGTCGAAACATTTGTAAACGAGTATGGGCTGACATTTCCGATTCCCATGGATAAAGAAGGCGAGATTGGATCCATCTATCAGACAGTGACGATTCCGACCAGTTATATCCTTGATACGGATGGCCGGGTGCAAAACAAAATTGTTGGTCCAATGAACGAAACAATGATCGAAGAACTGATTGCAAATATCGATTAAGGGGCTGGAACAATGGATATGATGGAAACGAAAACAGTGCACACTGCGAAAGCAGGAGAACGGACGATTCATCCAAAAGTTATGCCGCTGTATCAAACCTCAGCTTTTTCGTTCTCTTCACTCGAAGAGCTTGAAGGGTATTATGAAGGCAATGGGACGTATCTTTATTCACGTACGGCCAATCCGAATACCGATGCCCTTGGGGAAACGGTGGCGAATTTGGAAGGAGCTCCAAAAGGCGTCGCAGCTTCATCCGGCATGTCTGCAATCCTCGCCGGCATTTTGGCGGTCGTGCAAGCGGGCGATCATGTCCTCGCTGCCCAGGATGTATATGGCGGAACTTTTCATTTGCTGAAGGAAGAAGTGGTCCGCTTAGGCATTGGCGTCCATTTTGTAGACTTCTCCAACATCAGTGAAATTGAGAAGAACTTGATTGATTTTCCAGAGGTAAAGCTATTGTTCAGCGAATCCATCACCAATCCGTTTTTGCGTGTAGAAGATATTGAAGTTCTGGTCCAGCTTAAAAAGCGTTACGGCGTTAAAGTGATGATCGACAATACGTTTGCAACACCTTATGCCGTTCGTCCTTTCGAATTGGGAGCTGACCTTGTCGCCCATAGCGCCACGAAGTATTTGGGCGGGCATAGTGATGTGACGGCCGGCGTTCTTGCAGGAGACAAGGAGCTGATTGCCCTTGCTGCAAATCGCATCGTCAACATGGGCATGAACCTCAGCCCATTTGAAGCTTGGCTGACACTGCGCGGCATAAAAACCCTAGCGCTCCGCATGAAAGCCCAAACGGCCAATGCCCAGGCGATTGCAGAATTCCTAAAAGACAAAGCACGAGTCTGGTACCCTGGAAAAGGGGCCATTGTGACATTTGCTCTTCCCGAATCTGTGGATGTCTCCAAGTTTTTCTCATCGCTCGGCTGGATTCAGATTGTCCCGACTTTGGCGGGAGTTGAAACAACCGTCTCCTATCCTTACGGAACTTCCCATCGCGCATTATCAGAAGAAGAAAAAGAAAAAATCGGCGTGACTCGCCAAGTAGTCCGGCTGTCGGCTGGCATAGAAGGAACAGAAGATATTTTGGCGCAGCTGGGTGCAGCTTTCAATTAACTCAAAAAGAAGTGCCGGAGCCTTCAGTTGTTTGGTACAATGAATTGAAGCCTTAGTTGCAAGTGATAGGATGGTGTAAAGAAAAGTGATAATGGATCTACTGCTAGACATAGGAAGAATTTTTGTTAACCCGCTTTTATACATAGCGCTGATTGCGGCTATTATGTTAGGATATTTCCGCGTAAAACGGGAGCGGAAAATATTTCGTACCCGAATCGTTTGGGGCTGGACCGAATTTTCCGGATTTCTGAAAGACGGCTTGAAGTATGCCGTCATTTTTTCAGTCGTTTTCGCAGGTGCCGGATTGGTGGTGCCGCTGGAATGGCTGGCTGCTTTAAGCATTATCAGCATTCTAATGGTCGTTTCGGGAGTTTATTCTGCTGGTTCGTTTATCTATTTAGCGGCGGCTGCGATAGGTCTTAGCTGGCTATTTGATGCAAATGGCTGGTCGCTGAATCTTGGATTCACCGATTTTAATGGCTATGCAATCGCCTTGGAATGGTTATTGCCTGTGGCACTTTTAGCGGGAGCTTTGGTAATTGCAGAAGGGCTGCTGATCAGCAAAAACGGTGCTGCTTCAGCTTCACCGCAACTCGAGAAATCTTCCCGGGGATTGAAAGCGGCGGTTTATGGTTCCAAGCGCCTTTGGTTGATTCCTCTGCTGCTTGTCGTACCGGGTTCACTGATTGAAGAAGCAGCGCCTTATTGGCCGCAGCTTCCAATTGGAGAAAGTGCATTTTCGTTCATTCTTTTCCCATTTGTGTTCGGTTTCCAAAACCGTACCCGGAAAACCTTGCCTGTCTATTTGTTCCCTAAAATCGGCAAAATGACATGGCAATTGGGCATCGGCATCATGCTTCTGGGCTTGCTGGGCTTGCTGTGGGCTCCAATGGTAATCATCGCATTGGTGCTTGGTGTAATCGGCCGCATTGCCATTACCGTCTATTTTGAACAGAAAGAGCGGAGGGGCAACCATGCTGTTACTCCGCAAGCGGAAGGCGTCATGATTGTCGATGTTCTTCCTGATTCACCGGCACATAAAATGGGCTTGCAGCGCGGGGAAGTCATCCGGAAAGTGAATGGCCTGGCTGTTTCAAACGAAACGGAATTGTATCAAGCGATTCAAGTGAATGCTGCACATTGCCGTCTGGAAGTTGTTGACCATAATAATGAATTAAGGCTCCGCCAGCACGTCATATTCCGGCACGATCATCACCGCTTAGGTCTGATTGTTGTCAACTGAGGAGTTTAAGTGATGGAATCGATGTTCACGAAGTTTTTATTGTCGCTGCTGCTGCCGGGATTGTTTGTCGTGTTGTTCACGAGAGTGACATTTAACCACGTCGTGGGATTGGTTTTGACCGTCGCGCTGATTGCAGCGGCAGTTTATGCAGGATATACGAATACATGGCTTTTATACGTTGTGAACGCCGCCTCCCTGACTGTTGGGTTCTGGTATGCTTCAAATATGTATAAACGCTCAAAAAAAGCCGAAACTCATGAAAATGAGTGACGGCTTTTTTATTTTACATAAAGAACAGACTGTAGCATGCCAAGGCGGCGATAGAACCCAATACGACGATCATTACGTTGGCGCCGGCAAAAGCAAGTCCGAACGCAGCAGCAGCGCCGACCACTCCGAACCAGACATTTCCTTCCTGTATAAAGAAAATGGCAGGGAAGATGAGTGCGCCCAGAACCGCGTAAGGGATGTTGCGAAGAACATTCTGGACAGAAGCCGGAAGCTCCCGCCCTTCTAAAAAAGTCAGCGGAATGGCACGCGGAATATAAGTGACGACAGCCATTCCAAGAATCATCCACCAGAACCAAGCTCCCATTTAAGACTTCCTTTCTTTCGGTGAAATCAGTTCAACTACTATAGCAGAAGTTAGAGTGGCCACCAAGATGGCCCAGCCCGTCGAAAGCCATTCTGTAAAATAAAAAAAGGCATGGGTAAGGCCGGCGATTGCAGCGAGACTTACCACTTTCCGGTTTCTGCGCATGGACGGAACAAGCAAGCCGACGAACATGGCATACAATGCAATGGACATGGAAGCCTGCAGAAACTGAGGCAGGTTTGCGCCGATCAAGTGCCCGACTGCAGTAAAAACCACCCAGCTGCTATAAGAGATGAGAATAACGCCGGCCGCAAAACTCGTTTTCAGCCGACTGCCTTGTTGGATAGCCAGCACAGAAAAAGATTCATCTGTGATGCCGAACGCGTATAGGGCTTTTTTCCACCTGGCATCGGGCTGCATCTTTTCATTCAATGCCGCCGTCATTAAGAAGTGGCGAATATTCACGACAAAGGTGTTCAAGACGATCAGAATCGGCGCAACCCCTGCGGCAATCAGCGACAATGAGATGTACTGTGCAGCGCCGGCAAAAACAAAAATACTCATGGCCGTTGCTTCAATCAAGGAAAGGCCGGTCGTCTTGGCAAGCAAACCAAATGTTAAAGCTATCGGGAAATAACCGATGGCGATACTGCTGCCGGACTTTACTCCAGCAGAAAAACCCCGACTGTCCATCTGTTTCGCTCCTTCTTCATATGTATTACTCATTTTCCAAATGTGGAGAAAGAGTGTAAAGTAATTAATATAGCATATCACAATATTAACTGATTTTTGAAGACAGATTTTCTGTAACATTTAATTACCCAAAAACAAAAAGTGCGCAATCTCCCCGTTGCTGAAATATACTCAGCGGGTACCGTGCAATGAGGAAATAAGAAAAATCTATGTATTCAAAGGATGAAGTGCATGTCTGATTTTTTCACAATGGAAAACATAATTGAATTGACTCAATCCTACCGGGCATTCGGTCCGTTGATCGGTTTTCTCTTGCCTTTTATTGAAGCCTTTCTGCCGTTTCTGCCTTTGTTTGTTTTTGTGTTCGCCAATGCAACGGCATATGGCTTATGGATCGGCTTTCTTTTATCCTGGGGCGGTTCAGTGCTCGGGGCTTATGCGGTTTTCCTGGTGGTCCGGAAATACGGCCGCGCCCGATTCATGAATTTTATGACGAAACACCAGAAAGTAGAAAAGCTGATCTTGTGGGTGGAGCGAAACGGCTTTGGGCCGCTGTTCCTGCTTCTTTGTTTTCCGTTCACGCCATCAGCACTGGTCAATGTGGTAGCGGGCTTATCAAATATCAGCAGGCATTATTATTTGCTGACGGTCATGGCTGGAAAATTGGTTATGGTGTTTATGATTTCTTACGTAGGATACGATATCCGGGCTTTATTCACCCAGCCTGTCCGCACAGCGATTGTGGTGGTGGTCATCATTTTGCTCTACGTCATCGGAAAAATTCTGGAAAAAAGGCTCAACAAGCGAGTGGAAGCTGACTTCCGCCGGGCAAGCGAAGAATACAGGAAAGAGAAGCTGTAACGGGGCACCGGAATTGGTAAACAGCACCTTATTCATATATAATAAGAACAAATGTTCTATTAGAAGGGGAGTGGCGTTGTGTCATTGCGAATTATCTATGGACGAGCCGGATCTGGAAAAAGCCGGTTTATCCAGGAAGAAATTGCTGCGGAATTAAAACGCAGCCGAGACGGAAACCCGCTGTTTTTAATTGTGCCGGACCAGATGTCATTTTCTACAGAGTACCGTTTATCGTCGGCTTATGGGATGAGCGGGATGATTCGTGCCCAGGCTGTAACGTTCAAGCGCCTTGCTTGGCGTGTGCTGCAGGAAGTAGGGGGCATCAGCCGGAAAGAAGTGGATACGTTCGGCTACCGCATGCTGATCCGCAGTTTGCTGGAAGAGCACAGGGAAGATTTCCAATTGTTCCGCCGGGCAGCTGGAAAAAGAGGGTTTACTGACCAGATTGAACAATTGGTCAAAGAGTTCGCCCGCTATTGTGTTGATTGCGGAGAATTGACAACAATCCGGTCGTCCCTGGCTTCTGCTGGAGCTCCGCGGACGCTTTTGGACAAGGCGGCAGATTTGGAACTGATATTGAAAGAAATTGAGAACCGCCTAGGAAAGGTCTTTGTGGATTCCGAAGGACATTTGGCGCTGTTATCCGAAAAAATCAAGTTTTCAGAGACGGTTAAATCTGCGGAAATTTATATTGATGGATTTTTCGCTTTTACCGCACGCGAGTATGAAATTATATTTGAACTAATGAAATATGCGAAGAACGTTACCATCGTTCTTCCGATGGACAATCAAACAGACCCCAATGACGAACAGGCTATTTTTTATCAGTCGGCCAATACCGGCGCACGGTTAACGGAACAGGCGCGCCAAAAGGGCATAGAGGTCGACCATCCGGTATACATGGACGAACAGTGGCGTTTTAACAAAGTGGAACTTGCTCACCTTGAAGAACATTTCGACGATTATCCACTCGTTACTTCACAATCAAGCGGTGCCATCTCTTTGGTGGAAGCGTCCAACCGGAGAGCGGAAGTGCATGCGATGGCGCGGTCCATCCGCAGGCAAATCCAGGAAGGGATGCGCTATAAAGATATCGCCATCTTGTACCGGCAGCCGGAAGTTTATGATGAATTGATCAATACGATTTTCCCTCAATACGATATCCCATATTTTATCAGCCAGAAAAAGTCGATGCTGCATCATCCTTTAATCGAATTCAGCCGTTCGGTACTGGAAGCCTTGACCTCGAATTATTCCTATGAACCGGTGTTCCGGGCAGTGAAGACGGATTTGTTTTTCCCGGAAGGCAGCGTTTCAAAATGGCGGGAGCGCAGTGACCTTCTCGAAAATTTCGTCATCGCCAACGGCATTTACGGCGAACGCTGGTTTGAGGAGAAGCGCTGGTTTTATAAGAAATACCGAGGACTGGAATTCCATACAGGCATCCAAACCGATGAGGAACTGGCTGCCCAAATGGAATTGCATGCTGTCCGCGATTTGATCCGTGAACCGTTGTCCGGGTTAAAGGAAAAACTGAAAGCTTGTTCGACAGGAAGAGAGTTTGCAGAAGCCTTGTATTTATTCGTTGAACAAATGAATGTTTACCAAAAACTGCAGGCGTTGAAAGAACGGGAAGAATCCGAGCACCGGCTGCTTGCGGCTACTGAACACGAACAGGCATGGACGCAGTGGGTGGAAGTGCTGGATCAGTTTGTACTGATGTTCGGCGAAAAGGAAATCAATCTCGCCACAGCCGCTAAGATTTTAGATGAAGGGTTTGAAACGCTGGAGTTTTCCCGTATTCCGCCTTCACTGGACCAAATCACGGTTTCAAAAATCGACTTGGCCCGCCTGATGGACATCAAATCGGTATTCGTCATCGGCGTCAATGACGGTGTTTTGCCGCAGCGAATGGAGCAGGAAGGCTTGCTGACAGACGCCGAACGGGAATGGTTTGCGAAAATCGGCATTGAACTTGCACCTACTTCAAAAATGCGTTTGATGGACGAAACCTATACCGCTTACCGCACGTTTACGGCTTCCTCTGATTTTTTGACGGTTTCTTATCCGATTGCTGATGAGGAAGGGAAAGCCTTATTGCCTTCGCTGTATATCCAGAAAATACAGGATATGTTCGGACTGGAACGGATTCCTGCTGTGATCGATCCTGAAGAGTTGAAAGACGCTTCGCCTTTGCCTTATATTTCGCATCCGCGGGCGAGCCTTGCTTATTTGACGTCGCAGCTGCGCGGCGGTGAATTGTCAGCTGAATGGCGTGCCGTGCTGTCTTACTACCACGAAGATCCGTTTTGGGCATCTGTCATTGAGCGGATCGTCAAACCGATCAAGGCCAATGTGGCTGATCAATTGCGGGAAGAAATTGCAGAGCCGCTGTATGGCCTGCCGGTTTCATCGAGCGTCTCCCGTGTGGAAACGTATTTCAGCTGCCCGTTTGCCCAGTACGTGGCATATGGTCTAAGGCTTGAAGAACGGGACCAATACAAATTGGCGGCGCCGGCGATGGGAGACCTGTTCCATGCCGCAGTCAAATGGATATCGGATGAAGTGAGCCGCCTGGGCATCTCCTGGGCATCCCTCAGCAAAAAACAATGCCAGGAATTGGCCAAAGAGGCGATTCAGCAGTTGTCGCCTTATTTTGTCAATTATATTTTAATCAGTTCTCACCGATACCGTTATATTCAGCATAAATTAGAAGGAATTATCCGCCAAACTGCGTTTATGCTCAGCCGCCATGCCAAAGTATCCGGTTTTGCGCCAGTTGCGCTGGACGTCGGATTTGGCGGTTCTGAAGCCATTCCGCCGCTTGATATTGCCTTGAAGCGCGGCCGCCAAATGAATGTGCGTGGTCGCATTGACCGCATCGACTCCACGGAAATCAACGGCAAGCCGTATATCCGCATCGTCGATTACAAATCATCGAAGCAAGGTCTCGACCTTGGGGATGTTTACCACGGCCTGTCGCTGCAGACCTTCACTTATTTGGATGTGGCCTTGGCCAATTCGGATCGCTGGCTCGGTACGCAAGCAGAGCCGGCAGGTGTGCTGTATTTCCATATGCACAATCCGATGCTGAAGTTGACGAAACTGATGACGGCGGAAGAAATTGAAGAAGAAGTTGCTAAATCGTTCAAAATGAATGGGCTCATCGTAGAGGATTCTGAAGTCGTGCGGGCAATGGACAGTGACATTGAAGGCTATTCCAATGTCATTCCGGTGCGCATGAATAAAAAAGGCGAGATTTCAACTTCCCAATCCCGAACGGTCCAAAAAGACGATATGGAAATGATCCGCCATTTTGTCCGCAGCAAGCACCAAAAAGCCGGCAATGGCATCCTGGACGGCGATACCGACATTACGCCTTATAAAGTAAAAGAAAATACACCGTGCCAGTTTTGTTCATACCGTTCCATCTGCCAGTTCGATCCGTCAGATCCGGAACAAACTTACCGCAAATTGCCGGATTTAAGCGCTGATAAAGCAATAGAATTGATTCGAAAGGAGACTGCAGACGATGATTCCGATAAAACCGACTGATGCCACATGGACAGATGAACAGTGGCAAGCCATTTGGGCGAAGGGGCAGGATATGCTCGTTTCTGCAGCAGCGGGATCCGGCAAGACGGCCGTGCTTATCAACCGGATGATTGAAAAAGTGCTGGATGAAAAAGAACCGGTCTCTGTGGATGAACTGCTTGTCGTAACGTTCACGAATGCATCCGCCGCAGAAATGCGCCATCGGATGTTCACTGCTTTGGAAAAAGCGGTAGCGCAAAACCCGGATTCCCAACACTTGCGTAAACAAATGCGGCTCATCAATAAAGCGCAGATTTCCACACTGCATTCGTTTTGTCTGCAGGTAGTTAAGCAATACGCATACTTGCTGGAAATCGATCCGGGGTTCCGCATCGCCAATGAAACAGAAGCAGCATTGCTTCGCGATGATGTATTGGAAGCGGTCCTGGAGTCGGCTTATGAGGGAGAGCACGCTGAAGCGGTCTACCGCCTCGCGGACAGTTTTACATCCGACCGCAACGACCAGGCGATGGAAGTGCTCTTAAGCAAGCTGTATGACTATTCACGGGTACATCCGGAACCTGACCGCTGGCTCGAACATGTACCGGCGCTTTATGCAGTTCCGGCCGGAGCCGTGGTTGATGATTTGCCGTTTATCGCTGATTTGAAAATGACCATCCGCCACGCGTTTGAAGAAGCGCTTCATTTGGCGGACGAAGGGAATCAGTTGGCGCTGCGTCCTGATGGCCCGGTTCTGTTGAGCGAAACATTTGAAATGGATATGGACTTGATCCGTACGGCATTGGATGCCTTAGAAGAATCATGGGACAGCCTTTACAATTTCTCAAAAGCATTCGCTTGGCCGAAAGCCGCGACCATCCGCAAAGATACGTGCGACGCTGAACTTGCTGAAGAAGCAAAAGCAAAACGCAATGATGTGAAAAAAATTGTTAATGGCGTAATGGACGCATATTTCATCCGCTCGCCAAAACGGCTGCTCGATGAAATGCGCGAGATGGCCCCGTTGATGAAAACCTTGGTGGAGTTGACCAAAGTCTTTGCGGCCCAATACAAAGCTTTGAAAATTGACCGTGCCCTGGTCGATTTCTCCGATTTGGAGCATTATGCCCTGCAAATTTTAAGCGACGGAGGAAAACCGTCTGATATTGCGCTCGATTACCAAAAGCAGTTTAAAGAAGTGCTGGTGGATGAATACCAGGACACCAATATGCTTCAGGAAACCATTTTGAATCTAGTGAAGTCCGGCGGTGAAGCGGACGGCAATCTCTTCATGGTAGGCGACGTCAAGCAGTCGATTTACCGCTTCCGCCTTGCTGAACCGATGCTGTTTCTTGGCAAATACAGCCGGTTCACGGGAGATGCCGACGGGACTGGCCTGCGGGTTGACTTGAATGCCAATTTTAGAAGCCGGCGGGAAGTCCTAGATGGGACCAATTACATTTTTGCGCAGATTATGGGCGAGCGTGTCGGAGAAATCAACTACGATGAAGCTGCGGCGCTGAAAAACAAGGCGCCTTATCCGGAACAGGATGTTCCGGTTGAATTGACCTTGATCCATGAACCGGAAAGCGATGAAGAGCCGGAAGAAGACTTGGCGAAATCCCAATGGGAAGCCCGCTATATTGCAAAGAAAATCCGCGAATTGATGGAAAAAGAAACCTATGTCTACGATCCTTGGAAACAACAGCAGCGTCCATTGGAATACAGCGACATTGTCGTCTTGATGCGTTCGATGACCTGGTCAGGTGATTTCGTGGATGAGTTTAAAGCAGCCGGCATACCGCTGTATGCCGAATTGACGGGCGGCTATTTTGATGCGCTGGAAGTCATGATCATGCTGAATACGCTGCGTGTAATCGATAATCCGTACCAGGATATCCCGCTGGTATCCGTGCTGCGGGCACCGTTCATCGGATTGAAAGAAAATGAATTGGCAGAAATCCGGCTAGCGGCTCCCCAAGCATCGTTTTATGATGCCGTCAAAACCTTTATCCAGGGTGGATCGGGCATTGACCCGGCGGCTGCGGAAAAACTGCGCCGCTTTATGCTTCATTTGGAAGACTGGCGCAACTTGGCGCGGCGCGGGTCGCTTGCTGAACTGATCTGGCAGGTTTATTTGGATACGAATTACTATGAAATGGCCGGTGCGATGTCGAACGGCAAGCAGCGGCAGGCAAATTTGCGGACGCTGCATGACCGGGCGTTGGAATACGAAAAAACATCATTCCGTGGATTGTTCCGCTTCCTGCGTTTCATTGACCGGATGCGGGAGCGCGGAGACGATTTGGGCACAGCCAAGTCATTGAGTGAAAAAGAAAATGTTGTCCGGTTAATGACGGTCCATAAATCAAAAGGGCTGGAATTTCCGGTTGTGTTTTTTGCCGGTGTCGGCCGCATGTTCAATGAAATGGATTTCCATAAACCTTATTTATTTGACCAGGATTATGGGCTCGCGGTAAAAGCGGTCAATCCCGATACCCGCCTCGAATACACGTCGCTGCCGTTTTTGGCAGTCAAAGAAATGAAGCAGCTGCAGATGAAGGCAGAAGAAATGCGCGTCTTGTATGTAGCCATGACGCGAGCAAAAGAGCGGCTGTATTTGACGGCATCGGTCAAAGAAATCGACCGGTTGTTCGGAAAATGGAAAGTGAATTCGAAGGATACACTGCTTCCGGATTATGTCCGTTCCCGGGCCAAAGGCTATTTGGACTGGATTGGCCCGGCAATCGCCCGGCATCCGGATGCTGCAGAAATCCTGCAGGCAAATGGCAGTTCGCTGCCGCATTCATCCCGTTTTCAAGTCAATATAGTTGAATCGGCTTCTTTGTTGCCGGCACTCCTTGACGTGGAGGAATTGATGCGGCCAGAAGCAGGAGACAAAGATTTTACGGAAGAAATAGCAAGGCGCTTTGATTTCCGTTATCCTTATCAATATGCTGTCGAGAAAAGGTCGAAGCAATCTGTTTCAGAGATGAAGCGCCTCCAGATGCTGCAGCGGATGGACGAGCCGGAATCGTTTCTTCAAGCGGCAGCACCGGTTCGGCGGACCTTGGTCCACCGTCCGGACTTTATGCAGGATAAACGGCTGTCAGCGGCGGATGTCGGTACGGCTGTCCATGCTGTCATGCAGCATATTCCTTTGGATAAAAAAATGGGAGCAGCGGAGATTGCGGAATTTGTCGAGACGCTTGTTGGCATGGAAATTTTGTCTCCCGAAGAAGGGAAAGCGGTCAAGCTTAAAGAAATTGAGCAGTTCTATGACTCAGAATTAGCAGTTCGCTTGGCAAATGCCAAAAATATAAGGCGCGAAGTTCCATTCACTTATGCAAAAAAAGATGGGGACGGAGACCACCAGATCATTCAGGGGATTGTCGATTGCCTGTTTGAAGAAGAAGATGGCTGGGTCCTGCTTGATTATAAAACGGACAGCATTTACCAAATGGCAGATATTGCCCGGGAAATGACTGCCAGATACAACGTTCAGCTGGCAATTTATCAGGAAGCTGTAGAAGAAATTTTGCAGATTCCCATTAAAGAACGGCTGTTGTACCTGTTTGCGGCAAAACAAACAGTGAAGATTTAGGAGGATTTTTGTGAAGTTACAGCCCGTAGCATTAAACGAACGCGTCTATGCAATTGATTTGATGAGGGGATTTGCGCTATTAGGCATCCTCCTCATCAATATGCTGACGTTTCATTCACCGTTTTCTTATATCGATCCCTATAAGTGGTTTGATGGCCCATGGGATACAGAAGTATTCAGCGCACTTGATATTTTTATCCAGGCTAGCTTTTATCCGTTATTTTCTATGTTATTCGGGTATGGTTTAGCAATGCAGTACATGAAAGCGCAGAAAATACAGCGCCCCTTTATGCCAATCGCTGTAAAGCGGCTGCTCATTCTGCTTGCTTTCGGAATCGTTCACGCATTTGGGATTTGGTACGGCGATATTTTAATCACCTACGCCATTACTGGTTTTTTCCTGCTTGGTTTTATCCGTTTGAAACCCGCTTGGCTTTTAGGGCTGGCAGCGGCGATTTATGTTATTCCACAAGTCTTTCTGCTGGGCCTTATGTTCGTGGCAGTATCGATTGACCCGAACATCTATACCGGTATGCAGGAAGTGCAAAGTTCACTGTCGGTGTATCCTTCAGGGACGTTTGCCGAGATTTTCAGCCAGCGTTTTGACGATTGGATGCACAGCAACAATCCGGCAAGTTATTTTTATTTGATCATTACAATTCTGCCATTTTTGATGGTGGGCGCAGCGGCGGCAAAAGTGCAATTGATTGAACGCGCTGCCCATTACCGCAAACTTTGGATCAGCCTCGCGGTTGGCGGCCTTGTTATCGGTTTGTTGTTGAAGTCCACACCGCTTTTGATCGATAATAACTATGCATTCCAGTACCTGCAAGATATTTTTGGCGGTCCGCTTGTCGCAATCGGTTATGCTGCTTTGATTGCATTGATGGCGCAAAGCCAAGGGGTCCGGAAGCTGCTGAGCCCGCTGGCCAAGACAGGGCGCATGTCTTTGACCACTTATATTGGCCAGTCGGTCATTGCGACGTTCATTTTCTATTCATATGGCTTAGGGCTGTACGGACAAGTTGATGTCTTGACCGGTACATGGATTGCACTCGGGATTTTCGCAATTCAATTGATTTTTGCGGAATTGTGGATGTCCAAGTTTGCACAAGGCCCTTTGGAATATCTTTCTAGGCGGTTGACTTACGGAAGAAATTTAGAAAAAAGCAACAATTCAAAACGATGAATGTGTATAATGAATGGAATCATAGAAAAGGAGTGTTTGACGAATGAAGCTGTTATCTTTTCGATTTGAGGAAGAAGAACGTTTTGGACCAAAAGTGAAAAAAGAGGAAGCTGTATGGGATGTCTTAGCCGTTCAACAAGAATTGCAGGTCTTGCCATCTTTTCCCAGCAAGCTAATTGAAGGAATACCTCAGGGAATGGAGTTTGTGGAACAAATCCGGAAATTGACGGAAGCAGCTGCCAAGTCCGACAACCCTGAGCAATTCAAGCGCTCTTTTTCAGATATCGAATGGTTAGCACCTATATCACGAACACCAAAAAATATTATCTGCATCGGTAAGAACTACGCAGACCATGCAAAAGAAATGGGAGCGGAAGCGCCTGTCGATTTGGTGGTCTTTACAAAAACGCCGCAGACCATTGCAGCAGATGAGCAAACCGTTTCAGTCCACAGCGATGTGACGGATTCGTATGACTACGAAGGCGAATTGGCTGTCGTAATCGGTAAAAAAGGAAAGTCGATTCCAAAGCAGATGGCTTACGACTATGTTTTCGGTTATACCATCGCTAACGATTTGACGGCACGCGACCTTCAAAGCAAGCACCAACAGTACTTTTTAGGTAAAAGCTTGGAAGGCTCCTGCCCAATGGGTCCTTATCTCGTAACAAAAGATGAAATTCCGGAAGCGCAGGATCTATCCATTGTGACGAAAGTGAACGATGAAGTGCGCCAAAACGGCAACACAGGAAATATGATCCGCCGCGTTGATGATCTTGTAGCAGAAGTCTCCAAGTACATCACGCTTGAACCGGGTGATGTCATTTTAACTGGAACGCCTGCTGGAGTAGGCAAGGGCTTCAACCCGCCAAAATTCCTGAAAGCCGGCGACACCGTCAAAGTTTCAATCGAATCGATTGGAACGCTCGTCACACATTTGTCATAACGGCAAACATGTCATTTAGTCCTCCAATTGTGCTAAACTGGAAAAGACTAAATTGAATGAGGTGACGTTTTGGACTTTTTAACTGATTCTACACATGTACACATTACAACTTGGGTCATTGGAATTGTGCTATTTCTGGTAGCAGCTTTCATGAACCCGGCAAGCAAAGGGCGCAAAATTGTGCATATGGTAGCGCGCTTATTCTACATTTTAATCCTGATCTCCGGATTGGCATTGTTCATCGAATATTCTTCATCAGATGCGATGACGTACGGCTTGAAATTCCTTTTCGGCTTAGTGACAATCGGAATGATGGAAATGGTCTTGGTTCGTTCGAAAAAACAAAAACCGGTTACAATGTTCTGGGCACTGTTCGCAGTTTCTCTATTTGTTACATTGTTCATCGGTTTCATGTTGCCGATCGGATTGGATTTGTTCTAGGAAACAGGCGCATAAGCGCCTGTTTTTTTATGGACAAAGGTTTACGCTTCTGATTTTTCGCGAACTTTATGTTGGCGGATTTTGTGGGTTGCCTAGCTTCATGGACCGTTGACACTAGTTAAGGCATGGCAAACTTGCATTGTTCTCAGGAAATTCACAGTTTAGACGAAAGTGTGGATGGATGCGCCGCTTTCACGAATTATACATAGCAGTACACAAGCGATTTTGTTAAAATAAACCGGGTGGAACGGAATAAATAAGCCTCATTGAAGGAGGATTTTGGATTGAAAGCAAAATGGATTGGGAGCGTCTTGATCGGAATGCTGGCATTAAGTGTGTTGCAGCCGGCTGCAGCTGAAGAAACAAAGACGATTGAAGACGAAATCATATACGATGTATTGGTGGACCGGTATTTTAATAAATCGATTCAAAACGATTACGACGTAAATGCACAGGATCCTGCTGATTTCAGCGGTGGAGATTTTGCCGGTGTGGTGGATCAAGTGCTTTATGTTAAAGAAATGGGCTTTACGGTATTGTCCATTGGACCGGTTTTTTCATCGGCTACATACGATGGCAAACAAGTGCTGGATTACAATGAACTTGAGCGCCATTTCGGAACAGCAGAGGAATTGAAAACGCTGATTGATGCAGTGCATGAACAGGACATGAAAGTGATGGTGGATGTGCCCACTCAGAACCTTAGCAAAGACCATGTCTGGGCAGCAGAAAATCCGGAATGGTTTAAAGAAAATGAAGACGGCACCTTGGCGTTGGACACAGCAAATTCTGACGTACAGGAAGCCTTGATTGAAACCTTCAGTAAATTCGTGGAGGAATACGAAGTGGATGGCTTAAAACTGCAAAATGCAGATCATCTGGATGCAACTTTCATCAAAGATTTTTCTTCTGCCATTAAAGAGATCCGTGGGATTTACCTCATCAATGATGTGGAAATGGAACCGGCAGAAGGGCTGGATGCTGTCGTTTTGCCAGGGGCAGAAGAGGTACTGCGGAATTCATATAAGCAATTTGACCAAGGTTCTTCTCAAGTGCCAGCGGTGATAGAGGAAAGCGCTGGCCATTTGGTTCGCGTTGACTCACTTTTAGGTTCTCGTTTTACAGCGGATATTGTGGCAGAAAGAGGATTTCCGCCGACACGCTGGAGTCTGATGGCTACGCAATTGCTGACAATGCCTGGTATTCCGATTGTGCAATACGGGACAGAGACCGCAATGAACGGAGAGGAATTGCCGGAGTCCCATCAAATTTTAAATATGGCAGTCGATGAAGAATTGATCGATCATATCACTAATTTGACGACGCTGCGCAATTCGTCTCCAGCACTGCGTACAGGAGACACGGAAGTTCTCCATGAAAAAGATGGCTGGCTTGTTTACAAGCGTTTCAATGACGAAGAGTCATGGATTGTCGCTATCAATAACACATCTTCTACTCAAAGCATCACCATTCCGGCAGATGTAATTGGCAGCGACAAAGAGCTTCAGGGACTGTTTGAAAGCGACCGGGTGCGCCAGGAAGCGAATGGAGAATACCGGATTTCGTTGGAACGTGAATTGGCGGAGACTTATCACGTAACGGATGAAACCGGCTTTAACAAAGCGTATATCGCAGCACTGGCGGTATTGTATATTGTCTTCATGATTTTCCTTTGGGTGGTCTGGAGAAAAGGCAAACAACGGAAATCGGACGAAGCGGCGAAAAATAAACGATAACTAAAAAAGAACCAGCACCTGGAAAAGGTGCTGGTTCTTTTTTAGTTGCTTAACCCTTGATAACTTTCAAGGCTATACAAATGATTTCGTTAGCTTCACTTGCCAAAAGCTTTATAGCCCGCCATGTTAATCGGGTCTTTTGGCGACGAATAGGGAGGGGCATAGCTTAATTCAAGTGCCTGCAAATCGTCAATTGTCAGCCCGGCGTAAATGGCGGTGACGAGGACGTCGATTCGTTTGTCGACGCCTTTGCCGCCGATGCACTGGGCACCGAGGATTTTTCGGCTGTCTGCATCGTAATGGATCTTCAGCATGATTTTTGAATGGTCGGGGTAATAGCCCGCATTGGAATTGCCTTGATGAACGACGGTTTTATACGAAATGCCTTTGTCGCGGATCGTCCGCTCGTTCAGGCCCGTCATCGCCACTGTCAGCGAAAAGATTTTGACAACCGACGTTCCAAGCAATCCTTTTTTCGGTATGGCATTGCCGCTTAACTTTTGGGCAATTAAAAAAGCTTGCCGGTGGGCGGGCCAGGCGAGCGGAACCCGTTTAGGATCGCCGGTGATCATATCGGTATTTTCAGAAGCATCTCCCAAGGCGAAGATGGACGGGTCTTCCGTCTGCATAAATTCATCGGTCACGATTCCGCCGGTTTTGCCAATCGGAAGGCCGGCTCCTTCGGCCAATTCCGTATTCGGCTTTATGCCGACGCTCATGATAATGAAATCCGCTTGCAGCTGTCTGCCATCGGACAGTTCCACCGTCTGTGGTCCGGCTTTGGTAATAACGGCGTCCTTATACAAGCTGACTTGATTGGCAGCCAATTCAGCTTCAATCCGCTCGGAAATGTCTGTATCAAGAATGGACATAACTTGGCTGGATTTGTGGACGATCTGGACGTTGAGGCCTAGGTGCTTCAAGTTCTCCGCCATTTCAAGGCCGATAAAACCGGCTCCTGAGATGACACAGTTTTTTGGCTTATTTTCAGCGATAAACTGCTGGATACCTTGCATATCTTCGTAGCTGCGCAGTACAAACACATTAGCAGAAGACAGGCCATCGACTTCCGGTACGACCGCTGAACCGCCGGGAGCGAGAATGAGCGTATCGTACGATTCGGCAAATTGTTCGCCGGAATCCAGATTCCGGACGAGGAGCTGTTTGAGTCCTCGTCGGATTTCCAGCACTTCGTGTTTCAGGAAAACGTCAATATTCCGTTTTTCCTTAAATTGCTGCGGGTCTGCCATCAACAGTGCTTCCGGTTCTTTAATAACATTGCCTATCACGTAAGGAGTACCGCAGGTGGCATAAGACATCGTTGAATCCCGGTCAAAAATAGTGATTTCTGCATCCGGGTCGTAAAAACGGATTTGGCCGGCTACTGTAGCCCCGCCGCCTACTGCACCGACAATGACGATTTTACTCACAGCATCCACCTCACATATCGACTTGATTCAAGTAGAAAACAGCAAGAGTGCCAGGCCCGGTATGGGCGGCAATAACAGAACCGATCATGTAAATGTCCACTTGTTTGGGGTGGAGGCTGTCTTCGATTTCCTTTTTCAGCAAATGGGCAAACTCCAAATCGTCGCCGTGGCTGATGGAAACCGTCTGTTTTCCCCAATCGACGCCGCGCTCCTGCATCAATTCGACCATCCGTCGCAACACTTTTTTCCGGCCTCGCAGTTTTTCAATCGGAACCAGTTTGCCGTCTTCCACATGCAAAAGCGGTTTGATATTCAACAATCCGCCGACAAAGGCACTGCCTTTGGAAATCCGGCCGCCTTTGGCCATATAGTCCAAGTCTTCAACTGTAAAAAGGCTTTCCATATGTTCTGACATAAAGCGGGTCTTTTCAATAATCTCGTTCAAGGAATGGCCGGCAGCACGAAGTCTGGCTGCCTCTTTTACAAGCGTACCGTAGCCAAGAGAGGCCGCTTTCGAATCAAGAATGGTCAATTTTAAATCCGGATACTCTTCCCGCACTTGGTCGGCAACCATCACCGCTGTGCTGTATGTACCCGATAATTCTGAAGAAAAAGCGATGTAATACCCTTCATCACCATCTTTGGCCAATTGCTCAAAAGCGTTTAACATTTCTTCCGGAGAAACTTGGGATGTTTTCGGATGAATATCCGAACGGATAGCGTCAAATACTTGTTTAGAATGGATGGTGCGGATATCTTCGTAATCTTTATCCCCAATATGCACGCGCAGCGGGAATAAAATAACGTCTTCATCTGTAAAAAATTGTTTCGGTAAATCAGAAGCGCTGTCAGCAAATAGTCTCATGTAAATCCTCCTTTTTCTAGTTAAGTTTTAAACGGTCAATCAACAATTCGGCAATGCCGTCTTCGTTGTTTGTTAAGGTGATTTCGTTCGCGATGGTCTTCAAAGGATCGATGGCATTGCCCATCGCCACTCCGACTCCGGCAAATTCAATCATTTCCAAATCGTTGTCTTCATCACCGAAAGCGATGATATTCTCGCGGGAAATGCCAAGCGATTTAGACACGCGGTCCAGGCCGACAGCCTTGTTCAAGCCGCTTTTGACAATTTCAATCACATGCCAAGGAGCGCCCCATCGGCGATGGTCAATCACTTCGGCATGGACTTCGTTTAGATGGTCGTGGATCAAGCCGACCTTTTCATAAGGGGCATGTATCAGCAAAGAAGTCGGATCCACTTTCAAGTAATTCCGCAAATCACCCGCTGTGATTGAAGGATCGCCAAATCGGAAAATATTCATTAATTTTTCGTCATGGTGATGAACGTAGACATCGTCGAGCACTTCTGCCACGATGTTATGAAAATTGAAATCATGCATCGATTCCACTACTTCGTGAACGACATCCAACGAAATCGGAGTATGGTGAACTCCCCAGTTGTTGTTCAGCGGATGATGGACGAATGCTCCGTTGAAATTGACGATGGGGGTAGTTAAACCCAATTCTTTATAATAAGGTTCGCTTGAACGGTAAGGGCGGCCGGTGGCAATCATAACCTGATGGCCAGCTGTCAGTGCTTGCTGCAAGGTTTGCTTTGTTTTCTCTGAAATGACTTTCTGGTCGGTCAATAATGTGCCGTCTAAGTCAAGGACGATCAAATGCTGTTTCATGGTATTCCGTCTCCTTTCTCTCTCTAGCTCTAGTGTAGCGATAATAGAAGGGTTTCGTCAAAATTTCTTGAAGGATCTCCTGTCTTTCTTTATAGAAAAAAGGAAAAAGAAGCTTCGGATTGTTTGCCGACTTTCAGGAACATTGGTAGGATATGTATGAAGGAAGTGAACTAAATGATAGTAGAACGCGAAAAATGGAATAACATTCCGCTGCTTCATATATACCCGGACGGCAAGAAAGACGAACGCCTGCCAACGGCGGTATTTTTCCATGGGCATATGAGCGCCAAAGAGCATAACTTGCATTATGCTTACCAAATGGTAGAAAAAGGAATGCGTGTCCTGCTGCCGGATGCACATTTGCATGGGGAACGGGAAGAAGGGCTGGATGAAGTGCAGATGAGCCTCCGCTTTTGGGAAGTTGTCCTAACTTCTATAGAAGAATTAGATTACATACATAAAACCATCCACGAAAAACTATGGGCAAAAGGCGAACTAGGCATAGGAGGCACATCGATGGGCGGCATTACAACACTCGGAGCTTTGACGGTTTATCCGTGGATCAAAGCTGCAGCTGTTATGATGGGCGCACCGAACTATGTACAGCTGGCAAAAGCGCAGATGGCCCAGTTTGAATCGAAAGGGTTTAAACTGCCGATCACGGATGAAGAAAGAAAACAGATGCTTGCCACACTGGCCCGCTTTGATGCAACGAAAAACAAAGGCATCTTCAATAAACGCCCGGTCTTTTTCTGGCATGGAGAACAAGATACGACGGTGCCGTACAGCCCGACGTTCAGCTTTTTCAAAGCGCTGAAAGAAGAATACGAAGAAGTGCCGGAGCATCTTCATTTCATGGGCGAAAAAGAAGCGGGACATGCTGTCAGCCGTCCCGGAATGCTGGCTGCTGCAAAATGGCTGGCTGAGCATACTGTCCAATAAGCAGGGGAATTTCATTTCAGCCCAAAGTTTGTTAAGATGAGAAGAGCAGAAAAAGGAGGGATTCTAATGGATCAAGATATGAAAGACAGCATCATGGGTGCTTTGGAACAAGTCATTGACCCGGAGCTTGGAGTAGATATTGTCAATTTGGGCCTTGTATACGATGTAGAAATGTCGGAAGAGGGCTTTACAGTAGTGACAATGACATTGACTTCAATGGGATGCCCAATGGGACCTCAAATCGTCGATATGGTGAAACATGCATTGTACGAATTGCCGGAAGTAAGCGAAGTCGATGTAAAAATCGTCTGGCAGCCGGTATGGGGCAAAGACAAAATGTCGCGTTACGCAAAAATGGCGCTCGGCGTCCGTTAATCAAAACCTTCAGGGAGCTAATTCCTGAAGGTTTTTTTGTTAGCATATCATTTGCCTTTGACGCTAAAAATGCATATAATCAAATTAGTCAAGAAAGGTCAAACTCTTTAAGGAGTGAAGAAAATGGTTCAATTTGCTAATCAAGAACAAAAATCGCCGTTGGAACTATACGGCCGAAACATGGTGGAACAGGCGAAAAGCGGGAAGATGGATCCTGTGATCGGGAGAGACCAGGAAATCCGCAATGTCATTCGCATTTTATCGCGTAAAACAAAAAATAACCCGGTCCTGATCGGTGAACCGGGCGTCGGGAAAACCGCAATTGTCGAAGGCTTGGCCCAGCGCATTGTCCGAAATGATGTACCGGAAGGCCTGAAAAACCGGACAATCTATGAACTCGATATGAGCTCGCTGATTGCAGGCGCCAAATACCGGGGAGAATTTGAAGAACGCTTAAAAAGTGTTTTAAAACAAGTGAAAGACAGCAACGGGGAAATTATTCTTTTTATTGATGAAATCCACACGATTGTAGGAGCGGGCCGCACAGAAGGCGCGATGGATGCAGGGAATATGCTGAAGCCGATGCTGGCGCGCGGTGAGCTGTTCTGTATCGGTGCTACGACACTCGATGAGTACCGGATGCACATTGAAAAAGATCCGGCACTTGAACGCCGGTTCCAGCAAGTCATGGTGCGTGAGCCGTCTGTTGAAGATACGGTTTCAATTTTGCGCGGTTTGAAAGAGCGCTTTGAATTGCATCATGCAGTGCGGATCCATGACCGGGCGATTGTAGCGGCAGCAACGATGTCAGACCGGTACATTACGGAGCGTTTCTTGCCGGACAAAGCAATTGATTTGATTGACGAGGCATGTGCCATGATCCGGACGGAAATTGATTCCATGCCGCAGGAACTGGATGAAGTTACACGCCGTCTGATGCAATTGGAGATTGAGGAACAGGCACTTCGGAAAGAAAAAGATGCAGCGAGCATCACAAGACTCGAAACGCTGCGCAAGGAAATCGCTGAGCTGAAGGCGTCGTCTTCAGGTATGCAGCAGCAATGGAAAGCGGAAAAAGAATCGCTGAAAAAAATTCAGGAAAAACGCGAGAAGCTGGATCAATACCGCCGGCAATTGGAAGATGCGGAAAATAATTATGACTTGAACGCTGCTGCTGTACTGCGCCACGGGAAAATTCCAGAGCTGGAAAAAGAACTGGCAGCTCTTGAAGCAGATCTGAAAAAAGACGGAGCCGCCCGCTTATTGCGTGAAGAAGTGACAGATGATGAAATTGCTGGCATTGTCGCAAGATGGACAGGGATTCCGGTAACGAAGCTGGTGGAAGGGGAGCGGGAGAAATTGCTGCGCCTTGGCGACACCCTTAAAGAACGCGTCATTGGCCAAGACCGTGCAGTCGAGCTGGTGACGGAAGCGGTATGGCGTGCCCGCGCCGGCATCAAAGATGAACAGAAGCCGATCGGCTCATTCATCTTTCTGGGTCCTACGGGAGTCGGGAAAACGGAACTGGCGAAATCACTCGCTGCGAACCTTTTTGATTCGGAAGACCATTTTATCCGGATTGATATGTCGGAGTATATGGAAAAACATAGCGTATCCCGTCTTGTCGGCGCACCTCCAGGCTATATCGGATACGAAGAAGGCGGCCAGTTGACGGAAGCGGTCAGACGCAACCCTTACTCTGTAGTCCTGCTCGATGAGATAGAAAAGGCGCATCCGGATGTTGCAAATATTCTGTTGCAGATTCTGGATGATGGACGCATTACGGACAGCCAGGGACGGCTCGTCAACTTCTCCAACACAGTCGTCATTATGACGTCCAATATCGGTTCCGCTTATATTGGAGCGGAAGATACGGAACACAACATTGAAGACATCGTGATGTCGGAACTTCGGAAGCATTTTAAACCGGAGTTATTGAACCGGATTGACGATATCGTTATTTTCCATGCTTTGAACAATAGCCACTTCTATGGCATTGCGAAGAAAATGCTGAATGAACTGGCCTTACGCATGAAACAGCAGCAGCTTGGACTGGAAGTGGATGACTCGGTAATCGAGTATATCATTGAAGCGGGAACCGATCCGCTGTTCGGAGCACGCCCTTTGAAACGCTTTATCCAACGCGAAATTGAAACAAAAATTGCACGGGAATTGATTAAAGGCGATCTTGCGCCAAATACTGTTTTGCATTTGGTCATGGACAATGGAAATTTAGTTATCAACAAAAAAGAAGCGTAATCCGGATTCCGGATTACGCTTCTTTTTATGATTAATGCTTTTCAGCTACAGGCTCATCCGGAATAATTGCAGAAATTACAAAGATCAGGATGGAAACCGCTAGAGAAACATAAACGCCCAGCATAAAATCAAACGGTACGTTTTGGACTGCACTTACTACGTAGTTCAACAAAGAAATTAATAAAAATGACCAGAAGAATGTTCCAATATATTGCATCAGTTTCACCTCAACATAGAAATATCTTCTATCATCATATCATAGAGCCTCTCTGACAGAAAGAAAGTTTATCATTTTAAAAAATAATTTGTCTGAAGTATGTCAGTAAGTTGAAAAAATTGGTGAGAGGGCGTATTATTATTACCAGGTACTAATAATTGATGTTAATTGAAAAGAGGGACCAATAATGAATGCAGGAATTATCGGCATAGGCAGATGTCTGCCTGAAGATAAGTTAACGAATTTCGATTTGGAAAAACGCATGGATACTTCAGATGAGTGGATCCGTACTATGACCGGAATCGAAGAGCGCCGGATTGCAAAAGATGATCAGGATACCTCCCATATGGCATTGGATGCAGCGAAGAAGGCTATCAAGGATGCCGCCATAGACCCGGCAGAAATTGGACTGATTCTGGTTGCGACCGTAACACCGGACCAGCCTTTCCCTTCGATGTCTTGTGCCATCCAACAGGAACTGGGAGCAGTCAATGCTGCTGCAATGGATCTTTCGGCCGCGTGTGCAGGCTTCATGTATGGACTCGTAACTGCAAAACAATTCATTGAATCTGATGTTTATAAATATGTTCTCGTTGTAGGAGTAGAAAAACTGTCTAAAATCACCAACTGGGAAGACCGCAACACGGCAGTACTTTTCGGCGACGGGGCAGGAGCTGCCGTTCTTGGGAAAGTATCAGAAGGACGCGGAATCCTTTCATTTGAGCTGGGTGCAGACGGCACTGGCGGGAAACACTTATACCAGGATGAATATTTAGTGATGAATGGCCGTGAAGTATTCAAGTTTGCTGTGCGCCAAATGGGCGAATCGGCGGTCAACGTCATTGAAAAAGCGGGCCTAACCCAGGAAGAAGTAAGTTTTCTGATTCCACACCAAGCGAATATCCGAATCATGGAAGCTTCTCGAGAACGTTTAGGCCTTCCGATAGAGAAGATGTCAAAGACCATCCACAAATATGGGAATACATCTGCGGCTTCTATTCCAATTTCGCTCGTCGAAGACGTGGAAGAAGGACGCATCAAAGAAGACGATGTTGTCGTAATGGTCGGATTTGGCGGCGGATTGACTTGGGGCGCAATAGCAATGAGATGGGGCAAATAATTGTACAAGCGAAAGGAAGAAGATAGAATGACGAATCGTCGAGTAGTAATCACTGGAGTCGGTGCTGTAACTCCATTAGGAAACAACATAGAAGCAACTTGGGAATCAGTGAAAAATGGTGTATCAGGAGTTGGTCCACTGACAAGATTGGATGCGGACCAATACCCGGCTAAAGTGGCTGCCGAAATCAAAGACTTCTCGATCGAAGATTATATTGAGAAAAAAGAAGCCAGAAAAATGGACCGCTTTACGCATTACGCATTGGCATCATCCATTATGGCGATGAAAGATGCGAATCTAGAGCTGGATGAAAAAACGGCTCTTCGCACAGGCGTTTGGATCGGATCTGGAATTGGCGGAATGGAAACAATCGAAAACCAGTTGGAAGTGTTGAATAATCGCGGTGTACGGCGAGTCAGCCCGTTCTTCGTGCCAATGATCATTCCGGATATGGCATCCGGCCAGGTTTCCATTTACTTTGGCGCAAAAGCCATCAACTCCTGCTCGGTTACTGCGTGTGCTTCTGGCACAAACTCAATAGGCGATGCTTTCAAAGTGATTCAGCGCGGTGATGCCGATGTGATGATCTCCGGAGGCGCAGAAGCACCGATTACACGCTTGTCAGTTGCCGGATTTACTGCAAATACAGCATTGACGACAAACCCTGACGCTGCGACAGCTTCCCGTCCGTTCGATAAAAACCGTGACGGCTTTGTCATTGGAGAAGGTGCAGGGATTGTAATTCTGGAAGAGTACGAGCATGCGAAAGCGCGCGGCGCCAAGATTTATGCGGAAATTGTCGGCTACGGTTCTACTGGCGATGCCCACCATATTACTGCTCCAGCTCCAGGAGGAGAAGGAGCAGCTCGTGCGATGGAACAAGCACTTGCAGACGGCGGCGTCGAAAAAACGTCGATCGGCTACATCAATGCCCACGGAACGAGTACACCGTACAACGATTTGTTTGAAACGATGGCAGTTAAAACTGTATTCGGGGAGCATGCTTACAAATTGGGCATGAGTTCAACAAAATCCATGACAGGCCATTTGCTTGGCGCTGCAGGTGGAGTAGAAGCTATTTTCACTGCGCTGTCGCTGAAGGAAGGCATCATGCCGCCGACAATCAACTACGGCACACCGGATGAGGAATGTGATTTGGACTACGTGCCAAACGAAGCGCGGCTTGGTGATTTTACTTATGCCATGAGCAACTCATTAGGATTTGGCGGCCATAACGCCTCTATCGTCTTAAAGAAATTTGAAGAATAGTATTTGATAGTAACCGCCAGGCTGCCGAAGCCTGGCGGTTTTTTTACGGTTAAGGAAAAATATCCAAAAAAATTAAATTAAATACAATACTATTGAATCCTTACTGCATAAGGCTTTTGGCCTTGTAAAAGTTTTCAAAATACTTTAACGATTACTAAAATTATGAAAAAGGGATTGATTATGTAATGTTTTTGTAATAAACTTTAATCAATCCAAATTAACAGAAAAAAAAGAATTTTGAGGTGTTGACATGACAGTTAAATACTCATCCAATAAGACGGCACCCCTTCTTCAAGTAAAAAATCTTCAAACCGGGTTCAAGATTGACGGAGAATTTTACAACGCTGTAGAAGGCGTTTCATTTGATGTGAATCGCAAGAAAATCGTCGGGATTGTAGGAGAATCGGGCTGTGGAAAAAGCGTAATGTCGCTATCGATCATGCAGTTGCTGCCGCCGCGCATCGGCAAAATCCGCGGAGGAGAAATTGAATTCGAAGGAGAAAATATTTCAAATCTGTCCGATAAGAAAATGAACAAACTTCGAGGAAAAGATATATCGATGATTTTTCAAGAGCCAATGACTTCACTCAATCCGGTATTTACAATTGGTTACCAAATCGAAGAAGTTATATTGAACCACGAAAATATCACGAAAAAAGAAGCACGTCTCCGTTCGATTTCACTGCTTAAAAGTGTCGGAATTCCCCGCGCTGACAAAATCGTGAATGAATATCCTCACCAATTGTCTGGAGGCATGAGACAACGCGTCATGATTGCAATGGCGATTGCCTGCCAGCCAAAACTGCTGATTGCCGATGAGCCGACGACTGCACTCGACGTAACAGTGCAGGCACAGATTCTGGAATTGCTGAAAGGCATCCAGGAATCGAATGACATGTCCATTATCCTTATTACACATGATCTTGGGGTGGTAGCAGAAATCTGTGACGAAGTCATTGTCATGTATGCAGGAAAAATTGCAGAACGGGCATCAGTAGACGAACTCTTCAACCATCCGAAGCATCCTTATACAGATTTATTGATGAAAGCGATTCCGAAAATGGATGAAGATGTAGAAAAATTGGCGACGATTGATGGATTGGTTCCTTCTATTATAAATATGCCTCAAATTGGCTGCCGTTTTGCGAACCGGTGTCCGAAAGCGATGCCGGAATGTTTGACTGTTACGCCTCAGCTCGGGGCAGTGGCACAAGACCATGAAGCTGCTTGCCTTCTATATGAAGAAAGCTGGCCGGAAGGACATAAACCACAAAAAGAAGGGGCTACGGTTTTATGACAACAAGAGACTTCATACAAGAAAGAATGGATAGCTTGGAAAGCAGGGAAGTTCTGCTGGACGTGCAGAACCTTAAAACCTATTATCCTGTGACCGGCGGATTTTTTAAGCGAGTGGTTGGCAATGTAAAAGCCGTGGATGATGTTTCGTTCACCATCCGAAGAGGAGAGACGCTCGGGCTTGTCGGGGAGTCCGGCTGCGGGAAATCGACAACTGGCCGTACTATACTGCGGCTGTTAAAGCCTACCGGCGGCAAAATCCTTTTCGAAGGAAAAGATATCACCAAAGTGTCGGGATCCAAACTCCAAAAAGCACGACGCGATTTTCAAATGGTTTTCCAAGACCCTTATGCATCATTGAATCCGATGCAAATGGTTGGAGATATAATTGCCGAGCCGATTCTCAATTACGAGAAGCGCGATAAACAAGAATTGGAACAAGAGATCAAGTCTTTATTGACTCGCGTTGGACTTCCCGAGGAGGCCTATTATAAATATGCCCATGAGTTCTCCGGAGGCCAGCGTCAGCGCATCGGTATTGCCCGGGCACTTGCGCTGAACCCAAAATTGATTGTGGCTGATGAGCCGGTTTCGGCATTGGATGTTTCGGTCCAGTCACAAGTATTAAATCTGCTGAAAGATCTGCAGAAAGAATTCGATTTAACTTATTTGTTCATTGCGCATGACCTTAGCGTAGTAAAGCATATGAGCGATCGAATCGGAGTCATGTATTTGGGCAATCTCGTCGAGCTTGCTTCAAATAGAGATTTGTACAGAGAACCGCTGCATCCCTACACACAGGCTTTGATTTCTGCAATCCCGGAACCGAATACGGCGATTAAGAAAGAACGGATTGTGCTGCAGGGCGATGTACCAAGCCCGCAAAATCCGCCGTCAGGCTGCCCGTTCCATACGCGCTGCCCGATGGCAATGGACATCTGCTCGAAAGAGAAGCCGCCATTAAAAGAAGTGCGGCCGGGCCATCATGTTGCGTGTTTACTGTATTAAATCAAAAAAACATTTAGGGGGAAAATGAATGAAGAACAGGAAGTTATTCTGGCTATTTGCATTGATTCTTGCCCTTGCTGCATTTTTGGCAGCTTGTGGAGGAGATGAAAGCAGCTCGTCGAAAGATAATGCATCCAAAGACGACAGCAAAGATTCAGCAGCAGAAGGCGAACCGCAAAAAGGCGGTACGATGGTTTACGGAATTGATGCTCCACCTGAAGGGTTATTTAACCCAGCATTCTATGGTATTGCTACAGATGCAGAAATTATCGATTTATTTGACGAGTCATTGATTACTTACAACGAAAAATTGGAACCGGAACCAAATGTAGCTTCTTGGACAACAGAAGACAATAAAGTCTTCAACTTCAAGTTCAAAGAAGGCGTGAAATGGCATAACGGCGAAGAACTGACAGTCAATGACTGGGTATTCGCATTTGAAACAATCGCGAGCCCTGACTATGACGGTCCTCGCTATACAAATGTCCAAACAATTGAAGGCGCAGAAGCTTTCCGCAAAGGAGAAGCTGATACAATTTCAGGTGTTGAAGTAGTAAATGACTACGAAATCAACATCACTTTTGACGAAGCGCGAGTTAACAACTTAACAAACCTTTGGTCTTACCCGCTTCCAGAATCCGTTCTTGGAGACGTTCCAGTTGCTGAAATGTCGGCATCTGAATGGGTGCGTACAACACCGATCGGCATCGGGCCATTCAAAGTGGATAAAATCGTCCCTGGTGAATCTGTTGAAATGTCACGTTTCGACGAATATTGGAATGGCGATGTGAACTTGGATAAAATCGTTGTCCGTGTAATTGACAACTCTTCAGTAGTTGGCGCATTGCAAAACGGCGATGTAGATATGATCAGCCTTCAGCCGGTTTCAGGGCCTGAAGTAGAGCCTTTGGAGAATGTAGATATCGTTACGTACCCAGGGCTATCTTATTACTATGTTGGATTTAAACTTGGTAAATTCGACAATGAAAAACAGACAATCACTGAAGAACTTCCAAAATACCAGAGCAAAGAACTTCGCCAAGCGATGATGTACGCAATTAACCGCCAGGAATGGGTTGATGCATTCTTCTTCGGCTACGCGAAAGTTGCAAACAAACCGGTTCCGACTGCCCACTGGAACGCAGCAGATGACAGTGAGCTGAACACATATGAATATGATCCGGAAAAATCAAAAGAAATGCTTGATGCTGCCGGATACAAAGATACAAACGGCGACGGCTTCCGTGAAGATCCAAACGGCGACGAGTTTGTTGTGAAATTCTCTCACTACGCAACAGGAAACCCGACATTCGAGTCACGTGCACAAGCAATTACGCAATATTGGGAAGAAGTCGGCATTAAATCAGAATTGGAAATGGTTGAAGTTAACCTGTACTACGAAATGATTGAAAAAGACGATCCTTCTATCGAAACATTCTTCGGAGGATGGGGAACTGGATCAGATCCGGATCCATCAGGCCTTTGGAAAGCAAATCAATTGTGGAACTACCCTCGTTACAACAATCCAGAAGCGGATAAATTGCTTGATGACGCTTTGAACATTGATATTGTCGGTACAGACCAGCAAAAACGTACGGATTTGTATATCGAATGGCAAAAGATTGTAAACGAAGAAGTTCCAATGCTTTATATTGCAGAACTTGAAGAAATCCGAGCTTTAAACCAACGTGTCGGCGGTACGAAATTTGATGTTTCTGGCCAAAACAGCCCAGCTGAATGGTTCGTAACAGAATAACAAGCAAAGACTAACATTCAACGATGGGCTGGAAAAGCCCATCGTTGAATAATTATATGGATGCTCTTATGCACGGTAAGGAATGCTTGAAGGCAAGCAGCTCTTACCGTGCGGGAGAGCGCAACTAAGACTAACACGGACAAGGAGAGTATATATGCTGAAATACACATTTAGAAGGTTGCTTGGAATGATTCCTATGCTCATCCTTATTTCAATTGTCGTTTTTTCCCTCGCCAAGCTGATGCCGGGTGATTCGTTGAGCGGTGAAATCGATCCGCTCAATACAAATCCTGAGTATATTGCAGAGATGAGAGAAAAACTGGGCTATAATGATCCGTTGCCGGTGCAGTATTTCAATTGGGTTACGGATTTCGTGCAAGGAGATTTTGGCAAATCGACGCGTTTTAAAGTCCCAGTTGCCGATGTCATCATGGAAAAAATTCCAAATACACTTTTTCTTGGTGTAATGGCGCTATTGATCACATATGTCCTGGCTTTTGCCATGGGAATGTATTCCGGGCGGAAGCCGTATACCATCGGTGATAACGCCATCGCAGGCATCAATTATGTCATGCTGGCAATTCCTTCATTTGTGGCAGCTGTATTTGCAATTTACTTCTTCTCATTCCATTTAAACTGGTTCCCGTTCGGGGGATCCGTAGATATCTTGGTTGAAGACGGCACTTTTGAATATTGGCTCAGCCGTCTGCACCATGTACTGTTGCCGGCCGTAGTGCTCGGGGCAATGAGTACGGCCTCTTATACGCAGTTTCTGCGCAATGACATCATTGAAAACTCGCGTAAAGATTTTGTGCGGACAGCCCGTGCAAAAGGGACGCCGATGAAGAAAATTTACAATGTCCATATTTTACGGAATTCAATCATTCCGTTGGTCACTTTCTTAGGCTTTGATTTTGCTGCATTGATCGGCGGAGCCATTATTACAGAAACGATTTTCACTTACCCGGGAATCGGCCAACTGTTCCTGGACTCGGTTACGAACCAGGATTATCCGACTTTGATGGCATTAACGATGCTCCTGTCATTTTTAACGCTGGCAGGGAATTTAATAGCAGACATACTTTATGGAATCGTGGATCCACGAATCCGTTTGGATTAAGGAGGGGCAAATATGGCATCATCAACCACTATTACACAGCAGAAGAAGCCGGAAAGAAGCTTATCTCCATGGCAGATTGCCCGGAAAAAGTTCCTGCGCAATAAATTGGCAATGGCGAGCACCGTTTTCATTATAATCGTAACCGTCATCTCGTTATTGGCACCGTTTCTGGCGCCTTACCTGTCGCCGAATCCGGATATTACAAAAGTGAATATCGGTTCCATGAATATCCAGCCGAATGGCGAACACATTCTTGGAACGGACAAAAGCGGAAGAGATGTACTAACCCGTTTGTTTTACGGCGGTCGGGTTTCTTTGTTAGTAGGTTTTAGTGCTACCTTAATGGTTATTACTCTCGGAACGGTAGTCGGATCCATCGCTGGATTTTTTGGCGGAGCAGTGGACAGCATTTTGATGCGCTTTACTGATTTCGTATTGAATTTCCCGTTCCTGGTGTTTGTCATTGTTTTGAATACGGTTCTTTACGGAATCGTAGATGGTCTTTGGGTGCTGATTATGGTAATCGGGGTTCTCAGCTGGGGCGGCGTGGCACGTTTGGTGCGCAGTAAAGTGCTGGCAGAGAAAGAAAATGAATATATTCTCGCTGCCTTGTCTATTGGCTGTTCACCGTGGAAAGTAATCCGCAAGCACCTGCTGCCGAATGTCATGTCGACCATCATTGTCCAGGCAACTTTAATTTTTGCCAGCATGATCGTCATCGAATCGGCATTGAGTTATTTAGGATTCGGGGTTCCGCAAACGACGCCAAGCTGGGGCAATATGCTGTCATCTGCCAACGAGCCGGATGTGCTGCAAGGCAAACCATGGATCTGGATGCCGCCGGCTTTAGTCATTACCCTGACAATCCTGTCCATCAACTTTATCGGTGAAGGGTTGAAAGATGCTTTAAATCCAAAATCATTGCGTTAAACTCGAAAGGCTGCTTAAATAGCAGCCTTTTTGATTTGAAAAAAATAAATACTTTTGACTTTCTACTATTATATATAATAAATTTAAGATTATTTTAGTTTAATATATCAAATAAATACTATACATAGTAATGATAAGTTGTATAATCTATTTAACAGACTTATCAGAAAAATAAGGAGGAGAGCTAAGTGAATCGAAAGAAGATGTACTGGTTTCTCTGTTTGGTATTGGGATTGGGTTTCTTCCTTGCAGCATGCAGCGGCAATAGTGATACCACGGCTCCGGAAAATGAAGAAGGAGGAACTGAAGGCGGCGCCTCGGGAGAATTGGATTCCGAACAGGTCCTAAATATTATGGAAAGTGCTGAAATACCGACCATGGATTCAGCCCTTGCAGAAGATGCGGTAGCTTTCGATGTTTTGAATAACGTCAATGAAGGACTGTATCGCCTGAATCAGGAAAATATAGCAGAACCCGCTATGGCGGAAGGTGAACCGGAAGTCAGTGAAGATGGGCTGACCTATACCTTTAAGCTTCGCGACGCTAACTGGTCGGATGGCACACCTGTCACTGCGCAGGACTTTGTCTTCTCTTGGCAGCGTGCCGTAGATCCAGCCACGGGTTCACCATATGGTCCTTATATGATGGCCGGCACGATTAAAAATGCAGCAGCAATTGCAGAAGGAAGCATGGACAAAGCGGAACTTGGCATCGAGGCAACGGACGACAAAACATTGGTGGTAACGTTGGAACGTCCAGTTCCTTATTTCCTTTCATTGATGTCTTTCGGAACTTTCCTGCCGCAAAAAGAAGCCTTTGTCACTGAAAAGGGCGGGGCATATGCCTCTAATTCAGATAACCTTCTGTACAATGGCCCGTTTATGCTGACAAATTGGGACGGCACAGGGCTGACTTGGACGTTGGAAAAGAACCCGGAATATTGGGATGCAGAAACGGTTAAGCTTCAAACAATCAATGTAGACGTGGTAAAAGATGCGGGAACAGGGCTGAACCTCTACAATTCGGGAGATAAAGACCGTACTGGTTTAACTGGAGAATTTGCGATGCAATACGCGGATGATCCGGAAGTGATACGAATACTCGAACCGAGCATCTTCTACATGAAATTTAACCAGGAACGGAACGGCCAGCCCACTGTATTGGCCAATGAAAATATCCGGAGAGCGATTTCTTTGGCATTTAACAAACAAGACTTAGTTGATGTAGTTCTAGCAAACGGATCACTGCCAGCGAACTATTTGGTGCCGACAGAATTTACATTTGATGAAAATCAGGAAGATTTCCGGGAAGTCAACGGAGACATGAATGAATACAATGCAGAAGAAGCGAAAAAACTTTGGGCACAAGGGATGGAAGAAGAAGGATTGACAGAAGTCACCATTGAATATCTGGGGGATGATACTGAACTATCTAAGAAAATGAATGAATATTTGAAAGCACAGCTGGAAGGAAACCTGGAAGGTCTGACAGTCTCCATTAAGACAGTGCCATTCAATGTCCGCTTGGAACTGGATGAAGCCCAAGATTATGAAATTCAGAATTCCGGCTGGGGGCCTGATTATCAGGATCCGATGACATTCATCGATTTGTTTGTAACTGGATCTCCTCAAAACAAAATGGGTTATTCAAATCCTGAATTCGATGCTTTGGTGGAATCAGCCAAAGGAGAACTGGCGCTTGACATTCCGGCACGCTGGGATGCAATGGCACAGGCTGAACGCATCTTGATTGAAGAGGACGCAGCAATTGCCCCGATTTATCAACGAGGGGGAATGGCTCTGCAAAAACCATATGTCAACGATATAGTCGTTCATCCATTCGGCGGGGATTATAGTTACAAATGGGCATATATTTCTGGAAAACAGTAAATTAAGAAGAACAAAAAAGGCTGCCATTACGGCAGCCTTTTCGTTATTTGCGCTTCCGGCCTAAGCCCATCGCATTTTCCATTTTCTTCAACGTTTTATTTGCCAAGAAGTTGGCTTTTTCAGCGCCTTCATCCAAAATCCGGTCCAGCTCTTCTGAATTCAGCAATTCCTTGTAGCGTTCTTGGATTGGAGCAAGGTGATCGGTTACTGCTTTGGCGACCGAAGCTTTGAAATCGCCGTAGCCGGCCCCTTCATATTTCGATACGAGAGATTCGATGCTTTCGTTGGTCAATGCAGCTTCGATTGTCAGCAAGTTAGAAATGCCGGGTTTGTTTTCCGGATCGTACTTCACGATGCCTTCTGAATCGGTGACAGCACTTTTGATTTTTTTCTCGATGGTTTTCAAGTCATCGAGCAGTGTCACAATCGCTTTTTTGTTTGTATCCGATTTGCTCATTTTTTTGGTCGGATCCTGGAGCGACATAATGCGCGCACCGTTTTTAGGAACCCGGATTTCCGGAATCTTCAATACTTCATTGTAGCGTTTATTGAACCGCTCTGCCAAATCGCGCGTCAGTTCAATATGCTGCTTCTGGTCATCGCCGACCGGCACCACATCGGTTTGGTATAGCAGAATGTCCGCTGCCATTAAAGGCGGATATGTCAGCAATCCTGAAGAAACGGAAGCGGTTTTTGCCGATTTGTCCTTGTATTGCGTCATGCGCTCCAGTTCGCCGATGGTTGAAATACATTGCATCATCCATCCTGCCTGCGCGTGCGCCGGCACTTCCGATTGGATAAAGAGCGTGACTTTTTCCGGATCGATGCCGACTGCCAAATACAGCGCAGCCAATGCTTTAATATTTTTTCTCAATTCCAGCCGGTCCTGCGGCATTGTGATGGCATGCTGGTCTACGATGCAAAAAATGCAATCATACTCATCCTGCAGGTCGGTAAATTGCTTGAATGCGCCGATATAGTTTCCGAGTGTAACGGTACCGGTAGGCTGGACGCCTGAAAAGATTTTTTTCATCCAAATTCCTCCTCAATATAAAAAACACATCACACATCCCCTAAAAAAAGGGACGAATGATGTGTCTTTCCGCGGTACCACCCTAGTTGCCAGTCAATGGCCACTCTTCTTCATAACGTGAAGAACACGAAACCGGCTACTGTTATTTCACCGGTCCAGCTCAAAAGCCCATTCAATGCAGCACTTCATCTGTTTCCACCAGCCACAGACTCTCTATAGAAGGAACAGCATTTACTCTTCTTTTTCATCGCTCATTATATATTGATTTATTATAATACAAAGAAGTTTTTATTAGCAAGCTTACAACTGATAAATAATGAGTGAAATTATCATTACTGCTAACGTAAAACTACCGATGATCAATAATGGAGCGCTAGATACGGCCATTATTTCAGAAGGTGCACGCATTTCGTCATCTTCCAATGTGGATTTGCCTTTATAGACTTTTCGCATGCTCATTGTAAAGATGTCGAAGATTCCAGTTCTGATCACAAAAACCCATAAGCCGATAAATAATAAAATGCCTCCGTAGACAAAAGAATTATTGATATAGGATAAAAGGGAGAATGGTTCACTCCTGAACACCATGGTCAAAAGTATTAAAACTTGCACAATGATTATTCCAATAAAGGATTTTTTCATTTTTTCGCACCCCAATTCTCATCTATTGTAGAAGAAAATATAAAAAAAATCAAAAAATATTAAAACTCTTTTTGTTAAAAATTCCTCATAAACCCAATATTCATGCTCTTTTGTGTAATATTTTTGACATGCCATTGTTATAAAGTTGTAACTAGTCAAAAAAAAGTGCTGTACAAGCAAAAAAGATTATGTATAATAAACAGTGTACCAATTTTTCAGAAAATTTAAGGGGGTCACGTAAGTGAGAAACAGCAAGGTATTCTGGCTACTAAGCCTGGTTTTAGTTCTTAGTGCCTTCCTAGCAGCATGTGGCGGCGGGGAAGATACTTCAACTGAACCATCAGATTCAGACAGCGACAAAGAAAAAGAAAGTGCATCAGGAGAAATGGACTCTGTCCAAGAATTGAACTTGATGGAAAGTGCAGAAATACCAACAATGGATTCAGCTCTTGCTGAAGATGCTGTAGCATTCAACATTATGAACAACGTAAACGAAGGTTTGTACCGCTTGAACCAAGATAACGTTGCAGAACCGGCAGTAGCTGATGGCGAACCGGAAATCAGCGAAGACGGTTTGACTTATACTTTCAAATTGCGTGATGCTAAATGGTCAGATGGTTCACCTGTAACTGCTCAAGATTTCGTGTTCTCTTGGCAGCGCGCAGTTGACCCGGCTACTGGATCACCTTATGGTCCATACATGATGGCTGGTACGATTAAAAACGCTGCAGCTATTGCAGAAGGCAAAATGGATAAAGCTGAGCTTGGCGTAGAAGCTAAAGACGAAAAAACTCTAGTGGTTACACTTGAGCGTCCAGTTCCTTACTTCATCTCATTAATGGCATTTGGTACATTCTTGCCGCAAAAAGAAGCTTTCGTTACTGAAAAAGGCGATGCTTATGCTTCTAACTCAGATAACCTTCTTTACAACGGACCATTCACATTGACAAACTGGGATGGCACTGGCCTAACTTGGTCAATGGAAAAAAATCCTGAGTACTGGGATGCTGAAACTGTAAAACTTGATAAAATCAACGTAGACGTTGTTAAAGAGTCTGGTACAGGGGTTAACCTTTATACTTCAGGCGAAAAAGACCGTGCTGGTCTATCTGGTGAGTATGCAATGCAATATGCTGACGATCCAGAAGTAGTAAGAGAATTAGAGCCAACTGTGTTCTACTTGAAATTCAACCAAGAACGCAACGGAGAAGAAACTCCACTTGCTAACGTAAACATCCGTAAAGCAATTTCAATGGCTTACAACAAACAAGATTTAGTTGACGTAGTATTGGCAAACGGATCACTTCCAGCTGATTTCTTAGTTCCAACTGAATTCACATTTGATGAAAGCAAGAAAGATTTCCGCGAAGTAAACGGAAAAATGAACGAATTTAATGCTGAAGAAGCTAAAAAACTTTGGGAAACTGGCTTGAAAGAGCTAGGAGTAACAGAAGTAACACTTGAAATGCTAGGTGGAGATTCTGAACTTGCCAAGAAAATGGACGAGTACATGAAATCTCAACTTGAAGGAAACCTTGAAGGGTTGACTATCAACCTGAAAGCAGTTCCATTCGCAGTACGTCTTGAACTTGACGAAAAACAAGATTACGATATCCAAAACTCTGGTTGGGGCCCTGACTATCAGGATCCTATGACTTTCCTAGATTTGTTCGTAACAGGTTCTGCACAGAACAAAATGGGTTACTCTAACCCTGAATTCGACAAACTGATTGAACAAGCTAAAGGCGAATTGGCTCAAGATATTCCAGCTCGTTGGGAAGCAATGGCAAAAGCTGAAAAAATCTTGATCGAAGAAGATGCAGCAATCGCTGGTATTTATCAGCGCGGAATCATGTCACTTCAAAAACCGTATGTTCATGATATTGTTGTTCACCCATTCGGTGGAGACTTCAGTTACAAATGGGCTTACATTTCTGGAAAAGAATAATTCTGTAAATTGGCCACTGTGAAAAACAAATAGTAAGAGAGTATATCGCTGCTTGTTATTGGACGATATACTCTCTTTTCTAATGTAAGAGAATTCACGGAAAATTGACCATTTTCTGCTAACTTTCGAAAAAAACAAGCCTTTGATTAATGCGAAAAAATAAGTCTTGTCATATAGAGAACGATTTTTATGGAGGTGCAACATGGCACGATACATCGGCAAACGATTAATTTATATGGTACTCACTTTGGCTTTGATTGCCACGTTTACATTTTTCTTAATGAAAATTTTACCGGGTTCCCCTATCGCTTCCGCAGATAAATTATCTCCAGAACAAAGGGCAGTTGTTGAAGAAGCTTACGGTTTGAATGATCCTCTACCGGTTCAATACTTTAACTATATGTTTGGAATTGTACAAGGAGATTTAGGCGTTTCTATTAACCAGTTTAAAGGTGCTCCTGTTACGGACTTGATTATTAGCCGAATGGGTCCTTCTGCGCAAATAGGATTCCAAGGAATGGTCCTTGGTACCATTATCGGGATTTTGCTTGGCATGATTGCTGCATTGCGCCAAAATACATGGGTGGATTACAGCAGTACTTTAATTGCCATCATCGGAATTTCGATTCCGTCATTCGTTTTTGCATCTATGCTGCAATATTTCTTCGGTTTAAAATTGGAATGGTTCCCAGTTGCTCTATGGAAAGACGGATTTATGTCCAGTGTCCTGCCATCCATTGCACTAGCAATGTTCCCGCTTGCAACTGCAGCCCGTTTTATCCGCACGGAAATGATCGAGGTATTGGGTTCAGACTATATTACGTTGGCGAAAGCTAAAGGGGCCAGTGGTTCTGAAATCGCTTTCAAACACGCTTTCCGTAATGCTTTGATTCCATTGATCACGGTTTTAGGGCCAATGACTGTTGGTATTTTGACTGGCTCGTTAGTAGTAGAACAAATTTTTGCGATTCCTGGTATTGGAGAGCAATTTGTTAAATCCATTATGGTTAATGATTTCGCCATTATCATGGGCACAACAATTTTCTTCTCCGTGTTCTTAATTGTCGTTATTTTGATTGTAGATATTCTTTATGGCATCATTGATCCTCGGATCCGTCTTTCAGGAGGTAAAAGCTCATGACACAAAATCTCGAAAAGTTACCGAAAGGTTCGTTTGAACGAATTACGGTAGATACCAAGCAAGCTGAACGCATCTCGAAACCAAGCGTCAGCTTTTGGCAGGATGCATGGCACCGCCTGAAGAAAAACAAAGGTGCGATTGCTAGTTTAGTCCTGTTCCTTTTAATTGTTATCATGTCATTTGTAGGGCCGATGCTCAGCCCGTATGAACCAAACGCCCAAACCATTACACATGCCAACTTGCCACCGAAAATTCCAGGACTTGAAAAACTGGGTATTTTTGACGGGGTAGGTACTTTAGGCGGCAAAGAAGTAAACTTATACGAAATGAAAAATGTAGAAGTCAACTATTGGTTCGGTACAGACGGCCTTGGCCGCGATATGTTCTCTCGCCTATGGGTCGGTACTCAAGTTTCATTATTCATTGCTTTCGTTGCAGCAGCGATTGATATGTTGATTGGTGTTATTTACGGCGGTATTTCCGGATATTTCGGAGGACGCGTTGATGACTTAATGCAGCGTATCGTTGAAATCTTGACAGGTATTCCAAACCTTGTCGTAGTAATTTTGTTCATTATGATCATGGATCCGGGTATTTTGGCCATCATCATTGCCTTAACCATAACCGGTTGGACCGGGATGTCTCGGGTAGTCCGTGGACAAGTTCTTAAGTATAAAAACCAGGAGTTCGTACTGGCTTCCAGAACTTTAGGCGCCAGCGACTCGCGCATCATCTGGAAACACTTGATGCCGAACGTTCTGGGGATTATCATCATCAACACGATGTTTACAATTCCAAGCGCTATTTTCTTCGAAGCGTTCTTGAGCTTTATCGGATTAGGGCTGCAAGCACCGGATGCCTCACTTGGTACATTGATCAATGATGGCTACAAATTGCTTCAATATCAGCCGCATATCTTGGCATTCCCGGCGATTCTGCTCAGCTTGATCATGATTTGCTTCAACTTGATCGGTGACGGACTTCGTGATGCGCTTGATCCTAAGATGAAAGATTAAGGAGGAAAGTTACAAATGGAAAAGATTCTACAAGTAAAAGACCTCGAACTTTCCTTCAACACTTTTGGCGGGGAAGTTAAAGCGATCCGAGGCGTAAACTTTGATTTATACAAAGGGGAAACATTGGCAATCGTAGGTGAGTCGGGATCAGGTAAATCCGTTACGACAAAATCCATCATGCGTTTGCTTCCTGAGAATTCAGCTGAATTTAAAAATGGCCAGATTCTTTTTGGCGGACGTGATTTGACCAAATTGAGCGATAAAGAAATGCAAAAAATCCGTGGAAAAGACATTTCGATGATTTTCCAGGATCCGATGACTTCGTTAAACCCGACGATGCCGATTGGCCGTCAAATTACGGAGCCGATTTTAAAGCACCAAAAAATCAGTAAAGCTGAAGCAAAAAAAGTGGCAATTGATCTGCTTCGCTTAGTTGGTATGCCAAAACCGGAATTGCGTATGAAACAGTATCCGCACCAGTTTTCCGGTGGACAGCGCCAGCGTATCGTTATCGCTATTTCACTTGCCTGCAATCCGCAGATTTTGATTGCGGATGAGCCGACTACAGCACTTGATGTAACCATCCAGGCGCAAATTTTGGAATTGATGAAAGACCTGCAAAAGAAAATCGATACTTCGATTATCTTCATCACACATGACCTTGGCGTCGTAGCGAATGTTGCAGACCGTGTAGCGGTTATGTACGGAGGCAAGATTGTGGAAATCGGAACGGTAGATGAGATTTTCTACAATCCGCAGCATCCGTATACTTGGGGCTTGTTAAGTTCAATGCCGTCGCTCGATACTTCAGAGGAAAAGTTGTATGCCATTCCAGGGACGCCGCCGGACTTGTTGGCACCGCCTAAAGGGGATGCATTTGCACTCCGCAGTGAATATGCGCTGCAAATCGATATGGAGCAAAACCCTCCATTCTTCAAAGTGAGCGATACTCATTATGCGGCAACATGGCTATTGCACCCAGATGCACCACAAGTTGAACCTCCTGCAACCGTAGTGGAACGCATGAAGAAGTTCCCGGGAAGCAGATATTATGAAGGAGGAGCGGTTTACAATGGCAGATAAATTATTGGAAATCAAAAACCTAAAACAGCATTTCAATGTCGGCAAAGCGAACGAAGTGAAAGCTGTCGATGATATCAGCTTTGATATTTACAGAGGCGAAACTTTAGGCTTGGTTGGCGAATCTGGCTGTGGGAAATCCACTACCGGCCGCTCGATCATCCGTTTGTACGATGCGACTTCTGGAGATGTTTTCTTCGAAGGCGAAAATGTGCACGGCAAAAAATCAAAAAAAGACCTGAAAAAATTCAACCGCAAAATGCAGATGATTTTCCAGGATCCATATGCTTCACTAAACCCGCGTATGAAAGTAATGGATATTATCGCAGAAGGCATTGATATCCATGGATTGGCTAAAAATGCGGCTGACCGCAAGAAGATGGTTTTCGACCTTCTTGAAACGGTTGGCTTGAACAAAGAGCACGCAAACCGTTATCCGCACGAATTCTCAGGCGGGCAGCGCCAGCGTTTAGGAATTGCCCGTGCGCTTGCGGTTGATCCGGATTTCATTATTGCCGATGAACCGATCTCGGCGCTCGATGTATCGATTCAGGCACAGGTAGTCAACTTGCTGAAAGAACTGCAGGAAGAAAAAGGGCTGACGTATTTGTTCATCGCCCATGACTTGTCCATGGTAAAATACATTTCTGACCGTATTGGCGTGATGTATTTCGGAAAACTTGTGGAATTGGCTCCAGCAGAAGATTTATACAATAATCCGATGCATCCATATACACAATCACTGCTTTCAGCTATTCCGCTGCCAGACCCGAACTACGAACGCAATCGTGTCCGTAAATCATATGATCCGGCTACCCACAACTACACGGAAGCTGATAATGTACAAATGAGAGAAATTACGCCTGGCCATTTTGTTCAATGTTCTGAGAAGGAATTTGAATCTTTAAAAGCTGCCAGTGCTGTAAGATAATCTTAAAAAGGATGCCTGTTTGGCATCCTTTTCGAGTTTAAAGGCAAAAAACTTTTACTCATTGTATATGAACGAACATACAACCGGACCGGCTGGTTTTACGCAGTTGTATTCCTATCATTGAAACCTTGTCTATAGACGGAAAAAGGATGCCTGCCTGGCATCCTTTTTTATTTGTTTACATTCTGGAAATGCTGAAAATAATGTCAGTAAGCTTCTTGCTTTACTGTATGAAATATTCAGAAAAATGTTAAGATGATTACAGATACTGACAAAGGAGGAATAACTGAATGAAGACAAAGTTATCAACAGCCGTTTGTTCGCTGCTGCTAGGTACCCTCATCGTGTCGCCAGTTTCCGCAGCCGTTGATGAATCCCAGCCACTGGATTTTGCTCCACGTACATACCATGCCGTGAAAATCAGCCCAGAAGTGCTGGCTGCTTCTAAATTATTTGCCTTTGATTCCGGATTGGACTTTGAATACCCTGATGCAGTAAGAGGCATCTTTGTTACTGCCCATTCTGCAGGCGGTGCGCGGTTTGAGCAGCTTGTTGAATTGGTGGACACAACAGATTTGAATGCCATGGTAATAGATGTTAAAGAAGATTTCGGCCATTTAACATATGAGCCGAAAGAAGGCACTCCACTTGCAGCGCTCGGGATTGGTGAACCTTACATAAAAGAACCGCGTGCCATCTTGGAGCGGCTTGAAGAAAAGAAAATTTATCCTATTGCCAGGGTAGTCGTTTTTAAAGACTCCGTCTTAGCTAATAAACGTCCGGAGTGGTCTTTTGCCGACGGCAATACCGTATGGAAAAACGGGAGGGGTGAATCTTTTGTTAATCCTTTCTTGAAAGAGGTTTGGGATTACAACGTTCAAATCGCCATTGAAGCTGCTAAATTGGGCTTTAAGGAAATTCAGTTTGATTATGTCCGTTTCCCGGAAGGATTTGAACACCGGGCGGATACACTGCAATATTCCATGGGAGAATACGCCGAATCAGAACTCGATCCGGTTCAGCGGCGTGTGGAAGCGGTAACGGACTTTGTCGCATATGCCAGAGAACAATTGGAACCATACGGGGTCGAAGTTTCCGTTGATATTTTCGGCTACTCAGCAACACTGCCGGAGGCGCCGGGTATTGGACAAAACTTCTCCAAAATCTCGGAAAACGTGGATGTCATTTCTTCCATGATTTATCCTAGCCACTGGACCTCTTATTTCGGCATTGCCAAACCCGATTTGGAACCTTACAAGCTTGTAGCAGAGTATGCCAAAGTTGAAAATGAAAAATTGGCGGCATTAAAAAACCCGCCAGTTTCACGGCCATGGCTTCAGGACTTTACCGCTTCTTATTTAGGGGCTGGAAACTTTAAACGATACGGAAAAGCGGAAGTGGAAGCTCAGATAAAAGCTCTAAATGAGAATGGGATCCAGGAGTTTTTATTATGGAACGCTGGAAATACCTATTCCAAAGGGGTAGACTATACGCCTTAAAATGCTTAGAAAAGCCCAATCACTGGATTGGGTTTGTTTTTTTGCAACTATTTCTGTTCTCAATCGTACTATATAAAGAGGGCTAAGTGATTTTCAAACAGAATTCGTAATTGAGAATAAAAATTTTATTAATGAGGGTTTAAAGTCTTTATACAAGGGTAAATTAAATAATATAAATAAATGAAGGAATTTAGAATTATGTAGCAATTATGTGACATACAATTAGGTTTTTAAATAAATATTATCAATACCTATATTCAATAGATAGTGATTGTTGTATAATGAATGTAAAGCTTCTACATTATAGTGATTCTAATTTAATAATTCCTGAACTAACTTGAATCCGAAAGGAAGTGCTCCATTATGATGGTTACATTATTTACTTCTCCGAGCTGCACATCTTGCCGAAAAGCGAAAGCATGGTTGGAAGAACATGAAATTCCATATACAGAACGCAATATTTTCTCTGAGCCTTTAACAATCAGTGAAATAAAAGAAATTCTACGAATGACTGAAGACGGAACGGATGAAATCATTTCAACCCGTTCGAAGATTTTCCAAAAATTAAATGTTGATGTAGAAAGCTTGCCTCTACAACGTCTATATGAATTAATTCAGGAATACCCAGGTTTGCTGCGCCGTCCGATTATCATGGACGAAAAACGCCTGCAGGTTGGATACAACGAAGATGAAATTCGTCGCTTCTTGCCTCGTAAAGTTAGAGCTTATCAATTGCTCGAAGCGCAGCGTATGGTGAACTAATAAGTTTTCAAGCTGTCCGGTCTTTATGAAGATTCATAATGGATCCCGGACAGTTTTTCTTTTATTTTAATTAGTTGCATTTATCTGTACAATCCATTAAACTCTTAGTTACTTGAAGCTTAGACAGCCTTAGGCATATACTTTCTCTTCCGTTGAAAAACAGGATATAATTAAGGCAGTACCACAGCACGGTATAGAAGGACGATCCTCTTAGTCCATTTCGAAAGGAGAGGTGTAAAATGGAGATCGAACGAATCAATGATAATACAGTGAAATTTTACATTTCCTATCTTGATGTTGAAGAACGTGGCTTTAGCCGTGACGAAATTTGGTTTAACAGAGACAAAAGTGAAGAATTGTTTTGGGAAATGATGGATGAAGTGAACGAAGAAGCCGATTTCGTTATGGAAGGGCCACTGTGGATTCAAGTCCAAGCGATGGATAAAGGACTTGAAGTAACGGTTACCCGGGCTCAGCTTACTAAAGATGGGCAAAAGATTGATTTGCCTGATGACATAGAAGAACGCCGTAAAATGTTCGGCGGAGATGATGCAGCTGCATCAGAATTTGATGAGTTTGAACCAATCTTCGATGAACCTGATTTGAAAAAACTTGAATATACATTTGTCTTCTCTGAAGTCGATGAATTGCTGCCATTGGCGCGCCGCTTAATGTACGTACCGATTGAATCAGCTCTTTATCACTATGAAAACAAATACTATCTGTATGCTGGGTTTGATGAACTCCTTCATTCGGAAAGTGATGTTAAAGACAATATCAGTATTTTCACTGAGTACCTGCAAACTTCTCCGATTACGATTCACCGTCTTGAGGAGTACGGCAAACCAATCTTTACAAAAGATGCACTAGCTAATGTGCTGCATTACTTCGGATAAGGCCTCCTATGGGAGGTCTTATTTTTTTGTTTAAAAATAAAATGTCTGCCGCAAACGGTTAATGATTAGCATGGCGGCCAATGTAAATTTTCATTGCTTAAGCCTAAAAACTCTCCTACAATCAAGAAAAGGAGAGTGAATGCGATATTAGTAGCTAAGACTTCAACCAACCGAACGATCTATTTGCACCAGCGTTTAACCCGGGAGCAATTGGTTCACCTAAAGGCCAATGAGCAGTTTTTCTGTCCATCTTGCGGCGACTCCTTGCTCTTAAAAATCGGCACCATCAAAATCCCCCATTTTTCCCACAAAATCCATTCGGATTGCGCGACTTTCAGTGAATCCGAATCACCTGCACATCTGTACGGCAAAACGATGCTCCACACCTTTTTCTCACAAAAAAACCACCATGTAGAACTGGAAAAATATTTCCCTGTTATCCGGCAACGGGCTGACTTGCTAGTCGATCGGCAGTATGCTGTCGAGTTTCAATGCAGCCCTATTCCTGTACAGCAAATCAAATCACGAACAGATGGCTATCGAGCCGCAGGCATCGAGCCGCTTTGGCTGTTAAACACGAATGACAGCAAGAGGGAAGGGATTCATTTCATCAAGCTAAAGAGCTATGAGCGCGCTTTCGTTCAGCAGGAGAAGGGGTGTTCTTTTCTATTGTCGTTCGATCCTGCGGCCAATCGGTTCTATTATTGCTCCAGCCTATTTTTTATTGGCGGCTTTCGGTGGATTGCGAAGATCAAATCATTGGCGGCTGAAAAACAGACTTTCCCTTTCGCGTTGCCCCGCAAGCTGACAAAAATAGAATTTGAAGAAGTTTTTGAGATGGCGATGATTGAAAGGCCGCGATTTGTCCGCAGCCAGCAATTTGTACAAAATCGGTTTCAGAATCTCTTCTGGCGTGCCTGTTATGAACTTCGATTGGATGCCGCCACTCTTCCTTTGGCGATTGGCGTGCCCTTAACAGGCAATCATCTGCTGGAAGGGCATTGCATTGAATGGCAACTGCAAGCGCTTGTTGCGAAGTCTCAGGGGGTTTCCATGCTCGAGTTCGTGAAAAGCGCCCAGGTAAAGTTAGGGCCAGAGACGACCGTTCCAAACGCTGTACAACATTTGGAGCGGTATCTCGAAATTTACCGTTTGATGGAAGCAAACAAGGAGGACCGGAAGCTTCTTTTAGAACTTCTGTATGATAACTATTGCAAAAACGTATGAAAATTGAGAAAATAGTACGTAGTTCGACTCCCGAAAGAGTAGGGCAAAGGAGGAATTGCAATGGCGGAAAAATTACTATTGAGAAATGAAGTTCCTACAGAATTGACTTGGAAACTTGAAGATATTTTTGAGTCCAACGAAGTCTGGGAGCAGGAGTTTAAAGAAGTGGCTGCCTTGGCAGAAAAAGCGGATTCTTATCAAGGGAAATTGCAGGAAAACGCGGAAGCTTTGTATAATGTCTTGGTTTATAAAGACGAATTGCTGCAGCGTCTGCAGAAATTATATACGTACTCGCATATGCGCTATGACCAGGATACGACTAACTCAACGTATCAGGCGATGGACAGCCGGATCAAATCGCTCTATGCGAAAGTATCGACAGGCTTGTCTTTCTTAACACCTGAAATTTTAGAGTTAGAAGAAGCTGTCTTAAATAACTATATTGAAAGCCATGAAGGCTTGCAGCTTTATAAACATGCACTTGAAGAACTGAATTCGGTCCGTCCGCATGTACTTCCGGCAGAACAAGAAGCTTTGCTTGCCCAATTGTCTGAAGTGGTGAGCACTTCTTCAGACACATTCGGCATGCTGAACAATGCTGATTTGGAATTTCCGGAAATTGAAAATGAAGACGGCGAAAAAGTACAGATTACACATGGCAATTACAGCCGTTTCCTTGAAAGTTCAGACCGGCGGGTTCGGAAAGATGCTTTTAAAGCGGTTTATGCAACCTACGGCAAATTCCGCAATACGTTTGCTTCCACTTTATCGGGCAATATTAAAAGAGACAATGTAAATGCCCGTATCCGGAAATATGAATCGGCCCGTCAAGCGGCGTTATCAGATGACCATATTCCAGAGAGCGTTTACGACAACCTCGTCGAAACCGTCAACAACAATCTGCATTTGCTTCACCGCTATGCGGCATTGCGCAAAGAAGTGCTGGGCTTGGACCAAGTCCATATGTACGATATGTACACGCCTTTAGTAAAAGAAGTGAAGATGGAAATTCCTTATGAGAAAGCGACCCAAACCATGCTGTCGGGCTTGAGCGCATTGGGTGAGGAATATACCGGAATTGTGGAACAAGGCATCAACAACCGCTGGGTAGACGTGAAAGAGAATAAAGGAAAGCGCAGCGGAGCTTATTCATCAGGAGCTTATGGCACAAACCCATACATCTTGATGAACTGGCAGGACAATGTTGACAATTTGTTCACGTTAGCGCATGAATTTGGCCACAGTGTCCACAGTTACTATACGCGTGCTTCTCAGCCGTACGTCTATGGAGATTACTCCATCTTTGTTGCGGAAGTGGCATCAACGACAAATGAAGCTCTTTTGAATGAATATATGGTGAAGACAACCGAAGACGACCAAGAGCGCATTTACTTATTGAACCATTGGCTGGACGGGTTCAGAGGTACGGTATTCCGCCAAACGATGTTCGCTGAATTTGAGCATCTGATTCATCAAATGGATCAAAACGGCGAAGCGTTGACTGCAGACCGCTTGACTGAAGTGTATTATGAATTGAACAAAAAATACTTTGGGGAAGAAGTTGCAGTAGATGAGGAAATCGGAATGGAATGGGCACGCATTCCACACTTCTACTATAATTATTACGTCTTCCAATATGCTACCGGCTTAAGTGCAGCTACCGCGTTAAGCAAAGGGATATTGGATGAAGGGCAACCGGCAGTTGACCGCTACATCAACGAATTCCTAAAAGCCGGAAGCTCGGATTATCCGATCGAAGTATTGAAAAAAGCCGGAGTGGACATGACTTCTCCGGAACCAGTTGCAGAAGCCTGCAAGGTTTTTGAAGAAAAATTAAATGAGTTGGAAAAGCTATTACTAAAAAAATAAATCTTTAAGAGAGAGGCGCCCAATAACTAGGCGTCTTTCTCTTTTTGTTTTATCAATATAATAAAAAATGCCAAATAATGAATTGCAATACTAAAACAATATGACAAATTTGTGAAATCCTTTGTGAAATATTGCATTAACTATTATTCCGTGATAAAGTTAGGTTGTGAAATAAATCACATACAAACATACACCCCTTTGTTTGAGCGTGAACATTTCTCCCATCCCCTTTGTGTAATATGGAAAGGCGCCTTCCGTTCGCGGAAGGCGCCTTTCACGTTTTATGTAGAAAAACGCAGGCGGCCGTGTAGCCCCGACAAGCGCTGGAGGGCTTGTCGGAAATGGCGGTTTTTGCCATTGCTGAAAAGACCGAAGCGACCTCGAGGGGCTGGGCGCCGGAGTTAGACAATAAAGAAAAGCGGAAACGGCCGTTCAGCTTCGACCGGCATAAGACAGACCAGCGAAGTGGCGCTCTTTGCCACACAGCTGGGTTGGCTTATGACCCGAGAAGCTGGCCGTTGCAGCTAGACAATAAAGAAAAGCGGGAGCGCCTGTTCAGCTCCGACCGGCGTAAGACGATTTGGCGAAGCGGCGTATTTTCAGCCGCACAGCCAAAGTGGCTTACGACCCGAGGAGTTAGGCGCTGCAGCTAGACAATAAAGAAAAGCGGAAGTGCCTTAATTACATAAAAAGATGCATTGAAATAGCCTTCCGCAGATGCGGAAGGCTATTTTAATGTCCATAAAGTTTGATCTGGCAAGTTGATGCGTTCAAGCTTTTGCTGAAGCAACTGCTTTTTTAATTCACGCTCAGCTGTTTGTTCAGAAATATTATATATAGAGGCAATTTCTTTTGTAGCCAACGTAGAATACTTTAAAAATAAGTTTTCCAGTGATGGCGGGGACTGGCGGTTCAGCCGCTCCTCGCCAAGCATCTCTTGTAAAATGGTTTGATAAACATCATATGAATAGAGGCCGGAAACTTTCACGCCTTCATCTTCTATGCATTCGTTGAAGAACACGATGCTCGGTACTTCATCAATCTCCATTTCCCGTGTGATATGCATATCACATTGGAACGCTTTTGCGGTATGCACCGAATGGAAATCACGTTTGAATTCTTCCTCGTCCAACTCGGATTCTTCCGCAATCTCCAATAAAATGGCATAGGAAGAGACGTCTTTCGTCCGAAGCAGCAAGTATTCCTGCAGTTTATGCAAGAACCGGTTGCCTGCACGCTTTCCCTGAAGTTCCGCTGCTTTTACTGCAACAGAAGCAAGCACCGGATGTGAAAGATTGTTGGTGTCAATATTGACGGTTTTGCTGATTTTATTCAAAGTGAATAGCTTGGTGCTTAATACAAAACGCACGGAAAAATAGTGGCCGTATTCGATTTGCAGCTTACGGATGATTCCTTGAAGTTCCCAGCATTCTGGATTTAACGGGTCAAAAAAAACATACAGTTCCATGGGCTTCAGTGGCTTAGCCTGATGGTCCATTTCTTGAACCAGGTCCAGATTATTCACTCTAACTCCTCCTCGCTATCTTGCTCATTCACCATATGATGAGCAGTCATAACAAGCCGTTGGAAAAAGATTTCACGGAATTTCCCTTCCAATCCAATTTCATCCATGGCTTCGCTCATGCACTCCAGCCAAGCTTGGGCCCGGGCAGGCGTAATAGGAAAAGGATGGTGCCGCGCTTTAAGCCTCGGATGTCCATGTTCTTCAGAATATAAATTAGGTCCGCCTAAATATTGAGTCATAAATTGTTTTTGTTTTCTCGCAGTTTCAGTTAAATCTTGAGGAAATATAGGCTGCAGCTTTGGATGCTTTGCCACACGTGCATAAAATGCATCAATCAACTGTGACAAGCGTTCCGCACCAATTTCTTCGTACGGAATTATCGGTTTTCCAGTCATTATTGTGTCTCCTTTGCTTTAGCTGTAAATTCATTTTAACAACGGAGAAGGAATTTCTCAAACAAATCGACTGAACCGGATGGGAGAAGTGGAATAATCCACTGGATTTAACAATATTTTTCAATGCTTGGATTTGGCGGATTTCATGAAACGTGCAATCTTTTTATCAGCCGGGCGAAGTGGAATCTGCTGGCTTTTCAAAAAGTCGTTAAATTGCTGTTCACCAGTTTGCGCATCTGCCACTTCAAATTCCAGTTCAAAATCCACTGTCTCTCCGTATTGGGAATGATCCAGGACAAGCAGACCGGATTGAAAATCAAATTCGATGCGGTGGGTGGTCAGTCTGCCGATCATCTTCAGCTGTGCCGGTTTTACATTTAAGGCTTGCAGCGCCTCGCAAACTTCAGGTGCTTCATGAGAAATGCCTTCTATAAATTCCTGCGCCTGCCGTTCGTTCAGCAAATCGGTGGTTTCATAATTTCCTTCCGGTGCCGGCGTTTTTAGTGTGCATTCATAGCCATCGTGTTTTTTTCGAATACGGAGGGCGCATCTGGACGCTTTTAAGGCAAAGTCAGCCGTATCAAAATAATAATTCACCTGTGTTTTGGCATCAGCTGCAGTATAGCGGAAATGCTCCAGCAGTTGTTCGTATTCTTTTTGGGTCAGCATGTTTTTAAATTCAATTTCAAGTTCTTTGGACATAATCAAACACCTCTCTATTAAATTTATTATCGGATAGTTGGCCGCAAACTGCAACGAATGGCAGAGCTGTGTTAAAATATGCCTATATAGAAATGGCAGAAACGGCAGAAGGGGAGTACATTCATTGCGAAAATTAGTTGAAGTAGAAAAAGGAACCATTACCGAAAACCAAATACAATTCAGCATCTTGGCAACTGAGCCGTTTGAAGCAGTAGAAGCGGCAGGAAAGATGCTTGCGGACAGCGACGAATGCGCTTTTGTCTATGTAGTGGATACGGGAACTGAATATATTTACGTACATTTCAAACAACATACATGGTCTGTACTTGCTGAGGCCCTGAAAAGAACCGAAGTGCCGCTTTTGCAATGGGGACAACAAATTATGCCGCTTAGCGCTTTCCACGAGGAAATGTGGTTGCTGATCGAAAATATTGAAGGAAATGATAATTACGGCGAAGTGTTCCGCACAGCGGTTGAAGAAGTTTTTCAAGAGGCACTTGCTTCACGCAGCTAAAGAGAAGTGAGGGGGACAGGTTATGGGTCAGTGGGATCGTTTTTTAGCGCCTTATAAACAGGCAGTAGATGAGTTGAAGATTAAATTTAAAGGAATGCGGCAGCAGTTTGAAACCGACAACACCAATTCACCAATTGAATTTGTTACGGGACGGGTGAAACCGCTGGCAAGCATTTATGACAAAACACTTGAAAAAGGCATTCCATTTGAGCCATCAGAGGAATTGGCGCATCAGCTTCAGGATATTGCCGGCCTTCGAATGATGTGTCAATTTGTAGGGGATATTGAAACGGTTGTAGGGCTCCTGCGTCAGCGCAACGATTTGCGGATTGTTGAAGAAAAAGATTATATCTCGCATGAAAAGCAAAGCGGCTACCGTTCGTACCATGTCATTGTGGAATATCCGGTTCAGACAATCAAAGGCGAACAGCTGATTTTGGCGGAAATCCAAATCCGCACACTCGCGATGAATTTTTGGGCATCGATCGAGCATTCGCTGAACTATAAATATAAAGGGATTTTCCCGGCAGAAATTAAAAACCGCCTCCAGCGGGCTGCGGAAGCTGCTTTTCAGCTGGATGAAGAAATGTCGCAGATCCGGGATGAAATTCAGGAAGCTCAGGCTTATTTCAGCGAATTTAAAGAATCCCCGAGCACACATTTTCCAAATGAGCGTGAAGGAGGGAAATCATCGAGATGAAATTTTATATTCAATCGAGAAGTGATGAATTATCCAATCAATTAATGGCCACTGCACGGGAATATTTACAGGATTTCGGTTTGGAATGGAACGAAGAATCTCCAGATGTCGTGTTGTCCATTGGCGGAGACGGAACGTTTCTTCATGCATTCCACAAATATCGGGATCAATTGGACTCTGTTGCTTTTGTCGGGTTACATACAGGGCATCTGGGGTTTTACGCAGACTGGAAACCGCTCGAAATTGAAAAGCTGGTGCTGTCGATTGCCAAAAAGGATTACGAAGTCATTGAGTACCCGCTGCTTGAAACGAGCATCCATTACCGCAATAAGGAAAAACCGGCCGTCTACTTGGCATTAAACGAGTCTACAGTAAAATCTCCTGACGTGACGCTTGTCATGGATGTCTTTTTAAACGAAAGCCATTTTGAGACGTTCCGGGGAGATGGATTGTGCATGTCTACACCGTCAGGGAGCACCGCTTACAATAAAGCGCTTGGAGGAGCCATCATCCATCCGTCGCTGCAGGCAATGCAGCTGACGGAAATGGCTTCAATCAACAACCGGGTTTTCCGTACCGTGGGTTCACCGCTTGTGCTGCCTTCGCATCACCGCTGTGCACTGCGGCCCGTAAAAGCGGTCGATTTTATGGTCACGGTCGATCATCTGCAGCTGCTCCATAAAGATGTTAAATCCATCGAGTACAGGGTGGCGGACGAGAAAGTCCGCTTTGCCCGGTTCCGGAATCATCCGTTCTGGAAAAGGGTCCATGATTCATTCATTGATAGTGAGGTTTAAAAGTGAAACAATTCAAGTCATTCCAATTAACTTATATCGTTAAAGAACCTGGCTTGCTGCGGGAAGCTCTCCATGGTTGGGGGATTTCCAAAAGAACGCTTGCATCTGTCAAATACAGCGGCGGCCAGATTTTAGTCAATGGAAATGAAGTAACGGTCCGGCATGTCTTGGAACAAGATGATGCCGTGACCGTTATTTTTCCGAATGAAGAGCTGGGGGAAGGGCTAATTGCAGAGGCAGGGCCGCTTCAGATCGTTTATGAAGACGAAGCCTTGCTGATTGTCGATAAACCGCCTCTCCAGAACACCATTCCTTCGCGCGAACATCCTAGTGGGAGCCTTGCCAATATCGTAGCCAACCATTTCGAAGTAAACGAAATCCCGGCAACGCTGCATATCGCCACCCGGCTTGACCGCGATACGTCAGGGCTTGTGTGCATCGCCAAAAACCGCCATATTCATCACATGCTTTCCATGCAGCAAAAAGGAAACAGGATGAAACGGCGGTATGATGCCTTTGCCCATGGAAAGTTTAGTGAACGAAAGTTCGTGATTACCGAACCGATCGGCCGGAAAGATACCAGCATTATCGAACGGGAAGTGCGCCCGGATGGCCAATTTGCTGAAACGGAAGTGGAAGTCCTGCAAGAGTTTGATGGCTTTACCCATGTGGAACTTAGCTTGAACACCGGGAGAACCCATCAAATTCGTGTCCATTTATCGCATATCGGGCATCCGTTGCTCGGCGACGATTTATATGGAGGGGAGCGGAGCGGCATTTCCCGCCAAGCCCTCCACTGCAAATCACTGGAGCTGGTCCATCCTGTTTCGGGAGAACCCCTTTCTTTCACTTCTCCTTTAAAAGAAGATATGGAAGAATTGATTTATGCAAAACGATGAAAACGGTCCGGCTGATAAGGCTGTTGAGAAGGGACGGAGACAAGCGTTTTTTCCGGGAAGCGGAAAGCCGTTAACGCTCCGCCGAATACACAACCTGTATCAATATTGGCCGTCTGGTTGATGATATAAGGCTGTTCTGTCGGCGTGTGGCCGTAGACAATCCATTTTCTCCCGTGATAGGACTTGGCCCAGTCTCTTCGGATGGGCCGGCCGTTTTGGTCGAATCTTCCTGTGATATCGCCGTATAAGACGAAAGTGGCAATGCTTCTGCTAAGCGGTTTCCCAATCATTTCTGATTTAAGTCCGGCATGCGCAACAATCAGTTCATTGCCAAGTTCCTGGTAGACGGGAAGCTCTTCGTAAAAACGCCGGTAACGGGCTCTGAACTCCTGCTGTGCTTTTTTCGGAAGCGTCCTCCATTCAGCAAGGGTCGTTTCCAGTCCGTTATTGACTTGGACATTATTGCCTTTAAAATAGCGGTAAAGTTTGTTGCAATGGTTTCCAGGGGAATAGTAGAGGATGCCCCTATCCTGCATCCGGAACAAAAGCTGCAGCACTTCGAGTGATTTAGGGCCCCGGTCCATAGCGTCTCCGACAAAAACTAGCTGCCGGCCTTCTGGATGGATATAGACATCATGGGTTTTTTCATAGCCAAGCTTGGCGATCAAATCCACTAATTCATCGAAACAGCCGTGGATATCGCCGATAATATCGTATTTCAAAAAATCACCTCTTAAATCTTGATTATCTCTACACATAGTGTAACGTAAAGATGGAAATTGCAAGACTTTGAACAATCGGAAGGAGGGAGTTTACATGATAGAAGAAAAAGTAATGAATGAAAAAGAATTAAATGACGAACTGCTATTGGGTTTGTTGGAAAGTGGCGATTTGGAAAGTTTCCGGGAAGAATTCCTCGCGCAGCATCCATATGACCAAGCGACGTTTTATGCAAAAGCGGAGCCGGAAATCCGCCATCAACTGTATCAGTATCTCTCTCCTAAAGAAATGGCGGATATTTTTGAAGCCATTGAATTAGATGATGATGAGTATGAAGATTTGTTTAAAGAGATCAATGTCCATTATGCGGCAGATTTGCTTGCTGCCATGTACACCGATGATGCCGTCGATATTCTCAATAAATTGAACAAGGACCAGGTGGCTGCCTATTTGACCATCATGGACAAAGAATCGGCACGCCAGATCAAAGATTTGCTGCATTACGAAGAATATACGGCTGGTTCAATCATGACTACAGAATTTGTGTCCATCCCTGAAAACTCGACTGTCCGTTCAGCGATGAATATTCTTCGGAATGCAGCACCGAATGCAGAAACCATCTATTATGTGTTTGTGGTGGATGAAGACAAACGTCTGTCAGGCATCGTCACTCTGCGTGACTTGATCATTTCGGATGAAGATACGCTGATCAGATCCATCATGAATGAGCGGGTGGTTTCTGTATCGGTTGGTGAAGATCAGGAAGAAGTGGCCCGGATGATCAAAGACTATGATTTCCTGGCAATGCCGGTTATTGATTTTCAAAACCATCTGCTCGGCATTATTACCGTCGACGATATCATCGATGTCCTCGACGAAGAAGCATCAGACGATTACTCCAAATTGGCTGCGGTGTCCGATATGGACACGTTTGACAGAGGGCCGTTCACAGCGGCGAAGAAACGCCTGCCATGGCTCATTTTGCTGACATTCCTCGGTATGCTGACCGCCAATCTTATGGGAATGTTTGAAGCGACGCTCGATAAAGTGGCGCTATTGGCCGTCTTTATCCCGCTGATTGCCGGAATGGCAGGGAATAGCGGAACGCAGGCACTGGCCGTCGCAGTCCGCGGGATTGCTACAGGCGATATTGAAGAAGAAAGCAAGATGAAATTATTGTTCCGGGAAGCAGGCACCGGGTTGATTACCGGCATCGTATGCGGCCTCGTCGTTGTGGGGCTTGTGTATTTTTGGAAAGGCGAATTATTGATCGGCGTGTTGGTTGGCACTGCTGTCATGGGATCCATTTTTGTGGCTACCCTGGCAGGATCATTTATTCCGCTGCTGATCCATCGCTTAAATATTGACCCAGCGGTTGCATCCGGACCGTTTATCACCACATTGAACGATATTATCTCCATCCTGATTTATTTGGGACTGGCAACTACATTCTTAAACCAACTATAGAAAAGTGCGAATTGCACTTTTCTTTTTTATAGGGTAATATTAGTACCAGGTAATAAGAAAAGCGGAGGCGGCCGTTTAGCCCCGGCAAGCGCTGGAAGGATTGGCATGAATGGCGCATTTGGCCATTCGGGCCAAGACTGAAGTGTCTCGAGGGGCTGGCCGCCAAAGCTGGACAATAAGAAAAGCTGGACAAGTAAAAATCCATAAGCCCGGAATGCCTGAAACAGGGCATTTTGAATAATAAAAAGATGCAGGGGGAATAAAGAATGTCAATTTCATTAGCAGGAAAGACATACGTCATTATGGGTGTAGCCAACAAGCGGAGCATTGCGTGGGGGATTGCACGATCATTGGACCAGTCCGGAGCCCGTTTAATCTTTACATATGCCGGCGAACGTTTCGAAAAATCGGTCCGGGATTTGGTAGCGACGTTGGATGGCAATCATGAACTGATTTTGCCATGTGATGTTACAAGCGATGAAAGTGTGGAAAGTTGTTTTGCATCAATCAAAGAAGAAGTGGGCAGCATTGATGGATTGGCTCACTGCATCGCTTTTGCTAAAACGGAAGAATTGGCAGGCGACTTTTCGGATACTTCACGCGACGGATTCTTACTGGCTCAAAACATCAGCTCGTATTCGTTGACGGTCATTGCGAAGCACGCGAAGCCGCTTATGACAGAAGGCGGAAGCATTGTCGCATTGACTTATATCGGCGGAGAGCGTGTAATGCCGAACTATAACGTTATGGGCGTTGCAAAAGCTTCCCTTGAAATGTCTGTACGTTATTTGGCAGCAGACCTTGGACGCCACTGCATTCGGGTAAATGCCATTTCTTCGGGCCCGATCCGTACATTGTCTTCAAAAGGCGTCAGCGACTTCAACAGCATTCTTCATGAAATTGAAGAAAAAGCACCGCTTCACCGCAACACGACACCGGAGGAAGTCGGAGACACTGCGGCTTTCCTATTCAGCGATATGTCACGTGGAATTACCGGAGAAACAATCCACGTCGACAGCGGGTATCACGTTCTTTAAAAATTACTTTTGAAATGAAGAAAAATAAAAGCAGGACAGCCATTTAAGGCTGTCCTGCTTTTTTACATGATTTTTTTCTCCATGCCGCGGTGTGGAATCCCGGCATCCATAAATTCAGGAGTCGTTACGACAAAATCGAGTTTTTCGTAAAATGGGATGGCATGGGACTGGGCATTGAGTTTCAACGTAAACAATCCCGCTTTCAAGGCGTACTGTTCCATTTCCTGCATCATGAGTATCCCAGCATGAAGCCCCCGGTATTCAGGGAGAACGCATACCCGTTCAATCTTGCCTGTGCCCATTTCAATTTCACGAATGCGCGCAGCCGCAATTGGCTGTTCAAGCTCATAGCCCACAAAATGAATAGCTGATTCATCAAATTCATCCATTTCAACGTGCAAAGGAACCCCTTGCTCTTCGACAAATACTTTTCTTCTTACTTCAAATGCCTGTTCTTTTTCAAGTGGCGTTTCTGCAATTGTTACTTTCTGCAATTTACTGGTCATCTCCCGTTAAGCGGAATGTATCATAAACTGTCCAAGACCCGTCTTCCAGCTGATAGAGCAAATGGATACGGTCAATGATTTCTTCATGGTCAATGCCGACCATTTTTAATTGGCCGAAGATGTCTGCATGTTCCGAATCGGACATTTTTTGCGCAATGGTGATATGAGGAACGTAAGAATATTTAGTCTGGCTGTCATAAAAATCGGTATGCAAATCTTTATGCAAAGCTAAAATTCCTGGATCCGGATCGACTTTGAAATACAAAGTATTGGTTAAAGGAGAAAATGTGCTCACACGGGTAGCGTGAAGAGTAAACGGTTTATGGCGCTTCGCTATTTCTTCCAATCCCTGCACAAGTTTATCCGTTTCATTTTCATCCACTTCAAACGCATCTTTAAGTGTCATGTGCGGTGTGATTAATTCATAATGCGGATCGTAACGTTTACGGTATGAATTCGCAACGTCCTGCAATTTTTTTGCCGGAAAAGCAACAACTCCAAATTTCATAAAAAACCCTCCTAGTCAGTAGTGAAAATTCTAAAATTATTATACCAAAAAAATTTCTAGGCAGGAACGCCTGACTATAGACCGAAATTTTGGAGCAAAGCGCGTTTAAGGTCTGGCTGCCAATGCTTCCAGGTGTGGTCTCCATCAAATTCTTCATAAAAGATGGAAAACCCTTTATTTTTCAGTAAATTATTTAATTCTCTGTTGGGTTCAAGGAAATCGGCAGTACCACCGGAAGTTAATTTTACAGCAGTTTCGCCTTTGCCAATTACATGATATACAGTAAAGGAGTTGGCAGAGTTAAAGTTATCCACTGCAGTCATCAGCTCATCACTGACTTTTGGCGACTGCAAAATCACGCGTCCAAAGATGTTCGGATATTTTAAAGCCGCGCTAAGCGATACGGTAGCTGCGAGTGAATCGCCGATTAAAGCACGCCCCATGCCGACTTGGTATGTCGGATAATGCTCGTCTAAATACGGGACCAGCTCGTGGGCCAAGAAACGCAAATAAGCGCCATGTTTTTCGCCGGTTGGTTCATACTTGCTGCTGCGGTCTTTTACATTCTTATAAGGAACACCGACAAAAATGATATTTTCAATCTCGTTGTTTTCCAAAAGCTCATCCGCTATACGCGGCAGCCGCCCTAGCTGGAAATAATCTTTTCCGTCTGATGCAATGATTAAAGTATATTTATATAATGGTGAAAAATTAGAAGGAAGGTAAACCAGTAACTGCATTTCCTCCTGTAATTCGTTGCTGTAAATAGTTAAATCCTGGACACTGCCTCTATTCATCAATAAACCTCCTAGTGCTTTCTGTACGAAAATTGTAACATATTCGAAGAGAGAGGTATAATGGGCAGGAAAGCTAAAGAAAAAAAGGAAGGGGATGTTTGGAATGGATGGAGGAAAATTCCGTGTACATTCAAACGATGTAACAAAAGCAACACATGAAGCCTTAGAACGCAGAGGGATAACCCTAGATGAAATTGCAAGAATCGTACTGGAAATGCAGTTGCCCTATAATGCCGGACTGACAATCGACCATTGCATTGAATCGGTTGAAAGCGTTCTCCGGAAACGCGAAATGCAGCACGCGCTGCTCGTCGGCATTGAACTGGATGAGCTGGCGGAACAAGGGAAATTGTCAAGTCCGCTTCAGCAGATCGTCGATTCGGATGAAGGGTTGTTTGGGGTAGACGAAATGATCGGCCTCGGAGCCGTTCTGACCTATGGGAGCATTGCTGTGACCACTTTCGGCCATTTAGACAAGAATAAGGTAGGAATCATCCGCAAGCTGGATACGAAAGCCGGTGGAGCGGTCCATACATTCTTGGATGATTTGGTGGCAAGCATTGCTGCTTGTGCATCTGCCCGCATAGCGCACCGGACAAGAGATTTAGAAGAAAGAGGCATGACCTTCGAGGATGTGGCTCCAGAAGATACAGCACCGGAAACGCATGTAGAAGGCGCAGAAACTTGAGAAGAGTTCCATTTCCTTAGTATTTTTGGAAAATTCAGTTGGCATACATGTCTAAAGGCATGTTATGATTAATTTGAAATATGAAAAAAATACAAAGGGGGATTTTACTTATGGCAAACAAAAAATTTGGATTGTTCGCTGCAATTGCGCTTGCTGGTTCGGTTTTGTTGGCAGGCTGCGGGGGAGACTCAGCAACTGACAGCGGCGGCAGCGGCGAAGGCGGGGGTGCAGAAAACCCTGAGTTCCTGAGCATCTTGACTGGCGGTACGACAGGCACATACTATCCGCTGGGCGGAGCAATGGCAACAATCATTGAAAACGAAACAGGCATTGACACGACTGCCGAGTCTTCACAAGCTTCTGCGGCAAATATGACAGCGCTTGCTGACGATGCAGGACAGATTGCTTTCGTACAGACGGACACTGCTTTCTACGCAGCTGAAGGATCGAATATGTTTGAAGGCGAAGTCATTGATACGGTTTCAGCAATCGGTGCTCTTTATCCCGAAACGATTCAATTGGTAACGACTGCTAATTCAGGCATTGCTGCATTTGAAGATTTAAAAGGCAAAAAAGTTTCAGTAGGAGCTCCGGGTTCTGGAACATATATCAACGCGGAACAACTACTTGAAATTCATGGCATGACGATGGAAGATGTGGAAGCACAAAACTTGGATTTCGCTGAATCACAAGAAAGCCTGCAGGCAGGACAAATCGATGCTGCCTTTATTACGGCAGGAACTCCTACTGGTGCGGTTGAAAGCTTAGGGGCGACTACGGATGTCGTAATCGTGCCGGTTGCTGAAGATAAAGCGACTGAGTTGATTGAAAAATATCCATACTATGCAAAAGATACAGTCCCATCCGGAACTTACGGATTAACCGAAGACGTACCGACTGTGTCGGTTCTAGCGATGCTGGTTGCACAGAACGATTTGTCTGAAGATCTGGTATATGACATTACAAAAGCAATATACGAAAATACCGATCAAATTCAGCACGCCAAAGCGGAGTTCATTAAAGCGGAAACAGCTTTGGATGGCATCGGAATTGATATTCATCCAGGCGCACAAAAGTACTTTGATGAAGTCAATCAATAAAATCTCTTAAAATAACAGACGATAAAGCGCAAGCTTTATCGTCGTTATTTATGTTTTTTTGATGGAGGAGACATTGTATGCATTTTTTGCCCAGGCGCCGAGCTCTGATTGTGGTGCCGGTCCTCATCCTCATTATCTTCGCAATTGCTTTATTTCCATTGAAAAGAAGTTATGTGTTTTACGACAATCATACCGAAAAAATAGCCGGCTATCTTCCGCTTGAAAAAACAGATTTCCAGATTAAATATATCCATTCCATCCACCTTTCAGAAGTGCTGGAGAGCTATAAAGTTCTCCCGGACAACAGGTTGAAGCTAGTGGAACTGGAATATGAAGATTTCAATATCGGCATGCCTTCCAATGCAGGAGAAGGAGAAACTTTTGTCGAAAAAGATGGAAAATACTTTATCAAAAATATGAAAAGAGAGTTGGCGGATTTCCGTTTGCTTGTGGGTGATGTCGATGCCGGATTATATTTTTTAACAGGCGAAAAGGAATTTGATCTGAAAAAAAACCTTGAACGCGGCAAGTCATACACGTTCCGGGTTCAGCGCCTGTCTGCTTTTCAGCAACTTAAAGGAGTGAAACTCAATGAGCAATAAACTGCCTCCAGAAGAAAGAGAAGAAATGAAGCTGCCTCCTGAAGACGATGCGTACATCTCAGAAGAAAAGCAGAAAGAGATTCTGCAAAAATATGATCCGGAATCCAATACACGTGATTTAGGCGGATTCATAAAGCACGTCGTATTTTTCGGGTTATTGGCTTTTTCCTTATTCCAATTATATACTGCGATTTTTGGCCAATACACGGCCTATATTCAGCGGTCGATTCACTTAGGTTTTGCCTTGTCGTTGATTTTTCTATTATTCCCTGCTTTTAAAAGAAAAGGCGAGCGGCATAAAGTTGCATTTTACGATTATATTTTAGCTTTGTTGTCCGTCGGGGTCGGGCTTTATTGGCCGATCATGTACGATGATTTGGTATTTCGAATCGGCCGGGTGACGGAGCTGGATTTGATCGTCGGAATTTTGGCTGTCCTGCTGACGCTTGAAGCGACACGCCGGGCGGTTGGGCTTCCAATTACCATCATTTCGTCCCTTTTCTTGGCCTATGCCTTTTTTGGGCCTTATTTCCCAGGGTTCTTGCGGCACCGGGGACAGGATCTCGATTCTGTTATCCAATTGATGTTTTATACCACAGATGGCATCTTAGGGACACCAATCAGTGTTTCAGCGACATTCATTTTTGTCTTCTTGCTGTTTGGCGCATTCCTTGTGAAAACAGGGGTCGGCCAATACTTTAATGATTTAGCAGTTTCTTTAGCTGGACATTTGATCGGCGGACCTGCAAAAGTGGCCATCTTTTCCAGTGCACTGCAAGGAACGATTTCGGGCAGTTCCGTTGCGAACGTGGTAACTTCGGGATCTTATACAATTCCGATGATGAAAAAATTAGGCTATAAAAAAGAGTTTGCCGGTGCAGTAGAAGCTACTGCTTCTACCGGCGGCCAGATTATGCCACCAATTATGGGGGCGGCTGCATTCTTGATGGTTGAATTCATCGGAGGGATTACATATTGGGAAATCGCTAAAGCGGCTGCTATTCCAGCGATTCTGTATTTCTCCGGAGTATGGATTATGACACATTTTGAAGCGAAGCGCCTTGGATTAAAAGGGCTTTCTAAAGAAGAGATGCCAAATAGAAAAGAAGTATTGAAAAAGATTTATCTATTGCTGCCCATTGTGGCAATAATTTTCTTCTTGCTAATAGGCGTGCCTACAATGCATGCAGCTTTATACGGCATTGTGCTGACGATAGTGGTCAGCGCGTTTAACAAAGATACACGATTGAGCTTCAAAGACATGGTCCATGCACTTGTAGATGGAGCTAGAACAGCCTTAGCTGTGGCGGCAGCTACTGCAGCAGCCGGCATTATTGTTGGAGTAGTAGTTAAAACGGGGTTAGGTTTGAGTTTAGCGAATGGACTGGTTTCTGCATCAGGCGGAAGTATTTTGTTAACTCTATTCTTCACCATGCTCGCCGCTATTGTACTTGGCATGGGGTCGCCAACCACGGCGAACTATGTCATCACTTCTACAATTGCAGCACCCGCCATTATTACACTCTTAATGCTCGATGAGCCAGCTGGAGCGGCAGTGCCAATAGTTGTAGCTATTTCTGCACATTTATTTGTTTTCTATTTCGGTATTATCGCCGATATAACACCGCCGGTGGCACTAGCAGCATTTGCTGCGTCCGGCATTTCGGGAGGAGAGCCGATCCGTACCGGCTTTATTGCAGCAAAGCTTGCTGCAGCGGCATTCATCATTCCGTATATGTTCGTTCTGTCGCCTGCGCTTCTGATGATTGATACAACATGGTCCGAATTGACCTGGGTGTTAATTACTGCGTTTGCCGGAATGATAGCAGTTGGAGCAGGTTTGATCGGATACTGGTACCGAAAAGTCACTTGGATTGAACGCATTATAGCGCTTGCTACAGGGTTGGCTTTGATTTATCCGGAAGGAATCTACTCCTACGTTGGAGCAGTTGTATTTATTGTTTTATGGGCTATTCAATGGATGGCGCGGGATAAAAAAGTGCCTAAGACATCTGAAGCCTAGTATAGAGAATGGGTGCGTGAAGTCTATTGCTTCGCGCACCCATTTTTTTATGAGAAAAATAAAAAACCGCTGCCAAAAGGCAACGGTTTTTTCTAAGCAAACTTTGTTCCTAAAGCTTGCTGCGGGTTTGGCACCCAATGATTCCTACTGGGCTCGAACCAGCGACCTCTACCCTGTCAAGGTAGCGCTCTCCCAGCTGAGCTAAGGAATCTCATTTCCAGGACAAATATAATTATATCGCGCCCAAAAAAAAAGTCAATAGCTTATTCAGCAAGAAAAATACTCCATTCGGTTTGTGCTTTTCCTTGGACAACAGACCAGCATTCGATAGCAGCCGCCTTTGCTTTAAAAGGCTCGAATTCCATGGAAAGCCGTGCAAACAGCGGTCCCCAGAACGGCGGCGCAATATGATTGATAATGGTCGCATGGGGAACCCATTGTTCCGGCATATAGTAAGCATTATGCCCGGGAAATTCCTGCGTCGACAGACTGAGTGCCGAATGCAGTTGGGCTAACGGCTTGGTGACAATCGGCGCCGCGTAAAAACTGCCTTGCTGTTTGAAGAAGCCGAGGGAAGCGAAAGACAAAGGAAATTGCTTCATTTTTACGACCCAAGGTTCAATTGCTTTTTTCAGCTCAAGCGGATTGGATTGTGTGAATGACTGCAGCGTAAGATGCGGCGGCAAAGCCGCTTTTTGTTTTAAGGCGGCAGCCTGCGCCTGCTGTTGAAGCTGCTCTAAAATTGTCGACGACTGGTAATCAAGCCGTAAAACGATCACTTGCATAATTAACCTCCTTGTCAGCTTCCGGTGCTTCTAAACCCTGCATCTTTTGCTTCTTGTTCTGAACAAAACCATTCCTCAGGATTGGTCTGCTCATAGGACCCTTCACCCGGCAAATGATAAATCTTATTGCCGTTCCGGTTGATATTTCCTTTGATTCGGCAATCGCCTTTTGGTGAATCTGATGTGGATGAATTAGGTTCTTTTCCGTAGGCATCGGAATTGAAACCGCGCTCTGTTGAATAGTTTTCAAACTCCCAAATGCCGATTCCCGCTTCTTTGGCAGAAGCTTCCACTTCTTCGAATTCGTCAATATAGCGGGTATTCGGAGGATAAACATAGGCTACGCGTGCATAACCTGATTCAAGCAGCTGTTCCTGCACGCTTTCCCCGTCCACATAAATATAAGCAAGCAAACGGCCGTAGTCATCGAAACGGTCGCCTACATCAAATTCAATCGAAACGTCTCCTGATTCGATGAGGCGTTTGTTTTCATTGGTCGCTTCGCTGCCAAGGGGCTGTTTTCCGAGGCGCGGATGATTGGTTTCCGGCGTATCCACCAGCAAATAACGGACTGTCTCTTCTTTGCCTTCATATATGATCTTGATGGTGTCTCCGTCAATTACGGAAGTGACTTCTACTTCAATTTGGTCTGTTGTTCCGGCAGTATCGGTGGACTCCAATACTGCGCATCCTGTGAGCAGCATCAAGGCTACAAGTAAAGCTGTAATTTGTTTCATGTCTATCCCTGCTTTCATTTTCCCATTATATTTCCTGCTTCTCCGGCTTGCAATCAAAATCTGGGTGGGATACGGTTGAAGAAAAAGGAGATGAGAGAAATGCGAATGGAATTGCCATTTGCCTATGATTTCGACCGTGCACTAGAGCGGCTGTCCCTTGATCCATTGCATGCAGTTGATCTGTCGGACCGCTCCGTCCGGATTCCGATGCCAGAGGGCAATGTTGCAAAGGTGAAAGCAAAAGGGACCAGCGAAAGCCCAGTGTTTAAAATAATCGATGCAATAGAAGAACAAATGGCGTTGATAGCTGACATCATGCATTTCAATCGTTCTCTCGAACCGGTCATGGACCATTTTCGAGGTACCAGCCTTGCCCATCTGTTTGAGGAACATAAAGGGACGCCGCTGATCCGTGAGTTTTCACTTTATGGATCCTTGATGAAAAGCATCATCCACCAGCAATTGAACTTATCGTTTGCCCATACCTTAACGAGCCGATTTGTCCAAACTTACGGGGAACAAAAAGAGGGCGTCTGGTTTTATCCGGCTCCTGAAACGATTGCGCAACTTGATCCGGTGAATTTAAGGGAACTTCAATTCAGCACACGAAAAGCTGAATACGTCATTGGGCTGTCCCGAGCCATTGCAAGCGGGGAATTGGTTTTAGAAGACTTGGCAAAGCTGGAAGATGATGAAGTGACCGCCCGGTTGGTTCATTACAGAGGGATTGGCCCGTGGACTGCCCAAAGTTTTCTGATGTTCGGGATGGGCCGCCCCAACTTATTTCCTTTGGCGGATATCGGCTTGCAAAATGCCTTGAAAATCCAATGGGGACGGCCAGAAAAACCGAAAGCTGAAGAAATCCTCCTCCATCTGCCTGAATGGGAGCCTTATCTTTCTTACGCTTCGCTGTATCTTTGGAGAAGCGTGGAATAAAATCGTCCGGACATGACAAAACGCCTTTTCAATATAGATTGAACAAGGCGTTTTCTATGTATTGCAGCGTCTGATTACGGTTGTTAGGGGCACCAATTAGGCATGGGTCTCCATGTCGATTTGCGGCTCATCAAAATATAAAAACGATTCCTGATCCAGGCTGTCCAACTTCTCTTTGTTTAGTCCAACTTCCAATTCTCCTGAAAAAATCGGTTCCCACCAGTTTGCTTGTTTGTTCATAATGTTTTCCTCCTTGGTTTGTGTTGTAATTGTTTGACTATTCTATACCCCTAAAGGTTACACTAATAAACAGAGAGAGCTAAAATAAGCCTTTAGGCCTTACAGAAAAGAGGGATAAGATGATTTCAATTGGGATTATCGGAGCAGGAATTGTAGGAGAGCGCATCATTAAACAAATTCAGCAAGAAGGCAGAGTGCAAATCAAAGGCGTTTATGACGAGCAGCATGAGCGCCTGCAATATCTGCATGACACATATGGGGTGCCAGTTTGCGAGTCTTTCGAATCGATTCTCCATGCCAATATCGATTGGTTGTATATCGGAACGCCGCCAGCTTCCCATGCAGAAATTGCCAAACGTGCAGCGGGTGCCGGCATCCATGTGCTAAGCGAGAAACCGCTTGCACATAATGCGGAAGACGGAAAAAAAATGGTGGAAGCAGCAGAAAAAAACCGGATCCGCACAGCGATGCATTTCCCGCTCATGTATAAGCCGGCTGTACACGATATGGTCAAGCGCATCCGGAGCGGCAATATCGGAAAAGTGGTGCGTATTGAGCTGCAGACCTTTTTCCCGGACTGGCCACGGGCGTGGCAGCAAAATCCGTGGATTGTATCAAGAAGCCAGGGCGGCTTTGTAAGGGAAGTGTTTCCTCATTACCTCCAACTCTTTAATCGGGTATTCGGAGAGTTGACAATTTTGTCCCATCATATCACTTACCCCGAACAAGCCGAGCTTTGCGAAACGGGAATCGTTGCGCACGGGGTAACAGCTGGCAACATTCCATTTTTAATCACTGGGCTTAGCGGCATCGGCCAAAAAGAGTTGCTGCAATTCAAAGTGTATGGCGAAGAAGGCGTCTTGACGCTGGAAAACTGGTCGGATTTATACGAAGAAAGAAAATACGAAGAACGGAAGCCGATTACGGATTTTATGGAAGTTCCTTCGCTGTTCCAGGCAATGCGTGAACAGTCCACTTTTTTGGTGCCTTTCGAAGAAGGGCTTGTCGTGCAGCGTTATATCGACCAATTGCTTGCAGAAAAGTAAATGAAGTGAAGTTTTAAAAAAATCATGCTAAGATGGTCCCACTAAGAAGGAGGCTATAATAAATGGAAGTTACTGCATTGACGGTTGAACAAATGATTAATGAACAGCGTAATTTCTTTTACACAGGTGCCACTAAAAGCGTCAGTTTCCGAAAAGCGCAGCTCGACCGGCTGAAGCAAGCCATAAAAGTTCACGAAAACGAAATTCTCCACGCCTTGAAATTGGATTTAGGAAAAAGTGAATTTGAAGCCTATGCGACCGAAGTAGGGTTCATTCTTGATAGCATCGGTTATATGTCGAAGCACCTGGACAACTGGATGGAGCCGGAACAAGTGAAGACACCGCTTCATCTCCAGCCTGCCAAAAGTTTTGTCATTCGGGAACCGTATGGGTCCGTTCTCATTATCGGACCATTCAATTATCCGTTCCAATTAATCATGGAACCGTTGATCGGGGCGATTGTCGGAGGGAATTGTGCAATTGTCAAACCTTCCGAAACCACGCCGAACGTGACAAAAGTGATCCGCACTATTATTGAAGAAGCCTTCCCCTCCTACTATATCCGGGTCGTTGAAGGCGAGCGCGAAGAAGTGACAGCACTTATTCATGCATCTTTTGATTATATTTTCTTCACAGGCAGCGTCAATGTCGGGAAAGTGATCATGAAAGCTGCATCGGAACGCCTGACGCCGATTACGCTGGAACTGGGCGGCAAAAGCCCGGCAATCGTCGACCAGACGGCTAATCTTGACTTGGCGGTAAAACGCATCGCATGGGGGAAATTGATGAATACCGGCCAGACTTGTGTAGCGCCGGATTACGTCTGCGTCCATGAATCGGTCAAAGAAGAGTTCATGAAAAAATTGATCAAGACCATCCGGAGTTTCTACGGAAAAGACGCACTGAAAAGTCCGGATTACGGGCGCATCGTTTCCGTTCAGCATTTCGACCGGCTCGCTGAGATCATCAAAAAAGAATCGGCAAATATTGTGACTGGCGGCGGGATGGACCGCAATGAGCGTTATATTGAACCGGTTGTACTCGACAATATCAACTGGGACAGCCCATCGATGGAAGAGGAACTGTTCGGGCCGATTTTGCCGGTCATCACGTACAACGATCTGCCTGCACTGCTGCGCCAAATCCGCAAATTGCCGAAGCCGCTTTCCGCTTATATGTTTTCTGAAAATGAGCGGGCCACTAACTTCTTCCTGGAAGAATTGCCATTTGGCGGCGGCTGCATCAACGATACGGTGTCCCATGTCGGCAGCGTCTACCTGCCGTTTGGCGGAGTCGGTACTTCGGGGGTTAATTCCTACCACGGAAAAACGAGTTTTGAAACTTTTACTCATGCAAAATCCATCTTGAAAAAATCGACCAAACTGTCGACCAATGTTCTGTTTCCGCCTTATGGCAACAAAGTGAATATGGTTAGAACCTTATTGAAATAAGCGGCCTCCGGGTCGCTTTTTTCTTTATGTTTGCTAGAATAAACAGTAAGAGGTGACGGATATGACAGAGCGTATTCTGATAGTGGAAGATGAAAAAAGCATAGCACGCGTGTTGGAACTGGAACTTACATATGAAGGCTATCAAACAGGAGTGGCCCATACAGGTTCGGAAGGGCTGATTCAGTTCCGCGAAAACGAATGGGATTTGATCTTGCTTGATTTGATGCTGCCTGAAATCCATGGATTGGATGTACTAAAACGCATTCGTACTTCCGATCCGGCCATTCCGGTTATTTTACTGACAGCGAAAAACGATGTGAAAGATAAAGTGGCCGGCCTTGATTTGGGCGCAAATGATTACGTAACGAAACCATTTGAAATTGAAGAGCTGCTTGCCCGCATCCGTGCATGCCTGCGGCAGTCGACAGGGAACGGGAATTCTGAAGTTCGCCGTTTTGAACAGCTGGAATTGAACGAAACGACGCGTGAGGTTATCCGCAGCGGACGCTCGGTCGAACTGACGCCGCGTGAATTTGATTTGCTGCTGTACTTGATGCAGCATCCGCAGCAAGTGCTGAGCCGCGAACAAGTGTTGAATGCCGTCTGGGGCTACGACTACTACGGGGATACTAATGTCATCGATGTCTATATCCGCTATTTGCGGAAAAAAATCGATGCAGGTGAGCCCTCCACTTATATCCAGACAGTTCGGGGCGTAGGTTATGTCCTGAAGGAGCATGTCCATGAAGCTAAAAAATAAAATCCATATTTGGACCACTTTGCTAATGCTGGTCATTCTGCTGGTGCTTATGATCGTCATCTACTTTTCGTTCAGCCGGTTAACGTATTCAACGGAAGTGGACCAGCTTCGCACTGAGGCCAATCTAGTGGTTGCAAAGCTGAATGAGAATCCGGCAGATCCCCAGAATGTGCTTCGGGGATATGTGCCGGTGAACGGTTCAATTCAAGTTACCCGTGGCGGCAAGGAACTGATCCGGACGATTCAAGACCCTGCGGTTCCAACAGAACTTCCTGCAGGCTTGCCGGATGCTTCCGGAACCATTCAAGCGGAAGATGAGCTATTCGCTTATGTGACGACGCCGATCATTTGGACGGACGGCGAAGTGGCAAATTTGACGATTGCCCAATCGATGAGGGAAGTGAGCGGCAATCTTCAAACGCTGCGGCTGGTGTTGATCACGGTAACTTTGCTGGCCATGATACCGGTAGTGGTTTCAAGCATCGTCCTCGGGCGGCTTATTACGAAGCCAATTACCGATCTTACCAATACGATGACGCGCATCCAGCGCAACGGCCAATTTGAGAAGCTGCAGATCACCGAGGAAACGAATGATGAAATCGGGCAGATGGGCCGGACATTCAATGAAATGATGGCCCTTCTTGAAGAAAACTATACCAAGCAGGAACAGTTTGTCTCGAATGCGTCCCATGAATTGAAAACGCCTTTAACGGTCATTGGCAGCTATGCCAAACTTCTGCAGCGGCGCGGAATGCAGGATGAAAAAATCGCCGATGAAGGATTGACAGCCATCCGGACTGAAACTGACCGCATGAAGGCATTGATTGAACAGCTTTTGCACATTGCCCGCCAAAGCGAGGCGCAGCTTGAATTGACCAACGTGAATGTCACGAAAGTACTTGAGCAAACGACTGCAGCGCTTGGGACTTCCTATAACCGGGAATTCCGGCTGACGGCCAGTTCTCCGGAATTATACGTCACGACCGATTTGGCGAAACTCAAGCAGCTGTTGTATATCCTGCTCGACAATGCGCGGAAATACTCAAGCGGCCGTATTGAAGTGATTGCAAAAAACGAAGGGCACACTGTTATCCAAATCCGGGATTATGGCATCGGCATTCCTAAAGAATCGCTGCCGTTTATCTTTGAACGTTTCTACCGTGTGGATAAAGCGCGAAGCCGTGACACCGGAGGATCCGGACTTGGCTTATCCCTTGCCAAACAATTGGCTGATTCACTGGGAGTCAAGCTGGAAATTGAAAGCATTGAACAAATGGGTACGACAGTTTCCATCATTTTCTCATCGGATTTTAATGTTGGCGCGGTACAATCAAGCCAGGAGGGATCAGGATGAAAAAATGGATGTTAATGGCGGCCGGGACGGTTTTGCTTGGAGTAATTGTCATTGCCTTTCTCTTGAATCCGTTTATCGGCAGCGAAAGCATCAGTGCACAAGAGGCAGAGCAGTCGGTGCTGGACCTATACGGAGGAGAACTTGTCGGAACTTCCGAAGTGGACAACCGTTTTGCGGTGGATTTCAATAAAGCGGATGGCCTTTATACCGCAATGGTCAACAAAGCGACGGGACAGGTGGAATCGATGAAACTGATCGAGAAAAAAGAACCAGCCACCCGTTTGACCGAAGAACAGGCAGGAGCGGCTGCATTAAAAAAAGTGGACGGAGCGCTGGAAAGCGTCACGTATTTGAAAGACAACCAGCAATACGAAGTGAAAATAAAAGATGAAAAAAATATCACAACTGTGCTTGTAGCAGCGGTGACAGGAGAAATTGGGAACATCACCGCTGAACCCATTGCGAAACCGGATGTGAAACCGGAGCCCGAACCGGATGCGGCCATCACCCAGGACGAAGCCATTGCGATTGCGAAACAGACGCTCGACGGCGAAGTACAGGAAGCCGAGTTTGTACAGACCGAAGGCGGAGGCTATTATCTGATCGAAATTGAAAATGAAGAATCCGAACGGGAAGTGACGGTCCAGATCCATGCAATCCGTGGTGAAACCTTAACGGTTGAATGGGACGATTAAACAAAAAAACACTCAAGCGGGAAAGTTGCCTTTCTGCCTGAGTGTTTTTTTGTTTCCTTAAATTTCTCATCAAATTCTAATAAACCCTTAATCGTCTTCACAGAAGCGGGGGCTATAGTAAAGATAGAACATATGAAGAGGAGAGATTAACATGAAAAAATTCATTTACATCCCGGTAGTAGCAGGCGCGTTAACTTTTGGAGGAATTGTACTGGCCAACACAGACGCAAATCCAGCAGGAACATCTGAAACCAATTCAAACAGTGCCAATGTCCAAAACAGCAATCAGCAGTCTAACCAAAAAGCACCGAAGCTTACGTTTGATGACGCTTCTGCAAAAGCGCTTGAAATTGTGGGCGGAACCATCACAGACATTGAATTGGAAAGAAATATGAACCGTGCTTACTATGAAGTAGACGTGACGCACGAAGGCTATGAGTACGATTTGAAATTTGATGCCAACACAGGGGAAGTCTTGGAACAAAAACGTGAAAAAGAAGACGACCGCGATGACGATTCAGACGATATCGTCTCAACGGAAGGCTTGATCAGTTCGGAAGAAGCAACAAAAGCTGCCCTTGCAGCAGCTAATGGCACGGTAAAAGACATGGAATTGGACAATGACGACGGTATTGCACAATACGAATTTGAAATCGAAGACGGCAAAACCGAACACGAAGTGACCGTCAATGCAAAAGACGGTTCCATCATCAAACATGAAACTGACAAGAATGATAACGATGACGACAACGACGATGATTGATTAAAAAAAGAGCCCTTGGGCTCTTTTTTTACGCTTTTGGCAAAAGAATAGTGGCGGTGGTGCCGTTTCCTTCCTGGCTGTCGATTTCCAGGCTGCCGCCGTGTTCACGGATGATTTTTTGGGAAATAATCAGGCCGAGGCCCGTTCCAGTCGCTTTGGTGGTGTAAAACGGTTCAAAAATACGCGCCATTACTTCTTCGGGAATGCCAACGCCATTATCCCGAATGCGCAGCGAGACGAATCCATCGTCGAAGTTTTCAATAACTAAGGTGATTTCACCTTGCCGCTCGATTGCATCGATTGAGTTTTTAATCAGGTTGATCAACACTTGCTTCAGCTGATGATCTGCCGCCCGGACATTAAAATCATCTTGTTCCCAATGTTTAATGAATTCAATGCCTTGCCGATTCAGCTCGGGGCCGAACAAGACAAAGATGTCCTCCAATGTCTGGCGAAGACTGATCCTTTTGGCTTCAGAAGCCTGCGGTTTAGACAATACCAGAAATTCACTGATGATAAGGTTGATGCGCTCCAGTTCGGATTGGATCAAATTCGTGTAATCTTTGTATGGATAATCCAGATCATTATGCATCATTTGGACAAAGCCTGAGATAACCGTCATGGGATTTCGGACTTCGTGGGCAACGCCAGCGGCGATTTCGCCGGCAAGTTTCATTTTTTCAGCTTGGACAATCAGCCGTTCCGCTTCTTTTTGATACGAAATATCCCGTGAAATAACGGAAGTAGCCACTACATTTCCTGCTTCGTCTGTAATGGGCGACAAAGTGATTTGGGCATGGAAGCGGGTGCCGTCTTTTTTGGCGTCTACGGTTTCAAGCAAAGAAAAACTTTCGCCTTTTTGGACTTGCAGGGTGCGAACGGCCGCTTCTTCTGATTTTTCAGGAGGAACGAGCGAAATCGACTGCCCGATGCATTCTTCCAATGTCCAGCCGTACAATTCTTCAAAAGCGGGATTGATGGCAATGATTTTATTGTCCTTATCAAAAACGGCAAACGCGTCTTTGGCTGTTTCAAAAAACAGCTGAAGGTAGCCTTCTTTTGAAATCAGCGCTTTTTCCATCGATTCGTTCTGCTGCTCCAGCTGAGACCAGATCCGGCTGAAATAAATCGAATGAAGCGTAGTCAAAAGCAGGATGCAGAGTATAAAAACAAATAGCGATAAATGAACATAGTGGACAGATGCCCTGCCGCTTAATTCGTCAAAAACAAAAGCCAGTAAAAAGGTTTCGATGGCGGTCAACACCCCTAAGGCGATGATCGGCAAAGTATCGTAGTACAAGGCGGATGCAATAATCGGGATCGCAAAGTAGATGACCGTTACTGCAGACAAGGCCTCAAAATTTAAGATAAATACATAAAGGTTCATGAAAAGAAGAACCAGAATTTGAATTTTCCGCTCATTATACTTTACGGTTTGCAGGACAAGCAAGACAATATAAGCTGCGAGTCCGAACAAAGGGGAGTAAATGGCCATAGGAAAATCTGCAATAAGCGGGAGAAGCAAATGGATAACGCTCGCGCCTCCAAATAAATGGATAAATAGCCTGTTTCTGTTTTGATTGGTTGAAGAACGCTCCATAATGCACCTCAATCTTGGGGATTCGTACTAATATTACTATAGAATGCCCTGTCAGAACATGTTTCATTTTGATATGATAAAGTAATCAGGGAGGCGTTAAGCATGGCAATAGAGTGGAATAAGCAAGAAACGCTGGATTTATTGAAAGAGCTAGTGGAAATTCCCAGTCCATCGGGCTACACAATGGACATTATGAAGACCATCAAAAAACACTTGGACGACTGGAATGCTGAATACAGGATGACCCAAAAAGGGGCGGTCATTGCGACCATTCATGGGAAAGACCAAAGCAGGCACCGCTTGTTGACAGCCCATGTCGATACACTCGGCGCGATGGTTAAAGAAATCAAACCGACCGGCCGCTTGAAATTATCACTTGTCGGCGGGTTTAAATTTAATGCGATTGAAGGCGAGAACTGCCTTATACATAAATCGGATGGAACGACTTTGTCTGGAACGATTTTGATGCATCAGACAACGGTCCACGTCTACAAGGACGCCGGCACCGCAGATCGGGACGAAAATAATATGGAAGTCCGTCTGGATGAAAAAGCCTTTTCAGCAGATGAAGTCCGTGCACTCGGCATCGAAGTGGGCGATTTTGTATCGTTTGACCCGCGTTTTGCAGCGACGGATTCCGGATACATCAAATCCCGCCATCTGGATGATAAAGCCAGCACGGCGCTGCTGCTTCAATTGCTTAAGCAATTGAAGGCGACGGGCGAAGAATTGCCGCATACTACCCATTTCTACATTTCAAATAATGAAGAAATCGGATACGGCGGAAACTCCAATATTCCGGAACAAACAGCAGAATATATTGCAGTGGATATGGGGGCAATCGGTGATGGCCAAACGTCGGACGAATACACCGTATCGATTTGTGCCAAAGACTCGAGCGGACCTTATCACTATGGCCTGACCCGCCATTTAATTGCATTGGCGAATCAGCACCAGATCGATTACAAAGTCGACATTTATCCGTATTACGGATCGGATGCTTCAGCGGCAATCGGAGCGGGGGCAGACGTCAAACATGCCTTATTCGGTCCAGGGATTGAAGCATCGCATTCCTATGAACGCACCCATGTCGATTCATTGAAAGCCGCGGGGGCATTGCTTCACGCATATGTCATGTCTCCGCTAGTTACAGAGTAGGAGGATTTTCATGAACACACAACAATTGATCGAAAATATTCCTTATAATCAATTGATCGGGACATTGCCGGAAACGGTTGAACACATTACCATGGATTCCCGTGAAGTGAGAAGAGGATCTGTTTTTATTTGCATCAAAGGATATACGGTGGATGGCCATGACTTTGTCCAGCAGGCAGCTGTGCAAGGTGCTGTCCTGATTGTATCTGAGCAGCCGATTGACTTGCCGGACACACCGGTGTTGGTCGTCGCAGATTCAGACCGGACCCTTGGTTTGCTTGCAGCCAAATTTTACAGCTACCCGTCGAAAGAAATGCAGATGATTGGTGTAACCGGCACGAACGGAAAAACAAGCGTGTCCGGAATTCTGCATTCCATGCTGATGGAGCTCGGCAAAACTTCCGCGGTAACCGGCACCATCGGCTTTAACCTGAACGGGGAATTGCATCCGTCAGCGAATACGACAAGTGACGCATTGACTACGCAGCAAATGATTGCGAAAGCCAAAGAAGCAGGCTGTTCCCATATGACGATGGAAGTTTCTTCCCATGGGCTCGTGCTTGGGCGCTTAGCTGGAGTAGAATTCAATACGGCGATTTTCACTAATTTAACGCATGACCACCTGGACTTCCACGGGACGATGGAAGAATACGGCCATGCAAAAGGCCTGCTGTTTTCACAGCTGGGCCAGAATCTTCAGGAGAAAAAGCAAGCCGTTTTGAACGCTGACGATCCTTGGTCGAAGAAGTATGCGGATATGACTTCACATCCCGTTTATACATATGGAGTGAAAGAAGCGGCTCAGTTTAAAGCAGGAAATATCGAAATGGGTGACCAAGGCACAAAATTTACATTGATCTGTCCTGAAGGCGAATTTGCTGTTTCGATGAAGTTGCTTGGTCAATTCAATGTATCCAATGCACTGGCGGCAATTACCGCCTTGTATGCAGAAGGATTCGAGTTGACAGAAGTTCTGTCGGCCTTGTCACGGATTTCTCCGGTAGAAGGGCGCATGCAAAAAGTGGAATTGGATGCTCCAGTTTCCATCTTTATCGATTACGCGCATACACCGGATGCCATCGAAAAAGCCATTGACGCAGTAGCTGATTTCAAGACGAACCGGATCATTTTCTTAGTCGGTACAGGCGGGAACCGGGACAAGACGAAACGGCCGATCATGGCACAAAAAGCTTCCGTTGCCGATTATGTAGTGTTGACGACGGATGATCCGCGCTACGAGGAATACGACAGTATTTTAAACGATCTGCAAACCGGCATGGAACATGCCAACTTTGCCTGCATCGGCGACCGGGCAGAAGCGGTCAGACATGCGGTTGCTCAAGCCGAGCCGGGGGATATCATCATTTTGGCAGGAAAAGGCCATGAGGATTACCAGATCATCGGCTCGACAAAATATCCGCATAGCGACAAAGAAATTGCCGTCCAGGAAGCCATGAAAAAATTCCGTTGAAAAGAAGCCATATCCGGCTTCTTTTTTCACGTCCAAGGTTGAAATCCCTTGTTTTTTTTGGCCCCCTTCTCTAATATGAATAGAGTAGAATTAAAGGAGCGTATAAGAATGTCAACCCAATTAAAAAATGAAATTCAAAATAGAAGAACCTTCGCCATCATTTCCCACCCGGATGCCGGGAAAACGACTTTGACTGAGAAATTGCTGTTGTTCGGTGGAGCGATCCGCGATGCCGGAACGGTAAAAGGAAAGAAATCCGGAAAGTTTGCCACATCCGACTGGATGGAAATCGAAAAGCAGAGAGGGATTTCCGTTACTTCCTCTGTCATGCAGTTTGATTACGACGGACACCGTGTCAACATCCTGGACACTCCTGGGCACCAGGATTTCAGTGAAGATACGTACCGCACATTGATGGCGGTAGACAGTGCCGTCATGATCATCGACGTAGCTAAAGGGATCGAAGCGCAGACGGTCAAACTGTTCAAAGTTTGTAAAATGCGCGGCATTCCGATTTTTACTTTTATCAACAAGATGGACCGCCAAGGGAAAGAGCCGCTTGAACTGATGGAAGAGTTGGAAGAAGTACTTGGCATCCAGTCATACGCCATGAACTGGCCCATTGGCATGGGGAAAGAGTTTTTAGGAATTTACGACCGCTACAACAAACGCATCGAACCTTTCCGTACCGAAGGGAAACGATTCCTGGCTTTGGACGAAGAAGGCAATTTGGCAGAAGAGCACGATATGACCAAAACCTCTTATTATACGCAGGCAATGGAAGACATTGAATTGCTGAACGAAGCAGGAAATGACTTTTCCCTTGAACGCGTGAAAAAAGGGGAATTGACGCCGGTATTCTTCGGCAGTGCCCTTGGCAATTTCGGAGTGGAAACATTCCTTGAAACTTATCTTCAGTTCGCACCGTCGCCGCAAGCGCGTGAAACTCAGGAAAACGAAGCAATCGATCCGATTGAAATGCCGTTTTCCGGTTTCGTCTTCAAGATCCAGGCGAATATGAATCCCGCTCACCGGGACCGCATCGCCTTTGTACGCATCGTCTCTGGGAAATTTGAGCGCGGCATGAATGTCACTTTGGCACGTACCGGCAAATCGTTTAAATTGAGCCAAACCACTCAGTTTTTAGCGGATGACCGTGAAACGGTGACAGAAGCAGTGGCGGGAGATATTATCGGGCTTCACGATGTGGGCAACTACCAGATCGGGGACACGATTACGAGCGGGAAGAAATTCCAGTTTGAAAACCTGCCGCAGTTTACGCCGGAACTATTTGTCAAAGTGACTGCGAAAAACGTCATGAAGCAAAAGCATTTCCATAAAGGGATTCTTCAGCTAGTACAGGAAGGTGCCATCCAGTACTACAAAACCCTTCACCTGGAAGAGGTTATTCTAGGAGCTGTTGGACAACTGCAATTTGAAGTGTTCGAGCACCGTATGAAAAACGAATACAATGTAGAAGTCCGCATGGAACCGGTCGGCAATAAAATTGCCCGCTGGATCGAAAATGAGGAAGATATAAAAGAATCCATGTCGAGCAGCCGGTCAATGCTTGTTAAAGACCGCTTCGATAACTATGTCTTCTTGTTTGAAAATGAATTCGCCACTCGCTGGTTCCAGGACAAAAATCCTGAAATCCGCTTATATAGTTTGTTATAAAAAACCTGCTTATGCAGGTTTTTTTCAGCTTGTTGAGAAAGATATAGAAAAAAATTTTTTTGAATATCCCCGATATTCCGCAAACCAGCTGCGCTTTCCTGCGGGCTTGCGCCGAACTAACTCGGCCTGGCAGCCGAGTGGATTTCGGCACTGCGCTGTCCCGCGGGAGTCTCCGCTGTTTTGCTCCATATCAAGAGAGGGTAGGAAACTACGAGTTGCTTGATTTTCCCGCTTCTTTACACGTGACATCTTGTAAAGAAGCAGGAAAATAGAATGAAGCGGAAGGCGGCGAAAAACCACTGCTCCTGCATCGCTGCGCTAGCTTCGTCGCAAAGGCTTGCCCTCGCAGGCTTCGGCCAATGCCTTTTCTGCGGGAAAGCGAAGCCGTCGAGACCCTGGAGTCGCAAAGCGACGAAGCGGCTCGGCGCGAGCCCGCGAAAAGCGTCCGCCTGAAGCGGAATGGTTCAGACTGTCAGGGTTTCTCGACAGCCTGATAAAAAACCTGCTTATGCAGGTTTTTTTCTTTTGCCCGAAGCCCAACAAGAATTTAAGAAAATAGCAGATATTGTATAAGCTGAAATAATGCATTAGAACCTTTTCCGCTGCAGCCGTTCGGTTGGCAAGATTTAAATTTGCGGTTACTGCTGATTTTTCTTATGATAAAAGCACGAGACAAAAAAGGGGTTTGGATTACATGAAGTTAAGCGATTTTTCCATCAAGAGACCGGTTTTTACAACGGTCATCATGTTTTTGATCATTATACTGGGAGCAGTTTCTTTCTTTAAAATCCCCATTACCTTGATACCGGAACTTAATCCGCCAGTTGGCGTAGTAGTGACAAGTTATCCAGGAGCGAGCCCGACGGAAGTGAGTGAAAAAGTCACGCGCCCGCTGGAAACCAGTTTGTCGACATTGCCGGGCTTAGAGTCCATTCAATCGTCTTCAGAAGAAGGCTCAAACTTCATTTTGCTGGAGTTTGACTGGTCATCGAATATAGATGATGTCCAAACTGATATTATGCAGCGGATCGATCAGACACCCATTCCGGAAGATTCCAACCAACCGCAATTTTTCAAGTTTGATCCTGCGCAATTTCCTGTGATTCAGCTGGCAGTTCGCGCTACAGAGTCTGGAGAAGACGTACGGGTGCTTGCGGAAGAGTTAGAAACCGAGCTGCTGCAAACTGAAGGAGTGGCAAGTGTCAACATTTCGGGTTCATTGATTGAAGAAATCCAGATTTCTTTGGATCAGGAAGAAATGGAAAGCCGGGGGCTGCAGCAATCGGATATTGTTCAACTGATTCAAGCAAACAATATCTCGTTGCCAGGCGAACCAATCGATACCGAGAATGGCCGCCATTTGACTACCCGGGTCGTCAGTACATTGACCAGTGTCGATGAAGTCCGGGACTTGGTGATTACGGTCAATCCATTGGACGGTGAAAATGTCACCGTCGGGGATGTGGCAGAAGTCGCTGTGGCCGAGCAGGAAAGCAGCAGCGAAACGCGGGCGAATGAAGAACCGGCCGTCTTGCTTTCAGCATTGCAGGAGTCTCGGGCAAATACGGCGGATGTATCAGAAGCCTTTCAAATGAAGTTGAATGAATTGCTGGAAGAAGACCGTTTTCAGGGAGTTGAAGCGGATGTGCTATTCGACCAAGGGGATTACGTCCGGTTGGCAATCGGAAATATTGGCCAAACGCTTATCCTCGGCGGCGTGTTTGCGATGCTCGTATTGTTCTTTTTCCTGAGAGGCATAAAAAGCCCCTTGATTATCGGGATTGCAATTCCGTACTCCGTCATCGTGACATTTGTCTTGATGTATTTTTCTGATTTTGCGCTCAACATTATGACATTAGGGGCGTTAGCTCTTGGAATCGGAATGTTGGTAGATAATTCCATTGTCGTGATTGAGAACATCGAACGGCACCTGGCGATGGGCAAATCACCTCGAAAAGCCGCTTCAGAAGGTACAAAGGAAGTGGCGGGAGCTATTACGGCTTCAACCCTTACCACAGTAGCTGTATTTGTTCCGGTTGCTTTTATCACCGGATTGATCGGCCAGATTTTCTTTGAATTTGCTGTTACCATTTCGTTCAGCTTATTTGCGAGCCTTTCTGTCGCTTTGACAGTTGTGCCAATGATGGCATCGCGGCTATTAAAGGATAAAAAAGTGGATAAGAAACCTGAAAACCGGCGATCTGGATGGATGAAAGGCTTTGAGCGCTCAGTAGTCTGGGCATTGGCTCACCGGATCATTATTTTGCTGGCGGCTCTTGTTTTCTTAGGCGCGGGCATTTTAGGCATTTATCAAGTGGGTACAGAATTTTTGCCGGCAACTGATGAAGGTTTCGCAACTGTATCTGTAGGGCTTGAAAATGGGTCTTCGCTGGCGGCAACCGATGAAGTGGTTAATCTCATCGAAGAAGAGCTGAAAAAAGAAGAAGATGTCGATGTGTTTGTCAGTTTGATCGGCAGTACACAGCAGGGCCAGTCGCAAGGGACAACTGAAACCAACACGGCTGAAATATACGTGAAGCTGGTTCCTTTGGATGAGCGGGAACGCTCGGTATTTGAATTTGTCGATGAAGTACAGCCGCGCATATTGGAAGAGGTGGGCGAACGCGCCGAAGTGAGCTTTAATCTTCAGACCGCGGCCGGATCGTCGCCGAATACGCTGACCTTTACCGCAACCGACAACAACAAAGAGCGGCTGGATAAAGCAGTGACCGATATTTCTTCTGCAATTCGGGACCTCCCGGATGTAACGGAATTGACAAACGACCGCGATGAAACGATTGAAGAAATTCAAGTGCAGATTAAAAGGGATGCGGCAACAGAGTATGGCATGGCGCCGGCGCAAATTGCCCAGACGGTCAACAACATGACCCGAGGCGTGTTGGCCACGCAAGTGTTGGCAGAGAATGATGAAGTATTAAGTGTCTTTGTCGGGTTGGACGAGCAGTTCAGAGATAGCGAAGAAAAACTGCGGACGATGAAATTGCGGACTCCTGCCGGCCAATTTGTCACTCTTGAACAACTTGCGGATATCGAAATTTCCGAAGGTCCGGTTGATATAAAACGTGTAGACCAAGCTGACAGTGTCGCCTTTACCTTGCAGCATAAATCCAATGTTACACTGGGCGAAATGTCGGACAAAGTAGACGAGGCCCTGGAGAAATTAAACTTGGACAAAGACACTCAAATCTCATTTGGCGGGGACCGAGAACTGTTTGAGAATGCCATCGATGATGTGAGCCTGGCCATCGTTTTAGCGGTAGTCTTAGTCTATATTGTCATGGCGGCTCAATTTGAATCGTTCAAGTATCCATTTGTCATCATGTTTACTGTTCCGCTGATGGTCATCGGAGTAGCGCTTGCCTTATTCCTGACGCAGACGCCAATCAGCATCACAGCCGTGATCGGGATACTCGTTCTCGTCGGCATTGTTGTTAACAACGGGATTGTGCTGGTCGACTACATCAATCAGCGAAAAGAAGCCGGGATGGATTCCTATGAGGCCATCGTTACTTCTGTCCATGACCGGCTGCGTCCGATTCTGATGACGGCGTTGACCACTATATTAGGTCTTCTTCCTTTAGCCCTGGGAATAGGCGAAGGAACTGAAATCAACCAGCCAATGGGGATTGCTGTTATTGGCGGATTGATCAGCTCGACTTTCTTGACGCTGTATGTCATTCCGATTGTTTACAGTTTTTTCGATCGGCAGACCAGAAGAATGAACCGAAAACAACATAAGTGATTATAGAAGCTGCATTCATTTAACCGGATTAAAGTTAAATGAATGCAGCTTTTTTTATTTGGTATTCCAAGTAGGAAGAAAAATATTTTAGATAAATCAGTAAAGTGTTGGAATATTAAGTATAATAAGGGAAAGGAGTGGAAGTGATGAGAGAAATCGTTTTTACCGGGTTTCCGGGATTTATTGCAAGCCAGTTGATTCGAAAATTCATTCAGGACAATACCGGCATATCGGCTATTATCTTGCCGTCAGAACGTGCCAAGGCGGAACAAGAAGCTGCGAAAATCCAGCAAGAAACCGGATGCAGACCAATCCGTATTATGGATGGCGATATTACAAAAGCCGGTCTTGGCTTAAGCAGTGAAGACGCTCTTCACCTGCATTCGAAAAAATTGGTATTTTGGCATCTAGCTGCCATTTATGATTTGGCGGTACCGAAAGAAATCGCTTGGAAAGTGAATGTGGAAGGCACACAGAATGTAAACGACTTCATTTTGACATTGCCAAACCTGGAGCGTTATATGTACTTCAGCACCGCTTACGTAGCCGGAGCAAGGGAAGGGACCCTTTATGAGAATGAATTGATCCGTCCGGAAAAATTCAAGAACTTTTATGAGGAAACAAAGTTTGAGGCAGAACTGCTGGTTGAAGAGCTGAAAAACTCAGTTCCTTTGACCATCGTTCGCCCTGGCATTGTCCGTGGACATTCCGAGACCGGAGAAACAGTGAAATTCGACGGTCCTTACTTTTTCCTGAATATGATCGACCGCGTCCGAAAACTGCCGGTTATCCCGTACCTTGGACGATCAACGGCCTATATCAATGTCGTGCCGGTTGACTATATTATTAATGCGTCCGTCTATTTAAGCTCTTTGCCGGATGCTGCAGGAGAAACGGTCCATTTGACAGATCCATGGCCCCATCCTGTGGAGGAAGTCTACCGGAAAATGGTGGTGGAAATGACAGGAAAGATTCCGAAAGCCCGATTGCCGCATAAATTGGCGGAAGTTTCCTTAGCCGTTTCGCCAGTGCGAAAACTGCTTGGAGTTGAAGCAGAGACCTTGGATTATTTAACATGGAAGGCCACTTTTGACACCAGCACCGCACAACGGCTATTGAAAGGAAGCGGGATTGAATGCGCCGATTTCCTAAAGTCCATGCCTTCTATGATCCGGTTCTATGAACTCCATAAAAAGGATAAAAATTACCATATCGCTATACGCTAATCTTTTACATTGTATAGAATTATGGTATGATTATTCTACAACTTCATACACTTTGACGTTCAGTCAAGGGGGAGTAGCTTTAGGGAAACCTATTTCATAATCGTCAAGACATGGCTAGTAACCATCGGTTATGATAGTGAATTTATTTGCTTAGCGAGACCTTTGCCTTTATTTAGGCAGGGGTCTTTTTTGCCGGCAAAAAACAGGAGGAGAAAGAATGGAAGCAATATTATTGGAGTATGCCTGGGTTCTGCTTGTACTGGTAGGGCTTGAAGGGCTACTGGCTGCGGATAACGCAGTCGTAATGGCTGTTATGGTTAAACACTTGCCGAAAGACAAGCAGAAAAAAGCTTTGTTCTACGGTTTAGTGGGGGCATTTGTGTTCCGCTTTGCAGCGTTGTTTATGATTACGCTGCTTGTTAATATCTGGCAAATACAGGCACTTGGAGCGGCTTACTTATTATTTATATCGATTAAAAATATTTATGATCAACGAAAAGGCGAGAGCGATCATGCTATCGACGTTGAAAAAGCACCGAAAAAAGGTTCAAGTTTCTGGATGACAGTATTGAAAGTCGAGTTGGCGGATATCGCGTTTGCGATTGACTCAATGCTTGCGGCTGTTGCACTTGCAGTTACATTACCGCATTTGAACGTATTTGGTATGGAGGACATTGGCGGGATCAACTCCGGACAATTTGTCGTCATGTTGGCTGGTGGTTTAATCGGAGTAATCATCATGCGATTTGCTGCCCATAAATTTGTTCAAATCCTTGAGAAATACCCGCAATTGGAAACAGCAGCTTTTGTAATCGTCGGTTGGGTAGGGGTAAAATTGCTTGTTATGACACTTTCTCACGAAAAACTGGGTGTCTTGCCGCATGACTTCCCACATTCGACACCTTGGACGCTTACTTTCTGGACAGTCTTGGTCGGAATTGTAGTGGTTGGCGTTATTACAGGAGTTAGAAAAAACAAAGAAGAAAATGCTTAATAATAAAAAAGCCTCCGGTTGGAGGCTTTTTTTTATGGGCATTTACAAAACTATAAAAATTCATGGCTTCAAAATTTAATTTACAGGACCGACAGAAATATGGGCCGGAAAACGAATACATATAAAGTACTAACTAAACGCCCTTTTCTTTTCCAATTACTGCCGTTACAATCATAGGTAGTGTCTGCAGGAAAGAGGTGAGCGTATGTTAATGGCTGTTTTATCTGGAATGTTTGGACGTAGTGAAAAAGTACCAGCAGAAGAATTGGCTTTAATGGCGCAAAATGGCGATGATATCGCGCTTCACCATTTGCTTCAGTCATATTCTCCGTTTATGAAAAAGACTGCTGCGCAAGTATGCAAACGATTTATCGACGATCATGATGATGAATACAGTATAGCCCTTTCGGCATTTCACGAAGCGGTGCAGGGATATGAAAAAGAAAAAAACGCCTCGTTTCTAACGTTTGCCCATTTGATTATCCGGCGGCGGGTCATTGATTTTATACGCAAAGAAAGCCAGCGTACGGAATTTGTCCATGACTTCAGCGCCTCAACCAATGAGGACCCCGAATCTTCCAGGTGGATCGAAGAAACGGCTTCCATCAAGAACTTCAACTTGGAAAAGCAAGCCGAAATCCGACGGGAAGAAATTGCCTTGTACGAAGCGATGTTAAAAGAGTTTGATTTGAATTTTCAAACACTGGCTAAAATTGCGCCCAAGCATGAAGATGCCCGTCAAACCGCTGTGCAGATTGCACAGATGGTTGCTGAAACAGAAGAGTACAGGGAATTTTTGATGAACAAAAGAAAGCTGCCAGTCAAAGAAATTGAAATAATGGTTCGGGTTTCACGAAAAACCGTTGAACGAAACCGAAAATACATAATCGCTATGGCTCTTTTGCTCCAAAGCGATTTACATTATTTAAAAGATTATTTAAAGGAGCGGTTGCTTTGATGAAGATGCAAAAAGGAATATGTGTTGAATCCAAAGGCAACCGTTCCATTTATTTGACAGGAGACGGCCAATTTTTGGCTGGACGTGCAGTCCAACAAATCAGAATTGGTGAGGAAGGCTATTTCTATGAAGAACAGCGAAAAGCGAAAATCAAGTGGCAGCCGATCTGGGTTCCAGCAACGGCGGCATTTGCTGTTCTTCTGTTGTTTTTATCCGTTCTTTTGCCATCGGACGAAGCTTTCGCTTATGTGCAGGTGGAAATCAATCCAGGAGTGGAATTGGGATTCAATGAGGAATACCGCGTCATTTCAGTCCGCGATTTGAACGCCGATGGAGAAATTCTTATAGATAAGCTTGGCGAATGGAAAAACCATTCCTTGGATGAAGTGCTGGCAAAAGTCATAGCATTGTCAGTCAATGACAAAACAGAAGAAGTGACCATCACCACAGTGGGTGCAAGCGCAAACAGCGAAGCAAAGAAACCCGTGGAAAAAGTGGTTACAGCGGCTGCAGCAAGTGCAGTAGTAGCAAGCAATGTTGACATTCATCTGAAAAAAGCGACGCGCAAACAGTGGAGAGAGTCGGTCAAAGAGAGTGTGCCGGTCGGCCAGAAAATCGACAAATTTACACCGGTTCCTTCAAAACAACAAGCGCCGGCTGATGGCGCAGAGAAGCAGCCAAATAAAAATTCAAAAGTGAATGAAGAACAGAAATTAAAAGACGGAAAGCCTGTTTTGACAAAAGAACCGAAGAAAGACAGTGCGCCTGCTGGTAAGATCGATGAAGCTCCTTTAGAACTGCCGAAGAAAGCGGCTCCTCAAGAGCGCGAAAAGAAAGAAACACCGCCGGGGCAAGAAAAGAAAGCCGTCCCACTGGAACCGAAAAAGAAGGCAACCCCTTCAGGACAAGAGAAAAAGGCAATTCCCGGGGGGCAGCAAAAGAAACAAGCGCCTCTGGAACCGAAAGAAAAACCTGCGGGACAACAGAAAAAAACAGCGCCAGTGGAACCAAAACCAAAGAAAACACCGCCAGGGTTAGAGAAAAAAGCAGTGCCGCCTAAACAGGAAAAGAAAGCTGCTCCAAAAGCGCAGGAAAAGAAACAGCATGACCAATCCGGGCAAACAAAAAAAGACAAAAAGCCTCAACCGAAAAAAGGAAATAAGGATGCTTCTAAAAAGGGGAATTCTAAACCTGGACCATCAGTTGAAAAGAAAAAATCTGCCCCACAAAAGAAAAATATGAAGGAAAAAGAGTAGAAGCTTTGATTCTGCTCTTTTTCTCTTTTAAAGGAGAAAAAAAGGACATTTTTATTTGCCCCTTTCCTTTTAGGTTTTCTTTTCTTAGAATAGGTAGAGAACGAAGGCAGAAAGGAATTAAACTCTATGAACAGTTCATTTCAAAAACTACGGAATCTAACGCCTGCCCAAGCTATCGTATCTTATTATTTCGTTGCGATCGCTTCTTCCTTTCTGTTGCTCCGGTTGCCAGGCGTCCATCAGCCTGGAATCGACATGCCATGGATTAATAGTTTATTTACAGCCGTCAGTGCGGTCAGCGTAACAGGGCTGACAGTTGTCAATATTGCCGAAACTTATTCCACTTTCGGCATCATTATGATTATGTTTATCCTGCAGCTTGGTGGAATTGGCATTATGTCATTGGGAACTTTTTTCTGGCTGTTGATCGGAAAAAGGATCGGCTTAAGGGAACGGCAGTTGATCATGGTCGACCACAATCAATTTAATATGTCCGGGGTAGTAAAACTGATTCGGGAAATCATTAAAATTCTTCTATTGATTGAATTAGTGGGAGCCGTCATTTTTACTTTGTATTTTACCCAGTACTTTGACACCTTCAATGAAGCGTTGCTGCAAGGGGTCTTTGCGTCCGTGAGTGCAACGACCAACGGCGGATTCGATATTACCGGCGAATCGTTATATCCTTTTTTTAATGATTATTTCGTACAGATCATCAATATGATTTTAATTATTTTAGGAGCCATCGGCTTTCCGGTGTTGATTGAAATAAAAGAGTTCTTGTCGAACAGAAACAAAAACTTCCGCTTTTCTTTGTTTACCAAAATCACGACAAGCACTTTTGGCATTTTGCTGGTAGTCGGAACACTGGTGTTGCTGGCCTTTGAATCGTTGAATGCGTTCAAAGGGTATAATTGGCACGAAACCTTGTTTGCAGCGATGTTCCATTCGGTTTCATCCCGTTCCGGAGGGCTTACGACCATGGATATTACGCAATTTAGCGAGGCCACCAATGTGTTCATGAGTGCATTGATGTTTATCGGGGCGTCGCCAAGCTCCGTTGGCGGCGGAATCCGGACAACAACGTTTGCCATAGCTTTGCTGTTTCTGATTAATTTTGCAAGAGGGAAAAATACGATTCAAATTTTCAATCGTGAAATTGAATTGATTGATGTTTTCCGTTCCTATGCGGTGATAATTTTGGCAGGCTTTATGGTGCTCTTTGCGACAATGGCCTTAATTATCTCTGAACCGCATGCGACTCCCGTGCAGATCCTTTTTGAGATTACTTCGGCGTTTGGAACGTGCGGAATGTCACTCGGCATTACAGATGACTTGTCGGCATTCGGGAAAGTCGTCATTATGGCGTTGATGTTTGTCGGACGCGTCGGATTGATTTCTTTCTTGTTCACGATTGGCGGAAAAAGCGATAAAACCAAATTCCATTATCCAAAAGAACGCGTCATTATTGGATAAGCAGGGATGCCTAGCGTAATAACCGTGCCTTTTTCTTATAAAAAGACTATAATTATTGCAAGAGATTTTTAAATTGGGAAAGAGTGGATCATATGAACGAAGAAATCAAACAATCGTTAAAGCTGTTTATAGTGTTATCGCGCGCCCATAAAGCTATAACGGAACAGACCAATCATTTTTTTCAGGCACATGGGGTAAATCCGACTGAATTTGCTGTAATGGAACTCCTGTACCATAAAGGAAAGCAGCCTCTCCAAAAAATCGGCGGAAAAATTTTGCTGGCGAGCGGATCAATCACGTATGTTATTGATAAATTGGAGAAGCGCGGCTATATTACCCGCGTCAACTGCCCAACCGACCGTCGTGTCACATACGCAGAAATATCCGAAGAAGGAAAGGAATTCATGGGACAGATTTTTCCGGAGCACGAGAAAAACCTTCATGAATTGACGAATGCTTTATCAAGCGAAGAAAAAGATGAGGCGATCGAGCTAATGAAAAAGTTGGGCTTATCGATCAAGGATTTATCTTATTAAGCATAGTAGAAAAAGCCACCTAAAGAGGTGGCTTTTTCTGTTTCGTTATTCTACTCTTTTGATGGTTTGTCCCATTGCGATAAAATCTGCTGTAGCCTGGGCTGCTTCACTATCGAAAATCGTTAAGCGGACCAGTTGGTTTTCTTGTTCAAATACTACTCCAGTCACTTTTCCTTCAGCGCTTGGCACTTCAAAACTGGACGATTTGACTATGTCCGCACTTTCCAATTTTTGGCCTTCGGCAATTTCAGCTTCTGCATTTACAGCTTCTGCATTTACAGCTTTCAAGGTTTCCTTCACTTGTGCTTCAGCTTGCGAAAAATCAACTTCGCCTGAAGCGAATGTTTCGATCCGCATAAAGACGGAAGGATCGTCTTCTTTGTATAAGGAATCTTTTCCGGGTTCTTCGGAAGTTAACGCATAGCCTGGCAATACGTGAAGTTCATAGGGCTGTTCATCGCTTTCGGTCAAGGTTCCTTCTGAAGGTGGAGCAGCTTCATCGTCAGCTGTCTCTTCAGGCTTGGCTTCTTCCTCCACAGCCGTTGTTTCTTCAGCGGCTTTTTCTTCGCTGCCAACTTCATCATTCACGGTTTCTTTATCTTTATCTTCCTCGGCGATTGTTTCTTCCACAGCCTCTTCAGGTGTATTCGAACTTGTATCTTCATTGGACTCTGATGTCCCGCATGCTGCCAAGGTTCCGCCAATTGTCAGTAGAAGCGCAACGTGCAATAAACTTTTTTTCATAATTATTCCTCCCTTTCCTCTAGTTGACGGATAACGGGCGGAAATGTTTCAGTCTATACCGGTAAAGGCAGCACTAAAAATAGCAAAACGATCATCACCAAATGAGCGATGATGAGAAGCGGCATGCTTCGTTTCCATTCATACAAAAAGCCTAAGACAATGCCGGTAGCAATTCCAGCGAAAATGCCTGGAACAAAACCGCCAAAGCCGAGAGCGAGTCCGAACAATAGGGATGAAATCAGCACTGAGTATCCTGTCGAAACATAGGCTTTCAGGTTCTGTTGAACAAAGCCTCTCCAGAAAATCTCTTCACCCGGCACAATGATGAACATCAAAAGCAGGTAATGCCAGATGGAGCTCGGAGCAAAAGTGGAAATGAAAGATGACACCGATCCCTCTATATTGAACGAAAGCAGCTTGAACAGCTGAAAGCCGCCGGCAATAATTGCATAAATGGCGGTCCCGTAGCCAAGGCCATAAATCATGGATTTCCAAGTAGCCATCTCGTCGAAAACTTTAATGAAAATAACTGAAAACGACATCAGCACAAGCAATGCGAATGTGTACATATACCAGAATATCTTGGCATCTTGAAACGCCAAGCTGTATAAGGCAAATGCCAAGGGTAAGAACACAATCAATTTATGGTTCTTGAAAAAATTTAACATGAATGATCCTCCTAAAAAATAAACGCCGATCTGAATGAAACAAGAACGGCTTGCCCAAAGATGTCCAACTTCTGTCGATACGTTATACTAATGGTAATCGGCTTTCAGTTGGAAAGCGCACTGCTTTTCATCTCTGCCTGTTCACACATAATTATAACAGAAGCAAGAAAGCGAAAAGAACGAAAAGGGGAAGATTGTATGACAGACTACAACGAGCAATTGGAACAATTAAAGCAAGGAGAAATTTCTTCACTGACCATCGAGAAGGAAGACTTCCTTGATTTCCGCAAGGTCCTGATCGCCCGGGAAGATTTTAAGCATTTTAGAGGGGCGGCCTATCATCACGGCGTTACGATTTATACATATACCGAAGAACCGTCCAAGTAAGGGGAACTGCAGAAGAATTTAAACATTGGGGGAAACCATGTGGAAAATTTAAGGGGTGTCAAAAAGCATTTAAACGAATTGGTGGTTGGAAGGGAAAAAGAAATTGATTTTATGTTAATTGCGTTGATCCAAGAAGGGCATGTCTTGCTTGAAAGCGTTCCCGGATCCGGTAAAACCTGGATGGCCAAAGCATTTGCCGGCTCTTTTCATGGCATTTTTCAGCGTCTGCAGTTTACTCCGGATGTCTTGCCTTCGGATGTCACCGGAATCCGATTTTTTAATCCTAAAACGCAAGAATTTGAACTTCGTCCCGGAGCTGTGTTGACCAATCTATTGCTGGCAGATGAAATAAACCGGGCCACTCCCCGGACCCAGTCAAGTTTGCTGGAAGCGATGGAAGAAAAACAGGCGACCATTGACGGGGAAACGCTGCCGCTTCCCGATCCGTTCATTGTCATTGCCACGCAGAATCCGGTTGAATCCCAGCAAGGGACGTTTCCGCTTCCTGCTGCTCAATTGGACCGCTTTTTATTCCGTTTAGAGATCGGCTACCCGGAATACGAAGATGAAATGAAAATCATTCGGAACTTCCGTGGGAATGTTTCGCATAAAAAGGAAATAACGGCGGTCGCTTCCATAGAAGATGTGCGGGCCTGGTCGGTCGAAGCGAAAAAAGTAGCCGTCCACGAGGATATTGAAACATACATCCTGGAATTGGTGCGTGCTACACGCCGCCATCCTTCCATTGAACTGGGGTTGAGTTCCCGTGCGGCTCTGGCATTGGTCCATGCCGCACAGGGCTATGCGTTTATCAATGGCCGCCGTTTCGTCACGCCCGATGATGTGAAAACCATTTTAGAACCTGTAGCGGTTCACCGCATTTTGTTGACGGCTGAAGGCATGTTAGTCCGGGATGCCCAGGAAGTGCTGATGGAAGTGGCAGATTCGATTCCTTCACCGGTAGAGGCTTTTTAATATGGTTTGGGTGCGCCACGACTACAATTCGACGAACACAAAATGGGTGTTGAGTTTACTCGGGATATTCTTTTTTATAGCGATGGCTTTTTTGCAGTTAACTGCGGCAGCGGTCGCTGCGTTTATCGCAGCAATTGCAGGCTTGCAGTGGCTTTATTTCGCCCATGTCGGAAAGCGCTTGGAGCTGGTCAATACGAGAAGCCGGAAGCGCCTCTTGACTGGCGGCGAAAGCGCATGGGAGCTTGTGTTTGAAAACAGGGGGCTGCCGGTGCTCGGGGGCCAATTGAAAATCTGGTTTCAGGATGCGGTTTTGCCGCAAGGCCCGCTCATTGTAAATTATGGAGACCTTGTTGAACTGGATGTACCTTTCACGATCGGCCATAACGAAACCCTGGCGGTAAAAATTCCGGTGACTGGAAACCGTCGGGGACTAGCCCGGTTGAAGAAGATGGAGCTGAGTGTTCCGCATCCGTTTGGCGAAGGCACTGTAGTGCTTGAGTATAAGCCGATGATCTTGCAGGAATTGCTGGTGTATCCGAAACTCCAAAAAGCCTTTTTCCATTATTCGCCGTCTCGCCAAAAACCGGGGCAGTTCAATCTGAAAAATTCTTTGTTCGATGATAGTTTCCAGCCGATCGGCACCCGCGATTATGTGCCGACGGATAGTTTCAATACCATCCACTGGAAAGCAAGTGCCCGCATGCAGTCCTATCAAACCAAGGTGTTTGACCAAGTAGCCAATGAATCGGTTCTGTTCGCATTGAATGTGGCGGATCATTACGCAACGATCCCCCATTTGGAGGAACGCATCGAAGAAGTGGCTTCTTACATTGAAACGTGTTACCGGGAAGGCGTACCGTATGCTTTGGCTGTCAATATCCGCTCTACTGGAAAAATGCCTTTTCTTTATTTAGCGCCAGGTGAAGGGGCCATTCAACGCCAGAAAGCGCTGGAGCTGCTTTCCGTCATGTCTAAAAACCACTCGACGATGCCTTATCCATCCATGCTGGCCCATTTGGATTTGCATATCGAGCTGCCGTTTACAACGTATTTGATGGCCGATGAATTTTCCGGAATCCAGCGCTTTGTGGCAAAATGGGCAACGCGCACCGAACTTAAATTGCTCCCTGGCAGAAAAGGAAGTGGCATCCGATGATTTCACGTTTATGGTCTGCCGGCAATTACATGCTGGATGCCTTCGCCATTTCACTGTTACTGGTTTTTACTAAGAATGAGACGGCCGTTCCTTTAATGTCGTTGTGGCTGCTTCTCAGTTTGGGTGCAGCAGTTCTCGCATTTGTTCTCTTTCTTAAATTTTCTTATCACGTCTTGGGTACGGCTTTAGTTGCTGCAGTGATTTTCATAACGGCGCTTGTTTTGGGTGTACCCATTTGGCTTGCAGTTGTTCTGGGCATGCTGACACTGTACCGGCTGCACGCCCGCTTCTCCGTCTTTGATAGCGAAAGCCACCAGGAAGGCCATTTTCTGCTGGTATTTGTCTTGCTGTTTTCCGCAGCACTTGTGATCAGCTTATTCAATCCCCGAGTTGAAAATTCTGAAGAGATTTTTGCCATAGCCATTGCGGCGGCAGGGTTTTATGTGTGCTTCCGGCTGTTATACCGGTATATGCAGACGCGGAAAGAAGGGGTTTCCTTTTCGGTAATGGCGATTGGCACATCTCTTGTCATCAGTTCAGCAAGTTTAAGCGGATTTCTGGTTTACTTTCTGGCTGAAGATGCAAGAAGATTGGCTGGATGGGTTCTCGGCGGCATTTTGCAGATTGTCCTATGGCCATTTGCTGGATTGATGGAAAAACTCACGGAGTATTTATCGGGGTTATCCACTGAACAGGAAATGAAGGAAACATTAGAGAAATTAGATCCGGAAACGCTTGCTGAGGAGGAGGGCCAAGCAAGTTTCCAGCCCAAAGACGTTGATTTTCCGGTAGAGTTTATGCTGGCTGCAATACTCCTTGTCTTTTTCGCCCTGCTGGTTTTCTGGCTGTTGAAAAACAAACCTGAAAAAGAAGAACAGCAAGAAAAAGGAGCGGCAAAAACTCAGCGCTATCCAATAACTTCTGCAGACGAGCCATCCGAACAGCCGACACAGGTTCAGTATGCAGAAATGGATGTGGAAGCCGTCCGCAAGGCTTACCGGGCTTTTGAACAGGAAGCAGAAACTGCCGGGCTCGGGCGAAAAGAACATGAAACTGTGCGGGAGTGGATGAACCGCATGACGTGGAATGTGTCCGAAGGTTTTTTTAAAACCTATGATTTGGTGCGGTACGGCTCAGGAACCTTAACGGAATCAGAAGGCGAGCCTTTCCTGGAAGAAATAAAAAAAATAAAAGAAAAATATTTAAAAGAATATGTTTAAATGCCTGTTGGGGCGGGCATAGTATATTTGAACACAGCAACATTCTCATTTCCCCCTTTTGTGGTCGGTCCGAACAGCGGATCGGCTTCTTTTTTTTGTTTTTTTAAGGGAATGGAATGCTGCCTGTTAAAATTTTCTGGAATTCCGTGAATTAACTGAAAAGTTTTGATAAACTGAAGACATAAGCGAAGGAGTGACGTACATATGAAAGTTGGATTTATTGGAACTGGTGTAATGGGAAGCAGCTTGGTAAAACATTTACTGACTGCTGGACATGAAGTCATCATCTATACACGCACGGCTAAAAAAGCCGAAAGTCTGGTGGAAGCAGGTGCCAAACTGGTAGAGTCTCCAAAAGAAGTGGCGCTTGCTGCGGAAACTGTTTTTACAATGGTGGGCTACCCATCGGACGTCGAAGAGGTATATTTCGGAGACGAGGGAATTTTGGAAAATGCCCAAAAAGGGGCAGTATTAGTGGACCTTACCACATCCAAACCTAATTTGGCGAAGCGCATTTTTGATGAAGCCGCTTCGAAAGGCTTAAAAGCCTTGGATGCACCGGTTTCCGGCGGAGACATCGGAGCCCAAAAAGGCACTTTGTCGATTATGGTAGGTGGAGAGGAGCCGCATTTCCAGGAAGTTTTGCCGCTGCTCGAGCTAATGGGTGAAAACATTGTGTATCAAGGGCCAGCAGGGTCCGGCCAGCATACCAAAATGTGCAACCAAATTAACATTGCAACAAACATGATCGGCGTCTGCGAGTCTCTTGTATATGCCAAAAAAGCTGGCCTTGACCCCGAGCAGGTGCTTCGTTCCATTTCATCCGGAGCCGCAGGTTCCTGGTCATTATCGAATCTGGCTCCGCGGATGATTGCAGAAGATTTTGCACCGGGCTTTTATATTAAGCATTTCATAAAAGACATGAAAATCGCGGCGGAAGAAGCGGAACTGATGGGCCTGGAATTGCCGGGACTGCGCTTGTCGCTCGGCATGTACGAAAAATTGGCAGAACAGGGCTATAGTGAAAACGGCACACAAGCGCTGATTAAGCATTTCGAATAAACTTCACGTTATCGGCGATGGAAATCTAAAGGATAAAAAAAGACCGGAAGCCTCTAAAGGCATCCGGTTGCATCATCAATCAAAATAAGATTTCTTCGGTGTGTAAAACCGGTCGATCGGACGCGGTTTATAGGATTTGGTTATTTGGGAAGCGGTTGTTTCTTTCTTTTGTGGACGAAGCCCGGTAAAATTACTCAATATATCTTTTGCCGTTTTCAAATTCATCCTGCTTGGCGGGTTCCGGTATGTTTCATCCAACTGTCCCAAATGTTCAAGAAGTTCAAAGTCTTCTTTTTTCGGCAGCATATGAAAATAATAGTTTCCGCATTTTACGAGGACTGAAGATTGTTGTTGGCTTTTCCGGGGGTTTTTGCTGAAGTGAAGGCCGATTTTTTCTGCACGCTTTTGCGTGATCATCAACAAGAGCGCTTCTTTTTTTAATGCATATAAATACTGATTGTCTGGGGCGGTTTTTGCATGCCGATTGACAGTGAAGATTGCCTGGGCAATATCGGTATCGGTTTTATCGAATGCCATGGAGTCATTCCCTTCTATAATAAATTTCATGTATAATGCCTATTTATCATATCAAAAATTACCAATAGTGTATATGGAAGACCGCTGGCTTTGCGTAAATTTTATCAAATGGGCGTGCAGCTGCAGCAGCAAAATGGCAGTTCAAAGGAATCTGCTTGCTTTAAATGAAAGCGCTTCAATAAGGTGGGGGACAGATCCATCCGTAAGAGGATGATACGCTACTGGCAAGCGGTGGGGATTAAAGTTTTAGCAAATAGAAAAAAATAGAAAAGACATCTACCGAAAGGGGAATTGGTTATGTTAAAAGACAAAACGATTATTGTGACAGGCGGGTCTAGCGGGATGGGGCTCCATATGGCTGAAAAGTTTGCAGCGGAAGGGGCGAACGTTGTCATTACCGGACGCGATATGGAAAAATTGAATGCAGCAGTCCGGACGATTGATGCGCAGCATGGTTCTGTAGAAGTGTTTCAAATGGATGTCCGGGAACCCGAACATGCAAAAGCGATGGTGAATTTCGCACATGAAAAGTTTGGCCGGATTGACGGGCTTGTTAATAACGCGGCGGGCAACTTTATTGTGCATGCCGAAAAATTATCGCCGAACGGCTGGAAATCCGTTATTGATATCGTATTGAACGGTACGTTTTTCTGTTCCCATGCCGTCGGCAACTACTGGATTGAACATGGCATAAAAGGCAGCATCATCAATATGCTGGCGACGTATGCCTGGACCGCAGGGGCCGGGGTAGCGCATTCAGCAGCTGCCAAAGCAGGGGTCATGTCTTTGACGCGGACACTGGCAGTGGAATGGGGCACGCAGTTCGGCATTCGCGTAAACGGCATTGCTCCAGGCCCGATTGAGCGGACCGGCGGCGCAGAAAAATTATGGGACTCGGAAAAAGCGGCTAAACGGACATTGGAATCGATTCCGCTTGGCCGGTTAGGCAAGCCGGAAGAAGTGGCCGAGCTGGCCGCCTTCATGATGTCGGACAAAGCTTCATATATGAACGGTGAAATTGTGACGCTGGACGGCGGGCAATGGCTCAACAAATTTCCATTTTAAGGCGAAATGGAAACACAATTAAATAGTCTCGCCAAACGGGTTATGTTATGATGTTACCGAAGACAGGATGACTCGTTTATGATGCAAAAGGAGTAGAGTATATGATTTCATTACCTAGCCGAGATTTTCTTGATACCCCCATTGAAGAATATATAATCTCATCTGAAAAAGTCGCGCATGTCCAAGTCAATAACAGTGCAGAACATGCATTGCTGGTTCTTACAAAGACAGGTTACTCTGCAATTCCGGTGTTGGATTCAAAATATCGTTTTTGCGGCTTGATTAATGCCCAGCGGATCACGGATGCCATTCTTGGAATGGAACACATTGAATACGAACGCTTGCCGGACATTCGGGTAGAAGACATTATGCAGACGGATTTTCCATTGATCCATATTTCTGAACGTTTCCAGCGGGCTTTGGATTTATTGATCGACCAGAACTTTTTATGCGTAATCGATGACGATGCCATGTTTATGGGCATACTTACTCGACGGGTCATACTTAAGCAGTTAAAAAAACAGATTTATCAATTGAGAAAATAATTAGTGCAGTTTCCTGCAGCGGGTTTCACTGCTGCAATTTCAAGCAGGATAAAATTAAACGTACAAAAAGGTCTCATTGTGAGGCCTTTTTTCTGTCAATCGAAAGAAGGTTTGAAAATGAAAAAAACGAACCGGCCCCTTGTGCTGGCTTCGGTCATGCTCGCTATGTTTATCGGGGCAGTGGAAGCAACGATTGTTTCAACGGCAATGCCCAGCATTTCAGCAGATCTTGGTGGATTTTCTAAATACAGCTGGGTGTTTTCCGCTTATTTGCTGATGAGTACGGTCACGGTGCTCCTGTACGGAAAGCTTTCCGATATTTTTGGACGCAAACCGATTTTTGCATTCGGCATCATCCTATTTTTAATCGGTTCCTTATTGTGCGGATTGGCGAGTTCCATGGAGCAGCTGATCTTTTACCGCTTTATCCAAGGCATCGGGGCAGGGGCAGTCATGCCGATTGCCACGACCATTGTCGGAGATATTTACACAGCGGAAGAGCGCGGAAAAATCCAAGGCTATCTGTCGAGTGTTTGGGGAATCTCGGCAGTAACCGGTCCGGCAATCGGCGGATTTCTGGTGGCGACAATCGGATGGGAATACGTATTTTGGGTCAACATTCCCCTCGGCATCCTGGCGCTTGCAGGGGTATTGCTATTCCTTGTGGAGCCGCAGAAAAAGACAAAACCATCCATCGATTATTTGGGTGCTTTTTTGCTGACGGTTTCACTGACGAGTTTTCTTTATTGGCTTGTGGAAGGCGGAGTAGGGTTTGAGTGGGATTCTGTGCGTTCTTATTCACTGTCACTCGGCGCCGTAGTCGTTTTTGCAGTATTTGTGCTGGTTGAAAAGAAAGCGAAAGACCCGATGATGCCTTTTGATATTTGGAGAAACAAATCAATTTTGTATGCCAACCTTGTTTCCTTGTTCACCGGCATGATTTTAATATCCGTTTCGAGCTATTTGCCGACATATGTTACAGGGGTTATGGAACAGCCGGCTACTATCGCCGGCTTTACATTGACTGCCATGTCGATCGGCTGGCCGATTGCCGCCTTTTTCTCAGGGCGGCTGCTGATCAAAATCGGCTATTTCAGGACTTCGCTCGCCGGCGGGATATTTCTGGTGATCGGCAGTTTGCTTTTTGTTGCGATGCGCCCTGAATTTGGGCCGCTATGGGCCGCGATGTCGAGTTTCATGATCGGGGTCGGCATGGGCCTTACCTCTACCGCTTTTATCGTTTCCATTCAGGCGGCCGTTACGTACGAGCAGCGAGGTACAGCTACAGCCTCTAATATGTTTATGCGCAATTTAGGCAGCACCATCGGCGTAGCGTTGCTTGGCAGCCTCTTGAATTCAAGTTTATTGAATTACTTCCACGACAATGAAAAAGACTATACTTTGAATTCGGTCAATGGAATGTTGACAGAAGACAGCCGTAACAAGCTTCCTCTGGACGTGCTCAGTTTTTTGCAGGAAGGTCTTACCCAGGCGCTGCAAAACGTTTATAGTTTGACTGCCATTTTTGCTGTCATCAGTTTTGTACTAATTTTCGGCCTGCCTAGAAAAAAGGGAGTGAGCAGCAATGGCTAATGAAGAATTGATCCTTAAAGTGCTTGCAGAAGAAGGGAATATGCGAAAAGCTGCAGAACGCCTTTTCTTATCGCAGCCGGCGCTTTCGCAGCGTCTTCAATCGATTGAAAAAGAGTGGGGGCAGCAATTGTTCATCCGCTCCCAAAAAGGGCTGACGCCGACGCCTGCCGGCGAATTGGTCATTGAGTATTCAAAAGAGATGATCCAGCGAAAAGAAGAAGTGTTTGAAGTGCTTCATACCTTGACTTCCAAAGTACATGGAACTTTGAAAATCGCTTGTGCAACGATCATCGGACAAAACTGGCTGCCCAAAGTTTTGAAAGATTTTGTGACGCTTTATCCGGAAGCGAAAATCCAGCTCATTACCGGCTGGAGTTCGGAAATCGCCCGCTCGCTTTATGAAGGAGAAGCCCATATCGGAATTGTCCGGGGGCATACGGATTGGAAAGGCCCGAAGATGCATTTATTCCGGGATACGCTGTATTTGGTGGACAAGGAAATCGATTCGCTGGAAAAAGTGGAAAAGACGGAGCGCCCATTTATCCAGTTTAAAAGCGATTCCAATTATTACGAAGAAATCCAGCAATGGTGGCAGCGCCATTTTCCATCAAACCCGAAGCGGCAAATTACCGTCGACCAGATTGAAACTTGCAAGCAGATGGCCGTCAACGGCATCGGCTATGCCATCCTGCCGTCAATCACTTTGACGGGCAATGAAGGCGTCCATATGATTCCTTTATCAAGCAGTGCAGAAGAGCTGGAATTGACCCGGGATACGTGGCTGATCGGATACGAATCGTCGTTTCAGCTGCGCCAAGTTGAGGCATTTGTCGATATTGTCAAAAAACATGCCGCTTTATTAAGCTAAAGTGCTGAATTTTTACACTATATCCGCTATAATTACAGCATCACCCATAGAAAGAGGTTTTTATTGATGAAGCAAATGGATGCAAATGAAATTATCTCGTACATACAGAATGCCACTAAATCAACACCGGTGAAAGTATACGTAAAAGGCGAAGGCGTCGCTTCTCTTGATTTTGGCCAAGGCTCGAAAGTTTTCGGCGAAGGAAATAACGCAGTAGTATTCGGTGAATGGGCTGAAGTCCAACAAGCATTGGAAGCGAACGCTTCTGTAATTGAAGACTCAGTGATTGAAAATGACCGCAGAAATTCTGCGATTCCTTTATTGGATATGAAAAACATCAACAGCCGCATCGAACCTGGTGCATTTATCCGTGAAAACGTGGAAATCGGCAATAACTGTATCATCATGATGGGCGCAGTCATCAATATCGGCGCGGTAATCGGCGACGGTACAATGATCGACATGGGCGTTGTTCTTGGCGGCCGCGCAACGGTCGGAAAAAACTGCCACATCGGTGCTGGGGCAGTATTGGCCGGCGTTATCGAGCCTGCATCTGCAACACCGGTCATCGTTGAAGATGATGTCATGATCGGCGCAAATGCTGTCGTTCTTGAAGGCGTCCGGATCGGCAAAGGCGCGGTTGTTGCAGCCGGTGCTATTGTCATCGAAGATGTTCCTGAAAACTCCGTAGTGGGCGGGACTCCGGCACGCGTCTTGAAATTGATGGATGAAAAAACTCGTGCAAAAACCGAAATCAAACAAGAACTTCGTCAACTGTAAGCGGGGCTTCCAAATGGATTTACTGAAAATCAGAAGAGAATTGCATGCAATTCCTGAAATCGGTTTTAAGGAATGGAAAACACAGGCGTATTTGAAGGAATGTCTGCGCACTTTTCCTGAAGAACGGCTGGAGATTGTCGAGTGGAAAACGGGCCTAGCGGCAAAAGTGCGCGGCACCGATTCCGCCAAAACCATCGGCTGGCGTACAGACATTGACGGGCTGCCCATTACAGAAGAAACGAATCTGCCATTCCAGTCGGAGCATCCCGGCTATATGCACGCCTGCGGCCATGATATTCATATGACGGTTGCGCTTGGCCTCCTGAACCAGTTGGTCCAGGAACCGATTGCAAACGATGTGGTCATTCTGTTCCAACCGGCAGAAGAAGGACCTGGCGGTGCACTCCCTTTCCGGGAATGGCTGAAACACGACAAGCCAGCATTTTTGCCGGATCAGATTTTCGCGCTGCATATTGCGCCGGAACTTCCGGCCGGAACAGTGGCCACAAAACCGGGCCTGTTGTTTGCTAATACGTCTGAACTTTTTATCGACTTGCAGGGCAAAGGCGGCCATGCAGCATATCCCCATCTGACGGAAGATATGGCAGTGGCAGCAGCTTCGCTTTTGATGCAGCTGCAGACTATTGTCAGCCGCAATGTGAACCCGATGGATTCGGCTGTACTGACCGTTGGGAAATTGAGCGCGGGGACCGTACAGAATATCATCGCGGAACATGCGCGCCTAGAAGGCACCATCCGCACATTGAATCTGGAATCGATGCTAAAAGTGAAAAAACGGATTGAAGCGATGTGCCGGGCGGTTGAAGAAGCCTATAACTGCCGCGTGTCCATCGATTACGGCTCCAGCTATTTGGAGGTCAATAACGATGAAGCTTTGGCTGAAACATTTCTTCAATTCGCGGCAAGTTATGAAGGCGTTGAAGCCGTGCGAAGTGAAGCGGCCATGACCGGTGAAGACTTTGGATATTTCACAGAACAGCTTCCCGGCCTAATGTTCTGGGCTGGCGTCGCTTCGGAATACGGCTTGCATCATGCCAAGCTGAATCCGGATGAAGCGGTTCTCGATATTCTGCCGAAATTTATCCATCGCTTTTTCAAAACAATTTAAGGAACGGGCAGCCATGCGCTGCCCGTTCTTTTTTTCTATGCGGAAGGAACTATTTTATCCTTACAACGTACTACTTTATAGAGAGAAGAATAGGGGGTTCATTATGTTCAAACGACTGCTGGCACTTTTTGCATTTGCGTGTGTCCTGTTTATATTTTTCATGCCGCAGGCATCATTGGCTGCACCTGAAATTACCATCAAAGCAGACGCCGGTCTGCAAAATAAAGTGAAGTATGAAAAAGGCTTGCCGGTTCAATTTACGATTACAAACAACGGCTCGGATTTTTCAGGCGATCTCGTCTTAAACTATAGCGAAACGTATAGTCTGGGAGCTGGTTTATCGGTGCCCGTGGAATTGGCGGCGGGAGAAGCCAAAACCATTCAAGTAGCCATTCCGGGATTATCCGACATGGTTTCAATGGGTGGACCTTCCACCCAAACCATTTTTTTATATGAAGGCGGATGGGAAGACGGAAAGTCCATCAATTTCAAGGGCTCCAAAACATTAAGCCCCGGCTTTTTCTGGCCAAACTCCCTGTTTATCGGAACGTTGACGGACAACCCGGATCGGCTTTTGCCCCTCAACCAAATTTCTCCGGCAGGCAGCGAATCCACCCAGGTTTTCCATTTGAACCAGCTGAATCAGTTTGCCTTGCCGACGGAAGCGATGGCATGGGAAACGCTCGATTATTTGCTGATTGACGAAGTTTCATACAGTGATTTGCCGGAAGCCGTTCAGCAGGCTGTTCTTCAATGGGTGCAGCAAGGCGGCCGTGTAGTGGTAGGTTCTACTGAAAACATTACTGCCTCCATGGGCAACCTCAGCAGCTACTTGCCTTTGGAGCTGGGTGAAGAAGGCACTGCAACGGTCCAGCCGCTTGAGAAACCGGTTCCGGCTTTTGGCGCTACAATCAAAGAAGGTGCGGATCCGCTCTTCGAGAAAGACGGCAACGTGCTGGCTGCGCGCCAGCAGATTGGCGCTGGAAGCCTGACTCAGACCAGCTTTTCGCTCGGCGACCAGACGGTCAGTTCCCAGCAGGGATATGTGCAATTGATGGCCAATCTGCTGCCGCTCACCACGAATTCGAACAGCATGATGACACAAGGCGAATCGCTGAAAGAAATCATGTCTTACGAAGTGGGGAACGTCAATGAGCTTTTTGAGAGCTTCGCGGTTTCCAAAACTTTGGTCATGGGCATTATTTTGCTATACATTCTTTTGATTATTCCGGTCCTGTATATCATCTTGAAAAAGCGGGACAAGCGTGAACTCGCCTGGGTCATCATCCCGGTCGCTGCTTTAATCACATCGATCGGCATTTTTGCAATTGGCGCGAAAGACCGCATTGCAAACCCGCAGATTCAACAGACCGGCTTTTTTGAAGCCGATCAGGACAGCGGATTGAACGGTTATTATATGAATACGCTCTTATCCAATCGGGGAGGCGATTACCATTTTGCTGCTCCGGCCGGAACGACCATGACGTTTCGGCAGAACACCCAGTTCTCTGAAGGGGCTCAGCAGCAATCGGCCATTTTGGAACAACAAGCTACGCAAAATATGATGACTCTGCGTGATATGCGCTATTGGTCCGTCGGCTCCGTCATAGGGGAATCGTATATTGAAAAAACTGGGAACTTCGACATCCAATTGGCGGTGGAGAAAAAGACCATTAAAGGAACCATTCAAAACAATTTCCCATTCGCACTTGAAGATGTATCGATTTGGACAGGTACGCGTTTGATGGCTTTAGGAAATCTTGCTCCTGGCGAAGAGCTGGCAGTGAACCAGACGGTGCAGTCGGACATTTTGCCATCCGCTTCACCGATTAGTTCAACTTTCGCTTATCAGCCGATTGCCGATAAAGAACAATTGAAAAAAGCAAGAAAGCAAACCATTCTGTCAATGGCGTATAATCAGTTTAAGGACAATGAAAGTTCCCCTTATGTGGTCGCCTATACGAATGATGCCATTGTGCCGATATCGCTGGAAGACCAGCGTGCTTCCGTGTCGGCTGTCCATTTGATCGCCCAGCCATTTAAGCCGGCTGTCAATTTGACGGGTGAAGTCAATTTGAATGCAGATACGTTTGAATTGCAGGTCAGCGGCTCGTCTTATTTTGAAAATGTGGCGGATGATCCTTACCTTTATTATATGGATAAAGGGAAATTCGAATTAACCTATGCGGTCACAGAAGCAGTGGATTTAAAGAAAACCGAATGGCAGGAATTGGCGGTTACGGCAGCCAAGCAGAATCTGACGGTTTCCATTTTAAATGCAAAAACAGGAAAACCTGAAGAAATCAGCAAAAGCCAACAAAGCTTTACGGAAGCAGTTGGCAACTATGTCTCTCCTCAAGGAGAAATCAAATTCGTCGTTGAAAACAATTCCGCTAATGGTGAACCTGAAGTAACCATGCCTAAAATCAAGTTGAAAGGGGTGGTTGCCCCATGATTGAAACAATCGGACTCACTAAAAAATACGGTTCATTGTATGCTTTGCAGGACTTGAATCTGACCGTCGAAGACGGCACTGTATTCGGTTTTGTCGGAGCAAATGGCGCCGGCAAATCAACGACCTTTTCCATTTTGGCTACTTTGCTGCAGCCGACTGCGGGAGATGCGTTCATTAATGGGTTAAGTGTGACAAAGAATGCCCATGAAGTCAGAAAACAGATCGGTTATATGCCGGATTTCTTCGGCGTCTATGATCAGTTGAAGGCCGATGAGTACCTGGATTTTTACGGTGCAAGTTATGGCTTGAAACCGAAAGAGCGTGAAAAATTGATTCCTCAATTGCTGGAGCTCGTCAATTTAAGCCATAAACGCTACGAATATGTCGACTTGCTGTCGAGAGGCATGAAGCAAAGACTGTGCCTGGCAAGGGCGTTGATCCATGATCCGAACATCCTGATCCTGGACGAGCCGGCCTCAGGGCTTGATCCACGGGCGCGGGTGGAAATGCGCGAAATCCTCCGGGAACTGAAATCAATGGGGAAAACCATTTTGATTTCTTCGCATATTTTGCCGGAACTGGCGGAAATGTGCGACAGCATCGGCGTGATAGATACCGGAAGGTTGATTGCCCAAGGATCAGTCAGTGAAATACAAGCGCAGCTGCAAAGCGAAAAAGTAATGCGCGTTAAAGTGGCAGGTCCGGTTTCTGCAGTTTCAGCGTTTTTTGAAAATGATCCTTTTGTTTCCCAAATCGCCGAAAAACCGGAAAAGAATATGATTGAATTTCTGTACCGGGGAACTGAAGAAGACCAAATGGTGTTATTGCGAAAAGCGATGGCTGCACAATTGCCGATCTTATCGTTTGCTGAAGAAGAAACCGATTTGGAAGATGTCTTTATGGCGATTACGAAAGGAGCTGATGCTTCGTGAAAGCACTCCTGGCCAATCCGGTCTTGATCAAAGAAATCAAATTGCGGTTTCGCAATTTGAAAAGCTTTACCGGTATCTTGTTTTATTTAATCGCGATGAGCATTTTTGTCTTTGGCTTTATTTTCATGACCACGACTTTTTCGGGCAGCGGGTTTTTCCGTCCGGATGAAAGTTTTATGCTGTTTACAATGATGACCTATATCCAGTTGGGACTGATCCTGTTTATTACGCCAGGGCTGACGGCAGGCGCCATCAGCACCGAACGGGAAAAGCAGACCTTGAATATTTTACTGACAACGGCCCAGACTTCTTTCCAGATCATTTTCGGGAAAATGTCGTCTTCCATTGCTTTTTTACTGCTGATGATTGTGGCCGGGCTGCCTATCTATAGTCTGGTGTTTTTATACGGCGGTGTATCGCCAAGCCAGATTGTGATCATCTTCTTGTTTTATTTTTTAACCTTGCTGACAATCGGCAGCATTGGCATCATGTTCTCGACGATTATCCGAAAAACCATCGTTTCCATGATTGCTACTTACGGCACCATGATATTCCTGACGGCAGCAACCGGGTTTTTCCTGATCATCTCGATGCAGATTTCGCAATTTGGCAGCACGACGCCGACTTTCTCGCCTTTTACTTACTTTTGGGCGAGCATAAATCCGGCGGTTGTCCTGTTTACTTTGCTGCAGCCAAGCTTTGCCCAGGAAATACAAAACCTGACTGTAGTGCCATTGCCGCTGTGGCTTGGCTATCTGGTGTTTTATCTCGTCATTACAGCGCTGGCACTCCTTTTGGCAGTCAAGCGTTTGCGCGTCAATATGTCTAAATACAAATAAGGAGGGATTTACATGAACAACCGGGACATTGCCGGCTTTGTCCGGCGAGCCGGAAGACGACTGAAAAGTGTACACATCAGCCAATCGCTTCAAAAAGCGCTATTGTTCGGATTAACGGCGGCCGTTCTGCTGCTGTTCCTGTCGCGGTTGTTTATGCTTCCTTATTATGAATTTTATGCATATGCTGCTGGGGCACTGGCACTACTCGCTTGGCTCTTAATTTCCATGCGGAATCTGCCGGACCAACATCAGGCGGTCACAGAACTGGACCGCTTTACGCCGCATAACCAGCTGCTCACGGCCTGGCAGACAGAAGGAACAGGTGAACTGGCAACGGCACTTACGAATAAAACTGCTGAAATGCTTCCTTTCAGTTATCAGCTATTTAAAAAAGAACCGCGCCAGTGGGTGTTAGGAAAATGGCTGCTGGCTTCTTTAGCGAGCGGCGTGGTTTTAAGCCTGCTGCTCTTATTTCCAAGTACGCTGCAGCAAGAAGCGAAAGACACTGAAAAAGAACTGGATTTGATCACTCAGATTGAAAAAGAAGTGGCGAAAATTGAAAAAGAGGCTAAATCCGAGCCGCTGAAAAAAGAATTGAAGGAATTGCAGGGAATAGTGGCGGAAAGCAAAAAGGCTAAAGAGGCCTTAAAAGAAGTAGTGAAAAAACAGAAAGAACTGGCGCTTCAAAAACAGCAATTGGCAGAAAGTGAAGGGAATGCGGCGAAACAGGAAAGCAAAGAACGGGGAGAAGCTTCTGACAAGCTGGCTGAACAAGCTGGAAAAACCCAAACAGCCTTAAGCAATATGGGGAAACCCGTCAATTTGCCGCTGCAGCGCACTATCGCCAATAGCGATCCGGCAAAAGCCGATAATGCAGGAACTCAATCCAGTCAGGGCAGCAGCAGTTCTTCTGCTTCCAAAAATGGCACGAATGCCGAAAATTCCTCTGGGCAACCGGGAACGGGCCAAGGAAAAGGTGAAGGCCAAGGACAGGCCCAGGGCGAAGGTCAGGGACAGGGTGAAGGTCAAGGAACAGGACAAGGGCAAGGTCAGGGACAAGGCAATGGCCAAGGACAAGGCAATGGCCAAGGACAAGGTCAAGGCAGTGGTCAAGGCCAAGGGAATGGTCAGGGCAATGGACAAGGCGCTGGAACTGGCCAGGGCAACCGGGAATTGTTGACAGTGCCTTCCCGTATCGGAGGGACTGGAGAAACGGAAGTTGACAACGGTGAACTGGGAGAAGGGGAAGCGGCCGATGAACAGGAAGCGGTTGTACCTGCTGAACGGGGAGAAGTGCGGCCGTACTCAGATGTTGTCGGACAGTATTCAGAGTCATATTTCTCGAGTGCTGAAAAACTGGAATTGCCTCCGGATCTGCAAAAAGTGGTCGAGCAGTACTTTTCTTCAATTGAATCAGAACAATAGAAAGCAGGGATGATATGACGTTTACACCGGAACAATTCACTGAAATGAGCGGGCGTTTGCAGGAAGTTCGAGAAGAAATTGGCCACTTTATCGTGGGGCAGGAAGAAGCGATCGAGTTTTCGCTTTACGCGATTTTGGCAGATGGCCATGCATTATTGGAAGGGTTGCCGGGGCTCGGCAAAACGATGCTGATCCGGACGATTTCCGATGTGCTGGATTTATCCTTTTCCAGAATTCAGTTTACACCCGATTTGATGCCCACAGATATTACGGGAACCAGTTTGATTGAACGGGATGCCGATGGCCGCCAGCAATTCACGTTCCGGGAAGGGCCGATTTTTCACCAAATGGTGCTTGCCGATGAAATTAACCGGGCGACGCCGAAAACCCAAAGCGCCTTGCTTGAAGCGATGGGCGAAAAGACGGTGACCATCTTAGGCGATACGAAAAAGATGGCGCGGCCATTTTTCGTGCTGGCCACCCAAAACCCGATTGAAATGGAAGGGACTTATCCTTTGCCGGAAGCGCAAATGGACCGTTTTCTTTGCAAAATCCTTGTGGCTTATCCGACGCGTGCAGAACTGGCGGAAATCAGCAGGCGGACGACAGGTTCACTCAACATCCACTTACAGAAAAAGATGGATACAGATGCTTTGGTCGAAGCCCAGGAAATGGTGAAAGAGGTTTTGATTGCAGAAGATATTTTGATGGTGGCAGTGGATATGATCCAAAATACGCATCCAGCGCAATCAGAGTACGAACCGGTGCGGCAATATATCCAGTACGGCAGCGGCCCCCGGGGACTGCAAAGTTTGATCCGTTTGGCAAAAGCGCGCGCATTGACTGAAGGCCGCTACCATGTGTCCATCGGCGATTTGAAACATGTGGCGAAACCGGTTCTGCGCCATCGCCTCCTTTTGAATTATGAAGGAGAAGCGACGGGCATCAGCGCGGATGAACTGATTGATATAGTGGTGAGCGGTGCTGGAAGAGGCGTATTGAAATGACGGGGCTGGGTCTGCCGGGAGACTGGATTACGCGCATCGCGCGTTTTTCCGTTGCGACCAAATCAAAAATCCGTGGACACCATAAAGGCTCTCACCGTTCTGCCCGCTTTGGTTCGTCCCTGGATTTTTCCGATTTCCGGGAGTATCATCCCGGGGATGATGTCCGCCATGTGGATTGGAATGTTTATGCGCGCACCGACCGTGTCTATATCAAGCGTTTTCTGGACGAACAAGAAATGCGCGTCCATCTCTTGATCGATAGTTCAAAGTCGATGGAAAGAAAATGGCTGTTTGCCAAGCAATTGGCTTTTTCACTCGGCTTGATGGTATTGAGCCATGACGACCGGCTGACTGTCTCTGCCGGCCAAACGGCCATTGCGCCGTTTCGGAAAAAAGGGAAGTCAGCACGGAAATTATACGAACATTTCATATCAAATTTGCCGCAGCCTGACAAATTATCATTTGCAAAAGACGCCAGTTTTTATGCGGCCAAAGATTCAACGGTATTGTTTGTACTATCGGACGGCTTGGAGCCGCTGGAAGATTGGCAGACATTTTTCCGGCAAGTGCCCCGCTTTTCTCACGATGTCCGTTTTTTGCATTTGACGGTTGAAGAAGAACGGATGCCAGATTTTAAAGGCGACATGCGTTTGATTGACGAAGAAACTGGAGATGCCATCAATGTGACGATGACCAGCCAGTCGTTGCAGACCTATTTAAACAAGCGCGAAGTGCATACCGAAGGGTTGAAATCTTTATGCGCCAAGCACGGAGTCCATTATATGCAAATTGATATCGAAGAAGGCATTCAGCACGTCCTGTTTCAACAATTGGCAAGGAAAAATTGGATTGAATGAGGTGAAGCGGCATGGGAATTGAAAACTGGGGATGGATCTGGACGGCAATCATGCCGCTCGCAGTCATTTTGTATTATTTTTTCCGGAAGAAATACAAAGATCAGCCGATTTCTTCTACCTTGTTCTGGCAGGAAACGATGAAGGAAATTCAGGCTTCCCCTTATCTGAAAAAACTCCAGCACCATCTGCTTTTTTATCTTCAACTGGCGGCCCTGTTGCTATGTGTATTGGGCCTTATAAAGCCTTATTTCCATTCAGATACACTGGAAGGCAATGAATTTATTTTTGTGGTTGATACTTCGGCAACGATGCTTGCCGGAAGTCCGAGCCATTTTGAAAAGCAGAAAGAAAAGATGGCCGAATTGCTCCAGCAAACAGGTGGAAAACCGGTGACGATTGTTAAAACCGGCCAAAGCCCGGAAGTCCTGGTGCGGGATGAACGGGATCTTGAAGTGCTCGAACAGGCCATAGAACAACTGCAGGTCAGTTATGAAAATGCCCAGATGGAACAAACTTTGCTGTTTGCAGAAACACTTGTCGACAGCGAGTCGACCGTAATCCACGTTTTTACGGATGCTCTTGACCGAACCGCTTTAGCAGGCAAAACAGATCAGGTGTATGCGGTACACGGCATCGGTGAACCGTTGCGCAACGTGTCGATCCGCCAATTTGGTTTGGCGGAAACAGAAGAAGGCTTGCGGGCGATTGTACAGGTGGTCAACGAAAGCAGCGAACCGATGGCAGGAACCCTTCGCTTATCAAATGGAGAAGCCGAAAAAAAATCGGCTATCAAGCTGGAACCGAAGGAAGAAGTTTTGGCGCCGGTTGAAGGCTTGCCTGCAGGGAAGTTGTGGGAGGCGACATTGACGATTGATGATGATTATAAAGCCGATAATGCCATGGCTTCTTATGTACAGCAGCCCATCGATGCTATTTTTATTGATTCCAGCCTTCATGAACTGGTGGCCAGCGGCTTTAGTTCGCTCGACATGAAAGTAACATCGCTCGCCCCGGATCAATTGGCTAACCGAAAAGGCGCGCCGATTGTTACCAATCAGGCAGAGCTGCTGGCCGGGGATGCACCTGTCTTGTTGATGGGCAGAAACGATGAAACAGCGAGCGAAGCAGCTGGACAAATCGAAACAACTGACCATCCTTTATTCACATACGCCGCACTTGAAGAAGTTTACGTTTCGCATCTCTATCCGGCTTTTGAAAACTACGAAACCATTGCCTCAATCGATGGAAAGCCCTTTATCCAAGTTTCGCCTGAAGGGGACCTGATTGTCCTGGCGGATATCCAGTCCACCGATTGGCCGCTAAGCCCTTCGTTTCCATTATTTCTATGGAGTGCAGTCAATGAACTGGCAGGCAGCGAAAGTTTTCTCGGCTTTTTCCAGCCGAACGAACACCGTTCGGTAGCACTTGCTTCCGGTTCAGGGGAATGGGAAATCTTTAAAGACAGCAATTACATGGCTTCCTATCTTGAAGGGGAAGGGCCTTTTATCGCACCTGCTGAACCCGGCATCTACGATGTAACGAGCGGCAGCGAAAGCTTGAAAATGATTGTCCAGCTGAGCAATGAAGAAAAAACGCTTGAAACTGGAGCAGCTTACCAAATCGGACAAGCAGCCAGTGAAGAAGAAACCGTCCGTTTCTCTCTCGTGCCAGGCATCCTGCTTTTTATTCTGATTTTGCTGGTGGCGGAATGGGAGGTGTACCGACGTGGAATTGCGCTTAGATAATCCATTGTGGCTTTGGCTGCTCGTGCCGGTGATTGCCTATTTCGGACTGCTCGGTTACCGGAATTTTAAAAAATTTGCCAAGCTCTACCGCCTTGTTTATGCCGTACGCTTCCTGACCGTTGCACTTTTGGTTTTTGCACTGGCAGAGCCTGCTGTTTACCAGGCAGTGAAAGAAGAACAAGTTATTTTTCTGATGGACCGCTCTGCTTCAATGGAGGGCTTGGAAGAAGAAATGGCCACTGCTATTGAAACAGCCATTTCAAATAAGAAGGATTCACAGAACGTAGGCGTCTACACTTTCGCAGAAGATTTTCAGACCCTCTTGCAGGTCGCTAAAGAGCCGCGCCCGCTGCCGAGAGAGCAGGCACAGGGCGATGGGCGCCATACAAACCTTGCCCGGGCAATTGAATTGGCTGCCAATAGCGGCAACGCGGATTTGGCGACACGGCTGGTTGTCCTGACCGATGGCAATGAAACCCAAGCTTCCGCTCTTGAAAGTTTGAACCGGCTGGATCGGGACCGTGTCCAAATTGACGTCCTGCCGCTTCAACAAGCAGAGAAAAATGATGCAGCCATTGTCAGTTTCGAGACGCCGGCAGATGCCTTTTTAGGAGAAGCACAAGCGTTTTCTGCCATCATTGATTCGGACAGGGAAACGACGGGGCAATTGGTGTTTTCGCGAAACGATCAAGAATTTGACCGGCAGAAAATTTCGCTTGTAGAAGGGGAGAATTTATTCTCCTATACGTATCCGGCGCTTGAAGAGGGCATGGCGAAATACGAAGCCAGGCTGGAACTTGAAAGTGATGCGTTCATAGAAAACAACGCATTGATCAGCATCACCGAAGTGGAAGGAAATCCGGAAGTGCTGGTGGTCAGCGGCAGCGAGGCCAGTCCGATTCCGGGAGTGTTGGATACGGAAAACATTCGCGTCACGGCCATTACGGCCAATCAGCTGCCGGCGAATTTGTCGTCCATCCTGCAATATGATTCCGTCATTTTTGACAATGTCTCCGGCACATCGGTCGGCAGCCAGCAAATGGCGGTAATCGAGCAGGCCGTTCAGCAATTCGGGATGGGCTTTATGATGGTCGGAGGCGACCAGAGTTTTGGCCTCGGCGGCTATTTCAAATCGCCGATCGAACGGATTTTGCCGGTTGAAATGGAAGTCAAAGGCAAGCATGAACTGCCTTCGCTTGGCCTCGTCATCGTCATGGACCGGTCGGGCAGTATGGCCGGCACCAAAATGGAATTAGCGAAAGAAGCTGCCGCGCGTTCTGTAGAATTATTGCGTGAAAACGATACGGTGGGCGTTATTGCGTTTGACGACCAGCCGTGGCAAATCGTGCCGACCGAGAAACTGGCAGACCCAAAAGAGGCAGCCGATAAAATTCTGTCTGTGGCACCTGGCGGGGGAACAGAAATCTACCGGTCCTTGGAAGAAGCCTATAGCCAACTTGAAGATTTGGAGTTGCAGCGCAAGCACATCATCTTGTTGACGGATGGCCAATCAGCGACTTCCAACGATTACGATAGCTTGATTGAAAACGGCAAAGACAAAAACGTCACCTTGTCAACGGTTTCCATCGGCGGTGATGCAGATAAAAATCTGCTGGAAAGCCTGGCGATGACAGGCAGCGGCCGCTATTACGATGTCACCGATGCCACAACCATTCCGGCCATTTTATCGAGAGAAACAATCATGATGTCCCGGACTTATATTGTCGACCAGCCTTTCCATCCGGTTGTTTACAATAGCCGCTGGAACGATTTGTTCACTGCGGGAGTGCCGCAAATGAACGCCTATATTGCGACGACGGCGAAAAGCACAGCGTCTGTTGCGCTTGAAAGCGAAGAAGAAGATCCGGTGCTCGCGGCTTGGAATTACGGCCTTGGAAAAACCATAGCCTATACGTCCGGCAGCGGCGGATGGAGCGGTGACTTCCAATCCTGGCAAAACTGGCCGGCGTTTTGGAACCGCACAGTCTCCGAATTGCTGCCGTCTTTCGCTGAAATTCCTTTCTCGGTTACTGCAAAACAGCAAGGTGTTTATGCCATTGAAGACCCTTCCCGAAAATCAGCCATCATCAATGTCACAGCTGTTGATGAAAAAGGGAATGAAGTGCCGCTGAAAAGCGAACCGGTTGCACCTGGGGAAATTGAAGTTGCGATGGATGCAGAACCCGGTTTGGTGTTCTTCAGCATTTCCAATGAAAACGGGGCATCCTATAGGACCGGCCTGACGGTGCCGTACGGCGCTGAATATAAAATCAGCAACCCGAATCTGCCATTGCTCACAACACTCGCTGAGCGGAGCGGAGGGCAGGTTCTTGGCTCTCTGGATGAAGCCATGCGGGACATCCCGTATGAAAGCGGAAGCCAAAAGCCGATTCAGCAATTTCTGCTGCTGTTGGCGATGCTGCTGTTTTTTGCAGATATCACCATCCGCCGGTTCGGGCTAAGAATGCCAATCCGGAAAAAAGAAAAGAAAGCGGAAGCGGAACAAAGTGATCAAACAATCGGCCAATTAATAAAAGCGAAAAAGAGAAGTTAATCTCTTTTTCGCTTTTTGTTTTTTATTCACTCTTGTCGGGGCTGAATAGGCACCTTCGCTTTTCTTAGTTGTCCAGCTCCAGCGCCCAGCCCCTCGAGTCGCTTCGGCCTGGTCCGCGATGGCAAAGAACGCCATCACAACCAGTCCTCCAGCGCTTGTCGGAGCTAACCGGGCGCTTCCGCTTTTCTAATTAACTTCGGCTGGCTGCAAGCAGCTGCTGCTTTTTAGAAGACCAAGTGTTGGCGATCAGGAAGCAAGTGATCAATATGATGGCTCCGAAAATGTATGGGCTGCTCATATCAATATCAAAAAGGATGCCCGCTAACGCCGGACCGATCATATTGCCCAGGCTCATATAGGCGTTGTTCATACCGGCAGCGTAGCCCTGATCGGTGCCGGCTAGCTTTGAAATCAAAGTGTTGATGGCCGGACGCAAGAGGGAGGCAGCTGTAAAGAATACGGTGGCCACAAGCAAAATTGTCCAAAATGTATGGACGAATAGCACACCGATCATGGCAGCAGCGGAAATCAGCAAGTTGACGAGGATGACTTTCATCTCGCCATACCGCTTAAACAGCCAATTGATGACGAACGTTTGGACAATGACCCCAACGAAACCGCCGACGGTAATCAAAACAGAAATTTCTTTTGGCGAGAAGTTATATTTCTTGTCCACGTACAACGCAATGGTGGACTGGAAGTTCGCCAGGCCAAAAGCAAAAATGAGCATAACGAGCAGCATGACGAAATACGGCGTATAAACCGACCGTTTTAATTGCTGCACTAGGTTTTCATTTTTAGCCGGAACTGCGGGTACGGTCGGCGCTACATTCGGCAGTGCGATAAAAGAGATCGCTGCGGCCAGTATCGCAACAGTGGTCGCAACATAAAACGGAAATTGAAGGCTGACTTCCGCCAAAAATCCGCCGAATCCGGGGCCTACCATAAAGCCGAGCGACATGGATGCACCGAGTAAGCCCATCCCTTTTCCGCGTTCTTCAAACGTCGTGATATCCGCAACAAACGCCATCATAGGCGGAATCAAAAACGCTGCGCCGAGGCCGCTGAAAAAGCGTGCCAGGTAAAGGATCCATAAATGGCTGGCTAAACCGAAGACCAATTGGGACAGTCCGAAAATGACCAATCCGAAGATGATCAGTTTTTTGCGGCCGTATTTATCTGACAGCTGGCCGGAAAGCGGGGAGAACAGAAACTGGGCTAAAGCGAATGTGGAAATCAACGTGCCGAGTGCCTGGCCGGCTACTCCAAATGTATCCAAGTATTCCGGCATGATGGGAATGATCAATCCGATTCCGCTCATTGCAATAAACATATTAAACATCAATACATATAAAGCAAATTTATTTGACTTTGCTGCCATATATTGTCCTTCTTTCGTTATTATTTCGTGTGTCTAAAAGTTTATCACATACGGGTCTAATTACAATACCCGGTAATCCAAGAAAAAAACAGGCAGAATAGTCTGCCTGTCAATTTTCCATATCCATTTTAAATTCAAGGAACAATTCGTTATAGATTCCGAGCATTTCTAGCCCAAGGTTTTCATAGACTTCGAGGCGCTCCCGCAATTCTTCAGGCGGGTAAAAGCGTTCGTCGCCTGTCACTTCCGGATCCATTAAAGCTACAGCCGCTTGGTTTGGCGTTGAATACCCGACGTATTCGGTATTTTGTGCTGCAGTTTCAGCATCCAGCATAAAGTTGATGAACGCATGGGCGCCGTCTACATTGCCGGAGGTTTTTGGGATGACCATATTATCAAACCAAAGGTTCGAACCTTCTTCCGGAACCGAAAAGTCGATGTTTTCATTGACGAACATCATATCTGCCGCCTGGCCGGACCAAGTCAATGCGACCGCAGCTTCTTCGCGGCGCATCATTTCAACGATTTCATCGCCAATTACGGCTTTGACGTTCGGCCCCAAGGTTTTCAATTTATCAGTGGCTTCCCGCAGCTCGGAGAGATCGCGCGAGTTAAGGGAGTACCCTAAACTATTCAGCCCCATGCCGATGGCTTCACGGGCACCGTCCACCACAATGACTTCCTGCTCAAGGCTAGGGTCCCACAAATCATCCCAGCTTTCAAAAGTCTGGCCATCCAGCAGCGTCGGATTAAAGGCGATTCCAACGGTTCCCCAAAAATACGGAATCGAATATTCATTTCCCGGATCGAATGGCAAATCCAAAAAGTAAGGATCGATATTTTTCAGGTTTGGAATTTTTTCCTGGTCAATCGGAATCAACAGGTCATTTTCCTTCATTTTTTCGATGGCGTATTCGGAAGGCATGGCCACGTCGTAAGAAGTGCCGCCTTGCTCAATTTTTGTCATCATCGCTTCATTCGAATCGAATGTTTCATAGACAACGTTGATGTTGGTTTCTTCTTCAAACTGCGTGATCAATTCCGGATCAATATATTCGCCCCAGTTGTAAATCGTGATGGAGCCGCCGCCGCTTGTTGCAGAGCTTTTCTCCAGCGCTGACACACCGTAGAACAGCAGCGCGCAAACGGCTAAAATAGCAATGCTAGTTTGGATGATGCTTTTCATGATTACTGGCCTCCCGTTCCAACGGTACGTGCCCGCTGATTAAAGAAGTAATAGCCGACCACCAGCCCGAGTGTTACCACAAAGATCAAGGCAGATAAGGCATTGATCGTCAGTGTGATGCCGGCGCGTGCCATGGAATAGATTTCAACGGATAAGGTAGAGAACCCGTTTCCTGTTACAAAGAACGTAACGGCAAAATCATCAAGTGAGTAAGTAAGCGCCAGGAAAAATCCGGCGAAAATTCCGGGCTTGATATATGGAATGATGACACGCGTCAAAATATCGCGTTTGGACGCGCCGAGATCCGCTGCGGCATCAATCAAGCTGGAACTCATTTCCTGGAGTTTCGGCAAAACCATGATAACGACAATCGGGATGCTGAACGCAATATGTGAAATTAATACAGAAGCAAAGCCGAGCTTAACGCCGATCATGGTGAATAGGATCAGGAATGAAGCACCGATGATGACATCCGGGCTGACAATCAAGATATTGTTGAGCGACAGCACCGCATTGCGCATTTTGCGGTTGCGCAGAAACACGATGCCAATGGCGCCTAGCACACCGATCGCTGTAGCAATCAATGATGACAGCAATGCCACAATGACCGTGTTCATCAAAATGATGATGAGCCGTGTATCGTTAAAAACCGCTGCATAATGCTCAAGCGTAAAGCCGTCAAAACTCGACATCGTGCCGCCGCTGTTAAACGAATAAAAAATCAAGTAAAAGATCGGGGCATATAAGATAAAGAAGACAGCTGCCAAATAGACTTTGCCCAGTTTACTTAACTTTTCCATTTTCAGCGCCTCCTTTATCTTTCTGGCCTGTTGCCATCATAATAATGAACATGAATAAAATCAGGAAAACGGCAATAGTGGATCCCATTCCCCAATTCTGGGTAACGAGAAACTGCTGTTCAATTGCTGTTCCCAGTGTAATGACCTTGTTTCCGGCAATCAGGCGCGTAATGACGAATAAGGACAGGGCAGGGATGAAGACTGCCTGCACACCGGATTTTACGCCATTGATCGCCAGCGGGAAGACAACTTTCCGGAAAGTCATCCAGGAAGAAGCCCCAAGATCGCGTGAAGCATCAATAAGTGCCGGGTTCAATTTGTCGAGTGAATTGAAAATCGGCAGAATCATAAACGGAATAAAAATATAAACCGATACAAAAATAAAACTGAAATCGGTAAAAAGAATCTGCTGCTCGCCAATGCCGATCATGCTTAAGAATTTATTGGCAGGGCCATACAAGCCAAAGATGCCGATAAAGGCATATGTTTTTAGCAGCAGGTTGATCCAGGACGGGATGATGATGAGCAACAGCCACAATTGCTTGTGTTTTGTCTTTGTCAGCCAATAAGCTGTGGGATAGGCAATCAGGATGGAAAAGAACGTGATTAGAAACGCATACCAGAACGAACTCAAGGTCAGCCGCAAGTAAACGGAAGAAAAGTAGTTCTGGTAATTATCCAGCGTGAAATTGCCGTCCAAATCCAAAAATGAATAATAGCCGATCAGGACGATCGGCGCGATGACAAAAAGCGCAATCCATAGATAGTAAGGAACCATATAAAGAGGACGGGAATTATTTTTCATTGGCCATTTCTCCGTATGCTTCAAGCCGTGCATCGAATGCATCTTCGCTTTCGTTCAATCGCATGACGTGAATCGCTTCAGGGTCGAAAGCCAAACCGATCAGTGAACCGACTTCCGCTTTCTTCGTTGAATGCACGAGCCATTCGTTGCCAGCCTCATCCAATGTGGAAATTTCGTAATGGACGCCTCGGAAAAGCTGCGTATCCACAGTCACAGCCATTTTGCCTTGGGCTACCGTTGTAATTTCAAGATCTTCCGGACGGATGACGACCTCTACGTTTTCGTTCGGGTTTAAACCGGCATCCACGCAGTCGAACTCTTTGTTGGCGAACCGGACCCGGTAATCGGCGACCATTTCGCCTGAGACAATATTCGATTCACCGATAAAGTCTGCAACAAAGCGGTTGATCGGCTCATCGTAAATGTCGATCGGCGTGCCGCTTTGCTGGATTTTTCCTGCGTTCATAACAAAAATTTCATCCGACATCGCCAGTGCTTCTTCCTGGTCGTGAGTGACAAAAATGAAGGTCTTGCCTAAACGCTGCTGCAATTCACGCAGTTCATACTGCATTTCAGTGCGCAATTTCAAATCAAGCGCAGATAATGGCTCATCAAGCAAAATCACTTCCGGGTCGTTGACGATGGCGCGGGCAATCGCGACCCGTTGGCGCTGGCCGCCGGACATTTCCTGGATTTCCCGGTTTTCGTAGCCTTTCAAGTTGACGAATTCCAAAGCTTCTTTGACGCGGCGGTCAATTTCCGCTTTTTTCAGCTTCTTGATGCGCAGTCCGAATGCTACGTTTTCAAAGACATTCAAATGGGGGAATAACGCATAATCCTGGAAAACGGTGTTTACCTGGCGTTCGTTTGCCGGCAAATGATTGACTTTTTTTCCTTCAATGTAAATATCGCCTGTTGTCGGTGTGATAAATCCGGCAATCAGCCGAAGAATTGTTGTTTTTCCGCAGCCGGACGGGCCAAGCAGCGTGTAAAATTTGCCTCGTTCCAATTCGAAGCTGATATTGCTGAGCACGTTTCCGGCTCCTTCGTATTGTTGGGTGACGTTTTCAAAACGGATAATAGGTGTGTCAGACATACGATACCTCCTGGTTTATAAATAAGATTGAGTAGCGACAATAATCATTTCGGATTTTCCGTTAAATGCATTGACTAATTGGTGTGGGTCAGACGCTTCGTAGTAGAGCGAGTCTCCGGCTGTCGCCAAATATTCCTCGTCGCCCAGCAGAAGCCGTACTTTCCCTTCCAATACATAGATGAACGTTTCGGCAAGAGAAGGCTCAAACTGTTTGTATTGGCCTTTTTCCTGTAAGGTTAGATAAACGGGCTCCATTTCCTTCTTATTGGAAGTGGTGATCAGCCAGTCGATTTCATAGCCCATGTCTTCATCGGTATGGATGGTGTGTTCATTCGTCGTAAAAACCACTTTCTTTTCCTTGTCGGAGTCATCGAAAAACTCCCTTGGTGTAGTTCCAAGAACTTCCAGGAGAGAGAATAAGGTTTCAATCGAAGGGGAATTTAAATCTCTTTCCAGCTGCGAAATAAAACCTTTGCTAAGGTCTGTACGCTCGCCAAGTTCTTCTTGTGTCAGCCCGTTTTTCAAACGAAGGCGTTTGATTTTAGTTCCGATTTGCATACTATTTCACCCGATTCAATTTAGTATAAGTAAACTGTTAGAAACGAAAGTTTAGTTAAAATGTATTTTAAGTTTACAAACAACATCTTTTATTATACAAAATCTTTGCTATTATACAAGTTATAATATTTATTTTAATTTCTTTAATCGTATCTATTGCTTTTTGTCATGAGTATTTACTATTATAAAGAAATGGTAAAAAAGCTTTGGTTTATATTAATTTTCATTATCCAACTATAAAATGAATTTAAATAAAAATGAACGAGCCCGACCAATACTGTGGGAGTGATAAAAGTGAATGGCAAAATGAATTTTTTCTTGGATCCGAAAAATCGAGTTATCCAGAAATCTTCAATTATGAATTACAAACAGGACCAGCAAGGCCTCTACTTAGTGGCGAATAAGAAGTTTATCAATTGGATGGATGTCCACACGTATTGCCATACGTGTTTAGCTGCATTGACCTTCGATGATGAATTTGATGCAAGCTATTGCTCGACATGCAACGAATGGCGTGAAGAGAAATGCAGCGACAATAGCTGTGAATATTGCGAAAGACGGCCCCAACGGCCTTTAGATCCCCGCAGATAAGCGGGGATTTTTTGTGGCATGTATGTGTAGCGGCAGAATGTGATAAACTAATGCCAATCAGATAATTTGGGGGATTCATATGAAAAAAGAATTTGTAGTCATCGGACTTGGGCGTTTCGGCGGCAGTATTGTACGTGAGCTGATTGAACAAGACGCAGATGTTATGGCGATTGATAAAGATACGGATCGCGTGGATGAATATGCTTCGATTGCGACACAGGCTGTGGTGGCGGATACGACCGACGAAGCGGTGCTGAAGTCGCTGGGCATCCGGAATTTCGAGCATGTTATCGTTGCAATCGGGGAAAATATTCAAGCGAGCATTTTGACAACATTGATGCTGAAAGAAATCGGTGTGAAAAAAATTACTGTTAAAGCGCAGAATGATTATCATGCCAAGGTATTGAGCAAAATCGGGGCAGACCAAGTAGTGCATCCAGAGCGTGATATGGGCATCCGCATTGCTCATAACATGCTGTCAAACAATGTTTTGGATTACCTGGAGCTGTCTGATGAGCATTCCATCGCGGAAATTCAGGCTAATGATAAACTGGCAGGGCGGACGCTGATAGGACTTGATATCCGAGCGAAGTATGGCATCAACATTGTAGCCATCAAGCGGGACGGCGATATACTCGTGTCGCCTCAGGCCGACATGGAAATTGAACTGAGAGACGTCCTGATTATTATCGGTTCAGATGCCGATATCAATCGGTTCGAGAAAAAAGTATTAAACTAGATCGTAGCGAAAATAGAAAAACCGTTTGCCTCAGCAATTGCTGTGGCAAACGGTTTTTTTAGTTCATAGTCGCTGAAATTTTTCTGATGTCCAGCTGCCAGGTTCTCGGGGGCATAAGACAACCCTCCGCTGTGGTAAAGAACACCACTGCGGAGGGTTGTCTTATATCTGTCGGGATTGAGACAGGCACTTTCGCTTTTTTAGACTTCCATGATAATTGGCAATACCATTGGACGGCGTTTTGTTTTTTCATACAAATACGGTCCGAGAACGTCAGAGATTTCGTTTTTCAACTCTGTCCATTCTGTATTTTTGCCATGGATTTTTTTATTGAGATGGCGGTTCAGCATTTGCTGAGCTTCATAAATCATGGTTCCGGATTCGCGCATATAAACAAATCCGCGTGAAATGATATCCGGTCCGGACACCATTTTGTTTTTCTCCATATCGACGCTGACTACAACAATCACGAGCCCTTCTTCAGAAAGGACGCGGCGGTCGCGGAGGACGATATTTCCGATATCCCCAATCCCACTGCCGTCGATGTAAACATCGCCGGAAGGAATGCGTCCTGCAACAGAAGCTTCATTTTGCCCTAATGCCAGAACATCGCCATTTTCCATGATGAACGTATTTTCTTCCGGAACATCACAATCAACAGCCAATTGGGCATGAATCTTCTGCATCCGGTATTCGCCGTGGATCGGCATAAAGAACTTCGGCTTGATCAAGCGCAGCATCAATTTGTTTTCAGGCTGTGAGCCGTGGCCGGAAGTATGGACGTTATTCAAGGAACCGTGGATAACATCCGCTCCAGCGCGGAACAACAAGTTGATGGTCCGGTTTACGCTGCTCGTATTGCCCGGAATCGGGGAAGACGAGAAAACGACTGTATCATTCGGCTGAATCTGGATCTGGCGGTGTGTGCCGTTGGCAATCCGTGAAAGGGCAGCCATCGGTTCGCCTTGGGAACCTGTACATAAAATGAGTACTTCATTTGCCGGAAGGCGGTTTAAAGTCTGTGTATCGACAAATGCATCTTCCGGGGCATTGATGTAGCCAAGTTCGCGGCCGATGGTCATGGCATTATCCATGCTTCGTCCGAAAACAGCGATTTTACGGCCTTGGGCCACGGCCTCATCCGTTACTTGCTGCAAACGATAAATATTGGATGCGAAAGTGGCGAAAATCAAACGGCCATCAACTTTACGCATGATGTCCTTGATCGACTCTCCAACTTTGCGCTCTGACATGGTAAAGTCAGGTACTTCAGCGTTCGTACTGTCTGAAAGCAGGCACAGAACGCCTTCGCTGCCGATTTGAGCCATTTTCAACAAGTTGGCAGGCTCTCCAACTGGCGTAAAGTCGAATTTGAAATCTCCTGTATGCACAATATTTCCTGGCGGCGTTTTAACAACTACGCCAAAAGCATCGGGAATACTGTGGGTTGTACGGAAAAAGCTGACAGAAGTTTTTCTGAACTTGATTACATCTTCTTCTTCAATTTCAATCATTTTGGTTTGGCGCAGCAAACCGTGTTCTTCTAATTTCTTGCGCAGCAAGCCCAAAGCGAGCTTGCCGCCATATACAGGAATATTGATCTTTTTCAAAAGATAAGGGATTCCGCCGATATGGTCTTCGTGGCCGTGAGTGACAAACAGCCCTTTGATTTTGTCTGCGTTTTTAACGAGATAAGTATAATCCGGAATAACATAATCGATTCCGAGCAAATCGTCTTCCGGAAATTTAATGCCGGCATCAATCAGGATAATTTCATCCTGGAATTGGACGCCATACGTGTTTTTGCCGATTTCGCCTAGTCCGCCGAGGGCGAATACAGCAGTCTGGTCATTCTTTACAAACTTCATAATTAGTCCAAACTCTCAACTTTGAAATTCTCGCTGGCTTGTTCATAGGCAAGGTGATTCCCTTCAAGCAGCTGAATGAATTCAATGTTGTAATTGCGGTCTTTAAGATGGAATCTGACTTCACGCTCGGATGATGCTTCTACATAGAGGCTCTTGGTGTTTTCGCGAACTGGTACCTCTGCACGGTTTTCTTGGTATAATACTTTAAAGATCATATTTTGCTCTCCTTTTGCACGTTCAATTAAAATCACTTTCTTTATATTATCATGACATTGTTTTAAAATAAAGAATAGCCCTCCTATTTATTAAGAAGGGCTAAACAAGGTCAAGCGATTTTCTTTTTGTTCATAATGCCGTTCAGCTGTCTGAGCAGTCTTCTCCGAATACGTTTCAGTTTCAGCATGGCTATCTCACTCCTTGAGGGTATTATACTGTATTTTCTGATAAATGTAAAGAATGGAGCCGGTTTGGACATATAAAAAATCAAGAATGGAGAATGATGAATGGGTAAATTATTGTTGTTGGATATTGACGGAACTTTGATGAATTCAAAAAAAGAAATCCCGCAAAGCGCTAAAGATGCTTTAATCGAAGCGCGGGCAAATGGGCATGAATTGGCGATAGCCACAGGCCGGGGCCCTTTCATGATCAAGCGGGTGCTGAGTGAGTTGAATATCGACACCTTTATTACGTTTAACGGGCAATATGTAGTCAATAAGGGAGAGCTTATACATAAAGAAGCATTGGATACCGATACTTTGTCCAATATTGTGGAATACGCGGAACAACGCGACCACCCCATTGTGTTTCTGACAGACGAACGCATGGTGTCCACGATTGATTACCATCCGGACATTGACGAAGGCATCAAAAGCTTGAAGTTTCCGCATCCTGCCATGATCGAAGACTTCCATCTGGAGCATGAGGTTTATCAGGCATTGCTGTTTTGTGAAGAAGCGGATCAGCAGCAATACCATGAAACATTCGGCAATATGGAATTCGTCCGCTGGCACCGGGTTTCCTGTGACATCACCCCGGGAGGCAGAAGCAAAGCGAGCGGCATCAAACACTTGATCAAAGCGACTGGCCACGGCATTGAAGACACAATAGCATTCGGAGACGGCCTCAACGATGTGCAGATGATGGAAATTGCCGGCGTCAGTGTGGCGATGGGCAACGGCGAAGAAGAAGTCAAACAAGTAGCAACCCACGTTACCGACCACGTTGATAACGACGGCCTTGCAAAGGCATTCAGACATCTTGGATTAATTTAAAAAAAGAGACTCGGATTATTCATCCGAGTCTCTTCCTATTGCTATGGCATTTTCAATTTCGGCGTATGGATTTTTTGGATTGATATGGTCGAAGAACATAACGCCGTTCAAGTGGTCGAGCTCGTGCTGGAAAGCGATGGCGGGCAAGCCTTTCAAGCGCATTTTGTATTCTTTGCCTTCTATATCAAATGCTTTGATGGTAACGCGTGCGTAGCGTGGAACATAGCCCGGAACTGCACGGTCAACCGATAGGCAGCCTTCTCCGGCTGCTAAATAAGAGCGTTCTACAGAATGGCTGACGATCTTCGGATTGATGGCAATCAGGCTTAAGTTCTCGCCGGAAGTTTCATCAAAATGCAAGGCGAAAATCCGTTTTGGTGCATTGACCTGCGGAGCAGCAATTCCGACGCCTGGCCGCAAATCGTATTTTTTAATCATTTCATCATTTTGGCTATTTACAACATATTCCAATAGATCTTCCGCTAGTTTTCGGTCTTCTTCAGAAAGTGGAAATGCAACTTCCTCTGAACGTGCCCGGAGAGTAGGGTGGCCTTCGCGTATAATGTCTTTCATCAATATCAAGAGTATTCATCCTTTCATTAAAACCACTGTCTTTAAGTATAGCGCAATCCGGCATGCCGGGAAAAGAAAAAACCCGCTGCCGCGAGTTGTGTTTTTTAAAATCAGCTATTATAGTTGATTTAAGTATTAAAGGGGGTTTGGCATGAAAAGAATCGTTTCAGCCGGTATTTTTACAAGTGTGCTGCTTTTGAGTGCATGTTCAGGCCCGGCGGCAGGGGAACAATTGGACGCTGTATTAAATGATACATTCGATGCTGAAAAAGAGTATCGGGAAACACAAAAAAAGATGGAAGAGCTGGAAAAAGACGAACAGCAATTGTTCGAATCGATCATGGCTTTGACACAAGAACAGCAGGATGAAGTGGATAGCCAGGCAGAAGAAGCACTTGCTTCGGCGCAAGAACGGCTGGAACTTCTGGCAGCTGAAAAAGAATCCATGGGCAACGCCCAGGAAAACTTCAAAGAAATCGATACCGTCATTGCAGAAACGGATGACGCTCAGCTGAAAGAAGAGCTGGGTTCGTTAAAAGAAATAATGCAGGAACGGTTTGATGCCCATGGCCAATTTACGGAAGCCTACGAAACTTTGAACGGGCTCCAGCAGGAATTGTATACCATGCTGATGGACGAAGATACGGAGCTTAAGGCCATGCAGGAAAAAGCTATGGAAGTGAACGAACAAAACACAGTCGTTCAAGACGCTGTTACAGCCTTCAATGCCAGTACCGAACAGTTTAATGAAATGAAAAATCAAATTTTAGAAAACTTAAAAGAGAGTGAATGAAAAGCGGCCGCATCGGCCGTTTTTTTCTGTGCTATAAAAGAATTGGGAATACAGTACTGTTTTATAATACAGATGTCAACAGCGCACTGATACAGATTTTGTGATCCCTTGTTTTCTTTCGGCAAAAAATCCTTGGTAAATGTAGGTTCGCTATGATTGACCGAGCAAATCATCTAACGTATACTGAGTTAGAATATGCAATTGTATTACTAATTGAATATAATAATTTTAATACAGATAAAGGAGAGTTGCTTTTATGGCTGCGAAAAAATCACAGCAGTTCGATCCAGTGGAAACGCTTAATGCAATCGAAGAAAAGTTTGAAATGGTTCAAGTTCTCAATGAAGAAGGCGTTATTGTCAACGAAGAGGCAGATCCGAAGTTGTCAGATGAGGAGCTTCAAGAGTTAATGACCCGTATGGTTTATACGCGTATTCTTGACCAGCGCTCAATTTCATTGAACCGCCAAGGCCGTCTGGGCTTCTACGCACCAACTGCAGGACAGGAAGCTTCCCAATTGGCTTCTCATTTCGCTCTTGAAAAAGATGATTTCATCTTGCCGGGTTACCGCGATGTCCCTCAATTGATTTGGCATGGCTGGCCGCTTCATCAGGCTTTCTTGTTCTCACGTGGACATTTCATGGGGAACCAAATGCCTGAAGGCCTGAACATTCTGCCTCCGCAAATCATTATTGGCGCCCAGTACATCCAGGCAGCTGGAGTTGCACTAGGCATGCAAAAACGCAAAAAAGAATCAGTGGCAATCACTTATACAGGTGACGGCGGTTCTTCACAAGGGGATTTCTACGAAGGAATTAACTTTGCAGGGGCTTTCCGCGCACCGGCAATCTTTATCGTCCAAAACAACCAGTATGCAATTTCAACACCGCGTGAATTGCAGACTTCTGCTAAAACAATCGCACAAAAAGCTGTAGCTGCAGGTATCCCAGGCGTCTTGGTAGACGGAATGGATCCATTGGCAGTATATGCTGTTACCCGTGATGCACGTGCACGCGCTGTGAAAGGCGATGGGCCGACTTTGATCGAAACACTTTGCTACCGCTACGGACCGCACACAATGGCAGGGGATGACCCAACGCGCTACCGTACTTCTGATATCGACAGCGAATGGGAAAAGAAAGATCCATTAGTCCGTTTCCGCAAATACCTGGAAGCAAAAGGCATTTGGAGCGAAGAGAAAGAAAACGAAGTAATCGAACGTGCTAAAGATGAAATTAAAACAGCGATTAAAAAAGCTGACAGCGCACCAAAACAAACAGTAACAAACCTACTTGAAATTATGTATGAAGATGTTCCATTCAACGTGCAGGAACAGCTGGAAATCTACAAAGCGAAGGAGTCGAAGTAAGCGATGGCACAAATGACGATGGTTCAAGCAATTACGGACGCTCTCAGATTGGAATTGCAAAATGATGAGAACGTTCTGATTTTCGGAGAAGACGTCGGGAACAACGGCGGGGTTTTCCGTGCAACTGAAGGGTTGCAAAAAGAATTCGGAGAAGACCGTGTATTTGACACACCTTTAGCTGAATCCGGTATTGGCGGTTTGGCAATCGGTCTGGCATTGCAAGGATTCCGTCCGGTTCCAGAAATCCAGTTTTTCGGTTTCGTTTACGAAGTAATGGATTCCATCAGCGGACAATTGGCCCGTATGCGTTTCCGCAGCGGCGGCAGCTTGAACGCGCCGGTTACAATCCGTTCTCCATTCGGCGGCGGTGTTCATACACCGGAAATGCACGCCGACTCTCTGGAGTTATTGATGACTTCACAGCCAGGATTGAAAGTGGTTGTTCCATCTACTCCTTACGATGCAAAAGGATTGTTGATTTCTTCAATCCGCGACAACGATCCGGTTGTCTTCCTTGAGCATTTGAAACTTTACCGTTCAGGGCGCCAGGAAGTGCCTGAAGAATCTTACACGATTCCACTTGGCAAAGCGGATGTTAAACGTGAAGGGAAAGATATTTCCATCATCGCTTATGGCGCAATGGTCCAGGAAAGCTTGAAAGCTGCTGAAGAGCTTGAAAAAGAAGGCTATTCTGCAGAAGTGATCGATCTTCGTACAATCCAGCCATTGGATATCGAAACTCTTGTGGCATCTGTTGAAAAAACAGGCCGCGCAATGGTCGTACAAGAAGCACAAAAACAAGCGGGGATTGCTGCCAACGTAGTAGCTGAAATCATGGACCGCGCTATTTTGAGCCTGGAAGCACCGGTACTTCGTGTAACTGCGCCAGATTCGATTTTCCCATTCTCGCAGGCGGAGCAAGTTTGGCTTCCGAACTCGAAGGATATACTAGAAACAGCGAAAAAAGTTCTAACGTTCTAATAGTTGCGTAAAAGGAAGGGTGAAACTAATGGCTTTTGAATTTCGTTTGCCGGATATCGGAGAAGGTATCCATGAAGGTGAAATCGTAAAATGGTTCGTCAAAGTCGGAGATACAATCGAAGAGGACGACATTCTTTTTGAAGTACAAAACGATAAGGCGGTTGTTGAAATGCCGTCGCCAGTTTCTGGCAAAATCGTAGAAATCATTGTTGAAGAAGGAACGGTAGCCGTAGTTGGAGATGTATTGGTGCGTATTGAAAGTGATGATGCAGCCGACAACGAAAGCGCAAGCACTGAAGAAACTTCAGCTCCTGAAGAAAAACAGGAAACGGAAGAGCAAGTGCAGGCAGGAACTGCGGAATCTGCTCAAGACGTAGAAAAAGAACCGGTAAAAGAAGAACAGCCTAAAATGGGCGAAACGGGTGCTGGTGCCCAGCCTCAGACTACATCGCAGGACCCGAATGCGCGCGTAATCGCGATGCCTTCTGTCCGTAAATTTGCACGCGATAAAGAAGTTGACATCACCCAGGTTTCCGGTTCTGGAAACAACGGCCGTATCCTGAAAGAAGACGTTGAAGCATTCTTGAACGGAGGCCAGCAAGAAGCTGCAGCACCTGCTGCAGAAGAAACAGCACAAGCGGCTCCGCAAGAAGAAACAAAAGAAGTGAAAGAAGCTGCACCAAAAGCGGCTTCGCTTCCGGAAGGCGAATTCCCGGAAACACGCGAAAAAATGTCCGGAATCCGCAGAGCGATTGCAAAAGCAATGGTTCATTCAAAACATACGGCTCCACACGTAACGTTGATGGACGAAGTTGATGTTACCGAGCTTGTAGCACACCGTAAAAAATTCAAAGACATTGCAGCTGAAAAAGAAATCAAGTTGACTTACTTGCCGTATGTCGTTAAGGCGCTTGTGAGCACATTGCGCGAGTTTCCAGCATTGAACACGTCGTTTGATGATGAGACGAGCGAAATTATCCAGAAACATTACTTCAATATCGGAATTGCTGCAGATACAGAAAAAGGCCTTCTGGTTCCAGTTATCAAGAATGCTGACCGCAAATCTGTATTTGCCATTTCAGATGAAATCAACCAGCTGGCTACAAAAGCCCGTGAAGGAAGACTAAGCCCTGCAGAAATGAAAGGCGCTTCTTGCTCTATCACGAATATCGGCTCCGCTGGAGGGCAGTGGTTCACTCCGGTTATCAACCATCCGGAAGTTGCGATTCTTGGAATCGGCCGCATCGCTGAAAAACCTGTAATTAAAAATGGTGAAATTGTTGCCGCTCCTGTGTTAGCATTATCATTGAGCTTCGATCACCGTATGATTGATGGAGCAACGGCACAACATGCGTTAAATCACATTAAGCGTTTATTGAGTCAACCTGAATTACTATTAATGGAGGCGTAAAACTTATGGTAGTAGGAGATTTTCCAATCGAAACAGACACGCTCGTCATCGGTTCAGGCCCTGGCGGATATGTAGCAGCTATCCGTGCAGCGCAAACTGGACAAAAAGTAACAATCGTTGAGAAAGAATACATCGGAGGCGTTTGCTTGAACGTCGGATGTATTCCTTCAAAAGCCTTGATCTCTGTAGGTCACCGCTTTGAAGAAGCACAGCACTCAGATGCAATGGGCGTTGTTGCCAAAGAAGTTTCTTTGAACTTCGAAAAAGCGCAGGAATTTAAAAACGGCGTTGTGAAAAAATTGACTGGCGGCGTAGAATCGTTGCTTAAAGGCAATAAAGTGGAAATCGTCCGCGGTGAAGCTTATTTTGTTGATGATAATTCAATCCGTGTCATCACTGAAAACGCAGCACAAACGTACAAATTTAAAAATGCGATTATTGCTACAGGATCACGTCCGGTAGAAATTCCAACTTTTAAATTTTCGAAACGTGTCATCAATTCTACTGGAGCTTTGAACCTTCAGGAAGTACCGGGCAAACTTGTCGTAATCGGCGGAGGTTACATCGGTACTGAGCTTGGAACGGCGTACGCAAACATGGGATCAGATGTTACGATTCTTGAAGGCGCACCTGATATTCTTGCTGGATTTGAAAAACAAATGACAGCAATTGTTAAAAAAGGCTTGAAGAAAAAAGGCGTTGAAGTGATTACAAAAGCGTCTGCTAAAGGCGTGGAAGAATCAGAAAACGGCGTTACGGTATCTTATGAAGCAAACGGCGAAGAAAAAACAATCGAAGCAGATTATGTTTTGGTAACAGTTGGACGCCGTCCAAACACAGACGAAATGGGTCTTGAAGAACTGGGCCTTAAAATGTCTGAGCGTGGTTTGATCGAAGTCGACAAACAGTGCCGTACAAGCATTTCGAATATCTACGCAATCGGTGACGTTGTTGCCGGACTTCAATTGGCGCACAAAGCGTCATACGAAGGCAAAGTAGCTGCTGAAGCAATTGCAGGAGAAAAATCAGTTGTCGATTACTTGGCAATTCCAGCAGTATGCTTTACAGATCCTGAACTTGCGAGCGTCGGTTTGACCGAAGAGCAAGCAAAAACTGAAGGATTTGAATTCACTGCTGCTAAATTCCCATTCGGCGCAAACGGCCGTGCATTGTCATTGAATGCTCCTGATGGTTTCGTGAAATTGGTTTCACGCAAATCGGACGGCTTGCTTCTTGGCGCACATATCGTGGGAGCTGGTGCATCCGATATGATCGCTGAACTTGGCCTTGCTATTGAAGCAGGCATGACAGTTGAAGATATCGCAATGACGATCCATGCTCACCCGACATTGGCTGAGATTACAATGGAAGCTGCAGAAGTAGCTCTAGGAACTCCAATCCATATCATTAAGTAGTAGTGAAAGAAGCCCTGCAGTTAGCCATGCAGGGCTTCTTTTTTCTTTTGTCCGCTTATGGTAAAGTTTGTTTAATAAAGCAACGGGATGGGGGAGAGGGCATGATACATACAAAAGGGTTTTTACTGGCTGCAGGATTGGCTCTATTAACAGCCTGCAGTTCGGAAGGCGCGGCTCCGGAAAAGAAAGGAATGCCTGACACCGAACAAGCCGTTCCGAAAACCACAGAAAAAAGTGTGGAAGAAGAAACAGAGCTTGAACAAACGGAAGTGCCTGCGGAGAAGGAAGAAGAACCTGCGAAATTGGCAGCTGAGCCCAAATACCGCCTCAATCCGGCAAATTGGAATGTGGAGCCGATTGGCGATGCTCCTGCGGAGGCGGTTTTGATTACGATAGATGATGCCCCGGCAGACCATTCCGTGGAAATGGCAACCACGCTTAAACAACTGGATGTTCCAGCTATTTTCTTTGTCAACGGCCATTTTTTGGACAGCGATGAAGAAAAAGCGAACCTGAAAAAAATACATGATATGGGCTTTGCCATCGGCAACCATACTTATAACCATAACAATTTAAAAACGATCGGCGAAAATCAGCAGCGTGAAGAAATTTTATCATTGAGTGAAGCAGTCGAGGCGATTATTGGAGAAAAGCCGAAGTTCTTCAGGGCGCCGAACGGCTCGAACACAGATTTCAGCAAAGCGTTGATTGCACAGGAAGGCATGCTGCTGATGAACTGGACCTACGGCTATGATTGGGAAAAGCAATACATGGATTCTGCTGCCTTGACTGATATCATGGTGAATACAGAATTTCTGCGGAACGGCGCGAATTTGCTGATGCATGACCGCAAGTGGACCGCCCAAGCGTTGCCTGGCATTATTGAAGGCTTAAGAGCCAAAGGGTACTCCTTTATCGAACCGGGTGAAATTGAAGGCGTACAATAGAAAAAACGGCCAAGGGACTATAAAACCCCTTGGCCGTTTTGTGTTTTAACGAATCGCTTGCTGTTCTTTGATGACGCGCAGCTTTTTCAATGTATCGTCTTCAGGTCCTTGGACGGGAAGCCCTGCTTTGACGTTCATATCGATATAATTGATGTTTTCCTGTGTAATGATCTCACCAGGGATGAAAATCGGGATGCCCGGAGGATATACCATGATGAACTCCGCCGAAATGCGGCCTACGGCATCTTCAATGGAAATAACTTCTGTTGTAGCATAGAAAGCATCTCTTGGAGTCATGGCGAGCCGCGGAATGTCCGGCAGCAGCACTACAGGTTCAATGATCGCCGCTTCGCTTTCAAATGCCTCACTCATCCGCTGCAAGGCGTTAATCAAAAGATTGAGCTCTTTGCGCGTATCTCCGATTGTCACCAAGGCAAGGATATTATAAAGGTCGGACAATTCGATTTCGATATTGGCGTTTTCTCTCAGCCATTCTTCCGCTTGGTGGCCTGTGATTCCCAGGTTTTTAACACTGATCAGCAGTTTTGTCGGATCCATATCATAGGTGGCGGACGTGTTTAAAATCTCCTTGCCGACACAGTATAAATGAGGGATCTTATTGATCCGTTTGCGTGCATCCTGCGCCAGCCGGATTGCTTGGTCGATCAAATCGTAGCCATGGATCGCCAGTTGTCTGCGGGCTGTATCGAGCGACGCCAGAATCGGATACGATGTGGAAGTGGTGGTCAGCATGGAAAGCGTCGATTGGACGCGTTTGGCGGAAACCAGGCCTTCACGCACATTCAATACCGAACTTTGTGTCATGGAGCCTCCCAGTTTATGGACTGATGTGGCTGCCATATCAGCACCGGCAGCCATCGCCGATACAGGAAGCGACTTGTGGAAATGGATGTGGACGCCGTGTGCTTCGTCGACCAACACGGGAATGTCGCGGCCGTGCGCAATGTCCACAATGCGTTTTAAATCTGCGGCTACGCCAAAGTATGTCGGGTTGATGACGAGTACGGCTTTGGCATCCGGATATTCCACCAGCGCCTTTTCAACAGCTTCTGCAGAAATGCCATGGGAAATGCCCAGTTCTGTATCCACTTCCGGATGGATGAAAATCGGAATGGCACCGGCAAATACGATAGCGGACATAATTGATTTATGGACGTTTCGCGGAACGAGGATTTTGTCATTCGGGCCAACGACGCTTAAAATCATCGTCATGATGGCACCGCTTGTTCCTTGTACGGAAAAGAACGTATAATCTGCACCGAATGCTTGGGCGGCCAATTCTTGGGCTTGTTTAATGGCGCCTTTCGGTGAATGAAGATCGTCTAAAGGTGCAATATTGATTAAGTCGATGGATAAAACATTATCGCCGACAAATTCCCGGAAAGCAGGGTCTACGCCTTGGCCTTTTTTATGTCCAGGAATATGGAATTGTATTGGGTGCCGGTTACGATGCTTTAGGAGCGCATCGAATAACGGAGTTTCTAATTGAGACAATGGTAACCCACCTCACTTTATAAAAATGAAAACAAAATGAATTATAGCACGTTGCGTAAAGCTATACTATAAAAATAAAAGGAATTTGGCCGGTTCTATCGAATAGAGAAAATAAAGGGGAGGGAATACATTAGATGAATTTCAATACACGGGTAACAGACTTATTAGGGACGGAGCTGCCGATTGTTCAAGGGGGGCTCGCGTACTTGGCGTATGCTGAACTGGCGGCTGCCGTTTCAAATGCAGGAGGGCTCGGCCAGATTACGGCAATGAGCTTATCGTCTCCGGAAATGCTGCGGGAGGAAATCCGGAAAGTGCGTCAAATGACAGACCGGCCGTTCGGCGTGAATTTTGCTATCGGCGACCACGGTCGTGCCTTTTCGCATATGCTTGAAGTGGCGATTGAAGAAAATGTTCCGGTCGTCTCGATGACCGGAGGAAATCCGACGCCGATTTTTGATCAATTAAAAGGCACTTCGATTAAAAAATTGGTACTTGTTGCAGCAAGACGCCAAGCTCAAAAAGCAGAAGAACTGGGAGCGGATGCGGTCATGGTTGTCGGGCATGAAGGTGGCGGCCATTTAGGAAGGGACGACATCGGTACGATGGTGTTAATTCCGCAAGTAGTGGACGCTGTTTCAATTCCGGTTATTGCTTCCGGTGGCATCGGCGACGGCAGAGGGTGGATGGCTGCTCATGCGCTCGGTGCAGAAGGCATAGAGATGGGCACCCGCTTTATTGCTACGCAAGAATGTGTCCATGCTTCAGAAGTTTACAAAAAAGCATTGATTGACAGCACGGAAAGCGATACGGTTATTATTAAGAAAAGCATCGGTTCGCCTGCCCGAACCTTAAAAAATACATGGACCGATAAAATTCTTGAAATTGAAGCTGCGACGCCGAATTATGAAGCACTGCGCAATTACGTCAGCGGCGAGGCGAATAAAAGGTATATATATGAAGGAAACCTGAATGAAGGATTTGGTTGGGCAGGGCAAGTCACCGGCTTGATCAAAGATGTGCCCACTGTAGCGGAACTGCTGGACCGGATGGTTAAAGAAGCAGGTGAAATCCGTAAAAGATGGGCGATTACACCATGAAAGTAGGGATGAAAGATGGATTATTCTTATCCGTTTTCTGTCGACTGGACAACAGAAGAAATCATTGACGTCGTAACATTTTTCGAGGGAATTGAAATGGCTTACGAAAAAGGGATCAAACGGGACAATATCATGGCGCGTTACCGCCGGTTCAAAGAAATTGTTCCTTCCATCGCGGAAGAAAAGACGTATTTCCGTGAATTTGAAGAAGAAAGCGGCTACGCCAGTTTTCCGGTGATCAAAGAAATGAAAGCCAGAAATGACAGCGACGTCATTAAAATTCAAAAAAGATAAAACTGCTCATGTTATTAGTGGGACGAACAAAAAGATGTCTCAGCTTAGCGCTGGGGCATCTTTTCAGTTTGTTGTGAAAGATATAGAAAAATTTTCCTTAGAATATCTCCGATATTCCGCAAACCAGCTGCGCTTGCCGCGGGCGATCCGCCAAGCCTCCTCAGCCGCTGTGCGGCTTGCGGCGTCTCGGCTGTCTCGCTTTCCCGCAGGCGTCTCCGCTGGTTTGCTCCATATCGAGGGAGAGCAATGAATAAATAGCATGCTTACTCTTCCGCTCTTTCTGATAAAAGAGTTTTTTATTAAAAGAGTGAGCCGAATGAAGCGGAAAGCGTCCACTTGGAGCGAAATGGCTTAGAGAATGGAAGGTTTCTCGGTAGCTTGAAAAAATGCCTCAGCTTAGCGCTGGGGCATTTTTTCTTTCTGTAGCAGTGTTTTATAAACAGGCAATAATGCGGCGAATGTTTCTTCGGCAAATTCCTTGAACTCTTCTTCGTTCAGTTTGATGGCCTGTTCTTTTGGTAGATGGCGGCCGATCACAAATTCGCCTTTTTTGACATCGCGCAGGCGGACAATCAGCTTGTTCACCTCTTCTTCTGTCATTTCCGACAGTGGAGACGCATCCGGTTTCATATGGTCACCGGATACGACAAAACCTTCCGGCAAAGCAGCTAGTGCATTTTCGTCCAATAAGTTCTGCGCCATCGCCGTTTTATTTGGTGCTTCGTATATGACCGCTAATATGATAAATATGTGGCTGTTCCATAAGCCAATCTGGAAATGGGGCACCGCTTTATAGCCTCTTTTATGCGGTGCAAAAGCCACCCAGCTATCGTTTGGCGGATTTACCGTGCGGCGCATATGCTTCGCTACATGCGGGAAAAACTCATCTCCGGTTGTTGCTGAAAAAAATGAAGAATAGTGGCTGCCCAATTCCTCGAATTTTGGGCGTACCCGCTCAATCAGCAATTCCATACGAGCTTCTAGCCCGGGTGTATCAAATACTTCAAAATCCTGTTCATTCCAAAATGATGTCAAATTTATTTCCTCCTTAATCTATTTCACAGGTTTCATTTTAACGAACTTTGGGAAGAAAGAGTATAAATAAGTTTTTCCTAGTCGCCAATGGGGTAAGGATAATTAACAGCAATTATAAATTTCTGAATTATCGAAATGCGGAGAGAAAGGGGTGCTTATTATGAAACAGATGATTCAAATCATTCGTAAGGCAGAGATAGAAAAAGAGTATATTAATGTATTAAAACTAGAGCTGGACTATGAACTTGCTTCTTTGTTTGATGCCCTGCAGCAAAAAGACAGCCGTGAAGCCGATAAAAGCAAAAAGCGGCTCCATGAAATATATGTAGAACTGGAGGCACTTCATGCGCTCTGACAATTCCATCACATGAAGGCACTTACTGTGAACAGACAGTAGGTGCCTTTTTCGTTATAATGGGTAGAAACAAGGAGGCGAAACTTATGGAACTGCATGCAGTGGATTTATATATTAAGTCGCTGATCAAAGAAGCCGGCCACAAAATCCGGAATTCGTTTATCAGTGATATCACAATTGAAACGAAGTCTGATGCCAATGATTTGGTGACGAATATTGATAAAGAAATCGAGCAATTTTTTATTGAGCGGATTCGCCGGGATTATCCGGGGCACCGCATTTTCGGGGAAGAGGGATTCGGAGACGATATCAAGGACCTGGAAGGCGTTGTCTGGATGCTCGATCCGATTGACGGCACGATGAATTTTGTCCATCAAAAACGCAATTTCGCGATTTCCCTCGGTGTTTATGAAAACGGCACAGGTCAGCTTGGATACATATACGATGTTGTAAACGATGATTTGTATTATGCGGTGCGCGGAGAAGGCGCTTACTATAACGATGAAAAATTAAAGCCGTTGATTGACACTTCCATTGCGGAATCGATTGTGGCCATTAATGCCAGCTGGCTGGCGCCAAATCGCTATCTTGACCATGAAGCAGCCATACGGCTCGTTCGGGCTGTCCGCGGAACACGGTCATATGGTTCGGCTGCACTTGAACTGGCGTTTCTGGCGAGTGGCCGGATCGATGCCTATGTATCGATGAGGCTGTCTCCGTGGGATATTGCAGGCGGATCCGTTATTGCAGGAGAAGTAGGAGCCGTCATGACAAACTTCAAAGGGGAAGCTGCAAACATGCTTAAACAAGATACGTTTATCGCAGCCAATCCTTCGATACACAATATTATGTTATCAGACTACATTCGGTTAAAATAAAAGAGGATGCGATTCGTCGCACCCTCTTTCTACATGATTAAAGTAAACCGGCTTCCCGCATTTCTTTTTTCTTTTTAAAGCCCATGCCCATGATTCCGAAAAGGAGCAATAGCGCCAAAAGGATCAAAGGGATGCTGCGCAAACCGACTGCGACGCCGATTCCAGTCATTGCCAAAAGTGCCGCCAACGAATAAAATACGAAAATCCATTTTATGTCTTTCAAACTTTTTCCTCCTGCACTGTTTGCTTGAAATAAAATCGTTAGGGTTTTCTCCCCATATGTGCTATACTAACACAGTTATGGACATGAAAAAAGAATATTGGAGTGAAAGTATGACTAACTTACGAAATGATTTAAGAAACATTGCTATTATTGCCCACGTTGACCATGGTAAAACAACTTTGGTGGATCAGCTGCTACAGCAGTCAGGGATTTTCCGTTCAAATGAACACGTTGAAGAACGTGCGATGGACTCGAACGATATTGAAAGAGAACGCGGAATCACTATTCTTGCGAAAAACACTGCAATTCAATACAAAGATGCTAAAATCAATATTCTCGATACGCCTGGACACGCCGACTTTGGTGGAGAAGTGGAACGTATTATGAAAATGGTTGATGGTGTTTTGCTTGTAGTAGATGCTTACGAAGGCTGTATGCCGCAAACCCGTTTTGTTTTGAAAAAGGCATTGGAGCAAAACTTGAAACCAATCGTTGTTGTAAATAAAATTGACCGCGATTTCGCTCGTCCAGAAGAAGTGGTTGACGAAGTAATCGAATTGTTCATCGAACTTGAAGCTAACGACGAGCAGCTTGAATTCCCGGTTGTTTTTGCCTCAGGAATGAACGGTACTGCAAGCCTTTCATCTGATCCTGCAGATCAAGAAGAAAACATGCAGGTTATTTATGATGCCATTATGGAACACGTGCCAGCGCCAATCGATAACAGAGATGAGCCACTTCAATTCCAGGTAGCACTTCTTGATTACAGCGACTATGTAGGCCGTATCGGAATCGGACGCGTATTCCGTGGAACGATCGAAGTAGGGCAATCGGTTGCCCTTATGAAATTAGACGGTTCTGTCAAGAACTTCCGTGTAACGAAAATCCATGGTTTCATGGGTCTGAAACGCGTTGAAATCCAAAAAGCCGAAGCGGGCGATTTGATTGCCATCTCAGGTATGGAAGATATCAACGTAGGTGAGACGGTTTGTCCGGCTGACCATCAGGAAGCATTGCCGATTCTTCGCATTGACGAACCGACTTTGCAAATGACATTCTTAGTTAACAACAGCCCGTTTGCCGGTAAAGAAGGTAAATGGATCACTTCACGCAAAATCCAGGAACGTTTGGATGCACAATTACAAACGGACGTGTCATTGCGTGTAGAAAATACAGATTCACCTGATGCTTGGATCGTTTCCGGCCGCGGCGAATTGCATTTGTCGATCTTGATCGAGAACATGCGCCGTGAAGGTTTCGAACTTCAAGTATCTAAACCGGAAGTAATCGTCCGTATGGTTGACGGCGTTCGCTGTGAGCCGGTTGAACGTGTACAAGTTGACGTGCCGGAAGAATACACTGGAGCAATCATCGAATCATTGGGTGAGCGTAAAGGTGAAATGTTGGATATGATCAATAACGGAAGCGGACAAGTCCGTTTGGTATTCAACGTGCCAGCGCGCGGCTTGATCGGTTACACCACTGAATTCCTGACACAAACTCGTGGATACGGAATCATCAACCATACTTTCGACAGCTACCAGCCAGTCGCTTCAGGGCGCGTTGGCGGACGCCGCCAGGGTGTATTGGTATCCATGGAGCGCGGTAAAGTTTCGACTTATGGCTTGATGGGCATCGAAGACCGTGGAACTGCGTTTGTTGAAGTAGGCGCTGAGATTTACGAAGGAATGATTGTCGGCGAGCATAACCGTGACAGCGATTTGACAGTGAACATTGTTAAAATCAAAGCTGCGACAAACATCCGTTCAGCAAACAAAGACCAGACGACTACATTGAAAAAAGCTCGTTTAATGAGTCTTGAAGAAGCACTTGAATATTTGGCAGATGATGAGTATTGTGAAATCACTCCGCAAAACATTCGTTTGCGCAAAAAAATTCTTGATAAAAACGAACGTGAGCGCATGGCTAAGAAAAAGAAAGTGGCCATCGAAGAATAATGAACTAGGAAGGGTGTAATATCTGTGGGAGACGAGCAAGCTTTTGTCTATGACAGTATGTATCCCGTAGCCCGAGTTTTGTATGAGAATCTGCCGAATTTCACCATTGCAGGATATGCGCTTTTTGCAGTCATATTCCTGTTATCGGCTTTCGTGTATAAATTAGGGTTCGCAAAAAAGTTATCCATCGGGAAAAATGCCGTCATTACGCTTTTCCTTCTGGCTGGTGGACTGGGGCTGACATTCTTGGCCTTCTTCCTGCCGGTTGTAGAAGGACTGGTTATTGCTGCGCTGATCTTGATTCTTTACAAAATACGCTTATGGCGTGAAAAACGCGAAAACGCTGCTTCTCATTGAGAAGCAGCGTTTTTTCGTTCAAAGGTTTTATAAAGAATCGGCAATGCCAATGCATACGTTAAATGCGCAAACGTCCAGTATAGAATGGCTCCGCCGTCAGTTAACGCCGGCACGTCTGGACGTACTGCAAGAGCGGCAAGCGGGAAGTAAAGCAGGAAAAATGGGATGCACATGGCGAGGCTGAACAATACCAGCTGGCCGAATGTATAGGGGCGCCGTTTCGCAAGGTAGACATACACGATGCTGATCAGCAATGAGACAACCAGGTGGAATGCAAATTCAACGGGTTCAGACCAGTTGACCCCTCCTATTACAGGGATAAAGTCGACATTCAGCAGCAGTGTATATACTTGCTCACCTGTAACCGCTTGAATCCATTTCAGTAAAATCCCCAAAAGCAAGCCGCTCCAAAATCCGATCCACAAGCCTTTTAACACCTTCATCAGAAGTCGTCCTCAATTCTGCGGGAACTTCTGAAGAAGTGGAACGACCCGGTAGCGAGCCGCTCTTTTGTTCTTTCTGTGATGCGGTCATGGCAAGCTTTGCACATATGCGTGTGAATCGGCCGGTTCCGCAATCGTTTGGCTTCGAGTGTATCGTCAACCAGTTCTTCGATGGTGTCGCAAATTACACATTGTACGCGCATGGCGGTTCACTCCTATTCGACTCGGATGGCTAAAATATGCGTGATTGGATCTTCTTGATTGGATCCATCAGGGAGCAATACATGGACGGGGCCGTTTTCTTTTAACGGTTTTCCGTTATCACTGAATTTGAAAATCAGCTCGTTTGCTGCATCCAGTGGGAATGCATACTCACCGTTGGCCGATTCAAAAACCACCGTTTTTGCTTCAGCTGAAGGCTCTGCATTTTTCAGAAATGGAGCGAATTTGATGCCATATGTGCCAGTGATCATTTCGTTTTTTTCCTGGCGGCTGTATCTTTTTTCGGTTTTCAGCGTCTGCGGAACAGTAGCGCCTTCCATGATTTCACGGGACCAGTGTTCGCCCATGCCGCGTTTGTATTCTTCCATTTCGTCGATTTCAACGCGTTCTTCATCAAAATAAGTATCCAGGTCAATCCGGCGGTCATCAAAAATCCAGACAGTAGGATCTAGTGCGATTTTAAATTTCACTTCACCTTTAAAAGGTACGATAAATTCCATTGTAAACCCTCCATCATTTAATCAATCTTTTATAAGTATACCTTTTCCGCACAAATTGCTAAAGGGATTAATACTAAAGGCAATAGACGCTTGCAATTTTGGTGTTTTGAAGATACACTTTAAACAGGTTAATAGAGATAAATATCATTAAATGGGGGAGTCCTCATGGAACATACAGAAGAACAAACTTACCAAGTAAAGGCTTTGGAACTCCTCAAAGCGGATGCCGAAAAAATTGAGCAATTGATTAAAGTCCAAATGGACAATTTAACATTGCCTTCTTGCCCCTTATATGAAGAAGTGCTCGATACACAAATGTTCGGACTTTCACGTGAAATCGATTTTGCTGTAAAGCTTGGGTTAATCGAACGTGAAGTAGGGAAAAATTTAATGGATACGCTGGAGAAGAAGCTTTCAATTCTGCATGAGGCGTATACAAATAAATGACTTAAAACTCAAACGAACCTTGTTTGAGTTTTTTTACTAATCTGATAAATCGAGGTATGGAAATGAAAACTTATTTTAAAAAGTACACCAGGTATTTGGACTATCCGCTATTATTTGTTTACATCGCATTAACGCTTTTCGGACTTGTTATGATATACAGCGCCAGCATGGCCTGGTCCGTAAACTATTACGATGATGCACCAAACCGCTTTTACATACAGCAATTGATGAACTTGGCCTTTGCATTCCCCGCATTTGCAGTTGCCTCCATTTTCCCATACAAACATTTCGGCAAGAAATGGATGATGAAGCTCGTGCTTGCTGTCATCTTTATCGGCCTGGTACTTGTCCACTTGATCGGATATGAAGCAGGGGGCGCCAGAAGCTGGATCGATCTGGGCTTTGCGAATATCCAGCCTTCCGAAGTCGCCAAAGTCGGCATCATTTTCTATTTGGCTGGTGTTTTCTCCAATAAATACAAAAAAGGCAATATCAATAATTTAAACGAATCAATTGCTCCGCCCGTCATCATTCTGACGCTGGTTTTGCTTGCTGTATTCCTCGAGCCCGATTTGGGGTCCATGATGATTATCGGGGCAGTCGGCTTGTCAGTAATGGCAGCGAGCGGCATCAGCATCAAATTTTTTGCGAAGATGGCCGGCTGGGTTGCAGTTGGCTGTGCAGTTTTTATTATCCCGATTATGCTTTTTGCGTCAGACATCATTTTCACGGAAAAACGCTTGGGGCGGCTGGATGCCTTTTTTAATCCGTTTTCAGATGAATTGGGCTTTGGGCTACAAATCGTCAATGGCTATTTAGCAATTGGCTCGGGCGGCCTGAGCGGCTTAGGGCTGGGGCAATCCATCCAAAAACTTGGGTATCTTCCGGAACCGCATACGGACTTTATCATGTCGGTAATCGCTGAAGAACTTGGCGTACTTGGAGTGATTTTCGTTCTTGGCGGTCTTGCTTTTATCGTACTGCGCGGCCTTTCAATTGCGATGACAACAAAAGATCCGCTTGCTCGCACGCTTGCTGCAGGGATTGCGAGCATGATCGGAATCCAGACTTTCGTCAACTTGGGAGGTTTGACCGGACTTATTCCTTTAACAGGGGTGACACTTCCATTTATAAGCTATGGCGGAACGTCGGTAATTTTGTTATCGTTAGCTATGGGAGTATTGATGAATGTTTCCATGGTCCACAAATTCGAAAAATCGAAAAAGTAAAGGGTGTGCTGCAGTGTGAAAACAATTAGCAAAATTTTAGTGGCAAACCGCGGAGAAATCGCTATTCGGGTTTTCCGCGCTTGTACGGAACTGAAAATTCCAACAGTTGCAATTTATTCACAGGAAGACAGTGGTTCCTATCACCGCTATAAAGCGGATGAGTCTTATTTAGTCGGAAAAGGCAAAAAGCCGATTGATGCGTATTTGGATATTGAAGATATTATTCGGATCGCCAAAGACTCAGGGGTAGATGCCATTCATCCAGGTTACGGTTTTTTATCCGAAAATGTTCATTTTGCACGTCGCTGTGAAGAAGAAGGCATAATCTTCATCGGTCCGACTTCTAGGCATCTGGATATGTTCGGCGACAAAGTGAAAGCACGTGAACAGGCGATTGCAGCCGATATTCCGGTCATTCCAGGAACGGACGGCCCTGTTGCATCTCTTCAAGAAGTGGAAGAATTCAGCAAAACCGCTGGTTTCCCTCTAATGATCAAAGCGTCTCTCGGCGGAGGCGGACGCGGCATGCGCATCGTACGAACTGAAGAAGAGCTGGCTTCAGCCTATGAACGTGCTAAATCCGAAGCGAAAGCTGCTTTCGGATCTGATGAAATGTATGTCGAAAAATTTGTGGACAAGCCAAAACATATCGAAGTTCAAATTTTGGGAGATGTTGAAGGAAATATCATTCATTTATATGAACGTGATTGCTCCATTCAACGGCGCCATCAAAAAGTGGTGGAAATTGCACCTTCCAATTCAATCAGCGACGAACTGAGAAATCAGATTTGTGATGCTGCTGTAAAATTAATGAAAAATATCGATTACATAAATGCGGGTACTGTTGAATTCTTAGTGGCAAACGACGAGTTCTACTTTATTGAAGTCAATCCCCGCATTCAAGTCGAACATACAATAACCGAAATGGTGACAGGGATCGATATCGTGCATGCACAAATCAAGATTGCCCAAGGGCATTCCGTGCACAGCGAAGTAATCGGAATTCCGGCTCAGCAGGATATTCCGTTGAACGGTTTTGCAATCCAGTCGCGCGTGACGACAGAAGATCCATTGAACGACTTTATGCCGGACACTGGTAAACTCATGGTTTATCGCTCAGGAGGCGGTTTCGGTGTCCGTTTGGATGCAGGAAACGGGTTCCAGGGCGCAGTCATTACGCCATTCTATGACTCTTTATTAGTAAAAGTTTCTACTCAAGGCAACACATTCAAAGAAGCAGCTGCGAAAATGGACCGCAACTTGCAGGAATTCCGGATCCGCGGCATTAAAACCAATATTCCATTCCTGGAAAATGTCGTGCGCCATAAGAATTTCATCAACGGTGAATTTGATACAAGCTTTATCGATTCAACGCCGGAACTGTTCCTTTTCCCGGTACGCAAAGACCGCGGAACAAAACTGTTGACTTACATTGGAAATATCACAGTCAACGGATTCCCAGGCATCGAAAAGAAAAAGAAACCGATTCATGCAGCGCCGAGAATTCCGGAACTGGACTTATCCGTACCGGCACCGCGCGGAACAAAGCAAATTCTGGACGAACAAGGGCCTGAAGGACTGACAAAATGGATTCATGAACAGAAGGAAGTTCTTCTGACAGACACGACTTTCCGTGATGCCCATCAGTCACTGCTTGCGACCCGGCTGCGTTCGCACGATATGTTTGCCATCGCAAACGAAACCGCACGTTTGCAGCATGATTTGTTCTCGATGGAGATGTGGGGAGGCGCAACGTTCGATGTTTCCTACCGCTTCCTGAAAGAAGACCCATGGCAGCGCCTGATCAAATTGCGTGAACAAGTGCCGAATGTATTGTTCCAGATGCTGTTCCGAGGCGCCAATGCTGTCGGCTACAAGAACTATCCGGACAACGTCATCCGTGATTTCGTCCGCAAATCAGCCGAAGCCGGAATCGATGTGTTCCGTATTTTCGACAGCTTGAACTGGATCAAAGGCATGGAAGTGGCAATTGATGAAGTCCGCCAAAGCGGAAAAGTGGCAGAAGCAGCCATTTGCTACGCCGGTGATATTCTAGACCCAAGCCGCGATAAATATACGGTTGATTACTATAAGAAAATGGCTAAAGAACTTGAAGCGTCGGGTGCACATATTCTGGCAATCAAAGATATGGCAGGACTGCTGAAGCCGGAAGCTGCGTATCGTCTGGTGTCGGAACTGAAAGATACCGTTTCCTTGCCGATTCACCTTCATACACATGATACGAGCGGCAACGGTATTTACTTGTACGCAAAAGCGATTGAAGCAGGCGTCGATATCGTAGATACGGCTCTTGGCAATATGGCAGGGCTAACTTCTCAGCCGAGTGCAAACTCTCTTTACTACGCTATGAAAGGCAGCGGACGTGAAGTGCGGACCGAAATCGAATCGATTGAAAAATTGTCGCATTATTGGGAAGATGTCCGCAAATACTACAGTGATTTTGAAAGCGGCATGAACAGCCCGCATTCAGAAATCTATGTACACGAAATGCCGGGCGGCCAGTACAGCAACTTGCAGCAGCAAGCGAAAGCAGTAGGGCTCGGCATGCGCTGGGAAGAAGTCAAAGAGATGTATTCGCGGGTCAACATGCTGTTTGGAGATGTTGTAAAAGTGACACCTTCTTCAAAAATTGTCGGAGACATGGCATTGTTCATGGTTCAAAATGATTTAGATGAAGAAACCGTCATCACACGCGGGGAAACAATCGACTTCCCGGAATCGGTCATTGAATTCTTTGAAGGCTATATCGGACAGCCGCACGGCGGATTCCCGAAAGAGCTTCAGCAAGTCGTTTTAAAAGGCCGCGAAGCCATCACTGTCCGTCCGGGAGAATTGCTTGAACCGGCTGACTTTGATGAAATCAAAAAGACCTTGTTTGAACGATTGGAGCGTCCGGTAACGAGCCAGGAAGTTTTGGCGTACGCGCTTTATCCGAAAGTTTTTGAAGAGTACACACTGACAAACCAGCAGTTTGGCAATGTGTCAGTATTGGATACTTTAACGTTCCTTTACGGAATGCGCTTAGGCGAAGAAATCGAAGTGGAGATCGAAAAAGGGAAAACCTTGATGATCAAGATGGTGTCCATCGGAGAGCCGCAAAAAGATGGCCATCGGACAATCTATTTCGAACTGAACGGCCAGCCGCGTGAAGTGAACATCCAGGATATGACGGTCGAAACCGATGCTTTGGCAAGACCGAAAGCTGACATGAAAAACGAATCCCATATTGCAGCAACCATGCCGGGAACCGTTTTGAAAGTGGTAGCGGAAGTAGGGGCCAAAGTGAAGCGCGGCGACCACTTGATCGTAACCGAAGCAATGAAAATGGAGACAACGGTGCAAGCGCCATTTGACGGCGTTGTCAAAGAAATCCATGTTGCAGCGAGTGAAGGCATTTCAAGCGGCGATTTGCTGATTGAAATGGAAAGAATTTAAAAAAACAGCCAGCGCAAATGCGCTGGCTGTTTTTATTTGGCTTTGGCTCTGCTTCTGGAAACGAGCAGAATCATATAGCATAGCAATCCGAACAAAAGTGAAATCAGCAGCGAGTGAAGAAGGGCCACTGCCAAATTCAATTTGGTCAACACTACGAGCATGCCGGTAGTAGCTTGAAGCACAACGATGATGAAGGCAATGATCCAACCCCAATAAATGACACGCTGTTCCTTGTAGTTTTTAAACGCATGCCAGGCGATGTAGCCCAGCCACAATACGATCATGCTCGCAGCAAAGCGATGCCCCATCTGAACCCATTCATACATATTGTTTGGCAGAGCGAACTGGTCATTGCGGCATAGCGGCCAATCTGAACAAATCAAACTGGAATCTGTATGGCGTACAAGAGCCCCTGTGTAAACAACGATATAGGAATAAAGCGTAACTCCGATGGTATGAATTCTTAATTTCCTTCCGATTACCAAGCGGTCAGCATCGAATTTCCGGTCGACTTCAAAAATCAGCAAGGTCAGAAGCAGCACCGATGCAAAAGAAATCAGCGAGATTCCGAAGTGAAGTGCAAGAATGAAATCGCCTTGCCCCCATAATACTTGTGCGGCTCCGATCAAAGCTTGCAAGACCAAAAAAAATACGGCCATGACGGCTAGAAATTTGGTTTCACGGATATGTCCATATTTTCTCCATGCCCATACTGATAATACGACGATCAAGATGCCGACTGCACCAGTAACGAGGCGATGGGAAAATTCAATAAGGACTTCAGCGGTGATTTTTTCTGGAATCAATTCCCCGTTGCAGCTTGGCCACGATCGGCCGCAGCCCATTCCGCTTTCGGTTTTGGTGACAAGTGCACCGCCAAGCAAGATCAATAGCATGCCGATGGTCGCAGCTACCGCAAACCATTTTATATATTTACCTTGTTGCAAGAATGTCACCTACTTTTTCATGTTAAAACTCATTTATACGTCCGTTCCCTGCATACTCGATAATATCGAAAGTCGCTGCAAAACACAACGGAAAATGGGGAATAGCCGAAACTTTCAAGATTTAGACATATTACGAAAGGCTTCACAAACTGTTCAAAAACAAATTTTTTTCTATCTTAAAATAACTAGTGCACTAAGGTATGATTAATAGAGCATATTTCTGAGGCAAATTACATGAAAATCATCGCTTTTATCGGGAAATTTCAGTTTGAAGTAGAAAAACAACTGGAATTTAGATATAGTTATGGTTAGCGGAATATGCTTACAACTTTGAAAGGAGGGGGTTATATGTCAAACAGCCGGTCTTTGTCTGCGGAAACTCATGAAGCAGCCGAAACCACCACTTTTCTCCAGGATTTTCTCGCGTTGATCAAAATCGGAATTGTAAATTCCAATTTAATTACCGTCTTTACGGGACTGTGGCTCGCGTTTCAGTTTTCCGACAGACATTTCCTGCAGGAGATGGACATCCTCGTTTATACATTGGTCGGGTCTGCACTCATCATAGCGGGTTCTGCTGCGATGAATAACTACATTGACATGGACATCGATCCATTGATGGCGAGTAAGAAAGCGCGTCCAACTGTAACAGGAAGATTCAAACCGTCTGCTGTCTTAGCGCTCGCTTCGTTTTTCATCGTTATAGGCGAATTATTTTTGTTCTCTGCTTCTGTCTCTGCTGGTTTGTTCGGGATTGCGGGAATTTTGGCTTACGTAGTCCTCTATTCCATGTGGTCCAAGAGAAAACATGTCGGCAACACAATTGTAGGGAGCATATCGGGAGCCATTCCGCCGCTAATCGGGTGGGCTGCAGTTGAACCGACGCTCGGCTGGGGCGCATGGGCATTATTCTTGATTATGTTCGTTTGGCAGCCGCCACATTTTTATGCATTGGCTATGAAGCGCACTGAAGAATACCGTGCAGCCGGCATTCCGATGCTGCCTGTGGTCAAAGGCTTCCACCGCACTAAGAAATCTATGCTTGCCTGGGTTTTGCTGCTGTTCCCTCTGCCATTCCTGTTAATGGATCTCGGAATAAGCTTCATCATCTTAGCGACATTGCTGAATATCGGTTGGCTGGTACTCGCCATTCGAGGCTTCAATGTAAAAGATGATTTGAAATGGGCAAAGACAATGTTCATCTATTCGTTGAATTATATGACCATCCTATTTGTTTCGATGATCATTTTTGCTGTCTTTGTCTAGTTTCCAACATTGCAGAACAAAATTTTTTAAATGAGAGAGGGGTATGAAAAGCTATGAATAAAGGGCTCAAAAAATGGCGCCTTTTCGCATTGATGACTGCATTGGTCGTCTTTCTTGCAGGTTGCGGTAGAGAAGAAATTTCTACATTAATACCCGCTGGCGAAGTAGCTCAAGATCAATTTAACTTACTGATCTTGTCTTCGATAGTAATGGCATTTGTCATTCTTGTCGTAACGATTATCTACGTTTTGGCAATTTTCAAATTCCGCCGTTCAAAAGTTGGGGAAGATCTTATCCCTGAACAAGTCGAAGGAAGCGCAAGACTTGAATTTTTATGGACTTCCATTCCAATCGTATTGCTTTTGATCCTTGCAGTTCCAACCGTTTATTCAACATTTGATTTAGCGGATGTTTCGACAATGGATGTACAAGCTGAAGATGGAGAAAACATGACTCATTTGACAGTCAACGTAACAGCTAAATTATACTGGTGGGAATTCGAATACCCTGAACAAGGAATTGTAACCGCTCAGGAATTAGTTGTCCCTACAGGCGAGAGAGTTTACTTTAACTTGATCGCGGCTGATGTTAAGCACTCATTCTGGATTCCATCCATTGGCGGTAAATTGGATGCTAACCCGGAAAACGTAAACACATTTTACTTAACCTTTGATCAGGAATCTGCGGAACTTGAAGACGGCGTTTTCTACGGAAAATGTGCTGAGCTTTGTGGTCCATCCCACGCGTTAATGGATTTCAAAGTGAAATCGATGAACCGTGATGATTTCGATTCATGGGTAGCAGCAATGCAAGAAGAAGCTACTCCAGCTGAAGGTGCACTTGCGCAAGAAGGAGAACAGCTTTTCGGTCTTGAAGGCGCTGGCTGTATCGCTTGCCACGCAGTTTCAGGTTCAGGAGAAGGCGGGATTATGCAGGGACCGAACGTAGCAACATTCGGCGACCGCAACCGTGTAGCAGGCTTCATGGAACATAACGAAGAAAATCTTAAAAAATGGATCGCTGATCCACAACAATACAAGCCAGGCAACTTAATGCCTGATCCTAAATCTTTGAACGACGGGAAAGATTTCACTGAGCAAGAGCTTGATGCCCTTGCCGCTTACTTGATGTCTTTATCCGTTGAAAAGTAAAAGAGACAGGCTTAAAAAAGGGAGGTTTACATTGTGAGTTCTATTGCTCAAAAACAGGGCTTCGGTGCAATGATATGGGACTACTTGACAACAGTAGACCATAAAAAAATCGCACATCTTTATCTCGCATCAGGAGGTTTGTTCTTCCTGATCGGTGGTATTGAAGCGATGTTAATCCGAATCCAGCTAATGAAAGCCGGAAATGATTTCCTAAGCGCGGGTACTTATAACGAAGTATTGACGATGCACGGGACAACAATGATTTTCCTGGCTGCGATGCCAATTTTGCTCGCGTTTATGAATGCGGTCATGCCATTACAAATTGGTGCTCGTGACGTAGCATTTCCATTCTTGAATTCACTTGGATTCTGGTTGTTCTTCTTTGGTGGAATCTTCTTGAACCTTTCATGGTTTATGGGCGGCGCCCCTGATGCTGGTTGGACAAACTATGCATCCTTGGCACTCGCATCGGAAGGACATGGGATTGACTTTTACACTCTTGGATTAACGATTTCCGGTTTTGGTACGCTGATTTCCGGGATTAACTTCCTTGTTACGATTATCAATATGCGTGCTCCAGGTATGACTTACATGAGAATGCCATTGTTCACATGGACGACTTTTGTGGCTTCAGCATTGATTTTGCTGGCTTTCCCTCCATTGACAATCGGTCTCTTCTTTATGGTATTTGACCGTATGTTTGGTGCAAACTTCTTTGATGTAGCAAACGGTGGTAACACGATTATCTGGGAGCATTTATTCTGGATTTTTGGTCACCCTGAGGTTTACATTCTGATTTTGCCGGCTTTCGGTATTTTCTCTGAGATTTTTGCTATTTTCTCTCGCAAGCGTTTGTTTGGTTACACTGCGCTTGTATTCGCCACAATCCTGATCGGTTTCTACGGATTCATGGTTTGGGCTCACCACATGTTTACAGTAGGTCTTGGGCCAACAGCAAACGCAGTATTTGCATTGGCGACTATGATTATTGCTGTTCCGACAGGGGTTAAAATCTTCAACTGGCTATTGACCATTTGGGGAGGCAGCATTAAATTCACGACACCAATGATTTATGCGATTGCCTTTATCCCTTCGTTCGTTGCAGGTGGGGTAACCGGGGTTATGCAAGCGATTGCTCCTCTGGATTACCAATTGCATGACTCTTACTTTATCGTTGCGCATTTCCATTACGTTATCGTTGGTGGGGTTGTACTTGCAATTTTTGCAGCTACACACCTATACTGGCCAAAAATGTTCGGTACAATGCTTAGCGAAAAATTAGGAAAAATTACTTTCTGGTTCTTCTTTATCGGTTTCCACTTAACATTCTTTATCCAGCATTTCTTAGGCCTGATGGGGATGCCGCGACGCGTTTATACGTTCGGCGCTGACCAGGGCTGGGATTTATTCAACGCCATCAGTTCTGTTGGTGCGTTGTTCATGGCTATCGGTGTTATCGTATTATTGATCAACGTAGTACTTACTACTATTAAAAACGAACGTGTCGGCAATGACCCGTGGGAAGATGGCCGTACTCTTGAGTGGGCAATCCCATCACCGCCGCCGTTTTATAACTTTGCACAAACTCCATTAGTACGCGGTCTGGATACATACTGGATCGAGAAAATGGAAGGCAACAAAGAAGGCATGCTCTATGCTGAACCATTAGAAGAAATTCACATGCCAAACGGCTCTATTATTCCTATAATTATGTCATTTGGTTTGTTCGTTGCTTCATTTGGTGCGCTTTACTTCCTGGATGGAGATAAATCTTGGCCACTTCCAGTGCTTATCCTTGGATTATTGATCACTTTCGGTTCGATGCTATTGCGTTCGTTGAAAGATGATCTTGGATTCCATATCTCTAAAGAAGATTTGATCAAAGACGCTAAAGGGGGTAATGTGAATGGATCTAAATAAGAAATATACCCCACAAACTTGGCCCGATCATCCTGAAACTGCTACAATGGAAGGGAAGAATAAGTTTATCGGCTTCTGGCTTTTGCTGGCGGCTGAAACCGTAACGTTTGCTTCACTTTTCGCTACGTATTTGGCTCTTAAAGATAAGGGGCCAAGCGGAATGGAATTTACAGCATCGGGATTGTTTGAACTTCCATTAGTGTTTGCGATGACAATGATTCTTTTGACTTCGTCTTTGACGAGTGTTTATGCAATGTACCATATGAAGAACCATAACTTTAAGGCGATGCAAGCTTGGCTCATGGTAACTGTGTTACTAGGAGCAACTTTCCTTGGATTGGAAATTTATGAGTTTAACCACTATGTGCATCTTGGTTTTGGCTATACGCATAGTGCCTTCAGTGCTGCATTCTACACGCTTGTCGGAACTCACGGTGCTCACGTAGTATTCGGTCTTAGCTGGTTCATCGCTTTGATGCTCCGCAACGCTAAACGTGGATTAAATACTTACAACGCACCAAAATTCTATCTTGTAGCGTTATACTGGCATTTTATCGACGTAGTATGGGTTTTCATCTTTACTGTCGTCTATTTGATGGGAGTGATCGGTTAATATGGCACATGACACACATACGCATGTTAGATCACAAGCAGAATATCAATACATCCGCCGTCAACGGGCAAAAGAGATGCGCAACCAGCTGACTTCATTTGCAATGATGATTTTCTTGACATTGATTGCATTTACAACGGTTGCAGCTGATTTCTCACCTTACTTGATCACACCAATTATTTTATTGTTGGCAGCTGTTCAAGTCGTGCTTCAGTTGTATCACTTTATGCACATGAGCAATAAAGGTCATGGCATGGTCGCGTTCTTTATGTTCAGCGGCATGTTTGTTGCCTTTATTACAATTCTTGCATTGGTAACAATTGTTTGGTGGTAAAATAAAACTTAAACCCCGCATGCCTGTAAAGGTATGCGGGGTTTTTTTGCATGTTATAATTATCAATTGCAGCCATTCCTCATAATGGTTTTTGCATTTATGCTTTCGCGCTAACATTAATCAGATCCGAGAATTCCTTTGAGAATGCATTCTATCATTCTGTCAGGGAACCAGTGTTTATCTTTCGCCAATTGTCATAGTTCGTTCATTGATATACCTACTTCCACACTATATAATGGGGGTACTTAAGAAAAAGGAGGTATGCTGGCATGCCGATTAGTATATTTGGATTTCAGGCTTTATGGAGTCCATACTTCTTGGGAGTCCTCGTATTAATTACGATCTTATATTTTTTGGTTACCGTAAAATGGAGAGACAAGTTTAAAGACAGCGAGCCGCTGAAACAAAAAGAAGCGCTTCTGTTTGTTTCAGGTGTGCTTTTACTGTATATAATCAAAGGGGCGCCAATCGATTTGCTTGGCCATATCATTTTCTCCATGCATATGTTCCAAATGGCATTTCTGGTTCTTTTAGTTCCGCCGCTACTTATCATGGGCACTCCTTCTTGGCTATGGCGAGCAATCATCAATCGCCCTGTCATTAAGCCGTTGTTTGATTTATTCACGAAACCTATGCTAGCTATCATTATTTTTGGAATGGTATTTTCTTTTTACCATATTCCCTTAATTTTCGATTTTGTAAAAATGAATTCATTATTGCATGCAGCTGTCAGCATCCTTCTGTTCGGTTCGGCTTTGCTTTACTGGTGGCCAGTTGTCAACAATCTGGAAGGCGCTTATAAGTTCCATGGATTGAAAAAGCTTGCGTACTTATTCGGGTTAAGCGTATTGATCACGCCTGCCTGTGCATTGATTATTTTCAGCGATACAGCCTTCTATGCCACTTATACAGATGGCCAGGCATGGCAGCAAGCCATGGCACTATGTGTGCCAGCGGGTACACTTGCTCAGCTCGGCTTGACCGGTCCGGAACTGTTTACCAATATGTCGGCGCTTGAAGATCAGCGGACAGGCGGCATTACCATGAAAGTGGTGCAGGAATTGATCTTTACGGTATTCCTGTGGCTCGTTTTCTATGAATGGCTGAGAAACGAAAACAAAAATGCTGATGAAATTACTGCAAAAACGATTGAAGACAGAAAGAATATGGCCTTACACAGACATAATGCTTAAAGAAGCCAAAGGAGAAACTATAGTATGAATTTGCCGCTATTACCGACCATCAGTACCTTTTTCATCGTATTAAGTGCCGTTCTAGTAGCGATTGGCTGGTATTTGATCCGCCGACGCAACATCGAAGCACATAAAAAAGTAATGCTGGCAGCAGGTGCTGCCGCATTGACATTTTTCATTATCTACATGTCCCGTACGATTTTCGTTGGAAACACCGCATTTGGGGGACCTGATGAATATAAGCTTATCTACACCATATTCCTGATTTTCCATATCTGTTTGGCTACTACCGGCGGGGTTATGGGATTAATCACGATTTGGCTTGGGTTAAAAAACCGTCTTGAAAAACACCGTAAGTTAGGGCCAATTACGAGCGTCATCTGGTTTTTCACTGCCATCACGGGCGTAGTCGTATACCTGTTGCTATACGTAATTTATGAAGGCGGGCACACCACTTCAGTTTTCAAAGCAATATTAGGTGGATAAAAAAAGAACCTTCTCAGGTTCTTTTTTTTATGCCTTCAATTAATGGGAAATGACTGTCGGTAAAGAGATTCTTCAGATTAAATCTTGAAATCAATTTTAATCATGCCCGCTTCCCGTGCTGATGTGAAGAGAATGACGAATAAGGGGCCGACAAAAAAGCCGAGCGGTCCAATCAATTGAAGGCCGATGTACATTGCCACCAATGTGGCAAGAGGGGATAGGCCGATCTGCGATCCCATGACTTTGGGTTCTACAGTTCTCCGAATGATCAATAATACCAAAGCCAGGATGGCCAATTGCGTTCCCTGGACAATATCGCCGATAATAAACTGATAGATAAACCAAGGGGTTAACACGATAATAGAGCCGAGTATTGGAATAAAGTCGATCAACCAGATGAACAACGACATTGCAATAGCATATTCCGGTGCGATGAATAATAAGGCGAGCAAAGACACCAAAAATATAATGACGCTTACCAAAAATTGCGCTTTTAGAAAACCAAAAATCACATTATTTAAGCGGGCGGCCATAAAACGGACTTTTTCCGCAGTCTGCTCTTTTAACCGATTGAACAGCATTTCTTTCAAATTCAATAATTCGAGCATGAATAAGAACAATGCGATCAAAAAGACGATAAAACTAACCAAAAATGAAGGGATTCCCGTCAGAAGTCCGGTGATGGTATCATAATTGACAATAGATAGAATCCAATCGCGGGTGCTGGTCAGAAAACCTGCCAATTCCGTTTCGATCGACGAACTAACTTCCATCGGCATGTCTTCAGTCGAGCGCAAGAAAACTGCCTGTACTTCGTTCCACATGTCAGTCAGTGAATTAATGTAATCCGGCACGCTTTGGGAAAACTCGATCAGTTTTCCAAACAAACGGGTTACTGTCCAGTAGAGGATGGCCGAAACGATTACAAGAAATGCAATGAATACAGTGATGACTGCGGTTTTTCGTTTCCATTTCGCTTTTCTTTGGACGAATTTTACAAAAGGTTCAAGGAAAATCGCAACGAGTAAAGCGATAATTAAGGGAATAGAAATGGGGAGTATGTATATTGCCAGTAAAACAGCGATTGTAATAACCAAAACAATCGTTAACACCTTTTTGTTCAGCCACTTAAACATGTTCAACCTCCTTTTCTTTATTATATCTATTATATCAATAAGAGAAGAAGGAAACGTCAGGAAAAATAAAAACCGCAGTTCAGTAAAGAACTACGGTTTTTCTTATGCTTTAATTTCAAAAGCTGCAATTTCCGTTTTGATTGCTTTCAGCACTTCAACGCAAGATTTAATCAAATGCTCTGGGAAATGCTCGTCTTCGCCATATTCTACACCATGTGGGTAGTAGTGTTTGCCGACAACCGGTTTCATTAATTTTACGACTGCATCTCCGGCATCAATATCGCCAGTGATTGCATAGCCGAAAACACGAAGATAGTAAGTGCCTTCGCGGACAATAAACTTGCGGTCGTATGTAACACGCTCATAGTCCCATTGGCCTTCTTTAGTTAAGCCGTGACGGCTCATAATGTCGTCAAGTAAAGTGAAATCTACTTGAATGTTTTCTAGTCCTGTATTTTCAAAATACATAGGATCTCCTCCTCGATATCAAACTGACTAAATGCTTCTTTAATAATAGATGAAAAAACGGCTTGTTGCAATGGCTAGATTGTGTCAGAATGCGGACGACTGTTATAATTGTGTGTATATACTTTATTGAGGAGCTGTTCGATTGAAAGACTTGTTGCGCATTATGATTTTTCTATCGGTAATTCTCATTGTCTTTTTTTACTTCGATTCTCCTACTGAGGAAAATGAGATGCTGGAAGCTCCGCAAACTCAGGATCCGTTGCCGGCACAGGATCTGATAGAAGATTCGCTGGACGTGGAACGGCCGATGGAAGGGTTGTCGACGTATATCGGTAAGCCGTCCAAGGACTGGCTTTCGGATTTTGGAAAGCCTGCCCGAATCGAACCTTCCGCATTCGGGTACGAATGGTGGGTCTATAACGCTTCGTATTCCAACTATCTGATGGCGGGCATCAAAGAAGGCAAAGTGGTTCAAGTGTACACTGCGGGTATTGCCACCAATCCGTCACCATATAAAATTGGCCAGACTTTGAATGACTTGTACCGTTTTACCATTGTTGAAAACGAAATTACGGTAAAATATGGAGAAAATATTTATATCTTTAACCTTAGTTCGGAAGATTTGAAAAAGCGCCTGCTAGCCAGTTTCGGCGACGTTTATGCCCAACTCTATATCGATGGGGAAGATCAGAAACTTGAAGCTGTCCGGTTTATGGATGCTGAGACCTTGGTTCGGCATCAGCCCTATGACATGATGTTTTCAGGAGATTTGCTGCCGCCCATCACTCCATCTTCGGGCCTTCAGCAATCCATTGATGAAGCAAATTCCAAGCAGATCATCGATTTAACCAATGTGTATCGGCTGCGCCACCAAAAAAATCCACTGGCTGTAAATCCGGCCGTTAGCATGCTGGCAAAAGAACATAGTCAAAATACAGCGAAACAGAACTTCTCAGCAGAGGAAACTGAATTAAAAAGTTTGGAAGAGCGGCTTACGAATGCCAACATCGTTTTTGAAGAAGCTGCCGAGAATACGGCAACCAAGTACTCTGACTCAGCAGAAGCAGTGCATGGCTGGATCAATTCGCCGAGCCACCGGGACACCTTATTGTCCAGCCGATTCAATCAAATCGGAGTAGGGGTATTCGGCAAATATTATACCCAAGATTTTTTAAAGCAGAAACCGGCAACTGCTGAAAATCAATAAAACCTATTGTCTTTTTGGAACGATAAAAAAAGAGCCGGTGGCAGTGGCGATGTGCTTGCCGTCTTGCTGCACGATATTGCCCTCTACAACCATCGTATGGGCGCCCTGGCGAATCATGCGGGCATCTGCCCGGATTTCGTCTTCAACGGCAACAGTGAGGTAATGGATCGTAATATTGGTGGTTACAGCAACGAAGCCTTCGGGGCATTTGCTGCTGGCCAGGGTACCCATCGCTGTATCCAATAAAACAGCCAGGATGCCGCCATGCGGAATATCGATATTATTGTGGATAAAAGGTGTGTTCGGAATGCGGACGGCACTTGAATGCTCGTCGGTCTCCCGCTGCATGTTCAAGCTGGCGCTTAAGTATGTATTGAATTCGCCTTGCTGCTTTTTCTCGAAATTTTCGAGGAAGTCGCCTAAAATTTTTAAATCGTCCAATGTGCTGTTATCAACAATGCGCTGAAATTGCTTCGATAAATTTTTCATAAAACCAGTCCTTTCAATATGTATGAAAATGGGTATATTTCTGCTATGATGAAACGTGTAGAGGAGGAATGCATATGTTTATGACCTACGAATGGGTTCAAATAACTGACTCTGCAGAAGAGTTAAGCGAAATGATTTTGCAATCCGAACAGGCCGAGCTTTATCGAAAAGCTTATGATACTGTTTATAACGATAAAGGTTTGGCTGACGAAATTCACGCATTTGCCAGACTAAAAGAGCAATACGAGGAAGTTCAGAGGTTCGGCAAATACCATCCGGATTACAGCCGGGTGATGAAGCAGATCCGCGTTGACAAACGCCGGCTGGATTTGAACGAACAAATCGCAGCCTTGCGCTTGGCGGAAAATGAACTGCAGGACTTGATGGACCAAGTAAGCTTCATTCTTGGAAGATCCGTCTCGGAAGCGGTGAAAATCCCTTCCAGCAATCCGTTCTTCTCTTCCGATTCATCTTGCGGCGGAAGCTGCGGAACTGGCGGAGGCTGCTCATGCTCCGCTTAAAGAAAAGCGGAAGCGCCTATTTAGCCTCGACAAGCGCTGGAAGGCTGGGCAGTGATGGCGCTTTTGGCCATCGCAGATCAGTCTGAAGCGACCTCGAGAGGCTAGGCGCTGCAGCTGGACAAGAAAAGCGGAAATGGCCGTTAAGGTCCGACAGGCATAAGGTGGATCGGCGAAGCGGCGTACTTAGCCGCACAGCCGGAACGACTTATGACCCGAGGGCCTGGCCATTGCAGCTGGACAAGAAAAGCGGAAGCGCCTGTTCAACTTTAATTCCAGACAGAATATATAAAAAATGTGCAACGATTTCGTTGCACATTTTTTTATTGCTCTTGATCTTCCATTTCGCTCATGAGAGCGACAGCAAGATCCGGCCGTCCTGTGATGATTCCTTTTGCGCCCGCAGCAATCAATGCCTGCATTTCTTCAGGGTCATCGATTGTCCAGTAATGGACGGGAATATTCAAATTGGATAAAAATGCGATGAACCGCGGCAGGTCAAGCCGGAACATCGATGAACGGACAGGGATTTGAAAGACGTCAGCGCGTGGATTATATAAATGGCCGAATTGGCTATTAAATGCCGTATACGCTTTTTTCACTTCGTTTTCCCCGGCTCCGATTGCTACCCGGTTTTGGGCATAAAGATTAAAACGGTCAATTTGTTCATCATAAAAACTAGTAACCACTACACGGTCATGAACGCCCAGAGAGTCGATCAATCTCCATAATTTTGAAGGAATCAAACTGCCTTCGTAAGTTTCCGGAGAATCCTTCATATCAATATTGATGAACATTTGTGGGAATTCTTTCAGTAAATCGCGCAGAAGCACGACTTTTTCGCCTTTGCCCCGATAAGTCGTTTTGCCTGACGGGTCGACGAAATGATAGCCTAAGTCGAATTCCAAAAGTTCTTTAAGCGTCAAATCCGCTACACGCCCAGCTCCGTCTGTTGTCCGGTCCAAGTATTCGTCATGGAACACCAGAATTTCTTCGTCTTTGCTCAATCGGATATCGATTTCAAATCCGTGGACTCCCAGTTCTGCTGATTTTCTGAATGCGGCCATTGTATTTTCCGGAGCAATGCCGCCGCCTCCACGGTGAGCCAGGACAATGGGGTGGCCGTAGTCCAGCACATCTTTTCCAGGTCTCGTTTGTGGAGTTGCTAATGCTTTAGAACCTGCCCAAGCAGCTGCTCCGACCGCAACGGCAGCAAGTCCGATTTTTGTTTTTTTCCCCATAAGAATGGATTACCCCCTCGAAAATGTAACTAAAGTCATTATAACGAATTCCAGGATTTATTGTTAGTTTTATCCTGCACTTACAAGTGGATACGGCAACGGAAATTTTATGGCCGGGCAAGCCCAATAGAGCTTGCGAATGTTTCAGCTTCACTGGTTGCGGCTTTTTTCTTTCCTATGGTATTCTAACAGTAAGAAAAGAGGGATAGTTATGCGTGATCGCCAGGGCCTGATTGTTTATGTCCATCATTTAAAACAAGCCAAATCGCTAAGAAAATACGGACATGTCCATTTTATCTCGCGAAGGCTCAAATATGCCGTTCTTTATATGGATCAAGAAGTCATTGAAAGCACAAAAACCAAATTATCGAAACTGCCGTACGTGAAACAGGTTCTTGAATCACAGCGGCCGTTCCTGAAAACGGAATACGAAAATGCAAAACCGGATAAAGCTAAAGAGTACGATTATAAAATCGGCTTATAATTACTGCATTGGTGGAATGTAGTGGTTTAATCGGAGAATGGCAATCAAATGGTTGAAGTAGAATTTCTTTTCCGCATAGGCAGAAGAATGTTTAACATCCATCTTGATTGGTTCATGGCCAAGCCCTTTTACCGTTTCTTCAAACAAGCCGAGGCGCTTTGAATTCTCTGGAATTCCTTCCCGGCATATGTAAATCGGCATGAAGCCGCCTTCCGTGGCCGGCTCAAATGCCGCTGCAACCGATAGTACCGGCTGGCCTCCACTAGCTGATGAAACAAAAATAAACCCGTGTTTGAAACGGTGAGAATTTACAGTGATCAATTCACGGAGTTCATAAAGATCTCCATACCCTTCGCCTAATTCGATAAATCGTTGAATCATATAGGTCACGTCCTTTCCATTTAACATTCTACCATTAGGCGGATTTTTTTCATAAGAAATTTAGCAAATAAGAGGCGATAAGATGCGTGTTGTAGCAGGAACAGTAAAAGGCATTCCGCTGAAAGCGGTGCCAGGCACTTCAACAAGGCCGACAACTGACAAAGTAAAAGAATCCATCTTCAATATGATCGGGCCATTTTTTGACGGCGGCAATGCATTGGATTTGTTCGCAGGCAGCGGCGGCCTTGGCATTGAAGCGTTAAGCAGAGGCATCGATAAAGTGATTTTCACGGATAAAGACCGGAAGGCTGTCGACACCATCCGGGCAAATTTGGAAAAAACCAGATTGACAGACCAGGCGGAAGTTTATAAAACGGATGCCGACCGTGCACTTAAAGCAATAAAAAAAAATAACATTCAAGCCCGGCTGATGTTTTTAGACCCACCCTATCATATGGAAAAAGCATATGGCTTGATGGATAAAGCAGCGGAAATGGGAATATTGACAGAGGATTCCATAGTGGTGTGTGAACATGCCAAAGAAGTGGAGCTCCAGGACCGCACGGTTTTTTTCGAGCGATTCAAAAAAGAACTTTATGGCACCACCATTATTTCAATTTACCGTTTTCAAGGGGAAGAGGGAGAAGAATTTGAATAAGATTGCAGTTGTGCCGGGAAGTTTTGACCCGATTACATTGGGGCATTTAGATATCATAAAAAGAGCTTCGACGATTTTTGATGAAGTCAAAGTGGTGGTGATGAACAATTCATCAAAACAGCCGCTGTTTGACGTGGATGAACGCCAGGAACTCATTTCCAAAGTCACCCAGTCGTTTCCAAACGTGCAAGTGGATTCTTTCGGCGGGCTTTTGATTGATTATGCAAGCGAAGTGAAAGCAAATGCGATCGTTCGAGGCTTGCGTGCAGTTTCGGATTTTGAATATGAAATGCAGATTACATCAATGAACAGATTTCTGAATGAAAATATCGAAACATTATTTATGATTTCCAATAACCAATATTCTTTTTTAAGTTCAAGCATTGTAAAAGAAGTCGCGAAATATGGCGGGAATATCAGTGAATTGGTTCCAGGCGCAGTAGAAGAGGCCTTAAAGCGGAAATTCCAATAAGTCACGTTTATCGTGGCTTTTTGTTATTGGCTGCCAATTTGGAAAGGAGCAGCAGATGAGAAATAATAAATTAATTGCATTGGTAGTCGTTGCTGCCTTGGCAATTTTCACCTCGACGTACCAACTGAATTATTACATTACTAAACCCGGAGGTGCCTACGAACTCAGTCCCTTGGTAGAAGTAGAGGGTGGAGACGAAGACGACGAAGGCACTTTGAGTTTAATGACGGTTTCGATGCTGAACGCTACACCGGCATTATATCTTTTTGCAAAGTTTCAGGACGGCTATAAAATTCTGAAGCCCGAGGAAGTGCGCAGCCCGCATGAGAGCGAAGAAGAGTATAATGTGCGCCAGCTCAAGCTGATGTCGGATTCACAAGTGAATGCCTTGCAGGTGGCTTTTGAAAAAGCCGGCAAGCCATATGAAGTGGATAATAACGGAGTTTTTGTGATGAACGTCCTTGAAGGCGGAGCGGCAGATCAAGTGCTCGCACCAGGAGATCAAGTGTTGTCGATTGATGGCAATGAATTCGATTCGCAGCAAGAGTTCATTGATTATATAGCGGAAAAAGCGGAAGGGGACGAAGTGGAATTGGCGTTTGAACGCGAAAGCCGCAAACTGACGGAAACCATTTCGCTTGCACCGCTGCCGACTGAGCCGGATCGGGTTGGCCTCGGCATTTCATTTGTGGAGAATAAAGACATTGTCACCACTCCGGAAGTGAAGATCGATGCGGAAAATATTGGCGGCCCCTCTGCGGGATTGATGTTTACCCTGGAGATTTTAAACCAACTGCTTGATGAAGACATCACTAAAGGCTATGACATTGCTGGCACTGGTACGATGCAAAGCTCCGGAGAAGTTGGAAGAATCGGCGGAATCGACCAGAAGGTGATTGCGGCTGACAATGAAGGCATGGATGTTTTCTTTGCTCCGGATGATGACACCGAAGGCGCTTCTGCGTCCAACTATGAGGTGGCCAAGGAAACGGCAGAAAAAATCGGCACAACCATGAAGATTGTGCCGGTGAAGACCGTCGATGATGCAATTGCGTATTTGGATACCCTTCAGCCGAAATAACGGGGCGGCGTTGTGAATTCTTTTTTTACATCCATTGCCCCCATTCCAAGCAAATACATGGAACTGGCATGAATATCGAGTTTCCCCATCGGGTCCGTTAAATCTGCGGCCCGGCTGATCAAGGGGAGCCCGATATTCTTTTTTTGTTGGTTTAAATACTGTTTGCCTTTAGCGGTCATGCCAAGCAAGCGCAGGTAAGCAGGGTTTTCAAAAGAACGAAGCTCTTCCCATGTGAAACCGGTATAGATATGTGTCATCATCCGCTGTACGCGGGTCCGTGTAAACCGCTTCGATTTCACGCGGCTGATGAATCCTTCAAAATCGGCTTCTTTTTTTGCCGCTTCATAAATCAGGTTTTCGATGCCTTCTGTCACTTCGGCAAACCGGTTTAAGCGGGATGGGCGCTCCCGCAGGATGCTGTAGCGCAGCAGGGGATAAAAACGTTCCCAGCTGCCGAAGCCATGATGCGCTCCATTAAACTCTTTGAGAATGTTGATGGAAGCATGGGGCATATATTTGGCGATTTCCTCCATCGACGCACCCTCAAAAAAGGCCTGCCGTATGCCGGTCGCGCTGGCGATGGTCAATTCTTTGTCAATCGGGTCGTGGTAATTAGCGGCAATGCGCTGGATGGTCAGCGGGCGAATCGGAGAAGCCATCTTTTTTGCTGCTTCTATGTAATGATAGCCCAGTATATTGTTCGGCTGCTTTAAATCGGCATAGCCTGCACCGTTTCCGGTTAGGCTTGTGTAAGCTTCGTTTAAGGCTTTCGGGTAGCTGATCCCTGTCTGAACAGCTTCGTGGATCTTTTGTTCATAAAGAGGGCGCTCGCTTTCTAAAAGGCCGTATGTCTGAAGGAAGGGTTCAATGGAACCTTGCTCACTGCCAAAGCAGAACGATTCACAGCCAATTGCCGATAAAAGGGCAATGCCGCCTCTGGCAAAATCCGATGCCTGGGCAGTAGCGTACACATAGGGAAGTTCGAGCACAATATCCACGCCATTGGCCAGCGCCATTTCAGTGCGTGCCCATTTATCGGCAAATGCGGGCTCTCCCCGCTGCAGAAACTGGCCGCTCATCGCTGCCACCAACACATCTGCTCCGGATTCGATGCGGGATTGATGAGCGTGATGGAGGTGGCCATTATGAAACGGATTGTATTCAACAACAATGCCTGCAGCTTTCATTTCAATCGCTCCTTTGGTAAACTTAAATAACAGTATACCGATGTTTAGAACTGTCTGACAAGATTTTATCTTGACATCTTTTTCTGTGCATTATATAATCAACTTTGTTGTCTTAGAGGTGATACTTATGAAAATGGCGATTCAACAGCTTCAAAAGCATCGCAAAGACGGAATGCCAATTGACGAAATTGTCCACTTGGATGCAGTGAAAAAACGCAATAGCGATATTCGCGAAATTTTACCTATGCATGTCACGGGGCATTGTACAATTGGTTCGCAACAAATAACGTGCCAGCTTCAACTCAAAGGGATGTTGATACTTCCCTGCGCTAGAACTTGGGAAGACGTTGAATTTCCTATCGACATCAAATCGGTTGAAATTTTCTCCTGGTCTGAAAAAGACCGAGATACAAAAGACGATAATGTTCACATGGTTGCTACTGAAACAATTGACCTTCAGCCGGTGCTAGAAGAACTTATCCTTTTGGAAATTCCGATGCAAGTGTTCAAGGAGGATTCCGAAGAAGCCGTGATTACTGGCGGCAACGACTGGTCCTATTCAACTGATGAGCAAGCGGAAGCGGAGAAAGAAGAAGCACAACCAAAACCGGATCCAAGACTTGCTGATTTAGCCAAGTATTTTGATCAGTCAGATGAATAGAATCATTGTAAGGAGGTGTCACCAATGGCTGTACCAGCTAGAAGAACGTCCAAAACCGTTAAAAGAAAACGCCGTACGCATTTCAAATTGTCAGTGCCGGGCATGGTAACTTGCCCAAGCTGTGGCGAAATGAAATTGGCTCACCGCGTCTGCAAAGAATGCGGTTCATACAAAGGGAAAGAAGTAGTAGCAAGCAAATAAAACAGTATTTGCTGCTAAAAGGCTATTGAGAGGCCATGGCTCTCGATAGCCTTTTTCTCTACCTAAAAATAAGGAGTGATAAGATGTCGTATAAAATTGAAATGACAGACGAAATCCTCACCTTTACAATCGACCGCCCGGATATCCGCAATGCCATCAATGAAGGCGTGATGGAAGGGCTCGAAGAATTAACGAAAAAAGTACATAAGTCAAAACCGCGTTTTGTCATCATCACCGCTTCCGGATCCCAAGCTTTTTGTTCCGGCGGCGATCTGTCAGTATTCCACGAATTGAAAACAAAAGAACAAGCGTATCCAATGCTGAAGCGGATGAGCGAAGTGCTTTACGCCATCAAAACCTTGCCGGTACCGGTGATTGCTTTGGTGAACGGAGCTGCAGTAGGCGGCGGCTGTGAAATTGCGACTGCCTGCGATTACCGATTAGTAAGAGAACATGCAAAATGCGGCTTTATCCAAGGCACGCTTGCCATCACAAGCGGCTGGGGAGGCGGCAGCTACCTGTTTGAAACCCTGCAGCATGACCGGGCGCTGAAAATGCTCAGCGATGCACGGGCATATAGAGCGGATGAACTGCTTGAAAACGGCTGGGCGACCAAAATAGTCCGCAACGATGACGATGTTGAAGCATTTATCCATTCGATGAAAAAGATTCTTCCGGAAGTGCACCGCGCCTACAAAGAAATGGCCATCCGCAAATGGCAGGCTAGTGGCTTAAAGGACCGGGTAGAAGCCGAAGTGCGGCGCTGCGCCGAACTTTGGGAAGCCGATGCACACCACGAAGCCGTTGATAATTTCCTGGATAAGACGAAAAAATAAAGACTTCCGCTAAAGGAAGTCTTTTTTTTATGACGAATTGTAATATTAAGTGCAACACCCTAAAAAACAAAAAAGGGCCCATGACAGATTCGTGTAAAATGTAAGTTACCACACCAACACTACACGGAGGTTCTGTCATGAGCTACGTCCATCTTACCATATCCGAACGCGTCAAAATAGAAACCCTTGCGGATTTGAATTACTCGATCCGTGAAATCGCCCGTAAATTGGGACGTAGTCCCTCTACCGTTTCGCGCGAAATGAAGCGTTGTGAAAGCGAGGGCTCTTATCAAGCAGAAACGGCGCAGGAAACCTATGCCGGCAAGAAAAAGTGCTGCGGCGCGAAGTCCAAAGGGACCGAAGTAACCGTGGCTATTGTCCAGCAGAAGCTGGACGAGACCTGGTCCCCGGAACAGATCGCCAACCGGCTGTTCGAAGGAAGGCTCTGCTTTAAAACCATTTACCGCTGGATCTATGAAGGGGTGATTCAGGTGCCGCTCACTATGCTGCGGCAGAAAGGGAAACGGCGGAAACCGCAGGAAACGCGTGGCCGTTTTACCATTGGCACACCGATTGCCAAACGACCGAAAGAGGTCCGGAAACGGGAGACCTTCGGTCACTGGAAACTGGATACCGTCGTCTCCAGCCGCGGAAAAAGCAAAGCCTGTGTCGCCACCTTCATCGAACGCAAGACCCGCTGGTACACCGCCATCAAAATGGCGGACCGCACCTCAGCCTCGATGGAAAAAGCGGTTCATACGTTGTGCCGACGCTTTCCAGAGGGTGGCTTTCTCACGGCAACCACCGACCGGGGCAAAGAATTCAGCTGTTACAGCTCACTTGAAAAAGATCTGAACATCCAGGTGTACTTTGCGGATCCGTATTCTTCCTGGCAGCGCGGAAGCAACGAAAACGGCAATGGACTTTTGCGTGAATTCTTTCCAAAGAAAACCGATTTCGCCACTGTCAGTGAAAGCGAATTAAACGAAGCACTCCGCCTGATCAATAACCGGCCACGAAAATGCCTGAAGTGGAGAACGGCAACCGAAGCACTCATGGATGAAGTGTTGCACTTAATTTGACAAACTATCTTATGAAAAACTGATAGAAAAACACTGGATGAAATCTGTTATTCTGAAAAGTTTTGCGCCAATAGTTGAAATCGCTTACAAAAATCGTATATGCTAGAGAAGGGAGAAAAACACAGGGGGTATTTCTTATATGAATAAAATCCTGATTGCGAACCGGGGCGAAATTGCACGGCGGATTATCCGCACCTGCGATCGCCTCGGCATCGAAACGGTTGCTATTCACTCTGAGGCTGATGGGGATCTGCCTTATGCAAGTGAAGCAACCGAAGCTATTTTAATCGGACCAAATCCGGTCGCACAGTCTTATTTGAAAGTTGACAAAATTATTGAAGCGGCGCTGGCCTCCGGAGCGGATGCCATTCATCCGGGATACGGCTTGCTGTCGGAAAACGCAGAATTTGCCCGGAAAACCGAACAGGCGGGGTTGATCTTTATCGGTCCGTCCGCTGATATCATGGAAAAAATGGGCGATAAGATTGAATCTCGCCGCACAATGATTCAGGCTGGGGTTCCAGTCGTTCCAGGAACAGAAGAAGGCGTCCACGAACTTGAGGAAGCTTTAGCTGAAGCGGCGGCAATCGACTATCCGGTTATGCTGAAAGCGAGTGCAGGAGGCGGCGGCATCGGCATGGTGCGCTGTGATAATGAGCAAGCGCTCAGTCAACAGTTTGTTTCCGTTAAAAATCGGGCGAAAGCTTATTTTGGAGACGATGTCGTCTTTTTAGAAAAATTCATCGCAAACGCGCGCCATATTGAAGTACAAATATTTGGCGACAAGCATGGGAATATCGTCCATTTATTTGAGCGGAACTGTTCGGTCCAGCGGCGCAATCAGAAAGTGATTGAAGAATCGCCGTCGCCTCATTTGCCGCAGGATGCACGTCTTCGCCTTTGTGAAGCGGCACTTCAAGCTGCACGGGCAGTCGGTTATACCAATGCCGGAACAGTTGAATTTATTGTCGATGAAAACAATGAATTTTACTTCCTGGAGATGAATACACGCCTTCAAGTCGAGCATCCGGTTACAGAACAAGTGACAGGCTATGACTTGGTGGAATGGCAGATTGACGTGGCGAACGGCAAAGAGCTGCCGCCGCAGGAGAACATCCAAACCCATGGCCATGCCATTGAGTTCCGTATTTACGCAGAAGATCCGAAGACCTTCTTTCCATCGCCTGGAAAGCTGGAGTCCATTATGTGGGGCCGCGATGCCCGCATCGAGTCCGGATACGAACAAGGCAATGCAGTCACGCCTTTTTACGATCCGATGATTTCTAAAATCATCATTACGGGCAGTGACCGGGTAGATGCTATCCGCAAATCACAGAATTTTTTCAATCATGCTACAATAACAGGGGTAAAAACCAATATTCCGCTATTCAAAGAATTTGTTGAATCAGCGGAATTTGTAAACGGCGACTACGCAACATCGGTATTGCCGAAATGGCTCGAAAAAACAAAGGAGGAATAGGGATTATGAAAGAACTAAAAGCATCGATGGCAGGAACAGTATTGAACGTATTGGTAGCAGAAGGGGAAGCGGTAAGCGCAGGCCAAGCCGTTCTTACAATTGAATCAATGAAAATGGAAATTCCGGTTGAAGCGGAAACTGGCGGCACAGTGGAAAAAATCCATGTGGAAGTCGGCGGATTCGTCAACGAAGAAGAAACATTGATGACACTGGGAGAATAATCCGTTTCATGCAAAGGGGGCAGCGAAATGACAAAAACGAGTGAAACAACCGGCTATAACGAACGCTTGGAACAAAAACTCGCGACGATTTTTGCGGGAGGGCATCCTAAATATCACGAGAAAATGAAGGAAAGCAATAAGCTATTCGTCCGCGATCGGCTTAAGCTTTTGTTTGATGATGAGAATTATGCGGAAGATGGCCGATTCGCAAATGCAGAAGCAGGCGATTTGCCGGCTGATGGCGTAGTTACGGCAATCGGCAAAGTGAACGGCCAGACAGTTTGCGTAATGGCGAATGATTCTACGGTTAAAGCTGGATCATGGGGTTCGCGCACCGTTGAAAAAATCATCCGCATTCAAGAGACTGCAGAAAAAATGCAGGTGCCTATGCTTTATCTGGTGGATTCTGCAGGTGCCCGCATCACAGACCAGCTGGATATGTTTCCAAACCGTAGGGGTGCGGGGCGGATTTTCCATAACCAGGTGAGAATGTCTGGGATGGTTCCGCAAATTTGCCTATTGTTCGGTCCGTCTGCAGCTGGCGGAGCATACATACCGGCGTTTTGCGATATTGTTATCATGGTCGAAGGCAATGCTTCGATGTACTTGGGTTCTCCGCGGATGGCCGAAAAAGTGATCGGCGAAAAAGTGACGCTCGAAGAAATGGGCGGAGCCCGCATGCACTGCACCGTCAGTGGAGTAGGCGATGTATTGGTTTCGACTGAAGAAGAAGCCATAGAAGAGGCGCGCCGCTATTTAACATTCTTCCCGGCGAATTTTGCCATCAAGCCTGAAAAAATTGAAGCAAAAGCAGCGAAAGCCGGACGCACGCTGGAAGCTATCATTCCGGAAAATCAAAATGCACCGTTTGATATGTATGAACTGATCGAACAGTTGGTCGATGAAGGCAGCTTCTTTGACATCAAAAAACTATTTGCTGGTGAATTGATTACGGGCCTTGCCCGCATTGACGGCCAGGCAGTCGGGATCCTGGCGAACCAGCCGAAAGTAAAAGGCGGCGTGCTGTTCGGAGATTCAGCCGATAAAGGCGCGAAATTCATCAACTTATGCGATGCTTTCTCCATTCCGTTATTGTTCCTGGCAGATGTGCCGGGCTTTATGATCGGAACGAAAGTCGAACGCGCAGGCATTATCCGCCACGGTGCGAAATTTATCGCGGCCATGAGTTCGGCGACTGTGCCTAAAATTTCGGTTATTGTCCGCAAAGCATACGGTGCGGGATTATATGCGATGGCAGGCCCTGCTTTCGAGCCGGATGTGTGCATCGCGCTTCCAACTGCCCAAATTGCAGTAATGGGTCCAGAGGCGGCCGTCAATGCTGTCTATTCAAACAAAATTGAAGCTATTGAAGATCCGAAAGAGCGCTTGAAATATGTTCTTGAAAAACATCAGGAGTACAAGGAAGAAATCGATATTTACAAATTGGCGTCTGAGCTGATTATCGATGAAATCGTGGCTCCTTATCAGCTTCGGGATGTGTTGTCGCAGCGCCTGGCTATTTACGAAACAAAAGATTTGCCTTTGCCATATCGAAAACATGGCGTTTATCCTGTATAATAAGAGTTAATAAGAAAGAAGTCTGCCTTATTATGGCAGGCTTCTTTTTTGAGATTGCATGAGGAGGGAAGCCATGAAAGTGGTCATCGTCGGCGGAGGAGCGGTTGGCCTGCTGCTCGCCTGTTTATTGGATGAAGCAGGAGCCGCAGTGCAAATACTGGCGCACCGAAAACAGCAAGCCCGCATCATTAATGAACGAGGGATCCTAAAAGACGGACAACGCCACAATGTGCCAGCCTTTACAGATTGGGCGGAAATCCCTCCGGACGCTTTTGTCCTGCTGGCAGTGAAATATGATGCGCTGCCACAGCTTATGCCAGCTCTTACACAATATGCCCCGCATAACCCGGTAGTGTTCCTCCAAAACGGCATGCTCCACCTCCGGTTGGCTGATCAATTGCCTAACGGAGATATTGCTGCAGGCAGTGTAGAACATGGTGCCCTAAAAATCAGCGACAACGAAGTCCGGCATACCGGGGACGGAACGGTTAAATGGGCCCTGTTAAAAGGGCGGAAGGAAACGTTTCTTCCGTTTACCCAGCGCCATGGCTTCCGGGCGGAATGGCATGAGGATGCAGACCGTCTCCTGTTCCGCAAAGTGCTGCTAAACGGCATCATCAACCCGCTCACGGCGATAACGGCTTTAAAAAACGGCGAACTTTTGTCGAATCCCTATGCCTATGATCTGATGCAGAGAGTCTATGCCGAACTGGACCGGGCTTTTCCGGAAATCAAAACGCTGCTGCCTTTTGAAGAAGTAACCGCTTTATGCAAGGCGACTGCCGAAAATTCATCTTCGATGCTGATGGACAAACAGGCTGGCCGCAAAATGGAGCTGGACACCATTGTGCTGTATTTATTGGAGCGATCTCCAATCGAACTCCCTTTGTTAAAAGCATTTTATCAACTACTAAAATCAATCGAGGTTTGATCTATGGACATTTTATATTCAATCGGGGCGGCATTTATCTTTGCTCCTATTATTTTATTCGTTTTGACACTATTGATTGCCCGCAAAAAAATGGGGCGGCGTTCAATCGGACTGGCCGCAGATGCCACGACGTTTTTACTGTTCGTTTCCATTCCGGTAGCGGCTGCAGTCATTTGGTCATATGATATTGCGGCCATCACCTATATCATCGCTGTCGTGATCGCAATGTTCTTGCTGACAATTGAGTGGATTAAATCGAAGGAAATCAAAGTTGTCTCGTTTATCCGGAAAACATGGCGCACGTATTTCCTGATTTTGAGCATTGCATATTTTCTTCTATGGGTAACTGGACTGGCCCTCAGCATCAGCCGTTTTCTAACTTCGTAAGCGTATATTTTTCCAACAGCGATTGCGTTTGATATAGTAATACTGAATGTAAACGGAAAAGGGGACAATTTTTCATGAGGTTAGAAGAACAATATATAAAACCAGCCAGCCAGCTAATGGAAGACTACATAAACGGAAAAGCGAATATTCTACAGTATTTTTCATATGGGCCAAGCGCTGAGAATGTCAGCAAGCGCTTTGAGGTGCTGCAGCAGCACGAAGTCGATCGTGCAAAAGTTGGATCGATCCTGCGCAAATTCATGGAACCGAACGGCATTTCCCAAAAGGCGGAAGCCCATCTGTCCGATTTTGAGAACGGTGCACCGGTCGTTGTAACCGGCCAACAGGCAGGCCTTTTAACAGGACCTTTATACACCGTGCACAAAGCCATCTCTGTCATCGTTCTGGCGAAACAGGCGAGCGAACAATTGGCAACAAAAGTCGTCCCCGTCTTCTGGATAGCTGGCGAAGACCATGATTTGGCGGAAATCAGCCATTTATACAGAGGCATAGACGGCCGGTTGGACAAACTGAATTTTCCTCATGTTGAATACGGAAAGAATTCAGCCTCCACTGCAAAATTGAATAAAGCGAAAGTCCATTCCTATTTGGAAGAATATTTCAGAAGCTTGCCTGAAACCGAGTACTCTAAAAACATGCACGAAACAGTCTTTGCCTTTTTGGACGGCGCCGAGTCCTATACGGATTTCTTTGCAGCGCTGCTTAATTACTTTTTCAAAGAAGAAGGGCTGCTGTATATTGACGCTGCCAGTCCCGATCTCCGGAAATACGAAGCGGCTTATTTTGTACGCATGATTGAGAAGTCGGAAGAAATTGCCGAAGCGGTCCTGGCGGCGGAACAAAACCTGGTTGAAGAAGGATATTCCGCAGTCATTGATGCGGAACCGCAGGCGGCTAATCTATTCATTACGGTGGAAGGCGAACGCATTTTGCTTCAGCGCGAAGGCAATGGGTTTATCGGCAATGAAGGGGCGGTAGCTTTCACTAGGGAAGAATTGCTGGATATTGCGAAAAACTCACCTGAACGCCTGAGCAATAATGTTGTGACGCGTCCTTTAATGCAGGAATTGGTTTTTCCGGTTCTGGCGTTTGTCGGAGGCCCGGGAGAAATTGCTTACTGGGCTGCCTTGAAAGGCGTCTTTAAAGTAATGGGCATGGAAATGCCGATTGTCATGCCGCGTCTAGGAATGACCTTGGTCAACCGGCAAGTTCAAAGCTTGCTCCAAAAGTATCAATTGACTTTCAGCGAAGTTTTCAACGAGCTGAAAGTGGTGGAGCTCCGCCATGCTTTAATGGAGTCGATTCGGGAAAAAGAAGCTGAACAGCTGATTGAGGAAACGCAGCGGCAGCTGGAAGCCAAATACGAAGACATCCAGAAGAGTTTTTCAGCGATCAGCGGGGGGCTTACGCCGCTCGTGGAGAAGAATCTGCAATTCCATTTAAAACAGCTCCAGTTTTTGAAAAACAAATTGGAGGATGAAGTAGTATTGCAGAATAGCACTCAGTTTAACCACTTCGGATTGATTGAGATGGAATTGCGCCCGGATGACAATTTCCAGGAACGGGTTTTCAGTCCCTTCCCTTACCTGAATGTTTATGGTTTGGAACTTGTTCAAGACTTGCTGAAGCTTGATTTCCAATATGACAAAACCCACAAAATAATCTATCTGTAACAGCAAAAGTCTGCCTTGGCAGACTTTTTTTTGTCTCATTAAGTGCATATGAGATTTATTTCTGTAACAAACATGAAATATTTCAAAAACAAGTGGTGAGAAGTGGGGGATTGTGGTACATTAAAGACATTAAGTGGGGTGACAGGCATGTTCATGGGAGAATATCAACATAGCGTTGATGCAAAGGGACGTTTAATCGTACCTGCAAAGTTTCGTGAGCAACTTGGCGAGAACTTTGTTATAACCCGTGGCCTGGATCAATGCTTATTTGGTTACACAATGGATGAATGGCAAAAGATCGAAGAAAAGCTGAAAGAGCTGCCGGTCACTAAAAAAGACGCACGTGCATTTACACGGTTCTTTTTCTCAGGTGCCACGGAAGTGGAACTTGATAAACAAGGGCGCGTCAATATTCCATCAACATTGCTAACATATGCAAAACTTGACAAAGAATGCGTGATTCTTGGTGTATCGAATCGATTCGAAATCTGGTCGAAAGATGCATGGGAAGAATATTTTACAGCGTCTGAAGACTCATTTAATGACATTGCAGAGAATTTAGCAGACTTTGATTTCTAACAACTGAACGGGGGGAATGGATTGTTCAACCACACCACGGTTTTACTGCAGGAGACTGTCGATGGACTGAACATTCGTCCTGATGGCGTCTATGTAGACTGCACGCTTGGCGGAGCCGGACACAGCGAATACTTGGTAAAGCAGTTATCCGATGAAGGACATTTGTACTGTTTTGACCAGGACGCGACAGCTATCGCTCATGCACAAGTAAAACTGAAAGATTACTTACACAGAATTACGTTTATTCATTCGAATTTTAAGTTCATTAAAGAACAATTGGAAATGCGCGGAATTGAAAAAGTGGACGGCATATTATATGACCTCGGCGTTTCTTCTCCGCAACTCGATACACCGGAAAGAGGATTCAGCTACCACAATGACGCACCGTTAGACATGCGGATGGATCAATCCGCTGAGTTGACTGCTTATCATGTGGTGAATGAATGGCCATTTGAAGATTTGGTACGGATTTTTTACCGCTACGGCGAAGAGAAATTTTCGAAGCAAATTGCCCGGAAGATTGAAGCGGCAAGGGAAACCGCGCCGATTGAAACAACCGGCCAATTAGTGGAACTGATCAAAGACGGCATACCAGCATTTGCCAGACGAAAAGGCGGCCATCCGGCAAAACGCATTTTCCAGGCAATCCGCATCGCGGTAAATGATGAGCTTGGATCGGCGGAAACTTCACTCCAGGATGCACTTGATTTACTGGCTGTCGGCGGAAGAGTCAGTGTTATTACCTTCCATTCACTGGAGGACCGGTTATGTAAAACGCTTTTCAAGGAAGCGTCATCAATGCCGGAACTGCCTCCAAACCTGCCGATGATTCCAGCAGGCATGGAACCGAAATTTAAGTTGATCACCAGAAAACCGATTCTTCCGTCTGAGGAAGAGTTAGAACAGAACAATCGTTCACGGTCGGCAAAATTGCGGATTGTGGAAAAAATCAAAGAGTAAGGACGTGTTCAAATGGCGCTATATGCAAGAAAAGAAGCATACATACAACAGCCGGCCGTTCCTCAAAATCCGGTCCGGCAACCGGTAAGAAAAAAAGGTATTTTTACAAAAGGCGAGAAAGTGCTTTATTTGTCTTTCTTTGCAGCATTTGTCCTATGTGCACTTTTGGTTCTTCAAAACCAATCGGTGATTCAGGCATCTACACAAGAAATTCAAAAAATTGAACATTCAATCGATGAAAAAGTGAAACAAAATACAGATTTGTCTGTACAAGCAACCGAACTGTCTACATATGAGCGCATTTGGGCAAAAGCGAAAGAGCTTGGTCTAAAATTAAATGAGCATAATGTAAAGGTAGTGCCAGGACAATGAAAAAAAAGTTTCGATTTCAATGGGGAGCCTTTCTGCTGTTTTTAGTTTTTGCAGGGCTCTTTTTCATTTTGACCGTCAGAATTGTCTCAATACAGGCAACTGGCACAGTCGAAGGACAGGAATTGGCAGCTAAAGCCGCCGCGAAATACCAGCAGGAAGAAGTGCTCGCTGCTGAGCGCGGGAAAATTTTAGACCGTGACGGACAAGTGATTGCGGAAGATACACTGACGTATAAGGTAGTGGCGGTCCTAGATGAATCGGCCACCCAGAGTGCCAGCAACCCTCGTCACGTAGTGGATGTAGAAGAAACAGCCGAGTTTTTGGCTAAGCATTTGGAAATGGAAGAAGAAAAAGTGTTAGCCATTTTGGAACAAGGCGTGGAAAAAGACCGCTACCAGGTGGAATTCGGAGTAGCCGGCCGTGAAATCAGCCATACGAAAATGCTTGAAATGAAAGAAGAAGAAGTGCCAGGCATTCTGTTTGTCAAAGATTTGAAGCGTTTATACCCGAATGGGACATTTGCTTCCCATTTGATCGGTTTTGCTATGAAAGAAGAAACCAAAGACGGCCAAATGGTCACAAAAGGAAGGATGGGGCTTGAATCCATCCATAACAAAGCGTTAACTGGAAAAAACGGCAAAATTGAATTCTCCACCGATAAATGGGGATTTTTGCTGCCTAATAACGAATCTGCCGTTACGCCGGCAGTGGATGGTTCAGATGTCCAATTGACTCTGGATAAAACCCTCCAGAATTTCCTGGAAGACGCGATGACGAAAGTTCAAAAAGAATATCAACCGACCCGGATGATTGCTGTCGTGGCAGATCCGGATACAGGGGAAATTTTGTCCATGTCGCAGCGTCCAACATTCAATCCGAACACACGAGAGGGCCTTTCTGACAATTGGCTCAATGAAAGTATAGAATTGACCATCGAACCCGGTTCGCCAATGAAAATGTTTACCTTGGCATCTGCCATTGAAGAAGGCAAATGGGATCCGAACGCTTATTACAATTCTGGAAAGTATTCGCTGATGGGGACGACTATCGGAGATTACAACAGCGGCAGAGGCTGGGGGAGCATAACGTTCCTGGAAGGTTTCCAGCGTTCTTCAAACGTGTCAATGGCCTATCTGCTCGAACGCATTGGTCCTGAAACATTTATGAAGTATATTGATGCTTTCGGTTTTGGCAAGCAAACAGGCATCGATTTGCCGAATGAGGCGCCGGGGAAAGTGCTGGATACCGGTCCGATTGAACGTCTGACCACAACATATGGTCAAGGTTCGACAGTGACGCCAATCCAGATGATTCAGGCAGCGTCAGCAATTGCAAACGAAGGCGTCATGATGAAGCCATATGTCATTGACCAGATTAAAAATCCGGATACTGGAAAAGTGACGGTGAAAAGCAAGCCGGAAGAAGCAGGTCAGCCGATTTCAGCAGAAACTGCCGAAAAAGTGAAAGAAATCCTTGCTTCGACTGTCACTTCCGAAAATGGATCGGGCAGGCCGTTTGCCTTAAAGGAATACGCAGTAGCTGGCAAGACGGGAACAGCACAAGTGCCGGGGCCTGATGGCCGTTACATTAACCAAGGAAAAAACGGATTTTTGTATTCTTTCCTGGGAATGGCGCCGGCAGATGATCCTGAACTGCTTGTCTATATTGGTGTCCAGCAGCCGAAGTTGCCTGCTGGGGAGTATGGAAGTGCACCTGTAGCCAAGATTTTCAATTCGGTCATGGAAAATGGCTTGAAACACCTGAATGTGAAACCGGATAATGCGAAGGATGTAAAAACTACAGAGCTGGAAGATTACGCAGGCAAATCGTCTGCGGAAGTTACAGAACAATTGGCTGGAAGAGGGCTGAATGTAGTAGTTACAGGCGGAAGCACGAAAGTGGAAGGCCAGTATCCGGCAACAGGAGAAGCGGTCGTTGAAGGCGGCACCGTGATTTTAAAAACTGCAGGAACGTCAATTTTGCCGGACTTTACAGGCTGGTCAAAACGCGATTTGCTGGCGTATCAATCGCTTAGTGGCTTATCGGTGGAACTTGCCGGCCAGGGCTATGCCGTGAGCCAGAGCCTGTCTCCGGGGTCTAAAGTCACTTCAAAAGATCCGGTCGTCATACGCCTTCAGACGCCTGAAAATGCCTCTCAAATCCAATCGACGGATAGTTTTGAAGGCGCAACTGAAGAAACGGCTGAAGACGAGGCTGAAGGTGCTGCAGAACCAGGGACGAAAGAAACCCCTGTAGAGGCAGTGCCGGAAGAAAACAGTGCAGCTTCTGAAGAATCTGCAGAGGAAACGCCTGCAGAAGCCTCAGAAGCAACACCTGAAGAACCAACGGAAACTGCTGAAGAACCAGCTGAAGAAGGTTCAGCTGGAGAAACAAACGAAGAAGAAATAGTTGAAGATCCAACTGAATAATTTATTGCTTAAAGGAGTTCTATGATGGACGTTAATTTATTGATTGGTTTTGGAGCCGCTTTTTTACTGACAGTTATACTGATGCCGCTTTTTATTCCCCTATTGAGAAGAATGAAATTCGGCCAGAGTATTAGGGAAGAAGGGCCTGAATCCCATATGAAAAAAACAGGTACCCCTACAATGGGGGGCCTTGTGTACTTAATCGCTATTATTGTGACGGTTTTGCTGGTCGCGTTGTTTACTGAAGGGCTGACAGCGGATATTATGATTCTTTTGCTGGTGCTTTTCGGTTTCGGCCTGATCGGATTTTTGGATGATTTTATTAAAGTGGTACTAAAAAGAAACTTGGGATTAACTTCTTTGCAGAAATTAATCGCCCAAATCGTTATTGCTATTATTTCATTCTTATTGCTGAACGGCACAGAATTTGATACATCCGTATCGATTCCGTTTACGGACCTGGCAATTGAACTATCGTTTGTCTATGTGTTGTTCATCATCTTTTGGCTCGTTGGTTTTTCCAATGCGGTCAATTTGACAGACGGCCTCGATGGATTGGTTGCGGGTACGGCTTCAATCGCTTTTGCAGCGTTTGGCGTGCTGGCCATCCATCAGGATGAAAACGCCATTGCCTTGTTTACGTTTTCTGTAGCAGGTGCCTTGCTTGGCTTCCTGGTATTCAATAAATACCCGGCGAAAGTCTTTATGGGAGACACAGGTTCATTGGCACTTGGCGGAGCGCTTGCAATGGTTTCGATTTTGTTGAAACAGGAGCTTTTGCTTCTGCTTATCGGTCTGGTATTCGTAATTGAAACGCTGTCTGTCATCTTACAGGTCGGCAGTTTCAAATTAAGAAAAAAACGTATTTTCAAAATGAGCCCGATTCATCATCATTTTGAACTGAGCGGATGGTCAGAGTGGAAAGTCGTCACAGTCTTTTGGCTGGTCGGCCTGATTGCCGCATTAATTGCAGTAGCTTTGGAGGTCTTATAAAATGAAGCAAGTTGAACAACTTTATCATAAAAAAGTGCTTGTGTTGGGGCTTGCGAAAAGTGGGTTTACAGCGGCTCGCATTCTTCATGGACTAGGTGCTTTCGTTACCGTTAACGATGCTAAGCCTTTTGAGGAAAACTCAGAAGCCCAAGAATTATTGAATTTGGGAGTGACCGTAATTTGCGGCAGACATCCGGAAGATCTTTTGGATGAAGGCTTTGAATTAGTGGTGAAAAACCCGGGCATTCCATACAATAACGTAATTATCGAATCAGCAATTGAAAAAGGAATTCCGATTTGGACGGAGATTGAATTGGCCTATTTGATCAGTGAAGCTCCATTTATCGGCATAACGGGATCCAACGGCAAAACGACGACCACTACCTTGTTGTTTCATATGCTCAACCAGGATCGCAAGAAACCGCTGATTGCTGGGAATATCGGAACTGTCGCAAGCGGTGTTGCTGAAAACGCGACGGAAGAAAACGTCATTGTCACCGAACTTTCTTCTTTCCAGTTGAAAGGGACAGATACATTCCGGCCGCGCATCGCGATTGTCACCAACTTTTATGAAGCGCATTTGGACTATCACGGTTCGTTTGAAGACTATACCGCTTCGAAGATGAAAATTGCCCAGAATCAGACATCGGAAGATTATTTCATCTACAATGCAGACCAGCCCTTGCTGTCAGCATTTGCGGCGAAATGCAAAGCGCAGCTGATTCCATTTACGCTCAAAGGCAAGACCGAGCAGAGCATCAGTGCAGATGATGAATTTGTTTACTGGCAAGGAGAAAAAGTGATTGAACGCTCGAAAATTATGCTGGGCGGCCAGCACAATTTGGAGAATATCCTGGCAGCAACAGCTGCGGCGCTTCTATGGGGCGGAACGAAAGAAACCATTACCCGGGTGTTGACGTCCTTCACAGGGGTAAAACACCGTTCCCAATTTATTACTTCCTGGAACGGAAGAAAGTTCTATAACGATTCCAAAGCGACCAATGCCTTGGCGACAAAAAGTGCGCTTGAAGCATTTCCCGAACAAATTGTTCTGTTGGCTGGCGGGCTTGAGCGAAACCATTCGCTTGAAGAGCTGCGTCCTTATATGAACCGTGTAAAAGCGCTCATCACATTTGGCGAAACCGCTGACCGTTTTGTAGAATTTGCTGCTGATTGCGGAGTACCGGCAATCACAAAAGCAGGCGACATGCTGGATGCTGTTGAAAAAGCAGTAAGCCATTCAGAAGATGGAGATACCATCCTCTTGTCTCCGGCATGCGCAAGCTGGGATCAATATGAAAGTTTTGAAATCCGCGGTGATGCATTTATCGATGCAGTCCTGCAAGTAACAGAAGCGAACGAATAAAGGGGAAGGAGCAGCAAGTATGGACAAAGTGATTGATATCGAAGAACGCATCCCGACGCTTCGTGAGCGGCGGAAAAAAAGAACCAATCGCAAGTTCGTGGCGTTGCTGTTCATTTTTCTTGTATTGCTGGCCATTCTAATCTATAGCCAAACAAAATACAGTAAAATCCAGGACATCACTGTCACGGGAGCAGAACTGTACGAAGGAGCCGAGTATCAGCAGCTTAGCGGCTTGGCGATTGGCGACTCCATGTGGTCCTTCACGGAATCGGACATTGAAAAGACCCTGGATGGACTGGAATGGGTAGAAAAATCCTCAGTCAATAAAAAATGGCTGACTGGTGTAGAGATTGAAATTCAAGAGTTTGAGAGCATCGGTTATCTTGATAAAAGCAATAGCTACCAGATGGTTTTATCAAATAATTTTGCTTTGGAAAAACCGGTAACCTCAGTTGATGGCCCCATCTTAACAAATTTTGAAGATGCTAAGACGAGATCGAAACTGGTCAATCAGCTGGCAAAGATCGATTCGGAAGTATTCAACTTGATCTCCCAGATTATTTTGTCTCCACGTGAAGAAGAAGCAGCCTATGTGACGCTCTATATGAACGATGGAAATGAAGTAAGAGGGATATTAAGTTCGCTGGCTGAAAAGCTGAATTACTATCCTTCTGTTGTAGCTCAGCTCGAAGATGGCCAAAAGGGTGTTATTGACATGGAGGTCGGAATTTTCTTCCGTTCTTACGAAGACGTATATGGTCCTCGGAAGGAAGGTGCCGAGAATGAAGAATCCGAAACAACTGAAGAAGAATAGCCGGGCAAGCTTCAGTAAATCGATTATCTTTTCTCTTGTTTTTCTTGTGTTGGGCTTTATCATGGCTTACTCTTACAGCCTTTCTCAAGAGGAAGAAGCAGCCAGGAATTTTGACGGAAAAACTTTTTCTGAAGAAGAAGAGCGGTTTCGGGCAGAATTGATTGAACAGCAGGAACGCAACAAATCATTGCGTGAGGAGTTACAAGAAAAACAAGCAACTGTCCAAGAATATGAAGATTCTTTCTCTGACGGCGAAAACCGTTTTGCTGACTATACCGAAGAAGCGGAAGCTCTGCGGCGGTATATCGGCATTCTGCCGGTTAAAGGGTCCGGATTAAAAGTAACCCTGCAGGACGGCGATTACGAGCCGGATTCCGTGAATCCGAATGATTACATCGTGCACGAGAGCCATGTGTTCCAAGTGATCAACGAATTGTATATTTCCGGGGCGCAAGCCATTTCAATCAATGGGCAGCGAATCCACGCGAATTCGTATATTGTCTGTACCGGACCGGTCATTACCGTGGACGGTGTCCAGTACCCGGCGCCTTTCACGATTGAAGCGATCGGCGAACCGGACGTGCTGGAATCTTCCATGAAGCTATCAGGCGGCGTTATGGATCAGCTTGTAAATGATAATATTATCGTCACATTGGACGCTGGACAAAAAATTTCCATGCCAGCGTTGCTGACAGAATCATAGGAGGGGAGAGGCAGCATGAAAAAGAAACTCTCTTCCCGCTTTTCAGTCATCTTATTCATCATCGGGTTGATGGCGGCGATTCAATACAACACCATCAATGAACCGGATGCGCGCGACACACGCGATATTTGGGAAATCAGGCAGGAGCTTTCGCGCGAAATGCAGCTGCATTCGGAGCTGCTGACAGAGGTCGGCACCCTTGATGATACCTTGTCCAAATACGAAGATGCATCGAATGAGAGTCCGGAACAGGCATTAAAAGAAACCGTCGAGGATTTAAGAAGTGCAGCTGGCTTGGCCGAAATGACTGGCCCAGGCATAGAAATCTCCATTGAACCCTCTCCAGAAGCAGTCGCTTTAGGTTTGAATATTGAAGGGATTGCACCCGACCTATTGATCCGCCTGGTCAATGAAATCAATCGGCATAATGGGCTCTACATTTCGATTGATGGCAACCGGGTGGTCAATACAACCGCCATCCGCGATATTAACGGAACGACCACTGTTAATACCGTTCCTGTTCAAACTCCGCCATTTAAAATTAAAATTGTTTCAAAAACGATGGATGATACGGAAAAGCTGTATAATCATTTAATGTCATCCCGTATACACGATGATTTTTATATTGATAATCTTTCGGTCTTGATCACAGAACCAATGGATCAAGTGAGTGTAGAAGCTTATGACAAAGAACACAACTATCAACAATTAGAAAAAGTGGAGGAGGAATAGTCATGTGGTTGTCTGTACTGGGTTTATTGCTTGGAATTGCACTCGGCCTGTTAACCGATATGCAAATTCCTCCTGAATATGCAGATTACTTGTCCATTGCCGTGCTTGCTTCGCTTGACACCTTATTTGGTGGAATCCGGGCGCATTTGCAAGGCGTCTACGACGATAAAGTATTTGTGTCGGGCTTTTTCTTCAATATTGTACTGGCAGCGGCGCTTGCGTTTATCGGTGTGCATCTGGGAGTCGATTTGTATTTAGCCGCCATTTTTGCATTTGGGGTTCGCTTATTCCAAAATATCGCTGTAATACGCCGGATTCTTCTGACAAAATGGGCAGAAAAAAAGGAAGTTCGTGAATTGCAGGGATAAGTTGAAGGAAAATTTACAAAGTTGTGCTGTTTTACTTAGACAAGGGATACAATTTACAATAGAATATAATATAGAAGTTTATTAAGGAGGTGCCACGAATTGAGTCAATCAGAATTATATGTAAGCCTAGACATCGGTTCGTCATCCGTTAAAGTATTAATCGGAGAAATGGCCAACAAATCTTTACATGTCATTGGCGTAGGAAATGTAAAATCAAACGGAATCAGAAAAGGTGCGATTGTTGATATAGATGCTACAGTTCAATCCATTAAAAAAGCAGTTGACCAAGCGGAGCGCATGATCGGAAAGTCGATCCACGAGGTAGTGCTGGGAATTCCGGCTAACAAAGCTGCTCTTCATCCTGTCAAAGGGGTAGTGGCAGTCAACAGCGAGAACCGTGAAATTACGGATGATGATCTGGACCGTGTGCTTGAAGCGGCACAAGTTATTTCTATTCCGCCGGAACGGGAACTGGTCAACATCATTCCTGAACAGTATATCGTCGACCATTTGGATGAAATCAAAGATCCGCGAGGTATGATTGGGATTCGCCTTGAAATGGATGGTACAATGGTGACAACATCAAAAACCATTTTGCATAATGTGTTAAGATGCGTAGAACGTGCGGGATTGCAAATCCGTGATATTTACGTTCAGCCACTTGTCGCAGGATATGTTGCCTTGACAGAAGATGAAAAAAATCACGGCACTGCCTGCATCGACATCGGCGGAGGCTCAACATCGATCGCTGTCTTCCAAGATGGCCATTTGACTGCTTCTTCCGTTATTCCAGTCGGTGGAGACCATGTGACGAAAGATTTATCCATCGTTCTGAAAACGCCAACAGACCAAGCTGAAAAAATCAAACTGGAGTATGGCCATGCATTTTATGACGATGCTTCTGAAGATGAATTGTTCGAAGTGGAAGTAATCGGTTCCGATTCAAAAGAGCAATACAGCCAAAAATACATATCTGAAATAATCGGAGTTCGCCTGGAAGAACTTTTCGAATTGATTTTAGATGAGCTTTACCGTCTTGGATATCAAGACCTTCCAGGAGGAGTCGTATTGACTGGCGGAATGGCTAAGCTTGAAGGGCTGCCGGAATTGGCGCGCCATATCATGCAAACGCGCGTCCGCGTATACGTACCGGAATTCATCGGTGTACGTGAGCCTCAATATACCACTGCTGTAGGCCTGATCCAGTACGCTTACATGGAAGATATGTTCTATGGCAACGTAGGAAGCGGAGGCGCTTTGTCCGAATCTGCACACGTAGAGCCGGAACCACAGCACCAGCAGCCTAAAAAGCAAAAGCAGCCTAAACAGAGCGGTGAAGGCGTTGTTACAAAAGCTAAAAAAATGTTTGATAGATTCTTTGAATAAAATCAACATTGCATTATGCTTAATCTAAAGCTGAGCAATATATAGGAGGAAAAAGAATGTTGGAATTTGATACATCAATCGATGCACTGGCAGTCATTAAAGTAATCGGTGTAGGCGGCGGCGGAAACAACGCGGTAAACCGTATGATCGAACACGGAGTGCAAGGCGTAGAATTCATCGCTGTAAATACAGATGCACAAGCGCTAAACCTTTCAAAAGCTGAAACTAGACTTCAAATCGGAGGCAAATTGACTCGAGGACTTGGAGCAGGTGCTAATCCGGAAGTCGGCAAAAAAGCGGCTGAAGAAAGCAAAGAACAAATCGAAGAAGCTTTGCGCGGAGCAGATATGGTATTCGTTACTGCCGGCATGGGCGGCGGAACCGGTACGGGAGCAGCACCTGTAATTGCAGGAATTGCCAAAGAACTGGGCGCTTTGACTGTTGGGGTTGTAACTCGCCCATTCACTTTCGAAGGACGCAAGCGTTCGACTCAAGCAATCAGCGGAATCAGCACAATGAAAGAATCTGTGGATACATTGATCGTTATTCCAAACGACCGTTTGCTTGAAATCGTTGACAAGAGCACGCCAATGCTTGAAGCTTTCCGCGAAGCGGATAACGTTCTACGCCAAGGGGTTCAAGGTATTTCCGATTTGATCGCTGTACCTGGTCTAATCAACCTTGACTTTGCGGACGTAAAAACAATCATGTCCAACAAAGGTTCTGCTTTGATGGGAATCGGTGTTTCTTCAGGGGAAAACCGTGCATCTGAAGCAGCGAAAAAAGCTGTTTCAAGCCCGTTGCTTGAAGTTTCCGTTGACGGAGCAAAAGGTGTTTTAATGAACATCACAGGCGGATCTAATCTTAGCCTTTATGAAGTACAAGAAGCAGCGGACATCGTAGCTTCAGCTTCTGACGAAGATGTAAACATGATTTTCGGATCGGTCATCAATGATAACTTAAAAGATGAAATCGTGGTTACAGTTATTGCTACCGGATTCAACGAAGAATTGCTTCAGCCGAGAACGCCAAGAGGATCAGGATTAAACTCAAGCCGAGTACAGTCGATCCAACAGCAGTCTCCGCCGTCACTTCGTGAATCGCGCCGGGAAGACCAGCGCCGGGAAGAACATTACCCGTCGTATCAGCAGGAACCTGCCCGCCAGGACAAACCACAGGAAGATGCATTAGACATCCCTACATTCCTGCGCAACCGCCAAAAAAGAAGATAATTAAAATTGACAGCCGCCTTAGGGCGGTTGTTTTTTTGTGAAATGAATATTCAAAGCACCCGCATGGGCTATTCGAATTTTGTACAAGAAAAGTCGGAAATGCAAGATAAGAAGGGCTTTATGATAGGGTGGAATTGATAAAAAACCTGTTACTTGGTACAATAAAGTGAAACTACATTCTTAGGGGACGCCCCTGAAATTGCTAGTGGAACCGATCAGACTTTTGCATTCAGTGGGTTCCGCTGAATGCAGCAGATGACTTGGCTTGCGATAAGCAGGACAAGTTGAACATCAATAGAAAAGTTGTGAATGCATGAAACCCATTAAACCAGTCTATGAAGAAATCACACAAGAATTAAATAATGTCCGGCCTGGCATTCAGGTCATTGCAGTCACCAAACAAGTAGGCGTTGAACGTACAGCAGAGGCAATTGAAGCTGGAATCGGCCATCTTGGCGAAAACCGTCCGGAAGGGCTATTGAACAAGCGCCAAGCGATTTCAGCGGATGTCAGCTGGCATTTTATCGGCAATTTGCAGACGAGAAAAGTCAAGGAAATTATCGACCAAATCGATTATCTTCACTCCTTGGACCGTATGAGCCTGGCCAAGGAAATCCAGAAACGGGCAACTCATCCCGTTAAATGCTTTGTGCAAGTGAATGTTTCGAAGGAAGAATCCAAAAGTGGGGTACTTGCAGAAGAAGCAGTAGCATTTGTTAAATCACTGGAAGCTTTTGATAAAATCCAGGTAGTCGGATTGATGACGATGGCGCCGAACACCACGGACGAGACCGTTATTCGTAATGTATTCAAAGGATTGAAATCGCTTCAACTTGAAGTTGCGGCTGAAGGAATGAGCCATGCCCCTTGCACCGAGTGTTCGATGGGAATGTCCAATGATTACAAAATCGCAGCTGAAGAAGGAGCGACTTTTGTTCGCATAGGGACTGCATTAGTAGGGTCAGAAAGTGAGGCAATGTGATGAGTATGAAAGACAAATTTAAGAATTTCTTTTATCTGGAAGAATTTGAAGAAGATGAGCCGCCGGTTCAACAGCAGAAACCCCAGCCTCAACCAGAACAAGCACAGCCGCGGCCTAAACCGCAGAAGGCTTCCCGCTATGAAAAAGCGGTAACGGTTCAGCCGGAAATTCGAAAACAACCAAAAGAACGGAGACAAAAAACAGTGGAAACAGGAGTTACCAATCTTGTAAGCCTGCAAAGTGCAGTTAAATCCTCGAAGATGATTTTAGCGGAACCCAGAGTTTATGCGGAAGCCCAGGACATTGCCGAAAACTTAAAAAACAAACGCGCCGTCGTAGTCAATCTGCAGCGGATCGAAAAAGACCAAGGTTTGCGCATCATTGATTTCCTAAGCGGAACCGTATATGCCCTTGGCGGAGACATACAGCGCATTGGAACGGATATATTCCTGTGCGTGCCGGATACCGTTGAAGTTGACGGAGCCATTTCCGAGTATTATTATGACGATCAACAATAAAAGAGGTGCATGAATAACCGATGATTGCTTTATTGAATTTAATTTTAGTTGCTATAAACATCTATTCGTTTATTTTAATCGCCAGCATTTTAATGAGCTGGCTGCCGAATGCGAAAGAATCAAGTTTTGGCCGTATGCTGTCAAGCATCACTGATCCATATCTTGATATTTTCAGGCGTTTTATTCCCCCGTTCGGAATGATTGATTTTTCGCCAATCGTCGCTATCTTTGCTTTGAACTTAGCGAGCCGCGGGATTATCGTTTTATTTTCTTATTTCAGCTAATGACCTCACATAACGTGAGGTTTTTTGCTTGAAACCTATTAACTATCCAAAAAGGAGCGCTTTCTATGGAGTCGTTATTCCAGCATTTCAGAAAAGACGAGCAGCCGTTCATTGAACAAGTGACGGGCTGGATGATAGATGTTGAAGACCGTTACACGCCTAAACTGACTGATTTTCTGGACCCAAGACAGCGTTTTATCGTGGCTTCCGTGATCGGTTCAGGCGATATCCAAATGGCTTCATCAGGGCTGTTTGAAGACGCGGAAAGGCAGCGTGTACTGCTTTACCCTTCGTATTACGAGCCGCAAAAAGAAGATTTTCAAATTACCGTTTTTGAATTGAACTATCCCACCAAGTTCGTCACGCTGCAGCATCCGGATATTTTAGGCTCCATGATGTCCATCGGGCTTGATCGCAGCAAGTTTGGCGATATCCGCATTGACGGACAGCAAATCCAGATTGCCGTTGCGGATGAAGTGAGCAGTTATTTGCAGGCTAATTTTACAACAGCCGCAAAGGTGAAAGTGCATTTGGAAGAAGTCGCATCAGAAGAGAGCTTTGTAAAGGTGACGGAAGACTGGACAGAAGAAAGCCATACGGTCAGTTCGCTGCGTCTGGATACCGTCATCAGTTCGGTCTATAATATGTCCCGGCAGAAAGCGTCGGCGTTGATCAATGGCGGGAAAGTGAAAGTCAACTGGACCGTGCAGGAACAGCCGTCGTTTGAGTTGAATGAATCGGATATGGTATCATCGCGTGGGTATGGCCGGGTCAAAATGATCGAAATCGAAGGCCGTACTAAAAAAGACAAAATCCGTCTGCTTGTTGGCCGATTGGAGTCGGGCAAGTAAGCCGGTTTGAAAAAATGCAAAATAGTACTGATATTTACAGCCATGGACTGTATAATGTAAAGAAACGAAGTTAATTAAGGAGAGGTGCCCTTACTATGCCATTATCCCCCTTGGATATACATAATAAAGAGTTTAGCAAAGCATTCAGAGGATATCAGGAAGACGAAGTAAACGAATTCCTGGATCAAATCATCAAAGATTACGAAATTCTGTTAAAAGAAAAGAAAGAGCTGGAAGATCGCTTAACGCAGACAGATGAGCGCGTCGGCCATTTCACGACGATTGAGTCAACTTTGCAGAAGTCGATTGTAGTGGCACAGGAAGCAGCGGAAGAAGTCCGCCGCAATACGCAAAAAGAAGCGAAGCTGATCATCCGCGAAGCTGAAAAAAATGCAGACCGCATTGTCAACGAATCATTGACGAAAGCACGCCGCATAGCACTGGAAATCGAAGAGTTGAAAAAACAGTCCAAAGTATTCCGCAACCGCTTCAAAATGCTGGTGGAAGCACAGCTGGACTTGATTGAAACGGATGATTGGGAAACATTGATGGAATATGACATCGATACGACCAACCTGGATAAATTGGAAGAAAAGAAAGAAGTCTACTGAACTTGACGCAGCAACTTCTAAATTCTATAATTACGTCATATCTTTAAAAGCGTTGACGGAGACAGTACTCCAAACAATTCGACAAAGCGAGCCGGGGACAGTGAGAGCCTGGTGAAGAATGTTTTGAGGAAAATCACTCTTGAGCAGAATTGGGGAACCGACAAAGTACCCAATTCCGTATCCACCACGTTACGGTGTTCGAGTGGCAGCTAAGAGCTGCAACAAGGGTGGTACCGCGAGTTTAGCTCCTCGTCCCTTTCCAGGGATGGGGGGCTTTTTATTATGCCTACAGGAGGAATTGCAATGGAATACAAAGACACGTTATTGATGCCGAAAACAGATTTTCCGATGCGCGGCAATTTGCCGAACCGGGAACCGGAAATGCAGAAGAAATGGGAAGATATGAACATTTACCAAAAGTCGCTGGAACGCACGAAAGGCCGTCCATTCTTCATTCTTCATGATGGACCCCCGTACGCTAACGGTGACCTTCACATGGGCCACGCCCTTAACAAAGTGCTAAAAGACATGATCGTCCGTTCGCGTTCGATGATGGGCTTCCACGCTCCTTATGTTCCGGGCTGGGATACGCACGGCCTGCCGATTGAACAGGCATTGACAAACAAAGGGGTTAACCGCAAAGAAATGTCTTTGGCGGAATTCCGCAAGCTTTGTGAAGAATATGCTTATGAGCAAATTGACAACCAGCGTTCGCAGTTTAAACGCATCGGGGTGCGCGGCGATTGGGAAAATCCATACGTAACGTTGAAGCCTGCCTATGAAGCCCGCCAAATCGAAGTATTCGGCAAAATGGCGAACAAAGGCTATATCTATAAAGGGTTAAAACCGGTTTACTGGTCCCCTTCAAGTGAATCTTCACTGGCGGAAGCAGAAATCGAATATGCAGACAAGAAATCACCATCAATTTACGTTGCTTTCAAAGTTGTGGACGGCAAAGGCGTTTTGGCAGAAGGCACGAACGTGCTGATCTGGACAACAACTCCTTGGACCATCCCGGCAAACTTGGGAATCTCAGCACATGCCGATTTCAACTACGTGGAAGTTTCCGTAAACGGATCGTTGTATGTGGTGGCTCAGGATTTGCTGGATGAAGTGGCGAAAGAAGTGGAATGGACGGATTATGAAGTGGTGCGCGAAATCAAAGGCGTCCAGTTTGAGCATATCCTCACCCAACACCCGCTGTATGACCGCACTTCACTGATGATGCTCGGGGAGCACGTAACGATCGATTCCGGTACCGGTTTTGTCCATACAGCTCCAGGGCATGGGGAAGATGACTTCCTGATCGGCAAAAAGTACGGCTTGGACGTTCTTTGCCCGGTTGATGAAAAAGGCGTCATGACGGACGAAGCTCCAGGGTTTGAAGGCCAGTTCTATGACAAAGCCAATAAATCCATCACAGAAGCTTTGGACGCAGCAGGCGCACTTGTGCACTTGTCGTTCATCACGCATTCATACCCGCATGACTGGCGTACGAAAAAACCGGTAATCTACCGGGCGACGGCTCAATGGTTCGTTTCCATCGATGCTTTCCGCGACCAGATTCTAAAAGCGATTAACGAAACAAGCTTTACGCCGGCATGGGGCGAAACGCGCCTATTCAATATGCTGCGCGACCGAGGCGACTGGAATATCTCGCGCCAGCGCGTTTGGGGCGTGCCGATTCCTGTATTTTATGCAGAAAACGGCGATCCGGTTATCACAAAAGAAACCATCTCGCACATTGCCGAATTGTTCCGTGAACACGGTTCAAACGTCTGGTTCGAACGCACAGCTGCCGAATTATTGCCGCCAGGATTTACACATCCAAGCAGCCCGAACGGCATCTTCGTCAAAGAAACCGACATCATGGACGTTTGGTTCGATTCAGGTTCGTCTCACCAAGGCGTCCTTGAAGAACGCGAAGACCTTCAATACCCGGCGGACTTGTATTTGGAAGGCTCTGACCAATACCGCGGCTGGTTCAACTCATCTTTGACGACAAGCGTCGCCATCAACGGCATCGCGCCTTACAAAGGGGTCTTGAGCCACGGATTTACATTGGACGGCAATGGCCGCAAAATGAGTAAATCACTCGGCAACGTCATCGTTCCAGCGAAAGTCATGAACCAGATGGGCGCAGATATCCTTCGCCTATGGGTAGCGTCTGTTGACTACACCGCTGATGTGCGCGTATCAGACGACAACTTCAAGCAAGTGTCGGAAGTTTACCGAAAAATCCGCAACACCTTGAAATTCCTTCACGGAAACTTGGCGGATTTCAATGAAAAAGAACACCGCGTCGCATTTGAAGATATGCGCGAAATGGATCAGTATATGGTCATGAAATTGCAGAAGATGATCGAGACAGCCCGCAAAGGCTACGAAACGTATGAATTCTCTTCGATCTATCACGCGTTGAATGGCTATTGTGCAAATGACTTGAGCTCATTCTACCTGGATGTGGCGAAAGACGTTGTGTACATTGAAGCGGCTGACCATCCACACCGCCGTGCAATGCAGACGGTTATGTTCGATTCCTTGATGGCTATCCTGAAATTGGCAACGCCGATCATCCCGCATACGACAGACGAAATGTGGGGCTACTTAGGCTTTGTGGAAGAAGAAAGCGTTCAGCTGACGGATTTCCCTGAAAGCGAAGAAAACCCGGCATTTGCTGACCTGGAAGCGAAATGGACGAACTTTATGGACGTCCGTGACGATGTATTGAAAGCATTGGAAGAAGCCCGTGCTGCGAAAACCATCGGGAAATCACTTGAAGCCAAAGTGACCGTTTACGGATCAGAAGAAGTAAACAGCTTGCTTTCTTCCGTGGATGAAAACGTAGCTCAACTGTTCATCGTATCCCAATACGAGTTCGGCGGAGCGCTTGAACAAGCACCGGAACAGGCTTTGAAATTAAACAAAGTGGCAGTGGTTGTCGAAAAAGCGTCAGGCGAAAAATGCGAACGCTGCTGGACAATCTCTGAAGAAATCGGCAAAAACGAATCACATCCGGCTCTATGCCCGCGTTGTGCAAGCGTCGTCGAAAAACAATACGCATAATACGAATACTGGAAAGCTGCCGGGAGAAATCCTGGCAGCTTTTTTGTTTATTTTCGTTATAAAGTTACGCTGTTTAGCTTGTAGTTGCTTGAAAGGAATCGAATATACTGCTTTTGCCGCTCAAAGCATCTATCGTTTGAATAGTACTGAATAGGCTTACTAGCAGAAATAACTTATCTAGCTCGTTTGCACAATATCGGCAGACAAGGACTCGTATCCTATTGGGACATTTCAGCCAGTTTCCTTTTTCGAGGCGGGATGTGGTAAAATAAACTGACTGATGAATTGACGGGGGAAACACATGTTTATACTTTATTATGGAATTGCATTAGTGATCATTGCACTTGATCAATGGACCAAGTGGCTGGTAGTAAAAAATATGGAATTGGGTGAACGGATCGCTGTTCTGGACCCCTATCTTGGCTGGCTTTCGCACCGGAACCGCGGAGCTGCCTGGGGGATGCTGGAAGGGCAGATGTGGCTGTTCGCCATTATCACAGTGGCTGTAATAGCCGGGATTCTTTGGTATTTTCATAAGCACGCAACCGGAAAACCGTTGTTTCAATTGAGTTTGATGGTGCTGCTCGGCGGTGCAATCGGAAACTTTATTGACCGGATGCTGCGCGGAGAAGTAGTGGACTTTGTGGATGTGCTGATTCCTGTCATCAATTACGATTTCCCGATTTTTAATGTGGCGGATGCTGCATTGACAATAGGTGTGGTATTGATGATCTTATTTATCATCATTGACGAAAAACAAGAAAAGAAAAAGGTGTCTTAATGGAAATTGAAGATTTGACAATAGAAATAACAGAAGAAATGGCCGGTGTGCGGATTGATAAAGCTGTATCATCAATCGACGAAGACTGGTCCCGCTCGCAAATTGCCAACTGGGTGAAAGACGGCGCTGTGAAAGTCAACGGCGAAACAGTCAAACCGAATTACAAAGTGCGTCTGGACGATATCATCATTGTTTCGCCACCGCTGCTGGAAGAACTGGACGTTGTTCCGGAAGACTTGAACCTCGAAATCGCTTACGAAGACGCGGATGTATTAGTTGTGAACAAGCCAAGAGGCATGGTGGTCCATCCGGCTCCCGGACACGCAAAAGGAACGCTTGTCAACGGGCTGATGTTCCATTGCAAGGACTTGTCCGGAATTAACGGCATAGCCCGTCCCGGAATTGTCCACCGCATCGATAAAGACACTTCCGGTTTATTGATGGTTGCCAAAAATGATATGGCGCATACGTCATTGGTCGATCAATTGGTGAAGAAAACCGTTACGCGCAAATATGTGGCGCTTGTCCATGGCCATATTCCGCACGATAAAGGGACAATTGAAGCCCCGATCGGCCGTGACTCGAAAGACCGCCAGAAAATGGCTGTCATCGACAAAGGCAAACACGCCGTGACACATTTCCGTGTACTGGAGCGCTTCGGCAATTTCACTTTAGTGGAATGCCGTTTGGAAACAGGCCGCACCCACCAAATCCGTGTCCATATGAAATACATCGGGTTCCCGTTAGTAGGCGATCCAAAATACGGACCGAAGAAAACAATGGATATCGGCGGCCAGGCATTGCATGCTGAAGTAATCGGTTTTGATCATCCGCGAACAGGCGAATACTTGGAGTTTTCGGCAGAGCCGCCAGCAGAGTTTGCAGAGCTTTTGGAATCTCTTCGAGAGAAAGATTGACAAAGCGGTTGACTGTTCTTTATACTTAAAAAAACAAATCGAATAAGCAACACCTTTAAAAACGGTCCAGAGAGGCCGAGAAGGTATTTACGCTGGCTGGGAGACTGTCTTCCATGCTGAATTTTTCTGCGCATCTAACCTCTTGCCTCTCAGGCAAGAGGTTTTTTATTTGGAAAAGGAGTGGAACACATGGTGGAAAAAGCAGGGATTTTGGATGAAAAAGCGATTACGCGGGCCATAACGCGAATTGCCCACGAAATCATTGAGCGCAATAAAGGAATAGACGACTGCATCTTAGTCGGCATCAAAACAAGAGGCGCATTCATTGCAAAACGGCTCGCTGAAAAAATCGAACAAATTGAAGGCAAGCCAATTTTAAAAGGCGAACTGGACATTACACTTTACCGGGACGATTTGAGCGTGAAAACGAAAAATCAGGAACCGCTTGTCCAGCAAGTGGACATCGAACACAATATCTCGAACAAGAAAGTGATTTTGGTCGATGATGTGCTTTATACGGGAAGAACGGTCAGAGCGGCTATGGATGCTGTCATGGACCTTGGGCGCCCCGCCCAGATTCAGCTGGCGGTGCTGGTTGACCGGGGACACCGGGAATTGCCGATCCGGGCAGATTTTGTCGGAAAGAACATTCCGACGTCGAGCAATGAACGCATTGTGGTGCAAATGGAAGAAAGCGACGGCAGCGACCGTGTAGCGATCCATGAATAGAAACGGAGAGAAGCAGCAATGAATGAAGCAGTATTGGATGTACAAGATCAACCGAAAACGGTCCAATGGATTTCATTGAGCCTTCAGCACATGTTCGCCATGTTCGGCGCAACGATTCTCGTTCCGAAACTGGTCGGCTTAAGCCCGGCGATTGCGCTGTTGACAAGCGGCATCGCGACCATCATCTTCATCCTGATCACCCAGTTTAAAGTGCCGGCGTACCTCGGTTCGTCTTTCGCCTTTATCGTCCCGATCACCATTGCAACTGAAACGGGCGGCATCGGCTCAGCGATGATCGGAGCCATGTTTGTGTCACTCGTCTACGCCATTGTCGCACTCATCATTTGGAAAACCGGCTACCGCTGGCTGATGGAGCTCCTGCCGCCGATTGTGGTCGGGCCGGTCATCATCGTCATCGGGCTGGCATTATCCGGAACAGCGGTTGACATGGCCATGAACATCACGGTCGACGGCGTGAGCCAATACAGCATGAAGCATTTCTCAGCCGCACTGGTCACGCTGATTACCGCCATCATCTGCAATATCTACTTTAAAAACATTATCAGCCTGATGCCCATCCTGATCGGCATCATCGCCGGCTACATCTACTCGGCGGCAATCGGCATTATCGATTACGCACCGATCGCCCAAGCGACCTGGTTCCAGGTGCCGGACTTCCTGATTCCCGGCATCGACTACAGCTTTACCGTCACGCCAACCTTGCTGTTCGTCATGGTGCCGATTGCAATCGTGACGATTTCTGAACACATCGGCCATCAGCTGGTGCTCGGAAAAATTGTAGAACGCAATTACATAAAAGATCCCGGGCTTCACCGCTCGATTCTCGGCGACGGGCTCGGCACATTGATTTCATCTTTCGTCGGCGGACCGCCAAAAACGACTTACGGGGAAAACATCGGCGTCCTCGCCATCACCCGGGTATACAGCGTCTACGTCATCATCGGAGCAGCAGTGTTCGCCATCGCCTTCTCATTCTTCGGAAAACTGATGGCCGTCATCGAGACGATTCCAACTGCGGTGCTCGGCGGCATTTCCATCCTGCTGTTCGGGATTATCGCTTCATCCGGCTTACGCATGCTGGTCGACAACCGCATCAACTTCGGCGACAAACGCAATTTGGTCATCTCCTCAGTCATCCTGGTCATCGGGATCGGCGGAGCGAAAATCCAGTTCAGCGAGTCGTTCTCAATCGAAGGAATGGCGCTTGCTGCCATCATCGGCGTACTGTTAAACCTCGTCCTGCCAGGGCGCAACAAAGAAGAAATTGATCACGGAACTGCATAATCACCTTTTAATGAATGTCCAGAGAGGCATGGAAAGGGTCGAAGCAAGGGCGAACCATGCCTTTATTTCCTCACACCTTCCTGCTCTCAGGAAGGTGTTTTTTAATGAAAGGAAGGGATCCACTTGCCAAACGTACTGACAATGAACCACTTGAAAAACCGGACCATCATGAAATTGCTGAAACGGGCAGGAGAATTCGAACGCGGCGAACAGCATCCCATGACGGGAACCATCGTCAATCTGTTCTACGAGCCAAGCACACGGACCAAAATGAGCTTTGAAATGGCCGAACACCGCATGGGGCTGACCGTACTTCCATTTGAAACAGCCTTCTCCAGTGTCCAAAAAGGCGAAACCTTGTATGACACGGTCAAAACTTTCGAGTCGATTGGAGTGGACGGCATTGTCATCCGCCACGAAGAAGAAGCCTATTACGAAGAGCTGAAAGGCTGCAACGTCGCCATCATCAACGGCGGTGATGGCTCAGGGCAGCACCCGACGCAATCGCTGCTCGACTTGTACACAATCCACCAGGAGTTTGGCCGCTTTGAAGGCATTCACGTGACCATTGTCGGTGACATTGCCCATAGCCGGGTTGCCAAATCCAATGCGGCTGCCTTGAAGCAGCTGGGGGCTGAAGTATCGTTCGTCTGCCCGGAAGAATGGAGCGGCGGCTATGAAACCTCGCAAAACCTGGATGAATTGCTTCCGGATACGGATGTCGTCATGATGCTGCGCGTCCAGCACGAACGCCACGCGGTATCGGCTTTATTCTCAAAGGAAAATTACCATGAACAATACGGATTGACAGTGGAGCGCGAACGGAAAATGAAAGACACGGCCATCATTATGCATCCGGCGCCTATCAATCGAGGTGTCGAAATCGCGGATTGCTTAGTGGAATGCGAACGCTCACGGATATTCAAACAAATGGCAAACGGTGTGTTTGTCCGGATGGCTGTACTGGAATATGCATTGAAAGGGAGAGATTGAGAATGGATTTGTTGATTAAAAACGTCAAGGTACTGGAAAACGGAGAACTGAACGAAAAAGATGTGCGGGTGGCACAAGGGAAGATCGAAGAGATCGGTACAGAACTATCTTCCAAAGGCGAAACCCAACTCGACGGCAAAGGCCGGATGATCGCACCAGGATTTGTAGACGTTCACGTGCATTTGCGTGAACCGGGCGGCGAGCAAAAGGAAACAATCGAAAGCGGGACGAAATCAGCAGCCAAAGGCGGCTATACGACAATCTGTGCGATGCCAAATACGCGGCCGGTGCCGGATACGAAAGAAAACCTGCAGCATGTCAACGCTTTGATTGAAAAAAATGCGCTTATCCGAGTTTTGCCGTATGCTTCCATCACCATCCGGGAAGCCGGGAAAGAACGCACGAATTTGCAGGAGTTAAAAGACAACGGCGCTTTCGCCTTCACCGATGACGGCGTCGGCATCCAGCAGGCAGGTATGATGTATGAAACGATGCTGGACGCAGCCAAAATCGATATGCCGGTCGTGGCGCATTGTGAAGACAATAGCCTGATCTACGACGGCGTTATGCACGAAGGCATGCGCAGCAAAGAACTTGGCTTGAAAGGCATTCCGTCGATTGCGGAATCGGTGCATATTGCACGCGACATTCTGCTGGCGGAAGCGGCAGGCGCCCATTACCACGTCTGCCACGTCTCCACCAAAGAATCGGTGCGCGTCATCCGCGATGCGAAACGGGCAGGCGTCCGCGTGACTGCAGAAGTCACGCCGCACCATTTGCTGCTGAGTGAAGACGACATTCCGGGAGACGATGCCAACTGGAAAATGAACCCGCCACTCCGGGCGAAAGAAGATCTGGCAGCGCTGCACGAAGGCTTATTGGACGGCACACTCGACTTTATTGCCACCGACCATGCGCCGCATACACTGGAAGAAAAAACGAACGGCATGGATAAAGCGCCGTTTGGCATCGTCGGATTTGAAACAGCGTTTCCGCTGTTGTACACAAAGTTTGTCGAAACCGGCAAATGGACGCTGCAGCAATTGATCGACTGGCTGACGGTCAAACCGAGTGAAACATTCGGTCTGCCGTACGGCACACTCGAAATCGGCAAACAAGCGGACCTGGTGCTCCTGGATCTGGAAAAAGAGCAGCCAATCAACGTTGATGAATTTTTATCAAAAGGAAAAAACACTCCATTCGGCGGCTGGAACTGCACAGGATGGCCGGCAATGACAATTTACGGCGGACAAATCGTATGGCAGGAGGAGACAAACTGATGAAACGTTATTTGATCTTAGAAGACGGTACGGTATTTGAAGGCACGGCATTCGGCAGCGACAATGCTTCAGTCGGCGAAGTGGTGTTCAACACGAGCATGACCGGCTATCAGGAAATTTTGTCGGATCCTTCCTACTGCGGCCAGATTGTCACGATGACCTACCCGCTGATCGGCAATTACGGCATCAACAGCGATGATTTTGAATCGATCGAGCCTGCTGTAAAAGGCATGGTCGTCCGCGAAATGGCGGAATTCCCATCGAACTTCCGCTGCAACGCCACGCTCGACGAATTGTTCCGCATGAAAAACATTCCAGGAATCGCGGAAATCGATACGCGCAAACTGACGCGGCTGATCCGCTCGAAAGGTTCCATCAAAGGCGTCTTGACGGCAGCCGGAGAACAAGTGAATGTCGCTGAAGTGGTGGCAAAGCTGGAAGGGACGGAGTTGCCGCATAACCAAGTGGCGCAAGTTTCCACGGCGCGTCCTTATCCAAGCCCGGGACGCGGCAAACGGGTGGTGCTGATCGACTACGGCATGAAGCACGGCATCTTGCGTGAACTGAACAAGCGCGACTGCGACGTGATCGTCGTGCCTTACAACACGACAGCTCAGGAAATTCTTGCCTGGGGGCCGGACGGCATCATGCTGTCAAACGGACCGGGAGACCCGAAAGACGTCGAAGAGTGCGTGGATGTGGTCCGTGAACTGCTTGGCCAAGTGCCTCTGTTCGGCATCTGCCTCGGCCACCAATTGTTTGCACGTGCGTGTGGCGCCGGGACATTCAAACTGAAATTCGGCCACCGCGGCGGCAACCATCCGGTAAAAGATTTGACGACCGGAAGAGTGGAAATTACGTCCCAGAACCACGGTTATGCAGTGGATGAAGAAACCTTGAAAGGCACACGCCTGAAAGTGACGCATAGAGCCATCAACGACGGCACAAACGAAGGGCTTGCCCACTTGGACTACCCGGCATTCACTGTGCAATATCATCCGGAATCATCGCCTGGCCCGGAAGATTCCAACTACCTGTTCGACCGTTTTATCGACATCATGAGCGCAACTCGAAAGGAGCAGCAATATGCCTAAAAGACAAGACATTCAAAGTATCCTCGTAATCGGTTCCGGTCCCATTGTGATCGGACAAGCTGCAGAATTTGACTATGCCGGAACACAAGCCTGCCTGGCGTTAAAAGAAGAAGGCTACCGCGTCATCCTGATTAACTCCAATCCGGCAACGATCATGACTGATACCGAAATCGCCGATAAGGTCTACATCGAGCCGATTACACTGGATTTTGTCAGCCGCATTCTCCGGAAAGAACGTCCGGATGCGCTGCTTCCGACGCTTGGCGGCCAGACGGGGCTCAATATGGCGATTGAACTGGACGAATCGGGAATCCTGGATGAACTGGGTATCGAAATTTTGGGGACGAAACTCGAAGCCATCCATAAAGCGGAAGACCGCGATTTGTTCCGCACTTTGATGAATGAACTCGGCGAACCGGTTCCGGATTCCGATATTATCCACAACCTTGACGAAGCCCAGAATTTCGTTGAGCGCGTCGGATTCCCAGTGATTGTCCGCCCGGCGTTCACGCTTGGCGGTACTGGCGGCGGCATCTGCCACACGCAAGAGGAACTGCAGGAAATCGTCACGAGCGGATTGAAATACAGCCCGGTCACGCAATGTTTGCTCGAGAAATCGATTGCCGGAATGAAAGAAGTCGAATATGAAGTGATGCGAGACGCCAACGACACAGCCATCGTCGTCTGCAATATGGAAAACATCGATCCCGTCGGCATCCATACCGGCGATTCGATTGTCGTAGCGCCGAGCCAGACTTTGTCTGACCGGGAATACCAGATGCTGCGCAATGTCTCGCTGAAAATCATCCGGGCATTGAAAATCGAAGGCGGCTGCAACGTCCAGCTGGCACTCGACCCATACAGCTTCCAGTACTACATCATCGAAGTGAACCCGCGCGTCAGCCGTTCTTCGGCACTCGCTTCCAAAGCGACGGGCTATCCGATTGCCAAACTCGCGGCAAAAATTGCAGTCGGCCTGACGCTCGATGAAATGATCAACCCGGTAACGGGGCGCACGTATGCCTCGTTCGAACCGGCACTCGATTATGTAGTAGCAAAAATTCCACGCTGGCCGTTCGACAAGTTCGAATCGGCAAAACGCAACTTGGGCACACAAATGAAAGCCACAGGAGAAGTCATGGCGATGGGCCGCTCATTTGAAGAGGCGATTTTGAAAGCCGTCCGCTCCCTTGAAACCGGACAGTTCCATTTGGCTTTGAAAAATGCAGATGCCATGAGCGATGAGTGGATCCAAAAACGCATTTGCCGGGCCGGCGATGAGCGCTTGTTCTTTATCGGGGAAGCACTTCGCCGCGGGGTGAGCATTGAAACCATCCACAGCTGGAGCCAAATCGACTTGTTCTTCTTGAAAAAATTCGAAAACATTGTCCAGTTCGAGAATGTGCTGAAAGAAAACCGCTTTGACTTTGCAGCAGCGAAAAAAGCGAAACGGATGGGCTTTGCGGACATTACAATTGCCAAGCTCTGGGGAACCACTGCCCAGGAAGTCTACAACTGGAGAAAAGAACAGAAATTGATGCCGGTCTATAAAATGGTTGATACATGCGCCGCGGAGTTCGAATCGGAAACACCGTATTTCTACGGCACCTACGAAGACGAAAACGAATCGATCCGGACCGACAAAGAAAGCATCATCGTCCTTGGATCAGGTCCGATCCGCATCGGCCAAGGCGTCGAATTCGATTATGCCACGGTCCATTCTGTCTGGGCCATCAAAGAAGCAGGTTACGAAGCAATCATCATCAACAACAACCCGGAAACGGTTTCCACCGACTTCTCCATTTCGGATAAATTGTACTTTGAGCCGCTGACGGTTGAAGATGTCATGCACATCATTGAAATTGAACAGCCAAAAGGCGTTGTCGTCCAGTTCGGCGGCCAGACGGCCATCAATCTGGCAGACAAGCTGGAACAAAACGGCGTGAAAATTCTCGGTACGTCTCTGGAAGACTTGGACCGTGCGGAAAACCGCAATAAATTCGAAGCGGCCCTGCATGAAATCGGTATTCCGCAGCCGCTCGGCAAAACAGCAGTATCAGCGCAAGAAGCGGTGGTCATCGCTTCAGACATCGGCTATCCGGTACTTGTCCGCCCGTCCTACGTCCTCGGAGGGCGCGCGATGGAAATCGTCTACAACGAAAAGGACCTGCGCCATTATATGGAGCATGCCGTGGAAGCGAGCCCGGAACATCCGGTGCTGGTGGACCGGTATTTGACGGGGATTGAAATCGAAGTCGACGCCATTTCGGACGGAGAAAACGTCTTGATTCCAGGGATCATGGAACATATCGAACGTGCCGGCGTCCACTCAGGCGATTCGATTGCGGTCTACCCGACGCAGAACATCTCCCAGGAACTGCTGGACACCCTGGTCGATTACACGACCCGCCTGGCAAAAGGCTTGAACATTGTCGGCTTGTTGAACATCCAGTACGTCATTTCAAAAGGCGAAGTGTTCGTCATCGAAGTGAATCCTCGCTCTAGCCGGACGGTGCCGTTCATGAGCAAGATTACGGCCATCCCGATGGCCAATATCGCCATGAAAGCGATTCTCGGACACAGCATCACGGAACAGGGCTTCACTCCTGGACTTGCGCCGCTTTCAAAAGGCGTCTATGTGAAAGTGCCGGTGTTCTCGTTCGCGAAACTGCGCCGCGTCGACATCACGCTCGGACCGGAAATGAAATCGACAGGCGAAGTGATGGGCAAAGATTCCACGCTTGAAAAAGCCCTCTACAAAGGACTTGTAGCAGCAGGCATGGAAATCAAAGACCACGGTTCTGTGCTGATGACAATTTCCGATAAAGACAAAGCGGAAGCAATCGGCCTGGCGAGACGTTTCACTGCAATCGGCTACCACATCCTGGCGACCGAAGGAACTGCAAAGTCGCTCGAACTGGCAGGCATCCGCGTGACGACGATCGGCAAGATCGGTTCAGAAGGCAAGACCTTGATTGATGTGATCCAAAACGGTGATGCTCAGCTGGTCATCAATACCTTGACGCGAGGCAAACAGCCGGAGCGGGACGGTTTCCGCATCCGCCGCGAATCGGTGGAAAACGGTGTACCGTGCTTAACGTCGCTCGACACAGCAGAAGCGATGCTGCGCGTCATCGAATCAATGACATTTTCTGCAGAAGAAATGGGAGCTGGCGTATGATCAAACAAGAACGGATGGTTGTCACAAAACAACAGGAAATTGCCCATCATATTTTCGAATTGACGGTGCAGGGCGAATTGACCGGGGAAATGAAAGCCCCGGGGCAGTTTGTCCACGTAAGGGTAGCGGACAGCTTTGAACCATTGCTGCGCCGTCCGATTTCGGTAGCATCGATTGATTACGCTGCTTCCCAGTTCACCATGATCTATCGGGCGGAAGGCAGAGGGACCACTTTGCTGTCCGAGAAAAAAGCCGGCGACACCGTTGATATTCTTGGGCCGCTCGGCAACGGCTTCCCGGTGGAACAAGCCAAACAGAAAGCCTACTTGATTGGCGGAGGCATCGGGGTGCCGCCGCTTTATGAACTGGCGAAAGAGCTGAACGCAAAAGGCATCGAAACGGTCCATATCCTCGGCTTCGAAAGCAAAGGAGCAGTGTTCTATGAAGACAAATTCCGGCAGCTCGGCGATACGCATATTGCGACCGTCGACGGCTCCCACGGCACGCAGGGGTTTGTCACTCATATTCTGAATGAACTGCCGAAGGATTTTGATACGTATTACAGTTGCGGACCGACGCCGATGCTTGAAGCGGTGCAATGGGCGTATCCCGAGAAACAGGGCTTCCTGTCCTATGAACAGCGCATGAGCTGCGGCATCGGTGCTTGTTTCGCCTGTGTGTGCCGGACAACAAGGAGTGAAACGGATTACATCAAAGTATGTTCGGATGGACCGGTATTTCCAGCGGGGGTAGTGATTTCATGACAAATTTAAACGTACAACTTCCAGGACTTGATTTGAAAAACCCGATTATGCCGGCTTCCGGCTGCTTCGGTTTTGGCAAGGAATATTCACAGCTTTACGATTTATCCGCGCTCGGCGCCATTATGATCAAAGCGACGACGGTCGAAACGCGTCTTGGGAACCCGACGCCGCGTGTTGCCGAGACGGCTTCCGGCATGTTGAACGCCATCGGCCTCCAAAATCCAGGGCTTCAAAAAGTGCTCGGCGAAGAACTGCCGCGTCTGGAGCAATACGACGTGCCGATCATCGCAAACGTCGCTGGCACCACAACGGAAGATTATGTGGAAGTGGCAAAAGCGATTTCGGAGTCTCCGAATGTCCATGCACTGGAAATCAATATTTCCTGCCCGAACGTCAAACAAGGCGGCATCACATTCGGCACGGACCCAGACATCGCAAAGGAATTGACGCGCGCTGTCAAAGACGTTTCATCAGTCCCGGTATACATCAAATTATCCCCGAACGTCACCGATATTGTATCGATTGCCAAAGCAGTGGAAGAGGGCGGCGCGGATGGCATCACGATGATCAACACGCTGCTCGGCATGCGCCTCGATGCTAAAACCGGGCGCCCGGTCATTGCCAATATTACAGGCGGCCTGTCCGGCCCTGCAGTCAAACCGGTTGCGCTTCGCATGGTGTATGAAGTGCGCAAGCAAACCGATTTGCCGATCATCGGAATGGGCGGAGTGGCAGATGTCAACGATGTCATCGACTTCTTGTCAGCCGGTGCAAATGCAGTGGCAGTCGGAACGGCGAACTTTGTCAATCCGTTCGTCTGTCCGGAAATCATCAGCCAGCTGCCGGAAAAATTGCACGAGCTTGGATATGAATCCATAGAAGAACTTGTCGGAAGGAGCCACCGTCTGTGAATAAACCCATTATTGCGTTAGACTTTTCATCAAAACAACAAGTAGAGGACTTCCTGTCAAAGTTTGACGAACCGCTTTTTGTCAAAGTGGGCATGGAGCTCTTTTACCAGGAAGGGCCGGAACTGGTTCGCAGCATCAAGAAGATGGGCCATCAGATTTTCCTGGACTTGAAATTGCACGATATTCCGAATACCGTGGAAGCGGCAATGAGGGGCTTGGCAAAATTAGGGGTGGACTTAACAAATGTCCACGCGGCAGGCGGCTTTGACATGATGCATGCGGCTAAACGCGGGCTTGCAGGAAGCGATACGAAGCTGATTGCCGTCACCCAACTGACGTCAACCGATGAAAACCAGATGCACGAAGACCAACTCATTTACGTCAGCCTGGAAGAGTCCGTTTTACATTATGCCAAACAAGCCAAACGGGCCGGCCTCGACGGCGTGGTCTGTTCGGTATTGGAAGCAAACGGCATCAAAGATGCGTGCGGAGAAGAATTTTTGAAAGTCACACCGGGCATCCGCTTGGCAGACGGCGCAGCGGACGACCAGAAACGGGTCGCGACGCCCGCAACGGCCCGTGAGCAGGGCTCGACGCATATCGTTGTCGGACGGGCCATTACGAAATCGCCTGATCCGGCGGCAAGCTACCGCCAAATCAAAAACGAATGGAGCGGTCAATGATGAAACAGCATATCGCAAGACAATTACTCAATATCGGTGCAGTCGAACTGCGCCCGCAAGACCCGTTCACTTGGGCATCCGGCATCAAATCACCGATTTACTGCGACAACCGCCTGACGATGTCGTACCCTAAGGTTCGGAAAGAGATCGCCAAAGGATTGGCGGGACTGATTCAGGAATCCTATCCGGACTGTGAAGTGGTGGCAGGAACGGCAACCGCCGGCATTCCGCATGCTGCCTGGGTTAGTGATCTTCTGGACTTGCCGATGGTTTACGTGCGTTCGAAAGCGAAAGAGCATGGCCAGGGCAATATGATTGAAGGCAAGGTCGAACCCGGCAAAAAAGTCGTGGTTGTGGAAGATTTGATTTCCAAAGGCGGCTCTGTCCTGCAGGCAGCAGAAGGCTTGAAAGCAGCCGGCTTTGACGTGCTCGGCATCGTCGCCATTTTTACATACGATTTGCCGCAGTCGATCGAAGCGATTACCGGCGCAGGCTTTACATTCCATACGCTGACCAACTTCCCGGCACTGGTCGAAGAAGCGATGGAAATGAACGCCATTTCAGAAGAAGATTTGCCGATGCTCGCCGATTGGCACGAAAGTTTGAAAGCAGGAACCCTATAAAGCTGACCTTTGGGTCGGCTTTTTTTGTTGCGGACAGTAAAAAGGCATTTCCGGACAGTATTTGAGGTTCGGCAGACAGTATATACTGTCGAACGGACAGTAAGCAAAAAATTTCAACATACCCGTTGACAATTTTCTGAAAATAAAATAAGATGTAGGCAACTACTTGGCTACGCAAGGTAGCTATTTTTTAACTTAGCTATCTTGTTTTGCCAAGTACCGTGGAGGTGGACAACTATATGGCGAGCAGAAGCCAATTATTGAAAGGGGTACTGGATGCCTGCGTCATGGCGGTAGTGGAAGCGGAACCGGTTTATGGCTACGAATTGTCACAGAAGCTGCAGCAGATCGGGCTGCCGGACATCAGTGACGGCACCATTTATCCTGTACTGCTCCGGCTCCAGAAAAACGGCTTCATCAAAGGGGAAATGCGGCCTTCCGCATCCGGCCCGAACCGCAAGTATTATTTTTTGACCGACAGCGGCAAAAAAGAGCTCGAAGAAATTTCGGAAGAATGGCGCCAAATTGCAGCACCAGTCAGTGAATTACTGAAAAGGGGTGGAACACAATGAGGATGACAGATGAATTGATTGAACAGAACAACAACAAACGGGAAGACTTGAATGAGGAAAATTTGGCGGTTTACGAAGATTTTCTGGTGTATGTGCGGACTGATCTTCGGGTTGATGAACATGCCACCGAAGAAGTCCTGATGGATTTGCTTGACCATTTGCTGGAAGGCCAGCAATACGGGAAGTCTGCGGCTGAAGTTTTTGGCAGCAATCCAAAAGCCTATGCAGATGAACTGATTGAAAACTTGCCGCGTGAGAAAAAGCGCAGTTCCGCTTTATTCGCCATCTCACAAGTAGCGGGATTGGCCGGCTGGTTCAGTTTGACTTACGGGGCCATAAATCTGCTAATATCTTTGTTCGAACCTGTAGAGACCGACGTATCGCTTGGCCAGTTGCTCAGTTTGTTGATCGTTATTACGGGAATTGGCTTTGTCGGCGTGGTGCTGTTTTTCAAAATTATGCGCTCCACGTTGTTCAAACCTAAGAAAAAATCGTTTAGCGGCTATGTTAAAGCTGGTTTGGCAGGCGGAGGAGCATTTGCCGTGATGATGCTTGCAATCATCCTGATTCCGGAATTCGGTCCTGTGATCTCTATCGGATGGTGGATGTTTATAATCGCAGGGCTATTGCTTCTCGCTGCTTCGAAAATAATCAGCGGCTTTTCAAGAAAATAAACGATTTTCGTGTATGATGGAGCAAAGACCATCTTTAGTCGGAGGGGATGAAATCAATGCAAAGCCAGCAGAAAATCAACGAATGGAAGCAGCGATATCCGTTATTGCAAGACATCATATCTTTAAAGCCGGTGATGTGGCAAAATCCCAAATTATCGGAAATGGCGGTACTTCCCGAACTTCCGGTTTCTCTGGAGGATATGAAACGGGCGGAATCGCTATGGCAGCGCTTTGCTCCTTATTTAGCTAAAGAATTTGCGGATGCGGAACCGTCTGACGGCATCATTGAGTCGCCCGTCCGCAAAATTCCGGAAATGCAGAAAGCACTGAATGCCCATTACCACAGTGCAGTCCAAGGGGCGCTTTTCTTGAAATGCGACAATGAGCTGCCGATTGCAGGATCTGTCAAAGCGCGCGGTGGCGTTTATGAAGTGCTGTACCATGCAGAACAATTGGCGATGGAAGAAGGGCTCCTGAAGGAAGAAGACAATTACGAGTTGTTCTCAAAACCGGCATTCAAGCAGTTTTTCAGCAATTATTCAATTGGCGTCGGATCTACCGGCAATCTCGGGCTCAGCATTGGCATCGTCGGTGCACGGCTCGGCTTTCGAACATCCGTCTACATGTCGGCGGATGCCAAGCAGTGGAAGAAAGATTTGCTGCGCGCAAATGGGGCCATTGTCCATGAATGTGCCGGCGACTTCAGCGAAGCGGTCGCACTTGGCAGGGCGCAGACCGAAACGGATGCCAATGCGTATTTTGTCGATGATGAAAAATCGAAGCATCTGTTCCTGGGATACAGCGTGGCAGCGTTCCGTTTGAAAAAACAGCTCGAAGAAGCACAGATTACAGTCAATGCAAGCCATCCTTTATTCGTCTATTTGCCATGCGGCGTAGGCGGTGCACCGGGCGGCATCACGTTCGGCTTGAAGCAAGTATTCGGCGATGCCGTGCATTGCTTTTTCGTGGAACCGACCCATTCTCCGGCAGTCTTAATCGGCTTATTGACTGGCGAAAAAGACAAAGTAAGCGTCCAGGATTTTGGTATTGATAACCGGACAGAAGCAGACGGCCTGGCAGTAGGGCGCCCATCGAGCTTTGCCTCTGTAACCAGTGAAAAGCTGGTCAGCGGCATTTACACTTTGGAAGATGACGAACTCTTCAAGCTGCTGGCATTGCTTGCCGACACAGAAGACATTTTTGTCGAACCTTCTGCAACTGCAGGTCTGATTGGGCCGGGGGAAGTGATGAAAACTTCTTATTTGGAAGACCACGGCTTGAAGGAAGGGAATGTAACCCACCTTGTTTGGGCGACGGGCGGTGCTTTCGTTCCTCAGGTAGACAGAGACCGTTTTTATCAAAAAGGAAAAGCGCTGCTATAAGCAAAATATTTTTGGCAAAAAGGAGTGCTTGAAATGGATTTATCGTGGATACTCGTCATAGCTGGAGCAATTCTTGCGGCAGTTTATCTGGTTTATGGGATGATGGACAACCGCTTGAAAGCGATGGAAAAACAATTGGCGGACATGCAGAAAACCATTGCAGCCATCAACAGTGAAGAACCGCTGAAGGAGCCGCCAGTCAATGAGGGACTGCGGCAATTATTACAGGATGGAAAAGATATAGAGGCTATTAAGATGGCAAGAGAACATCTGGGGCTCTCTCTATTGGAAGCTAAAAAATACGTTGATTCGCTAAGCGGCAATACTTAACAGACAGAAATCCTGTCTCCTGAAAAGGGGCAGGATTTTTTTCTGCAGCTACGGGAGAATCCATAAGAAATTCCGCAATTGAGCAGGACGAAATTTCCACGTCCAAGTGAAGGGAATGAAGAAATTTTACCGAATAGTTAGGAGAGTGAATTTTAGAGGAAGGAGGGAATAAAATGGGTTTGCAGGTGAAAGAGATCTACGTTAACTTGCCGGTTAAAGACTTGGAAAAATCGAAGAGTTTTTTCAACAGTCTCGGTTTTGAATTCCATCCGGAAATGACGGATGAAAAAGCGGCTTGCATGATTGCCGGAGAGAATATTTTTGTGATGCTGCTGACGGAACCGTTTTTCAAAACGTTTACGAAAAAGGAATTAACGGACGCAACCCGCAACACCGAAGTGATTACAGCGATATCAGCAGACAGCCGTGAAGCGGTCGATGAAATGGTCAATAAAGCGCTCGCTGCAGGCGGCAAGGCGTCAAACGACAAAATGGACAATGAGTATATGTATGGCTGGAGTTTCCAGGACCTGGATGGACATTTATGGGAACTCGTGTACATGGAACAAAGTTGAATATGCAACGAAAAAGCCAAGGGCTGCTTATAAACAAAGCAGCCTTTGGCTTTTTCGTTCCAATGTCTTCTTCAAGAAGCCGAATTTAATTTCTCTCTAACCATTCGATGCGTCTCTTCGTTTTGCAAATTTCCTGGAATTTGAGTTTCTCTTCTTGCGTCTATTCATCTGCAAATGGGATTGCAGCCGCCTTCACTAATTCCGACTTATTATTCCTTTTTAAAAAAATATGAATTTATTTTCCAATTTTAGAAACTTACTTCGTTCCATTTCGTAAAGCTATAGAGGTACATAAAATTTGGAGGTGTTTTTTTGTCAAAGCCGGCAATAGCGATGCAATTAATTAATCTGAAGAAAACGATTGGCAAAAAGCCGATCATTAAAGGGTTGAGCTTTGAGATACGTGCAGGAGAAGTGTTTGGGTTTCTTGGGCCGAACGGCGCGGGGAAGACGACGACGATCCGCATGATGGTCGGGTTAATGGACATTACGGAAGGCGACGTGTTAATCGAAGGAAAAAGCATTAAAAAAGATTACAAAGAAGCCATCCGCCATGTCGGGGCAATCGTGGAAAATCCTGAAATGTATCCGTTTATGAGCGGCTTGAAAAACTTGCAGCATTTTGCCCGTATGCTGGAGGGAATTACACCCGAACGCATTCAGGAAGTAGTATCGCTGGTCGGTCTGGAAAAAGCGATCCATGAGAAAGCTGGGCGCTATTCTTTGGGGATGCGGCAGCGTCTTGGAATTGCACAGGCGTTGCTGCACCGCCCGTCTATTTTAATTCTTGATGAACCGACCAATGGACTCGACCCTTCCGGCATCCGCGAAATTCGAAAGTATATACGCAACTTGGCGGAAAAGGAAAATGTTGCGGTCATCGTATCCAGTCATTTATTATCCGAAATTGAACTGATGTGCGACCGGATCGGCATTATCAAAAATGGTGAATTGGTTGCGATTGAAGCGGTTCGGACTACGGAAAATCAAAGTGAGATGAAAGATGTACATATTGAAGTTCTTCCCCTCGAACCGGCAAAGGATTTTCTGGAGGCGCAAACTGCACAAAAAGTGAATATCCATAAAAAAGAACTCGTCCTATCCTTAACCAAAGATCAAATTCCTCAAGTACTGAAAGAGTTGATCCAAAAAGGGATGGATGTTTACGGAGTGCGTGTGCTTCAGTCGACTTTGGAAGACAAATTCTTTGATTTGATAGGGGAGAACACAATTGAGTAATTTTCTGAAACTGGTATGGAATGAACAAATCAAACTGTATTCGCAAAAATCCGCCTGGATCATGATTGGGTTTATTGCGGTCGTCGCTTTGGCGGGAGCGCTGATTTATACGTTCATGGATTCTGGTATTTTGCAGACTGAATACGGAGAAGACTGGAAAACGGAACTGCAGGAAGAAAATGCTGAGCTGGCTGCAGAGATGGAGCAGGATGAATTTGCGGCCTTTGAAAATCCGATGTTGATTGAGAAAAATAATTATTACCTTGAAAATAATATTAAACCCCAGCCCTATGATGCATGGGAATATGTCCTTGAAAACGCCATGTTGTCTTCGCTGCTCAGTTTGTTCACGATTATTGTGGCCGCTGGCATCGTGGCGAATGAATTTAAATGGGGAACCATCAAACTGCTGCTGATCCGACCGATATCCCGGACTAAGATTTTGCTGGCGAAATATGTATCGGTGCTGGTGTTCGCGGCTACCTTGCTTGCAGCGCTTCTTGTTTTCTCCTGGATTGTCGGTGCGCTGTTCTTTGGCGTGAATGGACTTTCTCCTGACATTGTCATCACGACTGCAGAAGGCTATGCGGAAAGAAATGCAATCAAAGAAATCTTGATGTCCTATGGCCTGAAGATGATTACGCTAATTATGATGGCGACATTCGCATTTATGATTTCAACGATTTTCAGAAGCAGCGCCATGGCAATCGGACTGTCCATCTTCCTTATGATGGCGGGAAGCGCCATCGTTTCATTTGTTTCCCAATACGAATGGTCGAAATATATTTTGTTCGCCAATACGAATCTTTCGCAATATTTTAATGGTGCTCAACCGATAGTCGAAGGAATGACATTGACTTTCTCGGTCGTTGTCTTGGTCGTTTATTTTGCTGCGTTCCTGGTAGCCGCCTGGGTGGCTTTTACAAAACGGGATGTAGCAGGGCATTAAAAAGAAGCAGGAGATTTCCAAATAAAAAACGAACAAGACTTCCAATTGGAGGTCTTGTTCGTTTTTTTGTTACAGATAATCCGCATAGCGCTTCTCCAGGTAGTTTTGCAGCACGGTCATGACAGAACAAATCGCCCAGTAAATCAGCGACACCAGAATCAGCAGTGTCAACAAGTCGTATTCACGTGCGCCGACGACGCGCGCTTTTTGGAAGACTTCCGGCACCGTGATCATGGCAGCGAGCGAAGAAGCTTTGATCAAATCAAGATAGATATTTGAAAGCGGCGGCACCGCGATGCGGACTGACTGCGGCAAAATGATGCGCCGCATGGTCTGCCAATAAGTCAGGCCAAGAGCAGTGGAAGATTCCCATTGCCCTTTGTCGACAGAAGCCAATGAAGAACGGAACACTTCAGCCACATAAGCAGCGCAGTTAATGGTAAAGCCGATCAAAGCAGCCTGCAAAGCGGTAAATTCAACGCCAATGACGGGCAGTGCAAAATACAGCAAAAACAGAATGACTAAAATCGGTACGCCTCGCATAAAGGAGATATACAGGCGTGCCGGCCATTGAAGCAGCACAAGCTTGGATGTCCGTGCAAGCGCCAGGAAAAAACCGATAAACAAGGCAAGCACCATGCTGACGATGGAAATAAGCAAAGTGTACCAGATGCCTTCCAATACGTATGGAAGAGACTCTATGGCCAGTTGCGGATCAAAGAGCAGCCCCCATTCGATGTCACTCATATATAAACCTCCAATTTGCTTACTCGATGTCAGGTTTTACAGAAACGTCCGCACCGCCGAAAAACTCAGCGGAGATGTCAGAAATGGTGCCATCTTCGAGCATTTCTTCCAATTTTTTATTGACATTTTCAGCAAGTTCTTTGTTGTCTTTGTTCATTACAAGTCCAACTTCCGATGGGCTGTATTTGATGTCCGGATGAATCGTGATGTTCAGTTCAGGAAAAGCCGCAACGCCAAATGTCGACAAATAATAATCGTTCAAGATGACGTCCGTACGTCCGATGGACACATCACGCAAATAGACTTCGTTTGTTGCATTGTCATACGTTACTTCTTCTGCACCATAGCTGCGGGCGATTTCCATATAAATTGAAGTGGATGCACCGGCGGCTTTTTTGCCTTTCAAATCTTCCAATGTCTTGATGCCGGATAAATCATCTTTCCGCACAACGGCTGTCCCGTAAGAATGCTTGATCGGCGTTGAGAAAATGAAATTATCCAGACGGTCTTCTGTAATTTCAATATCGTTGGCAGCGATGTCAATTTGGCCAGTGTTGACGCTGGTCAACATTTCGTCAAAGCCCAGCTCTTTAAATTCAATGTCCAAATCAAGGCGTTTGCCGAGTTCGCGCACAACTTCCACTTCAAAGCCGGTCAGTTCATCGGATTTCGGATCGCGGAACGAAGTCGCAAGAAGCGTACCGGAAGTGGCAACCGTCATGGAACCCTGTTCCTGGATTTCATCCCAAGCCGTTTTCGATTCAGCCGAATCTGTTTCCTCGCTGCCGGAATTGCCGCAGCCAGCCAATAAAAGCATGGATGCTGTTCCTGCAGCTAATAGCCATTTTGAAGTTTTTGAAGAAATGTTCATGATGTATACCCCCTAAAATTTAAGTCCTCTAAAAAGATAGCACTTAGTTCGAATTCAAGCAATCTTCTTTTAATCTATAAATAATTTTATTATGTAAACAAATTTGGGTGCAGATGAATTTTCCGATTTGTCTTCTCCTTCTAAAAAAGAACAGGACTCCTTTTACCCCCAACAGAGCAGTGCAAATAAAAACAGGGAAGCTTTTGGCTTCCCCTTAAAATTTTATTTCTTTAATTTGATGACCAAGTCTTCATCCGGTGTAACAAACACCGTTTTTTGTTCAAAGTAGATGACGAAACCGGGTTTGGCGCCGTTCGGTTTTTTCACTTGGCGGACTTCTGTATAGTCGACCGGCACGGAACTTGATTCGCGCGCTTTGCTGAAGTAGGCCGCAATCGTCGCGGCTTCCATAATCGTTGTTTCGTCCGGATCGCTGGAATGGATAATGACGTGGGAGCCGGGAATGTCTTTTGTGTGCAGCCATGTGTCGGATTTCGAAGCGACTTTAAACGTCACATAATCGTTTTGTTTGTTGTTTTTGCCGACTGAAATCGGTACACCGGTGCTTGACACATACGGTTCAACAGACGGTTTGGTCGGTTTTTTCTTTTTCTTCGATTTCTGGGCTTTCATGAAGCCTTGTTCCGCCAGCTCTTCGCGGATTTCTTCGATGTCGGAGAGGCCCGCTTGCTGGACCTGCTGCATAAGTGTTTCAAAATACGCAATGTCTTCTTCGGTTTTTTCGATCTGCTCCTGTGTTTTGACTAAAGCTGTTTTCGCTTTCTGGTAGCGGGAATAATATTTCTGCGAGTTCTCAATCGGCGTTTTCCGCGGGTCGAGGGCAATCGTTACTTTTTCATCGTTGTAATAATTGTCGACTTCGATTTCTTTCGTGCCCTTTGTAATGCGGTGGATGTTCGCCATGATCAGTTCGCCGTTCAATTGCAGCTGGTCCCGTTTTTCTGCCTGGTCCTGCTCTTTTTTCAATTTTTTCAGCTTCAGTTTCAGTTTGGCGATTTCGTTTTGCAGCCAGCGCTCCAGGTCGCCGGCTTGCTGCTTGACGCGGTCGCGTTCCGCTTTGGCATAGTACATGCGGTCCAGCAATTCGCCGAGCGTCGGGAAAATCATTTCAGCTTCGCCGATATGCGTCAACGGTGTAGCCGAGAACGAACTTTTGCCATCAAGTTCAATGTAATGGCCCGTCGGCTGCTCTTTTGAAAAGTCAGCCAGGAACTGCTCAGCGATTTCTTGGCGATTTTCTCCTTGTGCCATTCGGTGGTGGAGTTCACGCGCATTCAGCGGTGAAAAGCCGGCAAAAGTGCTAACCAATTCTTTTTCCGTTAACCCTGCCAGTTCGCCAGGCGCTGCAAAGGGGTCTTTCTTTTCCTGTGAAGGCGGGAAGACGTAAGGCTGTCCGGGGAGCACCGTCCGGAACGAATTGACGCTCGGCGGCAAATGTTTCAGGCTGTCGAGGATCATATTACGTTCAGAATCCACGAGGATGATGTTCGAATGGCGGCCCATGATTTCCACATGCAGTTCGCGTTCAATATCGTCGCCGATTTCATTTTTGCCGCGAATTTTCAAGATGATCAGCCGATCCATTTCGTGCTGGATGACATCGGTGATCACGCCGCCTTCAATATGTTTGCGGAGCAGCATGCAAAACATCGGCGGTTCCGATGGATTGACGTTGGCCATCGCCGTCAAATGGATGCGTGAATAAGACGGGTGGATGGAAATCAATAATTTATGGTTTTTTCCTTGTGCACGAATTTGCAGCAACAGTTCTAGCTGATTGGGCTGATGAACTTTTGAAATTCTGCCTGACACGAGCTGTTGAAGCTCACGCGTCATCGCTTTTGTAAATAATCCATCAAATGCCATTAAAAATCCCTCTTTCAAATCGTTTTGTTCCATCTTATCATTTTCCCGGTGTATTATGATATAATAAGACAGTTAGAAAGAAAACGAAGAACAAAGATCAGCAACAATGGCGGTGATGGATTTGAAGAAATCGGTGAAATTTATCTCTCTTGGTGGCGGCAATGCCGTTTCGGTAAGCCGGATTGTTTCAATCGTGACGCCGGATTCTGCACCGTCGAAACGGCTGGTCCAAGAAGCACGGGGGAAAGGCCTGTTGATTGATGCCACTGGAGGAAAAAAGACCAAGTCCATTTTTATCATGGACAGCGACCATGTGGTGATTTCCGCGGTATCTGCTGAAACAGTGATTGCCCGTGCGGAAGAAAATGACGACGAGATGAATGAGGGATAAGATGAGAAAACAACGCGGACTGCTGATCGTATTATCAGGGCCTTCGGGTGTCGGCAAAGGCACTGTAAGAAAAGCGCTGTTCTCGCAGCCAAATACAAACTATGAATACTCCATTTCCATGACGACGCGGTCTCCCCGTGAAGGCGAAGTGGATGAAGTGGATTACTTCTTCAAGACGCGCAGCGAATTTGAAGAATTGATCGAACAGGACCAACTGCTCGAATGGGCGGAGTTTGTCGGGAATTACTACGGCACACCACTTGAATACGTCAATAAAATGCGCGATGCCGGGCGTGACGTTTTCCTTGAAATTGAAGTCCAGGGAGCGGCGCAAGTGCGTGCGAAAGTTCCGGACGGCTTGTTCATCTTCCTGGCGCCGCCAAGTTTATCGGAATTGGAAGAACGGCTGGTCGGCCGCGGCACAGAATCGGACGCTGTCATTGCTTCCCGCCTCCAGGCTGCAAGGCAGGAGCTTGAAATGATGAATTTGTACGATTATGTCGTGGAAAACGATTTGGTGGAACACGCATGCGAGCGCATCAATGCCATCATTATTGCTGAACACTGCAAACGGGAACGAGTAGAAAAAAGATATTTTGATATGCTAAAGGAGAATGTATAATGTTATATCCATCCGTTGATAAGTTAAAAAGCCAGGTCAATTCAAAGTATTCACTAGTTGCTCTTGCATCGAAGCGTGCCCGTCAATTGCACGAACACAGCGACGAGAAGCTGGACAAATATGTTTCAGCCAAATCGGTCGGAAAAGCGCTTGAAGAAGTTGCTGCCGGCGCATTGAAACCGGAACATCAAGATGAATTTGCAATTTATGAAGATGAAATTTAACCATTAATCGCAACAGACGACTCCCAGAGCAAACTTGTTCTTTGGGAGTTTGTTGTTTAGAAAGGGTGTTTACGTTGTTGGCGAATCGTAAAATCTTATTGTGTGTAAGCGGAGGAATTGCTGTATACAAAGCGGTTGCGCTTGTCAGCAAGCTGTCTCAGGCTGGAGCAACCGTAAAAGTCATCATGACGGAGTCCGCACGGCAGTTTGTCCAGCCGTTGTCATTCCAAGTCATGTCCAGAAACGATGTTTATTACGATACATTCGATGAAAAAGACTCTTCGGTCATTGCGCATATCGACCTTGCCGACTGGGCGGATCTAATCATTGTCGCGCCGGCAACCGCCAATGTCATCGGCAAATTGGCCAACGGCATTGGAGACGATATGCTGACTACGACGCTGCTTGCAGCGACTGCTCCGATATGGGTGGCACCTGCGATGAACGTGCATATGTACGACCATCCGGCTGTCAAACGAAATATCCAACAACTGCATGACGACGGCATCCGTTTCATTGAACCGTCTGAAGGGTTTCTTGCCTGCGGCTACGTGGGCAAAGGACGGCTGGAAGAGCCTGAGAAAATTACTGCGCTGGTAGCGGATTATTTTGCTCGTCCGAAATTGCTGGCTGGGAAAAAAGTGGTCGTAACAGCAGGACCGACGCGCGAGCGGATTGATCCGGTCCGCTTTTTAACCAATTTTTCCAGCGGCAAAATGGGCTACGCGATGGCAGAAGCTGCAGCTGAAATGGGAGCAGAGACCGTGCTCATCAGTGGACCGGTCACACTTCCCGTGCCAAAAGGGGTTCAGCGGATTTTTGTTGAAAGCGCGGAAGATATGCTGAATGCGGTAGATGCACAATACGAAACGACGGATGTTGTCATCAAAACAGCGGCCGTGGCTGATTACCGGCCGATTGATGTCCATCATCAGAAAATGAAGAAACAGGCAGGCGGTTCCACGCTCGAGCTGGAACGCACCACCGATATTTTGCAGCATCTCGGAAAAACCAAAACCCATCAGCTTTTGATCGGTTTTGCAGCGGAAACCAATGATGTGGGGCATTACGCAAAAGACAAATTGGAACGGAAAAACGCGGATTATATCATTGCCAACGACGTCAGCGAAGCACAGGCCGGATTTGAATCAGATACGAACCGCGTGACGGTTTACGGCAAAGAAGGTTTTGAACGGTCATTCGATATGATGCCGAAATTGGAGCTGGCCCGCCAAGTGCTTCAATTAATTATGGAAAAGGAAGATCTGCATGATCGCTGAAGTCATTGTCGACGTTGCTGCGCATCCCATTGACCGGCCTTTTGACTATGCCATCCCGCCTCACCTGCAAGTGCTGGTGGAGCCTGGCATGCGCGTAAAAGTTCCATTCGGCCCCCGAAAAGTGCTCGGCTTTATCACCGCGATAAAAGAAACGTCCGAATTTGATCCGGCCCGCTTAAAACCGATCCATGAATTGATGGACGTCGTTCCTGTATTGAATGATGAATTATTGGAAATGGCCAAATGGATGAAAATCCAGACGGTCTGTTTTGAAATCGATGCGCTGCAAGTGATGATTCCTTCGGCGCTCCGGGCAAAATACGAAAAGCGTTTTGTGCTGAATGCCCCGTTGGAAGACATTGCTGAACCGCTGCGGGTATATTTTGAAAAGCGTCCGTTTGTGCGTTCGCAGGATGCAGTTGAAGTATACGATTTGCTGAAAAAGGAATTAGACCGGGGCACTATCGTTGCCGATACGGATATTTCCCAGCAGACGGCGGTTAAAAAAGTCCGCATGATCCATATTGCGGATTCCCTCGAGAAACTGGAGAGCATTGAAATCCGTTCCAACGCCAAGCAGCAAGTAAAGCTGATGGAGTATATGAAAAATCATGCAGGAAAAGCCATTGAATCGTCCCGGCTGCAAAAAGAAGCAGGCGTTTCACTGCCTACAATCTACGGGTTGGTTGAAAAAGGCGCGGCTACCATAAATAATGAAGAATCTTACCGCGATCCGATGCTGGAGGCGACAATTGAACAGAAACAGTCGCTCAAGCTTACCGAAGCACAGCAGACGGCATTTGATGCCATCGAACGGTCGCTGAACACTCCTAAAACCTTCCTGCTTCACGGCATCACAGGAAGCGGCAAAACCGAGATTTACCTTCAGACAATCGATCAAGTGCTGAAAGAAGGAAAAGAAGCCATTATGCTCGTTCCGGAAATTTCCCTGACGCCGCAAATGACGCTGCGTTTTAAAGAGCGCTTCGGCGATCTCGTGGCGGTGCTGCACAGCGGCTTATCAGCAGGGGAGAAATACGATGAGTGGCGGAAAATCCAGCGCGCGGAAGTGAAAGTGGTGGTCGGGGCACGATCCGCCATTTTTGCGCCGTTCCAAAACCTGGGATTGATCATTCTGGATGAAGAACACGAATCGAGCTACAAGCAGGACGACTCTCCGCGCTACCATGCACGCGATGTCGCTATTTGGCGCAGCGAACAGCATAATTGCCCGGTCATACTTGGCAGCGCCACGCCGTCGCTGGAATCGTATGCACGCGCACAAAAAGGCGTCTACGAGCTGCTGGTTCTTGAAAAACGGGCGAAAAACCAGCCATTGCCGGATGTCCAGATCATCGATATGCGCGAAGAACTGCGAAACGGCAACCGTTCGATGTTCTCGATTCCGCTGGCCGAAGCAATTCGTAAACGGCTTGAGAGAAAAGAGCAAGTGGTTTTATTCCTTAACAAACGGGGCTATTCTTCGTTTGTCCTGTGCCGCGACTGCGGAACGGTCATGCAATGTCCGAATTGTGATATTTCACTCACGTACCACCGCTCAAGCGAATTGATGAAATGCCATTATTGCGGCTATGACGAACCGGTGCCGCATATCTGTCCGGAATGTGAAAGCGAACACATCCGATTTTTCGGGACAGGCACGCAAAAAGTGGAAGAAGAATTGGCGAAATTGGTCCCGGAAGCCCGCGTACTGCGGATGGATGTGGATACGACCCGGAACAAAGGCGCCCATGAAAAAATCCTGTCGGCGTTCGGCGATGGGAAAGCGGATATTCTGCTGGGTACCCAGATGATTGCCAAAGGGCTCGATTTCCCGAACATTACTTTAGTCGGTGTATTATCGGCGGATACGACTTTGCATTTGCCGGATTTCCGGGCTGCAGAGAAGACCTACCAGCTGCTGACGCAAGTAAGCGGCCGGGCAGGGCGCGACATTTTGCCGGGTGAAGTGTATGTCCAGTCGTATACACCGGAGCATTACGCGATCACGCTGGCAAAAGACCAATTATATGAACCGTTTTATGACCAGGAAATGGCGATGCGAAGAGCAAGCGGCTATCCGCCGTATTACTACGTCGTGAACATCCAGTTTACCCACGAAGACTTGATGACCGTTGCCGGTTATGCGGACCAGTCTGTCCGCTACCTGCAGTCCGAGTTGTCAGCCAGCACGATTATTATCGGGCCATCGGCGTCGCTCATTGCCCGTGTGAACAATAGATATCGCTATCAATGTTTGATAAAATACAAAAAAGAACCGAAACTTGCGGATGTCCTGCAGCAACTGATCAAAATCTACCGCTCCGAGTGGCTGAAAAAAGGCGCGACGCTGTCGATTGATATGAATCCGACATCCGTGATGTAAAGAAAAGAGGATCCCAAATGACTATACTCAATATTGTGAAACACCCGAATGAAATTTTGGAAAAGAAATGCCTGACAGTGACCAAATTCGATAAAAAGCTCGCTGTCTTATTGGATGATATGCATGAAACGATGATTGCCAATGATGGCGTCGGAATTGCCGCTCCGCAAGTCGGCGTTGACCAGCGCGTTGCCATCGTTGATTTTGGCGAAGGGCAGGAGCCGATTGAAATGGTCAATCCGGAGTTGGCGCTTTTTGAAGGCCTCGATACGGATGTAGAAGGCTGCTTGAGTTTCCCGGGAATCTTCGGGGAAGTGGAACGTCCGGACCACATCAAAATCAAAGCCCAGGAACGGGACGGTTCTTGGTATGAATTGGAAGCGGAAGGGTACGAAGCGCGCGCAATTTTGCACGAGATGGACCATTTGGATGGCATCTTGTTCACCAGCAAAATTTCGAAATACGTCACTCAGGAAGAGCTGGACGCCATGATTGCTGAAGCGGCTGCCATAGAAGAGGAGGAATCGGTTTGACCAAGATCGTTTTCATGGGGACGCCGGCTTTTTCGGCCCCCATTCTTCGCATGCTCGTAGAAGAAGGCTATGACGTCGTTTCCGTGGTCACGCAGCCGGACCGGCCTGTCGGACGCAAAAAAGTGATGACGCCGACGCCGGTAAAAGAAGAAGCGCTGCGCCTTGGCCTTCCGGTCTACCAGCCTGAAAAACTGAAAAATCCCGAAGAACTGCAGCATGTCCTAGATTTGGCTCCGGACTTGATTGTGACAGCCGCTTTTGGCCAGATTTTGCCAAGCGAAGTGCTTGAGGCGCCGAAGCTCGGGGCGATCAATGTCCATGCGTCGCTTCTTCCTGCTTACCGCGGAGGCGCGCCGATCCACCAGGCGATTATGGACGGGCAAACCGAAACGGGCGTTACGATCATGTATATGGTCGACCGGCTCGATGCAGGGGACATCATTTCCCAAGTTACGGTGCCGATCGGCAAGACCGACCATACGGGAATCATGTTCGATAAACTGAGTGTGGCCGGTATGGAATTGCTGAAAGAAACGTTGCCTTCCATTATAAACGGGACCAATGAGCGCATTCCGCAGAACGAAGTGGAAGTGACTTATGCCCGCAACATTTCCCGCGAACAGGAACGCATTGATTGGGCGTTGTCAGCTGAATCCATCTACAACCAGGTACGCGGCTTGCATCCGTGGCCTGTGGCGTTCACTACGTACAAGGAACAGAACATGAAAATCTGGTGGGCCGAAGAACGGGATTCTACAAAAAGCGGCAAGCCCGGCGAAGTGCTGGAATTGGCGAATGACGCCATTCTGGTTCAGACGGGCAAAGGCGTTCTGGCCATTACGGAATTGCAGCCGGCCGGCAAAAAGCGGATGTCTGCCACCGATTATTTAAAAGGACCCAAAATCCAGGCAGGAGATTTATTCGAATGAAAAATAAAAAATTACAAGGCAACGTAAGAGATGCTGCTTTTTCTATCCTGTGGGCGGTCGAGAACAAGCAGGCATACAGCAATTTGCTGCTGCACCAGACGATTCAAAGCCACGGCATTGCGGATAAAAACAAAGGCTTGCTGACCGAAATCACCTACGGCACGCTGCAGCACCAAATGACGCTCGATTACTATTTGGAACCATACCTGAAAGGCAAAATCGAGCCGTGGGTAAAAACATTGCTGCGCATGTCGTTGTACCAGATTGTTTATTTGGACCGGATCCCTGCCCATGCAGTTGTCCATGAAGCAGTGGAAATCGCCAAACGGCGCGGCCACGGTGGTGTAGCTTCTGTGGTCAACGGAGTTCTTCGGTCCGTTCAGCGCAGCGGCGTCCGTTCGTTCAACACGATCAGCGATCCGTATGAAAAGATTGCCATTGAAACGAGCCACCCGCTTTGGATGATCAAACGATGGGCGGAACAGTTCGGATTGGAAAAGACGCGCGAAATGGCGTTGGAGAACAACAAAATCCCACCGCAGACGGTACGCGTCAACACGGTTCGGGCAACACCGGCAGAAGTGATTGAAATGCTGGAATCGGAAGGGCTGGAAGCGGTGCAAAGCGAACTGGTTCCGGAATGCCTCATTGTCACGAACGGCCAGCCGGCCAAGACGGCGACTTTTGAAAAAGGCTTTATCACGATTCAGGATGAAAGCTCGATGCTGCCGGCATACGCCTTGCAGGTAGCGCCGAATATGCAAGTCCTGGACATGTGCGCAGCGCCAGGCGGCAAAACGACCCATATTGCAGAAAAAATGCAGAACACAGGTCAATTGTTCGCGATGGATCTCCACCAGCACAAAATTAAGCTGATTGATGAAACGGCGAAGCGCCTTGGCCATACGGTCATTGAAACCGAAGTGGGCGACGGCAAAAAAAGCGTCGAACGCTTTGGAACCGAAAAATTCGACCGCATCCTTGTCGATGCACCGTGCAGCGGGCTTGGCGTCATCAAGCGCAAACCGGATATTAAATACACCAAAAAAGAAGCGGATTTTACGCGTCTCCAGGAAATCCAGTTGGAGCTGCTTGATCAGGCTTCACAGTTATTAAAAACGGATGGCATCATGGTATACAGCACGTGTACGGTGGACTCGATTGAAAACCGGGGAACAGCTGAGAAATTTTTGAAAGACCATCCCGATATGGAAAAAATCGAAGTGGCCTTGCCCGAAGCTCTTGGGCTTAAAAACACCGGCTTTGTCCAGATTTTTCCGCAGGATTTCGGCGGCGACGGATTCTTTATCTCGGCTTTCCGGAAAAAAGCAACGGCATAAAGTGAAACTTAATCAGTGGGGTTTTTCATTCCCCACTGATTATTAGTTGAAGCAATCAGACTTTTATGGTCAGTGGACCTCACGCTTGGAGAAGTGGGAGTCATACTGCCCGTTAAAACGGGATAAAATCCAAGCAATAACAGTCAAGAAACGGGGGAACGGGATTTGTTTCAGTACGTCATGGAAAGTGATACTGGCAGAAAACGCAAAATAAACGAGGACCGCGTCGGTGTTCTTCGACGGCCGAATGGGCTTTTGCTGGCTATCGTAGCCGATGGCATGGGCGGACATAACGCAGGGGATATCGCAAGCGAATTGACGGTATCAACACTTGGCAGGCTCTTTACGGAAGAAAGTTCAGAAGCCTTATTGACCGTGGACCAGCGAAAAGCCTGGCTTTCACACAATGTCCAGTACGTGAATCGCCTCGTTTATGAATACGCACTGAACCATCCGGACTGCAAAGGGATGGGCACAACACTGATAGCGGCACTGATTGACCAGGACGACTGCGTGATGTGCCATATCGGCGACAGCCGGGCGTACGTCATTAACGGAGCAGTCGAGCAATTGACGCGCGACCATTCCTACGTCAATGTGCTGGTGGACAGCGGAGAAATCAGTGAGGAAGAAGCGGAAGACCATCCCAAGAAAAACTGGATTGTCAAAGCGCTTGGCACCGATCCGGAAATTGACGGGGAGATCCTTCATTTCTCCTTAGAGACTTCTTCTTATTTGTTGATCTGCTCGGACGGTTTAAGCAATAAAATATCGAAAAAAGACATCGCATCAATCGTACTTTCTGCTATCCCGCTTTCCCAAAAAGGGGAAGAAATGGTGAAACTCGCGAATGAACTGGGAGGAGAAGACAATATTTCCTTTGTCCTTCTTTCCTCAAAGGCTGAGGAGGTATAGCCATGTTGATCGGCAGAAGTATAAACGGCCGTTATAAAATATTGGAATTGATTGGCGGCGGCGGAATGTCGAATGTCTATCTGGCACATGACATGATTCTCGACCGCGACATCGCCATTAAAATTTTGAGATATGATTTTTCAAACGAAGAAGAACTGCAGCGCCGTTTTCAGCGGGAAGCACTGTCGACGACGAGTCTGGCGCATCCGAATATCGTTAATATATTCGATGTCGGCGAAGAAGAGTCCATCCACTATCTGGTGATGGAATATGTACCGGGCAGCACTTTAAAAGAATACATAATCGATCACTCACCGGTGAGCCCTGAAGAAGCGGTTAAGATTATGACTCAATTGACGTCAGCGCTCGCTCATGCGCATCAAAACCAGATTGTCCACCGGGACATCAAACCGCAGAACATTTTAATGGACCAGGAAGGCAATGTGAAAATCAGTGATTTTGGCATTGCGATGGCGCTCAGCGCAACTTCCTATACGCAAACCAATTCCGTTCTTGGCACCGTCCATTATTTGTCTCCGGAACAAGCGCGCGGAGGCACCGCCAATAAGAAATCGGATATTTATTCACTCGGCATCGTCATGTATGAATTGTTGACGGGGCAATTGCCGTTTTCAGGCGAATCCGCCGTATCGATTGCATTGAAGCATTTGCAGACCGAAACGCCTTCTTTAAAGAAATTAGTCCCTTCCTTGCCGCAAAGCCTTGAAAACATTGTATTAAAGGCGACAGCTAAAAATCCGCAGCACCGCTACCAGTCGGCGGATGAAATGCAGGAAGATATCGCTACAGCCCTGCTGCCAGAACGTTTGGACGAACCGAAGTTCACAGTTCCGGTTGACCAGGATGAAACAAAAGCGATGCCTATTATTAAAGACCGGGTAACGTATGAAAGTATGGAAAAAACGAAAGAACTAAAACCGGCTGCTGCCAAATCGGCACCATCACCTGAACCGCCTAAGAAAAAGAAGAAAAAAGGGCCGCTGATTGCCGGGATTATCGGGTTATTGATCCTCGCAGGTTTGATAACGGCACTTGCTTTCCCTGACATGTTCGGCCCGAGGCAAGTGGCTGTTCCGGACATTTCGGGATTGGAACGCGACGAGGCCGTCGAAGAGTTGCAGGCAGTCGGCTTTGTAATCGGGGAAGAGGAACGGCGGCCTTCAGAAGAAATTGAAGAAGGCCATGTGATCCGGACCATTCCGGAAGCTGGCAAAATGCGCGACCGTGAATCAGCGATTCAATTGTTTGTCAGCACCGGGAAAGAATCGAAGGAATTTGCTGATTATGTTGGCCGTGACATCGAACAGACAATGGAATTGCTGGATGGCGAGAATTTCAAATCCGTCGAACAAGTCGAAGAGTTTTCCGATGAACCGGAAGGAACCATTCTCGAACAGGAACCAAGAGCCGGCGAGGAAGTCATTGTCTCGGAAACGGATGTTGAATTTGTAGTCAGCAAAGGAAAAGATATGCGCACCGTTGAGAATATAATCGGATATACAGAAGACGATTTAAATGAGTATGCGAGATCTTCAGGCTTTAATATCCGCATCATCGGCGAAGAAGCTTCTGAAAACGCGCCGGAAGGCACTGTGTTGAGCCAGAACCCGGCTGCAGACCAACAGCTGGAAGCGGGCAGCACAATTGAAGTGGTTATGTCTTCAGGCAAAGCAGCACTGCCGCTCAAAACGTATATCCACACCGTGGAAATTCCGTATGAGCCGGCAGAACCAGCGGCAGAAGGCGAAGAAGCGGCACCGCAAACGGTGCAAATTTATATTCAGGACCAAAGCAATACGATGGTTGAACCGGTCGAGGAATTCACCATTACAGGGGACGAATCCCGCAAAATCGAATTGCAGATTGCCGAAGGCGGAAGCGCCACATACCGGATTATCCGTGACTCTACGGTGATTATGGAAGAAACCATTGCCTACGACAGCGTCGAGTAATGTTAAATGAAAAGGAGTGAAAGCAAGCATGCCGAAAGGTCAAATTAGAAAAGCGCTAAGCGGTTTTTATTATGTTCTGGACGAAAATGGGGAACGCTATATCCAGTGCAGAGGCCGGGGAGTATTCCGCAACCGGCAAATATCGCCATTAGTCGGAGATTTCGTGGACTATGAAGCTGACAATGACTTAGAAGGAACCATCACAGTTGTCCACAAACGGAAAAATGAATTAGTGCGCCCGCCCATTTCAAATATCGACCAGGCCATCCTTGTTTTTTCTGCAAAACAGCCGGACTTCCATCCTTTGCTGCTGGACCGTTTTTTAACGGCGATTGAGCAGCATGGCATCAAGCCGGTGATTTGCCTGACGAAAATGGATTTGTTGAAAGACAATGAAAAAGAAAAACTGGAAAGTTTCATCTCGGATTATGAAAAAATCGGCTATGAAGTCATTCCGACCTTTAAGGGAGACCCCAGTTTACAAGAGCGCCTGATGCCTGTATTGGAAGGGAAGATCAGTGTATTGGCTGGCCAGTCCGGTGTAGGGAAATCAACGATGCTCAATACCATCCTGCCGGCGTTGGAACTTAAGACGGACGATATTTCCAAAGCGCTGAACCGGGGCAAGCACACGACCCGCCACGTTGAACTAATTGAAGTGAACAACGGTTTACTGGCAGATACACCAGGCTTCAGTTCATTTGACTTTGACACGATTGAAAAAGAGGAATTGTCCGGGTGTTTCCCTGAAATGGCAGAACGTTCGAACAGCTGCAAATTCAGGGAATGCCTTCATTTGAATGAGCCGAAATGCGCCATCAAGGCAGCTGTAGAAGCCAACGAAATACCGGAATACCGTTATAAGCATTACTTGAAGTTTTTAGAAGAAATAATGAGCCGAAAGCCGAGGTATACAAATGATTAAAATCGCCCCATCCATATTAGCAGCAGATTTTTCGAAATTGGGCCAGGAAGTTCTGGAAGTGGAACAAGCTGGAGCGGATTGGATCCATATTGATGTAATGGACGGCCACTTTGTGCCGAATATTTCTTTTGGCGCCGTTGTAGTAGATGCGCTTCGTCCTCTGACAAACCTTCCATTGGACGTTCACTTGATGATTGAAAATCCTGATCGTTATATCGAAGATTTCGCCAATGCCGGAGCGGATTATATTACCGTTCATGTGGAAGCGGCTCCTCATCTTCACCGCACCATCCAGCTGATCCGTTCACTGGGCGTTAAGCCGGGAGTTGTCTTGAACCCGCATACACCGATTGAAACGATCCAGCACGTACTCGAAGACATTGATTTGGTCCTATTTATGACTGTGAACCCAGGGTTTGGCGGCCAGAAGTTCATCCATTCTGTCGTTCCGAAAATTGAGCACTTGTCTCAGATAATTCGTGAGCGAGGATTGGATATCGAAATCCAAATCGACGGCGGCATCAATGAAGAAACCATTGTACCGTGCGCAAAAGCCGGAGCGAATGTCTTTGTCGCCGGCTCTGCCATCTATAGCCAAAAAGACCGTGCAGCAGCCTTGCAGGGAATCAAACAAGCGGGAGAAGAGGCGATCGTGTGATTGTCGTAGTGAACGCCGGAGGCCCTGTAAAGGAGCTTCCTGATTTTTCCTTATGGCCTTCTGCTTCCTATATTGGAGTGGATGCCGGAACCATTGTACTGCTTGAGCGGGGCATTCAGCCTGCAGCAGCGGTTGGTGACTTCGATTCAGTGTCAGCAGCGGAAATGGCAAAGATTAAAAAGCTTTTTCCGAAATTGAACCAGGCAGCAGCCGAAAAAGATGAAACCGATACAGAACTGGCCCTGGAGAAAGCGATGGAGTTTTCTCCAGACACCGTCATTGTGACAGGTGTAACCGGCGGCCGTCTGGACCATTACATGAGCGCGCTTCATGCCATCTATAAATACCAGGAAAAATTTCAGGATACCAGCTTTGTACTGGTCAACCGGCAGAATCGCATCCGTTTTTTGGCTCCCGGCACTCACCGGATCCAGCCAGACCTGAATTACCGCTATATCTCATTTTATCCTTTTGCCCAGGAAGTCCGGGGCTTTAAACTGGAAAAGTTCAAGTACGAAGTGGACGATGAAGTGATTCCGTTTGGCTCAACACGTTTCATCAGCAATGAGCTGGAAACAGAAGGCATCGTTTCTTTTGCAAGCGGAAGCTGCATCGTCATCGAGAGTACGGACCAGTAGGTGTGCGAGCCGGCAGTTTTATGGAACAACGCAAAAAAGATTCCGGAATGTCTAATCCGGAATCTTTTTTAGTTTAATAGAATGATGAAATTATAGTGCTGGCTCTGTTTCTTTTAAAGAAGTCTGCTGGCTGACCATGAAAAAATGCCAGGCCGACGAATGTCAGACCTGGCATTATTCATGAGCGATTATACGCGCTCAACTTTTCCTGATTTCAATGCTCTCGCAGAAACCCATACACGTTTCGGTTTACCGTCTACAAGGATACGAACTTTTTGAAGGTTTGCTCCCCATGTACGTTTGCTCGAATTCATCGCGTGCGAACGGTTGTTTCCTGCACGAGCTTTGCGTCCACTAACTGCACATACTTTAGGCATGTAAGTCCCTCCTCACAAGTGAAGCTGAAAATTATAATAGAATTTCAGTTCGTTTTTCGTTTCACATACTTTAATAATTTACCATAGACATTTAGGCATTGCAACTAATTTTCGCATGTCTTTCAAGAAAAAAGCCTTTACACCCAAACAGCGCCTTTTCAGGTATAATGGTTTCATGTAGAATGAAAAGAGTGAAATAGGACTCAAGGAGGAATTCTTAATGTCGATTGAATTGAAAAACGAATATGGCCAAATCGATATTTCCAATGATGTAATCGCTCAGATTGCAGGCGGGGCAGCTATTGAATGTTACGGAATCGTAGGAATGGCTACTAAACATCAAATCAGAGATGGTTTAACAGATATTTTGCGCAAAGAGAATTTCGCGAAAGGCGTCATCGTCCGCCAGGAAGATAAAGATTTGATCATTGATATGTATGTCATTATCAGCTATGGAACGAAGATTTCTGAAGTTGCTTATCAAGTGCAATCCAAAGTGAAATATACCATTACGAAGACCCTTGGCATGCCAGTTAAAGCGGTCAACATTTACGTGCAGGGAGTTCGAGTCACGAACCCGTAGTATGAGGAGGAAGAAACGGCTATGAAGTCATTAAATGGAAATCAGTTCGCGGATATGGTGGAAATGGGATCTCACCATCTTTACCAAAACGCGGATTATGTTGATGCATTGAACGTTTTTCCAGTGCCGGACGGCGATACTGGAACGAATATGAACTTATCAATGACATCAGGTGCAAAAGAAACAAAAGCGAATGCACAAGAGCATGTCGGCAAAACCGCAGGGGCTTTGTCTAAAGGATTATTGATGGGCGCGCGTGGAAATTCAGGCGTTATTTTGTCTCAATTATTCCGTGGATTCGGCAAGTACATTGCAAATGAATCCGAGCTGTCTGCGGCGAAACTTGCGGAAGCGCTTCAGCACGGCGTTGAAACAGCTTATAAAGCGGTGATGAAGCCGGTAGAGGGAACGATTCTGACGGTAGCAAAAGATGCAGCGGCCAAAGGCATGGAACTGGCCAAAACAGAAGAAGACATTATCGTGTTGTTTGAAGCGGTTGTAGAAGAAGCCAAAGCTTCATTGGAACGCACACCTGACCTTCTTCCCGTGCTAAAAGAAGTCGGCGTAGTGGACAGCGGCGGCCAAGGGCTCGTTTATGTCTATGAAGGCTTTTTGGCATCGTTAAAAGGGGAAGCGCTGCCAGAAAAGCATGCCCATAATACAATGGATGACCTGGTCAGTGCAGAGCACCATAAAAACATCGCCGGTTTCATGGATACGGCGGATATTGAATTCGGGTATTGCACAGAATTCATGGTTAAGTTCGAATCAGGCAAAAAAGAATTCAACGAAGCTGAATTCCGGACAGACTTGAGCGCTTATGGCGATTCGTTGCTTGTCATTTCAGATGATGAAATTGCCAAGATCCACATCCACTCCGAAGAGCCTGGAAAAGTACTTACATATGGCCAAAATTACGGCAGCTTAATTTCAATGAAAATTGAAAATATGCGCCAGCAGCACATTGACATTGTAGGGGAAGACTTCCACAAAAATGCACGGAAAGAATCGGCGAAGCATCCTTACGCTGTAGTGACAGTAGCTATGGGCGAAGGCATTGCGGACTTATTGCGCAGCATCGGCGCATCCTACGTCATTGAAGGCGGGCAGACGATGAACCCTTCTACGGAAGACATTGTCAATGCCGTCAAATCAATCGAAGCGGAACGCGTACTGATTCTTCCGAACAATAAAAACATCATCATGGCAGCAGAACAAGCGGCAGAACTTCTTGAAATTGAAGCGGCCGTAGTTCCGACAAAAGATGTGCCCCAAGGAATGGCTGCTTTACTGGCATTCAATCCGGAAGCAACGGTTGAAGACAACCATAAAACAATGACGCAAGCCTCAAAACAAGTGAAAACCGGCTCTGTAACCTTTGCAGTCCGCGACACGGCGATTGACGGTGTTGAGATCAAGAAAGATGACTTTATGGGCATCTCGGAAGGCAAAATCGTTATTTCTGACACAAGCCTGGAGCGGGTGACAGAAGAATTGGTGAAGAAATTGGTGGATGAGGAAGCCGAAATCGTGACCATTCTCTACGGGGAAGATGTGACGGAAGCGGACGCTGAAAAGCTTGCTGGATTCATTGAAACATTAAATGAAGAAGTGGAAGTCGAAATCCACAACGGCAAACAGCCGCTTTACCCTTATATTTTATCAGTTGAATAATAGACAGAAGGCGCATGCTCCGGCATGCGCCTTGAGCTTGTAGATAAAAGAATTTTAATGCTTAAAAGATGAATGAACATCCGCCCGGACATGTCGGATCCTCCGTTTCAGCCGGACGCGTTCCGCGGGCTCGCGCCGAACTAACTCGGAACTGGCGTCCCGAGTGGATTTCAGCACTTCGCTATCCCGCTGGAGTCGCCGGCTTTCACTTCGGTTCCTTAACGTGTAGGCTACTCAAAGGGTGCCACTTTTCTTCTACAACCAGATGGTTGGTTTTATGCATTTCTATTCATTTCATTTATACTTTGTCTACAGTCTGAAGGTGCATGCTCCGGCATGCGCCTTTTATTTTTGTTAATTGTGGCAATATCATGTAAAATGAGAGTCAAGTACTGAAGGGAAGGGGTTTGGGCAATGAAGTTCAAATCTGTTTTTGATATCATAGGACCGGTCATGATTGGTCCCTCTTCTTCACACACCGCGGGAGCGGCACGTATCGGGAGAGTAGCGAGAGATTTATTCGGGCGCCAGCCAAAATGGGCAAAGATCCATTTATACGGCTCGTTTGCCGAAACATACAAAGGACACAGCACAGACGTCGCCATTGTGGGAGGTCTGCTTGACTATGATACATTTGATGAGCGCATCAAAACTTCGTTTGAAGAAGCGCAAAAAGTGGGCATGGAGTTTGAATTCATCCCGGAGACAGGCCATGTGGAACATCCGAACACGGCAAGAATCGTTCTTGGCGATGAGCTTTCTGAAATGTCGCTGATGGGCATTTCCATTGGCGGGGGGAAAATTGAAATCACGGAATTGAACGGTTTTCCGCTGCGTTTATCAGGGGAACATCCGGCGATACTAGTGGTCCATGATGACCGTTCAGGGTGCATTGCCAATGTGGCAAACTGCTTATACAAATACGACATCAATATCGGCCATATGGAAGTTTCCCGAAAAGAAAAAGGGCGTATGGCGCTTATGGTAATAGAAGTGGATCAAAACGTCGATAAAGAAGTGATGGATGAGCTAGCTGAGCTCCCTAACATTACTCAAGTGACGCGGATCGCTGATTGAGAAAGGGGATTATACAGTGGAACCATTATTTCACAATGTAAGAGAACTGGTTGAACGCGCTGAGAAGGAAAATAAGCTGATTTCGGAAATTATGATCGAACAGGAAATCATGATTACCGACCGGTCGCGTGAAGAAGTCATGAAACAGATGGACCGCAACTTGACAGTCATGGAGGAAGCGGTTGAAAAAGGCTTAAAAGGCGTACATTCAGTTTCCGGTTTAACAGGAGGCGACGCAGTACTCCTGCAAAAATACATGGAGTCCGGTAATTCCTTGTCGGGAGATTTGCTTCTGGACGCGGTCAGCAAAGCTGTTGCGACGAATGAAGTAAACGCTGCCATGGGGACGATCTGTGCCACACCAACTGCAGGGTCTGCCGGTGTCGTGCCTGGCACACTGTTTGCGGTTAAAAACAAACTGAACCCGACGCGCGAGCAAATGATCCGTTATTTGTTTACGTCAGGAGCTTTCGGATTTGTCGTCGCCAACAATGCCTCGATTTCAGGAGCTGCGGGCGGATGCCAAGCGGAAGTCGGTTCAGCAGCTGCAATGGCTGCAGCGGCTATCGTGGAAATGGCGGGCGGAACGCCTCAACAAAGTTCTGAAGCATTTGCCATCACGATGAAAAATATGCTCGGATTGGTATGCGATCCAGTTGCGGGCCTCGTGGAAGTGCCTTGCGTTAAACGGAATGCCATGGGGGCGGCAAACTCAGTAGTAGCTGCTGATATGGCTTTGGCAGGCGTTACAAGCCGAATTCCTTGCGATGAAGTAATCAGTGCCATGTACGAAATCGGGCAATCGATGCCGAGCGCTTTAAGAGAAACGGCAAAAGGCGGACTTGCCGCTACTCCAACCGGAAAATGGCTGGAAGCAAAAATCTTTGGCGGAGCCGTGGTTGGCAGTGGGCAGTAAAGATCCTGTCTCCGTTTTAAAAGGAGTAGGAAAACAAGCAGCTGAAACTTTACAGGAAATGAAAATCGAGACGATCCATGATTTGATCATGACATTTCCTTACCGCCATGAAGATTTTCAGCTGAAGGACTTGGCAGATACGCCGCATAACGAACGGGTGACTGTGGAGGGAAGGGTCGAAAGCGAACCTTCCGTCCTTTTTTTAGGGAAAAACAAATCGCGTACGACCGTGCAAGTAATGGTCGGCCGCCATTTGATCAAAGCGATTTTCTTTAACCAGCCTTACGTAAAAGCGAAGCTGCGGATAAGTGAAGTCGTGACCTTGACCGGAAAATGGGACCGTGGACGCCAAGTCATAACAGTGTCCAACCATACCATCGGTCCGCGTACAGACGGTGTCGACTTTGAACCGGTCTATAGTTTGAAAGGGAGCATTTTCCAGAAAACTTTCCGGAAGCTGATGCGGCAAGCGCTTGATCTGGCAAAAGGCGATATAGAAGACTGTCTGCCCGAAAGATTCCGCACCAAATACCAATTGCCTTCCATTGAAGATGCGCTGGAATGGGTCCATTTTCCGACAGACGGGGAAGCACTGAAACAGGCAAGGCGCCGCTTTGTTTATGAAGAACTTTTGATGTTCCAATTAAAGATGCAGGCCTTGCGCAAAAAGACCCGTGAAGAAGAAGGCGGGTCATTCATCGATTATGACTTGGACCGCTTAAAACAGTTTATTGAAACCTTGCCGTTCGATTTGACCGATGCCCAAAAACGGGTGGTCAATGAAATCTGCAGGGATTTAAAAGAGCCTTTCCGCATGAACCGCCTGCTGCAGGGCGATGTGGGCTCCGGGAAAACCGTTGTCGCAGCGATTTCGTTGTATGCGGCTGTAACGGCCGGACAGCAAGGGGCATTGATGGCGCCGACCGAAATCCTGGCGGAACAGCATGCCAATACACTGGCGCAATGGTTCCAGCCTTTTGCGGTGAATATTGCATTGCTGACCGGATCGGTTAAAGGCAAAAAGCGCCAACTGATCCAGGAACAGCTGGCGGCTGGCGAAATTGATATTCTGATCGGGACGCATGCCTTGATTCAGCCGGATGTCCGGTTTAAAAAGCTTGGACTGGTCATTACCGATGAACAGCACCGTTTTGGCGTGGACCAGCGCCGGGTTTTGAAAGACAAAGGGTATAATCCGGATGTCCTGTTCATGACGGCTACACCGATTCCGCGTACATTGGCGATTTCCGCTTTTGGCGAAATGGATGTATCCGTGATTGACGAGATGCCGGTCGGTCGAAAAGAAATTCAAACCTTCTGGATGAAAAAGGATATGTTCGGGAAGATCGTCAGCCGCATGGAAAAAGAACTGGCTGCCGGGCGGCAGGCGTATGTCATCTGCCCATTGATCGAAGAATCTGACAAACTGGATTACCAGAATGCGGTAGATCTGTTCCAGCAGTTATCAACTTATTTTCACGGCAAGCATACAGTCGGTCTGATGCACGGACGGCTGTCCTCTGACGAAAAAGAAGAGACGATGCGTTCGTTCACAGAAGGCGAGATTGAAGTTCTGGTTTCCACTACGGTTGTCGAAGTCGGCGTCAACGTGCCGAATGCGACGTTCATGCTGATTTATGACGCTGAGCGGTTTGGGTTATCCCAGCTTCATCAATTGAGGGGCCGGGTTGGACGAGGCAGCGACCAGTCGTATTGTGTGCTGCTGGCGGATCCGAAAACCGAAATTGGGAAAGAGCGCATGGCTTCCATGACGGAAACGAATGACGGCTTTGTTTTGGCTGAGAAAGATTTGCAGCTGCGCGGGCCGGGCGACTTTTTCGGACGGAAGCAAAGCGGTGTGCCGGAATTTAAAATGGCGGACCTTGTCCATGATTATCGGGCGCTGGAAACTGCCAGACGGGACGCAGAAGCATTGGTCAACAGCGAAGAATTTTGGACAGGCCAAGAAACCAAATGCCTGCGTGAGCACCTGGAAGAATCAGGGGCGCTTGCTGCAGGAAGGCTCGATTAAGAATGCGGGATTCAGATAATCCTTGCATTCTTTTTTTGTTATTTATATACTCATATTAGTACCAAGTGCTAATAGCGGGCGGTGACAGAGTGAGAAAACCAAAAAAAGAGCGGCAGCGCGCGTTGACAGAGTCCATCAATGACAATCCATTTGTCACAGATGATGAGCTGTCTACCAAGTTTGATGTCAGCGTTCAGACGATCCGTCTTGACCGCATGGAACTCGGAATTCCGGAGTTGCGGGAACGCATCAAGCATGTGGCCGTCAAAACATTTGAAGATGAAGTGAAATCTTTGCCGATTGACGAAGTCATCGGTGAAATAATAGATATTGAACTCGATGAACGGGCCATTTCGATATTCGATGTGAAACCGGAACACGTTTTCCAGCGCAATCAAATTGCGAGAGGACACCATTTATTTGCCCAGGCGAACTCTCTTGCTGTAGCGGTGATGAACGATGAACTGGCGCTGACGGTTAAGTCGGAACTCCAGTTCCTGCGCCCGGTGACAGCCGGCCAGCGGGTAGTGGCGAAAGCGCTGGTAGTCGACCGCAATCCCGAGAAAAACCGGGCATACGTAAAAGTCATTTCATCGGTTGATTTGGCGACTGTATTTATCGGTACATTTGAAATGTACCGCATGACGGAACAAAGTGAAGGTGACGAAAAGTGATTATAGCAGTAGATGGAATGGGCGGCGACAATGCCCCGAAAGAGATTATTGAAGGGGTTTATAAAGCGCTGGAAGAATTCGGCGATTTGTCGGTGCAGCTTTATGGCCACCAGGAAAAAATGCAGCCTTTTTTAAAACAGCATGAGCGGCTGAATGTGATCCATTGTGAAGAAATTATCGAAGCAACGGATGATCCTGTCCGGGCAGTGCGCCGCAAAAAAGGGGCATCGATGGTCCAGATGGCACAAGCGGTCAAAGACGGGCGTGCTGACGCTTGCGTGTCTGCAGGCAATACCGGAGCGCTGATGGCAGCTGGGTTATTTGTTGTTGGGCGCATTGACGGTGTAGATCGTCCGGCATTGGCTCCAACCTTGCCGACAATCGACGGCAAAGGATTTGTCATGCTCGATATGGGCGCAAACGCCGAAGCGCGGCCGGAACATCTTGTGCAGTATGCAGTAATGGGCAGCATTTACGCTGAAAAAGTACGGGGCATCCAAAATCCGACAGTCGGCTTATTGAACATCGGCACGGAAGAGAAGAAAGGCAACGATTTGACGAAGGCTGCTTTTCCGATGCTGAAAGAGGCGCCGGTGAATTTTATCGGCAACGTAGAATCGCGTGATTTGCTGAACGGCGCCGCGGATGTTGTTGTGACGGATGGTTTTACCGGGAATATGGTGTTGAAAACGATTGAAGGCACCGCAATGAATGTCTTTGCAATGATTAAAGATGTCTTTATGTCATCAACAAAGACGAAAGTGGCTGCGCTTTTAGTGAAAAACGATTTGAACGGCCTGAAAGGCATGCTGGATTACAGCGAGTACGGAGGCGCCGGGTTATTCGGACTGAAAGCACCGGTCATCAAAGCTCACGGCTCTTCTAATGCAAACGCCTTGTTCAACGCCATCCGCCAAACACGGACCATGGTTGAATATGATGTAACCGGCACGATTTACAGTACATTGAAAAAGGAGAACCCAGATGACTAAAATTGCGTTTATTTATCCAGGACAAGGTTCCCAAACAATTGGCATGGGTGAAAGTTTCCTCGCTGACGAAAAGAGCCGCCAATATTTCAGCGGCGCCGATGAAGCTCTTGGCGTTAATTTGTCCCAATTGATGCTTGAAGGCCCACAAGAAAATTTAACGCTTACATATCATGCACAGCCCGCGCTTCTTACTGTAAGCGCGATGATCACTGAACGGCTGAACCGTGCAGGAATTCTGCCGGACTATACGGCTGGCCACAGCCTCGGTGAATACAGTGCATTGGTCGCATCAGGTGTACTGCCATTCGAGAAAGCGGTCGACATCGTCCATAAACGGGGGTTGTTTATGAACGAAGCCGTGCCGGCAGGAGAAGGCGCAATGGCAGCCATCCTTGGCATGGACAGCGAAACACTGGAAAAAGTGACAAATGAAGTAACGGATTCAACCGGCGTCGTCCAGCTCGCCAATTTAAACTGCCCGGGGCAAATCGTCATTTCGGGCACGAAAGCAGGCGTCGAAGCAGCATGTGCGCTCGCCAAAGAACGCGGAGCTAAACGCGCGATTCCCCTGGATGTCAGCGGTCCGTTCCATTCAGAACTGATGCGCCCGGCTTCCCAGGATCTCGCTCAAGTGTTAAGCAACGCTTTTCTGAAAGATGCAGAGATTCCGGTGGTGACCAATGTAACGGCGAAAAGCGAAACGCACGCTTCCCAGTTCCAGGAACTATTGGTGCGCCAATTGTATTCCCCGGTTCTTTGGGAGCAATCGGTCCGTGAAATGATTGACCTAGGCGTAACAGTGTTTGTAGAAGTCGGTCCGGGCAAAGTACTGAGCGGATTAGTGAAGAAAATCGATCGGTCGGTGCAGACTTTGCCGGTCTACGATTTGGAATCCTTTGAAAAAGCAGTAGAGGAGCTGTCAAAATGACCACATTAACAGGGAAAACAGCCATTGTGACGGGAGCATCGCGTGGAATTGGCGCTGAAATCGCCCGCAAATTGGCCGGCGCCGGCGCGAAGATTGTCGTCAATTACAGCGGAAGCCAGGAGAAGGCGGAAGCTGTAGTCGCGGAAATCCAAGCGGGTGGCGGAGAAGCGATTGCCGTTAAGGCCAATGTGTCGGATGCAGAAGCGGTAAAAGCGATGGTGGACGAAGCAATGAACGCTTTCGGATCTGTCGACATCCTGATAAACAACGCCGGTATTACCCGTGACAATTTAATGATGCGTATGAAGGATGATGAGTGGGATGATGTTATCAATACCAATCTGAAAGGTGTCTTTATCTGCACAAAGGCGGTTACACGCCAAATGATGAAGCAGCGCTCAGGGCGGATTGTCAATATTTCCTCGATTGTCGGAGTTATGGGCAATGCCGGACAGGCGAACTATGTGGCAGCAAAAGCCGGCGTCATCGGACTGACAAAAACGACGGCTCGTGAACTTGCAAGCCGCGGGATTACGGCAAATGCCATCGCGCCCGGGTTTATTACGACCGACATGACAGACAAATTGAACGAAGACATTCAAAAATCAATGCTTGCCCAAATTCCTCTTGGACGTTTCGGGGAAGCCGAAGAAGTGGCAAAAGCTGCACTGTTTTTGGCTTCAGATGAAGCTTCGTACATGACAGGTCAAACGCTTCATCTTGACGGCGGCATGGTCATGTAGCAAAAAGTTTTGTATACTGATTTGAGGGGAGGTGACGGCATTGGCAACAGTATTAGAGCGCGTAACTAAAGTAATCGTGGATCGTCTAGGTGTGGAAGAAAGCGAAGTTAAACTTGAAGCTTCATTCACAGGCGACCTTGGTGCGGATTCATTAGACGTAGTTGAATTGGTTATGGAACTTGAAGATGAATTCGATATGGAAATCTCTGACGAAGACGCTGAAGGTATGGCAACAGTAGGAGACGCAGTGAATTATATCGAAAAGAAACAAGCGTAAGCAACGAAAAGCGAAAGCGCCTGTACAGGCGCTGGAGCTGGACAACACGAAAGCAAAAGCGGCCGTTGTTGACGATTACGTTTACTTAATACCACAAATCGGCGCACAATCGCTTATCCAAAGCGGCTGTGCGCCGATTCTCTTTTTGCACTATCCAGTGAAAACAGGTAAAATCAAAGGAAGAACGTCAAAGGAAGGCAGATTATAAATGGCAATGAAAAAGAAACCAAACCCGCAAAAGCCGGGTTCAATCAAAGAAAGCGCCCGCTTGGCTTTTGAACAGCTGCAAAAAGAGCTCAATATCGAATTTAAAAATCCTGCACTGTTATACCAAGCTTTCACCCATTCATCTTATGTGAATGAGCATCGAAGAAGACATTACACGGACAACGAGCGCCTCGAATTTTTGGGAGATGCTGTATTGGAGTTGTCGGTATCCCATTTCTTGTATGCAAAATACCCTGAAATGAGCGAAGGCGAATTGACAAAGCTGCGTGCAGCGATCGTTTGTGAACCGTCGCTTGTGCTGTTTGCCAATGAACTTAATTTCGGCAAATACATCCTGCTCGGAAAAGGCGAAGAACAAACGGGTGGGCGTACACGTCCGGCGCTTCTCGCAGACGTTTTCGAGTCGTATATCGGGGCTTTGTATTTAGACCAGGGAATGGATCCAGTGGTCAAGTTTTTGGAAGTCGTTTTGTTTCCAAAAGTGGGCACCGGTGCTTTTTCGCATGTGATGGATTATAAAAGCCAATTGCAGGAATTGGTCCAGCAAAAAAATAATGGTGTATTAAGTTACGAAATCATTGATGAAAAAGGGCCTGCACATAGCCGGATTTTTGTCACACGGGTATCGCTGGCTGATCAAGAACTGGGCATCGGGAATGGCCGTTCCAAAAAAGAGGCTGAACAGCAAGCCGCACAGCTGGCAATCCAAAAATTGCAGGAAGCAATGGAGGATTAGAACATGTTTTTGAAACGATTAGAAGTCATGGGATTCAAGTCATTTGCCGATCGGATCGGCATTGACTTTGTACCGGGCGTAACGGCTGTTGTCGGGCCAAACGGAAGCGGCAAAAGCAATGTAACAGATGCCATCCGCTGGGTGCTCGGCGAACAGTCGGCCAAATCCCTGCGGGGCGCAAAAATGGAAGACGTGATTTTTGCGGGCAGCGATTCGCGAAAACCCCTTAATTTTGCGGAAGTAACTTTAATTTTAGATAACACAGACGGCAGAGTCCCTCTCGATTACAGCGAAATCAGCGTAACGAGGAGGGTTTTTCGAAGTGGCGAAAGCGCCTATTTGCTAAACAAGCAAAACTGCCGGTTAAAAGATATCACGGATTTGTTCATGGACTCGGGCCTTGGAAAAGAAGCTTTTTCCATTATCTCGCAAGGCCGGGTGGATGAAATCCTGAACAGCAAGGCCGATGAACGCCGTTCGATTTTTGAAGAAGCGGCAGGCGTGCTGAAATACAAACAGCGGAAGAAAAAAGCTGAAGTAAAACTAAACGAAACCGATGAAAACTTAAACCGGGTTCTGGATATTTTGCATGAACTGGACGGACGCATGGAGCCGCTGCAGATCCAGGCTTCAGCGGCAAAAGATTATATTGATATGAATGAACAATTGAAAGACGCAGATATTGCTTTGCTGGCGTTTGATTTGACGGCGCTTGAAGCGGAACTGTCAGCGCTGTCTTCAGAGACTGCGTCGCATGAAGAAAAAGAAAAAGAGCTGGCGGCAGAAATCGAAGCAAAAGAAGTAGCCGTCAAAGACATACGAGCCATCCTTTCCAAACTGGATAAGCAGATTGAAAAATCACAGAACCAGCTTGTGGAAGCCAGCAGTGAAAGCGAAAAATGGGAAGGCCGCAAATTGCTGATGTCTGAGAAAAAAAGCAATGCGCACCGCCAAGCGCAGCAATTGCAGGACAGCCTGGAAGCGGAAAAAGCAGAAAATGACTTGCTGGACAAGAAATACACGGAACAATCGGCTTTGCTGGAAGAACAAAAAGCGGAGCAGCTTTCCATTCGCCAAAGCATTAAATTGCTGGAAGAGCAGCTGAACCGGACGCCTGCTGATATCGACAACGATATCGAAAGCCAGAAATCGACTTATATCGAGCTGATGAATGAGCAGGCAACTGTAAGAAACGAGCTGAAAAACATCGGCTTGCAGGAGCAGCAATTGTCTGCATCCAGCAGCCGGATTGCGGTGCAGCAAGCGGACTTTACAGCTGAAATCGCTAAGCTTGAGAAGGAAAAAGCTGCAGCGGACCAGAAAATGGTTGAAATCCAAAAGTTGCTGGCAGATAAACGAAACCAATACAAAGAAACGGAAACATCCTTCCGCGACATGAAAGAAGCTTTTGATAAAAAGCAATCAATGCTTTTCCAGGCATATCAATCGCAGAAGCAGTTAAACGCCCGCGTGGACACGCTTCAAGAATTGGAAGCGGACTTTTCCGGGTTTTTCCAAGGGGTGCGGGAAGTGCTCGTTGCTCGCGATAAACGCCAGTTAAATGGAATTGTCGGAGCAGTAGCGGAAATCGTTCAAGTTGAACAAGGCTTTGCGAAGGCCATTGAAACGGCGCTCGGCGCCGCCAGCCAGCACATCGTGACAGAAACGGAACAGCATGCCCGTGAAGCGATTGAATTTTTGCGCAAAAGACGTGCCGGCCGGTCGACTTTCCTGCCGATGACCGTAATGAAATCCAGAAAAATTTCAGGGCAGACGATTGCTTCGATTGAAAAGCATCCGTCATTTGTCAAAATGGCATACGAATTGGTGGGCTATGATGCGGCTTATGGCATGATCGTTGAAAATCTGTTAGGAAACGTCATCATTGCCTCCGACTTAAAAGGGGCTTCTGCGATTGCGAAATTGACAATGAACCGTTACCGTGTCGTTACGCTGGATGGAGATGTAGTCAATGCCGGCGGATCGATGACCGGGGGAGCGAGCAAATCACAGGCTTCTTTCTTTACCCGTAAAGCAGAGCTTGAGCAATTGATTGCCCAGTCGAAAGAACTGGCGGAAACGATTTTAAATGCGGAGAAAACGGTCCAAAAAGAACAAGCCGAAGTGCATGCTACAGAACAGCGGTTAAACAATCTTCGTTCTGAAGGCGAAAAATACCGCGACTTGGAATCCGAACGCACAATGATGCAAAGAGAAATTGAAGCCGTATTGAAAACGACGAAAGACCGTTTCCTCCTTTTCCAGGCGGAACGGAAAAACCGGGATTTCGATTTGACTTCAGTGGTGTCAAGAAAAGAAGCAGCGGCTGCGCGCCTTGATGAAATCGGCGGCGAACTGGATGCCATTTCCCGCCAGATCGAGGAATTGACGCAGTTTAAACAGCAAAATGAATCGGCGCGTGATTTGGTTCTGGCCAAGCTGTCGGATCAAAAATCCCAGCTGGCTGTCATGAAAGAACGTGTTGCCCAGTTGATGCGGAGCGAATCGGAACTTCTTGAGCGGAAACTGAAAAGCGACCGTAAACTGGAAGAAATTCAAAAAGAGCTAGAATGGATCCAGTCGGAAGAGGCGACGAAAGTCTATTCGGATGAAGAAATTATTCAGGAAATCGCTAAATGGACGGAAAAGAAAGTGCTTGAACAGCAAACCACTCAGAAATTGCGGCAGGAACGCACGGAGCGCCATGCCGAAATGACTGCGGTGGAAGAACAATTGAAAGAAATGCAGCGCATATATAAAGGTTATGTAGAAGCCATCCGCATATGCGAAGTGAAATCGACGCGCGTGGAAGTCCAAATCCAAAGCTTCCTTGCACAGTTGGAAACCAACTATCAAATCACATTTGAAGAAGCGAAAGCCTATGAATTGGCAGATGAAGAAGCGGTTGTCCGCAAAAAAGTGAAGTTATTGAAGCAATCCATTGAGGAATTAGGGCCGGTCAATATTGGAGCAATAGAAGAATTCGAACATGTCTCCGAACGGCACGGCTTTTTGACGGAGCAGCGCAACGACTTGAACGAAGCGAAAGAAACGCTGCGCACCGTCATCAGTGAAATGGATGAAGAAATGACGAGCCGCTTTGATGATACGTTCCATGCAATCCGGCAGCAGTTCCAGCGGGTCTTCAAGGAGCTGTTCGGCGGCGGTGCAGCAGATCTTGTCTTAACCGATCCGGACGATTTGCTGATGACCGGCATCGAGATCATCGCACAGCCTCCTGGCAAGAAACTGCAAAACCTCAGCCTGTTGTCAGGCGGGGAACGGGCTCTTACAGCGATTGCCTTATTGTTTGCGATTTTGAAAGTCCGGCCGGTGCCGTTCTGTGTGCTCGATGAAGTGGAAGCGGCGCTTGATGAGTCGAATGTTGTGCGCTACAGCCAGTATCTGAAGAAATTCAGCGAAGACACGCAATTCATTGTCATCACGCACCGCAAAGGCACAATGGAAGGCGCAGACGTTTTGTACGGCATCACGATGCAGGAATCAGGGATTTCAAAATTGGTTTCTGTTAAACTGCAGGAAGAACTATAAAAGGAGTGGTTACATGAGTTTCTTTAAAAAATTAAAAGACAAATTTGCAGGAAATCCGGAGGCTGAAGAGTCGACTGAAAAATATAAAGAAGGCTTAACCAAAACACGCACCGGCTTCACTTCAAAAATCAATGATTTAGTGGCGAAGTACCGCAAAGTGGATGAAGATTTCTTCGAAGAATTAGAAGACATCCTGCTTCAGGCGGATGTCGGGTTTGATACCGTGATGGAATTGATGGATCAGTTGCGCTTTGAAGTGCAGCGCAAGAACGTCAAGGATACTTCCACTGTGCAGTCGGTCATTTCCGAGAAATTAGTGGAAATCTACCAAGCCGGGGAAGAGGAAATCAATGAACTCAAATTCGCGGATGATTTGACGGTCATTTTATTTGTTGGCGTCAACGGCGTCGGCAAAACGACGACCATCGCAAAATTGGCGCACCGCCTGAAAAACGAAGGGAAATCGGTCCTATTGGCGGCGGGGGATACGTTCCGTGCCGGCGCAATCGAACAATTGGATATTTGGGGGCAGCGCGTCGGTGTTGACGTGATCAAGCAAAGCGAAGGGTCCGATCCGGCAGCCGTCATGTATGACGCTGTCCGAGCTGCCAAATCACGCGGCGTGGATGTGTTAATCTGTGATACAGCAGGCCGCTTGCAGAACAAAGTGAACTTGATGAACGAGCTGGAGAAAGTATACCGCGTCATTTCGCGCGAGATTCCGGGAGCTCCTCATGAAGTGCTTCTTGCTTTGGATGCCACAACTGGCCAAAATGCCTTGATCCAGGCCCAGATGTTCAAAGAAGCGACGGACGTAACCGGTATTGTTTTGACAAAACTGGATGGGACGGCAAAAGGCGGAATCGTTTTGGCGATTCGCAGCAAGCTGAACATCCCTGTGAAATTTGTCGGTCTTGGCGAGCAAATGGATGATTTGCAGCCGTTTGACCCTCAGAAATATGTATATGGCTTATTTGCCGAAGGCTTGGATAAAGAAGAAGAAACAGAAAACGCAGAAGCAGACAAGTAAAATTACTTGACGCTACTTGCGGTTTTCAGTATTCTAAACAGTAGAGTCAGTGGGGGTGAACAGCGATGATGGGGTTAGAAAAGACAACACGCATGAATTATTTGTTTGATTTCTATCAAGAATTGCTGACGCCAAAGCAGCGCAGTTATATGATGCTGTACTATTTAGATGATCATTCCTTAGGTGAAATTGCTGAAACTTATAACATTACGCGTCAGGCGGTTTATGACAATATCCGCCGGACAGAAGCGATGCTTGAAGAATACGAAGCAAAACTGCAGCTTTTCGAGAAATTCCAAAAGCGGCAGCAATTGGTTTCGTCATTTGAAAAACAGCCATTCACAGAAGACCGTGTCCGGGAATTGCTGGACCAGCTGAAAGAATGGGATTAGGAGGCGGAAACAATGGCATTTGAAGGATTATCCGAACGCCTGCAAGGCACGATCCAGCGCATCAAAGGCAAAGGGAAAGTGTCTGAAGCAGATGTAAAAGAGATGATGCGTGAAGTCCGTTTCGCATTAATCGAAGCGGATGTTAACTTGAAAGTCGTCAAAGAGTTTGTTAAAAAAGTCAGTGAACGAGCTGTCGGGGTAGACGTCATGCAAAGTTTGACGCCCGGACAGCAAGTTGTGAAAATCGTTAAAGATGAATTGACGACGCTAATGGGCGGCGAACAAAGCAAAATCGAGTTCTCGTCTAAACAGCCGACTGTCATCATGATGGTCGGATTGCAGGGTGCCGGGAAAACGACCACTACAGGGAAACTTGCAAGTTTGCTGCGCAAAAAACACAACCGCAAACCGTTAATGGTGGCAGCGGACGTGTACCGTCCGGCAGCGATTCAGCAGCTGGAAACCATCGGCAAGCAACTGTCTCTTCCGGTTTTCTCGAAAGGGACGGATATTTCTCCAGTGGAAATTGCGCGCCAGGCCATTGAATATGCAAAACAGGAACATATGGATACGGTCTTAATTGATACCGCCGGGCGTCTGCATGTGGATGAAAATCTGATGCAGGAACTGAAAGACATCCGTGCATTAAAAGAACCGGATGAAATTTTCCTTGTGGTTGATGCGATGACCGGGCAGGATGCAGTCAATGTTGCGCAAAGCTTTAACGATGCGCTGGGCATTACCGGCGTTGTTTTGACGAAGCTTGACGGGGATACCCGCGGTGGTGCTGCGCTTTCCATCCGTTCGGTAACCGAGAAACCGATTAAATTTGTCGGGATGGGCGAAAAAATGGATGCGCTTGAAGCTTTCTATCCAGAACGCATGGCATCGCGGATTCTTGGCATGGGCGATATGCTGTCGTTGATTGAAAAGGCACAGTCCAATGTCGATGAAGAAAAAGCACGGGAACTGGAAGAGAAGTTCAGAACTTCTTCTTTCACTTTTGATGACTTTCTTGACCAAATGACCCAAGTGAAGCAAATGGGGCCGCTTGATGAAATTTTGAAGATGCTCCCGGGCGCCAATAAAATCAAAGGCCTTGAAAATGCGAAAGTGGACGAAAGCCAGATGGGCCGCGTCGAAGCGATTATCCGGTCTATGACCAAACAGGAGAAAATCACTCCTGAAATCATCAATTCAAACCGCCGCAAGCGGATTGCGAAAGGATCGGGCACGTCCATCCAGGACGTCAACCGCCTGTTGAAGCAATTTGAAGACATGAAAAAAATGATGAAACAAATGTCCGGCATGAACCAAAAAGGCAAAAAGAAAATGTCAATGCCGGGATTGGACTCGCTTTTTAAATAAAATTTAAGGTGTTAAGAAAAAATACTTTACAAACTATTTAAAGCTTGCTAATATAATATCTTGTGTGAAACTATTCGGAGGTGCTTTAAGAAATGGCAGTAAAAATTCGCTTAAAACGTATGGGAGCTAAAAAATCTCCTTTTTACCGTATCGTAGTTGCTGATTCACGTTCACCACGTGACGGCCGTCAAATTCAAACAGTAGGTACTTACAACCCGCTAACAGTTCCAGCTGAAGTTAAAATCGACGAAGAATTAGCGTTGAAATGGCTTCACGATGGCGCAAAACCATCTGACACTGTTCGCAACTTGTTTTCTGAAAACGGCATTATGGAGAAATTCCATAACGAAAAATTAAGCAAGTAAGGGAGTTTTTCTTATGAAGCAGCTGATTGAAACCATTGTGAAACCGTTGGTTGATCATCCGGATGAAGTTCGAGTCGAAACCGACGAAAATGCAAGCCGTATTGTCTACAAGCTTTCCGTGCATTCAGAAGATACAGGGAAAGTGATCGGGAAACAAGGACGTGTGGCGAAAGCCATCCGCTCCATCGTGTATTCAGCAGCAAGCAACTATCATAAGAAAAAGACTTACGTCGATATCGTGGATTAAGCAAAAAAGGAAGGAGCCCTGGTTCCTTCCTTTTTTGTCAGATTAAAAGGAAATGAAAAACTAATAAAGATATGAATTTAGTTATTTATATAGGCTGAATAAATATTTTTGCTTTCTGATATTCCGCAAAACAGCTGCGCTTGCCGCGGGCGAGCGCCAAGCCTCCTCAGTCGCTTCGCTCCCTGCGGGGTCTCGGCTGTCTCGCTGTCCCGCAGGCAAGACAATGGCTGAAGCTTGCGAAGCCACGGCTTTGCGACGAGCTTGCGCAGGAGCAGTACGGTTTTCTCCGCTGTTTAGCTTCATATCTAAGTGAGTAATCTTTAAGGGGCTAACTAAATGAAGCTCTTTCCTATAAAAAAGTGTATCCAGCGCCGGCGCGTCCAGGGGCTAGGCGAGGCAATGAGACGAGTGGTCTTCTCGGCTTATTGCGGGAGCCATGCCCAAAGCGGCCGAAGCGGTGTGTTAAAGGATTATTCTTTAATTGAGAATAAAAATTGTTTAAATAGAAAGTGAAAGGGTGTTTTTGAGTGGAATGGTTTAATGTAGGGAAAATCGTTAATACCCACGGAATCCGAGGAGAAGTTCGGGTTTTATCGCGTACGGATTTCCCGGAAGAACGCTTTGCAATCGGCATGAAACTCGGCCTCTTTAAACCCGATGCCAAAAAACCGATCATGGTAACGATTGCCAGCCATCGCCAGCATAAGAATTTCGAATTGCTGACGTTTGAAGGGTATCCGAACATCAATGACGTAGTGGAATTCAAAGATTCCTACTTGCGTATTGCTGAGCATGATTTGACGGAATTGGAAGACCATGCGTATTACCACCATGAAATTTTGGGCTGCACCGTCTTTTCAGAAGAAGGCCGCGAAATCGGCACGATTACTGAAATTCTTGAAACCGGCGCGAATGATGTATGGGAAGTTACGCCGAAAGCCGGCAAAAAGCATTACATTCCGTATATCGAAGACGTCGTGAAAGAAATCGATGTAGACGAAAAGAAAGTGGTCATTGAAGTATTGGAAGGTTTGTTGAACGAATGAAGATAAATGTCTTGTCTTTATTTCCGCCTATGTTCGAAGGGGTCTTCAACCAATCAATTTTAAAAAAAGCGCAAGAAAAAAATGCGGTCTCGCTCAATGTCACGGACATCCGTGAGTTTGCTGACAACAAACGCCAAGTGGACGATTATCCGTTTGGCGGCGGAGCCGGCATGGTGCTGAAGGCGGAGCCGATTTTCAACGCAGTGGAATCCCTTGCGAAAAGTGAGAAAACCCGTGTGATCCTGATGTGTCCGCAAGGAGAGCGGTTCACGCAGCAAAAAGCGGAAGAGCTTGCCCAGGAAGAAGAACTGGTGTTTATCTGCGGCCATTATGAGGGCTATGATGAACGGATCCGGGAACACTTGGTAACCGATGAAATATCCATCGGAGACTTTGTGTTGACCGGCGGTGAACTTGCAGCGATGACGGTTATCGACAGCGTCGTCAGACTGCTTCCAGGCGTCCTTGGCAATGCAGACTCTCCGGTGCGCGACTCATTCTCGACCGGGCTGCTTGAACATCCTCAGTACACCCGTCCGGCTGATTTTAGGGGCTGGAAGGTTCCGGCTGTGCTGACTTCCGGAAACCACGCAAAAGTGGACCAGTGGAGAGAGCAGCAGGCCTTGAAACGGACGCTTGAACGCCGCCCTGATTTGTTGGAGCATATCGAGCTGTCGGCAAGCCAGCAAAAGCTATTGAATGAACTGAAAAAACAAGAAAATTAATTGGAATGTCTCTTGCATAAGCGCCTGTTTGGTGATACTATGGAGTCTGTACTTTTATGTGAAGTACAGGATCACGGTGTTCCGCTGCAACAGCCAATGTGTGCAAGAGCATCTGTAGAAGGAGAGAAAAAACATGCAAAACATTATTGCAGACATTACTAAAGAACAACTTCGTACGGATCTTCCAGATTTCCGTCCAGGAGACACTGTTCGTGTACACGTGAAAGTTGTCGAGGGAACTCGCGAACGTATTCAGATGTACGAAGGAGTTGTAATCGGTCGCCGTGGAGGCGGAATCAGTGAATCATTCACAGTCCGCAAAATCTCTTATGGTGTTGGTGTTGAACGTACATTCCCTGTACACACGCCAAAAATTGCACAACTTGATGTTGTTCGTCGTGGTAAAGTACGTCGTGCGAAATTGTACTACTTGCGTAACCTACGCGGTAAAGCAGCGCGCATCAAAGAAATTCGATAAGATTGCACTAATGAAAGAGGGCGGAAGCGCCCTCTTTCTTTTTGTTTTCACGACAATTGCGAGCATTTAAAATTTCTACTGCAGTCCTATCTGATAAGATTGTAAGAGAATCGTCTTATTCCTCTTTTAGACGGGTATACCAGCATTCGGGAAGGTGCCTGGATGCTTTTCCGGCAAAGGCTCCAGCCTTCGCTTTTCTTTGCTAAAAAGAGGGAATCCTTGTACAATTAAATGAGAAAGTTTAGGGAGGAACACGGTATGGAACCTGAAGTGAAGAAAAAAAATGAAGTATGGGAATGGTCTAAGGCTCTACTGATTGCATTTGGGCTTGCTGCAATTATACGATTTTTCTTTTTCACGCCAATTGTCGTTGACGGTGAATCGATGATGCCGACTCTTGAGCACGGCGACCGCATGATCGTTAACAAAATCGGCTATACCGTCGGGGATCCTGATCGATTTGATATTATCGTTTTTCATGCACCTGAAGAAAAAGACTATATTAAGCGGATCATCGGTTTGCCAGGGGACCATGTGGCATACGAAGATGACCAGCTCTATATAAACGGTGAAGCAGTGGAAGAACCTTATTTGGATGCCTATAAACAAGGCATTACCGGAACGTTGACAGAAGATTTTACATTAGAAGAAAGAACCAATGAAAGTACGATCCCGGAAGGCTACGTATTTGTAATGGGCGATAACCGGAGAGCCAGCAAAGACAGCCGCCATATTGGCTTAGTGCCGATGGATGAAGTCATCGGCAGCACCAATTTTGTGTTCTGGCCGATGCCGGAAGCGGGAGTCGTTAACTAAGGAGTGTTTTTATGACGATACAGTGGTTTCCAGGGCATATGGCAAAAGCAAGAAGAGAAGTTACCGAAAAACTGAAATTGGTGGATATCATTTTCGAACTTGTGGATGCCCGGTTACCTTTATCTTCACGAAATCCAATGATTGATCAAGTGATTCAGCAAAAACCGCGTTTAATCATTTTAAACAAGATGGACATGGCCGATGAAGTTGAAACGAAAAAGTGGATTCGTTATTTTGAAGAGCAAGGAACCCGTGCAGTTGCAATCAATTCCTTAGATGGAAGAGGGCTGCAATTAGTAACTAGAACATCGAAAGAAATATTGGCGGAAAAATGGGACCGGATGATTGCTAAAGGGATCAAACCCCGCGCCATCCGAGCCATGATCGTTGGGATACCGAATGTCGGCAAATCCACGCTCATCAACCGCCTTTCAAAGAAAAGCCTCGCAAAAACCGGCAATATGCCCGGTGTAACAAAAGCGCAGCAATGGATCAAAGTGGGCAAGGAAATTGAACTGCTGGATACGCCAGGCATTCTGTGGCCGAAATTTGAAGATCCGGAAACCGGCTTTAAATTGGCGGTTACGGGAGCGATTAAAGACTCGGTCATCCAGATGCAGGAACTGGCAATTTATGCTTTGAAGTTTCTCGAAGAACGCTATCCGGAACGTTTGAAAGAACGCTACGGCATTGAAAAAGTAGATGAAGATGTAGCTGTTGCATTTGAGATTATAGCTAAGAGACGAAGTTTCGTATTGCCGGGCGGAGAAATTGATTACGATATGACGGCTGAAGCTGTTGTCCGTGATATCCGGAATCAATACCTTGGCCGTGTCACTTTTGACTATTATGATGAAATGATCGTCGAAGAAGACTGAGGAAAAAGGCTGGCTCAAGCGATTGAGTCCAGCCTTTTTATTTTAGAGAAGAAAAGGAATGAGCGCATGATAAAGATTGGGGAAATTAAAGAACGCCTGGCACAAACCACTGAATGGGAGCCGTGGATGGCCGAGATTCAGCAAGATTCCCGGAAAAATGTCCAAGCGGCACTCGCTGGCTGGCTGCGCAAAAAAAGTATGCGCGACAAGCAGCAGTTTGCGCATAATGAAAAAATCGAGTTCGACGCTTCGTTTAGAATGCATCCGTCTGATCTTGTCTGCGGCATTGATGAAGCCGGTCGGGGACCGCTGGCAGGTCCGGTTGTCACGGCTGCGGTCATATTGCCTGATGATTGTTCCGCATTGATCGGCCTGGATGATTCCAAGAAGCTGTCGAAAGCCAAGCGCGACCAGTATGCCGCGCTTATCAAAGAAATGGCCGTCAGCTACGCCGTACACATCCAGCCGCCGGAAGAAATTGATGCCCAAAATATTTATCAGGCCACGAGAAGCTCGATGACCGAAGCGGCATTGCAGCTAAACCCGAAACCGGATATTATTCTGGCAGATGCCATGCAGCTTGATGCGGGAATCCGGTGTGAATCGATTATCAAAGGAGATGCCAAAAGTCTATGCATTGCTGCTGCATCGATTTTAGCGAAAACCGGCCGGGACGCCATTATGGCGGCATATGCCTTGGAATATCCGGCGTATGGTTTCGACAAGCATTCCGGATACGGAACGAAAGAGCATTTGATTGCGTTGGAGAAACATGGTCCGTGCCCGATTCACCGGAAGACGTTCGAACCTGTTAAATCAATGGTCGAACCGCTGCTTTCACTGGATTTAAATTCATAAAACGGGCGATAAACTGAAGTTTTTTTTAGGATAGCCGTCAACTGTGGACATTTTACGACAACTTTAATACAATGATAAAGGCACTACATAAAGATATAGATGTTTGATTGGAGGATGACAGATGAATATCCATGAATATCAGGGAAAACAAATCCTTAAACAATATGGAGTAGCAGTTCCTGAAGGCCATGTAGCTTTTTCTCCAGAAGAAGCAGTGAAAGCGGCTAAAGAACTAGGTACTGATGTTGTTGTGGTAAAAGCCCAAATCCACGCAGGTGGCCGCGGCAAAGCAGGCGGAGTCAAACTTGCGAAAAACTTGGATGAAGTGCGCACAATTGCGAAAGAATTGCTTGGCAAAGTGCTTGTAACTCATCAAACAGGTCCGGAAGGAAAAGAAGTGAAACGCTTGTACGTAGAAGCGGGAAGCGACATCCAGAAGGAATACTACTTAGGATTGGTGCTTGACCGCGAAACTTCTCGTGTAACTCTTATGGGTTCAGAAGAAGGCGGAATGGACATCGAGGAAGTAGCAGCAAACACTCCGGAGCGCCTTTTCTATGAAGAAATTGATCCGGTTGTCGGCTTAACAGGCTTCCAGGCTCGCCGTATGGCATTCAACATGAACATCCCGGCGAAACTTGTCAACAAAGCAGCTAAATTGATGCTTGGCCTTTACCAGGCTTACGTTGATACAGATGCAGCCATCGTTGAGATCAACCCGCTAGTAGTGACTGGAGACGGACAAGTAGTCGCATTGGATGCGAAATTCAATTTCGATGCAAACGCTTTATACCGCCACCAGAACATTATGGAAATGCGCGATTACGACGAAGAAGATGCAAAAGAAATCGAAGCTTCAAAATATGACTTGAGCTATATTTCCCTAGACGGAAATATCGGCTGTATGGTTAACGGTGCCGGACTTGCTATGGCAACGATGGATACCATCAACTACTACGGCGGAACACCCGCTAACTTCCTTGACGTTGGGGGCGGTGCCACTGCTGAGAAAGTAACGGAAGCTTTCAAAATCATTCTTTCTGATCAGAATGTAAAAGGAATTTTCGTTAACATTTTCGGCGGTATCATGAAGTGCGACATCATCGCAGAAGGTGTTATTCAAGCTGCGAAAGAAGTCAGCTTGAACGTACCTCTAGTTGTGCGCCTTGAAGGGACAAACGTAGAACTGGGCAAAAAACTGCTTAACGAATCAGGTCTTGATATTGTCGCAGCCGGCACAATGGCTGACGGCGCTAAAAAGATTGTAGAACTTGTAGGCTAAAGAAGGGCAGGGACAAAAATGAGTGTATATATTAACAAAGACACAAAAGTGCTTGTGCAAGGGATTACAGGGTCAACTGCCCTTTTCCATACAAAGCAAATGCTCGAATACGGAACTAAAATCGTTGCTGGGGTAACACCTGGCAAGGGCGGCACTGAAGTTGAAGGCGTACCTGTATTCAATACAGTTGAAGACGCTGTGAAAGCTACAGGAGCAAACGTATCGGTAATTTATGTACCAGCTCCTTTCGCTGCAGATGCAATTCTTGAAGCGGTTGATGCTGATCTTGATATGGCAATTTGCATCACTGAACATATTCCGGTATTGGATATGGTTAAAGTGAAGCGCTACATGGAAGGCAAGAAAACTCGCCTGGTCGGACCAAACTGTCCAGGAGTTATCACGCCTGACGAATGTAAAATTGGCATCATGCCTGGCTACATCCATAAAAAAGGCCATGTCGGTGTAGTTTCCCGTTCTGGTACGTTGACGTATGAAGCGACTCACCAATTGTCTGAAGAAGGCATTGGCCAGTCTACAGCTGTTGGTATTGGTGGAGACCCGGTTAACGGAACAAACTTCATCGATGTACTGAAAGCTTTCAACGAAGACGAAGATACTTACGCGGTTGTTATGATTGGTGAAATCGGCGGAACAGCTGAAGAAGAAGCTGCTGCATGGATCCAAGAAAACATGACAAAACCGGTTGTCGGCTTTATCGGCGGACAAACTGCACCAGAAGGAAAACGTATGGGCCATGCCGGTGCGATCATTTCTGGCGGTAAAGGGACGGCTGCAGACAAGATCAAAGCAATGAACGCTGCTGGAATCGAAGTTGCAGAAACTCCTTCCGTTATCGGCGAGACTTTAATCCGAGTAATCAGAGAAAAAGGCTTGTACGATAAGTGCAAAACGCATTAATATAAAAGATAAGGCGCATCTTGCTGATGCGCCTTATTTTTGTTTAAAAAAGGGAGGAATATGATGAGAGATGATTTCTTGCAGCGTTTGCTGGCGTTGCATTATGTTTACCCAAAACCGCTGAACCGGCTGCAGCGATTGATGTCTGACGATCCGGAACTGGAAAGGCTGGCCGCTCAAAGACCATCTGAATTAGCCAGCCGTCTGGAAATGCAGTTTGCCCAGGCAAACCAGTTGAAGAATGCCTACCTTGAAGCCTTAAGGACTCCATTTTGCGAAGTTTATGCAAAACATAAGATAACCCCCATATCTTATCGCCACCGACACTACCCCGACTCCCTCTTGGAACTGATTGATCCGCCGGCAGTCCTGTATGCGAAGGGACGGACCGAATTGCTGCTAGCCCCCGAAAAAATAGCAGTCATCGGCTCGCGGAACGCTTCTCCCTATTCCCAACAAGCCATCCATACGTTGGTGCCTTCTTTGATTGAGCAAAATATTGTCATTGTCAGCGGATTGGCGAAAGGCGCCGATGCCATGGCCCACACAGCGGCAATCGAGCTCGGCGGACAGACCATCGCTGTAACCGGCAGCGGCTTTATGCACCCGTATCCAAAAGAAAATGCCGGCTTGCATAATATAATAGAAGAAAAATATTTATCCATAACCGAATATCCGCCTTATATGCAGCCGAAGCGCTGGAATTTCCCTATGCGGAACCGCATTATCAGCGGGTTGTCGCAGGGCGTTCTCGTGACGGAAGCGAAAGTGAAAAGCGGTACCTTGAGCACAGTGGAACACGCTTTGGACCACGGAAAAGATATTTTTGCTGTTCCAGGAAATATATTTTCCGACTTGTCTGCCGGGCCGCATAAATTGATTGCAGAAGGCGCAAAACCGGTCTGGAAAGGCAGCCATATTCTTGAGGAATACAGGCAATTAATTGGGAAAAATGATTAGCAGCAAATGAAAAGCCTTGCATTCCGCTAAAAACTGTTATACATTTTGCAACAGGTAATTCTTTTATATATTTTAAGAAACCTCTATGAGGAGGAATATTCATGTCGGATTATTTGGTAATCGTTGAATCGCCTGCCAAAGCGAAAACAATTGAACGATATTTAGGGAAAAAGTATAAAGTCCGTGCATCTCTCGGGCATTTGCGGGATTTGCCCCGCAGCCAAATGGGTGTGGATGTTGAAAATAACTACGAACCCCGCTATATCACTATCAGAGGCAAAGGCCCTATTTTACAAGACTTAAAAAAAGAAGCGAAAAAAGCGAAGAAAGTCTTTCTCGCAGCTGACCCGGATCGCGAAGGGGAAGCAATTGCTTGGCATTTGGCCCATGCCCTCGGTGTTGACCAAAGCACTGAATGCCGAGTCGTGTTCAACGAGATTACAAAAGACGCCATTAAAGAATCATTTAAACACCCGCGGAAAATTGACATGGATTTAGTTGACGCCCAGCAAGCCCGGCGGATACTTGATCGCCTGGTCGGATACAGCATCAGTCCATTGCTGTGGAAAAAAGTGAAAAAAGGCTTGTCGGCTGGACGCGTCCAATCGGTCGCTCTTGGCTTGATCATCGACCGGGAAAATGAGATCAAAAATTTCGAACCGGAAGAATACTGGTCCATTACTGGCGAATTTGAAAAAGCGAAAAAGAAATTTGAAGCACAATTCTATGGAACTGCAGATGAAAAGGTCAAATTGCAAAATGAAAGCGATGTAAAAGCAGTCATGGCATCGATGAAAGGCAAGGACTTTTCGGTAAACCGCGTTGTGAAAAAAGAAAGAAAGAGAAATCCTTCCCCTTCTTTTACAACTTCTTCCCTCCAGCAGGAGGCTGCCCGCAAATTGAATTTCCGTGCGAAAAAGACAATGATGCTTGCCCAGCAATTGTACGAAGGCATTCAGATCGGCAAAGAAGGCATTACCGGGTTGATTACGTATATGCGTACCGATTCGACCCGCATCTCCGATACTGCGAAAAAAGATGCACTTGATTTTATCGTAGGTAATTACGGCGAAGATTATGTAACAAAAGCAACCGCTGCTAAGCAGTCCGCCAAATCGCAGGATGCCCACGAAGCGGTGCGTCCCACAAGCGTGCTGCGGACGCCGGAATCGATGAAAAGCATTCTATCCCGTGACCTGTACCGTTTGTATAAGCTGATCTGGGACCGCTTTGTTGCCAGCCAGATGTCGCCGGCTGTCCTTGACACTGTGATGGCAGAACTCCAAAATGGAGATGCTGTTTTCCGTGCTAACGGTTCACAAGTGAAGTTTCCCGGCTTTATGAAGCTTTATATTGAAGGAACTGACGACCAAACGGAAGACAAGGACAATATTTTGCCGGAAATGGCCGAAGGTGATACGGTTAAAGCAGTTGCCATTGAACCAAAGCAGCATTTTACACAACCGCCTCCGCGCTTTACAGAAGCCCGTTTGGTCCGTACGCTTGAAGAACTGGGCATAGGCCGTCCGTCAACGTATGCGCCAACACTGGATACCATCCAGAAGCGCGGCTACGTAGCGTTGGATGCTAAGCGCTTTATCCCGACTGAACTGGGAGAAATCGTCCATAGCCTGGTCAGTGAATTTTTCCCGGATATCTTGAATATCGAGTTTACCGCGAAAATGGAAAATGACCTCGATAGCGTAGAAGATGGGGAAATTGACTGGCGTGCCATTATCGACTTGTTCTATCTGGATTTCGAAAAAGATCTCCGGGTCGCAGAAGAAGAAATGGAGAAAGTGCAAATTAAAGATGAGCCTGCCGGAGAAGATTGCGAACAATGCGGATCGCCGATGGTCTTTAAACTGGGCCGCTATGGCAAATTCATGGCGTGCAGCAATTTCCCGGACTGCCGCAACACAAAAGCAATCGTCAAACACATCGGCGTCACATGCCCGACTTGTAAAGAAGGCGAAATTGTCGAACGGAAAAGCAAGAAACGCCGGATTTTCTACGGTTGTGAACGCTATCCGGAATGTGATTTCGTGTCATGGGACAAACCGATTGAGCGGCCGTGTCCGAAATGCGCGCAGCTGCTTGTAGAAAAGAAAGTGAAAAAAGGCGTGCAGATCAACTGCACAAACTGTGATTACAAAGAAGAAGTTCAATAATTGATAGAGGTGTTTTAAAATGACAAAATACGTAAACATTATCGGAGCTGGACTTGCAGGAAGCGAAGCAGCTTGGCAAGTGGCAAAACGGGGCATCAACGTGCGCCTTTACGAAATGCGCCCAGTCAAACAGACGCCAGCCCATCATACAGACAAATTCGCAGAACTGGTTTGCTCAAACTCGCTGCGTGCCAATTCCCTAACCAATGCAGTCGGCGTCATCAAAGAAGAAATGCGCCATTTGGATTCGGTCATTATCGAATCGGCGGATCGTGCTTCTGTTCCGGCCGGAGGAGCGCTTGCAGTAGACCGCCACGAATTTGCAGGTATGGTAACCGACAAGGTCCGCAACCATCCGCTTGTTGAAGTCATCAACGAAGAAGTAACGGAAATTCCGGAAGGCATTACGATTATTGCAACAGGTCCGTTGACTTCACCGGCACTTGCTGAGAAAATCCGTGAACTTACCGGGGAAGAATATCTGTACTTCTACGATGCAGCAGCTCCGATTGTGGAAAAAGACAGCATCGATATGGACAAAGTTTACTTGAAATCCCGCTACGACAAAGGGGAAGCGGCTTACTTGAACTGTCCGATGACCGAAGAGGAATTCAACCGTTTCCGCACTGCTTTGGTAGAAGCGGAAGTTGTGCCGTTGAAAGAGTTTGAGAAAGAAATTTATTTCGAAGGCTGTATGCCGATTGAAGTCATGGCAGCACGCGGCGAAAAGACTTTGACGTTCGGTCCGATGAAGCCGGTAGGCCTGGAAGATCCGAAGACCGGCAAACGCCCTTACGCAGTCGTGCAATTGCGCCAGGACGACGCAGCAGGTACACTTTACAACATCGTCGGCTTCCAGACGCATTTGAAATGGGGACCTCAAAAAGAAGTGCTGCGGATGATTCCCGGCCTTGAAAATGTGGAAATCGTACGTTACGGTGTGATGCACCGCAACACGTTCATCAACTCGCCACGCGTACTGCAGCCGACATATCAGCTGAAAGCAAATCCGAATATATTCTTCGCCGGCCAAATGACAGGCGTCGAAGGATATGTGGAATCGGCAGGAAGCGGCTTGCTTGCCGGCATCAACGCAGCGAAATTGGCACTGGGCGAAGAGCAGGTTGTGCTTCCGGCAGAAACGGCTCTTGGCAGCATGGCCCGTTATATTACCGAAGCGGACAGCAAGAACTTCCAGCCGATGAATGTGAACTTCGGATTGTTCCCGGATCTTGGCGAACGCATCCGTTCGAAGCAGGAACGTGCAGAAAAGCATGCTGAACGCGCGCTTGCTGCAATTCACAATTATATGAATACAGTGACTGTTTAATTTGAAAAAAGCCTCTAAATGTTGGTATAATTTAGAGGCTTTTTTATTAGCAAAAAAAGGTGGGTGCATTGGATGCAGAAAGAAGAAATGCTCAAATCTTTTATGGCTTATATTCAACTGGAAAAAAATTATTCCGAACACACCGTCCACCATTACGAGAAAGATTTGGAGGATTTTTTTCTTTTTCTAAATAAAGAAAATGTGCAGGATATCCGAGAAGTGGAATATTTGCATGCCAGAAATTATGTCACTCAACTTTACGAAGCCAAATTGTCGCGTACGACAATTTCCCGGAAAATTTCATCAATCCGTTCGTTCTTCAAATATGGCAACCGGGAATTTGCTTTAAATGAAGCAGCATTCCGTTCGTTGTACCATCCGAAAAAAGAAGAAAGGCTTCCTCAATTTTTCTATGAAGAAGAAATGGAGGCCTTGTTTGCGTCCGTGCAAGGAGAAGATAAATTGTCAATCCGCAACACGGCGCTGCTCGAATTGTTGTATGCCACAGGCATGCGGGTCAGCGAATGTGTCTCTATCCGGATGCAGGATTTGGACCGGCAGATGCAGATTGTGAAAGTCATGGGAAAAGGGCGGAAAGAACGCTATATCCCGTATGGCCAGTTTGCGCATGATGCTTTGGAACATTATATCGAGGAAGTTCGTCCTAGATTGATGAAGAAGCAGGACCATCAAGGCCTATTCGTCAATAACAGAGGGGAACAGCTGACGGACAGAGGCGTTCGCCATATATTAAGCGAATGCATGAAAAAGGCTTCCGTCAACTCATCTATTTATCCCCATATGATCCGCCATACATTTGCGACTCATTTATTGAATAACGGAGCGGATATGCGGACTGTGCAGGAATTGCTTGGGCATTCTCACTTGAGCTCGACTCAAGTATATACGCATGTAACAAAAGAACATTTAAGAAAAACGTATTTAAATTCACATCCAAGAGCCTAGGGAGGACATGTATATGCAGGAATTTCATGCAACAACGATATTTGCGGTAAAGCATAACGGTGAATGTGCCATGGCTGGAGACGGCCAAGTCACTTTCGGAAATGCAGTGGTCATGAAACACACTGCGAGAAAAGTCCGGAAATTATACAATGGGCAAGTGCTTACCGGATTTGCAGGATCCGTTGCGGACGCCTTCACTCTTTTTGAAATGTTCGAAGGCAAGCTGACGGAATACAACGGCAATTTGCAGCGTGCTGCGGTTGAACTGGCCAAGCAATGGCGTGGAGATAAAATCTTGCGCCAATTGGAAGCCATGCTGATCGTCATGAACAAAGACGAACTTTTGCTGGTGGCAGGAACCGGGGAAGTCATCGAGCCGGATGACGGCATTTTGGCCATCGGTTCCGGCGGCAACTTTGCCCTTGCTGCCGGAAGAGCGTTGAAAAAGTATTCGGGCGACCAATTAACAGCCAAAGAAATCGCGAAAGCGGCTTTGGAAACAGCTGCTGATATATGTGTTTACACCAACCATCAAATCATTGTGGAGGAGCTGGACAAATGAATAAACAGCAGGATTTAACTCCAAGACAAATAACCGATCATCTTGACCGCTACATTGTCGGGCAAAAAGATGCAAAACGTTCCATCGCCATCGCTTTGCGCAACCGTTATCGCCGGAGCCGGCTTGATGAAGAGCTTCGTGAGGAAGTAATTCCGAAAAACATTTTGATGATCGGCCCAACAGGTGTCGGGAAAACAGAAATTGCCCGCCGCATTGCGAAGTTGACCGGCGCCCCGTTTGTTAAAGTCGAAGCCACGAAATTTACGGAAGTCGGCTATGTCGGGCGCGATGTGGAATCCATGGTCCGCGATTTGGTAGAAGCGGCTGTCCGGATTGTAAAGGAAGAAAAGTTTGAAGCTGTGAAGGTTCAGGCAGAAGCTGCGGCGAACGAACGGATCGTTAAATTATTGGCTCCGTCACGCCGTAAAAAACAAAACAGCCAAAATCCGTTGGAAGTTCTTTTCGGGCAAAAAATGGAAGCGGAAGAAGATGATACGACCGCTGAAGTGGAAGTCCGCGTGAAGAGAAGAGAGATTGCAGCAGATTTAAAAGCCGGCAAACTGGAAGACGAATGGGTCGTTGTGGAAGTGGAAGAAAATATTCCGTCCATGTTTGATGCCTTGCAAGGTTCGGGAATGGAACAAATGGGCGCAAACATGCAGGATGCTTTATCCTCGTTAATGCCGAAGAAAAAGAAAAAGCGCCGCTTGCAAGTAAAAGAAGCACGCCGGATTTTGGCGGCTGAAGAAGCAGCGAAAATGGTGGACGATGAAGAAGTGGCAATGGAAGCCATTCAGCGCTCTGAACAGCAAGGGATAATCTTCATCGATGAAATGGATAAGATTGCGAGCAAAAACAATTCTTCGTCAGCTGATGTGTCGAGGGAAGGAGTGCAGCGGGATATTTTGCCGATTGTCGAAGGATCGACAGTTTCTACGAAATACGGTGCGGTCAAAACCGATTATATGCTGTTTGTGGCAGCGGGTGCCTTCCATATGACGAAACCGTCTGACCTGATTCCTGAATTGCAGGGGCGTTTCCCGATCCGGGTGGAATTGCAGAAGTTAGAAGTAGATGATTTTGTCAAAATTTTAACAGAACCAAAACATTCTCTAATAAATCAGTATAAAGCTCTTCTCGAAACAGAGGGAGTTGTGGTACACTTCAATGATGCGTCTATTGTCAGACTCGCGGAAATTGCGTATGAAGTGAATCAGGATACCGATAATATTGGAGCACGCCGGCTCCATACAATATTGGAACGCTTACTTGAGGATTTATCTTTTGAAGCTTCTGAAATTTCGCCGGCACAAATTGACATTACCCCTCAATATGTGAACGAAAAGCTTGAAAATGTGGCAAAAAATAAAGATTTGTCACAATTTATCCTGTAATTCGAGGCAAAAGAGTTTCATTAAAGAGTAAAAACCTTTAGAATATTTAATAAATAGTGTTTGAAAACTGTAGGAGGTTCATTTAAATGAATTTATTGGAAAAAACAAGACGTATTAACTCAATGCTGCAAGCGGCAGCAGGAAAACCTGTAAACTTTAAAGACATGGCTGAAACATTAAGCGAAGTAATCGAATGCAACGCTTTCGTTGTTAGCCGCAAAGGGAAATTGCTAGGATTTGCAATTAACCAGCAAATCGAAAACGAGCGTATGAAAAAAATGCTTGAAGAGCGTCAATTCCCGCTTGAGTACACGCAAAACCTTTCAAACATCCATGAAACATCTGCTAACTTGGATGTAAACAGCGAACATACAATCTTCCCAGTAGAAGAACGTGAACTGTTCAAAGGCGGTTTGACAACAATCGTTCCGATCATCGGTGGAGGAGAGCGTCTAGGTACACTTCTTCTTGGCCGTGTAAACGAGCCGTTCGAAGACGATGATTTAATCTTGGGTGAATACGGCGCTACAGTAGTAGGGATGGAAATCCTTCGCGAAAAAGGCGACCGCATCGAAGAAGAAGCACGCAGCAAAGCGGTTGTTCAAATGGCGATTTCTTCACTTTCATACAGTGAGCTTGAAGCAATCGAACACATTTTTGAAGAATTGGACGGCAACGAAGGTTTGCTGGTCGCTTCAAAAATCGCTGACCGTGTAGGCATCACTCGTTCAGTTATCGTTAACGCATTGCGCAAACTTGAAAGTGCCGGCGTTATCGAATCGCGTTCTTTAGGAATGAAAGGGACATACATCAAAGTATTGAACACAAAATTCCTAGCTGAATTAGAACAATTGAAAATGAACTAATCAAAACCAAAAGGCGCCGGGTCTAATCCGGCGCCTTTTTTATTTTGCTTTCCAGTTAGCTGAAGGCAAGATCAAGCAAAGTAGCCCAGTAACACTTTTTTAATTCAAGAACGAAGGCTGGAACCTCACTGGCCAGCACGGGGAATGGGAGTTTATGATTGAGCTCTGCAGTTAAAAAAGGTTATCCGTGCGCCGCCCGCTCGAAGAATCGAAAATGCATCGCAGCTCTTTTCCGACTTTATAAGAGAAACTTGTTGCAGAACAGAGAACAGCCGTGGTATAATTTCAAATGGTGTTAAATACACACGCATTCCGATTTGTTCCGTAGGTGCTTTTTAAAAGTAACGGTTCAGAGAAGAAGAATGCGGAGGGAAAAAATAACCTATCAGGAGGAAACACACATGTCAGTAATTTCTATGAAACAATTGCTTGAAGCTGGGGTACACTTTGGCCACCAGACTCGCCGTTGGAACCCGAAAATGAAAAAATATATTTTCGTTGAGCGTAACGGTATCTACATTATCGATCTTCAAAAAACAGTCCGCAAATTGGAGGAAGCTTACAGCTTCATGAAACAAGTGGGCGAAGAAGGCGGTAAAGTACTATTCGTTGGAACGAAAAAACAAGCTCAGGACGCAATCAAAGAAGAAGCAGAACGCTCTGGCAACTACTACATCAACCAACGTTGGTTGGGTGGAACACTTACTAACTTCGGTACAATCCAAAAACGTGTGAACCGTTTGAAACAAATCGAGCGCATGGAAGAAGATGGAACTTTCGAAGTTCTACCGAAAAAAGAAGTTGTTCAATTGAAGAAACAACACGAACGTCTTGTTAAATTCCTTGGCGGTATCCGTGATATGAGTTCACTTCCGGACGTAATGTTCGTAGTTGACCCACGCAAAGAACGCATTGCTGTAGCAGAAGCAATGAAATTGAACATCCCAATCGTAGGTATCGTTGATACTAACTGTGATCCGGATGAAATCGATTATGTAATTCCTGCAAACGATGATGCAATCCGTGCCGTTAAACTATTAACTGGTAAAATGGCAGACGCTTTGCTTGAGTCTAAACCGGAAGAAGACGAAGAAACTCCAGCTGTTGCTGCTGAGTAATTCACAAGTAGTACAGGTGATAAGCGGCCAACCCCACTTATCACCTTTTTTTGAGAAAACGCAGATATTCTAAGGAGGAAATTAATCATGGCAGTTACAGCTCAAATGGTAAAAGAATTGCGCGAAAAAACAGGCGCAGGTATGATGGATTGCAAAAAAGCACTAGTTCAGACAGACGGCGACATCGATGCAGCAATCGATTTCTTGCGTGAAAAAGGTCTTTCAAGCGCTTCTAAGAAAGCTGACCGCATTGCAGCTGAAGGGATTACTTCAATCCTTGTAAAAGACAATGACGCAGTAATTTTTGAAGTAAACGCTGAAACTGACTTTGTAGCGAAAAACGAAGGCTTCCAAACTTTGGTTAAAGAATTGGGCGAGCACTTGATCGAAACGAAACCGGCTACGATTGAAGAAGCAACTGCTTCAACAATGTCTAACGGTGTTACAGTTGCAGACCACATCTCAAACGCAATCGCTAAAATCGGTGAAAAAATCACTTTGCGCCGCTTTGAAGTCCGCACAAAAACGGACGCTGACGCTTTCGGACCATACCTTCACATGGGCGGACGCATCTCAGTACTAGTGGTTCTTGAAAACTCTACAGACGAAACTGCAGCGCGCGACATCGCAATGCACATCGCTGCATTAAACCCTAAATACGTTTCACGCGACGAAGTTTCTGCTGAAGAAGTAGAACACGAGCGCAAAGTATTGACTGAACAAGCTCTTAACGAAGGAAAACCTGAAAAAATCGTTGCTAAAATGGTTGAAGGCCGCCTTGGCAAATACTTCGAAGACGTTTGCTTGCTTGACCAGGCATTCGTTAAGAACTCTGACCAAAAAGTACGTGACTTCGCAGCTTCAACTGGTGGATCTGTAAAAGAATTCATCCGTTACGAAGTTGGAGAAGGCATCGAAAAACGCGAAGATAACTTTGCTGATGAAGTAATGAGCCAAGTCAACAAAAAATAAGGTCTAATCTTATATGATTCAACCTGGGGAACACTGAAAGGTGTTCCCTATTTTTCAATAAAAGTGTAACGGAGGGTACCGATGAGTGTTCAACAGTATAAACGCATTGTACTAAAACTAAGTGGAGAAGCGATGGCAGGCGGACAAGGGTTCGGTTTGTCTCCTGAAATCATCAAGACAGTCGCCAGCCAAGTAAAAGAAGTAGTGGAACTTGGCGTAGAAGTTGCAGTCGTTGTAGGCGGCGGCAATATCTGGAGAGGCAAAATCGGATCTGAAATGGGAATGGACCGGGCAACTGCAGACTACATGGGTATGCTGGCAACTGTCATGAATTCATTGGCGCTGCAAGATTCATTGGAAAAACAAGGCGTCGAAACACGCGTCCTGTCTTCGATTGAAATGCGCCAAGTCGCAGAACCGTATATCCGCAGAAGAGCAATTCGCCATTTGGAGAAAAAGCGGGTTGTTATTTTTGCAGCCGGAACAGGAAATCCTTATTTCTCAACGGATACGACAGCCGCACTTCGCGCAGCTGAAATTGAAGCCGATGTTATTTTGATGGCGAAGAACAATGTAGATGGCGTCTATTCTGCAGACCCTAAAACAGATGATTCGGCAGTCAAATACGATGAGTTGTCTTACTTTGATGTAATTCAGCAAGGCTTGCAAGTTATGGATTCCACTGCTTCTACACTTTGTATGGACAATGATATCCCACTCGTAGTATTCTCAATTATGGAAAACGGAAATATAAAACGGGCTGTACTCGGTGAAAAAATCGGGACAGTAGTGAGGAGAACATTATAATGCCGAAAAATGTGATGAACGAAACGAAGACGAAAATGGAAAATGCCATTTCAGCTTTTTCACGTGAACTTTCTTCAATTCGTGCAGGACGTGCGAACCCTTCTATCCTGAACAAATTGACAGTCGATTATTACGGAGCACCAACACCGATCAACCAGGTTGCGGGTGTATCTGTACCGGAAGCTCGTCTGATTGTGATTCAGCCTTACGATAAAACAATCATGGGCGATATCGAAAAAGCGATTATGAAATCGGATCTTGGCTTGAGCCCTTCGAATGATGGCACAGTAATTCGCCTGGCAATTCCGGCTTTAACGGAAGAACGCCGCAAAGACTTGGTGAAACAAGTGAAAAAAGAAGCGGAAGAAGCAAAAGTGGGCATCCGCAACATTCGCCGTGATGCGAACGACGATCTCAAAAAGCTTGAGAAGAAGAGCGAAATCACGGAAGACGATTTGCGCAGCTATGGAGATGAAGTCCAAAAATTGACGGATTCCTATATTGGCAAAATCGACGAAGTTGCAAAAACTAAAGAAAAAGAAATAATGGAAGTCTAAACCGAACTTTCACTATAGCTGAGCGTCCTGTATTACAGGACGCTTTTTCATGCCAAAAATTGTCTTACATCGTGAAAGTAAGCGCACAATGTTGATTTTTTTGATATGATAAGCAATAGACATGCCGATTTGTAACAGGTGGAGGATTAAACTATGTTCAATAAATTATTAAAACGTATGGCAGACCCAGCTTTGGATGATGCAGCGCAGGGATACGAAGAGCGCTTATATGAGGTTGCCAAAGAAGGAGTTCCGGCTCATATCGCCATTATTATGGATGGCAATGGACGCTGGGCCAAAAAACGTTCTTTGCCGAGAGTGGCAGGCCATCACGAAGGAATGAAAACGGTCCGCAAAATCACGAAGCTGGCCAACCATTTAGGCGTTGAGGTTTTGACCCTTTATGCGTTTTCTACAGAAAACTGGAAACGGCCAAAAATGGAAGTCGATTTTCTGATGCGTTTGCCGGAAGAATTTTTATCCACGTTTCTGCCAGAATTGATAGAAGAGAATGTCCGTGTTGAAATGATAGGCTACCATCACAATTTGCCTTCACATACAATTTCTGCGATTCGAAAAGCCAAGGAAGCCACGAAGCACAATACAGGGCTTGTGCTCAATTTTGCGTTGAACTATGGCAGCCGTTCGGAAATCGTCGATGCCGTCAAAGATATAGCAGCTCAAGTAGCTGCAGGAAAGCTGGATTTGGAAGACATCACAGAAGAACGTATTACTTCGGGATTGATGACGAATAATTTGCCGGAGCCTGATTTATTGATCCGTACAAGCGGAGAAGTCCGATTGAGCAACTTTATGCTTTGGCAATTGGCTTATACGGAATTGTGGTTTACGGAAACCTTATGGCCGGATTTCGGGGAAGAATCTTTGCTGGAAGCAGTTGAGAATTACCAGAAGCGAAATCGTAGATTTGGGGGATTGAAAGGGGAAGAAGCAAATTGAAACAGCGCATCATAACTGGATTAATTGCTGCAGCTCTTTTCATTCCTTTTGTATATATCGGTGGAACTCCATTTATTCTATTGATGTATGCATTAGGAACGATTGGATTGCAGGAATTATTAAAAATGAAAGGCCGGTCACTTTGGAGCATTCCAGGGCTCATTTCTCTTTTTGGATTGTACGCATTCATGCTGCCCGATCAATGGGCAGCTCAAATTTTTGAGTGGACCGGATACATAAAAGTGGAGTTTGCTTTTTTAGCAGTTATTTTGCTCCTTATACATACGGTTGTGGTTAAGAATAGCTTTACCTTTGATGACGCAGCATTTGCTGTGCTAGGCACGCTGTATTTAGGAATGGGCTTTTACTACACGATTGAAACACGCGAGTATGGTCTTGCTTATATCATTTTCGCATTGTTCATCGTCTGGTTTACAGACTCCGGGGCATATTTTACGGGCCGCAAAATCGGCAAACGCAAACTATGGCCGGAAATTTCGCCGAATAAGACCGTAGAAGGCTTTATCGGCGGCATCGTTTGGGCAATTGGCATCGGCTTGATATTGAATTATTTTGTCGATTTGGACAAACCGATTCTGATTATTATCGCCGTATCGATTATTGCCTCCATCTTTGGCCAGATGGGCGATTTAGTGGAATCAGCATTAAAGCGCCATTTCAACGTCAAAGATTCAGGGAATATCCTGCCCGGGCATGGCGGCATACTGGACCGCTTTGACAGCATTCTGTTTGTCATGCCGTTGCTGCACTTTTTACATTTCATCTAAGAAAGGGATTTTTTAAATGGCAAAAAGCATTATTTTGCTGGGTGCCACCGGTTCAATCGGTGTGCAGACAGCCGACATTATCCGTGAGCATCCAGAAGATTTTTCATTGACCGGATTTGCTGCCGGCAAAAACATGGCGGTAACCCGTGAGTTTATCCGTGAATTCCATCCGGAAATTGTTTGTGTACAAAACGATGAAGATGCCGTTTCCTTGAAAAATGAGTTTCCCGGCGTCCATTTCGTTTCCGGCGATTCGGGCCTAATTGAAACCGCTACATACGAAGCGGATGTTTTGGTGAATGCTGTCCTTGGCAGTGTCGGACTGAAACCGACTTTAGAAGCAATTAAACTGGGGCGGACGGTAGCGATTGCCAATAAAGAAACATTGGTGACTGCCGGCCACTTGGTCATGGAAAGCGCTAAACAATACGGAGCGACCATCCTTCCGGTCGACAGTGAGCATTCAGCGCTGTTCCAATCACTGAACGGAGAAAAAAGAGAACAGGCCAGCCGCTTGATCTTGACCGCTTCCGGAGGCAGCTTTAGGGATGCCACCCGCGACGATTTAAAAAACGTCACGGTAAAAGAAGCATTAAACCACCCCAATTGGTCGATGGGTGCAAAAATTACGATTGATTCGGCGACCATGGTCAATAAAGGGCTTGAAGTAATTGAAGCCCACGTGTTATTTGATTTTGACTACAACGACATCGATGTCTTGCTGCACCGCGAAAGCATCATTCATTCCATGGTGGAATTCCAGGATACGAGTGTGATGGCGCAATTGGGTACACCGGATATGCGCGTGCCGATCCAGTATGCGCTCACTTATCCGGATCGCTTGCCGCGTCCGGAAGCCAAACGCTTGAATTTGGCGGAAATCGGCAAACTTCATTTTCAGGAAATGGATTACGACCGTTTCCGGGCATTGAAAATGGCTTTCGAAGCTGGCCGGGCAGGCGGTACGATGACCACTGTTTTAAATGCTGCCAATGAACAGGCTGTGGCCATGTTTTTAAATGAAGAAATTACATTTTTGCAGATTGAAGAGTTGATTGAACGCGCGATGCATAGCCATCAAGTGATTTCAACGCCGGATTTGGAAACAATTTTACACGTAGATGCTGAAACAAGAAAATCCGTCAAAAACATGCTAAAATAACTAAAGATTAAAACCGAAAACGGTTTATAAGGATGGGTTTAAATGGAAACAGTACTAGCGTTTATAATTATTTTCGGTGCTTTAGTATTTTTTCATGAATTTGGCCATTTTCTGTTTGCAAAACGTGCCGGCATCTTAGTGCGTGAGTTTGCAATCGGGATGGGCCCGAAAATTCTGGGCATTACGAAAGGCGAGACGATCTATACGCTGCGGTTATTGCCAATCGGCGGCTATGTCCGTATGGCGGGCGAAGACATGGACACCATCCATCTGCAGGCAGGGCATCGCATCGGGGTGCTGTTGAATAAGGATGGACAAGCTACAAAAATTATCATGAACCAAAAAACGATGTATCCGGACATTCTGTTTATGGAAGTGGAAGAAGCTGATCTGGATAAAGACCTGTACATCAAGGGCTACGATGAAGAAGACAAATTTGTCCGAATTGAAGTAGCGCGTGATGCCGTAGTTGAAGAAAACGGCAGGGAAACGGTTCTTGCTCCTTATGACCGCCAGTTCGATTCAAAGAGCCTTGGCCATCGTTTTATGACAATACTGGCCGGGCCGTTGTTCAACTTTATCCTGGCATTCTTCATTTTTACCGCCATCGGGTTGATGCAGGGAATACCGACCAACGAACCGGTGATTACGGAAGTTACAGAAGACAGCCCGGCTGCTGAAGCCGGTTTGCAAAACGGGGATTTGGTGAAGGAAATTGACGGCAAGCCTATCGCTTCATGGAATGAGTTAGTGGAATCTGTCCAGGACAACGCGGGCAATCCACTGCCGTTTGAAGTAGAGCGCGGCGGTGACACGCTTGACTTCACTATCACACCGGAAGTGTCAGAAGAATCTCCTGAAAAAGTGGGCGTTATCGGCGTGCTTTACCGAAGCCCGCTTGAAAAAGATTTCCTGGGTTCTTTCGCTTATGGAGCTGAACAAACCGTATTCTGGTTTAAAGAAATCTTCCGCTTGCTCGGAATGCTGGTAACCGGCCAGTTCACAATTGATGCGTTATCCGGTCCAGTGGGGATATACAAAACGACTGAAGAAGTTGCGAAGTACGGCATCTTTACGTTGATGAGCTGGGCAGGTATGCTAAGCATCAACTTAGGCATCATGAACTTACTGCCGCTTCCGGCACTTGACGGTGGCCGCTTGATGTTCTTCATCATTGAAGGCATCCGCGGAAAACCGGTCGACCGCCAAAAAGAGGGCATGGTCCATTTTGTCGGCATTATGCTGCTCATGCTATTAATGATTGTCGTCACCTGGAACGATATCCAGAAATTCTTTTTTTGATTGAGTAATATGCAGCTGCCCGCTAAGCCCCGACAAGCGCCGGAAGGCAAGGGGCCATGGCGGGCTTTGCTATTTCCATCAAGTATGAAGTAAACTTGAAAGACTAGGCATTAAACTTAGAATTAACCGCAATAAAAATTAAATAGTCAGTTGAGGTGCATTTTGGAATGAAACAAACAGCAACTTTTATCCCTACATTAAGAGAAACACCTGCGGATGCAGATGTTAAATCGCATCAGCTTTTGCTGCGGGCTGGATTTATCCGCCAAAATACGAGCGGCGTTTATTCGTTTCTGCCTTTAGGCAAACGCGTTCTGCAAAAAGTGGAAAACGTCATCCGCGAAGAAATGGAAGCAGTCAACAGTGTGGAAGTCTTCCTTCCAGCGCTGCAGCAAGCAGAGCTTTGGCAGGAAACCGGCCGCTGGTATTCATACGGCGACGAGTTGATGAGGCTTACCGATCGCAACGACCGTGAATTTGCTCTTGGAGCAACGCATGAAGAAGTCATTACAAGCCTGCTTCGCGACGAGATTAAATCCTACAAGAAACTGCCGTTGAATCTGTTCCAGATCCAGTCGAAATTCCGCGACGAAAAACGTCCGCGCTTCGGCTTGCTTCGCGGACGCGAGTTCTTGATGAAAGATGCTTATTCGTTCCATGCAACGAAAGAAAGTTTGGATGACACTTACAATGATATGATGCAGGCTTATACGAATATTTTCACCAGACTGGGATTAAACTTCCGTGCAGTCATCGCTGACTCGGGAGCCATCGGCGGAAAAGACAACCATGAATTTATGGTATTGTCTGAAATCGGGGAAGATACGATTGCCTATTCTGACACGTCCTCCTATGCTGCAAACATTGAAATGGCAGCAGTAAGCATAGAGTATCCAAAGTCGGATGAAGCGATGAAAGAACTTGAAAAAGTGGCGACGCCTGACCAGAAAACCATCGTGGATGTTGCTGCCTTCTTGAACACAACACCGGAACAATGCATCAAGACTTTGGTATTCAAAGCGGACGATGAATTGGTGGTGGTTTTGTCCCGCGGCGACCATGAAATCAATGATGTTAAAGTGAAGCATGCGACTGGCGCGACAATCGTCGAGCTTGCCGAACCGGAAGAAGTGCAACAAGCGTTGGGCTGTGAAATCGGTTCTTTGGGGCCGGTGAAATTGCCGTCTTCAATCAAGGTCTATGCAGATCATGCAGTTCAATCGATTGTCAACGGCGTAACGGGTGCGAACGAAGATGGCTTCCATTTCATCAACGTCAACCCTGAAAAAGACTTCTCCGTTGAATCTTATGCGGATCTTCGTTTTATCCAAGAGGGAGACCCTTCTCCGGACGGTGAAGGCACCATCCAATTTGCCAAAGGCATCGAAGTCGGCCATATCTTCAAACTGGGCACGACATACAGCGAGCCGATGAAAGCGACATTCCTTAACGACCAGGGCAGAGCCATGCCTTATATCATGGGCTGCTACGGCATCGGTGTATCGCGTGTGATGGCCGCAGTAGCTGAACAGTTCCAGGACGACAATGGCTTTATCTGGCCGGATGCAATTGCGCCGTACGAAGTGCATATCTTGCCAGTCAATATGAAAGATGAAACGCAGCGTGAACTTGGCGAAGATTTATACAAATTATTAAAATCCTATCGCTACGAAGTGCTGCTTGACGACCGCAACGAGCGTGCAGGCGTTAAATTCACAGATGCTGATTTGATCGGCTTGCCGGTCCGCATCACTGTCGGCAAAAAAGCTTCCGAAGGAATTTTGGAAGTGAAATACCGCCGCACTGGAGAAACGTTTGAGTGGAAACGGGAAGAATTGCTCGATCACCTGCAGCAATTCTTTAAAAAATAATCAGCAAATCTGATATGATGGAGAGGAAAGTACAACTGTACTTTCCTTTCTTTATTCTTATTTGGATTAATTTTTTACGAAGGGGATAGTTATGACAAACCAGCAAGATTCAAAGATGCGATTCAAGCTACTTCTTCAGCATCTCGACCTGACAGACGATGTACACATGCCTTTTTTCGAAGAGGCTGAACTGACACGGATGACGGTCCATAAAAAAGAGCGGACCTGGCGTTTTCTGATTAAAGTAAAACAGACTTTGCCGCTGAAATTATTTTTATTATTAAAAGAACGTCTAAATACAACTTTTGCGACCATTGCGAACGTCCAGCTTTCGATTGAAAGTGAGGCTCAATCAGCAGATGGAGATCTTGTCATGGAATACTGGCGCTATGTCGTGGAAGAATTTTCAGATATGGCTCCGCCGCTTCGCGATCAGCTGCTTTCTCAAGTGCCGGAATGGAACGGCAGCAAGTTGATGTTATGCTGCAGCCACGAGCATGAAATGATGGCTCTGAAATCGAAGTATACGGATAAATTGTCGGGCGCGTTTCAACAATTCGGTTTTCCGCGCGTCGCCATTGAGTTCCAACTCGCTGAAGGCGACCAGGAAGCGGCACATTTGGCCTTTATGGAACAGCGCCGCATCGAAGAAGAAGAAATGGCGAAAAAAGCGTTATCGGATATGAAGAAACGGGAAACCGACCGCAAAGAAAATGGTGTGCCATCCGGTCCGTTCCAGATGGGTGTGGCCATCAAGCCGGATGAAAAAATTGTGGAGATCAAATCGATCATCGATGAAGAACGCAGAGTGACAATCGAGGGCTTTGTCTTTGACGTTGAAGTCCGCGAGCTCCGGAGCGGCCGTTCGCTGCTGACTGTAAAAATGACGGATTATACCGATTCAATTTTAGTGAAAATGTTCTCGCGCGACAAAGAGGATGCCGAATTGATGGGCAGCCTGAAAAAAGGCATGTGGCTGAAAGCACGCGGTTCGATCCAAACCGATACATTTGTGCGTGATCTGGTGATGATGGCGCAGGATATGGTGGAAATCAATCCTCAGCTCCGCAAGGATACAGCGGAAGAAAAACGGGTGGAACTGCATCTGCATACGCCAATGAGCGCTATGGATGCCGTTTCATCAGTTGACTCCCTGGTATCACAAGCTGCTAAATGGGGCCATCCCGCCATCGCGATTACCGACCATGCCGGCGTGCAATCGTTCCCGGACGCATACGCCGCCAGCAAAAAATACGGCATCAAAGCGATATTCGGTCTGGAAGCAAATTTAGTGGACGACGGCGTGCCGATCGCCTACGAAGAGCGCCATGCCTTACTTGAAGAAGAAACGTTTGTCGTCTTTGACTTGGAGACGACCGGACTGTCGGCCGTTTACGATACCATCATCGAACTTGCTGCTGTCAAAATCAAAGGCGGCCAGATCATTGATAAATTCGAAAGCTTTGCCAATCCGCACCATGACCTCTCCGCAACGACTATAGAGCTGACGGGCATAACGGATGACATGGTGAAAAATGCACCGGAAGTGGAAGAGGTCATCCGCAAATACCATGAATGGGCAGGCGACCACATCATGGTCGCGCACAACGCATCATTCGATATGGGCTTTTTATACGTATCTTATAAAAAATACGGCATCGATATGAAGCATGCCACGATCGATACATTGGAACTGGCCCGCATGCTGCATCCGGAATTGAAAAACCACCGGTTAAATACGCTTGCGAAGAAATTCGGCATCGAATTGACCCAGCATCACCGGGCCATCTACGATACGGAAGCAACTTCTTATTTGCTGACGCATTTGCTGAAAGAAGCACACGAAAAAGGCATCCTTTACCATGACCAGCTGAATGATTATGTCGGGGCCGGTGATGCTTATAAACGTTCACGCCCTACCCATTGCACTTTGCTTGCGCAAAACGACGAAGGGCTGAAGAATCTGTTCAAACTGGTTTCTGCTTCGCATATCGATTATTTCTACCGGGTGCCGCGTATTCCGCGTTCGCTTCTGCAGCGCCACCGAAAAGGGCTGCTTGTCGGATCGGGCTGCGACAAAGGGGAAGTATTCGAAGCGGTGATGCAAAAATCGATGGAGGAAGTCGAACAGACGGCCAAGTTCTATGATTATCTGGAAGTCCATCCAAAAGAAGTGTACTCCCATTTGATTGAAAAAGAATTGATCCGTGATGAATGGAATCTCGAAGACGTCATGCGCAAGCTGGTGAAAGTCAGCCGCAAACTGGAATTGCCATTGGTGGCTACCGGCAACGTCCATTACCTGGATGAAAACGACGCTATTTTCCGGCAAGTGCTGATCGGTTCCCAAGGCGGCGCGAACCCGCTGAACCGCCAGAAATTGCCGAAAGTCCATTTCCGGACGACGGATGAAATGCTGGAAGCCTTCGATTTCCTTGGAGCCGAGACGGCGAAGGAAATCGTGGTGACGAACTCCAATAAGATAGCGGATATGATCGATACGGTAAAACCGATCAAAGATGATCTGTATACGCCGAAAATTGAAGGTGCGGACGAGGAAGTACGCGAACTGAGCTATGATATGGCCCATAAAATCTATGGTCCGGATCTGCCGGAAATCGTCGAAGCCCGCATCGAAAAAGAATTGAAATCGATTATCGGCCACGGTTTCGCCGTAATTTACCTCATTTCGCATAAGCTGGTAAAGAAATCCCTCGATGACGGCTATCTGGTAGGTTCACGGGGGTCGGTCGGTTCTTCGCTGGTTGCGACATTGACGGAAATTACGGAAGTCAACCCATTGCCGCCGCATTATATTTGCACGAAATGCAAAAAGTCCGAGTTCTTTGATGACGGGTCTGTCGGATCCGGATTCGATTTGCCGGATAAAAACTGCCCGGATTGCGACATTCCTTTCCAAAAAGAAGGGCAGGATATTCCGTTTGAAACCTTCCTGGGCTTTAAAGGGGATAAAGTTCCCGATATCGACTTGAACTTCAGTGGTGACTATCAGGCCAGAGCCCACAACTATACGAAGGAATTGTTCGGGGAAGACAATGTATTCCGCGCGGGCACCATCGGTACGGTAGCGGAAAAAACGGCGTACGGCTATGTCCGCGGTTATGCCAATGACCACAATTTATCGTTCAGGGGTGCGGAAATCGATCGTCTTGTCCAAGGCTGTTCCGGCGTTAAACGGAGCACAGGCCAGCATCCGGGCGGGATTATCGTTGTACCGGATTATATGGACATCTATGATTTCTCGCCGATTCAGTTCCCGGCCGATGCACAGGATTCGGAATGGAAAACAACGCATTTCGACTTCCATTCCATCCACGATAATTTATTAAAGCTCGACATACTCGGACACGATGATCCGACGGTGATCCGGATGCTGCAGGATTTATCCGGCATCGATCCGAAGACAATTCCGACGGATGACCCGGAAGTGATGAAAATCTTTTCCGGTGTAGAGTCGCTTGGCGTTACGGAAAAACAGATTGGCTGCAAAACCGGAACATACGGAATTCCTGAGTTTGGTACGCGTTTCGTGCGCCAGATGCTCGAAGAAACAAAACCGACGACGTTTTCCGAGCTTGTCCAGATTTCCGGGCTTTCCCACGGAACAGACGTATGGCTCAGCAATGCACAGGAATTGATCCAAAACGGTACGTGCCAATTGTCCGATGTAATCGGATGCCGGGATGATATCATGGTTTACCTGATTTACCAGGGGCTTGAATCTTCATTGGCGTTCAAGATTATGGAATCGGTCCGTAAAGGGAAAGGGCTGACTCCGGAAATGGAAGAAGCGATGAAAAAAGAAGGGGTGCCGAACTGGTATATTGAATCATGCAAAAAGATTAAATACATGTTCCCGAAAGCCCACGCCGCCGCTTATGTGTTGATGGCTGTGCGCATCGCTTATTTCAAAGTCCATTTCCCGATCCTTTACTACGCAGCATACTTCACAGTCCGGGCGGAAGATTTCGATGTCAACGCGATGGCTAAAGGCTCGCAGTCCATCCGTGCCAAAATTGATGAGATCAATGCCAAAGGACTTGAAGCTTCAACAAAAGAAAAGAACTTGCTGACGGTTATGGAATTGGCGCTTGAAATGGTGGAACGCGGCTATTCGTTCCAGAAAGTCGATTTGTATAAATCGTCTGCCGACCAGTTCATCATAGATGGCAAAACGCTGATTCCGCCGTTTAACGCAATTCCGGGACTTGGAACGAACGCCGCCAAATCGATTGTTGCTGCCCGTGAACAAGGAACATTCCTGTCGAAAGAGGACTTGCAGCAGCGAGGGCGCGTTTCCAAAACCATCATCGAATACATGGACGACCACGGCTGCTTGGAAGGCATGCCGGATGCCAATCAGCTTTCACTGTTCTAGGAAGTTGCATGGCACCGGGGATTATGGTATTATTGTAATAACATTTACTGATAGCTCTGTCGCAGAAGAGTGGGATTTCCCGCTCTTTTCTGTTGTTATGGCATAAAGTGAAACTTCACACAGTGGATATTTTGACCCGCCACTGCGTGTGGGTTCAACCAATCAAACTTTGACCGTCAGTTAATCTCCCATGTGCAATACTGGGAGATTTGCTAACTGTTAAAGTGAGATAAAAACCGCGGGAGGCATATATGAGCAAAATTACAGAACAAATTGAACAACTTGCTTTGCCCATCACAGAAGAACTCCAATTGGAGCTTGTGGATGTGGAATTTTTAAAAGAAGGACGCAGCTGGTTTTTGCGTGTCTATGTAGACAATCCGGCAGCGCCGATCGACATCGATCAATGCGCGCTGGTCAGTGAAAAACTGAGCGAGATTCTGGATAAACTGGATCCGATTGAACAAAATTATTTCTTGGAAGTTTCTTCACCTGGTGCAGAGCGTCCATTGAAAAAAGAACAAGATTTCGAAAAAGCGCTCGGGAAGTTCATTTACATCAAAACGTATGAACCCGTTGAAAACGCAAAAGAATTCGAAGGTTACCTGTTGTCTTATACCGATGAAGAAGTTGAAATTGAAGTTAAAATCAAAACACGCAGAAAGAAAATTGTCATTGAACGGAAAAAGATCGCTGTTATCCGATTGGCCATTGATTTTTCTGCAAAACTTGATTGAAGAACATAGGAGTGAATAAGAAGATGAGCAATGAGTTATTGGATGCATTGGATGCTTTAGAAAAGCAAAAAGGGATTTCAAGAGATGTTTTGATTGAAGCGATTGAAGCAGCGCTAGTTACAGCTTACAAACGCAACTTCAACCAGGCGCAGAACGTGCGCGTGGACTTGAATTTGAATACAGGGACGATGCTGGTCTATTCACGCAAAGACGTCGTCGAAGAAGTGGAAGACGATCGTTTGCAAATTTCGCTGGAAGACGCGAAAGCAATCAATCCGGCATACGAACTGGCGGACATCGTAGAAGAAGAGGTAACTCCTCGGAACTTCGGACGCATTGCTGCGCAAACTGCGAAGCAAGTAGTTACGCAGCGCGTGCGCGAAGCAGAGCGCGGATTGATTTTTGAAGAATTTGTGGACCGTGCCGATGATATTGTCAACGGCATTGTCGAACGCATGGATGCCCGCAATCTATATGTGGGCCTTGGGAAAGTGGAAGCTGTACTTCCGCAGACTGAGCAAATGCCGAACGAATCCTATCAGCCGCATGACCGCATCAAAGTGTATATCACTAAAGTGGAGCGCACAACGCGCGGGCCTCAGGTGTTTGTATCCCGTACACACCCTGGATTGCTTCGCCGTTTGTTTGAAAACGAGGTTCCTGAAATTTTTGAAGGAATCGTTGAAATCAAATCGATTGCCCGCGAAGCTGGAGACCGTTCGAAGATTTCTGTCGTTGCACACCGCGACGATATTGATCCGGTCGGCTCATGTGTTGGAGCAAAAGGCGCACGCGTTCAGACAATCGTCAACGAATTGAACGGCGAGAAAATTGATATCGTTGAATGGTCCGAAGAACCTGTAGTCTTTGTCGCAAATGCGCTGAGCCCTTCAAAAGTTCTGGACGTCCAAGTCAACGAAGCCGAAAAATCGACAACCGTTGTGGTACCGGATTATCAATTGTCATTGGCAATCGGTAAACGCGGACAAAACGCGCGGCTTGCTGCGAAACTGACAGGCTGGAAAATCGATATCAAGAGCGAAACGGATGCCCGTGAACTTGGGATTTACCCAAATGAAAATTCAACAATCGAACTGGTTGAGTCCGGTGAAGAGCTTGACGATTTTGATTTTTATGAGGAAAAAGAATAACGTAGAGAAGGTGATGTCCGTTGGCTCTGCAAAAGAAAATTCCATTGCGTAAATGCGTCGCCACTGGCGAGATGCATCCTAAAAAAGAAATGATCCGTGTAGTCCGCACAAAAGAAGGCGAAGTGTTTGTCGATTTGACTGGCAAAAAGTCAGGCCGCGGCGCTTATGTCTCCAAATCGGAGGACGCCATTGAATTGGCGCGGAAAAAGAAAGTTTTGGACAATCAACTGGAAGTTAAAGTTCCGGCTGAAATTTACGACGAATTAACGCGCGTAGTCCTAAGAGAGCAGTTGAAAAAATAATGAACGATCAAAAAATCCTACAATTATTGGGATTGGCCACGCGTGCACGAATGACCATTACCGGAGAAGAAATGTCCGTCAATGAAGTGCGTAGCGGCAATGCAAAATTAGTTATATTGGCTGAAGATGCTTCAGACAATACGAGCAAGAAACTGCATGATAAATGCAAGACATATAATGTCGAGATTCGAGTATTCGGAACACGTTTCGAACTTGGACATGCGATCGGCAAAGAAGAGCGAGTAGTTGTTGCAGTTACTGATTCAGGATTTGCAAAAAAACTAACAAGCTTGTTCGATGAAAAAACCCGGGGGTGAGCAGATGACCAAAATTCGAGTACATGAATACGCTAAAAAAGTAGATAAGCCAAGCAAAGAGATTATTGACCAGTTATCAAAGCTTAATATTGAAGTGGCCAACCATATGGCGACATTGGAAGACAATGCTGTAACAAAATTAGACGGCATTTACAAAAAACCTGCTGCAGGACGTACACAAGCACGCCAACAGCACCAGGCACAAAACCGTCCAGCAGGACAAGGCCAGTCCCGTCCGCAAAACAGCGGACAAGGGCAATCCCGTCCAGCAGGACAAGGTCAGTCCCGTCCACAGAGCAGCGGACAAGGGCAGAACCGTCCGGCAGGCGCCAAAGGATCGAACTTTACGCCAAAAGCAGCAAAACCGACTGCAGGTCCAGGACAGCGCAACAACCGTCCAGGCGGCGCTGGCGGCCGCGGCGGCCAAAACCGCAATCGCAAAGGCAGACAGCAGCAGCCAGTGAACCCGCTGCCGCCAATGCCAAAACGCGAGAAAGAATTGCCGGCTAAGATTACGTTCAGCGAATCGTTGACTGTAGCGGAACTGGCAAAAAAATTAGGGCGCGAGCCGTCTGAAATCATCAAAAAATTATTTATGCTTGGTGTAATGGCAACAATCAACCAAGAATTGGATAAAGATGCAATCGAATTGATTTGTGCGGAATACGATGTGGAAGTTGAAGAAGAAATCCTGGTGGATAAAACCGACCTGGAAGTCTACTTCGAGCCGGAAGACGAAACGCTTCAAGAAGAGCGTCCACCGGTTGTTACCATCATGGGACACGTTGACCATGGTAAAACGACTTTACTGGATTCGATCCGCAACACGAAAGTGACTGCTGGAGAAGCAGGCGGAATTACGCAGCATATCGGTGCTTACCAAGTGGTTGAAAACGGCAAAAAAATCACATTCCTTGATACACCGGGACACGCAGCGTTTACAACAATGCGTGCACGCGGAGCTAAAGTGACAGACCTTGCTATTATCGTTGTAGCTGCTGATGACGGCGTAATGCCGCAAACAGTAGAAGCAATCAACCATGCGAAAGCTGCTGAAGTGCCAATCATTATCGCGGTCAACAAAATGGATAAGCCAAGCGCCAATCCTGACCGTGTTATGCAGGAACTTACAGAACATGGCCTAGTACCGGAAGCTTGGGGCGGTGAAACGATTTTCGTGCCGATTTCCGCTTTGAAAGGCGAAGGCATCGATGCTTTGCTTGAAATGATCTTGCTTGTATCTGAAGTAGGCGAGTTGAAGGCCAACCCGGCACGCCGTGCAATCGGGACTGTTATTGAAGCCGAGCTTGATAAAGGCCGCGGTTCGGTAGCTACTTTGCTTGTACAAGACGGTACTTTGCATGTTGGTGATCCGATTGTTGTCGGAAATACATTTGGACGTGTACGTGCAATGGTCAACGACCTTGGCCGCCGTGTGAAAGATGCGGGCCCTTCAACTCCTGTTGAAATTACGGGATTGAACGATGTACCGCAGGCCGGTGACCGTTTTGTCGTCTTTGAAGATGAGAAAACAGCTCGCCAAGTCGGTGAAACCCGTGCGACTTCAGCGCTTCAAGTACAGCGTTCTGAAAAAACACGCGTTACGCTTGATAATTTGTTTGACCAGTTGAAACAAGGGGAAATGAAAGAATTGAACCTGATTGTCAAAGCTGACGTTCAAGGTGCAGTTGAAGCAATGGCGGCTTCATTGATGAAAATCGATGTAGAAGGCGTCAATGTGAAAATCATTCATACAGGAGCCGGTGCCATTACCGAATCCGACATTTCCCTTGCGGCTGCATCAAATGCAATCGTCATCGGTTTCAACGTTCGTCCGGATGTAAATGCGAAACGCGCTGCAGAAGCAGAAGGCGTCGATATTCGTTTGCACCGCATCATCTATAAAGTAATCGAAGAAATTGAATTTGCGATGAAAGGATTATTGGATCCTGAATTCGAAGAAAAAATCATTGGGCAAGCTGAAGTGCGCAGCACGTTTAAAGTATCTAAAGTGGGCACGATTGCCGGAAGTTATGTAGTGGAAGGCAAAATCACTCGAGACAGCGGCGTGCGCGTGATTCGTGAAGGCATCGTTGTGTTCGAAGGCGAACTCGATACACTGAAACGTTTTAAAGATGACGCAAAAGAAGTTGCCAAAGGATACGAATGCGGAATTACGATCAAAAACTTTAACGACATCAAAGAAGGCGATGTTATTGAAGCATTCGTTATGGAAGAAATCGAACGCAAATGATCGTATACATGGAATGTGAATTCTTCATTCCGGTTGCGCATTCATTGAAAGAAAAACGGTCGGTATTAAAAAGCATGCTGACCCGCACCAAACAGAAATTCAACGTTTCAGCTGCGGAAGTTGATCACCAGAATGTATGGCAACGAACCCGCATCGCCTTTGTTACCGTTTCTTCCTCAAAAGAGATGGCGGATAAGGAAATGGCGCAAGTATTGCAATACTTGGAAAGCAACCCCGCCTGGGAATGCCTTGAAGTTCAGCAAGAATATCTGTAAGAACGAGGTGAATATACAATGACGATGCGTTCAAATCGTGTAGGCGAGCAGATGAAGAAAGAACTTAGCGAAATCATCAGCCGCAAACTGAAAGATCCAAGAATCGGCTTTGTCACAGTGACAGACGTCGAAGTAACAGGCGATCTTCAGCAGGCAACTGTGTACATCAGTGTGCTGGGTGATGAAAAAGTGAAAGAACAGACTTTGCTCGGTTTGTCTAAGTCAAAAGGATTTATCCGTTCCGAAATCGGACAACGGATCCGTTTGCGCAAGACGCCGGAATTGTCGTTTGAATTTGATTCATCTATCGCATACGGTAATCGAATTGATTCATTACTCCGTGACATTCAAGAACCAAAAGAAAACCAGTAAAAAATGTTTCGCCCAGAACATTTTAGGCTGGCGCGAAAGCATTGGTTAAACTGGAGCCTGCTAATTTCATGATTAGCAGGCTTTTTTTATACATATTAAGCAAGGGGCTGAAGCAAATGGCAATGAATGGTGTGCTGCCTTTATGGAAAGAAAAAGGGATGACTTCCCACGACTGTGTATTCAAATTGAGAAAAATTCTAAAAACCAAAAAAGTCGGCCATACCGGCACGCTTGACCCGGACGTGGACGGTGTGCTGCCGATCTGCATCGGAACGGCGACCAAAGTGGCGGAATACATTACAGACCAGGGCAAGACCTATGAAGCCGAAGTCACTATCGGCTATTCTACTGAAACGGAAGATGCGAGCGGCACGGCCGTAGATATAGACGATTCCGAGAAGCATTTGACGAGAAGCCGGCTGTTGGAGGCACTGGAAAGTTTGACGGGTGAAATCAAACAAATTCCGCCGATGTATTCGGCCGTTAAAGTAAATGGGAAAAAGCTCTATGAGTATGCCCGCCAAGGCCTTCAAGTGGAACGCCCCGAGCGCATCGTCCGGATCGATTCCATTGAGCTGCTGGATGAACAAGCGGAATGGAGCGGAAAAGAGTTGAAATTCTCTATCCGTATTAAGTGTGGAAAAGGAACGTATATCCGGACATTGGCCGTTCAAATCGGCGAAGTGCTCGGCTTTCCTGCACATATGTCGAAGTTGACGCGGACCGAGTCGGGGAAATTTGCGGCAAAAGATTGCGTAACACTTGCCGAAGTGGCCGAACTTGCTCAAAATGGAGATATCAGCTCTGTTTTAAAGCCGCTCAGCTATGGATTAAGCAATTTTCCGTTTGCCGAAATTGATAAGAAAGAGATCTTTGCCGTCAAGAATGGACAAGTTATGGATAAGCATCCATTGCTGGAAACGGAGAACTTTCTCGTATTGACGGTCAATGGACAGCCAATGGCGCTTTATAAAAAGCATCCTGAGCGAGCAGATAAAATGAAGCCTGAAAAAATGTTCGGAATCCCGAGTATCGACGAGGTGTAATATGGAAATCATTCATTTAAGCTATCCCAACCACATCAAACCCGAAAAAGAGCTTGGGCCCATTTCCATGGCGCTTGGTTTTTTTGACGGCGTACATAAAGGGCATCAGCGAGTCATCGGAGAAGCAATCGCTCAAGCCCAAAAGCGCCAGGTGAAATCCGCAGTTATGACCTTCGATCCTCATCCGTCACTCGTACTTGGCGGAAGAAAAGAAGAAGTTTTTTACATTACGCCGATGCAGCAGAAGCTGGAGATTTTGGAAAACATGGGACTGGATATTTGTTTTGTGGTCCGGTTTACTTCTGATTTTGCCCAGCTGACGCCGGAGCAGTTTATTGAAACGTTTATTAAAGAATTGAACGCCGTGCACGTTACTGCAGGATTTGATTTTTCATTCGGCTCCAAAGGAAAGGGCAATATGAAGGTAATGGAAGAAGCCGGCCGAGGCCTATTCAGTGTGACCACGATTGAAAAACAAGTTGACGCAGAAGAAAAAATCAGTTCAACAAGGATCCGCAGTTTGCTGAAAAGCGGAGATGTAGGCGAAGTGTGCCGTCTGCTGAACCGGCCATTCCGGATTTCCGGGACTGTCGTAAACGGCGACAAACGCGGCAGAACAATCGGTTTTCCCACGGCCAATGTCGAGCCGGAAATCGGATCTTATGTGCCGGGGCGCGGTGTTTATGCGGTAAGGATTTGGGTGCAAGGAATCGAATATAACGGTGTCTGCAATGTCGGATACAAACCGACGTTCAACAATCCGGATGTGAAAAAGCAGACGGTGGAAGTCTACATTCTGGAATTCGATAAAACAATTTACGGAGAAATGGTAGATGTGGATTGGTACCGGCGAATCCGGGACGAACAGAAATTCTCCGGCATTGATGAACTGAAAGCGCAGATTCAGCGGGACAAGGAAACGGCAATCCAGTTTTTCAAAAGCTTAAACTAAGGTGACCGGTTGATTTTGAAAAGCTGTTATGCTATGATTTAAAAGTACTAAAAGTACGAACCATTGCTTGGCAAATCGATTCACCAACGGTTGCTCGGTAATAGGGGATATTAGAAATTAGGAGGTGGAACAGTATGGCAATCACTCAAGAACGTAAAAATGAATTGATCAATGAATTCAAAGTGCATGACACAGATACTGGGTCTGCAGATATTCAAATCGCCATTCTTACAGAAGACATCAACAACTTAAATGAGCACTTGCGTACTCATAAAAAAGATCACCACTCACGTCGTGGTCTATTCAAAATGGTTGGACGCCGTCGTAACTTGTTGAAATACTTGCGCGAAAACGATGTACAACGTTACCGCGAGTTAATCGCAAAACTTGGCCTACGCCGATAATAGCAATTAGTAAAAGCGGGATTCGTCCCGCTTTTTCTTTATGGATAAAAATTAAAACATTCAATCGCACAGTGAATGCTTTTTTGATACACTACTATTGGATACATAAAGAGAAACTTTAATCAGTGGGAAGTTTCTTTATTCCCACTGATTAATAGTTGATCCAATCGGGCTTTTACGGCTAGTGGATCTCCCGCGGGAGATCTTACTGACCGTTAAAGCGGGATAAAGAGAATGATGAAACAGTGTAAGAGAGAGGAGCTCGATTATGGAGCAAACGAAAAAAGTTTATACATTTGATTGGGCAGGCCGCGAATTACAGGTTGAAGTTGGCCAATTAGCGAAACAAGCCAATGGTGCAGCGTTGATCCGATACGGCGATACGGCAGTATTGTCGACTGCTACAGCGTCTAAAACTCCAAAAAATACCGATTTCTTCCCGCTCACAGTAAACTACGAAGAGCGTTTATATGCAGTCGGCAAAATACCAGGCGGTTTTATCAAACGGGAAGGTCGCCCTTCTGAAAAAGCGACTTTGACAAGCCGTTTGATTGACCGTCCTATCCGTCCATTGTTCCCTGACGGCTTCCGCAACGAAGTCCAGGTCATTTCAATGGTCATGTCTGTTGATCAGGATTGCCCTTCTGAAATGGCAGCAATGTTCGGATCATCTCTTTCATTGATGATCTCTGATATTCCATTTGGCGGACCGATTGCCGGTGTTATCGTCGGCATGATCGACGGGGAGTACATCATCAATCCGACAAACGACCAGCTGGAGAAAAGTTCCATGAACTTGACCGTTGCCGGTACGAAAGATGCGATCAATATGGTGGAAGCTGGAGCGAAAGAAGTTTCAGAAGAAGCGATTCTTGAAGCCATCATGTTCGGCCACGAAGAAATCAAGCGATTGATTGCTTTCCAGGAACAAATTGCAGAAGAAGTCGGCAAAGAAAAAACGGCTATCCAACTGTATGAATTAGATCCTACTTTAACAGAAGCGATCAAAGCGCTTTCTGAAGACGATATGAATGCAGCTGTGCAAACAGCAGAAAAAGTGGCGCGCAACGAAGCGATTGCAGCGGTTAAAGACCGTGTCATGGAATCATACGCTGAAGCGGATGAAGATGTGAAAAAACAAGTGGGCCAAATCCTTGATAAAATGGTAAAAGATGAAGTCCGCCGTTTGATCACGGACGAAAAAGTCCGTCCGGACGGTCGTACACCTTCAGAAATTCGCCCATTGTCTTCTGAAGTCGGCATTTTAAACCGCACGCACGGTTCTGGTTTGTTTACGCGCGGCCAGACGCAGGCAATGAGCATTTGTACGCTTGGCGCACTCGGCGACGTTCAAATTATTGACGGCCTTGGAATCGAAGATACAAAACGCTTTATGCACCATTACAACTTCCCGTTGTTCTCAGTAGGGGAAACTGGATTCCTTCGCGGACCGGGACGCCGTGAAATCGGCCATGGTGCGCTGGGTGAACGGGCTCTTGAAGCTGTTATTCCAGATGAAAAAGAATTCCCTTATACAATCCGCCTGGTTGCAGAAGTTCTGGAATCCAATGGATCCACTTCCCAAGCAAGTATTTGTGCATCAACGCTTGCAATGATGGATGCTGGAGTGCCGCTTAAAGCACCTGTAGCCGGAATTGCGATGGGATTGGTTAAAAAAGGCGAGAACTATACGGTTCTTTCAGATATTCAAGGCATGGAAGACCACCTTGGCGATATGGACTTTAAAGTAGCCGGTACTGCCAAAGGCATTACAGCTCTTCAAATGGACATCAAGATTGACGGATTGTCGCGTGAAATTCTGGAAGAAGCATTGACGCAAGCCCAGATTGGAAGAATCCACATTCTGGAATCAATGATTGCGACCATTTCAGAACCACGGGAACAGCTGTCTAAATTTGCTCCAAAAATCATCATGGTTAAGATCAATCCGGACAAGATCCGCGACGTTATTGGACCTGGCGGCAAAGTGATCAACAAAATCATCGATGAAACAGGCGTTAAAATCGACACAGAACAAGACGGCACCATCTTCATTTCTTCGGTTGACCAGGAAATGAACGCAAAAGCGAAAGCGATGATTGAAAACATTGTCCGCGAAGCGAAAGTGGGCGAATACTACGAAGGCAAAGTGAAACGCATTGAGAAATTTGGTGCTTTTGTGGAGCTATTCCCAGGCAAAGACGGACTTCTTCACATTTCAGAAATCCAGGAAGAACGGACAAAAGAAGTGGAAGACGTCTTGAAATTGGATGATGTAGTCAAAGTCAAAGTAATCGAAATTGACCGCCAAGGCCGTGTAAACCTTTCACGCAAAGTGGTTTTAAAAGAAGAAAAAGAAGCAACTGAACAAGCAAATCAATAAGCAAACGAAATTGCCAGCATATGTTGGCAATTTTTTCGTATCAGGAGGAATGATGGATTGGTAACTACACATGTATGCAGCAACGGACTTCGAATTGTTTCCGAATCGATACCGCATTTTCGTTCTGTTGCAGTAGGTGTATTTGTAAAAGCGGGTTCACGCGATGAGCTGCCGAAAGAAAATGGCATGACGCATTTTATCGAACACATGCTGTTTAAAGGCACAGAAACACGGACCGCCAAGCAAATTGCGCGGGAATTTGACCGGATTGGCGGAGACATCAACGCCTATACGTCAAAGGAATATACCTGCTATTACGCCAAGGTGCTGGATGAGCATGCGGAACACGCAGTCGCAGTTTTGGCCGATATGTTCTTCCATTCAAAATTAGACCCGGCTGAAATCGACAAGGAACGCCAAGTGGTCATTGAAGAAATCAGCATGACGGAAGATATGCCGGACGATGACGTCCATGAACAATTATGGAAAGTGATGTATCCGCATCATTCCATGGGAGCTCCGATTTTGGGGACCGTCCATACCTTGAAGAGTTTTACCAAAGATAAAATTGAGCGCTTTATGGAACGGCATTACACGCCGGACAATACTGTGATTTCGGTCGCGGGAAATATCACGCCTCATTTGATCGAGTTGATTGAGCAGCTGTTTGGGTCATTCCAACGGAAAAACCATGACAAGCAGTACCGGTTCCCAGGCTTCACAGCGGGCCATTCGTTAAAGCATAAAGAAACCGAACAAGGGCATCTTTGCTTAGGGTATCCGGGCATGTCTATAAAGGACGAAAGCATCTACAATCTTGTGGTTTTGAACAATATCATCGGAGGGTCCATGTCGTCCCGCCTATTCCAGGAAATTCGGGAAGAACGTGGATTGGCTTATTCGATTTACTCCTACCACTCGGCCTATTCCGACCACGGTGCACTTGCTATTTACGGCGGAACGTCGAATGAGCAAATGCCTGAACTTCAGGAAGTCATCGTTTCTTCGCTGCTCGACATGCGGAAAAACGGGCTGACTCTGGAAGAAGTGAGTGATTCAAAAGAGCAGATGAAAGGCAATATCATGCTTGGGCTTGAAAGTACAAGTGCCCGCATGAGCCGCAACGGAAAAAATGAATTGCTGCTCGAAAAGCATCAGCCGTATGATGAAGTGCTTCGTTTAATCGATCAAGTATCCATTGAAAAAGTGACTTCATTGATGGAATTGCTCGCAGGCGATCCGGCAATTTCCATTATCCGTTCCAAGTAAGCTTCCTTGAAAAAGGGAGCTTTTTTTATAGCTTTTTTTAAGAACGCATGTTAAATAGGGCAAAAAGCAACAAAACTGAAGATTTTAAAACAAGCCATTCCTCTAGTGTGTTAAATTGTGTTACAATTACGCCAATCATCATTGAAGGAGAGAGTTGTGTGAAAACTTATAACGTAGCAATTATGGGAGCAACTGGTGCAGTAGGACAGCAAATGAAAGAGCAGCTTGAGAAAAGAAATTTTCCAATCAATCAAATAGTTTTCCTGGCGTCGAGCCGTTCGGCGGGGCAGGAAATTGAATTTAAAGGGGAAACTTATACCGTGCAAGAAGCAAAGCCGGAATCGTTTGAAGGCATTGACATCGCATTGTTCAGCGCAGGCGGCAGCATTTCAGAGAAATTTGCGCCGGAAGCGGTTAAACGGGGGGCAGTCGTCATCGATAATACGAGTGCGTTCCGCATGGACAAAGAAGTGCCGCTTGTCGTGCCGGAAGTCAATCCGTCCGATATTGCTCAGCATAAAGGGATCATCGCCAACCCGAACTGTTCGACGATTCAAATGGTTTGCGCTTTGCAGCCTTTAAAAGAGCAGTTTGGCCTGAATAAAATCGTCGTTTCCACTTATCAGGCGGTGTCTGGTGCCGGCATTAACGCCATCAACGAATTGAAGGACCAGGCCGCCGATTTTGATAATGCGCCGAATGCAGACGCAAAAGTGCTGCCGGTGAAGTCCGCTGAACGCCATTATCCGATCGCCTTTAATGCCATTCCACAAATCGATCAGTTCACGGAAAACGGCTATACGTTTGAAGAAATGAAAATGATCAATGAAACGAAGAAAATCATGCACGACGATACTTTATCCGTTGCAGCGACATGCGTGCGCCTTCCGGTAGTCACAGGCCACTCAGAATCGGTTTATATCGAATTGGAAGCTGCACCAACCCTTGAGGAAGTCAAGCAGGCCATTGCTGCAGCTCCGGGTGTGGAGTTGATGGACGACCCGTCAAACCAGGTATATCCAATGCCGTTGATGGCGGCAGGGCTCGATGAAGTTTTTGTCGGACGGATTCGCCAGGACTTGGATAATCCACGAGGCTTCCACCTGTGGGTCGTTTCGGATAACTTGATCAAAGGCGCATCATTGAATTCAGTCCAAATCGCTGAATCGATGATTGAACAAGGCATTGTCTAAACAAAAAATTGAATAAAAAATCCCTACACGATAAACCGGACTGGGGTCCGGTTTATTTTTTCTTTGGACTGTTTCCTTGTATTCCCGTATAATAAGGTCTATGGATGTGTACGGGTAAATTATAGGAGGAAATATATTGAGTAAAATAAAAAACGAATTAATTAGAGTAATCCCGCTTGGCGGAGTCGGCGAAATCGGTAAAGCGATGTACGTCATTGAAATTGATGAAGATTTATTTGTAGTGGACAGCGGGTTGATGTTCCCGGAAGATGAAATGCTGGGCATTGACATTGTCATTCCGGATATCTCTTTCCTGGAAGAAAACAAAGACCGGGTGAAAGGCATTTTCCTGACGCACGGCCATGAAGATGCAATTGGCTCCATTGCTTACTTGCTGAAGAAAATCCAGGCACCGGTATACGGCTCGAAGCTGACGATTGCCTTGGCAAAAGAACATATCAAAGAACAGGGTTCATTGAAACATGTGAAGTTTTTCGAAGTAACGAACAAAAGCCGCATGAACTTCGACAAAACGCATGTGACGTTTTTCCATACAACACACAGCATTCCGGATGCGCTTGGAATTGTCTTCCATACATCTGAAGGCGCAATTGTCCATACGGGAGAATTTAAATTCGACCAGTCGGCAAGAGGAAGCTATAAGCCGGACATCGCCAAAATGGCGAAATTGGGCGAAGATGGCGTCTTGATCTTATTGTCCGATTCAACTGAAGCGGAGCGTCCAGGGCATACAACGCCTGAAACGGTTGTTTCCGATCACTTATTGTCTGCATTTTTAGCGGCAGAAGGCCGTATTCTAGTATCGCTGTATTCATCCAACTTTATCCGGATTCAGCAAGTATTTGATAATGCCAAAGCTACAGGCAAAAAAGTGGCAGTCGTAGGAAAAAGCCTGGAGAGCAGCTACGAAGTCGGCTTGCGCCTCGGTTACTTGGCAGTCGATGAAGAAACCGTCATCTCCATCAAAGAGCTGGAACAGTACCGCGATGAAGAAGTCGTCATCATTGTAACAGGCAACCAGGGGGAACCTTTGGAAGCACTGGACAAAATGGTGCGCAAACAGCATAAAGATGTGAAAATTAAAGACACGGACACGGTTATGATTACATTTACACCGTCTCCAGGCATGGAAGTCCAAATGTTCCAGACGATGAACAAATTAGCGAAAGCCGGCGCCAATGTATTGACTTCCAGCAAAAAAGTCCACGTTTCCGGGCATGGCAGCCAGGAAGACTTGAAAATGATGCTGAACATGATGAAGCCGAAATACTTTATCCCGATCCAAGGCGAATACAAAATGCTGATTGCCCATTCCAAATTGGCTCAGCAAATCGGTATGCACAAATCCGATATCTTTATCGCGGATAAAGGGGATATTGTCGAATACAAAGGCGGGAAAGTCCGCATGAGCGGCCGTGTTACTGCAGGAAATGTCCTGATTGACGGCATCGGCATCGGTGACGTCGGCAACATCGTCCTTCGCGACCGGAAACTCCTGTCACAGGACGGCATCTTTATCGTGGTTGTCACGTTGAACCGCAAAGAGAAGAAAATCGCTTCCGGACCGGAAATGATTTCCCGCGGATTTGTATATGTCCGTGAGTCCGAACAGCTTATGGAAGAGTCCACTCAATTGGTGCGCAAAATTGTCGAAAAATACGTAGTAAAAGACGCTTTTGAATGGAATAATATCAAACAGGAAATTCGGGACACGTTGAATTCTTATTTATTCCAGCAAACAAAACGCCGTCCGATGATTATTCCAATTATCATGGAATACTAAGAGACAGAAAGTGAAAGGATTTCCATACCGAACTACTCGGTGGAAATCCTTTTTCAATTTTAAGGGAAAGAGGGATCGATATGCCACGGGCACAGGCAAAGAAAAAACCGAAAACAGTTGCACGGAAAAAGCCGGCAGCCAAAAAGAAAAAACAGCCGATGTCCATGATCGGGTATGAAGTGATCGGATTGCTGCTGATTGGTGTTGCGGTTCTCATGGCTTTTCAGCTTGGAGTGATCGGAAAGATATTATTGAATACTGCTGAATTATTGACGGGGTATTTGGCGATTTTTGTGCCAATTCTCTTGCTGCTGTTAGCGGCCCATATCATGGTGAAACGGCACTGGCCGAAACCGCGGATGAAAATTGCGGCAAGCTCTGTATTTCTCCTTACCGGTATTTTATTGATTTGCCATTTGATTTGGGCAGCAGGATCGATTTTGCCCATCACTTCAGGCAATGTGCTTGGTGAGACAATGCGATCGACGCAAGTCACCGGATCGCTTTGGGAAACTTATACGGCAAGCGGCGGCGGATTGTTTGGAGCTGTGCTTTATGCCATGTTCCACGTGCTGTTCGACACAGCGGGCACTTGGATTGTAGCGTTTATCTTGCTGTCAATCGGCGCCATTATTTTGACCGGCAAAACGGCCGCTCCGTATATTGCGGAAAAAGTGCCAAGTTTGCGTCCGGCACTCGAATCTACTTTGGCCCGCTTGAAACCAAGCAAGCCAAAACAAAAACGCCTGCCGGCACCGCGGAAGAAAGAACAGCCTGAGCAAGTGATTGAAGTTGATGATGCACTGGAATTCGACGAAGAAGAAACGGTTCATGTAATGGAACAGGAAGAGCCGATCATTTCAGCGTTCACAGAGAACGTCCGGCCGAAAAAAGCGGAAGCACCTCCTGTAGAGCAAGTCGACACAGAGACAGGAGAAGTGACTTTATCTACCGGAGAAGAAATGGAAAATGAAGAATACCAGCTGCCGCCTCTCGATTTACTGACGTTGCCTCCGCACTCTGACCAAAGCGGCGAGTATTCCGGAATCCAGAAAAACGCGAAAAAGCTGGAAAAAACATTCCAAAGTTTCGGCGTCCGCGCCAAAGTGACGCAAGTCCATTTGGGGCCAGCTGTCACAAAATATGAAGTGCTTCCGGATACAGGCGTCAAAGTCAGCAAAATCGTGTCCTTGCACGACGACCTGGCACTGGCACTAGCTGCCCGGGATATCCGGATTGAAGCACCGATTCCCGGCAAGTCCGCCATCGGCATCGAAGTGCCGAATTCCGAAGTGGCGATTGTCAGCCTGCGTGAAGTGCTGGAATCGGAAGAAAACGACAAGCCGGAATCGAAATTGCTGTTTGGACTGGGCCGCGATGTAACAGGCCAAGCCGTTATGACCGAGCTCAATAAAATGCCGCATTTGCTTGTTGCCGGTTCGACTGGAAGCGGGAAATCTGTGTGCATCAACGGCATCATTACGAGCATCATCATGCGGGCAAAGCCGCATGAAGTGAAAATGATGATGATCGATCCGAAGATGGTTGAACTGAATGTCTATAACGGCATTCCGCATTTATTGGCCCCTGTTGTGACAGATCCAAGAAAAGCTGCACAGGCCTTAAAGAAAATCGTGTCCGAGATGGAAAGAAGATACGAATTGTTCTCGCATACCGGAACACGGAACATCGAAGGCTACAACGAGTATGTCCGGGTTTTCAATGAAGAAAATGAAGAAAAGCATCCGAAATTGCCATTTATCGTGGTAATCGTCGATGAATTGGCGGATCTGATGATGGTCGCTTCAAATGAAGTGGAAGATGCCATCACGCGTTTGGCACAAATGGCGCGTGCAGCGGGCATCCATCTGATCATTGCCACACAGCGCCCGAGCGTCAATGTCATCACAGGCGTCATCAAAGCGAATATCCCGTCCCGGATTGCGTTTGCTGTTTCTTCTGCCATCGACTCCCGGACGATTCTGGATATGGGCGGAGCAGAGAAATTGCTGGGCCGCGGCGACATGTTGTTCCTTGGCGCCGGCAAATCGAAACCGGTGCGTGTGCAAGGCGCTTTCTTGTCAGACTCGGAAGTGGAAAAAGTGGTTGATTTTGCAATTGAACAGCAAAAAGCCCAATACCAGGAAGACATGATTCCGACCGAAGTGGAAGAATCGGCGATCGACGATGACACGGACGAGATTTACGATGAAGCAGTGCAATTGGTTTCGGAAATGCAGACAGCATCGGTTTCCATGCTGCAACGACGCTTCCGCGTCGGCTATTCCCGTGCGGCCCGCATCATAGACCAAATGGAGCAGCGCGGCGTCGTTGGCCCTTACGAGGGCAGTAAGCCCCGTACGGTTTTAGTTCCAAAGCAGGAAGACTATTGAAAAAACAAGCGTTTTTTGTGACGATATGATTACACCTGTTAAAAGTTTTGGAACGAAAATTCGCGAAATTCGACAAAAGACTATTTATTTAGTTTTGAATAAGTGTTATAGTAATTTTGATTAGTAGGAATGTTTTACATCAGATGTCTGATCTCTGTCATTGGTGGTGAATCGCATGACAATAAAATCGGATCATCGTGCTCTGTATCTTCAAGTGATCGATCGGATGAAGCAGGATATTGCTGCCGGATTGTACAAAGAAAAAGAAAAGTTGCCTTCCGAATTCGAATTGGCAAAAACACTTGGAGTCAGCCGCGCAACTTTGAGAGAAGCGCTGCGGTTGTTGGAAGAAGATAATATCATTGTTCGTCGGCATGGCGTCGGCACATTCGTCAACCCGAAGCCCGTCTTTTCATCGGGCATTGAACAATTGACGAGTGTGTCGGACATGATCCGGCAAGCTGGAATGGAGCCGGGTGTCATCTACTTAAGCACTTCAGAGGCTCCTCCTTCAGAGGATGATTTAAAACGCTTTCATTTTGAAGCCGATGAGACAATTATTACTATTGAACGCGTCCGAACAGCCAACGGAGAACCGGTCGTCTATTGCCTCGATCAAGTTCCTTCGAGTTATTTGCCGGCTGATTTTCTCGGGCGCAAAGAAAGTTCCATTTTCTCTGCAATAGAGGAATCCGGGGATGTGCGTATATCCTATGCGGTCACCTTTATCGATCCAGTCGGCTATCATGAACAAGCTTCGCCGATTTTGGAATGCGATCCGGAAACTGCTTTACTTGAGTTAAAACAGCTCCATTACGATGAAGACGATCGTGTGGTGCTTTATTCAAAGAACTACTTCCGGGCTGATAAATTCAGTTTCCATGTAGTTCGCAAACGTGTGTAAAACGGCAAATTCCTGCTAATATGAAAAAATTACCTTGGGGGTTATTACATTGACAAAACGTAAATTTGGTCTGGGTCTTTCGATGATGCTTGCTGCAGGAACTATGCTGGCTGCTTGCGGCAGTGAGGAAGGCACTTCAACTGGCGATTCTGGAAGCGGCGAAGAGAAGAGCGATTTCTCAGTTGCCATGGTTACAGATGTCGGCGGTGTGGATGATAAATCATTCAACCAATCCGCTTGGGAAGGATTACAAGCATTTGGTGAAGAAAACGGCCTGAAAAAAGGTGACGGTGGAATTGACTATCTGCAATCAGCTTCTGATGCTGATTACAATACCAACCTGAACAATTTGATCCGCCGCGATTTTGATGTAGTCTTCGGTATCGGATTCTTGATGGAAGGCGCTGTAAAAGAAATTGCTGAACAGCAGCCGGAAGCTCAAATCGGGATTATCGATGCAGTCGTTGAAGCTGATAACGTAGCAAGCGTATTGTTCAAAGAGCAAGAAGGAGCTTACCTTGCGGGTGTAGCAGCAGCTTTGATGACAGAATCGAAGAAAATCGGCTTTGTTGGCGGGATGGAAATTCCAGTTATCGAACGTTTTGAAGCAGGATTCAAAGAAGGGGTTAAAGCAGTAGACCCTTCAGTTGAAGTTGATGTTCAATACACAGGGGCTTTTGATAAAGCTGAATTGGGTAAAACAACAGCTAACCGCATGTACTCTGCTGGTGCAGATATCGTCTTCCACGCAGCAGGCGGTACAGGTAACGGTGTATTCACTGAAGCAAAAGAGCGCAAAGAAGCTAACCCGGATGCAAATGTTTGGGTTATCGGCGTAGATGCTGACCAGTACGACGAAGGACAAGTTGGCGATGCGAACGTAACATTGACATCCGTTCTTAAAGGGGTAGACAAAGCGGTTATCGATATTTCAAACAAAGCCAAAGAAGGAAACTTCCCAGGCGGCGAAACAATCACTTACGGTTTGGCTGAAGACGGTGTAGGCCTTGCAGATTCACGCGGAGCAATCCCGGAAGACGTTATGGCTAAAGTCAATGAGTACAAAGAGAAAATCGCCAGCGGCGAAATCACTGTACCAGAAACTTTGAAATAAGCACACTAGATACGGTCATCATAAAGACCGGGGAATCCGGTCTTTATGATTTTTTTTCGTCTATTTTTGGAAAATTAATAATAGATGAAAGGTTTTTAGTAATAAAAGCCTTTCCTGTATTAATTAAAAAAATAAGAAGTCAGCAGTTTTCGAAGGAGTGGAAACAGTGGAACATGTAATCGAAATGCTCAATATCCGCAAAGTGTTCGGGAATTTTGTTGCGAATGACAATATAACCCTGCAGTTGAAAAAGGGCGAAATTCACGCATTACTCGGTGAAAACGGAGCAGGCAAGTCAACCTTGATGAATGTCCTTTTCGGTTTATATCAGCCGGATGGCGGAGAAATCCGGGTACGCGGCAAAAAAGTCGACATCACGAATCCGAACGTCGCAAACGATTTGGGCATCGGGATGGTGCATCAGCACTTTATGCTGGTCGAAAACTTTACCGTCACCGAAAACATCATCTTGGGAAGCGAACCGACCAAATTCGGCATCACCAATAAAAAAGACGCAGCAAAACGTGTACAAGAAGTGTCGGAGCAATACGGACTGAACGTAGATCCGCATGCAGTCATCCAAGATATTTCAGTCGGCATGCAGCAGCGTGTGGAAATCTTGAAAACCTTGTACAGAGGCGCTGAAATTTTGATTTTTGATGAGCCGACGGCTTCGTTGACGCCGCAGGAAATCGTGGAATTGATCCAGATCATGAAACGACTGATCGCCGAAGGGAAATCAATTATTTTAATTACCCATAAACTGAAAGAAATCATGGATGTCTCGGACCGGGTAACCGTTATCCGTAAAGGGCAGGGCGTGGGAACCGTCACGACTTCTGAAACAAGTCCGGCTGAATTGGCTTCACTGATGGTCGGGCGGCAAGTGGAATTTAAAACGGTTAAAACGCCGGCAAATCCAAAAGACGTTATTTTGAACGTTCAAAAGCTCGTTGTCGAAGACTACCGAGGCGTTGAAATGGTGAAAAGCCTGGATTTGAATGTCCGTCAAGGTGAAATTGTCGGAATTGCGGGAATCGACGGCAATGGACAGTCGGAATTGATTGAAGCGATTACCGGGCTCCGCAAAGTGAAAAGCGGACTTATCACTATTCACGGAAAAGACATCACCAATATGAAACCGAGAAAAGTGACCGAATCCGGAGTTGGGCATATTCCTCAGGATCGACACAAACACGGCTTGGTTTTGGACTTCCCGATAGGCCATAACATTTCTTTGCAGACTTACTACACGGCACCGATTTCCAAAGGCGGAATTATCGATTACGACAAGATTGACCAAAAAGCAAAAGACATTATTGCCGCCTACGATGTCCGGACGCAAGGGCCGCATGAACCGGCGCGGGCATTGTCCGGCGGGAACCAGCAAAAGGCCATTATCGGCCGTGAAGTGGACCGCAATCCGGATCTGCTGATTGCTGCATTGCCAACCCGGGGGCTGGATGTTGGAGCAATTGAATTTATCCATAGCCGCCTGATTGAGCAGCGGGACAATGGAAAAGCTGTACTATTGATTTCGTTTGAACTGGATGAAGTCATGAACGTTTCTGACCGCATTGCGGTTATCCATGACGGCGAAATCGTCGATATCGTAAAACCGGAAGAAACAACGGAACAAGAATTGGGATTGTTGATGGCTGGTCATCACGTCCGTGAAAAATCGAAAAACGGGTTAGAAAGAGAAGGTGAGGATCAGCATGTCGACTAAAGCAACAAATATTCTGGTCCCTGTCATTTCCGTTATTTTAGGGTTAATCGTCGGAGCGATTATTATGCTGGTCAGTGGATACAATCCAGTCGATGGCTACCTTGCTCTATGGAACGGAATTTTTGGAGACTTATATACAGTCGGGGAAACATTGCGGCAAATTACGCCGTATCTATTAGCCGGTTTAGCGGTGGCTTTTGCTTTCCGTTCCGGGTTATTCAATATCGGAGTGGAAGGGCAATTGATTGTCGGCTGGTTCGCTGCAGCATATGTCGGCGTAGCAGTCGAATTGCCGAAAATCATCCACTTGCCGCTTGCGATTTTAGCAGCTGCGGCAGCGGGCGCACTTTGGGGATTTGTGCCGGGTCTGTTAAAGGCGAAGTTCCATGTTCATGAAGTTATTGTCACGATCATGATGAACTATATTGCACTTCATGTGACAAATGCATTGATCAAAACCGTTTCAGACGGCGGAGACCGCACTGAATCCATTTTTGCCAGTGCGTCATTGCGCTCTGAGTTTTTTGAAAACCTGACAGAATTCTCCCGTCTTCACTACGGCATTATCCTTGCATTAGCGATGGTCGGTGTAATGTGGTTCATCTTGGAAAAGACAACCTTAGGCTTTGAATTAAAAGCAGTCGGCTTTAACCATAATGCCTCTCAATATGCCGGGATGAATGTTAATAAAAACATTGTCCTTGCAATGGTGATTTCCGGAGCTTTCGCCGGTCTTGGCGGCGCAATGGAAGCACTGGGAACATTTGAATATGTATCTTCGAAAGCCGGATTTACCGGAATTGGATTTGATGGAATCGCCGTTGCCTTATTGGGCATGAACACGCCGCTTGGTGTTATTTTTGGAGCTACGCTTTTCGGTTCCCTGAAATACGGAGCGCTGAATATGCCGAACGCAGCTGGTATTCCGTTGGAGATTGTTGAAATTGTTATTGCCGTAATTATTTTCTTTGTGGCATCAGGATATGTCATCCGCTTGTTCCTGCTGCGTGCGGCTAAGAAGAAGGAGGCGAAGTAATATGAGTTTCTTAGAAGTTTTGTATTTCATCGTTCCTTCAGCGATATTTTATGCAGCCCCGCTCATTTTAGTTGCTATCGGCGGTGTGTTTTCCGAGAGATCGGGTGTCATCAATATCGGCCTCGAAGGTTTGATGGTCATTGGTGCCTTTGTGGGCATATTGTTTAACTTGTTTTTTGCCGATACATTCGGAAATGCAACACCTTGGCTGGCATTAATTGCGGCAATGGTTGCCGCTTTGCTATTATCGCTTGTCCATGCGGTTGCTTCGATTTCATTCCGTGCAGACCAAACAGTATCCGGTGTTGCCATCAACTTATTGGCTATTGCATTGGCGTTGTACTTAGTGAAAAAGATTTTTGGCAAGGGGCAGACGGACTTTATCACAGAGCGTTTTTCGCGCAACGATATTCCGTTTTTGTCTGATATTCCAGTAATCGGACCGATGTTCTTCAGCTCGGTTTACTATACTTCGGTCTTGGCGATCGCGGTTGCGATTTTTGCCTGGTTTGTTATTTACAAAACGCCATTCGGCCTGCGTCTTCGCTCTGTCGGCGAACACCCGATGGCTGCAGATACCATGGGGATCAACGTTGCGAGAATGCGTTATGTAGCTGTTATGATTTCCGGTGCTTTAGCGGGAATCGGCGGCGCAATCTACGCACAGACCATCTCTGGCGACTTTGGCCACGCAACGATCAACGGCCAAGGGTTCATGGCGCTTGCAGCGATGATCTTCGGTAAATGGCATCCGCTTGGCGCAATGGGCGCAGCGTTGTTCTTCGGATTCGCCCAATCCTTGAGTATTGTCGGGCCATCCATTCCGTATATTCAAGATATTCCAAACGTCTTCTTGCTGATTCTGCCGTACGTACTGACTATCCTGGCTTTAGCAGGGTTCATTGGCCGTGCCAATGCACCAAAAGCGAATGGGATTCCATACATCAAAGGACAGCGATAAGAAAACAAAAAAGAGCCGTTGCGACGGCTCTTTTTTCAGCTTGTTGAGAAACTAAGGTTTTGACCATCAAGCTCTTTGTTTTTGAATGAAAAATCAATTGAACATCGAGTTTTTAGACCCTCCTGTTAAGCAGGAGGGTCATTTTTTTGATATTCTGCGCTGC
>NZ_JABWTK010000029.1 GCF_020071995.1 Planococcus chinensis | reverse complement strand
GAACTAACCATGCAAACCACTATCCCCACCGGTTCAATCCGCACCTTTGGCGATTACGGCGTGATGTACATCGTCGGCACGCCTGCCGAACAGCTTCCGGACGGCGATTGGCTCGTAAATATTGAACTGCCGGAAAGCGGCGAACACACGCAATACAAACTGTCCCACATCGTTCAAGACCCAAAGGCTGCCTAATGTACGCGATTTCTTTTGATTTGGTGGTTGCCGATACCGCTCAAAACCATCCGAAAGGCATTTCCCAAGCCTACGCGGATATTGGATACACCCTGCGGAAATTCGGCTTTACCCGCATTCAGGGAAGTTTGTACACCTGCCAAAACGAAGATATGGCTAACCTGTTTTCAGCCATCAACGAGCTAAAAGCTCTGCCTTGGTTTCCGTCTTCTGTCCGCGATATTCGGGCGTTCCGCATTGAGCAGTGGTCTGATTTCACAAGTCTTGTGAAGTCTTAACTGCCTTACCGTCCAACATCCGCCGCAGCCCTGCCAGTTTTTGGCGCGCTGCGGCGTTTTCTGTGCGTTTTAGGGCTTCGGGTAGGCTAGCCCCCAATACTTTGGCGATATTGCTCGGATAGGGCTTTCTCGCGCCCGCAATGCGGGTTTCTGCTTCCGCTACGGCTTCTGCCCCGTAGGTCTCTATCAGCCATGCGGCTGTTCGCCTGTCGCGTTCGTTCTCGGTAATCATCGGCTCATTCCCCATCCCCTGCTTTGGGTTCGTTTGTGTCGTTGGCTTATCGTTTGGCTAGTTGATTCAAGATTTCGCTCTGCCGTTGCCGTATTTC
>NZ_JABWTK010000028.1 GCF_020071995.1 Planococcus chinensis | reverse complement strand
AAACAATCCAGTCCAGTGATGATGGCAAAGAGGCCACACCCGTTCCCATCCCGAACACGGAAGTTAAGCTCTTTTGCGCCGATGGTAGTTGGGGGTTTCCCCCTGTGAGAGTAGGACATTGCTGGGCATACATAACGGAGGATTAGCTCAGCTGGGAGAGCATCTGCCTTACAAGCAGAGGGTCGGCGGTTCGATCCCGTCATCCTCCACCATTTTTTCTCTTTCGCCGGAGTAGCTCAACTGGTAGAGCAACTGACTTGTAATCAGTAGGTTGAGGGTTCAAGTCCTTTCTCCGGCACCACTCATGTTTGAGCCATTAGCTCAGTTGGTAGAGCATCTGACTTTTAATCAGAGGGTCGAAGGTTCGAATCCTTCATGGCTCACCATTTTTACAACTTCATTATTGCCACGCGGGTGTGGCGGAACTGGCAGACGCACTAGACTTAGGATCTAGCGCCTTCGGGCGTGGGGGTTCGACTCCCTTCACCCGCACCATTTTTGCGGAAGTAGTTCAGTGGTAGAACGCCACCTTGCCAAGGTGGAGGTCGCGAGTTCGAACCTCGTCTTCCGCTCCATTTTTTTGCACAATCTTGCTGACCCTAAGCCGGGGTGGCGGAACTGGCAGACGCACAGGACTTAAAATCCTGCGGTAGGTGACTACCGTACCGGTTCGATTCCGGTCCTCGGCACCATTAAGCAAAAAAACCGTAGGTTTTCTAAATATGCGCCCGTAGCTCAATTGGATAGAGTACTTGACTACGAATCAAGCGGTTAGAGGTTCGAGTCCTCTCGGGCGCGCCATATTTTCAACTCAGCAGTTTCAGTTCGGGAAGTAGCTCAGCTTGGTAGAGCACTTGGTTTGGGACCAAGGGGTCGCAGGTTCGAATCCTGTCTTCCCGACCATTCAATGGGGCCTTAGCTCAGCTGGGAGAGCGCCTGCCTTGCACGCAGGAGGTCAGCGGTTCGATCCCGCTAGGCTCCACCA
>NZ_JABWTK010000027.1 GCF_020071995.1 Planococcus chinensis | reverse complement strand
TCACAGTTCAATGTTTGCGGAAACGGGATTTGCCTCGTTTCCCACCTTGCTGCTTGGACGCGCTCAACCAACGGCGCGCTCGCCTTATCCTTCTGCGTCCCCCCATTGCTCAAACGGCGGGGAGGTGGTACAGGAATATCAACCTGTTGTCCATCGTCTACGCCTATCGGCCTCGACTTAGGTCCCGACTGACCCTGAGCGGACGAGCCTTCCTCAGGAAACCTTAGGCATTCGGTGGACGGGATTCTCACCCGTCTTTCGTTACTCATACCGGCATTCTCACTTCTAAGCGCTCCACGGATCCTTCCGGTCCCGCTTCGACGCCCTTAGAACGCTCTCCTACCACGGACATCTGAGATGTCCATCCACAGCTTCGGTAATCCGTTTAGCCCCGGTACATTTTCGGCGCAGTGTCACTCGACCAGTGAGCTATTACGCACTCTTTAAATGATGGCTGCTTCTAAGCCAACATCCTGGTTGTCTAAGCAACGCCACATCCTTTTCCACTTAACGGATATTTGGGGACCTTAGCTGGTGGTCTGGGCTGTTTCCCTCTTGACTACGGATCTTATCACTCGCAGTCTGACTCCCAAGCATAAATCACTGGCATTCGGAGTTTGTCTGAATTCGGTAACCCGGGATGGGCCCCTAGTCCAAACAGTGCTCTACCTCCAGGATTCTCAATCTTGAGGCTAGCCCTAAAGCTATTTCGGAGAGAACCAGCTATCTCCAGGTTCGATTGGAATTTCTCCGCTACCCACACCTCATCCCCGCACTTTTCAACGTGCGTGGGTTCGGGCCTCCAGTAAGTGTTACCTTACCTTCACCCTGGACATGGGTAGATCACCTGGTTTCGGGTCTACAACTGCATACTCATTCGCCCTATTCAGACTCGCTTTCGCTGCGGCTCCGGCTTCTCACCTTAACCTTGCATGCAATCGTAACTCGCCGGTTCATTCTACAAAAGGCACGCCATCACCCATAAACGGGCTTTGACTAGTTGTAGGCACAC
>NZ_JABWTK010000026.1 GCF_020071995.1 Planococcus chinensis | reverse complement strand
GGTTTTCAGGCTGGTTTGTCATGTACAAAACCCGTTGGGCAGCTTTTTCGGCTGTTGTGCGTTTGATGCCGTCAGGCAGAAAAATTCTCCATTTTTTGGCTAGAACTATATCTGCAAGATCATCAACCGTTGCGCTTTTCAAAGCAGGATTTGCGTTAATTTCCGAATACAGAAAATCTTTGAATGCCGAGTACAGAGCATCGCGGTTTATTGCGTATCTTGTCATGCTGTTTCGCTTTGGTTGTCAGTTTCAGACGGCATAGGCTTGCCGCGCCTGTACCAAGTGGCGCGGGAAATGCCGAAGTGTTCCCACGGTTTATCGCGGCTGATAGAGTTTTCGGCTAGGTAGTCGGCGCGGGATTGCGACCATGCCCGAAAAACGGTTCTTGTGGAACAGCCGAAGCGTTTTGCCAGTTCTTTAGCCGTAACGTCTCGCTTGGTGGTTTTCAGTTTTGGATAGGCCATATTTCAAAGCTCCGTGATGATTTTTGTTCTGCCTGCATTGATGGTTGTTTTCCGCAAACTATTCCGATGAGCCTGCAATTCCGAAAACCGTCGATTGCTGGCTGCAATATCAAACTTGTACCAAACCCAGTTAGCGATTGATTTGGAGATACATTTCACTTCTTTTTCCCACATCGGGACAGGGAAATCCCCATTTACCCGCATACACTGGTAATGCACTTCTTTCAGCCAGCCTTGCACCGTGTAGCCCTGCTGTTTGAACGCCAACACGTTTTTGTGCGCCCAACGGCTCACAAGGTTAAACACCGTGCAATTTCTGCTTAATCCGACCGCTTCCACGTTAGAGCGACCGATATAGGGCTTAAACTTGTCTAAATCCACGAAATCCGCAAGATACTCCAAATCGTAGCCCCTGATTGCGTCAGGAACGCCGCGCAGCGTCAGCCAATGCGGATGTTCGGGATTTTTCGTAATCAGCGATACAAAGCCCACATCACCGCGCAATTTCGCCTTATATGCTGCTTCAAGTGCAGCAAGATAGCGCAGGGCTTTTTGTCTCCCACCGTATTCCGCCGTCAGCACAGGCGCGGAAAGCGCATAGGCAAGGTGTGCGCCGCCGTTTTCCCTGTTGATTGCCGCCCAAGCAGGCATAGGCAGATTATTGTCTTCCCAAGCCAACCCCGCCCC
>NZ_JABWTK010000025.1 GCF_020071995.1 Planococcus chinensis | reverse complement strand
GCCCAAGTGCGTTAAGGCTTTCATCATTCGCTTCTCGGTCGCTACGCATACCCGCGTTGCTTTGCTGTTCTCGACTGGGCAATTTTCCAGTGTCAAACCTTTGGTCTTGGTTTCCAACAGGTCTAGGGTGCGCTCTGCTTCGGCTCTCTGCTGTTTCAAGTCGTCCAGCTCGTTCTTGACGCTCCATATCGCTATGAACAGCCCTGCTATGACTATCAACCCTGCCGCCGATATACCTAGCAAGCTCCACAGATAGGGCTTGAATACTGCCTTGCTCATGCGTAACTGCCGGGCGTTTATATCGGCGGTTATTTTCTGCTCGCTTTGCTTCAATGCCTCGTTGATATTTTTCCGTAACGTCTCTAAGTCTGCTTTCGTTTGTTGCTCTATGCTGGCGGCTTCGGTGCGTGATGTCTGCTCGAAGGTCTTCGCCAAATCGGAAATCTTGCTCATACAGTGCGCCTTTCAGTCGGATGTTGCGCCCTTTTGGGTCCGGGTTCTTGATGCTGATGCTGCTGATGGTCGCTCGTGATATTTCAAAACCTACCTTTTCCAGCGTTTCCAGCACGTCTGCGCGGCTTTTTAGCTTGCCTGATAGGGCTAGGGCTTCTAAGCCGTCTGTGATGCTCTGTGATGCTCTGTGCGGCTTCCTGCGTGTTTCTCGGCAGGTCTTTGGCTTGGGTCATGCTCTGCCGTTTGGCGGGGTCGTCTGGGTCGCTGTATCCGTGCGTCAGGTTCTGCATGGTGCGCCATGCGTCCACTCTTCCTCTGTCGGCGGCGTAGTAGTAGGGCTGTAACCGCTTTCCGCTCAAAAGCTCGATGTTCGGTATCACGAAGTTGAGTTCCAAACGCCCTTTGTCTCGGTGTTCTACCCATAGGCAGTTGTATTGGTCTTTGTCCAAGCCTGCAAAAATACACTCTTCGAAGCTGTCCATCAGGGCGTGTTTCTGTTCGGCGGGGATGTTGCTTTCTTCAAAGCTCAGGCAGCCGGCGGTGTATTTCTTGGCGTAATCGCTGCTGTTTATCAGGGCGGCGGTTTCTTCGGGGTCGCCGCGTAATAATCTGGCTTCTTCTCGGTCGCGGTCTTTGCCTAGAAGATAGTCTATCGGACCACTCCCGCCGCCTTTCCCCCTATTGAAAAACTGCACAATCATTGGGA
>NZ_JABWTK010000024.1 GCF_020071995.1 Planococcus chinensis | reverse complement strand
TAGACTGACATAGCGATTTGAGACACATATAAAACACCTTTATTAGGCTGCTTGCGCCCCAAATTCCTTGGGTGCCAGGTAGCCTAATTTTTCGAGAATCCGGTCTTCGTTGTAGTAGCGCATATATTCGTTTACTTTCTCGACGACTTGAAAGTTGTTCAACGAATTGAATTTGACGTATTGAAATTCTTCCGACTTGATATTCGAATGGAACGATTCAATCACTGCGTTATCCCAACAGTTTCCGCGCCGCGACATGCTGCTCACGGCGTGTTTCTCCTTAACCAAATTCTGATAGGCATACGACGTGTAGACGCTGCCTTGATCGGAATGGATGATAATCCCCTCGGGATAGCTCCGCAGTTTCAGCGCCTCCTTCAATGTATCGATAACGAGCGGCGTCTGCTGATGGTCGTAGAGCTTGTACGCAACGATTTCGTTGTTGTATAGGTCCATGATTGTCGACAAGTAAAGCGTCGAACTTCCGTATTGGATATAGGTAATATCCGTCACCCATTTCTCGTTAGGGGCAGCGGCAGTAAAATTCCGTTCCAACAGGTTCGGTGCCACAATGACCGATTCCCCCTGTGATTTCCATTTTCGTTTCTTCTTCACCCGGCATTGCAGGTTGTGTTTTTGCATGATGCGCTGAACGGTATTGCGATGTCTGATGGTCTTGTAGTCTTTTTGGAGTAGTTTCTTGATTTTCCGATGGCCAAAGCGGTAGTTCGTTTTCTTACATATCGCGATAATATCTTTCTCCACTTGTGTCATTTCACTGGTAGGGCCGTCGGCCATCCACCGGTAATAGGTGGAACGTGGCACACCTAATGCAGAAAGAATCACCGTGACGGTATACTTCTTGCGGTAGGTCTCCACAAGTTGAAGAACTACTTGTTTTCCAACTCCTTTTTGATCTCCAAATACTTTTTTAAGATGTCATTCTCCATTTTCAAATGCGCATTTTGGCGATCTTTCTTTTCCAATTCACTGGCGAATTCCGGTCCGTGTCCAAAGCTATATTGCTTGCCAATTGGCTGGTCAAAACGATGAATTTCATTATTCCGATACCATCTCATCCAGGTCTTAATTTGGGAATAGTTTTTAATCCCATACTTCTCCATAATCTCCTTGTTGGTTAACTCCCCATTCATCTTATCTTTTACAACAGCCCATTTAATTTCGCTTGAATATACGTTTTTGCTCATGCAAAAACACCTCCGATTTGTGTACTTATTAAAAGTGTACCATCTCGAAGGTGTTTTATATTGTCCCATTTAATTATGTTAGTCTAG
>NZ_JABWTK010000022.1 GCF_020071995.1 Planococcus chinensis | reverse complement strand
CAGCTTGTTGAGAAACTAAGGTTTTGACCATCAAGCTCTTTGTTTTTGAATGAAAAATCAATTGAACATCGAGTTTTTAGACCCTCCTGTTAAGCAGGAGGGTCATTTTTTTGATATTCTGCGCTGCGGCGGTTAGATAAGCCTGTTCTTGGACAGACTTGCGCCCTCGGCGCCTAGCGTAGCGGAAACCATGAAGTTCTTTCGCATCGGCGAAACTCCGTTCGATGGTCTGGCTTCGCAACTTGTACAGCTTTTTTCCGCTGGGGGTCCGTTTGTTGGCGCGCACCTTTTCTTTTTCGTCTTCCCAAATGTGCCGGGACACTGAGCGTTGTTTGCTTTTCGCGGAAAAACAGTCCGGGCGCAGCGGGCAATTGGCACAGTCCTGCGGCCGGCTTTTATAATGGCGATTCCCTTTGCGATCTGTCGTGGCGTAGGACAACTTGCAACCCATCGGACATGCATAGGCGTCCAATGAAGCTACATACGTAAATAACCGTTTCGGCACTTTGGGATTTCCGCCTTTGAACCGGCGGGTTCCCATGATCACAAACGTTCCGGCTTCATTTAAGGTTTTGCAGATGTGGCCGGTAAAATAGCCGGCGTCCAGGGCAACGGCTTCCACGGGGAAATCGAATTTCTGTTTTTGCACAGTGAGCCGATCCAAATAAGGGACGGCATCGTTGACATTGCCGGCCGTGATGTACGTATCCGTGATGAAATTATATTTGGCATCCACCGTCCGGTGGTCGAGATAGAAAAACCCTTGGGGTTTCTGGTTGCGCATGAGGAAGCCGCTATCCGGATCGGTCACGCTTTCGCGGGTCATCGCCGGTTTGGATGGGGCAACCGGCCGAACGTTCTTCGGCTTCAGTGCTTTTTTCCGTGTGCCTCCCGGTCGGCGTCGACCGCTTGTTCCAGTTCCTTCAGGTAGCTGACCGCTTTTTCGGGTTTTGCCTGGCGGATAAACTTGTTCTTATTGGCATTGGCTTTGATATGGGTAGAATCCGATAGAAGCAGACGCCCATTCACCATGCCATGGGCTTTTGCTTGGCGGACGGTTTCGTCGAAAATTTCTTCGAAGACCGACGTATCTTCAAAGCGGCCTTTTCGGTTAAAGCTGATCGTGGAGTGATCGGGAATGCGGTCGGTCAGGGAGTAGCCCAGGAACCAGCGATAGGCATTGTTCATTTGAATTTCCTTTTCCAATTGACGCTCCGAACGAATGCCATAGAAATAACCGATAAACAGCATCTTGAATAACGTAATCGGGGGAATGGCCGGTCGGCCATTATCCGGGCAATAATATGGTGAAGCAATCGTTTCAATGAAAGAAAAATCAATCAAGGCATCAACGGTGCGGAGAAAATGATCTTGCGGTACGAGTTCATCAATCGAGACGGTGACCTGTTCATGACGATGGTTTTTGACGGGACCAATCATGAGACCTCGCTCCTTCATTTTCTTTTAGTGTACATCGGAAAAGTAGTAAAATAAACAAAAAAACAGGCTGTCGAGAGAGTTTCTCGACAGCCTG
>NZ_JABWTK010000021.1 GCF_020071995.1 Planococcus chinensis | reverse complement strand
CATGTATTAGGCACGCCGCCAGCGTTCGTCCTGAGCCAGGATCAAACTCTCCATTATAGAGAACCGATTGCTCAAATTCTGCTGGCGTCTCGCCGTTCCGAAGAACGCGCGAGTCGCTTGATCTGGCCGAAGCCTGATCAGTACATTTTGCGCGGGCCGTTTTGCGCGGCCGTTGCTATCTGTTGACGTTTTGCTGTTCAGTTTTCAAGGTTCATGTTGTGTCGTTTTCTTAATGACAACTTTATTAGTATAACTTATTTCAGAATCGATGTCAACAACTAATTTCAACTTTCTTTTGTTGAAGCTAATCAATCGATTCGGTTGTTATGCCGTCTCTCAACGACAACTATATTAGTATAACTTAATCACCGCTAAACGTCAACTAAAACTTTAAAGGTTTTAATTGTCTTGTTTTTTGGGACGCTTATCAATATAACAGCTGTGCCTATCGCCGTCAACGATTAAGTACCAATCCCCGAGTCTTTCCCTAAGCTCGTTTCTGTTTCTTCTATAAGAAGGCGCCCGTTCGAGTCCATAAGAAAAAGCAATGCTGTGTAAGCCATTGCTTTTAAAACCTTGCATCTTCTAAACCGTTCTTGCTTCTTTATAGAAGGAACAGCATATACTACTGTATTAAATGAGGCCATAGTTGCTTCGGCTACAACTCACGGCGCCCTTCCAATGCTTTGGACAGCGTGACTTCATCCGCATATTCCAGATCGCCGCCCACTGGCAGTCCGTGTGCAATGCGCGTTGTTTTAATGCCGGAAGGTTTCACTAGGCGCGAAATGTACATGGCCGTCGCTTCCCCTTCAATCGTCGGGTTTGTCGCCAATATCAATTCGCTGACCGTTTCATCCTGCAGCCGCTTCAATAAAGAAGGAACATTGATATCTTCCGGCCCAATGCCATCCATTGGAGAAATGGCTCCTTGAAGAACATGGTACAGCCCCGTGTAATCGCGCATTTTTTCCATGGCGATGACATCTTTTGGATCCTGCACCACGCAAATCGTTGTCCGGTCGCGTGATTGGTCCTGGCAGATCATGCACGGATCGACATCGGTGATATGTCCGCAGTTTGAGCAGAAACTCAAATTCCGTTTGGCATCCACCAGTGCTTTTGCAAAATCAAGGACCGTGTCCTCTTTCATTCCAAGCACAAAAAATGCCAGCCGGGCCGCTGTTTTCGGCCCGATTCCTGGCAATTTCATAAAGCTTTCCATCAATTTCGATATTGGTTCTGGATAATGCATCCTGTTTACCTCCTAGAACATGCCTGGAAGATTTAACCCCTTAGTGAATTTCCCCATTGTGGAATTCGCATGCTCATCCGCTTTTTTAAACGCTTCGTTTGTTGCCACGATCAATAGGTCCTGAAGCATTTCAACATCTTCCGGATCGACAACTGATGGATCCAACACTACATCCAATACTTCCTTGTGTCCGGATACAGTAACTTTCACCATTCCGCCGCCAGCTGATCCTTCGAATTTCAATGTCCCTAGTTCTTCTTGAGCCTCAGCCATTTGTTTTTGCATTTTCTGCATTTGTTTCATCATGCCTTGCATATTTCCGCCACCGCGCATAATTGTTTCCTCCTCAAGGTTTTTTATTAATCTTCATGGATTTCGACAAAATCTTTGCCGAATAGCCGCTCGGCTTCCGCAATGAACGGATCTTCTTCCGCTGCTGAGCCTTCCGCAGAAAACGGATGTGGTTCTTCAGACTCCGTCTGCTTCTCATCTGCCCCTGCTTTCAACCCGTTGCTTCTAATAAACTCTTCACGTATTTTCAGCCAGCTTTCATCCGGCACAAAGATCGGCGTGTAGGCTTTCCCTGTGTACTGCTGCAGAAGTTGGCTGAAAGCGACCGCAAAGGTCTGGTTGTCGGAAGCCATCTGGCAATGAATATCATACTTGAATTTTAACACAAAAGCATCTGCTGACGCCGCTACTGGCTCCGCTTCGTTCAATAAAGCCGCATGCGATCTTTGCAGTTGGCCCATTACCGTTGCCCAATTGGTTTTAATCGCCTGGATATCCGGTTTGGTCGCATTCTTTAAGACGTCCTGAATGCGGCCAACGGGAATCTTAAAGGCACTTTGAGACCGTTGGCGGCGCTTCGGTTCCGCATTTGCGGCTGCCGGAGCTGCAGCTGTTGCCCCGTTTTTCAGTTGCTGCTGGAGTTGGATCACCAATTGCTCCAATTGATTGACCTTGGCTTCCAGCTCCGGAGAGGCCGAATCCGAAGAGATCATGGCCGGCGCGTCTGCCTGCACCATTTTCAAGAGGGCTGTCTCTAAATATATTTTGGTATGGTTGGAAAACCGCATTTCCTGTTGGGTTTTCGTCAACACATCAATCCACGCATAAAGCGTTGCCGGCTCGAATTGCTTGGCAAGCGCTTCGAAGCGTTCTTCATGTGCTGCGAGTTCCAGCATATCGTGAAGATCCGGCGCCGTTTGGATCAGCAGCAAGTCCCGAAAGAAGGTAATAAAGTCTTCCACAAGCCGAACCGGATCCTTGCCGTCTCGCACCAATTGCTCTAGAAGCGTTAGTGCCTGGCCGATGTCTTTTTCGACAAGTGCTTCGGCAATATTATAAAACATGTCCTGGCTGATGGATCCAGTCACAAGCAGCGCGTCTTCAAGCGTCATTTCATCGCCGCTGAACGACACGACCTGATCAAGCAGGCTGAGCGCATCCCGCATTCCGCCCGCAGCCGCCTGTGCAATCACTTTCAATACTTGCTCATTATAAGGAATGCCTGCATCTGTCAGAACATCAATCATCCGTTCCACAATATCCGTCTGCGTCAAGCGCTTAAAATCAAAGCGTTGGCAGCGGGAAATGATGGTAAGCGGCAATTTATGCGGTTCCGTTGTCGCCAGAATAAAGACGACGTGCTCTGGCGGTTCTTCCAGTGTTTTCAGCAATGCGTTAAAGGCACTATTGGAAAGCATGTGCACTTCATCGATGATGTAAATCTTGAAACGGGAATTGGCCGGAGAGAACCGGACCTTTTCAATGATCTCCCGCATTTCTTCCACCCGGGAATTGGAAGCCGCATCGAATTCGATAACGTCTGTATTGGATCCTTCAGTAATGCTTTTACAAGAACTGCATTCGTTGCAGGGTTCTGCTACAGGTGCCTGTTCGCAATTGAGCGCTTTTGCAAAGATTTTCGCCGCACTCGTCTTCCCTGTGCCCCGAGGCCCTGAAAACAAATAAGCATGCGTGGTCTTATTGTAAAGGAGAGCATTTTGAAGGGTTTGTTTGATATGCGACTGACCTGACATTTCGGAAAAGGACTGCGGCCGGTACACACGGTAAAAAGCTTGATACGCCAACGTTTTTCTCTCCTTTTGTAAAATATGTTTTTCGTCCTTTAATTATATCATAAAAAGAGGGGGCTTCTGAACGATTACCCTCTGAATTGCCGGTTGTTATTTGTCGTCATTTAGGGATTTCCAGGCGGGATTTTTCCAAACAAAAAACCTGTCCGCGAAGTTGCGGACAGGCTTGAGTTTTAAAATTATTGCCGTGCACCTTTCTTTGACTGCTGCACACAAGCGTTACCCTTGTCGTTGGCTCGATCTAGGCAACCCCACGGCACATGAAAAGATCCACTTAATGCTGCTTCCTTCCGGACCTGACATGGTTCATGGGTTTCCATTGCGCAGGACCCAAATGTCAACACTACGTGCAAGAGTCAGACCCTGCACACAAACAGCCTAGGAAAGGAATTCAGTCCTGCTAAAGCGGATTGCAGGTTACAGGACACCGCTATCTTCCCACCTAGCACGGCATTAACTAGTATACGAATATTCCTGAAAAAAATCAATCCGTAACTCTTATTTAATCTCAAATAGCTGAAAAACCCGTATTAGTAAGGAGAAAATTAAGGTTTCTAAAAAAAATCTCAAAAACTGTTGACACTTTGTTTCTTTTTATGATAAATTAATTCTTGTCTGATACGGAGGAATACCCAAGTTTGGCTGAAGGGATCGGTCTTGAAAACCGACAGGGGAGTCAAATCCCGCGGGGGTTCGAATCCCTCTTCCTCCTCCATTTTTTGAATTTACACGCGCATATAAATTCGAGATTGGATTCGTTACGAAAGTAGCGAATTTTTCTTAACACTTATATGTCTGAAGATTTCGATACATAAAACATGACTTTAAAGCAGATGGCCCAAAGCCATCTGCTTTTTTTATTGATTCTTATACTATTTCCCGGGAAATAAAAACCCCTGAACCATTTCTGATTCAGGGGAAAAGCTTATTTTTTCAATAAGGAAGTTTGTTGCATGAAATTGCCGATGCGTTCTACGATGCGTTCAGCGCAGTCCGGATCATTCATCAGATCGTAATCGTTGATATTCAGACGCAGCACCGGGCAGCCGTTGAAAGAATTGATCCACTTCTCGTAGCGTTCGTGCATTTCAAGCCAGTACTCAACCGGCGTCTGCTGTTCCATTGCGCGGCCGCGTTCCTGGATGCGCCCCAGAATGTCTTCAATCGACCCTTCCAGGTAAATCAATAAATCCGGATGCGGGAAATAAGGCGTCATCACCATGGCTTCAAACAAATTCGTGTATGTTTCGTAATCCACGTCATTCATCGTGCCTTTTTCCCAATGCATTTTCGCGAAAATGCCGGTATCTTCATAAATCGAACGGTCCTGGATAAAACCGCCGCCGTATTCAAACATGCGCTTTTGCTCTTTGAAGCGCTCTGCCAGGAAATAGATCTGGAGATGGAAGCTCCATTTCTCAAAGTCATCGTAAAACAAATCCAGGTAAGGGTTGGCATCCACTTTCTCAAACGATGTACGGAAATGAAGCGTATCTGCCAAGGCCTTTGTCATTGTGGATTTGCCGACACCTACTGTACCTGCAATGGTAATTACAGCATTTTCCGGAATGCCGTATTTTTCACGTAAATTCATATCGTTAAACTCCTTTGTTGTAAGGTTCCGTCCACTTTGGCCAGAATCTGCTGCAGATCTGCTTCATTCTGGACGAAATCCATTTCATCTCCATTAAAACGCAGCACCGGAATTTCCGGATGCTCCCGCTCAAAACGTTCAATAAATTCGTGGTAATCCGTAACCAGCTGTTCCATATAAGCCGGGGTAATCATTTGCTCGAATTCACGTCCGCGCATTTTGATGCGCTTCATCAACGTATCCAAACTCGCATGCAAATAAATGACCATATTCGGCGCCGGCATATCCGCTGTCAGGATTTTATAGATGGCTTCGTATTTGGCATACTCGGCCTCCGGCAGCGTCCGCTTCGCAAAAATCAAGTTCTTGAATATATGGTAATCCGCTGCTACAGGCTCACGGTTGGAAATGAACTTCTTCTGTATATCGGTTAATTGTTTATAGCGATTGCATAAAAAGAACATCTCGGTCTGGAAGCTCCATTCCTCAATGTCTTCGTAAAACTTCGTAAGAAACGGATTTTCATCGACGATTTCTTTCAGCATTTGAAAGCGATGGTGGTCAGCAATTGCTTTTGCCAGTGACGTTTTGCCAACGCCAATCGGGCCTTCTACCGTTATAAATGGCACCGGCATGGGAAGTTCCCCTCTTTCTGTTCAAGTGTGTTACAGTGCCATTTATTTTACCACAGACTGCCCGGTAAAAGTAGGGAAAAAAGCAGCTCTCCAACTTAATGGATGGCTGCTTTGAAAGTTCCCCCGTGCACTTCCTGGGTATCCATAATGGTCACAAACGCTTTCGGATCAATATCCGCTACAATGTGTTTCAGTTTGGAAATTTCTAATCTCGTCACCACTACATATATGACATCTTTGGCAGATTCTTCGTAACCGCCTTTGCCGTGCAGCTTGGTGACGCTTCGACCAAGGCGGGAATTGATGGCAGCGCCCAATTCGATGAATTCATCGGACACAATAATGACCGCTTTCGTATCATCCAGTCCTTGGATGACGATATCAATCGTTTTGGAAGCAATATAATATGTTAAAATGGAATACATTGCGTGTTCCCAGCCGAGGACAAATCCGGCCCATAAAAAGATGAAGATGTTGACGAACATTACAAATTCACCAACTGAAAAAGGCAATTTGCGCGTTAGTAAAATGCCCAGGATTTCCGTTCCGTCCAGCGCTCCGCCGTTTCGGATCACAAGGCCCACGCCGGCTCCCAGAATCAGCCCTCCGAATACCGTGGCAAGCAACGGATCGTCGACCACACCTGGAATCGGATGTAATGGAAATTCAATGATGGCCAGCGCTACAATTGCGAAAATGGACGAGATAAAAAAGTTCTTCCCGATATGCTTGTACCCGAAGAAAAGAAAGGGCAAGTTGATCACGACCATCAAAATACCAAATGGAATCGGAGTCAGATAGTCTAAAATCAGCGAAATGCCGATAATGCCGCCGTCAATAATCGAATTCGGCACTAAAAAAAGTTCAATGGAAACGGCAGCCATGGTGGCGCCTAGTAATATCAGCAAAAAACGCATAATTAAATGCTTGAAGGTTTCTTTTTTATGTTCTTTGACCATCAAATCTCTCCCAAAAATCAAACCCTGGATTTTTTCTCCTTTTTATTTTACGCTTTTCTCCTCCATTTGTCTTGATAGACTCCTAATTCCTTTAGCATACTTATAAAAAAATGATAAACTGGGGTGTAGGGAGCGATGAAGAATGAACGGAATTGAACAAGACCATTATTATATGGGCCTCGCAATCGAAGAAGCCCAAAAAGCCGCCGCCAAGGGTGAAGTACCGATTGGTGCTGTCATCGTGCAGGACGGGCACGTGATTGCACGGGCTCATAACCTGCGGGAAACCACCCAAAATGCGGTGACCCATGCGGAACTGCTGGCTATCCAGGAAGCCTGCCAGACCATCAGCAATTGGCGCCTCGAGAACACAAGCCTTTACGTTACGTTAGAGCCTTGTCCGATGTGCGCCGGCGCGATTCTGCAATCCCGCATTCCGCGCGTCATTTACGGGGCCCGTGATATCAAGGCCGGCAGTGTGGATTCGCTGTACCGGCTGCTGAACGATGAACGCTTCAACCATCAATGCGAAGTCACAGAAAATGTCATGGCCGAAGAATGCGGCGGTTTGCTGACACAGTTTTTCCGGACACTCCGGGAAAACAAAACGAAGAAAAAGCGGGAGCTCCTATAGGGCTGCCGCTTTTTCTTCGTTTAAAAACTGCTTGATGAGCATATTGAGAATGTGCGCCTGCTCGTGGTGAACCCAGTGCGTCGCTTCCCCGACAAACACCAATTCACCGTCCTCGCAAAAGTCCAGGCTTTCTTTCGCCAGTTCCGTCGATAGAAACTGATCACCCACGCCCCAAATAATCCGTACCGGCAATCCGATTTTCTGTTCCGGCACTTGCAGGACATTGCCGCGGCGAATCGCCCGGTACCAGTTCAGCATCGCCGTCAGTGCACCGGGCTGGTCCCACGCGTCCCGGTAAGCAGCGAGTTCTTCGTCAGAAAATGTATCCGGATTGCTTGTCGATACCAAACTTTCGACCATCGTCTTGAAATAATCCGCCGCAAGCATTTTTTCCGGCAGATCCGGCAATTGGAAAAAGGCGATATACGAACTCCTCGCCCATTGCAGCGGATTGCGCTTCATGACCCTTGGCATCGCTTTGGGATGCGGAATGTTCACCACAATCAGCTTGTCCACATAGTCCGGCTTTGTGGCTGCCAAATGCCAGGCCACCGCCCCTCCCCAGTCATGGCCGATAATGGTGGCGCTCGTTTTGCCGAAATGGCCGATCAACCCGACAATGTCATCCCGCAATAAATCCAATGTATAATTGCTGATATCTTGCGGCTTATCGCTCAGATTGTAGCCCCGCTGGTCCGGCACGGCAACGCGGTAGCCAAGTTCAGTGAGCGGTTCAATCTGCTTTTTCCAGCCGAACCAGAATTCGGGGAACCCGTGCAGCAAAACAACAAGCGGCCCGTCTTCCGGTCCCGCAACTGCCGTATGCAGCGTGATGCCGTTCGTTTGAATGGACTGAAACGATAGATTTTCCATTTCACCAACACCTCTCCTTGCTATTTACCTGTCTTTACCCGTTTCCATGGAAAATAAAAAAGGAGTTGCCCCAAAAGTAATTTGGGGCAACTCCTTTGCGACGAAGCTAGCGTAACGATGCAGGGACAGAAACAGGAGCAATAGTATTACCACACCCTTTAGTAGAAGCAAGGGTCTATCCGTTTATTTAATCAAGTCTTTGCCGCCCATATACGGACGCAATACTTCAGGGATGACGATGGTGCCGTCTTCCTGCTGGCAGTTTTCCAGCAAAGCGGCCACTGTTCGGCCGATTGCAAGTCCGCTGCCGTTTAAGGTATGGACAAATTCCGGCTTGCCGTTCGCTTCGCGGCGGAATTTGATATTAGCGCGTCTAGCCTGGAAATCTTCGAAGTTACTGCAAGAAGAAATCTCACGGTACATGTCCTGGCTCGGAATCCACACTTCGATGTCGTATTTCTTCGCAGCGGTAAAGCCAAGATCTGCTGTGCACATTTTCAGGACGCGGTAAGGAAGCCCCAGCAGCTGCAGCACTTTCTCGGCATGGCCGGTCAATTTCTCCAGTTCATCATATGAATCTTCCGGCTTCACAAAGCGCACCAGCTCGACTTTATTGAATTGGTGCTGTCGGATTAGCCCGCGTGTGTCCCGGCCCGCAGAACCCGCTTCAGAGCGGAAATTCGCGCTGTAAGAAGCGAATGCCTGCGGAAGCATATCCGCTGATAAGATTTCATCGCGGTAGAAGTTCGTCACCGGCACTTCAGAAGTCGGAATCAGGAAATAATCTTCTTTCTCGATCAGGAATGCATCTTCTTCAAATTTCGGCAATTGGCCTGTGCCCGTCAAGCTTTCGCGGTTGACCATGTAAGGCGGCAGGATTTCCTGGTAGCCATGCTCTTCCTGGTGCAAATCCATCATGAAGTTGATAAGCGCCCGTTCGAGGCGAGCTCCAAGGCCGCGGTAGAAGACAAAACGGCTGCCCGTTACTTTTGCTGCCCGTTCAAAATCGATGATGTTTAAGTCTGTGCCAAGATCCCAATGCGGTTTGGCTTCAAACGTGAATTCCGGCTTTTCTCCCCAAGTCCGGATTTCAACGTTGTCGTCTTCAGAATCGCCGACCGGCACGCTGTCATGCGGAATGTTCGGTACACGCATCATGATGTAATTCAAACGCTCTTCCACTTCGCGCAATTCATCGTCAATCGCTTTAATCTGTTCGCCGACTTCGCGCATTTTGGCAATGGCTTCATCTGCATTTTCTTTATTGCGCTTCATCACTGCGATGTTTTGTGACGCCTCGTTGCGTTCGGCTTTCAATTTCTCGGTTTGTGCAATCAATTCACGGCGTTTGGCATCCACCGCTTCAAAATCGTCCAGCACGGAAATATCTTCGCCGCGTTTCGCAAGCTTCGTTTTTACTTCTTCAAAATTGGCACGTACATGTTTAATGTCTAACATACCGGTTCCTCCTCAAAATAAATTAGCGGTCAATGGAAAAAAGACAACAAAAATAGCCCTCATCCCTTGGTAAAGGGACGAGAGCTACCCGCGTTGCCACCCTGATTGATCGGCTAAAAAGCTTGATCCTCTTCATTACATAACGGCCTTTAAACCGGCAATGGCTTATGTCGCCATGCAACTCAGGAGTGGATTCACACGCGCTTTTCGCCGGTTCGCACCACCCACCGGCTCTCTTTGGAAAAACAACGTATTACTATTCCCCATCAACGTTTCTACTTTTAAATTAATCATACTTTACTATAAACGGATCTTTTTGGCAAGGAAATGTCAGTTTGAGAAGAAATCATACTCAAAAAATAAGCCGTGATGCGGTGGTCATCGGTCAATTCCGGATGAAACGAACAGACGAGAAACTGGCGGCTTCTTGCCATGACGATTTTCCCGTCATGCTCGCCAAGTATTTCAACGCCTGAACCCGCACTGACAATATGCGGTGCCCGGATAAAGACCGCTTCAAAGGGTGCTTCCATCCCTTTGACGGATAACGGGGTTTCAAAGCTGTCGGCTTGGCGGCCGAAGGAATTGCGTTCCACTTTAATGTCCATCACGCCAAGATGCGGTTCGGGATAACCGACGATTTCCTTTGCCAGAAGAATTAACCCCGCACAAGTGCCAAACATCGGCTTGCCGCTCTTTGCAAAGGCGCGAAGCGGCCCCAGCAAACCATAGCGGTCGACCAACCGGCGCATCGTGGTGCTTTCTCCGCCCGGCAAAATCAAGGCATCCAAATCTTCCAAGTCGCTTGGCCATTTGACCAGCACCGCTTCCGCACCGCATGCTTCAATAGATTGCGCATGTTCCCTGACCGCTCCCTGCAATGCCAGAACACCGACTCGTTTCATCTTACCAGCCCCGTTCCTGCATGCGCTCACCCGCCGCAATTGTGGAAATTTCAATGCCTTTCATGGCGATCCCGAGGTCTTTTGACAGTTCAGCAATCAATTTATAATCCTGGTAATGCGTCGTTGCTTCGACAATCGCACGTGCGAACCGTTCTGGATGTTCCGATTTGAAGATGCCGGATCCCACGAACACGCCATCAGCTCCAAGTTCCATCATCAAGGCCGCATCTGCAGGCGTTGCCACACCGCCCGCTGCAAAGTTGACGACCGGCAAACGGCCGAGCCGCTTCACTTCTTTCAGGAATTCATACGAGGCGCCTAAGTTGCGTGCTTCGGTCATCAATTCATCATCGCTCAGCGTAACGACTTTGCGCACTTCCGCATTGACTTGGCGCAAGTGGCGGACCGCTTCGACGATATTCCCTGTGCCCGGTTCCCCTTTTGTCCGGAGCATTGAAGCACCTTCCCCGATACGGCGTGCCGCTTCGCCTAAATTGCGGCAGCCGCAGACGAACGGCACCGTATAGGCATCCTTCAATAAGTGAAATTCTTCGTCCGCGGGTGTCAGCACTTCACTTTCATCTATGTAATCCACACCCATCGCTTCTAGTACACGCGCTTCCACAATATGGCCAATCCGCGCTTTGGCCATAACCGGAATGGATACAGCTTTCATCACTTCTTCTGTAATGCGCGGGTCTGCCATACGAGCTACGCCGCCGTCTCTACGAATATCCGAAGGCACCCGCTCAAGCGCCATAACAGCTGTTGCGCCCGCCGCTTCTGCAATGCGCGCCTGTTCCGCGTTGACCACATCCATGATCACTCCGCCTTTTTGCATTTCCGCCATTCCACGCTTAACTCGATCGGTTCCATGTTTACTCATTAAAATTCCCCCTTTTCTTGATATTGTCAGTATAATAAAGATTGACCATATAGAAATACTCAGATCCCTATAAATTCATAAGGTCAGTTAGGAGAGTCGTTATGGATATGCTGATGTTTCAGCTTCAGCGAAGCACTTCAACGCCTTTATACAAACAGCTTTACCGGGAAATTAAACAAGCTATTATCGACGGCAAAATTTCTGTTGATACCAAACTGCCCAGCAAACGAAAACTGGCAGAGTTTCTGGATATCAGCCAGACCACTGTTGAACTGGCTTATGGCCAGCTGGTCGCAGAAGGGTTTATTGAGTCGCGTGCCCGCAAAGGGTTTTATGCGCAGCCGGTGGAAGAAGTGGCTTATTTGGATATGCCTCAAGAAGAACCATTGGCGCCGGAACGTCTTGAATACCGCTATGACTTCAATCCGGCAGCCATTGATTCCCGTTCTTTTCCTTTTTCGACCTGGCGCAAGCTTTCCAAAGACCTTCTCGATGAATCCAACCACGAGTTGCTGTTGAGCGGGCATCCGCAAGGCGATGAAACCCTGCGCCAGGAAATTTCCCGCTACTTGTTCCAGTCACGGGGCGTGGTATGTGAAGCCGATCAAATCATTATCGGCTCCGGAACGGAACAGTTGGTACCTTTATTGATCCGCTTGCTCGATAAAACGATTGTCTTTGGCTTCGAAAATCCGGGATATGCTTTAACGCATACCATTTTTTCGCACCATGATCGGAAAGCCGTGCCCATCAGCATCGAAGCGGATGGCATCAATGTCGGGGAACTCGAAGCGTCGGAAGTCGATATTGCTTACGTCACCCCTTCCCACCAGTTTCCGACCGGCGCCGTGCTCAGTGCCACCAAACGGGCTCAACTCCTAAACTGGGCGACTGCCAAGCCGGACCGTTACATCATTGAAGATGATTACGACAGCGAATTCCGCTACACGAGCCGCCCAATTCCTGCCCTTCAAAGCATGGATGTCAGCGGACGGGTGATTTACATCAGCACGTTCTCCAAATCGCTGATGCCTTCTTTGCGGATTGCCTATATGGTTTTGCCGAAAAGGCTGATGCGTGCTTACCGCCAGACTTTTCTTCATTATTCATCGTCTGTGCCGAGGTTTGACCAGCAGCTCGTCAGCGAATTCATGAAAGAAGGACATTTTTCACGCCACTTGAACCGGATGCGCAAACTGTATAAGAAAAAACTTGAACACCTTACAGACGCCCTGCATTTATTTGCACCTCTAGTCACGGTTTCCGGCCAGCAAGCGGGCATGCATATAGTGCTGACCGTACAGACTGCTTTAACGGAAAAAGAACTCGTGGAACGCGCTAAAGGCGCCGGAATCCGGGTATTTGGCCTGGGTTCTTACGACGTCGAAGGAAAAAACGTTTCGCCTCCGAAAATCGTCTTGGGATTCGGCGGATTAACCGAACAAGAAATTGAACAGGGCATTTTGGATTTAATGGCATGCTGGGACATTGCCGCACAAAAAAGCAGCTCATCTGAATAGATGAACTGCTTTTCTTTAGAATAATCCTTTTACAAAATCCAGGGCGCCTGACCACATATTGGAGATGAAGTTGCCTACAGCCTGGACAGACAGTGAGAACCAATTGGCCCTTGCCACCTTTTCGGTTGTCACAACTTCAGCGTCGCTTTTTCTGCCATCCAAATAGCCGAAGTCTTCGCCTTCTGTTTTGACAACGTTAACGGTACCGACCACTTCTCCTTTGCCGATTCCCGCTTCAATCTTGCCTTCGGCCACTACAGATTCATCGAGCACCAATTCCGGTTGATATTTTTCTTTGTCGCTTGTCTGAATCATCATCGTAATCGGTTCTTTCACGGCGATCGATACAGCTTTTTCTTCCCCTTTGGTTACCGGCAAGGTTTCCTGTCCTTTGATCTGGTAACCGCCGGGAATGATTTCTTCTTTTGTGAATTGGCCGAATCCGAAGTCGAATAGAACACGGGTCTGGTCAAAACGTGCTTTGTAAGAACCTACACCCTTTTCATCGACCGCTTTCATCACAACGGCAATCAGCCGCGTGCCATCACGCTTGGCCGTACCGGCAAAGCTGTGGCCGGCAAAATCCGTACTGCCGGTTTTCAATCCGTCCACGCCTTCGTATTCAAAAGCCAGTCCGGGAAGCATAGAATTCCAGTTCAACATATTGATCGCATCCGCTGTCCCAGGACGGAACATCTTATTTGGAATTTTTGTCGTTTCCAATACTTCCGGATAATCGTCCAGCAGCGCCTTTGTCAGCTTGGCAACCGCCTTTGCAGACATGACATTTTCATCATTCGCGCCTGTACTTTTTGGGTGCATCCCCATCAGCAAGGAGTTGCTCAATCCCGTTGAATTGACCAATTTGGCACCGGCCAATCCCAGCTCTTCCGCTTTTTCATTCATCAGGCGGACGAATTCCTCTTCCGTCCCAGCGATCGTCTCAGCAATGCCGATCGTCGCCGCATTCGCAGAATAAATCGCCATCGCTTCATACAATTCCTGGATCGTATAGGCTTCTCCTTTTCTTAAAGGCACGTTGCTCAAGCGCATATCCTGTGAAATTTCATAAGCATAATCCGTCACCGTATACTCCTGTTCCCACGATATACGGCCATCTTCAATCGCTTCAAACAATAAATACTCAGTCATCATTTTTGTCATGCTTGCAATCCCTAACGTAGCGTCTGCGTTTTGTGCATATAATATTTTTCCGGAATCAGCATCTACCAGAATGGCAGCATCCGCCAGTATATTTAAAGAATCTGCCGCTTTTGCCTGCTGAGGCATACCAACAGTCAGCAGCACAGCCAAAATAATCGTTAATTTCAACACAATCCTCACGTATTTCAATACCTCCATCTGTAAGTTTCCCCATATAATTCTATCATATTCTGCACGTCCCTAAACCAAAACATGAAAAAAGCATTCTTTGCATCTACAGGTAGACACAAAGAATGCTTAATAGCTAAAACTTATGAAATAGAATAGTTAGGAGATTCTTTTGTAATTTGGACATCGTGCGGATGGCTTTCACGAAGACCAGCGCCAGTCATGCGGATAAATTGTGCTTCATCACGCAAAGTCTGTAAATCCGGAGTTCCGCAATAACCCATTCCTGCGCGAATTCCGCCAAGCAATTGATGGATTGTATCCGCAAGCGGCCCTTTGTATGGCAAGCGGCCTTCAATGCCTTCCGGTACCAATTTCTTCGCATCGTCCTGGAAGTAACGGTCTTTTGATCCTTTTTCCATAGCTGCGATTGAACCCATGCCACGGTAAGTTTTAAACTGGCGACCCTGGAAGATTTCGGTTTCTCCCGGGCTTTCCGTCGTACCAGCAAGCAAGCTTCCCAGCATGACCACATGTCCGCCGGCTGCCAATGCTTTGATGATATCGCCGGAATACTTAATGCCGCCGTCTGCAATGATCGCTTTGCCGTGTTTGCGTGCTTCTGTTGCACAGTCATAAACAGCCGTGATTTGTGGAACCCCAACACCGGCAACAACTCGAGTCGTACAAATCGAACCAGGTCCGATTCCTACTTTGACAACGTCTGCTCCAGCTTCAATCAATGCTTTTGTGCCTTCTGCAGTTGCTACATTTCCTGCGATAATTGCCAATTCAGGGTATGCCGCACGAATTTGGCTTACAGAATCCAAAACCCCTTTTGAATGGCCATGTGCAGTATCAAGAACAATTACATCTACACCGGCTTTAACCAATTGCTCAACTCGCTTCATTGTATCTGAAGTTACTCCGACTGCAGCTCCTGCAAGCAATCGGCCGTGGCTGTCTTTTGCAGCGTTCGGGAATTCGATGACTTTTTCAATATCTTTGATGGTAATTAACCCTTTTAATATACCTTGATCATCAACAATTGGGAGTTTTTCAATTTTATATTGCTGAAGAATTTTTTCAGCCTCTTCCAGTGTAGTTCCTACTGAAGCTGTAACCAATTCTTCTTTCGTCATCACTTCATCAATTTTCAATGAATAGTCCTGGATAAAGCGCAAGTCGCGGTTGGTAATGATGCCGACCAATTTCTGCTCTTCTTCATTGTTCACGATTGGAACACCTGAAATGCGGTATTTCCCCATAAGATGTTCAGCATCATACACTTGGTGCTCAGGCGTTAAGAAGAATGGATCCGTAATAACGCCGTTCTCTGAACGTTTTACAGTTGTTACTTGCTCTGCCTGCTCTTCGATGCTCATGTTCTTGTGGATGATTCCCAGTCCGCCTTGGCGAGCCATTGAAATCGCCATTTTTGCTTCTGTAACAGTATCCATACCCGCACTAATAATAGGAATGTTCAATTTAATAGCCGGAGTTAACTCCACTGACAAATTGATATCCTTTGGCAGCACTTCCGATTTTGCTGGTACAAGCAATACATCATCAAACGTCAAACCTTCTTTAACAAATTTCGACTCCCACATTCTGGATACGCCTCCTGCTTCCTTTTGAATATTATTGTAAGGTTATCAGCGCGGCTAAACAGTGTCAAGAAAACGGGAATAAGAAAAAGTATTCAGAATTATTGATCGGGGCATTTTAAACAGGGTTTCTAGTTGCAAGGGAGGATTCCTCAGAATTCATGGGGTGCTGACATTTGATAATCTTAGTGACTCTGCCGACTGTTTTTTTCATTTCTTTTTGGTTTCGTTTGAAGAAGTTTGATACTAATAATGCAGTCGGTCCGCTCTCCCCAAAAACCGGTGCAGCTAGTTCTTTTTGCCGCAAACGTATTCGCTAATAAACACAAAAAAGCCGCCGCCGGAAATACCGGCAACGGCTTTTTTTACTTGGCCCAGCAATGTCCTACTCTCACAGGGGGAAACCCCCAACTACCATCGGCGCAAAAGAGCTTAACTTCCGTGTTCG
>NZ_JABWTK010000020.1 GCF_020071995.1 Planococcus chinensis | reverse complement strand
ATGTATTAGGCACGCCGCCAGCGTTCGTCCTGAGCCAGGATCAAACTCTCCATTATAGAGAACCGATTGCTCAAATTCTGCTGGCGTCTCGCCGTTCCGAAGAACGCGCGAGTCGCTTGATCTGGCACTGCCTGATCAGTAAGTTGTGCGCGGGCCGTTTTGCGCGGCCGTTGCTATTGTTGACGTTTTGCTGTTCAGTTTTCAAGGTTCAATAATCAGTCGCTTCAAATTCAGCAACTTTATTAGTTTACTTCATCCTTCAGTTCGTGTCAACTCTATCTTTCAAGTTTTAAATGAAAGTATTTTTTTCACTTTGTTTCCCTGAGGACATGTACTAATATATCAAGGTTCTCGATATAAGTCAACAAATTCGAGAAAAATAATAAATAAATATTAACCGTTTACATTTTTTATTATAACAGAATATTCGAAATATAAAAGTTACAAACTTGTTACAACTTTGAAAGGAAACTGTTCCTTTACATTCTAAGTGTTGGTGATTTTCCCTAGCTTCTCCTTTTTCTATTTCCCCCTGCTTTTCACTTCCCCTTTTCAGCTTCCTTCTATAGTATACGATTACTGCTTTAAAGAACGCTCAAAATTCCCAAGGCATCACACTAGATTTCCTAAATCTAAATCACGTTGACTGCATTCGTTCACTTTTCCTTTTCTTCTATATAATAAAAAGCCCGCCATTGAATCTGGCGGGCCTGGAATTAAGCAATGAAGATAAAATAGAGAATGAAAATAACAAACAGTCCGTACATGATCGGGTGAACTTGCTTGGCCTTGCCTGCCGTAACCATTGTGATCGGATAGAAAATAAATCCAATGGCAATTCCTGTTGCGATGCTATAGCCAAGCGGCATTGAAATCATCGTCAAGAATGCTGGAACGGCAATTTCGAATTTCGACCAATCGATTCTTCCTAAAGCCGAAACCATCAGGACACCAACAATGATTAACGCTGGGGCCGTTACCGCGCTTGTGATCACTTCGAGCAGCGGATAGAACAGAATCGAAATTAAGAAAAGCAAACCTGTGACGACGGCAGCAAAGCCTGAGCGTGCTCCCGCGGCAACACCTGCGCTCGATTCAATGTAAGAAGTTGTCGTCGATGTTCCGAAGATTGCTCCACTGACAGTAGCAACTGCATCAGCAAGAAGCGCTCTTCCTGCGCGCGGAAGTTTATCATCTTTAATCAAACGCGCTTGAGTCGCGACAGCAACCAATGTTCCTGCCGTATCAAAGAAGTCAACAAACAAGAAGGTCAAAACGATTACCAGGAATTCAATATTCATAAGTGAACCAAAATCGTGAAGAATCGGGTCCAGCGCTACACCGAATGTAGGAGCCATACTCGGAACGTTAAAATCTACAATAGCGCTTGGCAATTCCACTACTTTAAAAATCATGCCAACTGCAGCAGCAATGATCATCCCGAAGAAAATTCCGCCTTTGACGCGGCGCACCATCAGGATGACGGTCACTACCATGCCGAAAATCGCAAGCAACGTAGAAGGCACCGCTAAATCACCAAGTCCCACCATCGTCGCTTCATTTCCGACAATGATTCCCGCGTTCTGAAGTCCGATAAAAGTAATGTAAAGTCCAATACCCGCTCCGACCGCTAATTTCAAGTCGTTCGGAATGGCATTAATAATTCGTTCACGAAGCCCTGACAGAGAAAGAACAATAAAGATTAAGCCAGAAAATAAAACGCCTGTCAAAGCAGTTTGCCAAGGAATGCCATACGTTAAGATAACCGTGTAAGCAAAGAATGCATTCAATCCCATACCCGGCGCAAGTGCAATCGGATACTTGGCGATGATCCCCATCATTAAACACCCAACAGCTGCAGCAAGCGCAGTCGCCATAAATACCGAGCCATAATCCATATACATTTCAGCAGGCAGATCCGGTACGGAACTTAATGTAAGTGTGAGCGGGTTAACGACTAAAATATAAGCCATCGCCAAAAATGTTGTTAATCCCCCGATGATTTCCCGGCGGTAGTTAGTTCCCAGTTCCTCGAACTGAAAATACTTTTTCATGTTATTTTCCTCCGTGTGTCGTCGCGATAATGCTAAAACATAAAAAGCACACACAGCTTCATGCCGTATGTGCTCGATTTATCTCTTCAACTCAATCTTCATTGAAGAGTGCCCGGTTTATTAAACGAACGGACAAAAATCGTAGTCGAGTCATTTACGGTAACTCGGTAGAAACTTTCGGGCCATATTCCCGACATTATACGACAACGTTATTTAATTTCTATCGTAATATAACATGATTTTTTCAATCTAACAAGTCTAAAACCGAACGTTTTTATATTTTTTCGCTTTATAGTTCGTCAAAAAGAAAAAACTGCACTTCTTATAAAGAAGTACAGCTTCATTTTTATTTTATTCCCACTCAATTGTTGCAGGTGGCTTGCTCGTAATATCATACAGGACGCGGTTGATATGCGAAACTTCGTTGACTAAACGGACGCTGATTTTCTCCAATACATCCCAAGGAATGCGCGCCCAGTCAGAAGTCATGCCATCAATTGAAGTGACAGCGCGGATGCCGATTGCGTAATCGTACGTACGGGCATCGCCCATGACGCCGACGCTGCGGATATCCGGAAGAACCGTAAAGTACTGCCAGATGTCCCGGTCAAGTCCGGCTTTGCTAATTTCATCACGCAAAATCCAATCGGATTCACGGACGATTTCCAATTTCTCTTCCGTTACTGCGCCCATGATGCGAATGCCAAGGCCCGGCCCTGGGAATGGCTGGCGCCAAACGATTTCATCCGGCATGCCAAGTTCAGTTCCCAGTACACGCACTTCATCTTTGAATAGGGTATTTAAGGGTTCGATCAATTTAAACTGCATGTCTTCTGGAAGACCGCCGACATTATGGTGCGACTTGATAGTTTGTGCAGTAGTCGTCCCACTTTCAATGATGTCTGTGTACAGCGTACCTTGTGCCAGAAAGTCCATGCCTTCCAATTTGGAAGCTTCGTCATCAAATACATAAATGAATTCGTTGCCGATGATTTTCCGTTTTTGTTCCGGATCGGTTACTCCGGCAAGCTTGTTCATGAAACGGTCGCGTGCGTCGATTTTGATGACGTTCATGTGGAAACCGTCAGCGAAAGTTTTCATGACGCTTTCTGCTTCTCCTTTACGAAGAAGGCCATGGTCAACGAACATACAAGTCAATTGGTCGCCGATCGCCTTATGGATCAAGACAGCCACAACGGAAGAATCAACGCCGCCGCTTAATGCGCAAAGAACTTTTTTGTCGCCGACTTCTTCACGGATTTTTTCAATTTCCAGTTCGATGTAGTTTTCCATCGACCAGTCATCGGTCATGCCGCAAACATCAAATACGAATTGGCGCAGCAACTCATTGCCGTAAATCGAGTGGCGGACTTCCGGGTGGAATTGAACACCGTAGAAACCGCGTGACTCATCTGCCATCGAAGCAATCGGGCAGCTTGCGCTCGTGCCGATTACATCAAATCCAGGAGGCGCTGCAGTGACCAAATCGCCGTGGCTCATCCAGACAATCTGTTCTTCCGGCAAGCCTTTGAACAAGGCGCTTTCTTTGGTCAATTTCAGTTCAGCTTTTCCGTATTCACGGTTTTGGGCTTTTTCAACTTTGCCGTTTAAATGCAACGCCATCAATTGCATGCCGTAGCAGATCCCTAAAATCGGAAGACCCATTTCAAAAATCGCATCATCTACAGAAAAAGCATTTTTATCATAAACCGAATTCGGGCCGCCTGAGAAAATAATGCCTGTTGCGTTCATTTCTTTGATTTCTTCTGCAGTAATGGTATGCGGGTGCAATTCACTGTAAACTCCAATTTCACGAATACGCCGTGTAATCAATTGGTTATACTGGCTTCCAAAATCCAAAACCACAATTTTCTTTTGCTCTTTTAACATCGGACTTGCTGGCACACTCTTCACCTCTTCTATTCAATTCAGGCCTCAAAATGACAAAAGAACGCGGAAAAGGATTCCTCGCGTTCTTTTGCTCTACATCAAAAAGGCGAATGCACATGTCTGAACGCATGCGTCATCCACCTTCATAGTCAAGTCATTTCCGGGGACTTGGTAGAGACATCTGGTCCATATTACCAGACATATATGAGGGCACTTGTACTTTTAATTTTCTCAATTGTACAAGCTAGCCCGACCAAAATCAACCGGTTGTCTGTTTGATTAAATTTTCCCAACTTTCCTGCAACTCCCGCCATTCAATGGAATCCTTACGCCCGCCATAGATTGACTGCTCATAAGCATTGGTTAGGCGGGTCATATCTTTTGTTCCAAAGAATGAGTCGATATAAGAAGCATAAGCTTTTAAGGTCTGCCCTTCGTCCCTTTTTATCCCATATAATTCCAGTTGCTTCAAAAGCCGCAGATAGGCTTTTTCGAATGTTTCGGTATCGCCGCTGCGCAATCGGTAATAAGGAATTAAGACACGGGGCAGCCATTTATGGCGGAATTTATAGAAAATCGCCGCCAGTACACCAAGGGCAATCGCCCCCCAACCGATTTTGCTGCTGTTTTCGTCAAGGAACGATTGAAAACGGCTCCAGATAGACGGACCGGCATTCTGGTCTGCAGCTGCTTCATCTTCTAGTTCTTCAGTCGGCGGAGGCTCTGGCCGATCAGGCATAGTAGCTTCATCATCTTCAGCGGCATCCACTTCCACATCAAACTCAACGGCAGAAGAACCTGTAAATCCGATGGTCGGTTCAAACAGCATCCAGCCGACTCCAGGCATATAAGCTTCTACCCAGGAATGGGCATTGTTATTGGTGATTTGGTAAATATCTGTGTCATCTTTCGTCTCCACGATTTCCCCTTCATTAAACCCTTTCACCCACCGGGCTGGGATATCCAGAGAACGCAGCAGGACGACCATCGATGTGGAAAAGTTATCGCAATAGCCTTTTTTCGTATCGAATAAAAATTGATCGACGTAATCCTGGTCTTCGTCCGGCACCGGGATATCCTGCTGGCTGTATTCAAATCCGGCATTGCTGAAGTACCTCTCGATGTCCCGTGCTTTATCGTAGATTGTAGTTGAACTGGCTGTTATTTCTTCTGCCAAATCCCGTACCCGCTGCGGCAGCTCGGCCGGCAACTGGCGATAACGGTCAAATTCGGCCGGCAGTTCCGCCAAATCTTCCCGGGAAGTTTCACGCAATGCCGTCAAACTGAAAGTCGGCTCACTGAACGTGATTTCGTATACTTCCGGTTCAAAAACATCGCCTTGCTGATAGGTTTCAATTCGCTGGTCTGCCGTATTGTATTGATAATCCAAATTTTCATCCATTACAACCGATTCAGTCCCATAAGGATACAACACAAAAGGGAAATCCTGATCCATCGACAGGAGCGCAGTTTCTTGCATTTCCGGGTCTCCCGGCGTGAAATCGGTCGCAATAAAGTCCCCGTTTTCATACAGGAAAGAGTCGCCGATATTCTCCGTCAGTTCCCAGCCTTTTGTCGTATAAATGTCTTTTGACTCCACTTTCCAGTACTGTCCGCTGGCAACTTCCGCTTTAAATACCGGGGAGCTGTCGCCGATGAACGAACCGCCCAGCTGTGAATCATTCACTCCATAGCCGATTCTTCCGACTGTACCGCCCGGCCCGCTTCCCGCTCCGCTTGAAAAAGACGTAATATACGGAACAGGATCCGGCCACACAGGGCCGGATTTCGGCAAATAAAGCGCCACGGCCGTAGAACCCGCAATCATGATAAACAACGGAATGATTGCCGCTGCAATTTTTTCGCTGCTCAGTTCTATCCGGTGCCGCTCGGTCCATCTAGCCAAATGCAGAAGGCCGGCCAGCAATAAGCCAATGACCATAATGCGGATAATGGCCGTATTTCCTGTATAAGGGCTGAATGTATCTAAAACGGCAATAAAAACCACCGTCAACAAATAAAACAGGAAAATGCTTAGACGGAAGCTCACCCAGTAATGGATCAAGTAAACAGCCATCCATAACAGCGCGAAAAATAAAAGCGTCCGAAAAACATCGGTCGTGTTCGCCCAGTTTTGCGAAAAAAGAGCAGCTAGATTGATTTTCAAATCTTGCCAGACAAATGCAATGGCGTCGCCGGTGAAAAACACTTCACCCGTATACACGTAAACGATAAACCATAAAACATAGAGCAATTTCAACGGCCCCGAAATCCACCAGGAGACTTTTAATAAGGACATTCCAAGCGCCATTGCAATAAAAATCAAAAACAGCGGTTTATATGCAGTAGCCGTTAAAGTCATGACCGGCGTCAGCCATTCGGCCAGCAGGAAAAAGACCAGAATGTACAGCCCTGCCATAAACCATATATTTTTCCTTATGGAAGTCATTTGCCGTTCACCTCCGTAAATACCGATGAAAAATTATCCGGACTGACACGCTTCACAGTAAAACCTTTTGAACGGGCAAATTGATGGGCAGCTTCTTCCTGAGGAGAAGGGCGTTCTCCTTTATGGGCAACAACCAAACACATGCACGTATTCAAGTGCTTCACATTTCGCTGAATGGCTTTCACCATCTCAATGGTTAAATGGCTGGTCACATACAAAAGGCTCGAGGCCTGGATTTTCTGGAGTTCACGCCCCCCTGCATCTTCAGCAGGTTTCTGCAGATCGGCCTGGACTTTTGTTAAATGGTACATGATCCGATGCAGATGTTCTTCGGTCTGGATAACCGGAAAATGATTGCGGGTTTCGCCAATCGATAAGTAAGACACACTTGAATTGGAATGCACAATCGACTTAAGAATAGAAGCCACCAATTCCACTTGAATTTCGAATTTCTCCGAAGGCCGCCGGTCATCCATCAAAAACAGGTCCTGGGACTGACGGTCTTCAAATTCCTTCGTGCGCATTGTCTGCGTCCGCGCAAATGACTTCCAGTGAATCCACGAAACCCGGTCGCCCGGATGGTAATCCCGGATGCCGGTAGCCATGGTCGTATCTTTGACCAGCGTAAACGGCGCAGCCATTGAGCCGTGATCGTATTTGGATTCCATCGGCCGATAAATAATGTCTACGGTATTGGGATAGACGAGTACTTTTTGCTGCAGCGGCACCAATCTGCTTTTGCGGACCCAGCCGAAGAAATCGGCTATTTCAATTTGAACGCCTTCCAAAACATGTTCTCCCCGCGGCATATGTTCAATCTCATATGTCCATGAATAATTTTTCCGAAATCCCGGAACGAACATTTTCTGATTCATGCCGGCAGTTTGTTTTTGTAATGCGGGAGAATGGGTCTTTTCAGTAAGGACTGTATAAAGCAAAGGAAATCGGAGTTTTCTTCGCATATGAATGGTCGCAGAAAAACTGCTTCCTTTTCGCACTTGGGCGGTATGGATATCACGGGATAATTCAATATCGCTTAGAGGGTAAAATGTCAGCAACACGGAATATAAAGCAAAAGGCAAAGCCATATAAAAAATGAACCAGCTGACAAATCCGCCTTGAAACATGGCAAACGAAAATGTCAGCAAAAGGAGGCCCAGGACAAAAAGCAGCCTCCCCCATAAATTTATAAATTCTTTCGCTTTGTTCATTGGCCGACTAGCCTTTGAACGGGAACTCGGGTTTTCGCCAAAATACGGTCTGTGATTTCTTCAGCCGTAACTCCATCATAACGCGCTTCCGAACGCAGCATGATGCGGTGGCCAAAGACAAATTTCGCCAAATGCTGCACATCATCCGGCGTCACAAAATCCCGGCCTTTAAGCATAGCGTAGGCTTGGGAAGCTTTCATCAAGGCAATAGATCCCCTTGGGCTCACTCCCAAATACACATAAGGGTCAATTCGGGTTTGTCTGGCTAAATCCACGATATAGCTTCGGATGGTCTCATCGACATTGATCCGCTTCACTTCTTCCTGCAATTTCAACAGCTCCTCAAGCGTCATGACCGGCTGGAGTTCATCAATCGGCGCAGAAACCTGGGAGCGGTTCAACACTTCCATTTCCTCGCGGGAGCTTGGGTAGCCGATTTTGATTTTCAGGAGGAAACGGTCCAGTTGTGCTTCCGGCAATGGATAGGTCCCTTCATATTCAATGGGATTTTGAGTAGCCATAACGAAAAACGGTTTCGGTATGTGCTGAGTTACGCCGTCAATCGTGACGGAAGCTTCTTCCATCGCTTCTAGCAAAGAGGATTGCGTTTTAGGGGAAGTCCGGTTTATTTCATCGGCCAATACGATATTGCCCATAATCGGTCCTGGCCTGAAATGAAACTCCATGTCTTTCGGATTATAGATGGAAACGCCTATAACATCTGACGGGAGCAGGTCAGGAGTGAATTGAATCCGTTTAAAATCAGCGCCGATGGATTTCGCAAGCGCTCTTACCAACATCGTTTTGCCGACCCCGGGTACATCTTCCAGCAGTACATGCCCTTGGGAAAGCATAGCTACGATGCTTAATTCGGCGATATGGCGTTTGCCGATAATCACTTTTTCTATATTGTCAATTACTGCATTCAAGCGGTCTTTAGCATTCATCCTGATTCCCCCAGTATATAGATTCGCGTATTTTAAATTGTCGAAATCTTATCATAAGCATAACGAATTTATATAATTTTCTCAACTGTCTGTAACTTTTATAAGGACTTTTTCCGCAAATAAAAAACAGAGCTCAAGAAGACAAGCTCTGTTTTGTTTAGATTATTTCCAGAAATCATCAAAAATCGTGATCGGCAAATGGCGTTTATGCTGGGAACGCAAGTAATAGCCTTCCAATTTTTCCTGTGCATCTTGCGGAATTTTCTTGCCTTCCAAATAATCATCAATCATGTCATAGGTGATGCCAAGCGCCACTTCATCCGGAATTGCAGGTTTATCCTCTTCCAGATCGGCTGTCGGAATTTTCGTATACAAATGCTCCGGCGAGCCAAGTTCTTTCAACATCGCCCGGCCTTGGCGTTTGTTCAAGCGGAACAACGGAGTCAAGTCGGCAGCCCCGTCGCCGAATTTCGTGTAGAAACCGGTAATCGCTTCAGCTGCATGGTCCGTCCCAAGGACAACCGCATTGTGCATGGCTGCAGCTGAAAATTGTACTTTCATCCGTTCACGTGCTTTTTCGTTTCCTTTGGCGAAATCCGTCAGCTCAATGCCTGCAGCATCCAGGGCGCGTTTGCTAGCATCCACCGCTTCTTTAATATTGACTGTATACACTTTGGTCGGGTCGATAAATTCAATGGCATCCTGCGCATCGTGTTCATCAAACTGTTGCCCATACGGCAAGCGGATTGCATAAAAGCCGTATGCAGCTTCACCCGCTTCTGCGTTCAATTCGTCAACCGCCATTTGCGCCAGCTTTCCGGCTAAGGTCGAATCCTGACCTCCGGAAATGCCTAAAACAAATCCTTTTAAAAACGGATGCTTCACCAAGTATTCTTTTAAAAATGAAACCGTTCGTTCAATCTCTTCTTTCGGATTTATGGAAGGCTGAACTTTAAGTTCTTCAATGATCGTTTTTTGCAAATCTGACATGAATACTCCCCCTTATTTTCCTGTAAGTTGTTGAATTGCGTCTTTCACTTCCTGGATATTGCGCATCTTGTTGTCCCAGCACTTCTGGCTTAAATCGACTGGGTATTCCTCCGGATTTAATGAACGTTTGTATTCGTCCCATAACAGCTCCAGATTCTTCGCTGCAAATGCCTGCATTTCCTGGACAGAAGGATTGTCATAAATAATTTTTCCGTCTGCCACGACATGGCGGTGGATATTCACCGCATCAAAATTGGAAACAAATTTTGAGACATAAGTATGGACCGGATGGAACATTTTCAGATGATCTTCTTCAGCAGGATTTTCATCCTGCATCGTAATGTAATCACCTTCTGATTTTCCATTTTCCCTGTCTATAATCCGATAAACGTTTTTCTGTCCTGGGGTAGTGACTTTTTCCGCATTGCCGGAAATTTTGATGGTATCTTCCATTTCGCCGTGTTCGTTTTCAATGGCGACAATTTTATATACTGCGCCAAGCGCCGGTTGATCGTAAGCTGTAATCAGCTTTGTCCCGATTCCCCAGGAATCCACACGGGCTCCCTGTGCTTTCAAGTTTAATATCGTGTATTCATCCAAATCGTTGGAAACGACAATTTTGACATCCTGGAATCCGGCTTCATCCAGCATTTTCCGGGCTTCTTTCGACAGAAAGGCAATATCGCCGCTGTCCAGGCGGATGCCTTGGAAATTGATTTTGTCTCCCAGTTCTTTCGCTACCCGGATTGCAGTCGGCACACCGGATTTCAAGGTATCATATGTGTCCACAAGGAACACGCAGTCTTTGTGGCGTTTGGCATACGAATGAAACGCTTCGTATTCATCCTTGTAAGCCTGGACCATGGAATGGGCGTGGGTCCCGGCAACCGGAATGCCGAATCGTTTGCCTGCCCGGACATTGCTCGTTGCTTCAAGTCCGCCGATAAACGCAGCTCTTGTTCCCCAAATGGCCGCATCCATTTCCTGCGCACGCCGCGTACCAAATTCCATCACCCGCTGTTCCTTGACAATCTGCTTGATGCGGCTTGCTTTTGTGGCAATCAAAGTTTGGTAATTCACGATATTTAAAAGAGCAGTTTCGATTAACTGGGCTTCTACTAGAGGAGCCTCGATCCGGATCAGCGGTTCGTTTTGGAAAACCAGCTCGCCTTCCAGAACAGAGTAGACGTTTCCTGTAAAACGCACTGTCCGCAAATATTCGATATAGTCTTCTTTGTAGCCGACTTCATCTTGAAGGTACGCAAGGTCGCTTTCAGTGAAACGGAAATCTCTCAAATAATCCAAAACACGTTCCAGCCCGGCAAAAATGGCGTAGCCATTGCCGAACGGCAGCTTCCGGAAAAAAAGTTCAAACACCGCTTTTCGTTCATGCATGCCGTCTGCCCAATAAGACTCGGACATATTGATTTGGTATAAATCGGTATGTAAGGCTAAGCTGTCATCTGAGTATGTTTTCTGCATAAAAATCTCCTTCTTCCGCATTGTTTAATTTTTCTTATTATACCCCAATAGTCATGTTTCAAAAAACAAATCCTTATAGCGGCTAATTAGTTGACTGCATTTCAGAAATGTGAGATACTAGTTTAGTTAACAAAGAGGTAACGGATATATTTTGATAATCTGGCATTCTACAACAATGTTTTTGAGAATACTTATTCACACTGGCGCGATTTCAGGATCGCAAGGACGTAAAAGAAGGTAGGGTTTACGTTGCTTAAGTTAGAAGGCACCCAGTGGAACTATGACCGCGGCACTGAAAGAAAGAACTTTCAATGGAAATGATTCCCCCGATGAAACGGGTTGAAAAATTGAGTCAAAAATAAATTAATGTTACCTTGCAAAATCAAAGGGATGCCCTCAAATCGAGGGCATCCCTTTTCCAATTCTTTTATTAATTTTTCACCGGAACTGTCGCTTCCGTTTGTTCCCGGTTCAAGTAATCAGTCACCGCTCCTTTGGAAGAGCAAGTCACATTGTGCGCATATTTCCCGAGCACACCTTTCTTATGCAGCGGCGGAGCCACCCACGCGTTACGGCGTGCTTCCAATTCTTCTTCTGAAACATCCATCGTTATTTCCTGAGTATCGGAATCGATTGTAACGATATCCCCTTCTTTCAAAAGAGCAATCGGTCCGCCGACTTGCGCTTCCGGAGCAATATGGCCAACCACCAGTCCGTGCGTGCCGCCGGAGAAACGTCCATCTGTCAACAAAGCGACTTTTTCGTCCATGCCTTTTCCGACAAGAATTCCTGATATCGACAGCATTTCCGGCATTCCCGGCCCGCCTTTTGGCCCTACATAACGGATGACCAACACATCGCCGTCGTTGATTTTATCTGCCATTACAGCAGCTGTTGCTTCCGGTTCGTTGTCAAAAACGCGTGCCGGCCCTGAATGGCGTTTCACTTTAACGCCCGACATTTTGGCGACTGCGCCCCGCGGCGACAAATTCCCTTTTAAGACGATCAACGGACCGTCTTTGCGTTTCGGCTTGTCGAATGGCATGATCACTTGCTGGCCTTCCAATAAATCCGGTGCCTCTTTCAAGTTTTCCGCCAAGGTTTTTCCAGTCACCGTCATACAGTCGCCGTGCAAGTACCCTGCTTCAAGCAACACTTTCATTACGGCTTGTACACCGCCTACACGATGCAGATCCTGCATGACGTATTTGCCGCTCGGCTTTAAATCAGCGATATGTGGCACCGTTTTTTGGATGCGGTCAAAATCGTCAATCGTCAAATCGACTTCTGCCGCATGCGCAATGGCCAATAGATGAAGGATGGCATTGGTTGAACCGCCAAGCGCCATCACGACGGTAATAGCATTTTCAAACGCTTCTTTCGTCATGATGTCTTTCGGGTAAATGCCTTGTTCCAGCAAATTGTAAACAGCCGCTCCTGCAGCTTCGCAGTCCGCTTTCTTGCCTTCTGTTTCGGCAGGATTTGACGAACTGCCCGGCAAACTCATGCCCATCGCTTCTGCAGCAGACGCCATTGTGTTCGCCGTGTACATGCCGCCGCAAGAACCGGCGCCCGGACAAGCCGCACATTCAATTTTGCGGAGAGCGCCGTCGTCGATCGTACCGGCGTTGTGCTGCCCTACCCCTTCAAACACCGACACAATGTCAATGTCCTGGCCGTTGTTTCTTCCCGGCGCAATTGTTCCGCCGTAGACAAAGACCGCCGGAACTTCTGAATTTGCAATGGCAATCAAACAGCCCGGAATGTTTTTATCACAGCCGCCGATTGCGACTAAGCCGTCCAAACTTTCCGCCCCTACCACGGTTTCAATGGAATCGGCAATCACATCACGGCTTGAAAGCGAATATTTCATCCCTTCCGTCCCCATTGAAATCCCGTCCGAAACAGTGATCGTATTGAAAATCATCGGCTTTCCGCCAGCTTCTGCCGCCCCTTTTTTTGCGCTCACTGCCAAATCATGAATATGTATATTGCAAGGAGTCACTTCGCTCCATGTACTTGCTACGCCAATTTGCGGCTTGGTGAAATCATCGTCAGAAAAACCTACTGCCCGGAGCATGGCACGGTTTGGCGCTTTCATCGCCCCTTCGAACACTTTACTATTGATACGCAAATCTTTTGTCATAAGGCATCTTTCCTTTCTTTTAACTCATTATAGAGAAATATTAAAACAATTCAATGAATTTCAAATTTTTATCCTCATTTAATTTTAAATTGTTAAAAAAATTTCATATGTAAGCCTTTTCATTTACAGATATATGCAAATATCATTCTTTTACCATTGGAACTGCCACTTACATAAAAAAGTGCTATACTACTCACAGTTATGCTTCATTCGAGATATTCACAGCGAACAAGCACGGGAGGTATATTTTTGATCATCAGAAAAGCATTCATTCATGAATACGAGGCCATCAAAAAGCAGCGGCTGGCATCGTATGAACCTTTTAGCCAGATTATCCCTGCCGGTCATTGGGAAATATTAAAAAACACCTTAACTTCCGAAAACGTTAAAAACTCCGATGCAGAAGTTTTTGTTGCGGAAATCGATGGAACGATTGCCGGAAGCATTGTCTTATTCCCTTCTCAATCGCAGGCTTATGAATGGGATACAGCGGCTCTTGAATTTCCGGAAATCCGGATGCTTGCGGTGGATGCAAATTTCAGAAGCAACGGAATTGGCAAAGCGTTGGTTGAGCATTGCATAGCCGCTGCCAAAAAACAAGGTTATCCGTTCATCGGCTTGCATACCGCTCATTTTATGGAAAGTGCCATTCGCTTATACAAGCAAATAGGATTCAGCCGGGTTCCTTCTCTCGACTTTGAACCTCTGGATGACGGCATCATCGTGAAAGCTTTTCGGCTCAATTTAATGCATTAAAAAACCAGCAGCTGCATTTTTGCAGCTGCTGGTTTTTTAATTGAGTCATCTTCTACGAGAAGTTTTACAATGATTCATCTTTGATAAAAGGATTTTTCCATTCCATCAATAAAGCATAGTTGTGCGATTCAGCGTCCTCCAGATAATCGGAAACAAGCGACAACGGCGTCCGGCCGCAGCGGAGCAAAAAAGTGATGACCGGATCTTTCAACTTGCCGCTGATCACTTGGGCGACGTACTGTTCAGCGGTCAGTTCATTCGTATATTTGTGGTAGCCTGAGATTCTTCCTCCGCCTAGGAGCCGGTCCAATCCGTAATGGACTACATGCTCATACATTGACTGCATCATCATCTTGCCTAAATCGAGCTTGCGGAACGACGGTTTGACGCATAAGTCTGCAATATACAGCGTTTTTCCATCGGGCTTGTGATTGCCAATCGAGCCATTGTCCGTCACTTCTTCCCAGGTGTGCTGTGGATGCAGTGGATCAAAGTCGACCAGCAGGCTGGTCATCGATCCCGCAATTTCTCCGTTCACTTCCACGCAAATTGCGCCTTCCGGGAAATGCTTCAAATGGCTGGCCAATTGCTCTTTTGTCCACCACAAGTCTTCTGGAAACGGCGGCGGAAAACTTTCTTCCTGAACAGCAATCAATCCGGCAAAATCTTCTTTCTTGTAATTCCTGACAGTAGCCAGCACCGGTTCATTTTCTTTGAAAACATACTGTTTTTTCCTGTACATCCCCTTCCCCGTCCTTCCACTTATCATTTCTTTCTATTATAAGCAAACCTTTTAAAAGATCTCATTTAAAGGCTCTTTTACAATGCAAAAAGGCTTCCAGCCAGAATGACTGAAAGCCTTGATCGTACGTTTTTTGCTTAAAGCGGCGGCAAGATGTGAGGCGCTGCCATTGGCAATGCGACAGCAGCAATCATCGCTGCTGTCAGGATTGTTGCGAATAAGTTTTTTCCAGTCTTCATAAATATTCACCACCGTTTCGTTCATTATAAGTGCGGTAGAAATGCGCTTTCTCCCACTCTTTATTCCGCTGATAATAATCGATAAGTTCAGCGGCAACTTTTTTCCCTTCTTTTATATAACCATTTTTTCTGAAAAATGGAAACATTTTCTCCTCACAATAGGTCCAAAGGTCCTCTTGGGAAACACTTCGTTTCTCGAAATAGTTTGCGTATATGCGAAAGTATTCATCTGAAGGTTCTTTTGCCAATTCCCGCAATTCATTGATTAAAGGGATGACTTCAGTGGAACTCTCCACTCTTGCTTCCAGCAGACTGACAAGTACCGCTTTATAGAAATAAGAATTTTTGGGAACATTTTCTTTTAATTCATGTAAAAGTTCCGTGGCTTGCTGGTAATCCTCTTTTTGCTTCAGCAATTCCACAAAATTATATAAGGTCTGGTAATACAGATCCTTTTGTCCGGTCAAATGGGCGTTCCGCTTTAATACTTCGTAAATGCCGCCGGCCTGTGCCAGCAAATTCCGTCTTGTATAATTGATCGCCAGCAACAGTTGGGCATGGAGCAGACGGATGTAATTATGGTGAAGCTGGTAATACTGGGCCGCTCTCTCCGCATAATGGGCAGACACTTCAAAGCGGTCATGCAGAATCAGCAGGCGTGCTTTCTGGTAATAATACTCCCCTTCAAACTTTTGGGGAATGCTTTGGATGCCCTTATCCAGGTCCTCCAGATAACGGAGCGATTCTTCTGTCTTGTTGAGCATCGTGTAATAAAGTGACTTAAAAAACTGATGAAGCCATTTTTCGGGTGCGGTGAAGGAGCCTTCCAGCCTTTCAAGCAAATGCTTTTGCCGATCCGCTTTGGCTTGATCGTTCTGGTAAATGTAATAACGGAATTTATACAGTTCATATTGATTCACTAAGTCTATAGATTGGATATAATCATTTTCCTGTTCGAGCTGGCTGTATTGCTTTTCCATAGCAGCCAAGTCGTAATGCAAGGAACAATCGATGAATTCTCCCAATTGCCGTTCCAAGCGTTTATAGCGGTCAACTTCTTTTTCCCATTGAACGCCCATTTTCACCAATAATGCCTGAATCGTCGATTCATGGGGACTATAGGTATTGGATTCAATTTTACTCAAATGCGAGATGGAACAAATGCCGTCTGCCAATTGTGACTGAGTTAGATTGTTTTTGGTACGGTAATACTTGATGACAGATCCGATATTCATATGCTCACCCTTTTTGTCTAGATAAAAAAATATTAACATAAAAAAACAATTCCAGCGAAAGCTGGAATTGTCTTTTTAAGAAGATCAGCGTACGCGGGCAAATCCGAATCCGGAAGCATAATCGTCGCCAACTGCGGCGCCTGAACCGGAAAGGATGTCGTATGCTTTAGCACGCTTCTGCAATTCAGCACGCAATTGCGTGTTGCTCGCGGAAGTGTTTGTTGCCCAAATCTTCGCAGCCAATCCTGCTACGTGAGGAGTGGCCATTGACGTTCCGCTGATTGAAGAATAGCCGCCTGTATACCAAGTGGAGTAGACAGAAGAACCAGGCGCTGAAATTTCTACATCGCCTTTGTTGATCACGTAATCACCATCTGTAGAGCTATAGCCGCGGGAAGAATAATCCGCTACGCGGTAAGTGCCGTTTTGGATTACGTTTTCAAGAGCTGCTACAGCTACTGCGTTTTGCAGCGCACCCGGGTAGCCGATCGATCCTTGGTATGGGCCTGAGTTTCCAGCTGCAGCGATAACAAGCACGCCTTTGCTGTATGCATAGTTTACTGCATTTGTGATCAAGCTGCTTTCACCAGCAGAACCAAGGGACATATTGATGACCACTTTCGTGTTTAAAGCAGTTGCCTGATCTGCAACGTGGCGGATGGCAGCAGCGATGTCATCTGAATAGCCGGAACCGTCGTCACCCAATACTTTATACGCCCATAGATCAGCAGACGGTGCAACTCCGTATACGCCTGAACCTGTGCCGCCATTAGCTAAAGCTGAACCGGCAACGTGTGTCCCGTGCCCTTGGCGGTCAACACATGAATTGTTCACCAGTGTCGTAGCGGTAGTGAAATCTTTGCACTGTTCAACGTTATTTCTCAAATCGGTATGGTTTACATTGACTCCTGTATCCAGCACCGCAATGTTGATTCCTGCACCGCCGGTCGGTTTAGTCAATGTGCTGTCGTTGTAAATCGCTTTGATTCCCCACGGTACAGATTGAGAAGCTGCCATTGTGGAGTATTTTGCTTCCGGCTTCGAAGACGTTTCTTCAATCGAAAATTCCGGAACTTTTTCAACGGTCAGGTTTTTATTTTTTTGAAGCGCTTCAAATTGTTTAGCGTTCATAGTGGTAGTAAAGCCTTCTGAATTGAAGTTGCGGTGGACACCGTACTTGCCTTTGGCATTTTTCAATTCATTTTGATTTGCCGAATCAACAAGAACGCGGAATGTTTCATTTCCTTGCTGCTGGGCCGTTTCCCCATTTGCTGCACTAACGCCCATTGCCGGTACTAGCAAAGTAGCTGTCAGCATTACTGATGTTAAAAACTTCGCCGATCTCTTCATCGTTCAATCCCCTTTACCCTTATGATTTTTAGGCACTCAACACCACGTGCAGCGTCCTGCAGCAGCCTGACCGCTTCTGCTCGAGAAGCTATGCCGTACATTTAAGTTATCAGATAATGAGGGATTGCGTAATTGGGAAAATCAACAGGTTTTTTTAGAAAATTAAAGAAGTTAGTTCTTTCGATATACGCATATTGGCGTAGCTTTTATTTAATAAGAAGAAATAAATAAAACCACTTGAGAAAAGTGGTTTCTAGACTAACATAATTAAATGGGACAATATAAAACACCTTCGAGATGGTACACTTTTAATAAGTACACAAATCGGAGGTGTTTTTGCATGAGCAAAAACGTATATTCAAGCGAAATTAAATGGGC
>NZ_JABWTK010000001.1 GCF_020071995.1 Planococcus chinensis | reverse complement strand
TTCATGACGATGGTTTTTGACGGGACCAATCATGAGACCTCGCTCCTTCATTTTCTTTTAGTGTACATCGGAAAAGTAGTAAAATAAACAAAAAAACAGGCTGTCGAGAGAGTTTCTCGACAGCCTGAGGAGTTGTCCCAAATTACTTTTGGGACAACTCCTTTATTGTGGCTTTTCTGTGAATTCAAAATGTGTCTAAATTTTAAAGATGTATTTTAAATATATCTTTAACTCTTTTTTAGGAATATAGTAAAGCTATAGAAAACAAAAGGAGCGATTGACAATGTTATCCCAACAAACACGATCCATTATCAAATCCACAGTACCCGTTTTAGCAGAACACGGAACAGCGATCACCACCGTTTTTTACAAGAACATGTTTGAAGCGCATCCTGAACTTTTAAATATTTTTAATCATGCAAACCAGAAAAAAGGACGCCAGCAAGCAGCACTTGCCAACACCGTCTATGCGGCAGCCGTTCATATCGACAATCTTGAAGCCATTCTGCCGGCCGTCGTACAGATTGCCAATAAACACGTAAGTTTAGGCGTAAAGCCGGAACATTACCCAATCGTCGGGGAATATTTGCTGAAAGCCATCAAAGAAGTATTGGGCGATGCCGCAACAGACGACATCATCAATGCCTGGGCTGAAGCCTACGGCGTAATTGCAGATGCCTTCATCGGCGTTGAACACAAAATGTACGAAGAAGCCGAAGCCCAGGAAAACGGCTGGAAGTTCTTCAAAGACTTTATCGTTGCCCGCAAAGTAAAAGAAAGCGAAAACATCACTTCGTTTTATTTAAAACCAGCGGATGGATCGAACGTTCCGACTTACCAGCCTGGCCAATACATTTCTGTACGCCTTTCGATTCCTGGCGAGAAATATTTGTTCAACCGCCAGTACAGCTTATCGCAGGCAGCAAAACCGGACGAGTTCCGCATTTCTGTGAAACGGGAAGCCGACAACGACCCGAACGGCCGCGTCTCTGTTTACCTCCACGAAGAAGTAAACATCGGCGACGCCATTGAAGTCAGCGCACCAGCAGGCGAATTTGTTCTGGATGCCGGCAAGAAATCACCGGTTGCCTTTGTCAGCGGAGGTGTCGGCATCACGCCGATGATGAGCATGTTCGAAACCGTGGCAACGCTCACTCCTGAGCGCCCAACCGCTTTCTTGCACGCTGCGCGCAACGAATCCCTGCATGCCTTCGACCAGGATATCCAAAAATATGCGGCTTCTATGGAAAATGCAGCTTACAAGACCTTGTACTCCGACCAGCCAGACGGCTATATTACCCGCGAAGTATTAAAAGAAATGGTCGATGTGACCGGCGACGTCTACGTATGCGGCCCTGTGCCTTTCATGGAACAGATGATCCAGGAACTGCGCGGCCTCGGCATGGCAGAAGAACAGATCCACTTTGAATTCTTCGGCCCTGCTGTCGCTTTGCAAACCGTTTAAGCAATCAAAAAGCTGTCCGCTTTCTGTAGCGGGCAGCTTTTATTAATTAAGTGATTAAGTGATCATAAAATCCTTTTAAATGATCATAGAACCTGCGTGAACGCTCATAGGATCCTTTTGACCGCTCATAGACTCGAGTTGAGTGATCATAGAACCTGTTCGACCGCTCATAGCCACTTTTAATCCACAAGAAAAGGCCTGCCGCACCGGCAGGCCTTTTCTATTTCATTTTCCGCAGCAAATAAAGCAAGTAAGGAGTTCCGATCAATGCCACAATCAACCCGCTCGGAATGTCTTTCGGCGCAATCAGGATGCGGCCGATAAAGTCAGCGGTCACGAGCAGCAGCCCTCCGATCAAACCGGATGAGAGCATCAGCGGCAAGTGGCGGAAGCCAACAATTCGGCGGGCGATATGCGGCGCCACCAAGCCGATAAAGCCGATGGTGCCTACAATTGATACAGCCGCGGTGGAAATAGCAACGCCGATTACCAGCGCCCACACCCGGGTCGAACGCACATTCAAGCCAAGTCCGGCTGCTACATCGTCTCCAAAAGTTAGCGTATCCAGGCTGCGTGTGATGTAAATGGCGGGCCAGATAAACAGCGCAAACAACAGCAAGGCGAGCTGCACATCGTCCCAGCCTTTCGCGTAGGTGCTTCCCGACAGCCAAACAAGCGCACTGGCCACAGCCAATTTCGCTTTGACGACAAATACCTGCGTTGCGGCCGAACCAAATGCTGAAATCGCAATCCCCATCAACGCAACAAGCATCGGCTGGAAATTATTTTTCCAGGCGGTGATTAAAATAATGCCCAGTGCCAAAGAAGCGCCAAGCGTCGCACCCAGCGGCAAAAAGGCCGGCGGAACAGCCGGGAAAACAACGAGCAATAGCATCGCCCCTGCTCCCCCCATTGAAGTGACGCCAAGGACGCCAGCATCTGCCAACGGATTTCGGAGCACGCCCTGCAAAATAACGCCGGTCAGCGCCAGCATGACGCCAACGATAAAACTTGTCAGAACACGCGGAACCCGGAAATTCCAGACGACTGGCTCCAGCCACGCGAAGTTCCACGCAGTCCCGTTAAAGCTCAGCGCCAATACGGTTATCCCCAGGATTAAAAGGATTAAAATCGGCACCAAAACCGTTAAGCGGACCGGTTTTGTCGTTCCTCCTACTTGGCGGTCGCCGCGTTTCAATGATTTAGCTGTCTTCCATGCCAAGTACAATAGCCACGGGCCGCCGATCAGCGCCGTCATTGCGCCTACCGGAACTTCCTGGCCCGGCTGGATCAAACGGCCCAATACATCGGCACCGATCAGCATGACGCTGCCCCATAAAAACGAATGGATGAAAATCTGCAAATGGCCGCGTATACCCATCATGCGGACAATATGAGGCGCCATCAGCCCAATAAAGCCGATCGGCCCCACTACACTGACAACGGCAGCGGAGAGGATGATTGCCACTCCCCACGCCGCGAGTTTTACTGCCTGGACATTCTGGCCAAGAGATGATGCGATATCTTCTCCAAGCGATAAAATATCCATCGGCTTTGCCAGCAGCAACGATCCGATAAAAAGCACCAGGACCACTGGCGCTGCAAAACGGACCCCTTCCCAGTTCAACTGAACGAGCGTGCCCGATCCCCATAGGAACAAGCCGTTCGTTTCATTCTCAAAAAGAAGCTGCATCGCACCGGTTAAAGAAGAAAATAAAAGCGAAATAATCATTCCTGTCAAAGCCACCCGCACAGGCTCCATCGCTTTGCCTGCGAGCCCCACTACCAAGACAGAAGAAAGGACGGCTCCAAGCAGCGCTGTGATGAAAGGGAAAGCCCCCAATACATTCGGAAAGAAAATCATCGACAGGACGACGAAGAAAAAGGCTCCTGCATTGATGCCCAGCGTCCCTGGAGACGCCAGCGGATTGTTCGTCAAGGTCTGCAGAACCGCACCGGACACGGCCAATGCGCCGCCCGCAACAATTCCGATTGCCAGCCGCGGCAAGCGCAGCGACGTCACGATATCCTGGATGCGGCCTTCGGTCCAGACGCCGGTCAACAGTTCTGAAATTGTGTAGTCTGCCTGCCCTTGCGTCAAATGAATAACTGACAGCGCTATAAGCAGGAAAAAGCCCCCTGTCAGCGAGACAAAGGACTTCTGTTTTAACTTCCCGGGCATTATTGATTCACCATCACATCTGTAATCTGGTCCATTAAGGTTTTCGCTGACAGTGGACCGCCGTATAGCCATGTATCAGCCCCTAGGTCATAGGTGCGGCCTTCTTTTACGAACGCCAGGTTTTCCCATACCGGATTGCCTTTCAGCTGGTTTTCGTAAATATTGTCTTCGTCAGGAACCGTGTATAAATAATTGGCATTCTCATACTTGACCAAGCCTTCTACGTTGAATGTGCTCGAACCGAACACTTCAAACTGATCCGGCTGGTGGACGTTTTTCAGCCCGATCCGGTCTAAAATAATCGAAGCCATTGAATTCGGCGTAAATACCCGGATTTCAGGAGCTTGCGGACCGGTGTATGCCAAAGTCAAAATTACATCTTTGGTCTTCAAGTTGGCAGCTTCAATTTCAGCGGCGCTTGCTTCGTATTCTTTTTCAAGATCAGCCAGGACTTGATCCGCTTCAGCTGTCTTATCTACCGCTTTTGCAATTTCCTTGAACGTTGTTTCCATTTCCTGATAAAGGTCAATGCTTTCATCTTCCGGATACGGATTGAAGATGACCGTTGGAGCAATGGTTTCCAGTTCCGAAAGCATCGCGTCGTGTCGGAAGCTTACCCCGATGATCAGATCCGGTTCAATCGCGGCGATGGCTTCCAGGTTCGGTTCTTGCCGTCCGCCAACGTCTACTACTGTTTCATCCAATTGCGGTTCAATATTCACGTAGTTGCCGTATTCCACGATATCAGCCATTCCTGCCGGCTGAACGCCTACAGCCAATAAGTCTTCAGCATATGTCCATTCCAGCACCACCACTTTTTTAGCAGGTGCATCCAATTTCACTTCCCCGTTCGTTCCGGTAATTGTAACCGGTTCTCCGGCGGCCTCTTCGTTAGTGGCCGTTTCTTCATCAGCAGACGAACAAGCTGCCAGAACCAGCAAAATCATTGCCGTCAACAACATCCATTTCTTTTTCATATAGGTAAGCCTCCCAGCTATTTGATAACCGTTCTCAATAAGTATAATTTTAGTGCTTGTACACTTTATTGTAAAGGATTTTCGTGAAATAAGATGAAAATCGTTCTCATTTATCATGAATTTATGATATAGTAGCCGTAATAAGATTTTGCATTGAGTTCGACTTATGGAAAAAGATGCGGAGGAATTGCACAATGGCGACGGCTGTTCAAACCAACAACTTGTCAATTGGCTATAACGAAAATTTATTATTTGAAAATCTGAATCTATCCATTCCGCGCGGCGAAATTTCAGTATTTGTCGGCAGCAACGGCTGCGGCAAATCCACACTGCTTCGTTCGATCGCGCGTTTACTTAAACCTCAAGAAGGTTCTATATTGCTTGAAGGCAAAGAAGTGCACAAGCTGTCTTCACGGGAGGTGGCGAAGAAAATGGGCATCTTGCCGCAGTCCCCTGTTTCACCGGAAGGCTTGACGGTGCATGATTTGGTCAAGCAGGGCCGCTATCCCCACCAGTCCTGGCTAAAGCGCTGGACGGAAGAAGATACCGAGAAAGTTGAAGCTGCCATGAAGGCAACGCGCGTTGATGAATTCCGCGACAAACCGGTCGATGAGCTGTCCGGCGGCCAGCGCCAGCGTGCATGGATTGCCATGACGCTTGCCCAGGATACCGACATCATTCTTCTGGATGAGCCTACCACTTATCTAGACATGACGCATCAAATTGAAATTCTGGATCTGCTGTTTGAATTGAACGAAGTGCATGGCCGCACGATCATTATGGTGCTGCATGACCTGAATCTGGCTTCCCGGTATGCACACAATATCATCGCCATTAAAGACGGGGCGGTTTTCGGCCAAGGAACTCCGGAAAATGTCATCAATTGCGACCTTGTGCGTTCTGTTTTCGGAATGGAATGCCAAGTTTCCAAAGACCCGTTATTCGGCACGCCGCATTGTGTTCCGTTCGGCAGAGGACGCTGCATCGTACCGGAACTCCGCCAAGCAAAGAGCGGAGCTTGATATGAAAGAACTTGAGCTTTTCCAGGTGAAAGTCCGGGAAGATGCGCATGGTTTTATGACCATGCAGCAAGGCATTGACAGCCATTCTGCTGAACTGGCCGCTGAAATTAAATTACAAACCGGAGCACCCACTGAAGCAGTAGCCTCGTCTATCTTCATGCGGCGCTTCGGCTTTTTTATAACCGCCCAGCTCTACCTGCTCGCCCACGGCAAGATGTGGGAAGGGCCGCTTGATGCCGTTCACCTTGTTAAAACGGAAGGCGGCCTAGCCTTCGAAATTGACGAGCGCTTTGTCCGCAGCCGCGAAGAAGGCGATTTGGAAAAAGTCTTAAAGGATTATGCATTTCCTGTTGTGGAAGCCTTTCGGAAATCCGGGCACGTTTCAAAATTGATCCTGTGGGAAAATATCTGGGGATACGCCATTTGGATGTATGGCATGCTCGAGTCGGAGCAAGCGGAACAGGATGTAGCTGCTCTTCTCGATTCTGCCATCTGGCAGCCCGAGATGCGCAAATCCCCTTTCCGGCAGTTTCTGGGCGGATACAGCTTTGAAGAATCGAAAGCGGATTATCAGCGCATTACATGTTGCTTGTATAAAGAACTTCCTAACACCGACAAGTGCCCTTACTGCCCTGTAAAAAAATGAACGCTCCGCTGATGCGGAGCGTTTTTATATTTCGAGCAGACTCATGATTCACCGTTAAGGAATTCCAGACGGTTGCCGAATGGGTCGGAAACAAAAAAGCGCTGAACCCCCGGGATGCTGGTGTCGTTTTTCACTTCGTAGTGGTTTGCAGCCAAATGGTCCTGAAGCGCTTGAAACCCGTTCACCCTAAAAGCCGGATGTGCTTTTTTGGCCGGCGAAAACGGTTCTTCCACACCGACATGCAATTGGTAAGAGCCAAACTCAAACCAGGCACCGCCTCTGCCTTTTAAAGCATCCGGTTTTTCGATTTCGTTCATGCCGAGAATGCCTGCATAAAAACCAATAGCTTCCTGTTCCTTGCCTTTTGGTGCTGCCACTTGTACATGATCAATTTTGCCGATTGTAAATTCCATTTTCCCACCCCTTCTTTTCTATAGAGTAGCCAACTTCTTCTATAAAGAAAAGGTGATAGTTTTTATCGATTTCTATAAGACCAGCTTATCACTTTGCAAATGCTTCTTTTTGCCGTAGCATGAAAAATAAAGGAGGAAGGACTTGTGGAATTCCCTATTCAGCTAAAACACCAATTAGCCGCTCAATCCATCGCTGTGGATCGTCCCTCCGCTTCCCGTTTGTCTTCCGACTTCAAAACACTCATCGAAGAAACCAAGCAATGGAGCGGCACGGACAATAACGGCGTAGCCGTCTCTTACTTTTTCCGCCAATATGCACTTTTCATTTCTGCGCAATTCGACTTGCTTACTCATCACAATGGCTACTTCGCTTGTTCATGGAAAGAGATCGAATTTAGCCGCGTACATAATTACGGGTTCCAACTGCTTCAAACCCATGTTGATTCCCGCTACTTTACACCGGTCTCTCCTGAAAAACGGCATGAGGCGATGCATTTCATTTTAACGGAGCAAGTGGATAGCCTCATCAAGGAATTTCGGAAATATGTAAAAATCTCGCCCATTATTCTTTGGGAAAATGTGCTCGGATCCGTCGTCTGGTTTTATGCCACTTTGGAAAAAAGAGAACCGAGAAGAACCGCTGAAGATCTCGACTGGCTGTGTGAACCGGCAAATTGGACGCCGATTAAAACTTCTTATCTTCAAAAACTGTTGGGCACTACTTCTTTGGATCGAGCTGTTTCCGGGCCGTTGCGGAAAACCTGCTGCCTATACAAGGAACTGCCTGCTTTTGCCACTTGCACATTTTGTCCGCAGCCCCGTTAAAAAAGAAAGGCCCCAGCACAGTGCTGAGGCCTTTTGATCTTATTTTTCAAATACTTCATGGATAATCTGGCTCGGATTGGCATTTGCCAAGTTTTTGTAGATGCAGCTTGCCGGTTTTTTCGGCAATCCCTTCGCAAAAGCTTTAGCCTGTTCGGTTTCGCCAACAATGTGAACTTCATCCCAATGGCGCTCTTTTTTCATTTTCTCAATTTTGCCCGCCATGTCCTTGTAGAAGCGCTCCAGGTTTTCTTTCATGCGCCAGTTAAAGTCGTCTGCTGCACTTCCTGAGTTCCCTCCGACATGGCTTCCGGCATTGAAAGATCCTGTGCTCCCGCCTGCTGTATGGGTTGCGGAGTGCACGCCTTTCTGTTCATTCCAGACATCCAGTCCTGAATCGAATTCTTCGAAGACTTCTTCATTGATAATTCCCATCGAAGTATCCAGAATCCGAACTCCTTTAAAGCTTGGCAGCACAATGCCGGCATATGGATAGGCTTTATACATATATCTCAATTCATCCAATGCAGGCGCGTTTTCCCAGTGGAAACTTGTTTTAACCGGCACTTGCACATAATGCACAAACCACAGATTATCTTGTGGAGACGCAAAAATGACAACGCCCTTATTCAGGTCATCTCGATGGTCATTAATTTCTCGTTCAACTTTTTTTCTTAAGGTTTGGTAGGTTTTAAGTTCTTTCTCATTTTGGGAGGCTGTTATATATTCCTCAATCCGCTTCAGTCCATTTTTAAGGTGTATTTTCCATGCCCCGTTCTGTGCATTTAAATCTGCGGGGTTCGTATTGAGATACACACTTAAAACACAGCGGTCTTCACAATTGAAAGCTTTGAGTTTCTGAATTTCGTCGTATAATGTCATACATTCATCATCCTCCTTAAAATCCATCCTACTTATCTCAATACCCTAAGTCTTTTTCGTTAAACAGTCAACTAATTACTATTTTAATTATTCTGACGTTTAAAAGTAGGCACGCGAGGTAAACAGGTAGTGCAAGAAAAATATAAGGAGTGTGACTAAAATGGAAAATATCGATAAAAAAGTAGATGACAAACTAAAGTCCTTCGACAATGAAAAAAAGGAGGATATTTTAGCGAATTTTGAACACTTCAAACAATACTTAAGCTCGAAAGTTGAGCTGGGCGAGAAAATGGGATTAAGCGAAGAACGCTTAGCACAAATCACTGAAAAAGTCGCCGATTACTTGGCGAAAAATGAAGATCCAAAAAACCGCGAAGAATATGTTTTGCAGCAATTATGGAGTGTAGGGGAAAAAGAAGAACGCCATATGTTAGCCCACATGCTTTTACGATTAGTGAAAAAAGAATAATGAAAAGGCCTTCCTCAATGGGAAGGCCTTTTTTCAAACAATCGAAACATCGCTAAGTAGACGAATCCGCTGATTACAGCCAAAGCCGCCAAGATGGCGAATGTCCAACCGAATCCAAACCACGCCGTCATCGGGATGGAAAGTGGTGCAATCATCCGGCCAATTGTATAGCGCAAACTGGCTGCTGCAAAGTACTGGCCCCGTTTGTCTTCTGGTGCTAGTTTCGAGATAAAGCTTTGCTGTACTCCCACAACCATCAGTTCGGCAAAAGTGAAAATCCCCATCGCGACGACAAACATCCAGAACCACGACGTAACCGGAAACAGCAGCATGGCCGCTGCGTAGAGAAGAGTGGATATGAAAAAGACCCATTTCTCCGGAAACTGCGTCATCCACCGCGTTACGATTACAGTCAGCAATGCCACCAGCAAGCCGTTTTCAGACAGCAGGAAACCGAAAGAAGTTTCGCCGGTCACCGTCCATTCTCTTCCGAAGAAAGAAGCAATCGTTTGGACATCGATGGTTTCTTTCAAATAAACCGGAATCAATAAGTCCAGCTGCATGAACGTTTGTGCCACCAAAACGCCAGCAATGACAAAAAGCAAAAACAGGCGGTCATTGAAAATAAGGCCGTATTCCTTAAACTGCTTAGCTACAGCTGAAGCCCACCCTGTTTTTTCTTCTGTTGCCCATTGGCCAGCCAATTCCTTGGACAAAGTTTCGTTTGTATAAAGCCGGAGAATCAGGCCCAGCACCATCGAAATGACTGCTACAATCAGCAGCAGTTCAAAACGGTATGTGAAAAACAGCACCGCTCCAAATAACGGCCCGACGACAACTGCAATATTCAAAGTCGTGTAAAAAATAGCAAATACATCGCTTCTGTATTTCTCTGGAATAACATCTGCAATCATCGCTTGGCTGGCTGGCCAGTAAAGCGAACTGCACATGCCTGCCAAGGTGAAGGCGATAAATCCAAGCTCAGGCGATTCAAGCCACGGCGAATTGGCAAATGCGAACAGCAAAAATGCCCCGCCTTGGGCAATCGAGGCAAATACGAGCATTGTGCGCCTGCCGAAACGGTCTGCACAATAACCGCCGACCAAGTTGGCCGCTACTGAAAAAACTTGCGAGATGACGAGCAAAAGCCCCGCCGTCCCTTTTCCGAATTCATCTGCAAAATATATCGCAAGAAATGGAAATACCATCCAATAACTTGTGTTCATAAAAAATTCGCCTACCAGGCGAACTTTTAAACTTCGATCCCAATCCCTAATCCTCATTGTCCCATCTCCGCGTCCTTAAACTCTTGTTGTTAATCCAACACTTCCAATAACTTATAGCTCAAACAAATATCAATCAGCAATTCTTTTCGCTCTTTTGCAAATTGGATCGAAATCCGTTCATGATCCCGTTCAATGATTTTGCCCGTTCCAAAAACACGATGGCGAACTCTGGCCCCTTCCAAAAGTTCATCTTCCCTTTTAGCGGCATTCGGGTTATCCGGAACGTCCACTTTAATCGGTGTCTTAGCGACCGTCCGTTTTTTTTGGCTACTGGCTTCTCCGGCACCACAATATCCCGCACTTCATCCACAAAGCGGGACTCGCTGTCATAGCTGATCAGTTCCAAATGCTTTTTGGCACGCGTCATGCCGACGTAAAACAACCGACGTGCTTCTTCCAAAGTGTCCGGGTTTTCTGCATCTTCTTCGGTCGGAATAATCCCTTCCACCAAATCGATCATATACACACGTTCAAATTCCAAGCCTTTGGAACTGTGGAAAGTGGATAAGGTCAGCATATCATCTGTTTTTTCCGCTTTTGCATTTTGGGTGACTTGCTCCAATTCCTTCAGCCTTTTCGCAAATTCAGTCATGCTTGAAAGCGGTTCGGCGATTTGCTCAAGCGTAATCAAGATCTGTTCCAAATACTGCAGGCGCATACCGAACTTTTCCGCGCGGCTTGCAAGCATTTGATCGTATCCCAAATCCGCCCGGATTGTCCGGATCACTTTTAGGGGTTTCATGCCATTCAATGCATCAAACCATTTTTTCTGCTCGGCAAGAATTTTGAGTTGATAGTCCTTTAATGTAATGTTCAAATTGATTTCATCGAAAGCATTTTTTACAGTCGGCTTCATGCGGCTCAACTGCTTCAATTGGCTCCCCGACCAGTAGGCATTTGTTTTCGAAGCGATTTTCGCGTAAATGTCGACGCGTTCCGGCTTCAAGCTGAATCGCATAAAATTCAGCATATCCTCCACAATCCAGTGCGAGAAGAAGCGGTTGTCCGCGTCTTTCATATAAAAAGGAATGCCCAGTCGGTCCAGCTCACTCATCAAAAGCGTCGAAGAGGAATTGTTGCGGTAAAGAATGGCCACGTCGCCGAAATGCTTCAATTCCTTCAACTCTTTCATGACGTACTTCAGCTGCGCTTCTTCTGAAGCGAGGCGCCGGATGACAATCGGATCTCCTTCCGGCTGCTTGGTGAACATATTTTTGTCATGCCGCTTTTTATTGGTTTTAATGAATAAATTCGCGGCCTCTACAATATTCTTGGAGGAGCGGTAATTGCGTTCCATTTTCATCACATAAGCATCCGGATACACATTTTTAAACTTCAGCAAATACGTCGGTTCTGCGGCGCGCCATGTATAAATCGACTGGTCATCATCTGCGACCACACACAGGTTGTTGTGGCGGGCCACCAGTTTTTCCACGATGGCATGCTGAATCATCGAAGTGTCCTGGCTTTCATCGGTCATGACATAGTCCCAGCGATTCTGGTACTTCGCAAGCAAGTCCGCATCTTTCTCCAGCGCTTCATTCGCGAGGGAAAGCATGTCATCAAAATCGACCAAGCGGACATCGTAGTTTTCTTTAAATGCCTCGTACGTCTTTAATATCTCAATTGCCCCTTCAAAAGGCGCATCTAACTTTTTCCATTGTTCCCTTGGCGTCATTTTGTTTTTCACAAAACTGATGAACGAAGTCAATTCATCCAGTTGGTCGTCGGTAATCGGTTCTCCGACTTCCGTTTCGAACATTTCACGCAGCAGCCGCTTTTTGTGAAGACCATGCGATTCGCTGCCTTCAATCATCACGTAACGGGACTCTGCAAAGTATTCCCGTGTGATTTGAAAAGCCAGGCTATGGATCGTTGAGAAATCAACCGGTGCAAGCTTTGGGAAAAAACGTTTGTAGCGCTCCTGCATATCGATAGCAGATGCCTTGCTGAACGTGATGGCTTTTATGCGATGCGGCTGCACTTTTTTCTCTTCAATCAAATACCCGACACGCATAATCATTGTTGTTGTTTTGCCCGATCCGGGACACGCCAATAGGAGCAGCGGCCCTTCTGTCCGCTCCACAGCTTTGCGTTGAATTTTGTTCAGTTCCACTCCGAGTTGTTTTTGTTTGCGTTCAAAAAAATTGCTCATACGATACTCCTTCGCATTTTCAGTGCATGATCTTATTTAAACAGACAGTATGATTATCGCCGCATTTATCGGGAACTGTCTGGCAGGTTCAATTGGCAAATTGAAAAAAATTTTCTTCAATAAATAAACGATACTCTATTCTAGCATAAAAAAAGGATAAAAAAGGACCCGTTAATCCGGGTCCTTTAGCTTATGATTTATTTGTCAGTGCTGCTGAGAATTTCGCTTACGCGTCCAACCTGGCCGTCTTCAAGCCTTACTTTAATGCCATGCGGATGCGTAGCGGAATTCGTCAAAAGGTCTTTGACAATCCCCCGTGTTTTCTTGCCGGTTCGCTGATCCTGCTTTAACACAATATTGACTTCCAAACCCGGTTTAACGTCGCTTCTTTTTTTGCCGTCCATCTTTACCCCTCCTGCCTTACTTTCATGATACGCTATTCCCGCTTTTTTTCCACACAAAAAGGCGGGGAAATCCCCGCCCTGATTTTGCTTTAGCGTCGATCTGTCCGGTTGCGGTCAAAATCGTCTGTACCCAAATCACTGTCATCATCTATATCCGCTTCTTCTTTGCGGACGGTTTCATTGACGACTTCAGTGTCCTGTACTTTTCGTTTGCCTACTACAATTTCTTCACTGACAACATCTGTTTTCGAGACATTTACCCGCTCTTCCGTCAATGGAATATGGATGTTGTCTCCTTCTTGATAAGCATCTCTGCCAATATTGGAATCTCCATCAACTTCTTCGTTTACCGGGCGGCGTTCTACATAGACTTCTTCCCGCTCAACCGGCACTTCAATTGTCTGATTGTCTTCAACAACACGTTTGCCGACATTTACTTCACCGGTCTGCACACGGTCCTTGTTGACCTGCAGGCGTTCTTCATGAAGGCGCAGCCGCTCTTCATCGGAATCTGCAAAATCATGATCGGTATCCATACGGTCCCGGTCGGTGTCCGTGAAATCGCGGTCGGTACGGTCACGGTCTAGCATGCCGCTATCTGTCCGGTCACGATCTGAATCTAAAAAGTCGCGGTCGGTGCGGTCACGATCCGTAAAATCTCCTGTAGAACTATGAGTGTCACGGACGCCGCCAGTGCCTCCGCCAAGGCCGCCTGCTCCCAAGCCACCTGCATTAGTTAAGCCTCCGCTTGTACTGGTCCGGTCCACGCCATCTGCCGCTCCGCCGCTTGTACCCATTCCGCCTGCGCGGTCAGTATCGCCGTACCGGCTTTCGTTTGTAGCAGTAAAATCTCCTGTATCCCGGCTAGGAGAAGGAACGTCGTCGACATTGCTTCCGCTTCCTAAGCCAAATCCTGTTCCGGACTTCCGGCCCACTCCTGCTGATTCACTGTCGTCCAGCCGTGAAGAAGCAGAAGTCTCGTCAGAATCCACTAAGTTGCGTCCTGAGTGGTAATTCACATCGTTCGCTTCATTGGTATCCACCGTCAAGCCGTCACGAGCCACCATACCGGAATCTTCTCCTGTATAGCGGGAAGTATCTTCAGCGCCTATAATGCCTGATGCTGCACCTGACGAAGTATTTCTTGTTGGATCGCCATATGCAGAACTGCCGCTTCCCGTTCTGTTGTTATAGGAATCACCAATTTCCTTGTCTACAAACAGCAGGATTTTTCCGTTTTGCACTTCCTGATAGTAACGGTCTGCTTCATTGCCGTCTACACCCATGTCGTTGAAAGCTTGGCGGATAGGCTCATTCCCGGACATAAAGCCCATGAACTTATCCATCCAGCCGCCGCCTTCAGTAGACTTGTAATCTACATCCGTACGCCCCCGGACCATAGAAATCTGGTCTTTGTCATGAGCCATGACGTACATATGGTCTTCCGATATTCCTTGCGATTTCAGTTCTTCGATTTTTCTCAACACTTCTGTTTCGTTATCAAACGTCCCCATAAAGTTATTGCTGGCCATTTTTGATACCTCCAATTTTTGATGTGTATCGTTGAAAAATCTTACTACTCAAGAAATACCCGACCCGTATATTCTCAAACATTTTTGGCAAATGAATAGGCCAAAAAAACCATGAAAGCCAGACAGAAAATCATTGATTTATATCTTGCTTTCGTATTTATAAAATATTTTGAAAATATTCTTCATTTTTGTAACTTTATTTCCAATCTAACGTCTATCATCATAATAGATTTTGAAAGGAGGAGAAGGTATGGGAAAATTGGCAATGGTCCTTTTTGTCTTGTTTTTTACCATGGCACTTGGAGGCTGTGCACCCCAGCCTGTTTCTTCCGAAAGCATTCCTCCTTCAAAAGCCGTTAACTTGAAAACTCCACCCGTGGATTACAGCTCGGTGCGTGTGGTGCAGCTTGCTTCCGATCAGGCCATTTTAATCGACGGCACTTATTATGAAGTGACAGCAGCATCGACATTCACGACTGTTTCAGGCGCCTCTCTTCAGCCGAAAGAACTGCGGCCAGGAGACCTCGTATTCCTGACAGCCAGCAAAACAGCGACCGGTCAGCTTCCGGAAAAAGGCGTCCTGTTGTCTCTTGTCAAACACGAGGACGAAACAAGCCAGCGAATCAGCACCGCAATTGCCCAGGTACTCGAAAATCAGGAAACGGGTGACATCATTGCACCGGAAATCAAATCGGTCAGCTCCCATTTGGTCACTTTGCAATTTAGGGATTGGGCAAACGAACACAAATATGAATGCATTGTAAACCTTAAAAGCTTAGCATTTCACGTAAAAGAAATTACCGGTTCGGTACAAAAAAGCCCGTGAACGCTTCATCGTTCACGGGCTTTCCATATTAAAATATGCTCAAATCCCACTCTTTTGAAATTTGGCGGAGCATCATCGTTCCTGCCGCACTGTTTCCAGTAGCATCAATCGCCGGCCCGTAAACACCGATGCCTGCCCCCGCCCGGAATTCATAAGTTTGGGAATGCAGTTTCGGCGGCACCGCCGCCAAGATTCCGCCGGACACACCGCTTTTTGCCGGAATGCCGACATGAGCTGCAAAATTCCCTGATGAATTGTACATGCCGCAAGTTACCATCAGCACTTTTGCCACCTGGGCGATTTCTTCCGAGAAATGCTTCACTTTTGTAATGGGGTTATATCCATCGTAAGCAATGATCAATCCGATCAACGCCAAATCCTTCACACTGATTTTAATGGAGCATTGGCTGATGTAAATATCCAGTGCCTCTTCCACTTCAATCTCCAAAAAGTTCGCTTCTTTTAAGTAATAAGCCAATGCCCGGTTGCGGTGCGAAGTTTTCCATTCAGAATCATACACTTCCTGATCCATTTCTAGCGGATGGCCGACGAGGCTTTCTAAAAATGACAGCAAGTATTCGTATTTCTTCTGGCTGGTGGGCCCAGGCAATAGCGCAGAAACAGTGATGGCACCTGCATTGATAAACGGATTGAACGGCTTGTTCGGCCGATGGATCTCAAAAGGGATGATTGAATTGAAAGCTTCACCCGTCGGTTCCACATCTACCCGTTCGAGGACAAATTCCAATCCGTAATGACAGCTTAAAGCGATAAACGTCAACGCTTTTGAAATGCTTTGAAGCGTAAATTCCTTGTCAGTGTCTCCGGCGCAGTAATAATGGCCGTCTTCATCGACCATGCAGATGCCAAGCAGACTCGGATCGACATTTCCGAGTGCCGGTATATACTGCGCAGTCGTCCCCAATATAGCGTGCCCTTTGTTTTCCTGGATCCAGGCCTCGAGCTGTTGTTGAATCATTGGATTATTTTGCATAGCGCCTCTCCTCCTAAACTTCAAAAAAATCCCCTTGTTTTTACAAGGGGAATGGATTTTTATAGTTGATCATACCAGGCTTTTGCTGCTTCCACTTCCGGCATAGTCAATTGATGGCCGTAGTTTTCCCAATGCAGTTTTACCATTGCGCCTGCATTTTGAAGCAGTTCCTTCAAATCAGTCGATTCCTCGGCCGGGCAAATGGGATCATTCGTCCCTGCTGCAATGAATACCGGCACCCCTGACAAATTAGGCAACTGCGTATCGCGGTTCGGCACCATCGGATGATGCAGAATTGCCCCTTTCAATGCATCCGAATAAGTAAACAATAAATTGGCCGCAATGTTAGCGCCGTTTGAATAGCCGATGGCAATGACATTGCTGCGGTCAAAGCCATGTTCTCCAGCTGCTGTTGCAATAAATTGGTTCAGTTCTTCTGTACGCGCTTTTAAATCTTCCATATCAAACACGCCTTCCGAAAGGCGTTTGAAAAACCGCGGCATGCCGTTTTCCGATACATTGCCGCGAACACTTAAAACGGAAGCTTCCGGGTCAATATGCGTAGCAATCGGCATGAGGTCATGCTCATTGCCTCCTGTTCCGTGCAATACTAGAAAAGTCGGTTTTGACGGGTTAGAACCTTGCTGAAAAATATGTTTCATAAAATATACCTCCTAATAGTGGAGCTGCTTCACGGGTTTCTTTTCCCTAAATCACAGCAGCTAAAACTTATCTCGAATTCAAGATAAATATATCATAATCTAGAAGGAATACCAATCAAAAGCTTTTTTTGAAGATAACATAAAAAACCATCCGCTTTTACTTCCAGCGGATGGTTCTCTTATCAGTTGATTGTTTCCAGCATGTCTTCCAAATTTTCTTTTGTGAAGAGGTAGTTTTCATTGCAGAAATGGCATTGTGCTTCTGCCTGGCCATCGGTGTCGATCATGTCCTGGATTTCTGCCGTACCAAGGCTCACGATTGCATTGTGGATGCGGTCTCTTGAACATTGGCACTGGAACTGGACAGGCATATTATCGAGCACTTTTAAATTGTTATTGCCGAGCACTTTTTCCAAAATCTCTTCCGGCGTCATTCCATCACGGACCATATTGGAGATCGTCGGGATTTCCGACAAACGCTGCTCAATCTGGCTGATCACTTCTTCGCTTGTCCCCGGCAATAGCTGGATGATAAAACCGCCTGAAGCCTGGATAGTGTTATCCGGATTCACAATAACTCCAACGCCGACAGATGACGGCACTTGTTCAGACGTTACGATATAATGCGTAAAATCTTCTCCAAGTTCACCGGATACAATCGGCACTTGTCCGACAAACGGCTGCATTAAGCCGATGTCTTTTGAAACCGACAGTGTCCCTTCGGTGCCGACTGCCCGTCTGACATCGAGTTTCCCTTGTTCGTTCAGGTCAAAATGCGTCTGCGGATTCGAAACATAGCCCCGGACTTCGCCTTTAGCATTCGCATCCACCAGAATCGTCCCCAACGGACCGCCGCCGTTGATTTTAATCGTCAATTTTTCTTCGCCTTTCATCATGGCGCCAAGCATCACACTGGCAGTCATCGAACGGCCAAGAGCGGCTGAAGCGGTCGGCCACGTATAATGGCGGCGCTGCGCTTCTCCTACCGTTTGCGTTGTCCGCGCCGCATAAGCACGTACTTGTCCATCATAAGCCAAAGCTCTTACTAAATAATCATTCATCTATTTTCACATCTTTCTTTAATTAGTTTATGGGATTAAGAAGCTTGTCTGTGTATAATTCCTTCTTATTGCTGGCGGAGCTTCTTTTCGTTCTTCACTTTTTCAGGCGTTACATCATCGCCTAAAGGATCCAGTACTTTCAAGCTGGTGACCGTATTTTCGATTTGCCCGCGGATTTCCCGGAGGTAATCTTCCCGGAGCACTTGCTGCTCCACTTTTTCAGCTGGCGTCAAGCCGGCTTCTTTAGATTTTTTTGCCAATTCATTAATGCGGGAAATGCTTGCAATCATGACCTTCACCCTTCCGTTATCTCAGGCAACCATTTTTTCCTGGAGCCATTGCTTCAATGTTTCTGTTTTTGGCAAAAAACGTTGTTCTGTCATTTTCTCAGCCAAGGTGGCAATCGTTTCTCGCTTCATAACCGACTTCCAGGCAGTCTCCGCTTCTTCCATCAAGTCAGACAGCAAACAGCAATCTTCCTCTTGTTCAAGCTCCAGCATGTCGCCTAAAATGCCGCTCGGCGAATAAAGCGACTGCCGCCCTTCGATTGCCAAATATATATCGTACACACAAATGTCTTCGGGTTTTTTCTTTAATTTAAAGCCGCCTTTTACTCCAGGCACGGAGGCAATCAAATCCGCACTGACCAGCTTGCGCAGCAGCTTCTGGAAATAGCTCGTGGAAACATTCAATTGCTGGCTGATCGCTTCGCCTGGCAACACAGCCTTTTCCGGAAGCATATTCAGTAAAAGTATGGCGTAAACCGATTGTTCAACGCCTGTTTTCATGTGCATGGAGTTCACCTCAATCCTGATAACCCGGACAATCTTTGTCCGCATTACCCCATAATAAGGAGTCGGTCAATTATTGTAAAGAAATCTGCTCTAAACAAAAAACCATCCGCATCATGTGCGGATGGTTTTCAGCTTGTTGAGAAAGATATAGAAAAATTCCCCCTTAGAATATCTCCGATATTCCGCAAACCAGCTGCGCTTGCCGCGGGCGAGCGCCAAGCCTCCTCAGCCGCTTTGCGTCTTGCGGGGTCTCGGCTGTCTCGCTTTCCCGCAGGCGTCTTCGCTGGTTTGCTCCATATCGATAGAGAGCAATGAATAAACAGCATACATACTCTTCAACTCTTTCTAATAAAAAGAAAACTTTATGAAAGGAGGGAGCCGAATGTAGCGGAAAGTGGCGAGGGCAAACATTGTGTTCCTGTTTCTGCATCGCTTCGCTAGCTTCGAAACATGAAAGAGCGTTGCATCGCTGCGCTAGCTTCGTCGCAAACAAGTCTAAGTCTTCTTCGCAGTCTTGTTTCCTGCGTGAACAGTGACGGAGCAAAGCGCCGGAGCGACACGAGCTGAAGACCCTAGACTAAGCAGCGCGATGGAAGCGACTGAAGCCGGGCCCGCGGAAAGCGTCCACTTGGAGCGAAATGCCTTAAAGAATGGAATGTTTCTCGACAGCCTGAAAACCATCCGCATCATCTACGGATGGTTTTCTTCTCTTATAAAAATCCTGATATTCCGCCGTAGGCAAGTGCCAGCAGAATGACAAATGCAGGATGGATTTTACGGATTTCAAGCATCCAATAACTGATCACAATCAGAATGACGGTCTGCACGCTGCCTGATGTATCGACCGACGTCATGAAAAATTGGAGCGTCATGGCGCCGAGAAGCACTGCAATCACCGGTCGGATCAATTTCGTTATATTTTTTACCTTTGGCGAATCTTTGTATTTCAGTAATGTCACCATCAGCAAAATCATCAAAATCAGCGAAGGCGCTACGGATGCAAACAGGGCAATGACAGAACCCAGAACGCCGCCTTCCATATAACCGATATAACCGGCCATTTTGGTCGCAATCGGACCGGGCAAGGCATTCCCAAGCGCCAGCACTTCGCCGAATTCCTGGGTGGTCATCCATCCATACCGGTCAACCACCTCTTTTTCAACCAGCGGAATTGAAGCCGGCCCTCCGCCATAGCCTAAAATGCCGGGAATGAAAAACGCCAGAAAAATATACCAGTAAATCATGACGCTCCCCCTTTCTTAAAGGACAGCAAGGAAACCAGCAAAATAGCGATAATCAAAAAGACAGGATGTACATTCAGCACTTCCATTAATACCGCCGCAATCAACACAAACAATACGGCACGGGCCCAACCAAGCGACTGACCGGATTTTTTCAAGAAATCCCATGTCATGACTGCGAGCATCACGCCGACCACCGGCACGACCGCCGCTGACATATTGTTGACCCATTCCACTCCTTTGAATTGTTGCAAAGCACCAAGCAGCAAAATCATCAGCAGGACGGTCGGAACGGTTACAGCCACCAAGGCGACTATACTGCCGATGATGCCGTTCACCCGATAGCCAATGTATCCGGCCATCTTCGTCGCTATAGGGCCGGGCATTGTATTGCCAAGCGCCAATGTATCGCCGAATTCATCGTCGGTCATCCATTTGTATTTTTTGACAGCTTCCGTATGAAAAAGCGGGATTGCAGAAGGTCCTCCTCCAAAACCTAACATGCCGACGCGGAAAAAGGCGGCAAAAATATCGGCATTCACCTTAAGACTGGAGGTTCCGGACGACTTTTCCCGCATTTTTTTATCTGTTACCAAGCAGCAACCGATCCATCCGTACGGGATTCTGTGCCGCCAGCCAGTACCCCCGTCTCCGGATTACGCCAAATGATCTGCCCGCGGCCGAAAGCGCCGCCGTCGGTTGCCACTTGGATAGCATGGCCTTTGCGGGCCAATGCCTGAGCCAAATAATTCGGGAAGTTCGGTTCCACTAAAATCGTTTTCCCTTCCATCCATTGCCATCTTGGCATATCAAGTGCCGCTTGAGGATTCAATAAATAATCCACTGTGTTTGTCACCACTTGGAAATGCCCTTGCGGCTGCATATAACCGCCCATTACGCCGAACGGGCCGACAGCCTTGCCCTCTTTTGTCAGGAAACCGGGGATAATGGTGTGATAGGTGCGTTTTCCGCCTTTTAATACATTCGGATGCTGCGCTTCCAACGAGAAATCAGCTCCGCGGTTCTGGAGTCCGATACCGGTGCCCGGAATCACGATGCCCGAACCAAAGCCCATATAATTGCTTTGAATATACGAAATCATATTTCCTTCTTCATCCGCAGCTGCCAAATAAACCGTACCGCCTTTTGGCAATTCATACGGAACCGGATCAGAAGCTTCCGTCCCGATCGTGGCTGCCCGCTGCTTCGCATAATCGTCTGAAAGCAGGTGTCCAACACTTACCGGCATTGCTTCCGGTTCAGTAATGAACTCTTTGCCGTCCGTGAAAGCAAGTTTCATCGCCTCGATTTGTTCATGGTAAGTTTCAGCCGACTGCCATTTTGGTTCATTTAGGTTCTTGAAAATATTCAACGCCATCAGTGCCACCATGCCTTGCCCGTTCGGCGGAATTTCCCAGACGTCGTAGCCTCTGTAGTTCGTGGAAACCGGATCCACCCATTCCGGTTTGAAGGCAGCTAAATCTTCTTTTGCCAAAAAGCCGTTATGCTGCTTCATGAACGCATCAATTTTGTCTGCAAGTTCTCCTTCATAGAAAGACCGGCCATCGGTTTCAGCAATTGCCTTTAATGTCGAAGCATGTCCAGGAGATGACCACATTTCACCGATTTCGGGAGCTTTGCCATTCGGTGCAAACGTATCAAACCATGATTGGTACTCTTCCGTAGTAAAGGATGTTTTAAATTTGTCATAAGCCAGTTTCCAATACTTCCCGAGTATCGGCGTCAGTGGATACCCTTCCTCTGCGTACCGGATCGCGGGCTTCAAGGTTTCCGAAAGCGGCAGTTTTCCGAATTTCTTCGACAGTTCCGCCCAGGCTGCCGGAACTCCAGGAACCGTGACAGGCACCACTCCGTGCACCGGCATCTTGTCATGTCCCATCGCTTTCACCGCTTCTACCGAAATATTTTTCGGCGCAGGTCCTGAGCTGTTCAGGCCGTGCAATTTATCTTTTACCCAAACCAGTGCAAAGGCGTCTCCGCCAATGCCGTTGGAAGTCGGTTCGACAACCGTCAAAGCCGCAGCCGTCGCGATGGCCGCATCGATTGCGTTCCCGCCGTTTCGCATTACTTCAATTCCCGCTTGTGCTGCGAGCGGCTGGGAAGTTGCCACCATGCCTTTTTTTGAAAACGCTGTGTGCCGTTTGGCATCGAAAGGGTGCTGTAAATAGTCCATTGAAATTCCTCCAGTTTCAAAATAATAGCCGACTGCTGGGACTTATCCCAACACCCGGCTCAATGATTCTCCTGCAAAATGGCATGCCGCAAAATGATCTTTTTCATGCTCGATGAACGCCGGTTTATCGACGCTGCAGATTTCCTGCGCCATTGGGCAGCGCGTGTGGAATACACATCCACTTGGCGGGTTCGACGGATTCGGCATATCGCCGACCAATCGGATCCGTTCTCTTTTCGTTTGCATCGTCGGCCTAGGAATAGCTGACAGCAATGCCCGGGTATAAGGGTGGAGCGGGTGATTAAAGATTTTCGTCACATCGCTCATTTCTACTGTATGCCCCAAATACATTACGAGAACCCGGTCACAGAAATAACGGACAACCCCTAAATCATGTGAAATGAACAGGTAAGACAAATTATACTTTTCCTGCAAAGTCTTTAATAGTTTTAAGACCTGCGCTTGAACGGATACGTCCAAAGCGGAAACGGCTTCATCGCAGATAATGAACGAAGGGTTTAAAGCTATTGCCCGGGCAATACCGATTCGCTGCCGCTGTCCGCCGCTGAATTCGTGGGGATAGCGGTCATAATGTTCCGCTTTCAGCCCCACTTCTTTCAGCAGATCGAGTACGGCATCTTTTCGTTCCTGCGCCGGCATATTGGTATGCATCCGGAATACTTCATCAAGTGCATTTCCAATTCGCTGGCGAGGATTTAAAGAAGCATAAGGATCCTGAAAAATCATCTGCATTTCTTTTACGAACTTCTTCTTCTCTTTTCGCTTTAAATCCTGGATTTCCTGCTCATTAAACTTTATTTTTCCGTCCGTCAGTTCTTCAAGGCCAAGAATCGTGCGGCCGAGCGTGGATTTCCCACAGCCCGATTCCCCCACTACTCCAAGGCTTTCTCCCTTATAGAGCTTTAAAGAAACTGATTCTACGGCTTTCACATTCCCTTGGACACGCTTTAAGATGCCGCCTTTAATTGGGAAATACTTTTTGACGTCGTTCAATTCCAAAAGGACTTCAGGCTTTGATGGTGACTCTTCCACTGTTTTCATCTGTTTCAGCCTCCTTTTCGTTCAGCCAGCATGTTGCAGAATGGCCATGAGATAAGTGAAATTCAGGAGGCGCCATGACTTTGCACTTGTCCATCGCAAATTTGCAGCGGGGATGGAATCGGCATCCCGGAATATCTTCATTCAAGCCGGGCATGTTTCCCGGAATCGGTTCAAGTTCGAATTCAGGATCGTCCACATTCGGCACCGAATTCAACAATCCAATTGTGTATGGATGGCTCGGGTTATTGAAAATCTGTTCCACCGGTCCTTCTTCAATTTTCAGTCCGGCATACATGACCATCACCCGGTTTGCCACTTCCGCTACAACGCCCATATCGTGGGTAATCAAAAGAACGCCCATATCCAGCTTTTCCTTCAAGTCGTTGATCAAATCAAGGATTTGCGCCTGAATGGTCACATCCAGCGCCGTCGTCGGTTCATCCGCAATCAGCAAACTCGGATGGCAAGCGAGGGCCATTGCAATCATGACCCGTTGCCTCATGCCACCGCTCAATTCATGCGGATATTGGTTCAAACGCTTTGCCGGATTTGGAATCCCTACTTGGTTGAGCAATTCCACTGCCTGCTTCGTTGCTTCGCTCTTTGACAATTTATGATGGAGGATCAACGGCTCTCTCAGTTGATAGCCAATCGTCAAAACCGGATTGAGTGCTGTCATCGGCTCCTGGAAAATCATGGACATCTGATTGCCGCGCAGCTTTCTCAATTGTTCCTGTGAAAGATTTTGGAGAGGCTCATTGTTCAGCAAAATCTCTCCGCTTTCAATCGAACCGTTCGAAGGCAGCAACCCCATCACAGACAATGACGTTATACTCTTCCCACAACCCGACTCCCCGACGATGCAAAGCGTTTCTCCTTTTTCAACGTGAAAAGATATTCCTTTAACTGCCCGTACTGTTCCTTCAGCTGTACGAAACGAAGTCACTAAATCTTTTACTTCAAGTAATGTCTGTGCCATATTCTCCCTACTCTCTCGATACGTTTGCTAAGCTCCATTGGCCGTTCGGATCTACTTTTAAGCCTTTGATGGATTTTTCAGTAGCGGAAGTAACCACGCCGTGGTACATCACGATTGCTGCGTTATCATCCATCATAAACTGATTCGCTTCGGCTAAGAATTTTTCACGTTCTTCCGGCACAATTGTCGTGCGTGACGCTTCTACTAATTTATCGAATTCCGGATTGCTGTACTGCGCACGGTTCGAGTTGCCGACGTTGTCAGAATGGAAGTTCGGGTAGAACATTTCAGAACCATCGCTCGTTACGTTTGACCAGCTCAGGAATGTCATGTCGTATTCGCCGCCGCGTGCAGTATCCAGGAAGGTTGCCCATTCCATTGTTTCAATTTCAACTTTAAATCCGGCTTCAGTTAACTGCGATTGAACAATTTCAGCCATCAAGATGAAATTATCACGGTTAGCAGCAAGCAACTTGATCGGTTCATTGCCAAAGCCGTTTTCTTGCACTAATTGTTTTGCCAATTCCGGATCATACGGAGTTCCCGCATTATCCGCTTCTTCTGTGTAGCCAAATACTTTCGGCCCTAAAATGCTGTCGCTTCTGACACCTAAGCCATTCAATTTTTCAACGAATGCATCACGGTCGACCGCACTTGCTACTGCTTTGCGGAAATCCGGATTTTGGTTGCGTTCTCTTGAGTGGTTGAACGTCAAGTAGTAGACAGGAGTCCCTTCTTGCTTCGTCACTTCTACATTTTCAAGTCCTTCAATACGGGAAATCTGTTCCGGCGGCAATGCATCCAGGAAGTTCACTTCACCGGTTTGCAGCATAGAAATGGCGGTTGAGATTTCAGGAACCACTTTAAATTTCACTTGGTCAAGTGCAACTTCTCCATCCCAGTAGTCCGGGTTCTTTTCAAGAACAATTTCGTCGCCTTGGTTCCAGCTGACAAACTTGAATGGTCCCGTTCCTACCGGATTTTGCATCAAATCTTGTTTTTCGTCTGCTGTCGGGCTGATAATTGCAGCGTTGGAATGTGACAGTGCTGCAAGCAACGGTCCGTATGGGTATTTTGTTTTGATTTCTACAGTCGTTTCATCAATTGCCGTTACTGTATCCACCGGCTCTAAAAGAGAAGCACGCGGTGCTGCAGTTGCAGGGTCGCGCAATTTATCAAATGAGTATTTTACAGCTTCGGCATTAAAATCCGTGCCGTCTTGGAACTTGATGCCTTCTTTCAGTTTAATCACCCACGTCAGATCATCGGGGTTTTCGTAGGATTCAGCTAGTTTAGGCTCCAATTCCATTGTTTCAGGGTTTCTTTCAAACAAGTTTTCATAGATTTGTGTCATGACGTTTGAAGACACCGAATCATTTGTCATCGTCGGAGAAAGCCCTACTGCATCTGAAGTAGAAGCATATACTACTTCGTTTTCTCCATCCGAAGCCGGTGCATCGTTTGCTCCGCTGGTTTCCGCTCCTTCAGGAATGGTGCTTCCTGAACATGCGCTTAAGATCAGCATTCCAATCAATACGAGTAAAAAAAGCCACTGTTTCTTCATTTAAATTCCCCCAATGTTTTATTGTTCAACATCCATATTCGGATCAAGCGCATCCCGCAAACCGTCACCAAGTACATTAAAAGCAAAGACCGTCAGCATAATTGCAATACCGGGAACAATCGTCAAATGCGGAGAAGTCCACATAAAATCCTGTCCCTGGGAAATCATGGCGCCCCATTCCGGTGTAGGAGGCTGTGCGCCGAGCCCCAAATAACTTAATGAGGCGGTGGAAAGAATGGCTGTTGCCATCCGCATAGTGGCAAAAACAATAATCGGTGCTGTTACGTTTGGCAGAATATGTTTGACCATAATCCGCAAATTGGAAGCTCCCATTGAACGCATCGCCATAATGTATTCTTTTTCTTTGACCGAAAGCACCGATCCTCGCACAATTCGTGCACATGTCGGAATCGACCAGATGCTGATTGCAATAGCTACGTTTACCAGGCTAGTACCTAAAATTGCAATAATGAGCATTGCCAGCAAAATGCCGGGAAATGAAAACAATAAATCAACAAAACGCATGATAATGGCATCCAGTTTGCGGTAGTAGCCGGCTAGCATGCCGAGTATCACTCCACCCAATAATCCAAGTGAAACGGCCACTGCACCTACCACCAATGAAATCCTTGCACCATAGACAATGCGGCTCCAAACATCGCGGCCATAATTGTCTGTTCCAAGCCAATGCCCTTCACTGAACATCGGCAGTTCACTGCTGCCGAGATTCTGCCGGATGGGATCATGCACTGTAATGACCGGCGCGAAAACGGCCAACAGGATTTGGAGAAGTACAATGATCAAGCCGACTATGGCCATTTTGTTTCTGAACAAGCGCCTTAATGTGATTTGCCAGGCTTTTTCCTTTTTCTTCGGTTTTGCATTTACCGCTTCAGCCGTTGTCATAGCATTCCCCCCCTTAGTCGTATTTGATGCGCGGATCAATATAGGTATAAATGATATCAACAATCAGATTGACGAGAACAAATAAGGTGGCAACCAGCAGCACCGACCCTTGGACCATCGGAAAGTCCCTTGCGGCGATGGCATCGATCATCAATCGCCCTACTCCGTTGATAGCAAAAACTTTCTCGGTAATGATGGTTCCGCCAAGCAGAAAGCCGAAATTCAAACCAATCACCGTAATGATCGGGATCATGGCATTTTTCAGTGTATGAATCCAAATGACATTTTTTTCTTTAACGCCTTTGGCCCGCGCTGTCCGCACATAATCTGCCCGGATTACTTCAAGCATCGAAGAGCGGGTCATACGGGCAATCATGGCTGCAGAACCTGTCCCAAGCGTAATTGCCGGCAATATCAATTCCTTGATGCCGGCCACCGTATAAAACGGATTTGACATCCCTCCCACTGGCAGCCACTGAAGATTTACCGCAAAAACGAGAATCAGCAAGGCTCCCAACCAGAAGTTCGGGATAGAAATTCCAGCAAGTGCAAACGTTGTAGCCGATACATCGAGCAACGAATTTTGTTTAAGTGCCGATACAAGGCCTGTAATGATTCCAATAATGACCGCTACAATCATGCTGGCAATGGCCAGTTTCAACGTGTTGGGGAAGCGTACCGCAATGGCGTCTCCCACCGGCTGGGACGTTTGATAAGAGTAGCCGAAATCCCCTTGGACTGCGTTGCCCAGATAATTGGCATATTGGACTAAGAAGGGTTTGTCCAATCCCAGATTGGCTTCAATTGCCTCAATATCCGATGCGGTTGCCGTCGGTCCTCCAATAATCGAAGCCGGGTCTCCCGGAGCAATATACATGGAAGAAAACACAAGGAAGGAAATTCCGAGAAGCAAAAACACTAATTGAAAGGCACGACGAATAATTAAAGCAACCATCTTTACACCTCCTGTTAACATTTGTTAAGCATAAAATAAAATACACTTAACAAATGTTAGTTGTTTGATAATTTTGATTATATGTTAATACAATATAAAAATCTATAAGAATTTTCAAAAAAGTACTTTTTACTCATTTGAAGTTAACAAAGTTCCTATTAATAATTATTTCCACTTTCTTTTTGTCGTCGATAATCCTTTTTTTAATACTTATTGTTCATCCAAATAAAATTTATGAACTTCCAAAATTCAACCAATAAGAAAAAGCCTGCAGCAAATTTTCATTGCTGCAGACTTTTATAGTTTTAAACCGTTTCTGCTTTTGAATCGCCGAAGCAGAATATGGCTTTCTACGCGGGTAATGCCATCAAGAGCGTATAATTCTTCGTTTATGAATTTTTCCAAGCCCATAAAATCGTCTACTAAGACATGCATGTGCAAAGTGGAAGGTCCTGTCATTTGATAGCAGCTAGCTACATTCGGATTATCTGCAAGAGCTTGAGCTACTGCAACAAGAGAGGAAGGTTCACAATCCACTTCGAAAAATCCTGATACTTGTTTTCCGACTTTTTCGCTGTTGATCACTACTGTAAATTTCTCGATGATGCCCGCTTCCGTTAATTGATGAACACGTTCACGAACTGCCACACGGGACAGATTCAGCTCCTTGCCGATATCAACATACGAACAACGCCCATTCGCTGTCAGCAACTCCAAAATCTTTCTATCCGTTTCATCTATCTTCATAAATCCGCCTCCGAACTATAATAAAACATTTTAATGCACCATTTGCTTCCGTTTTGTAATACCACCATTATATTTACTTTCTTTTCGAAATTAAATAGTACTTTTTACTTTCTTTTAAAAAATTTACTGCACATGATTCCGGGTGCTACTTCAAAACGCTTTTGTTCGGTAAAGCCCATTGATTCATATAAATTCACTGCCGGCTGATTAGCCGTGCCGGTGCTGACCACAAAATCATGATTGCCATATTGCTCTATCAAATGCACGAGCAATCTCTTCCCGAGGCCTTGGCGAAAGGCTGCTGGGTCAACTACGAGCCGGTGGATATCAATGGTCTTTCCTATTTCTTTAAAAGAAATGAATCCTTTCAGCCGTTCTTCCACAATGCCCATGAAAACCTCATCGCTCTTCTGGATTTCTTCAACCGGTTCCTCGATTTGAGGAATTCCATCGAATCCAATTAATTTTGCTTCCACTTCATATGCCGGCTTTTGAATCCTCTGAATTGCTTCAGCCGTTTCTTTTTGCCAATGGTCCAGCTTGATAATCATGTGAATCCGCCCCTACTCATGTTAGCTACTCCTTTTATTTAAGTGGTTCTTTTATTATAAATGAAAACTTATGGAAGTTTATACTAAAACTTTCCATCCCAGTAATCCTGGAATGCCTGATCCAATTCCTCTTTTGTATTCATCACAAAAGGTCCCCGGTGGGCAATCGGTTCACCAAGCGGCTCTCCGCTCAGGACAAGCAATACCGTTTCCTGTTTTAAAGCTTTTACGGTAAAATCCTCGCCGCTGTTTTCGAAAAGAATGAAATTCCCTGAGCTTACCGCGGTTTCTCCGTTGACGCTCACTTCGCCTTTTACGACAAACGCCCCGGTGTTGAAATGAGCCGGAAACCCGAATTCCGCTTGCCCGTCTTTTTGCAAGCGGACATCGAAAAGATGGAGCGGCGAAAATGACACAGCTGGACCTGCAGTCCCTGCATACTCACCCGCTATAACGCGGACGTCTCCACCGTGAACCGGAACTGTACGGATTTTGTCCTGAGTCAGGGACTGATACTTCGCCGGCGACATTTTCTGTGACTGCGGAAGCAGCACCCATAATTGAATCATTTCGGAAACGCCGCCTTCCGGAAGCTCAGGGAATTCGGTGTGCTGAATTCCGGCGCCAGCCGTCATCCATTGCGCTTCACCTTGCTGTATTGTCCCGCCATTCCCTTGGGTGTCGTAATGGGTAATGGCACCTTCGTACACAATCGTGACCGTTTCCAATCCCCGATGCGGATGCAGTCCATCGACTCTTCCTGCTCCTGAAATCGCCGGGAATGTTTGCGGAGATTCATGGTCAAGCATAAAGAACGGGCTCATCCGCTGGTAATCCGAAAACATCGGCAAATAGTTCTTCACTTCCATATCAATCACCGTAAACGGTTCCGAACCGGCGAGAACCGCTTCGATCTGCTTCACTTTCACCATGTTTCTTCCAACTCCTTTTCATCTCTTAAACTCAACGTATGCCATTGAATTTATAAAGTCAATTCTTTAATACCTTGCTATGAACAGTAGTGGATGATATAGTACTTATTAAGCAGTACTGTTTTATGAGTAGTAGTGAAGAAAGAGGTGAGTTTCTGATGAATGTCCAGTTTAAAAAAGGAGTTCTTAATCTTTGTGTTCTTGTTCTTCTAGAAAAACAGGACCGCTATGGCTACGAATTGGTACAAAAAATCTCTGACCGCATCGCCATATCCGAAGGCTCGGTTTATCCGTTGTTGCGGCGGCTGACAAAGGAAGGCTATTTCAGCACCTACTTGCAGGAATCCAGCGAAGGTCCTCCCCGCAAATATTACACGTTGACTGAAAGCGGAAGAGAGTATTTGCACGAGCAATTGGCTGAGTGGAAAAGTTTCACAAATGGGGTTAACCAACTAATCGAAGAGGGTGTGCACAATGACTGAAAAACAGTTTATCCAAGAACTTGAACAGGCGTTAACTCGTCTTCCTGAAGAAGAACGCAAGGACATCCTTCAGGATATCCAGGAATATTTCTCTAACGGGCGAGACGACGGCAAGAGCGAACAGGACATTGCAGCTGAACTCGGATCCCCTTCTAAAATTGCGGATGAATTGATCGGATCGTTTGATTTCAGCCAAGCCCAAATGCCGGCAAAGCCAGTAAATTTAGCAAAGAGCGAATTTGACCACGACGGATTTGACCATGTCGATATTCAACTGGACAACGGGTCTTTGGAAATCGGGCCTTCAACTGATGGCGAAGTGCATGTCGACATCGAAAACAAAAGTTATAACCAGCTGTTCCTTACAGAAATTATTGACCGCAAACTGGTCATTACGCTGAAAGACGAAGTAAAGAAATGGGGGATTTTCAGTTTCACGATCAGCACCAAATCCCCTGTCGTCACTGTGCAATTGCCGCCAAAAATGTATGAGTCCATCAAAATCCTGTCGGACAACGGGCAGATTAAGGCTGAACAATTGAAAAGCACCATTTTTGATGCCAAGTCAGACAACGGTAGCATCAAATTAGAAAGCATCGCAGCCTCAACTCTCATCGTTAAATCGGACAACGGTTCCGTTAAGTTAAGAGAAATTCAAGCCGATGCCCTTTCAACAAAAAGCGACAACGGCAAAATTGTCTTAAAAGGTGCAGAGGCGAAAACCATGAAACTAAAATCGGATAACGGCAGTATTGTCATGGAAAATGCCGCTGGAGATATAGAGGCGGAATCGGACAATGGAAAAATCCATTTGCAGACACCCGATCTTGAACGGAACATCGACTTGAAATCCGACAACGGCAGCATCACACTCGAAACTTTGAAAGACCCGGTCAACGTTTCCATTCGTGCCCATAAAGATAACGGAAAAGCTTCCATTTTCGGTTCTAAAAGCAACACCGCCGTATTCGGCGACGGGCTCCATTCCGTAGTCCTGCAATCGGACAATGGCAGTTTAACGGTAAAACGGCTATAAAAAAAACTGCTGGCTTCAGCGGTTTTTTTCAGGCTGTCGAGAAACCCTGACAGTCTGAACCATTCCGCTTCAGGCGGACGCTTTTCGCGGGCTCGCGCCGAGCCGCTTCGTCGCTTTGCGACTCCAGGGTCTCGACTGCTTCGCTGTCCCGCAGAAGTCGTCGCCTTCCGCTTCATTCTATTTTCCCGCTTCTTTACAAGATGTCACGTGTAAAGAAGCGGGAAAATCAAGCAATCTGTAGTTTCCTACCCTCTCTTGATATGAAGCAAAACAGCGGAGACTCCCGCGGGACAGCGCAGTGCCGAAATCCACTCGGCTGCTAGGCCGAGTTAGTTCGGCGCAAGCCCGCAGGAAAGACATTGGGCGAAGCCTGCGAGCCCAAGTCTTTGCGACGAAGCTAGCGCAGCGATGCAGGAGCATATGTTTTTAGCGCAGCTGTTTTGCGGAATATCGTAGATATTCTAAAGAAATTTTTTTCTATAGCTTTCTCAACAAGCTGAAAAAACCGCTGGCTTCAGCGGTTTTTCTTATGACTACTAAAGTGAGATGAATTTCATGATTTCTTCTATACGTTCTTCCGCATCCCGGTAGCCTTGGTCATACAGCTCCGTCAACTTTTCAATATCCCGCTCCATGCCGTTGATCTTATAGACTTTGGAAGGCTGGATCACGAGGGCTTTCCCGTCCGCTTCCAGTTCTTCGATGAATTCCATTGTTTCGTTATAGCGCAAATACCAGCTTTCCATACTTTTGACAATGCCGGGGAATTGACGGTAAAGCGCCGGCATCAGCCGGGCAAAGGAATTTTTCTTTTTTCGGTATCCTTTTTCTTTTGTCAGCACAATGATGGGTTTTGTGACTCCGTCTGCCATGGCCTTTCGGATCGGAATCGGGTCAGCTACGCCTCCATCCATCAGCAAGCGGCCTTCGAATTCTACCGGCTTCGCCATAAAAGGCAAAGAACTGGATGCCCGCACAATCGCCAGCACATCCTTGGCATGGTCCCTTTTTTCAAAATAGACAGCCTCTCCGGTCACGCAATCTGTAGTTCCAATGACAAACTCTTCCGTTGCGTCGTGAAAACTGTCGTAGTCAAAAGGCACGAGCCGATTCGGGATTTCATCGAAAATCAAATTCATCCCAAACAGTTCTCTTCTCAGCAGCAGGTTCTTGACGGATATATAATCCGGATGGTGCACAGAACCGATGGTCACTTTGTGGTTGCGGCCTGTCTGGCGCGAGACATAAGAAGACGCATTGCAGGCCCCGGCCGAGACTCCGATAATATAATCTACAAAAATCTCTTCTTCCAGAAACTTTTCCAGGACGCCTCCGGTATAAACACCGCGCATCCCTCCACCTTCTAATATTAGCCCGCTTTTCATCGCCACTCCCCCCGTCACTACAAGCTGGACGGATCAATTCCACCAGCTCTTGGTCACCCTACTTTTTTAATGAGTTCAGGACCATTATTTTTTGGCGAGTTGACAGCATCGGACACTTCATACGCTTCAAGCTCATTAGAATCAAAAGGCTGAAGCAGTCTGCCCAGTTCTTCTGCATCCTGCACGTTCGGATCGAGCCAGATTTTCTCCGCTTCTTTCGTTAAAATTACGGGCATACGGTCATGGATGGTGTCCATCAATTCATTCGCTTTCGTCGTTAAAATCGAGCAAGTGTTAACGGTCTTGCCTTCCGGCGACTTCCATGACTCCCATAAAGCTGCAAAGGCGAACGGTTCACCTGATTTCAATTTGATGCGCATCGGCGTTTTTCCGTCATCCGTCCGCTTCCATTCATAAAAGGAATCAGCTACCACCAGGCAGCGCTTTTTCTTGAAGGCATTTCGGAAGCTCGGCTTTTCCGCCGCGGTTTCCGACCTCGCATTGATCATTTTATAACCGATTTTTTCATCCTTGGCCCAAGGCGGCACCAGTCCCCATTTCAAAAATCCCAAACGGTTTTTCTTGCCGTCATTCACGACCGCGACTACTTGCTGAGAAGGTGCGACATTGAAGCTTTGCGCGTATTCTTCTTCCTCAAAGCTTACTTCATCAATATCAAAACGCTCCAGTATCGCCCGGTAATCTGCATACAATGAGTACCTTCCACACATGAAAACCACCCTTTCTGCACATGGTTTCTTATCCATTTAAATATATCAGAATTTTCCTCTATATAGCATTTAATTACTCAAAGCATAATCTACTGCCACTTTAACGTGGATTCTCGTTGTATCAAACAACGGAATATCTGTATGCCCTTCCTGAACCAATAATCCAATTTCGGTACACCCAAGAATAATCCCTTCTGCTCCTTCGGCCACCATGCTTTGAATGACATCCAGAAAAAAAGTCCGTGATGTTTCACTCACAGTGCCCATACACAATTCTTCGAAAATAATCCGGTTGATTTCCGTCCTTTCCTGTTCACCCGGAATTAGCACTTCCAAACCGCCCGCAGCCAATCGGGATTTGTAAAAGTCCATTTCCATCGTGTAGCGGGTACCGAGCAATCCTATTTTTTGAATCTGCTTTTCCTTGATTGCAGCGGCAGTAGCATCTCCAATATGCACTAGCGGGATGGAGATATTTTCTTCCACATCCTGTATCACTTTATGCATCGTATTGGTGCAAAGAATGATAAAATCCGCTCCTGCCATTTCAAGGCTTTTGGCCGCTTGCCCCAGCAGTTTTCCAGCCTGGTGCCAGTCGCCACTGGCCTGCAGCTGTTCAATTTCTTCAAAATCCACGCTGAAGAGAATGGATTTTGAAGAATGCAGCCTGCCCAAACGATTTTTCACTTCTTCATTGACCAGCCGGTAGTATTCAGCAGAAGATTCCCAGCTCATGCCGCCAATCATCCCAATCGTTTTCACAACTTTTTCCTCCTTACGGTTCGCAGCTGTATTTCGTATGCACTTCCTGTACTGTTTCTATTCGATAATTTTTATGTATATCCTTGTTCTGAATTGCTTTCATTGCTTCAATTACCTTGTCTTTTCTTTCATCCATTTATATGGTTATTTTCAAAAATCTTACATCCTTGTACATGTATAAAGACCGAGAACGTTCCAACGCCCCTTTATTGGCGGAAGAGTGCTATAATAGAAGTATAATATGTTTCATTAGGAGGAATTACATGGCTACTGCGCGAGAAATGAGTCTGGTTAACAAGGATTTTCTGGTCGAAGAATTAGGGCTGAAACAACAAGGCAATTCTGCAGTTTTTACGAATGAAGATTGTTTTGTGCTGTCCCCATCGGTACAGCGGTACGAAAAAGGATTCGATATCAGCGAATTCACTTTGGCGAAGTTTGATCCTGAGCGTCAGCAAGGCTTTTTGATCGTAAGGTATATGGATACCTTTTTAATGGCTAAACTGGAAAGTTTCACAAAAAAGATGATGCCCCCTGAACTGCAGATCCAAAAGAAAAACATGAAGCCGCATTGGAAGTTTACGGTTGCCGAGAATCCGGCATACCACCTCGTAAATACGCAAAACAAAGAATTGCGCTACCGGCTTCAAGAACCTTCAAAAAAACAAATCATCTCTTTCTTCAAAAAAATATAACCGACTCCCGCAATGATTGCTATTGCGGGGTTTTTTTTGTTCGGAAATTAACCTCCTCAGAATTTCTGCCTTTCCTTTTTAGTGGTAATATAAGGGTATCTATGAAAAGGAGGTGGCCTAATGCATACAGAAAAGTACACGACGGAACATCGCGAGTTCTGGAAAATCATGTTCAGTTTGCTGTTGGCTTCTCTTTTCATTTTTGCCAATTTGTACGTAGTCCAGCCGCTGTTGCCATTGTTTGTGGATGAATTCCAGGTATCGGTCTCTGCCTCCAGCCTCGCTATGTCGCTGACCATCATCGGGCTCATCATTGGGCTGATTGTACTTGGATTTTTCTCGGACCGCAATGGCAGAAGAGTTTATATCATCTATTCTTTGCTGGGTTCGGCACTCCCCTTTTTCCTTCTTCCCATGGTCGAATCCTACACCTGGTTTCTAATTCTTCGTTTTATCCAAGGTTTCGCGCTTGCAGGTGTTCCTGCTGCGGCACTTGCCTATATAAGCGAAGAAATTGCCCCTAAGAATATTGGTTATGCCACGGCCTTATATATCTCAAGCAATGCCCTTGGCGGCATGATCGGCCGGGTGCTTTCCGGCTCTTTGACTGATCTGTTTTCCTGGCAAACCACATTTGTCATTTTTGGCGTTACCGGACTTGTCTTGTTTGCTGCTGTGCTTTTTCTGTTGCCAAAGTCTCGCTATTTCGAGGCCGGCGATCTGACGTTTGCCAAAGACATTGAAGGCTTTTGGTTCCATTTAAAAAACCCTTCCCTGCTGGTGGTTTTTGGGTTAGGCGCCGTTCTTCAAATTTCGTTCACCGGCATGTGGACTTATTTGCCGTTCCATATGGAAAACCCGCCTTTCTCCATGTCCCTCCAGGCGATTTCCTATCTCTTCTTTGCTTATGGAATCGGGGTTGTCGGCTCTCCGTTGGCTGGACGGGCGGCTGAGAACTTCGGCTTGCGGAAAGTGCGCAGAGCCGGCGTCGCCATTTTGTCGCTGGGCATTTTGTTGACCTTGAGCCCTGTCACTTGGCTAGTCGTTGTTGGCTTGTGTGTCACTTGCCTTGGCTTTTTCACCGCCCACTCACTGACTGCCGCTTCAGTCGGACAGCAAGCTTCCCATCATAAAGGAAGTGCTTCAAGTCTTTACCTGGTTTCTTATTATATCGGCGTAGCTGCCGGAAGTTCGCTGCTGAGCCCGTTATGGACGAATGGCGGCTGGACCGGCTTGGTTCTTTTTACCGCTTTGTTGCCGCTGCTTTACTTAGCCGCTGTCAGTCTCTATAGAAACGCAGAAAAAAGGAAAGGCACCTGAATGAACAGGTGCCTTTCCTCAGCTTGTTGAGAAAGATATAGAAAAAATTACCCTTAGAATATCTCCGATATTCCGCAAACCAGCTGCGCTTGCCGCGGGCGTCTCCGCTGGTTTGCTCCATATCGACAGTGAACTGTGAATAAAAAGCATATATACTTATCCACTCTTTCAAATAAAACAATCTTTATTGAAAGAGTGAGCCGAATGAAGCGGAAAGTGGCGACTCCAGCGGGAACAGCACGAGCTGAAGACCCTGGACTGAGCAGCGCGAAGGAAGCGGCTGAAGCCGTGCCCGCGGAAAGCGTCCACTTGGAGCGAAATGGCTTAAAAGAATGGAATGTTTCTCGACAGCCTGAGGAAAGGCACCTGAATGAACAGGTGCCTTTCCTTTTTTAATTTCCTTCTTTTTCTTCAACCGTGTTTTGTTCGTCGCCAATTCCAAGGTTGCTGTGGGCGCCTCTTTTTTCCATCTCGGCTCCGTCTTCAGCGGATTCCTGATCAATGCTTTCGAATTCTTCCCGCTGGCGGCGGCTTTCTGCAGGGGTGTCCGGCTGTCTCTCAGTTGAAAAATCGTCTTTTCCCACAAAATCTCCCTCCCTTTACTGTGTTTAAGGAAGATATTCCCCGAATCCCTTTAACAAAACCACTCTTTAAAAGTAAACAGCAAAAGCTTCATAGCCAAAATAAACGGAAAGCAGTGAGAGTGCGGCGAATACAAAGTATTCCACGGTTCCTCCCGTGGTTGTCGTTATTGGAAAACGTACGTTGAGTTTAAACGGAAACAATAATTTAATCCCTCTTTTTGTCGCCATATCCAAAAGAAAATGGCTGGCCATCCCCACCAATATGCCAGCAACCGCTGCTTCATGGAGCGGTGTTGCATTCAATAATGCTCCAATGAGCAATAAGAACAGCAAGCTGTGCGTGAACGTCCGGTGGCCAAACAAGGTATTGATGATTTTCGATAGAAGCGGAAGCGCCCGCCCGATTTTGCTGCCGCCGTGGCAAATGTCCGGAAGGATGGCGCCGACTACTCCCGCACTTAACAAAATAACGGGATCGTAATTGGTAATTTGGGCAAAAGCAAGACTTGCTGCAATTCCGCCTGTGATGTGTGTTTTCCCTGTCATGCGAATTGTGCTCCTTTTTTAATGATCTCTTTTTTATTATACGCAAAATGGGGTATGGTGTTGGTAGAGAAATTATACTAAAGGAGTCGAGGGAATGGGAATTCATAAATTTTTTACTTCACTGAACGATTTGGAGCGGATTATCCGTGCTCCTGGAAGATTTAAATTTGAAGAACACAATGTGGCGGCCCACTCTTGGAAAGTCAGCCAATACGCATTGTTTTTTGCAACGATTGAAGAACGGGCCGGGGAAACCATCGATTGGAAGTCGTTATATGAAAAGACCATCAACCATGACTTTGCGGAAGTTTTTATCGGAGACATCAAAACACCGGTCAAGCACTCCTCGCCTGAACTGAAAGAAATGATTGCCAAAGTCGAAGAAGGCATGATGGAAAAATTCATCATCCGGGAAATTCCTGAAGAGTTTCAGGAAGTCTTTTTTGACCGGATGAAAGAAGGCAAAGATGCCACTATCGAAGGACGGCTGCTGGAGATGGCAGACAAACTGGATCAGTTCTATGAATCTTTCGCTGAATTGAAGCGCGGCAACGCCGACAAGGAATTTGTCGCCATGTACCGGATTGCACTGAAAAAACTGCTTGCCCTTCCGTTGAAAGCAAGCGTCACTTATTTCAGAGAAGTGATGCTCGATGACGTCATCAATGAAGATACCATCATTGATATCAAGGAAATTACGCGCGCTGTACTTGAAGACTGACAAGAGTTGCCTGTAGGTTTTCCCTTTAATTTATGGTAAATTTAAAGGTATATAAAATAACCCGGAGGTGAATCCCTTATTTAAGGGAATTTATTGGACCCCATACTTTTAGTGAATTTAGCTTTACTTGTCTTATTAATCGCGTTAACCGCCTTTTTCGTCGGCGCAGAATTTGCCGTTGTCAAAGTCCGCATTTCGCGCATCGAGCAGTTGATTGAAGAAGGAAATAAAAAAGCCGTTCTTGTAAAGAAAGTAGTCAGCGATCTCGATTATTATTTGTCGGCTTGCCAGCTTGGCATCACGGTAACCGCTCTTGGCCTTGGTTGGCTCGGAGAACCGACAGTCGAACGCCTCCTGCATCCTTTGTTTGAACTTCTCGGCGTTCCGGACTCTGTGTCGTTAATCATTTCGTTTGTGCTGGCATTCTCGCTTGTGACTTTTTTGCACGTAGTAGTCGGAGAAATGGCGCCAAAATCGCTCGCATTACAGTTCGCCGAGCGCATGACACTGCTTTTGGCTCCACCACTGTACTGGTTCGGCAAACTGATGGCTCCGTTCATCTTCCTGCTGAATGGATCGGCACGTGTATTTCTTCGGATTTTCGGCGTACAGCCAGTCAAAGATGAGCAAGCCCACTCGGAAGAAGAACTGAAAATCATTATGGCTCAAAGTTTTCAAAGCGGCGAAATCAATCAGACCGAATTGTCCTATATGCAAAATATTTTTGCTTTCGATGAGCGAAGCGCCAAAGATGTGATGGTGCCCCGTACGCAAATTATCGCATTCCCGCAGGATTTGAGCAGCGAGGAATTGCTGACCGAGCTCCGCGAACATCGTTATACGCGCTATCCGATAGCAAATGACGGCGACAAGGACGATTTGATCGGGTTTATCAATGCCAAAGAAATTTTGACCCATTATGCAGTGAACGGCGAGGTCAATATGGCTGACTTTATCCATGAACTTCCCTATTTCCATGAAACGACGCCGCTTCAGACGGCTCTCATGAAAATGCAGAAAGACCGGACACACATCGCCTTAGTTATCGATGAGTATGGCGGCACATCCGGTATTATTACGATGGAAGACATCCTGGAAGAAATTGTTGGCGAAATTCGCGATGAATTTGACGATGAAGAAGAAGCTGAAATTATTAAAGAAAGCGAGAACCGCTATTTGATAGCGGGCCGTGTCCTGTTAAAGGATTTGGAAGAGCGCTTTAATATGGAGTTTGAAGACAGCAACGATATCGATACGATTGCCGGCTGGATCCAGCATCAGCTGATTGAGGCTGAAACCGGCGACATCGTAGAAAAAGAAGGATATCGCTGGTCGATTATCGATATGGAAAACCACCATATTCTAAAAGTGGCTGTTGATATTTTTAAAGACTGATGAAAAGACTTTCCTATGCGGAAAGTCTTTTTTCGTTATGCAATCGTTGTTCATTGATTAGCGATTGACCCTGCCCGATCCTTTCTATAGAATAGGAACAAATGTTCCTACAAGAGAAAAAGGAGGGCTATTCATGAAATTGAATAAACATATGTCGGTAAAGGGCCAGATCAAGGACCGCGGGCGCATCAAATGGACCGCGATGATGCTGACAGAGCATGTGGACATGCTGAAAGAATGGCAGGAGGAAGACCGTTACAACAGCCGCCCTGCATTGAACGAGTTTGATCTGGAAGCGATTTTCGAGGAAATCCAACTCGCTTACAAGCGGCAGTGCGACGTTGAAATCCGCATCTGGCGGGAAGGTCCCCAAACGTTCACCGGGTTGATTGCAGCTGTTGATATGCGCCTGAAAAAGCTTCATCTCGACACCGGACTTCATATGCAAAAGCTTTCATTTGAAGAAATTATAGGGGCAAAAACATTGGAATAAGCAGTCAAATGGAGCGGCATGTCAATTTGCATGTGCGCTTCTTTCCTTTTAAAGGATTAAAACCTGCCTTTACGGGGCATATAAAAGATAAGCAACATTAACTAAGGAGGTTGGGTTTATGAGCAAAGCGATGGGCGTCGCCAAAGATCTGGTCGGCGAAATCAAAAAAGACAGAGCCACGACATTGGCTGCTGCACAGGCTTATTATTATCTACTGGCCATTGTTCCATTATTGATCTTATTACTAGCAATTTTACCTTATTTACAGCTTGACCCGCAGCGTGTCATGGACTTTATCGCTACGATTCTTCCAGGAGAAGTAGCCAACACATTCCAAGATACGATTGTCAGTGTAGTTACAACCCCTTCAGGCGGTTTGTTGACATTCGGTATTTTAGGGACTTTATGGTCTGCATCCAATGCCATGACAGCTTTTATCGAAGCTACTAACCAGGCCTATGATGTAGAAGAAACGCGTTCTTTCATCAAGTTGAAAGGGATGGCAATCATCCTGACTCTCTTTATGTTGGTAGCGGTCATCATTGCACTTGTGCTTCCAATTTTCGGCGGAGCCATTATTGACATGATCAGTTCATTTTTAAACTTGCCATCGCAGACGGAAATCATTTTCCAAGTGCTTCGCTGGGTCATTTCGATTGCCGTGATGAGTCTCGTCTTGGCATTCCTTTATAAATTTGCACCGAACAAACATTTTCCATTCAAGGAAGTGATCATCGGGGCAGTTATTGCCACGGTTCTATGGCAAGTCGTATCACTTGGCTTCTCATTTTACGTGTCAAATTTCGGTAGTTATTCTGCCACTTACGGCAGCCTTGGCGGTTTGATCGTTCTGATGCTTTGGTTCTTCCTAACCGGCTTAATCCTGGTTGTCGGAGCCGAAATCAACGCCATCTTGCATAAACGAAAGCATACGAAAAACGCCCCTGCTCAAGTATACGAAGAATGAAAAAAACCAGCACGCTGACAAACGTCAGCGTGCTGGTTTTATTTTTTGGCCATAACCATCCACTCATCGATAACAAAAGACTGGACTTCTCCGTTTTGGACATCGATTTGGAAATACTCCTGTGCTGCTGCACCGGCTCCCAACAAATGCTTCTCCACCCGCTGGATCTGCTCTTCGCTTTCAGCCGTCCTTCTCACCCACGTCGGGTACTGGAAGGTCTTTTTGCGGTCCAGCGATTGGATTTCCTTTAAGTCATTCTCTTGTAGCAGTTGGCGCCATTCATTTTTTGATAAGCAGCGCGCATGGCTGGCGTCCCGCAGCTTTTCCGTTGTATTCATAAATAGCGCCAGTTCGTTTTCTTCGGGCGCAATATTATCAATTAAAATAAACTTGCCGCCGGGTTTCAGGACGCGTGCTGTTTCCCGGATAAACTTTTCCGGATGTGGAAAATGATGCGGTGCAATCCGGCAGACAGCCGCATCAAAGCTTTCCGGCAAAAAAGGCAGCCCCTCGGCATCTGCTATGACGTACAAGATATTGCCAAAGTCTTCTTTCAGATGCTTCGCTGTATTTTCCAGCATAGCCTCTGTCAAATCCGTTGAAACGACGGTGCCGGCATGCGGTGCAAGTGCTCTTGACACATGACCGCCTCCGGTTGCGATGTCCAGTACCGATGATTCCTTTTCAAGCTGCAGCCACTCAGCAAGGAGCGGAAGGTCATCGCCTTTTGCATGGATGTCGCTGGTGACATACTTATCCGCGTTTTTGCCAAATACCGACTTCACTTTTTCTTTCAAACTGTCTTCCATTATCAATCGCCCCTTGTCTTAGCCCTGGCCGGTGCTCCAGGAAATTCCGGTACGCAAAGCCTGCGACTTCGTCTTCCGAGTAATGCTTTTGCAGCTCATTGATCAGATTCTGAAATTTCGAGGCATTTTCCAAATCGTTAATGTGGGAAACGATGCCGTCAAAATCCGAACCGATGCCGATCTGTTTAACTCCGCCTAGCCCGCAGAAATGGTCGATGTGCTTGATCAAATCCGGAATCTCTACCCGAGATGTATCTTCTTTGATGAAATCAAGGCAAAATACCACATCAATCAGGCCATTCTTCGCAAACATCGCTTTCGCCTGTTCGTCGTCAAGGTTGCGTGGATGATTACGAAGTGCCCGTGCATTGGAATGGCTCGCAATCGGATAATCCGCCAGTTCCATGACCTCCCAGAAGCCTTTTACGGACAAATGTGAAACGTCCGTGAAAACCCGGTGCTCATTGTTCAGCTGCACCACTTCTTTGCCAAGCAGCGTCAATCCGCCTCCGCGCGGCTCCCCGGCGCCGTCCGCACACAGATTGGCGTTGTTCCATGTCAAACCGACGGATAAGACACCAAGACGGTATAATTGGCGCAGCTTCATCAAATCATTGCCGAAGGCATCTGCCCCTTCAAGTGTAAGGACCGCGCCGATTTCATCGTCTTTCAAACGGTCGATGTCTTCCCATTTTTTAATATGTTTCATGGCCGGGTTTTTCCCGAGCACTTCTGTATAGAACAAATCCACTTGTTCGAGTGCGTGCTGCCATTTTTCCTCTGATGGCACATCCGGATACAGGAAAATGGCGAAAAACTGCACTTTCACTCCACCTGCCTGAAGACGCCTGAAATTCGTATCCAGCACTTCCGAATCGGTGAAATCGAGCGGTTCCTGTTGAAAGAACCTGCCTCTTTTAGCTAATTGCAATTTTAATAAGGCGTCACAATGGGTATCGATGATATGCATTTATTCATCTCCTTCTTCTGTACACGCCTCGATGAACCCTTTAAAGATGTTTTTCGAAGCTTCATCCGTGGCAATGGCCATGTTTTCAGGATGCCATTGGAGGCCCAGGACAAAATGATGTTCTTTGCTTTCGATCGCTTCCACTACACCGTCGCTCGCAGTTCCACTGATCAAGAAAGGCTCCGGCACATTGCGGTTGGCCTGATGATGGCGGCTGTTGACTCTTAATTTTTCAGTGCCCGTCAAGCGGTGAAGCAGTGACCCTTCCGCTACATGGACAAAGTGGCTGCCATGCTCTACAGGGGACTGCTGCTGGTGCTGCAGCAAAGCGCCTTCTTTTTGCGCAGCAATATCCTGATACATGTCTCCGCCAACCGCTACATTTAAAATCTGCGCTCCGCGGCAGACACCCAAAATCGGTTTTCCGAGTTCCAGAACTTTCTGGATCAATGCCAGCTCAAACGCATCCCGTGATGGAATGATCGTTCCGAGATTCGGATGCGGCTCTTCCCCAAAAAGCGTCGGGTCGACATCATAGCCTCCGGCTGCAAACAGCCCGTCAATGCGCTCTGCTATCTGTTCGATGTCGCTGTCCTGCAGCAAATGCGGCAGCATGATCGGCAGCCCGCCAGCTTGCAGAATAGCTTCCGTATCAGCCTGCTGAATATGGTATTTTGCTTTTCCTAATTCTTTTGATGACGTCACACCGATGATTGGTTTCATATGTATTGCCTCCTAGAAGTATTTGTCCGAATATATTAAACATACAGAAAAAGTGCAAGAATTGCTAGATAAGCAGAAGGAATAATTCGTATGGCCTTCCATTTTTCTATAAGAAAAACCCCGAAAAGAACTTGCTTTTCGGGGCCTTTCTTTTATTCGCCTTCGTATTCCGCAATCGCTGTGGCAATTGCATCTTCAATCGGCGTCACTGTCGTTAAATCGTTATTGATGACAATTGAAAAGATTAATTTTTCCCCGTCTTTTGTTGAAGCATAGCCAGACAAAGAAGATACAGCGGTCAAGCTGCCCGTTTTAGCTGTGACATTGCCGGTTGCCGCTCCCGTCTTCATGCGGTTGCGGAGCGTTCCGCCTACCATGCGGTCCGCAGCTCCTGCTACAGGAAGCGACGTGAGGAATGTATCGTACCAGTCTTTGCCTTGCGCTGCATAAAGCAGCTGCGAAATTTCATTGGCCGGAACCAAGTTTACATGGGACATGCCGGAAGCATCGCGCAATTGAATCGTGTCCGTGTCGACTCCCAGATCAGCCGCTACCCCTTCCATGACTTCAATTCCTGCATCCCAGCTGCCTTCACCGGATACGACCCGGCCCATCTCTTTTGCCAGAATTTCTCCATGGCCGTTATTGCTCAGTTTCATAAATGGAATGAAAAGCTCACGCAGCGGCATGGATTTGCGTTCCGCAAGCAAAGTGCTTCCTTCAGGCGTCTTGCCCATGGCCATTTTATGTTTGCCGATCAACTGGATGCCTTCAGCCAATAACGCGTTTTCAAACAAGTCCAAGGCATAACCGGATGGTTCCCAAACTGCAATCCATTCACGCGTGCGCGATCCTTCAAGCGGCATTTCCCCTTCAATGATGATGTCATTGCTTCCGTGCTCACGCGTAATGGAGACGGTTTTTTCCTTTCCTGCCGCTACAGTCGTCGTTTTATTGATGATATTGACGTAATCGGTATAAGGCGTAAGCGTCACTTTTGTTTCGCTTCCTGCCCGGTCTCCCGGATTGACTTCCACAATGACTGACCCTGCGTCATAGTCTTCATTCGGCGAAGCCGTCAATGCGGATACTTGCCCGCCGTAGTAGTAAATTTCATCTTTCCACGTCAGGTCTTCAGACAAGCGTTCATCGTCGTACCACGTATCATCGCCAATCAAATCGCCTTTTACTTTTTGGATGCCCTGGCTTTTCAATTCGGCAGCAAACTGCTCAAAATCTTCCTGCAGCAAAGTCGGATCTCCCTTGCCTTTCAAATACAAATTTCCTTGCAGGACTTTCCCTGCCAGTTTTCCGTCAGTAAGCACTTCTGTGCTGAATTGATAATCCTCACCCAATGTCTCAAGGGCCGCTGTACTGCTGAACAACTTCGTATTGGAGGCCGGTTTCAGCCGGACATCTCCAAAATGGTCGTAAACCACTTCACCTGAATCCGCTTTCCGGATGCTGACGCCAGCCAGTGCCCCGTCCAGCCGCTCGTCCTGTAAAATCTGATTCACTCGATTGGCCAAGCCGGCATATTCTTCATCCGCACCGGCCGATTGATTGGTCTTTCCCCATTGCACCGGTGAAAAAGCCAATACCGCTGCTAAAAACAACAAAACTCCCCACTTCCAAGACCGCTTCTTTTCCACTGTTCCATCTCCCTCAATTGCGTGATAACAGAAGCGTATCATAAGAAGAAAAAGAATATTCCGATTTTTATGTAAATGAATCTATAAACATAGTAATTTTTATATCATATGATAAAATTATCCATTTATTAATAAAATAAAATTAGGTTGTTGCAAATAAAAAAGGAAGGCTCCATAGCCTTCCTTTTTCCTCTTCTATATTTCCTGTTTCACCACCAAATTGGCGGCTCGTCTATCAATAATTTCTGCGAAATACTCCAATTGTTTTTGAATCCGCTGTTCCACTTCTTTGTCGATGATCGGCTCTGCTGCATTCAATTTGTCAATTTGGCTGTCCACCAAGTAAACGCCTTTTAAATTTTGTCCTTTTAATGTGGCAAGCAAAGGTTTTAAGGTGTATTCAAGCGCCAATAGATGGGCGGAACTTCCGCCTGTCATCAGTGGCAATACCGGTGTATCCTGCAATACGTCTTGCGGCAAAAGGTCAATCAATGCTTTCAGAACGCCCGAATAAGCTGCTTTATAAACCGGGGAGCCTACAATAACCCCTTTTGCCCCGTGGATCAATGTGCTGATCTCCGCGATTGCATCACTGTTGTATCTTCCCAAAAACAAATCTTCCTGCGGTACGTCTCTTACGGACAGATGGCTGACCGAAAAGCCTCGTTCTTTCAGCAGTTCCCCTAAATGCTTTAATACTACTTCCGATCGCGAAGCCTCAGAAGGGCTTCCTGACAAAATTACGATATCACTCATTGCACTCTCCCTTTCTTGTTGAAACTAAGTACTACTCGTTTACTGGAAACAAAAAGCCTCCTTTCCTCATAAAAAGAGAAAAGAAGGCTTTGAATCCGTCCTGTTCTTATCTCTCAAGAATAAATTCTTGCTGGAGTTAGCACCTTCCTGACAAATGTCAGAGGTTGCTGAAGCGTCAACGGGCCAGTCCCTCGGCTTCTCTCGATAAGGTTATGAAGTTAATGTCTATCTTAATACTCGGATTTAGATTTGTCAATAAGACGATTGACTTTTCTGAATCTCGCGTAAAGAACTAAGCCAAGTGCCCCGGTTGCTGACACTGCTCCGTATACATAAAGCTGGTGGTCACTATAGAGGGATTGGAATACTTCATAATTGCCGTTCACATAAGCACCGATGCAAAGCATGGCCAAACACCAAGGATAGATGCCCACAAAAGTCAGCAGCAAATATTGGACAATTCCTATCTTACTCATGCCGGCGACGTACGAAATATAATTCCCGATTCCGAATGGCCGTGACAGCGCAATGCTCCAGATTCCATAACGCCGGAACAAATCAGATGCCCGCTGCAGGCCTTTCGTGAAGCTCTTCGGCAATAACGCATGCATTTTTTTGCCGAGAAAGTAGGGAATCAGACTGGCTGCACTGTATGTCGCGGCTAAAGCAATTGATAAAAGCGCCGCTTCTCCGAAATTGAGATTCAATAATCCTCCATAAGCAATAACGAGTACCACCCCGGGAAAAGGAAGTGAAGAACCTTCAAGAAACATAGCCGCAAGCAACCCGGACAGCCCAAGACTCTCAAGAAACGCCAGCAATTGCTCTACCAACATAGCCACTCTCCTTTCCTCAACTGATCAGCATCAGTTCAATGGCATTCGTTATTTTATGGGGAGAGGTGTATAAAAGCGATTGTTTGTGTTTTTGGACAGCTGCTTGATGGCGCTTGATTTGTTTGGTGTCTTCCAAGGTTCTCGCAATAAATTCCAGCAAATTTCCACTGCTTGGCAAAGCAAATGCCAGATTCTGTTCTATTAAATAACGGAGATTGATTTCTTCCTGCCCTGGAAGCGGAGCAGATACGAAAATTGGCAGCTCTTTTTCCAGCGCTTCACTGATCGTCACACCGCCAGGCTTTGTGACGAGCACGTCCACTTCGTTGTAAAGCCGGTTCATTTCTTCTTTTGAGGAAATATACGCCAATGGTTTAATAGCCGGATTGTTTAAAGCAGTAAGCTGTTTAAAAAGACGCTTGTTAGTGCCGCAAAGTACTCGGATTTCCCATTTGCTGCTGTCGATTCCTTCTTTCAGCTGCCCGATGATGTTTGACAATCCCGTGCTTCCTCCTGAAACTAAAACGGATACCGTTTGAGGCTCTTTGCTTCTTTTGCCTTCCCGGAATCGTCCGCTGACCGGAATGCCTGTAACAAATATGCGCTCTCTTGGAATTTGATATTCCTGTTGGAGCTTGTCTTTCATCGCTTCGGTTGCTGCAAAGTGAAATTCAATCCGGCTTCTGCCCCATACATCGTTGATAAAAAAATCTGTGTAGATATTCAAACATGGAACTGGACACCTTCCGCTTTCTTTTAATTTATTGATGAAGAAGGAAGGAAACCCGTGCGTACAGACAATCAGATCCGGTTTTTCTTCTGAGATAATTGTTTCCACTTTTTTCATGAACAGCCACTCAAAATATTTTGCAGAATGCTTTTCCTTTGAGCGAAAAGCAAATTGCCGATAAATCCAGCCATAAGAATGAGGCGACCGTCGGATCCACTGCAAATAAGCTTTCACTGTCACCATTTCGGCTTTGGCATTCCATTCGCTCAACAGGTCCACTTTTTTGCATTCCACTTCAAAAGAATCGCCCGCTACGTATTCAGAGAAAGCATCGGCAACTTGGTGATGGCCGGACGGCATACTGTTTAGAAGCGGAAAAATCAGGATTTTCTTCATGCTAAAGCACCTCCGCTAAACAATTCTCTTCTTGCAAAGACAGATGGACCTTTTCGAAAAAAGGGTAATCCTCCATTGCACCCCGATACAATAAGTCGAATTGTTCTGCATCGAATAAATCACTTGGCATCGTCAGGGAAGACGGTTTTGTTGAAACTTGGATGCCGCCGCATTGCAGAACTTCTGAGACAAATTGGGAACAGAAAAAAGCTTTTTCCCGTTCGAAGGCTTTCTGAAGTGCTATACCGAACAAGCCAGCCAAATTATACTTATACTGCTCATGGCGCTGCTCCATTTTATGGATAAACGCCCTCATGGCCGCATAGCCCTCCTCGGATACCTGACATTTGAATATTGCACAGTGCGCACGTTGAAATAATGCTCCATGCAAATCTTCTTTGACGAAACCTCCACTGAATGCTTTGTTCGCATTTTTCCTGCCAAAACTGTACACTTCATTCAGTTCCCGGTTGAATGACAGTGATACATGGCTGTATGGATGCCGTGTATACAGTTTGATCATTTTTGACAGCGGAGTCTTCGTATCGGTAAACACCATATAGACCTCCATTGTTTCATCTCCTCACCAGCCGCCTCTTGCAGCCCTGCGTTTTTACTTGTCTTTATTGTAGCCGGGTGCAAAAACTGCGACATCAGGCGCAGGACTTTTTATTGATAAGACTTGAGGTGTAGAAGATTCTAGGCCATTTAATTGTTGAAAACCGGGATTCCGACACAATTGGTTATAATATCGGCAAAATTAAGCATAAAAAGAGAGGTGCAAAGTATGCACCTCTCTTTTCAGCCTTCCCACTGGATATCCGTCGAATGGACAAGCCGTTCCCCTACGAAAATGCGGCATTGCACTTTAAAAAGACGCCAGCCGATCGATACTTTGATGTTTTCCGTTTCTCCGTCTTCATTCTTCACTTTGCCGAACAGCCGTGAACTCAGGTGGAAACCGAGTAATTCGTCCTGCAGCACGCCATCGACAAAAAGCTTTTCTCCTGCTATCGTTTTCTCCACTTGAATCGTGTGCGCCCCGTACTTCAGCTTCCAGACATCTCTCATTCCATCGCCTCCTGCACTTAGCTATTGAAGATAGTATAGCAGATAAAAGAAAAGACATTGCGTTTCCGCAATGCCTTCCTTTCTATTTACTGTTTAATCAATTCCAATTCAACCGGAATCGATGCTTCCACTTCTTCGCCGTCCAATGATTTCACAGCGGCTTCGACTGCAGTCTGGCCGATCAATTCAGGTTTCTGAGCGATCGTTCCAGCCAAACGACCTTCTTCCACTGCTTTTACAGCATCGTCTGTTGCATCAAACCCAACTACTGTAATATCTTTTCCAGCTGCTTCGATTGCTTCAAGAGCACCCAATGCCATTTCGTCGTTGTGCGCGAACACTCCCTTAATGTCAGGGTTTCCTTGCAGGATGTTTTCCATAACCGTCAAGCCTTCTGCACGGTCGAAGTTAGCAGTTTGTTTTGCTGCTACATCTAGGCTTTCAGCAGCCACTTTGTTAAAGCCTTCTCCGCGTTCACGTGCCGCTGAAGCTCCCGGAACACCTTCCAGTTCAGCTACTTGTGCACCGTCGCCAACCAGTTCCAACAAGTATTCTCCGGCCATTTCTCCGCCGGCAACGTTATCAGATGCAATGTGGGAAACCACTTCTCCGCCTGCTGCACTGCGGTCAACCGTGATTACCGGAATGTCTGCAGAGTTTGCAGATTCAACAGCAGCAATTACCGCTTCAGAATCCACAGGGTTGATCATGATCAAGTCTACGCCTTGTTGAATCAAATCTTCTACATCACTTGCTTGTTTTGCTGCGTCGTCCTGTGCATCCACTACAGAAATTGTTGCACCTAATTCTTCTGCTTTCGCTTCCGCGCCTTCGCTCAAAGTGACGAAGAACGGGTTGTTCAAGGTAGAAATAGAGAACCCGATTTTGTAATCGCCGCCGGACTCAGAGCCGCTTCCTGCATCTTCAGAATCCGAACCTGGAGCTTCCATCGAACAAGCTGCCAAAACCATCATTGCCATCAATGCCAATAGTAAGAACGTTTTTTTCATTTTCCAACACCCCTTATGCTGTTTTTTTGCGGTCCAAGAGAACCGCTAGTAATATGACTGCACCTTTAACCACTTGCTGGAAAAAGGATGAAACCCCGATTAAGTTCAAACCATTATTTAACACTCCAATAATCAACGCACCGATCAAGGTGCCGACAATCCAGCCGCGTCCACCGGTCAAGCTGGTGCCGCCAAGAACAACCGCTGCAATGGCGTCCAGCTCGAACATTTCCCCGGCAGTCGGCTGGGCTGAATTCAATCGTGAAGTCAAAATCAATGAAGCAAGCCCTGCCAGCAATCCAACCAGTGCATAAACGTAGATCTTTACGCGGTCGGCATTGATGCCGGAAAGAATTGACGCTTCTTCATTGCCGCCTACCGCAAATACACGGCGGCCAAAAGTTGTCTTTTTCAAGATGAAGTACAAAATCGCGAAACTGACCAGCATCGTGACAACCGGAACCGGAATTCCAAGGAAATAGCCTTTGCCAAGCATCTGGAAAGCCATATTATCCCCAAGTCCGGAAATCGGCCGGCCTTCTGTGTAAACGAGCGTCAGGCCACGGTAAATCGTCATTGTAGCAAGCGTCGCGATAAACGGCGCCACTTTCCCTTTGGCAATGATGATCCCATTAATAGCGCCTAAAACTGCACCCAGCAATAAGCCGAGCAGCATCGCCAAAATCGGATCCATGCCGCTTGCCATCATGCCGGCAGTGACTGCTCCGGTAAGGGCTAAAATCGAGCCGACCGACAAGTCGATTCCTCCGGTTAAAATAACAAATGTCATCCCGAATGCGATTAAGGCATTCATTGAAACTTGCCGCAAAACGTTCAGTAAGTTGCTCGTAGCCAGAAATCTTGGCTCTAAAATGGAAATAATAAGAATGATAAGAATCAGCCCGATAAACGGAGCAATTTTTTGTATGATTGACTGGTTAGCTGTTTTCAACTGCAAGTTTTCCACCTCCTGTAGCAAAATGCATAATTCGTTCCTGTGTCATTTCCTGTTTTGGCAAGTCAGCCGTCACTTTTCCTTCGTGCATGACGATGACCCGGTCCGCCATTCCGATCACTTCCGGCAACTCGGACGAAATCATTAAAATCGCTACGCCGCGTTCTGCCAATTCGTTGATGATCGAGTAAATTTCTTTTTTCGCCCCGACATCCACTCCGCGGGTCGGTTCATCCAGAATCAGCAGTTCCGGCTCAATGCCGAGCCATTTCGCGATAACCACTTTCTGCTGGTTCCCGCCGCTCAAAGATTTTGCCGTCTGGGTTGGTCCGGATGTACGGATTCCGAGACGTTTGACCATCCCTTCATAGAGCGAGCGCTCTTTATCTTTGGAAATCAGGCCATTTTTCGAAATCGATGAAAAATTGGTCATGCTGACATTTTCTTCTACGGTGAAATCAACAATCAGCCCTTCGGATTTGCGGTCTTCGGTTACATAGCCGATGCCCAATTCCTTCGCTGTTTTCGGTTTATCGATTTTTACTTCCCGCCCGTCCAATACGACAGTTCCTGAATCCGCTTTCTTATAGCCGAACAGCGATTGGGCCACTTCGGTACGCCCGGCCCCCATCAGCCCTGCAATCGAAAGCACTTCGCCTTTGCGGATTTCAAATGAGACGTCTTCGAAACAGTCTTTCCGCGACAAGCCTTTGACGGCCAATTTGACATCGCCAATTTGTGCATTGCGCTCAGGGAAACGCTCTCCCAGTTCGCGGCCTACCATCATTTGGACAATTTCTTCAAAAGAGGTTTCTTTGATATTCCGGTCTCCGACGTATTGTCCGTCCCGCAAGATTGTAATGCGGTCACATAAAGCGAAAATCTCTTCCATACGGTGAGAGATATAGATGAACGAAACGCCCTTGCTTTGCAAGCCTCGTACGGTATCAAACAAGGTATCAATTTCCCGGTCTGTCAAAGCCGCTGTCGGTTCATCCATGACAATCACTTCAGCATTGGCGGACAAAGCCTTTGCAATTTCCACAATCTGCTGCTGGCCAACCGACAATGTGCTTGCCGGCTGGGACGGATCAACGTTCAAGCCGAGTTCCGCTAAAGCTTTCCGTGTCTTCTCGCGCATCGCTTTGGTTTTCAGGATTCCGCTGCGGCCGAACGTTTCTTCTTTACCAAGAAACAGGTTATCGGTGATCGATAGATGCGGCAGGATGTTCAATTCCTGGTGAATCACTGCAATTCCCGCTTCTTCCGCTTGCTTGGGTGAAGTAAACTCCACTTCTTTCCCTTTTACTTCAATCGTTCCGCTGTCGCGGGAATAAATGCCGGTCAATATTTTCATCATGGTCGACTTGCCGGCACCATTCTCACCCATCAAGGCGTGAATTTCCCCTTTTTCCAAAGAAAACTGGACATCTTTCAGCACCTGGTTCCCACTGAATGATTTTGATATATTGGTCATTTTAATCATGGCGGCTCACCTCCCAGTTAAAAAATCACGCCAGAACGAAGGACAATATTTGCGTAAGGTGTCGCTTCCCCTGTACGGATAATCAGTTTCGCTTGTTTGCTTTGTTCTTTTAATTCCTCGTGTGATATATAATCCGCTTTAAGCTGCTCCAGAATCTTCTTTTCCACTTCCGGATTGCCTTCGGTTATTTCCCGGGCAATGAAAGCCGCTTCCGCTTGAAAGTCATCCAGCACTGCCTCAAGAACCGTTAGGAACGAAGGCTCACCAATGCGGTAAGATAAATCGATACATGGAACGCCTTTTGGAATCGGCAGACCGCAGTCACCGATAACCAGCAAATCCGTATGGCCGAAAGAAGCAAGAGAAGCAGCGATATCGCGGTTGATCATTCCCAACTTTTTCATAGCTCTCTTCCTCCTAATCGTGCCAGAACTTCTTCACGTTTCGGCATGCCGCCTTGGGCACCGAATTTTTCCACTGATAATGAAGCTGCCGCGTTGGCAAAGCGTACGGCTTCTTCAAATGGCATGCCTTCAGCCAATGCAACACCGAGCGCTCCATTAAATGTATCGCCTGCGCCCGTTGTATCAATTGCTTCGGTAGCAAATCCTTCTACGGTCACGTGGCGGGAGCCATCAAAATAGCGCGCGCCTTTTTGGCCGATTGTGACGATTAGCCGGTTTGGGTATTGTTCGAGCGCAGTTTCCCAATCCTCTCCGAACATTTCCTCTGCTTCGGTTTCATTCGGCGTTAAGTACGTCGCATAAGGCAGGAATTCATCGGTGAAGCCTGTAGCTGGAGCCGGATTTAAAATCGTTGGAACTCCGTGCCGATGGCAAATTTCCAAGGTGCGCTGAATGACTGGAATCGGGATTTCAAGCTGCATGATCACCATACGGCTGTTTGCCAGCCGGGATTCAAATGCATCCATCTCCTCTGTTTCCAATTGATGGTTCGCACCCGGCACAACAATGATCCGATTGTCGCCTTCAGACAATAGAATATTGGCAATGCCGCTTGTTCCATCAACCCGTTTCACTGCATCGACCTGAATGGATTCCGCTTTTAGGCCCGCAAGCAATTCGTCTCCGAAAGCATCCGTCCCCACAGCGCCGATCATTTGGACTTTGCCGCCAAGCCTCGCTGCTGCAACAGCCTGATTGGCGCCTTTCCCTCCAGGAACTGTCGTATACAAATCACCGAGCGCCGTTTCGCCTTGTTTCGGAAAACGGCTGGTGCGTACGACCAGATCCATATTTATGCTTCCTACTACTGTAATCATTTTTCCACGCTCCTTGTGGTTCCACGGATTTTCAACTGGACCGGCACTTCAAAGAAATGCTGCTCTTCCACTTGATTTTCGATCCGTTTGATCAAAACACGGGTGGCAATGGCCCCCATTTTATAAACATCCTGTGCGACGGTCGTCAAGCCCGGTGTCAGCATTGCACCCATCGCGATTCCATCAAAGCCGACAACCTGCAGTTCATCCGGCACATTGATGCCTAGCTTGCTTGCAGCTTTTAAAGCACCCGCTGCTGACACATCGCTGCTGGCGAAAATGCCGTCGATGTCTTTGTGTTCCCTCAGGACTTCATCCACTATTTTTTCCGAGTCGGCAAAATGGAAAGGGCAAACCACTATCTGATAATCCACACCGGCATCTCGGATGGCATCCATAAAGCCCTCGTAGCGGTCGTTTGCCGGATTCAGTTCTTCCGGCCCGCGCAGGAAAAGGATTTTTTTGCAGTTCCTCTCCAACAGTACACGGGTCCCGATTGCAGCGCCTTCTCTGTTATTCGAGGCAACCGTTGGAATGTGCTCGTTAATTGCCCGGTCAAGCGCCACGATCGGCAGCGCCATATTGGCGTAATGCGGCGCGTCGAGCTGATTGGATGTCACAATAAAACCATCGATGTATTTTTTCTTTAACGTCTCAAGGTAATTTTTTTCTTTTTCTGGATTTTCATCCGAATTGCACAAAATGACGGTATAGCCATAGGTCAAAGCCACGTCTTCCACTGCCCGGGCCAATTCCGGAAAGAATGGATTGGTGATGTCCGGCACTATGAGACCGATTAAATTGGTCTTTTTCGTGTTGAGGGACCGGGCAACAGGATTCAGCTCATACTTTAATTCTTTTACAGCAGCAGCCACTGCTTTCGCTGCATCTCCGCTGACATATCCGCTGTCGTTTAAGTAGCGGGATACTGTCGCTACGGAAACTCCTGCTTTTTTCGCCACGTCTCTAATCGTCGTCATAAATATGCTCCGTTCTGTCCGAATGTGTAACCGGTTACACAGAATATACAACGCTGTTACACCCCTTGTCAATGTGAAGATTTTCCATATTAAAAGGATTTTCATCAACAGATGAAAATCCTTTTATAAACTATTTATAATATTCCAAGCACATATTTGTTAGATTACCGATTTATTCGTAAATGCCGACACTATCAAAACCTTCAGCGGTGGCTTTCACTTCAGCGCTCTCTTCTCCATAAATGTCTGCTGCCGACTGAATAATAGCCTGACGCGCATCACTGAAATTAGAAGTCGGCGTTAAATACACTGTAAGCGCCCGATAAAAAATTTGGCCCAGCTTTTCTTTTCCGATTTTTTCACCGATCAAATACGCCGCATGGTTGGTAATGGACGAGTTGATGTGCACACCGCCATTATCAAGACTTCTTGGCAGGTCGTAGTATTCGTCCATATGCGAAGGGTAGTTGCCTTCTCCGTTTCCGTAAGGAACGTAATCCGCCTTAACCGGGTATTTGCTTGGGTCGCTCAAACTGCGGAGCGATGCGCGGCCATCCGCTTTCGCCCCTGGCCCCATAATATCTTCTCCGACTTCCCAGTCCTCACTGTCGATCAATGCCCCGAAGATGTCAGCAAACGATTCGTTCAATGCACCTGACTGGAAGCGGTACTGAAGGTTAGCAGAGTTTGTGATGACCCCGTGCGTCATTTCATGCGCAGCGACGTCAAGCCCTGCAGATAATGGCACCATGTAAGAACCATCCCCGTCGCCGTAAGTCATCTGGCGGCCATTCCAGAAGGCGTTATTGTAATTTTCGCCGTAATGCACGTAAGAAACGATGGCCATTCCTTTGTCATCGAGTGAATTCCGCCCATGTTCCTCTAAGTAATAATCATAGACGACTTCCGAGTTGTAATGCGCATCCACTGCTGCACGCTGGTAGTCGTCTTTCCATGATGCACTGTTGTTGGAAAAGATTTTGCCGTCATTTGCATCGTAAGTGAAAATCCCTTCCAATCCCGCATGCGAAGTATCCGACAAACTGAAAATCGTTCCTTGGTTCGGAAGTTTGGTCCGTGTGGTATGTATTTTCCGCTGTGCACCAAGGACGCCTGTTCCAACCGATTCGTGATGGTTGTCCACATGCATCAATGCATTATACTGGTCGATGGCTTTCCCGCTTTTCGCATCAATAAAGGCAAACCAGTTCCCTGGTTTTTCACCGAGGAAGTTGACGTTCACTTTATAGGCCAAATGATTGGTTCCTTCAAAAGGATAAATCACCAGTTCCGCTGAAGGAGTTTCTTCCAGTTGTGCTGGAGCGTTTACCGCCTGCTTCGCTGCTTCCACCGCTGCCGATTCACTGACAACTGCTGATGTGTCGATCTCCTCGGTTGCTTCCGGAACATGGCTGCCATTTACAGACACCAGTTCATCTTGTTTATTATAATGGACAACCACTTCTGCTCCTTCTACTGGAATGCCTTTCACGGTCTGGTTAAAGCGGATATGTTTCATGCCAAGCGAATCTTTCTGGATGTTTTTCACTTTCAAGTTCTTATCCGGTTGGGCTACGCCAACATGCTTTTCATTCTTCTTCAAATAATCCAAAGCATGGGCTGCCGTGCTGCCCACCTGCTTTTCACCAAACTTTTCTTTCACAAAAACGGGTACGCTGCTCGTTTCGTTCCCCACCTTGCCGGAATCATCCGGTGGCGCAGCCAAGACATTAACTGCAGAAAATGAACTAAGTACAAGAGCTGAAGATAATAAGACTGGAACAAAATAATTTTTCTTCAAATTTATTCCTCCCTTTTCATTCTGACATTAGTATAGAAAAGAATTTCTATTCGAACAATAATAAACTGAAAAGTTTTAATATTTGAATTATACGACCTATTAATTCGATTCTCGAATTATATCTATCCACTTAGCCTAAAAAACTGCAGCTGTAAATTTAAGGGATAGCTAGGCACTTAGACCTTCCTCAGAAATAGAAAAAACCTCCTTCTACTCGTCCGGAAATTCCGAGCGGAAGAAAGAGGTTCTTTTATTTTTACGCTTCTGCTTCTTCTGTTTTCAAGACACGCTTGCCTTCAGTTTCTGCCACATATACCGCACATGCCGCATCTCCTGAAATATTGATAGCTGTCCGTGTCATATCGAGCAAGCGGTCAATTCCGATAACGAGACCGATTCCTGCAACCGGCAAGTTGACACTTCCCAGAACCATAGCGAGCATAATAAGCCCCACTCCAGGAACTCCTGCTGTTCCAATACTGGCTAGTACTGCGGTTAATACAACCGTCGCCAGTTCAATAGCCGTCAAATCAACGCCATATGCCTGTGCTATGAACATGGTAGCCACACCCTGCATAATAGCTGTTCCATCCATATTGATTGTTGCACCGAGCGGCTGTACAAATGAGCTGATGGATTTTGGCACTCCCAAGTCTTTCTGTGCTACTTCCATAGATACTGGAAGCGTAGCTGTACTGCTTGATGTGCTGAAAGCCACCGTCATAGCCGGTGCGAACTTTTTGAAAAACCAAATCGGATTTTTCTTCGCCAAAAATGCAACTGTTCCGCCGTAAGTGAAAGCCGCATGGAGCAGCAATGCTGCTAAAATAACGACCATATACGAACCCATGGCTTTCATGGCAGAGAAACCTTGCGATCCTACAGCAGTCGCGATTAAACCGAATGTACCGTATGGCGCAAATTTCATAACTAAGCCGACCAGATACATCATAATTTCATTTCCTTGTTCAATTAATTTGACGACGCCTCTCGTTTTTTCTCCGAGCGCAGTCAAAGCCAAACCGACAAATACAGCAAACACAATAATTTGCAGCATATTGCCTTCTGTCATAGCAGCCAATGGATTAGCTGGAATAATGTTTAAAAGCGTTTCAGCTACTGCCGGAGCTTCTTCCACTTCGAATGAAGCGTTTTCAAGATCGAAATCACCTGCAAGCCCCGGTTTAATTACCGCTGCCAAACCAAGCCCAATTAAAATTGCAATAGTTGTGGTTACTAAAAAGTATGCAATGGTCTTAAAACCGATGCGACCAAGCTTTGCCGGATCACCAAGACCTGTCGTTCCAAGAATGATTGAAAACAGTACGAGGGGTACGACAAGCATCTTAATCAGGCTTAAAAAGATTTGGCCAAGTGGGACAAATAAATATGTATTTAAATTTTCGAATGCCCCGGGTGCGAATAAATTAATCAGCAAGCCCACAATTGCCCCGAGAACAAGTCCGGATAATACTTTCACAGTCAAACTATTTTTTTTCATGCATCTCTTCCTTTTTTTTCAGACTTAAACAATAGTTTAACCGAAACATAAAATAATATACAAGCTTTAAATATATCTTAATATAATGATATGTCATTATATTTAAATAGCGCTATTCAAAAACGCTACTATTATCATAAGTGCACTACTATTTTACTGAATTAAAAAGTAAAATAGTTGCTATTCTGATTATAACAAAAATAAAAAGCTTCTCTCCTTCAAGAGAAGCGGGGTTTCAGAATGCTTTAGGGCATCAGCAAAATCTTGCCGATGCTTTTTCGGCTTTCGATATGGGCATGTGCTTGTGCTGCTTCTGCCAGGGGAAAGCGTTTTGAAATCGCAATCTCCAATTTTTTCTCAAGCATCAACTCTGTTATTTTCGCCGCTGCCTCTTCCAAAAATTCAGGGCGCCGTTTCCGGTAAGTTCCTGTGCTGTAGCCGAGGACAGAACGGCAACTGGAATGCAGATCGGCAGTGGTAAGCGTGCCCGGCACCGACCCTGTATTGCCATGGCCAAATGAAACAATCCGGCCAAACGGAGCCAGACATTCCATGCTCTTTTCGAAATTTTCTCCAGCGACTGTATCCAAAATGACGTCTGCTCCTTTGCCGCCGGTCAATTGCTTGACCTCCTCAACAAAATCGCCTGATACGTAATTGATGACATGATCCGCTCCAAACCCTTTTGCGGTTTCTATTTTTTCATTGCTGCCTACTGTCCCGATAATTGTGCCTGCTCCAAATAGTCGAGCCAGCTGAATGGCCGTCGAACCGATGCCGCCAGCTGCCGCATGAATCAAAATGGTTTCTCCCGGAGCGAGGCGCGCTATTTTTCGAATAACATTGTACGCTGTAATGCCCACTGTCAGCGAAGCCGCCGCTGTTTCAATATCCAATTCATCCGGAACCGCATAAGTCAACGCTTCATCCGCTGCCACGTACTCGGCGTAGGACCCGTCTTTCGGAAAAGCCATCACCCGCTGCCCCGGCCTAAACTTCGTTACGCCGCTTCCCACCTTGATAATTTCCCCTGCGCAATCCAGTCCCGGGATAAATGCAGCACCCGCTTCGGCGCCGTGGTACTGGCCTTGGCGTGCCTTAATGTCCGCAAAATTCACGCTGATCGCCTGTACTTGGATCAGCACTTGATGCGAAGCAATTTCCGGTTTATCCACTTCCTGAAGCTGCAGCACTTCCGGCGCTCCAAGTTCCTTCACAACGATTGCTTTCATTTCCCCATCTCCCTTAGCTTGAAAGATCCTTAATCATCTTATGTTAAGATTTTCAATAAATAATCCGCATAAACTTGTTCGATTTCCTCTTTGCTAAATTCCCCTTCAGGCAAATACCATACCTGAATCCAATTGGCCGCCCCTAAAATAATCATCCGTGCCATTTTCTTCTGTGAAACCGAAAATTCGCCTTTTTGGACTCCCTGAAGAATCAGCTGATCGAAAAGCTCCGCATATTCGTCCAGTTTTTGTACAATGACATCCACATAATCACCCGAAAAAATTTGTTCCGGCTTTACCGCCAGGTTGAATATTTCTCTTTCTCGGATAGCGGTATCCAAATGGATTTTGATGGCTGCTTTCATTTTCTCACTGGAAGAGATGTCCTGTTGGCTGATTCTCCTCAATTGGTCCAAAACAGTGGTTAAAATCTGCTCGTGGCAATAAAACAGTAATTCTTCTTTATTCTTAAAATAATAATACAGGGAACCTTTTGTCATCAGCAATTCGGCCGCAATGTCTTCCATTGTAGTCTGGCGGAACCCTTTTCTCGAGATAACCAAACTGGCGGAACGAAGAATATCTTCTTTTTTCTTGGCCGTTTTTCTTTCCCTCAGGTTCATTTCAACACCTCATACCGTCATTTTCTCGTCACTTGCCTTCTAAGCTTTTTCCCTAATCTAAAATTCCCAAAACAATTTTGAAATCTTTATCATATAAAAAAGCTCTCCATTTTAGAATGAAGAGCTTTTAATATGTTATTAAGCTAAATCAACGTTATGGTAGACCTGCTGCACATCTTCCAAATCTTCGATGGCATCGATCATTTTTTCGAATTGGGCTTGTGCGTCTTCCGGCAATTCCAGTTCGTTTTGTGCGAGCATTGTCAGTTCAGCAACGGTAAACTCCGTGATGCCGACGTTTTTGAATGCTTCCTGGACAATATGGAATTGATCCGGTTCTGCATAAACGATCACCGAGTCTTCTTCTTCGCTGATATCGCGTACGTCAACGTCCGCTTCCATCAATAGTTCCAGCACTTCATCCGCCGTTTTGCCTTCGATGCCAAAAACGGCCGTATAGTCAAACATATAAGCAACTGAGCCGCTGACGCCCATATTGCCGCCGTTCTTGCCGAATGCCGCCCGGACATCTGAAGCTGTGCGGTTTACGTTATTCGTCAACGTATCGACAATTACCATAGAACCGTTCGGCCCGAAACCTTCATAGCGCAATTCATCATAGCTTTCTTCCGAACCGCCTTTCGCCTTTTCAATCGCTCGGTCAATGATAGCTCTTGGCACACTGTATGTTTTAGCGCGTTCAAGCACGACTTTCAGCGCCTGATTCGATTCTGGATCCGGTTCGCCTTGTTTTGCGGCAACATAGATTTCACGTCCGAATTTTGCGTAGATCCGGCTTGTGTTTGCGTCTTTGGATGCTTTTTTCTCTTTAATATTGTTCCATTTGCGTCCCATAGGGTTTCCCACTTTCTTTGAACTTTGAATGTGAAGAACGTTCACTATCTCCTATTATATAATAAACTCCACTTTCCTATCGACTTATATACTCAAAAACTTAATTGCTTGTTTTAAAGCAGGGTCTTCAGGGCAAGGTACTATAGAGAGGGCAACCATACTTTAAACCAGACTCGGCCAAAATCAAAAGGAGGAATTCATATGGCAGAAAACAAAGTGATCATCATTACAGGCGGAGCCAGCGGCATCGGACGGGAAGCGGCTTATCAATTAGCCGAAGCCGGAAACGCCATTGTCGTAGCCGATTTCAACGAAGAAGGCGCTAAAGAAACTGCAGCGAAGATTGAAGCACAAGGCGGCAAAGCGGCAACTTTCAAAGTGGATGTTTCCAAAGCGGAAGAAGTGGAAGCCATGGTTAATTACGCGGTGAAAACATTCGGTACATTAAATGGCATTTTCAATAATGCCGGCATCGGCCTTGTTAAACCATTGCTTGAGATGGATCCGGCTTCTTACCACAAAGTAATCGATGTCGATCAGCACAGCGTCTATTACGGCATTTACTACGGCGCAAAGAAAATGGTTGAGCTTGGAGCCAAAGGCACAATTGTCAATACCGCTTCCATTTACGGTTCCATGGCTGCAAAGGGCAGCTTCAACTACAATGCGGCAAAAGCCGCAGTGGTCATGATGTCTAAATCCGGTGCGCTGGAACTCGCTGAACACGGCATTCGGGTAGTCGGGGTCGCTCCCGGATTTATCGATACGCCGATTCTTGGAGAAGATGAAGAAATGAAAAAAGCATTGTCTGCACTTCATATGCACAACAAACTGATTCAGCCTGAAAAAGTGGCAAGCGTCGTGAAGTTTCTGTTCTCTGAGGAAGCTGCTGCCATCAATGGGTCTACCGTTGCTGTCGACGATGGCTTCCTGAGCTTTAAATAAGTAGAAACTCCATTTAACGCAATTAACGAATGACAGAAAAAAGCCGCCTTCAGTCAATGGCGGCTTTTTTGGCTTTGCTTTTATCCACCCGGAAATACTCCGAGATCTGGATAACGCGGACTTTTCCTGTATGCAGTTCATGGTAGATTCCTCTGCTGTCAGTAAACGAGATATATTGATCTCGTTCGCTGCGAATTAAAGCTTCCGCTTTTTCCTGGGACTCGACATGGATAAACCGGCGGATGTAATGCTCTTCGTCAAAAAAATACGTGACTTTGAATTCTTTCATACTGTTTCACTCCTTAGAGATGATAGGGAGCCTTCTGATAGAAGTAATTCGGTTTCACAATATCATTTTTATAGGGCTTAGGGAAAATATGAGTGGTTGCCGGCGACATCGGCGGAATCAGCCAAGCCCAGTTGCCGGTCAAGTCCCGCCCGGCTGTTTCTTCTTTTTTCTCAAAGCTTTTGAACTGCTTCGCAGCGGTATGGTGGTCGACAATTGTAACGCCGGCTTTTTGGAACGAATCCAGCACGGCAATATTCAATTCCACCAGAGCTTTGTCTTTCCATAGCGAACGGTTGGAGTCGGTATTCAGCCCCATGATTTCCGCAACAGCCGGAAGCAAATTATAGCGGTCTTCGTCGGCAAGGTTGCGCGCACCGATTTCCGTCCCCATATACCAGCCATTAAACGGCGCCATTGTATAATGGATGCCGCCGATTTCCAGCTTCATCTCTGAGATAATCGGCACCCCGTACCATTTGGCCTTCAGCTCTTTGAAACGGCTGATTTCGGGATGTTCCAATTCCACTTCGATAATGGATTCTTTCGGCAGTTCAAAGTAACAAGGTTCTTCCCCCTTCACTTGGATGACCAACGGCAATATGTCAAAATGGCCGCCTTCGCCTTGCCATCCCAATTTCTCGCATTGCTTCGTGAACTCCAGGGAAGTTGAATCTCCTATAATTTCTCCATTCCTTTCGTAGCCGGCGTAGCGGATCAGTTGATGGTTCCAAATGCGCATGGCATCTTCCCCATTTCGAGACGCCGGAAACACCGTGATCGCCGGACGGATTTTGCCGCCATTCGATGCAAATTCAATATGGTTCATCAAGGCGTCAAACGCGCCTTCGGCAGTAGACTGGCGGCGTTCATCAAAGACGGTCAGGGAATTCCAAAATAACCGGCCGATGCAGCGGTTGTTATTGCGCCAAGCCATCCGGGCGCCATGTTCCAATTCTTCAAATGTATGTGTGTACGTATTTGTCTGTTCAATTTCCTTGGCAATTTCAGCAATTCGGGTTTCGACTTGGTGTTCATTTTTTCCTAATTCGTAGTAGCAGACGGACAAAAACTCTGTTGCTTCATCGAGTAAAGCATTGGGTATCCCAATGACAGTCAAGTTCATCACTCCTCGCCCATATCATATCATCATCCTTTCAGTTTTTTCACTTCCCGCCCTTTCGCCTGCTTTGTTTTTTCCAGAAGGTGCAGTACACTTGAATTGAGTGAAAATACAGTCAAGAGGAGGCGGCACTGATCGTAAAAGCTATTTTTTTTGATTTAGACGATACCTTATTATGGGATAAGAAAAGTGTGGCGGAAGCGTTCCGGAAAACTTGCGAGCGGGCAGCGGAAAAGAGCGGACAAACTTGCACGGGACTCGAAGCAGCAGTCCGCGCAGAAGCGACTGCGCTTTATTCTGCCTATGCCACTTATCCTTTCACCCAAATGATCGGCATCAACCCTTTTGAAGGATTATGGGGAACTTTTGATGACGAAGGTGCCGATTTTCAGGAAATGAAAAAAATCGTTCCTGACTACCGGCGCGAAGCCTGGACAAGGGGATTAAAAAAGATTGGCATCGACGATCCTAAACTGGGTCAGGAGCTGGCCGATTACTTTCCTGAAGCCAGAAGGCAAAGCCCGATTCTTTATGAAGAAACGCTCGATGTACTCGAAGAGCTGAAAGGAAAATACGAGCTTCTGCTGCTGACGAACGGTTCTCCTGCCCTGCAGAATATCAAACTTGAAATCACCCCCGAAATTACGCCTTATTTCGACCATATCGTCATCTCGGGAGCCTTCGGAAAAGGAAAACCGGCTCCTGAGATCTTCGAACATGCCTTGGCGAAATTCGGCTACCGGGCAGATGAAGTATTAATGGTCGGCGACAATTTAATGACGGATATCATCGGTGCCGAAAGAGCCGGCATCCGCTCAGTCTGGATCAACCGGGAACAAAAAGCGCCGCACGAAAGCATCATCCCTACATACGAAATCAACCACCTGAAACAACTGCTTCCGATATTGGAAAGGTTATAAACTAGGAAGATACCCTCATTGAGGGCATCAAACTGTAAACAAATTTTAAATGAAATGAATACCCATGCATAAATCCAACCGGACCGGCCACTTCGCTTTCCGTGGGCTCAGCTTCAGTCTCCTCGTCGCTTCGAAAACCCGCTGCTCCTGCATCGCTACGCTAGCTCCGTCGCAAAGGCTTGCCCTCGCAAGCTTCGGCCAATGCCTTGCCTGCGGGGCCTTCAGCTTTCGCTGGTCCCACAGGAGTCTTCGTGGCCGGACCGGTTGGGCGTGTCACTTTCATTCGAAAGTAAACAATAGACCGAATGACGCTCAGCTTTTTAGTTACAGAAGAAAAGCGACACCTTTGGGTAGCCTCCACACTAAGGATCCGAAGTGAAAGCCGGCGACTCCTGCGGGACAGCGAAGTGCCGAAATCCACTCGGGACGCAAGTTCCGAGTTAGTTCGGCGCGAGCCCGCGGAACGCGTCCGGCTGTAACGAAGGATCCGGCTTTTCCGATTGTCTGTTTATTTACCTTTCACACCAAATTGAAAAAGAGACCCTCAATGAGGGTCTCTTTCAAGTTCACTTACATATTAATCGCTGTGACATGTTCAATTTCAGCCAAGCTTTCCAATTGCGCCAAGCCACTGTCTTCGGCTACTTTGTCGATTGACAGCATCATGATGGCGTCTCCGCCGGCATTTGAGCGGAATACCTGCATCGTTGCAATATTGACGCCTTCTTCGCCAAGCAAAGTTCCGACTCGTCCAATTACACCCGGACGGTCATTATGGCGGATGAAGACCAAATGTCCTTGAGGGACGATGTCCACTAAATAATTGTCTACTTTAACAATGCGTGCGCCTTGTCCGTTCAACAAGGTGCCAGCCGCTGTCCGCGTACCGTTGGCATTTTTCACTTCCATCGTAATTAAGTTCGTGAAGCCTTTTGCCGTAGTCGACTTGCTTTCATTGACCGTGATGCCTTTTTGATTGGCCAAATACAATGCATTCACGTCATTGACGTTTTCTCCGAGATGGCGTTTCAGCAAGCCTTTCAATGCGTTGCGCGTCAAGGGCCCGACTTCTACATTCGCCAAATCCCCTGAATACTGGATATTCACTTCTTCCGCCGTGCCATCGCTCAGGTCGGTCAGGAATCGCCCAAGGCGTTCCGCAAGATCAAAATACGGTTCGATTTTTGCCATAACTTCTTTCGGTACAGACGGCAAGTTGACTGAGTTGCGGACAGTGCCTGTCGTGAAATAGCTGATAACGTCATTGCTGACATCGACTGCGACACTTTCCTGCGCTTCAATCGTACTGGCGCCCAAGTGCGGCGTTGCCACCACTTCCGGCAAGTCAAGCAAACGGAAATCAACCATCGGTTCTTGTTCAAAAACATCTAATGCTGCGCCGGCCACTTTTCCGGCTTTGATGGCATCATACAGGGCGTTTTCGTCAATAATGCCGCCTCTCGCGCAGTTGATGATCTGGACGCCGTCTTTCATCAGCTTGAATGCCTCTGCATTGATCAAATGGCGGGTTTCCTTCAAAAGCGGTGTATGGACAGTGATAAAATCCGCCGCTTTGATGACGTCTTCCACCGAACCGAAATCAACGCCCATCTTCGCCGCTTTTTCAGCTGTCAGGAAAGGATCGTAAGCGATAACGTTCATGCGCTGGCCTTTTGCCCGAGCCGCTACTTCCGTACCGATCCGGCCGAGTCCGATGACGCCGAGCGTCTTATTCTTCAGTTCTACCCCGACATACGACTTGCGGTCCCAGTTCTGATTGCGCAAGGCATAGAAAGCTTGCGGGATTTTGCGTGCCATCGACATCAGCATCGCAATCGTATGTTCGGCAGCCGAATTCGTATTGCCATCCGGCGCGTTGACGACAATGATGCCGTGTTCTGTCGCTGCTTCCAAATCGATATTGTCCACCCCGACGCCGGCACGGCCGATGATTTTCAAATGCTGTGCTTTTTCGATGATGTCGCGCGTCACCTGCGTCTGGCTACGAACAAGCAAAGCATCAAAATCCTTGATCCGTTCTCCCAGCTGCTCGGGCGTCAAATTGGTTTCCATCACAATATTAAAGCCGTCCGCTTGGCGCAACGGATAAATGCCATCTTCGCTTAATGGATCGCTGATTAGGATATTGTATGTCATTGTGCCAACTTCCCTTCATTTAAGTAGATTTGCTGTGCAGCTCTTACGCCTTTTCCAAGTTCGATTTCTTTGCCGGCTTTCATGACGCCGATTTCCATGATTGCAATCGCCTGCAGCATATCAGCTGGTGAACAATAGCCCATATGGCCGACGCGGAATATGGTTTTCGCCAAATGCTGCTGGCCGCCTGCCACTTCAAAACCGAATTCCTGTTTCATGATTTTCCGGAACGCTTCTGCATCGAAGTCTGCAGGCTTAACTGCTGTGACCGTTGGAGAAGCGGCGGCATCTGTAGTGAGCAGCGGAATATCCAAAGCTTGGAATGTAGCCCGTGTCATCTTCATCATCAACCGGTGCCGTGCATATACCTGCTCCAGCCCTTCTTCCTCCATCAGCTGCAAGACTTGCTGCAAACCGAAAAGAATCGATAATGCCGGCGTAAATGGCGTGGTGTCTTTCAGGATATTATCCCGATGCTTTTTCAAATCGAGATAAAACCGCGGCTGCGGATTTGCTTCGATTTTCGCCCATGCGCGTTCGCTCGCCGCTACAAATGCGAGCCCGGCAGGAAGCATAAATGCTTTTTGCGAACCGGTCACTACGATATCGATTCCCCATTCATCCATTTTTGTCTCGGTTCCTCCGACACAAGAAACTCCATCGACAATAAACAAGGCATCCGATTCTTCTTTTACAGCTGCTGCAAGTTCCTGCACCGGGTTCAGCACGCCGGTTGAGGTTTCGCAGAACGTAGCGAACACCGCTTTCACTTCCGGATGTTCTTTTAGGAATGCTTTCACTGCTTCCGGATCTGCCGCTTGCCCCCAGTCCACATCCAACACATGGGTTTTAATTTCATAAGCTTTGCAGATTTTCGCAAAACGCTCACCAAAAGCACCTGTTACCACTACTAATACTTCTTCACCCGGTGCTACAGTGTTAACGACCGCCGTTTCAAGACCAGCCGTTCCACTGGCAGTTAAAATCATGACTTCCTGCTGTGTACCGAAAACACGCTTTAATTTCGGGCGGATATCCTGGATCATATCGGAAGTGCTTTGCCCTCTATGGCCAATCATCGGTTGGCTCATCGCACGGTTGACGCTTGGCGGAATGGGTGTAGGTCCTGGAATTCGTAAAATTTGTTGGTCAGTCAGCATATTGGTTTCCCCTTTCGTGTTTAGAAGCAGCAATAAAAAAAAGACTCCACGCCCCTCACATAAAAATGCAAGGGGCGAAGAGTCTTTCGATTCGCGGTACCACCCTAGTTCACTGCTTCAGGAATTGATGCAGCCTCATTGGTTCACATGCGTAACGGGCACGAGCCGGATGAACCTACTGAATTTCAGTCCATCTATTCAGGAGTGCTGCAAAGGACCGGAACCGCTGATTCTCACCACCCATCAGCTCTCTAAAGATTCCTATGTACTCCGCCTATCTCCATCGAAATAGTTTTTTGATATTTGAGTTGAATCCATCATATCAAATCCGAAAAAGTTGTCAATATAGAATAAATATTCAAACTACTTTGCAACCGTTTTCATCTTTCACGATGCCAGTAACCATGCGCCTTAAAAATTTTTGAAATATTTTTCGCCTCTGACGCAATCATTCAGAAAAAATCAATGATTTAAAATTTTTGCGGTTTTTTTGATATACTGGATATAAGAATTTTAAAGGAGGCTGCAATGTGATTAAAACTTTTTCTGTAGAAGATTACTTATCAGCGAATAGAGAGCGCTTTGAAGCAATCAGCGCCTATATATGGGAGCATCCGGAAACCCGTTACCAGGAATTTGAATCTGCCCGCTTTTTAGCAGATGAACTTGAAAAAGAGGGGTTCCACGTGGAACGCGGAGTTGGCGGAATTGAGACAGCTTTTATCGCCACATTTGGAGAAGGCAAGCCGGTCATCGGATTTTTAGGAGAATTTGATGCTTTGTCCGGACTTAGCCAAAAAGCCAACAGCACCGAACAGGAAGCTTTGGTTCCGGGCGGAGTTGGCCACGGCTGCGGGCATAACCTGCTCGGTACGGGCGCACTCGCTGCTGCCTATGCAGTCAAAGCCTATTTTCAGGAAAACGGCATCAAGGGCACGTTGAAATTTTATGGCTGTCCGGCAGAAGAAGGCGGTTCCGGCAAAACCTTCATGGTCCGGGAAGGCGTTTTCGAAGGGCTCGATGCGGCATTGACGTGGCATCCCTCCTATTCGAATACCATCATGAGCTTATCAAGCCTTGCCAATTACCAGGTCTATTTCCGCTTCAAAGGCATTGCCTCTCATGCCGCCAACTCTCCGCATCTCGGCAGAAGTGCACTGGATGCTGTGGAATTGATGAATGTCGGAGTCAATTATCTGCGCGAGCATGTTGTTCAGGAAGCACGCATCCATTACGCCATTACGAATAGCGGCGGTATTTCGCCGAATGTGGTCCAATCCGAAGCGGAAGTTCTGTATTTGATCCGGGCACCGAAAGTTGCGCAGGTTGATGAAATTTACAAACGCGTCTGCAAAATTGCGGAAGGTGCTGCGCTGATGACCGAAACCGAAATGACGATTGTCTTTGATAAAGCTTGCTCGAACTATGAACCCAATCGTACTTTAGAAGAAATCCTCTACCAAAAGCTGCAGGAAGCCGGCCCGATCCAGCCGACTGATGAAGAAATCACATTCGCCAAAGGCATCTGGAACAGCTTGTCCGAAGGTGAAAAGAAAAATTTTGTCTCCGGCATGGAAAGCTTCGGCTATTTCGGCGACGGCAGTGAATTTGAAGGGAAATTCCTTTCCGATATCATTTCAGACTATGTCGCTGCCGACAAAGTCATGCCCGGATCTACTGATGTTTCCGATGTCAGTTGGGTTGTGCCGACTGCACAGTTAACGACTGCCACAAGCGCTATCGGTACGCCGCTGCATACTTGGCAAATGGTGACTCAAGGCCTCAGCTCATTCGCCCACAGCGGCATGTTGTTGGCCGCACAGTCCATGGCAGCTGCAGCCATCCACCTATACGAGAACGAAAACGCTCTCCAGGCGGTAAAAGCTGAACACGAAAAGAAACGGGCAAAAGAACCTTATTTCTGCCCAATTCCAAAAGACGTCAAACCTTCTGCAGTGAAGTAAATAAAGCTACTTAAAAAGGATGCCGAAACCACTCGGCATCCTTTTTGAAGCTGTTTAGAAACAAAAGAAGTCTTTATTTATTTCGCTCCAAGTGAACGCTTTCCGCTTCATTCGGTTCACTCTTTTAATAAAGAATTGTTCTTATTAGAAAGAGTAGATGAGTATACATGCTTTTTATTCACAGTTCACTATCGATATGGAGCAAACCAGCGGAGAAAACCGTACTGCTCCTGCGCAAGCTCGTCGCAAAGACATGGCTTCGCAAGCTTCTGCCATTGTCTTGCCTGCGGGAAAGCGAGACAGCCGAGACCCCGCAAGCCGCACAGCGGCTGAGGAGGCTTGGCGCTCGCCCGCGGCTAAAACATATGCTCCTGCGCAAGCTCGTCGCAAAGCCATTGGTCTCGCTAGCTTCGACCAATAACTTCGCAGCTGGGTTGCGGAATATCAGTTAATAGATTATATCTTTCTCGATAAGCTGAAAAAGGATGCCGAAACCACTCGGCATCCTTTCTTATTCGCTTTTAGTTTTAGTAAGATCTCGGCATGCCCAGCACGTTCTGTCCAAGGAAAGCCAGGATCATATTATTGCTGACCGGCGCCACTTGGTACATGCGGGTTTCCCTGAATTTCCGCTCCACATCGTACTGGTCTACAAAGCCGTAGCCACCGTGCGTGTCCAGGCAGACATTGGCCGCCTGCCAGCTCGCTTCACTCGACAAATACTTCGCCAGGTTGGCCTGTTCTCCGTATTTTTCCCCTTCATCGTATTTCCGTGCCGCTTCATAGCGCATCAAATCAGCTGCTTTGATGGCTGCATAAGCGCGGGCAATCGGAAACTGGATTCCCTGGTTCGTGCCGATTTTCCGGTCAAACACTTCGCGTTCGTTGGCATAGCTGGTCGCCTTATCGATGAAGAAATAGCCATCTCCAATTGCTTCTGCTGCGAGCAAGGTACGTTCAGCATTCATGCCGTCAAGTACGTAGCGGAACCCTTTCCCTTCTTCTCCAATCAAGCATTCCGAAGGGATTTTCATATTCTTATAAAAAACTTGGTTGGTGGCATAGTTGAACATCGTGCGCACCGGCTCCACTACGAATGTTTCCGGCTGCTTTTCGCGGATTTCGCGCAAATCGACCAGGAACAAGCTGAGTCCCTCCGTTTTCTTTGCGCCCACTTGGTCCGCCGGAGTCGTTCTGGCAAGCAGCATTAACAAATCCGACTGCAAAACACGGCTTGTCCAGTTTTTATGCCCGTTGACAATGTAGCCGTCATCCGTTTTCTCTGCAAATGTCTCAATTGCTGTTGTATTGGATCCCGCCGACTCTTCCGTCACGGAAAAAGCCTGGAAACGGAGGCTCCCACTTGCGATATCAGGCAAATACTTGCGCTTTTGCTCTTCGCTGCCGTGCTTCAGCAAAGCGCCCATCGTATACATCTGGGCATGGCATCCGGCGGCATGGCCGCCTGAACGGTTGATCTCCTCGAGAATGATGGTGGCTTCTGTCATGCCGTAGCCTTTCCCGCCATACTCTTCAGGAATCAATGCCGACAAGTAGCCGCTTTTCGTTAACGCACCCACAAATTCATATGGATACTCACGTTCAATGTCAAGCTGTCTCCAATACTCATTTGGATAATCCGCACATAATTGGCGGATTTCTTCTCTCAACTGTTCTCTTTCCTGCACATTCAATTTAGCCACAAGCTTCTCCGTCCTTTCAATTTCGATTCAATCTTGTTTTATTTTTCAGCAGCATCCGTCGATGTAGATGCCTGCATTTTCTCCGGATCAAACCCAAACTCTTTTAAGATAGCTTCTGTATGCTGCCCCACTTCCGGGATCGGCTTCATCACTGAACTGATTTCATCAGACGTAACAGGCGGAATCAAGGCTTTTAGCGGTCCCACCGGTGAATCTACTTCACTCCAGCGATTGCGCGCTTGTAATTGAGGATGGTCGACCAGTTCCTTCAATGTGTTCAAGCGGGCATTGGCAATTTTCGCTTCTTCGAGAAGATCAATAATTTGAAGGGATGCGCTTTGCTGAAAGACGTCTTCGATGATTTCTTTTAATGCTTCTTTGTTTACCACCCGCTTGGAATTGTTATCGAACCGGCTGTCTACTGCAACTTCCGGTTTCTTCAAAACTTCCTCGCAGAAACGCACCCATTCCCGTTCGTTCTGGATGCCCATAAAGACGAACTTCTCATCTCCGGCTTTGAACGGACCGTACGGATAAATGGTGGCATGGCTCGCGCCGGTCCGTTTCGGTTCTTGTTCTCCATAAGCGGAATAATACAGCGGAAAGCCCATCCATTCCGCAAGCGCTTCAAGCATCGACACTTCGATGACTGCGCCTTTGCCGGTTTTCGACCGGGCAATCAAAGCCGTTAAAACGCCTGTATACGTATACATTCCCGCTGCAATATCCGCGATGGAAATTCCTGCTTTTGACGGCGTATCTTCAGTGCCAGTAACCGATACCAATCCTGCCTCGCATTGAATCAGCAGGTCGTATGCTTTTTTATTGGTGTAAGGGCCAAAAGTGCCATAGCCGGAAATGGAACAAATGATCAGCTGCGGATATTTTTCCTTTAGTTCCGCTGCACTGAAGCCGAGCCGGTCCACAGCACCCGGTGCCAAGTTATGGATGAACACATCCGCTTTTGACAGCAGCTCCTCCAAGACTTTTTTCGCTTCTTCGTGCTTTAAGTCCAAAGCAATCGATTCTTTTGAGCGGTTCGCCCAGACAAAATGGCTCGACATCCCCTTCACCGTTTGGTCATAGCCACGGGCAAAATCCCCCGGTCCCGGCCTTTCCACTTTAATGACGCGGGCTCCTAAATCTGCAAGCTGGCGTGTGGCAAAAGGCGCTGCAACTGCCTGTTCCAATGACACCACCGTAATTCCCTCTAATGGCAACATAACAGTCCCTCCTTCTAAATTTTAGTTTATATTTAAACCAATCCGATCCAGCTCCACCAAGTAGAAGCGACCAGGACAGTGGCAGCTATTGAAATGATGGTGGCGTATAAGCCGGGTTTCAAAAAATCTTTTTGGGTAATCATGCCGGTACTGTGTGCAAGCAGATTTGGCATCGATTCTACAATCAATACAAAACCGAACAAGCAACTCAGGCCGGTCGCAAAGCCGGTAACCGTCGGGTCGATGCCGGCATTTTGGGCAACGCTGATAATGATGGGCACAAGCACCACCACGGCGGTCGCCACATTTGAAATCAATTTATGGAAGATCTGCGCCAGGATTGTCACGATAATGACCGCAGGCAACGGATTTTGAATCAGTGCCATAAACCAGCCGACGCTTAAGTATTCGCTGATCGTGTCTGCCGCACCCGAGTCAACAAAGGTATAGCCCATCGACAAGGTAACGCTGATCAGCAGAATCGTATTGTAATTTATTTTCACCACCGGCTCCCACTCGGCTACACCGATTTTCGGCAATGTCATCAAGACAACTCCGATCAATGCCGGGATGCTGGGATGCATGCCATGCAGCGGTTCAGCCAGCCACAAAGCGACGATGAACAGCAAAATGGCAAAGCAGCGGACTTCCCGCCGGTTGACGGGTCCGAGTTCCGTAAGTTTCTCCTGCATTTCTTCTTTGATCTTGGGAAAGTACTGCTGCTCTTTCGGCAAAGGGAAAATTTTAAGCAGCAGCAGCCAAATAGCCGGGATTAAAATTGCCCATAGGGGAAAGGTATAGTAAAACCATTGAAAATACGTAATCTTGATTCCGGCAAATCGGTTCAGCAGTTCGACGGTCAGGATATTCCCAATCGCCGCAGTCATCACGGAGGTGCCGCTGATAATGCCGCCGAAAGCCACACCAAGCATGATCATTTTCCTCAGATTGCTGCCTGCTTTGGCTCCAGTCGTTTCGATGATCATGGTGGAAACCGGCAAAATCAGAGCAGATCTTACCGCCGTGGAAGGAATAAAGAATGCCTGCAGCTGCTGAATCATAATAATACTGCCCAACAGTCCTTTCGAATGGCTTCCCCACCTTTTCAGGATGATATAACTCATTCTTTTAATGAGAGAAGTTTCATCGACCGCAGTCGCAAGCATCATTCCCCCGACAATCAAATAAGTGGCCGGCGAAGCAAATCCGCTGAAAATAACCGCTGAATCGGCGACATCAAACAACAGCATCGCCAATAAAATCATTAAAGCCGTCAGCCCCAAGGATATCGGTTCTAACGCCCAAAGAATCACTCCGGCCACAATAATCGCTGTCATGATCTTTCCTGAATAACTAAAGGCATCCGGCAACCCATAGTAAACGGCGATAAAGGCAAGAACAGCAAATGCAAAAGAACCGTATACTTTTATATCTTTACTGGTGAATTGTTTCATGCTTCCCGGCCCCCTGCTCCAGCCCCTTATTTACCGCATAATTTGGAGGAATCCACCCTACTTTTACTTGGCGTAGCAAATCCAGCCGCCAAAATGATTGGTTTTGAAGAAGTTGGCAATCCGGTGAAAACCGGCTTCTTCCATAAGTTCTCTTAATCTTTCTTCCGGAATTACCGACTCCGTTAACGTTCCTTTCATCAGCTCTTCCACTTTTTCTTCGGTCATCCGTGTATTATCCAGCCAGTAATTTTTCCATAATGCTACCAATTCCTTAAATTCGGGAAGGGTCGGATCGCCAACTTTCGAAACCAGCACAAACGGAGAACCCGGCTTTAAATGGGACCGCACTTTCTTCAAAAGTGCCAATTTGTCTTCCACTTCAGCAAGAAAATGGAGCACGAGGATGCATGTGGCGCCGTCGTAACCTGATTCAGCAGGCACATCCGCGACCGTTCCATGAATAAATTCTACGCGTTCCTGCATTTCCAGTTCTTTCGCTTTCATATGCGCCACTTCCAGCATCGCTTTTGACGGATCCACGACTGTGAAATGCCAGCCTGGATTAGCCGGCCCAAACGCTGTCAGCTCTCCTCCGCCTCCTCCTCCGACAATTAACAAAGAGGCATCCGAATCCAAATTGAAACGCAGAAACGTCTTCGCAAGCCGGAGCATCGGGTCATAAGTCGGCAGCGTCCGCCTCACCCCTTTGTCATACTCCCGCGCAAGTTCCGTATCAAATTCCATCTTTTCAGCCATTGCCTCAACTCCTTGCCTTTTTTAAATTCTAGTTGCCGATATTCGACAACAGTTCGTATAAATTCGATTTCGCCTCTAAATCGATTTCCGGCATATTCGGCGTTCTGACATAGTTGCCAGCAAAACCGTCAAATGGATTGAAACCGCTTTCTTCCTTTCGCAAGCTGTCGCCTGCGCCTGCCCTTTAAAGGCAGAATCCATTCGAATATAATGATTGGGATATTGGATACAATATTTTATTAATTTAAATACTACTAAAAATTCCGACAATTGTAAACGTGTAAAAAAGGAATCTAAAGCAAAAATCAGCTTTTTATACTGAAGATCTTTTGCCCGATTCCCTGCTATTCATCAGCCTGTTTGTTCTTTCAACGCCGCAATAATGGCATCTGTCACTTCTTGCGTTGAAGAGCTGCCGCCAATGTCACCCGTTTTCACTCCGGATTCCAATGTACGTTCAATTGCTTCTAAAAGAATTTCGCCCATTTCTGGTTCACCTAAATGGTCAAGCATCATTTTCGCTGTCCAGATTTGGCCGATTGGGTTGGCGATGCCTTTTCCGTAAATATCCGGGGCAGAGCCATGGACCGGTTCAAACATCGATGGGTATTTCCCGTTAAGGTTGATGTTTGCTGCTGGCGCAATGCCGATGCTGCCCATTATGGCTGCACCCAAATCACTTAGAATATCGCCAAACAAGTTGCTCGCCACAACGACGTCCAGTGTTTCCGGACGGGTGACAAAAAAGGCGGAAAGCGCGTCGATATGTTCGCTTCTGGTTTTGATATCCGGATAGCTTGCAGACATTTCTTTGAATATTTCATCCCAAAACGGCATGGAATGTGCGATGCCGTTCGATTTGGTCGCACTTGTCAGATGCCCGTTTCTTTTTCCTGCAATTTCAAAACCATATTCCATCACTCGGGACACGCCTTTTTTCGTAAAGACGGCGTTTTGAACCACAATTTCATCTATTCCATTGTGGACCCTGCCCCCGATGCTGCTGTACTCGCCTTCGCTATTTTCCCGCACGATTAGAATATCGAAGTTTTTAGGATTTGATAACGGAGATACCATCCCTCTTAGCTGCTTGGCCGGACGGACATTGATAACCTGTTCAAATTCACGGCGGATTCTCAACAACAATTCACCCAATGAAATATAGTCCGGCACTAGATTTGGATCTCCGACAGCCCCAAGAAAGATGGCGTCGCTTCCTTTGATCAGTTCAAGCCCATTTTCAGGCATCATCGTTCCATGTTCGATATAGTATTCAGAACTCCACGGGTAATGCGTATAGTTGAACTTTAATCCTCCGTGAATATCTGCAATTGCATCCAATACACGAAGTGCTTCCGGCACAACTTCTTTTCCGATTCCGTCACCTGGAATGACGGCTAGTTCCAATGTCTTCATGAACTGATCTCCCTTCGTTTTCCGCTGTCAGCAGCTATTTGTTCCCAATCATTTGAATCAAGTTTTCTTTTGTGCGAAGAATATGGTTGATGGTTACTTCTTTCAGTTTTTCTGCATTTTTTTCTTTAATATATTGCAGCATCAGGCCATGCTCTTTGTGGGATTCCGGCAAATGATTGGCCAGTAAACTTGGCGTATAAGGCGGAATGCCTTTCCATAGCGTTTCGATAAACCCTTGGATTCTTCTCCACGGACAGCCTTCCCGGATGATTTGGTGGAACTCCGCGTTTAATCTCATATAAGACTCCATATCAGTCTCATCCGCCTTTAACTGAAGCATCTTCCCATAAATCGCCTCGAGCTCCTGAATGTCTTCTTCGTCTAAAAACGGAAGGGATTTTACGACAGCTTCTCCTTCGAGGAGCGCCCGCAATTGATAAATCTCTTCAATGTCTTCTGTAGAAACCGGCGTTACGACCGCGCCTCTTCTTGGCTCAATGCGCACCAGGCCTTCCACTTCCAGCTGGCGCAGAGCTTCGCGGAGCGGCATTCGGCTTACCCCTAGCTTCTGTGCCCATTCTTCCTGCATCAGGCGTTCGCCCATTTTAAATTCGCCCTTCAAAATCAATTCTCTTAATTTAGTTGTAACTTTGAATTGTAAAGTGGCTCTGTCTTGTTCGGTCAATCTGATATTCTCCATGCTGCACCCCTTAAATACTTTTCTCTCAAGATAAAGAAAGATGAAGTAATTTTAGCATTCTTTCGAAAAATCCGGTACGGATGAGGTGCTCATCCCTTTATTTCGACGCCAAACATTTCTTCAATGTATTTAACAATAGCTGTATGGTCCTCGCTTCCCCCTCCTTGTGACCAAGCATGCTTCCAGAGCTGGAAAGAAGCACTGGAGATGAACATCGGCACTTTTTCTTCCTCTGCCATGCTCATGGCAATCTTCAAGTCTTTGACCATCAAATCCAGTGTGAACCCGACTTCGAAGTTTCTTGTCAGCACTTGGTTCGGAAATTTAAAGTCACTTGAAAAGCTTCTTCCCGTACTGGAATTGATGACATCCAACATCTTGTTCGGATCGAGCCCCAGCTTCACCCCAAGCGCCATGGCCTCACCCGTGGCTGCTAAAGTAGTCGCAGAAATCATATTATTCAATGCCTTGATCGTATGGCCAGCCCCTGATTCTCCAACATGGAAAATATTCTGTCCAAGCAATGAAAGGAGCGGCTTTGCTTCTTCAAAATCATCCGCTTCGCCTCCCACCATAATCGACAAGCTTCCGTCCTCCGCTTTTTTCACACCCCCGCTTACAGGAGCATCAATCATCCGGAAGCCTTCCGTTTTCATTATTTCGTTCAATTCCTTCGTAACGGAAGGGATGGACGTCGTCATTTCGATTAACAGGCTGTCCGGTTTCATGCCTTTAATCAAGCCGTTTTCTCCTGTCAGCGTTTCTTTGACAATAAAAACATTCGGCAAAACGGTAATGATGTATGGGAACTTTTCAGCCAGCTCCGCAGGGCTTTCGGCTTCTTCAGCCCCCAACTCCACAAAAGAACGGACAAACTCTTTATTCAAATCGAAAACGCCGACTTCCACCCCTTGTTCCAGCAATCTTTTGACCATTCGGCCACCCATATTGCCGAGCCCTATGATTCCCGCTTTCATCCATTCTCCGCCTCCTTTTGTAATGGTCCGTTCAGGCTAATGGTCTTGCCTGAACTGGGCAATGCCTTCTTCGTAAATATCACCGCCATGCACGTCATTGATGACAAACACCGGGAAGTTCTCAATCGTCAGTTTACGGATTGCTTCGGTTCCCAGATCTTCGTAGGCAATCACTTCCACAGCTTTTATCGAGCGCGCGATTAAAGCTGCGGCGCCTCCCACTGCTCCAAAGTAAACCGCCCGGTGCTTTTTAATCGCCGCCTTCACTTCTTCGTTCCGATAGCCTTTTCCAATCATGCCCTTTAAGCCTTTCTCCAAAAGCCGCGGCGTGTATAAATCCATTCTTCCGCTTGTCGTCGGCCCTGCCGAACCAATGACTTCTCCCGGTTTAGCCGGCGTTGGGCCCGTGTAGTAAATCACTTGCCCCGCTACATCAATCGGAAATGGGATGCCTTCTTTTTCCTGGTCCACCATCCGTTTATGCGCAGCGTCTCTTGCGGTATACACGGTGCCGGATAATAGCACGCGGTCTCCTGCTTTCAATGAATCAAGATCCGCATCCGTTAATGGAAGCGTGATTTTCTTTTGCACAATTCGCCCTCCTTGCTATAAAGTTGTAGTTTGATGGCGGCTCGCATGGCAATTCAAATTGACTGCCACGGGCAATGCAGCGATATGGCAGGATTCCACTTCCACTTTGACATCCAATGCGGTCGTGCTGCCCCCCATCCCTTGCGGTCCGATTCCCAGCCGGTTGATTTCGCCCATCAGCTCTTCTTCAAGCTCCGCGACTGCAGGGTCTTCGTGGCGCTCTCCTATTGGACGAAACAGCGATTTCTTCGCCAAATACGTACAGCGTTCAAAATTGCCGCCAATGCCGATTCCAACGATTAACGGTGGACAAGCATTCGGACCTGCCACTTTAACAATTGATAAGATATAATCTTTCACACCTTCAATGCCGTCGGAAGGTTTCAGCATTTTCATGGCACTCATATTTTCAGCACCGCCGCCTTTTGCGGTCATATGAAGCGTCAGTTCATCCCCTTCCACCAGTTCAAGATGGACGATGGCCGGTGTATTATTGCCGGTATTTTTGCGGTTCAGCGGATTGTAAATCATCGAATTCCGCAAATACCCCTCGCCATAGCCTTTAGACACTCCCTCGTTAATCGCGTCAACCAAACTTCCACCGGTGATATGGCAATCCTGGCCCAGCTCGACGATAAAAACAGCAGTTCCTGTATCTTGGCACATTGGGACCCGTTCAGCTTTTGCGATATCCGCATTATCAATCAGCTGAGTGAGCACTTCTTTTCCCGTTTCCGACTTTTCAGCAGACAAGGCTTTTTTGAAAGCCGTGTAAACATCGTCTCCGAGGTCGTAATTGGCTCTTTTGCACATATCGCTCACTCCTTCAACAATCGCCTGGTAGTGTATTTCTTTCATGATGTCTCCTCCTCTTGAGCTTTCCGGGAGCTGGTGATATAAAAAGTGCCGAGTGCTTTTGCTACTAAAATTCCTTGTTCATCGGTTACGGCGCATTCAGAGACTACGGTGCTTCTTCCGCGGCGCAAAATGATCGGAGAAGCAATCAGCCGGGATCCTTTCCCTTTTTCGATAAAGTTGACTTTCAACTCTAAAGTAAGCACTTTTTGCCCTTCTTCGACATCCTGCAAAATGCTGAACCCGATGGCGACATCTGCCAATGTATAGATGGCGCCTCCCTGTGCAACCCCGTAAGTGTTGGCATTTTGCAAGCCCAGTTTCATTTCGGAAGTGCCGTCCTGGTTTTGGGTAATCCCTAAAAATCTGCCTAAGAAATGCATCGGCACTGCACTCGGATGGTCTTCTGAAACTGTCTGATCTTGATAAAGAGACAGAATGTGCGCCATTTCCTCCAGTTCATGGCCTTTTAATGTATTGAGTTGTTTCTGGATTGCATTTATTTGCTCACTTCTTTTATCAATCATCGTTTCTCCCTCTTTGCTGTTGGGATAAGTTATAACGTCACCATTACTTTTTCAACTGTTTCAAGCTTTTCCAAATCCAGCAAATCATCAGCCAATTGTTGCCGTTGGTCTGCCGGGTACTTGCCCGTCATTGCCAGGAATTTGTCCCGGAGCTCTTCAGCCGTTACCGCATTTTCCGGGTCACCTTTTGGAAAATCGGTTTGCTTTTTGATGGTTTCCCCGTCGGCAAAGCGGACTTCGACTGCCGCCCCCCATTGCTTCGGGTAACCGGCGTCAATTTGCGGATCAGTAACCACTTTCACTTTTTTCAATAATTGGCGGATTTCTTCATCCCACAGCATCGAATCGCTAAAATCGTCCAATGTTGCACTGCCCTTCAACAAAGCGAGCGCAGAACAAAATTGCAGGCTGAATTTTGCAGCATACTGTGTCTGTGGATTATCATTGTCCGTAATATTCAGCGCCACCTGGTAAGATTCGACTGTAACCGATTCGATTTCTTCAAGCTTAGGCCGGCGGTCATTGAATATATCAATCAACAAATCGACCGCATGGTGGGTATGCCGGCAGGATGCATGGATTTTAAAGGAGTTTTCCATAATTTTAAATTCATTGCCGAGTCCTTCCGTAACCCGGGAAGCATCGTATTCTTCGCTCATCGCTTTGAAAAAGCCCCGGTTCCCTTCCAAAATTTTTTGAGGCCCGGTAAACCCTTTTTGCGCTAGAAGTGCGGCCAATAATCCATTCATGGCTGCTTTACCTGTATGCAGCTGTTTCGTCATCGCACCGTCTTCGATAAATTCCCAAAGACCGGCCGCCTGTGTGCCGGCATTGCCGAGCGCAGCAATCGTCTGTTCCGTAGTTAAACCGAGCAATTTAGCTGCGGCAATAGCTGCACCAAATGTTCCACAAGTCGCTGTGTTATGCCAGTAATAATAGTGGGAAGGCGAAACGGCTTCCCCAATTCTGAAGCATACTTCATATCCCGCAACGACTGCGGCAATCAATTCTTTGCCGGACAGCCCTTTCCATTCCGCTACTGCCAGTGCTGCCGGAATGACGACCGTCGCGGCATGGATAATCGATCCCTTATGGATATCGTCCAGCTCCACTACATGGCTCGCTGCCCCGTTCACCAAAGCGGCGTTTAATACGGACGATTGTCCGCCGGTCACCAGATGCGCTTGTTCCGCTCCGCCCATTTCTTTCGCCAGCTCGCTGATCATCTGGACCGGCACTTTTTCCGAACCGGCAATCGCTGACCCGAAATAGTCCAAAATGCAAAGCTTTGTGAATTCCACCACTTCTTTCGGCAGGTCTTCATAAGACAGCCCCAAGCTGTACTCCGCTAATTTTTTGCTAAGCTCCATCGTTTCCGCTCCTTTTCTTAGGAATAAACATCTGTTTTCCCTATCTCCGACTTATTTCCCCTGCCATTGCGGCTTGCGTTTTTCATTGAACGCCAGTACACCTTCTTGCCGGTCTTCTGAGTTTGCGCATTTATAGTATTGGTCCAATTCAATCGTCAAAGCGGTGTTGAGATCGGTTTCCAATCCGGTATTGATGGATTTCTTAATGGATTTCAAAGACAAAGGAGCGTTTTTGGCAATTTCCTTGGCAACTTCCAAAACGCCTGGCAGCAACTCTTCTTTTGAAAAAACACCATTTAAAATCCCAGCAGATAAAGCTTTTTCTGCCGGTATCTTATTTCCTCTAAATAGGAACTCTTTGGCCAATCCGACCGGAATGGCTCTTGGCAGCAATTGTGTACCGCCGACGCCGGGAATAATGCCGAGCGTCACTTCCGGCAGCCCCATTTTGGCGTGGTCTGCAGCATAACGCAGGTCGCAGCTCAACAGCATTTCCATGCCGCCGCCTAATGCAAAGCCGTTTACTGCGGCGATGACCGGAAACGGGAAGTTTCGAAGCTGCTCATAAGCATCTTCAAAAATGTCATGCTGCTCTTTCCATTGCTCATTGGTCATGCCTTTTCGTTCTTTTAAATCAGCGCCGGCACAAAAGCTTTTTTCTCCGGATGCAGTTAACACCAAAACGCGCAAGTCCGGCTTTTTCTGCAGGGATTTCAGGCATTCGATCAATTCAATGCCCATTAAAGTATTCAAGGAGTTCATTGCCTCCGGCCGGTTCAATTCCAAAATATATACATTGTCGGAAACGTATTCTTCGTTCACTAAAATCGTTTGCCATTCTGCCATCATTCAGCCTCCATTTTTGTTATGAGCTAGTATGAACTTCAGATAATTTTTAATTGGACGGCACCGGGTATTTGCGGTCAGAAGGACCAGCCTTCAAAAGATGACTCGGTGTCCGGTGTTCAACGATTTTTTCGAGTGCTGCCGATGCTTTTAAAAGACCTTCCAAAGATAAACCGGTCTCAATGCCCATGTTATGGAGCATATGGACAACGTCTTCTGTACAGACATTTCCGGTAGCACCAGGTGCAAACGGGCAGCCTCCGAGTCCGCCGAGTGAAGTATCGAAGCTATCGATTCCTGCCTGCAGGCTTGCCAGGATATTGGAAAGGCCCATTCCTCTTGTATTGTGGAAATGCAAATTGAATTTTTGGGACGGAAATTCATTTCGCAGCAACGAAAGCAAATCGTAGACTTGTTTTGGATTTGCCATTCCTGTAGTGTCCGCCAATGTAATCGTATCGATTTCCATGCCGACTAACCGGCGTGCCAGGTTCTGAATTCTTTCCACCGGCACTTCCCCTTCAAAGGGGCAGCCGAATGTTGTCGCGATGGAGACATTTAATGTGATGCCATGCGAGTTGCAAAATTCCAATATGCTTTCGAGTTCGGCGAGTGATTCCTCCGTGTTTTTGCGTACATTTTGCTGGTTGTGGGTGTCACTTGCGGAAAAGACAAAATTGAGCTGGCTGACACCATGCGACTGGGCATTTTCCGCTCCTTTTAAATTCGGGATCAGGGCGATTAATGCGGGGCGTTGGGTTTCTGCAGCAACAGCAGCAAAAAGTTCTCCGCTATTTGCCATTTGGGGAACTAGTTTAGGATGGACAAAAGAGCCGAATTCAAGAGTCTTCACATGGGATTTTATCAGCAAATCATACAAGGTCTTTTTTTCTTCCAAAGAGACAATTTTCGCTTCCAGCTGCAGACCATCTCTTAAAACCACTTCATTTATTTGGACACGTTCAGGGAACTTCATGAAAATCCTCCTCCATTTAATGGAAACAATCGCTTATCATCTAAAAGAATAGTCTCTTGGGCTGCATCTGTCTATTTGGCCTTCTTATTTAAACAATATGGATATTTGCATATATCATGAGCCCAAGCTATAAAGGGAATCTGGTTTGAATAAACTCCGACGCTTTTCTTTTCGTATTTTGTATCCAAAATATAAGAAAAAATTTAAGCCGGCATTGATTCCAAACCAGATTCTTTTCTCGTTTCCAGGGCTTTCCATTACACCACGTTAAGAAGGATTAACTTCTTCTTTGTCCATCTCGTCCAATACCTCTTTGGCGGTTCTGAAACTGTCAATTGCCGCCGGCACACCGCAATAAATGGCAGTCTGCAGGAATACTTCCTGAATTTCTTCCCGGGTTAGCCCATTATTGATGGCCCCTCTGACATGCAATTTCAGTTCGTGCGGCCGGTTCAATGCAGTGATCATTGCCAGGTTTATAATGCTTCGTGTTTTTCTCGACAAGCCCGGTCTTGACCAAACCTCTCCCCAGCAGTATTCCGTGACTAACTCCTGCATTGGCATATTGAAATCGGTGGCATTTTGAATGGATTTCTCAACATATTCTGCTCCTAACACACTTTTGCGAATTTCCAGTCCTTGCTCGAATTTTTCTTTGTTCATCATCATTCTCCTTTTTTTAAAATGGATGGTTTCACGTTTTATTAAACTGAAAAAGCTGGCTATATACACAGCCAACTTTTTCAATTAAAGATATGAATCAATGATTATTGGCCTGCTGCAGCACGGGCTGCCTCATACACATCAGCACCGATAGATTCTTCAAACTCATCATAGATCGGCTCTAATGCTTTTCTGAATTCCTCGATTTGTTCCGGGCTTAATTCAGTGATTTCAACTTCACCGCGTTCTTTGATAATTTCATATGCTTCTTCATTCAACGTGATGGCTTCTTCACGCGCCACTTTTGTTCCTTCTTCAATTCCAGCTTCGACAATTTCACGTGTTTCATCGTTCATGCCTTCCCAGAATTCCGTGTTAGTGAATATAGCGTAGTCTACACGTGTATGATTCATTACAGTCATGTAGTCTTGAACTTCATCAAACTTTCTGGACTCGATATTGCTGAATGTGTTTTCCTGGCCATCTACTACGCCTTGATCAAGTGCAGTATACAGTTCAGAGAAAGGAATCGATTCGGAGCCCGCTCCAAGTTCCGAGTAAAGTGCTTCCAGCACCTGGCCGCCTTGTGTACGGAATTTCAATCCTTTCAAATCGTCTGGAGAATCGATTGCGCGTTCGTTATTGGTCAAATGCTTACCGCCGTTCGGCCACATTTTTAAGCCGAGAACTCCATCTCCTTCAAGGCTGCTTAAGATTTCCTGCCCTTTTTCTCCATCCCAGAAAGCAATCGCTTCTTCGTCATTATCAAACATGAACGGCAATGCCGGAACGTTGAACTGCGGGTTATTCCCAACAAACTTCGTCAAATCGGGTGCAATGAATTGAACGTTATTGGAAACTAAGTTTTGGTATTCATCCTGGTCTCCGAATAACGAAGAGTTCGGATAAATCTCGACTTCGATCTTGCCATCCGACTCTGATTCGATATACTCTTTCATCGCCAAAGCGCCTTGATGCTTCGGCGTGTTTTCCGCTACTACGTGAGAGAATTTGATTGTCATTTCCTCAACGCCGTCTGCGCCTCCACCGCTTGCTGGCTCATCACTGCCACAAGCAGCCAAGAATGCACTGGACGTCAGTAAAAATAAAGATAAGGCAAACTTCTTCATACACTATTTCCCCCTTGTTTGTTTTTTGCGCATAAAACTAATCCATTACAGACGCTGCATTTTGAAAGGGTTTTCATTTCAATTCGCATCCCTCCTGCTAAATTGAATTTTATGGCTGAATCAGAGTCAAATTAATCCATCTTGATTTTTGGATACAACTCACCCCAAAATTAGCACAGAAAAAACTTAATGTAAAGAAAAAATTTAATATTCTAATTATTATCATGCCAAAATAACTTATATTTTCACGGATAAACTATAGTAGTTTTTTCTGAAATAGAGGTTATTATTAGTTTAAATTTTTAAAATTATTTAATTATTTGCACTTGTTATCCTTTTCATCTTATATTATGATTTAGCTTATAATCTCGTATCCAAAATACATTGAGGTGTGAAGGAGGAAATGATGTGAAAGTTTTAAGAGCTTTGGATTTAGTTGAAAGCGCTTTCTCCGCTCTATTCTTTATGTTCGGCATTGCAATTAGTCTTTATTCCGTTTTCATGAGGTATGTCTTGGGGCAATCGCAGAGCTGGGCTACTGAAATTTATACCATGCTCCTGGTTTGGGCAATTTTTATCGGCTTTTCGACTGCACTTAGAGATAACAAGCACATTGCCATTGATATTCTGTATGACAGAGCAGGTCCGACTTTCAGAAAAATTTCTCAAACACTTACTTTATTAGTGGGCCTATTTTTCAGTATCTTCATTTTTTGGACTGGCATGGATATGGTAATGACCGCTTATGAACAACAGATTAAAACGATCGACCTTGGTTTCCCTATCTGGATCAATTACTTGATCATGCCGCTCGCAGGTCTTCTCCTGTTCATTCGTTTTTGTGAAAAAGCATACCGGTTCTTTGTTAAAAAAGAAGATGACACTGGAGGGGATGATATTCTATGGAAACAGTAATCGTCATTGGTCTCTTATTTATACTTGCTTTAATGCGGGTACCGATTGCCATAAGCTTAGCGGTTTCAAGTATTATCGGCCTTTACCTGGTGGACTTTTCCCTTAACACCGTTATCCAAAGAATGTTTACCGGCGTCAACAGTACCACTTTGATGGCCATTCCCGGATTTGTTTTTGCCGGGTTGATCATGGCACAAGGCGGCATCTCGAAATATCTGATTGAAGCCATCCGCGTTTGGGTTGGACATACAAAAGGCGGATTATCAGTTGTAACGGTAATTACTTGTATGATTTTTGCGGCTATTTCCGGATCGAGTCCGGCAACAGCAGCTGCCATTGGCGCTATCATGATTCCAATGATGGTCAAAGCTGGATACGATAAAAAGTATTCAATGGGCTTGGTTGCCTCAGCAGGTACGCTTGGAATCCTGATCCCTCCTTCTATTCCCTTAATCCTTTATGGATCTGTGTCGGAACAGTCGACGGGAAGATTGTTTTCTGCAGGCATCTTGCCTGGTTTAGTGTTAGGGCTGGCACTAATCATCTATGCAGTTATCGTTGCCCATAGAAAAGGCTACGGTGGTCTGCCTAAAGTTCCATTAAAAGATCGCTGGAGACCGACAATCAAATCCATCTGGGGATTGATTATGCCAATTATTATTTTAGGCGGGATCTATACTGGAATTGTCACGCCGACAGAAGCGGCTTTCCTTGCTGTATTATATGCGCTTATTATCTCAGTTTTCGTATACAGAGAGCTAAATCTATTCCAGTTCAGAAGCATCTTGACGGAATCCATTAATACCACTGCCATGATCTTCCTGATTATCGCAGCTGCTCTCGTTTTAGGAACATTCTTAACAACTGAGCAAGTGCCGCAGGATTTTGCCCAGTGGGTCAGCGACAGCGGATTCAATAAGTGGACGTTCCTATTGATTGTGTCCATCTTGTTCTTTGTGCTCGGCATGTTCCTTGAGCCGACGGCTATCATCCTGATTACACTGCCGATTCTCTTGCCGATCATCACAGCCTTGGAAATCGACGTCATCCACTTTGCCATCATCATGGTAGTCAACATGGAACTCGGGATGATTACTCCGCCTGTCGGACTAAACCTCTTCGTGGTCAGTGGGATATCCGGAGAAAAAGTGGAAGAAGTCATCAAAGGCGTTGTTCCATTTTTCGCCATCTTTATCATTGTGCTTGTTATCATCATCGTGTTCCCACAGATTTCGCTAATGCTTACTTAATCAATTTGCTAAACAAAAAAGACAGGGAATTTGCTCCCCGTCTTTTTCTTATGCGTTGCTTATTTTTACAGCCGATCGGTACAATACATCAACAGCTGCAAGCATTGAATCTTCATCAAAATCAAAGCGTTCATTATGGTGCCCCGCCGCCAAATCACTGCCGACGATGCAGTAAGTGGCAAGGCCGCCGAGCTCTTTTACGCGTTCCATATAATAAGTCGCATCTTCCGATCCTGCCGAATCGGTGGACCATTCGATTGTTTTCTTCAGCAGCGGCGACGTTTCTGCAGCCCGAGCTAAAGTTTCCACCAATTCTTTGCTTGGCATACTGCTTTTCGCTTCCCCGACAATGTCCACTTCAACTTCCACACCGTACATTTTAGCAGCGCCTTCCAAGACATTGATGGCTTGAGAACGGATGTAGTCATTGATTTCTGAAGTTTCTCCGCGTGTCTCTACTTTCAGTTCCGCCAGTGAGGGAATGATGTTGCGGCCGGTTCCGGCATTTAAGACGCCCACATTTACCCGGGAAGCTCCTGCCGAATGGCGCGGAATTCCGTATAAGCCGAGTACCGCCGATGAAGCAGCCATCAGCGCATTGCGCCCTTCTTCCGGCTTTCCGCCGGCGTGTGCCGCTGTTCCTTTAAACACGATATCCATTTTCGTTGTGGCTAAAAATCCGGAGTTCCCGGCCACAAACTCCCCGGACGGCACCCCGACGCCTAAGTGCATGGCGATAAAGAAATCGACGTCATCTACAACGCCCGCTTCCACCATTGATTTGGCTCCGCGCGTCCCTTCTTCGGCCGGCTGAAAAATCAGCTTGATCGTTCCAGATAGCTGTTCTTTATTGTCCATCAGTGTTTTCGCAAACCCAAGGCCAATTGACGTATGGCCATCATGTCCGCATGCATGCATTTTGAACTCGTTCAACGAAGTGAAGCCTTTTTCAAACGGAATGTGGCCTGCAGACATGTCTTCCTGGATATCGAGTGCATCCATATCAAATCGGTAAGCTAGAACGGGGCCTGGTTTGCCGGTCTTCAAAGTGGCAACGATTCCCGTCATGCCGTTTTTGAATTTCGGAAGCCAGTCGATATCGGCTCCGTTTTGCTCAGCCCATCTATAATGCGCATCTAAAATATCCTGAGCAGGCACGCCCATGCGCGCCTCTGCCTGCATGACTTCTTCCGCAATGCTCAAGCCATAGCCCAATGAATCCAAATATGCGGCGACAAGAGAAGCTGTGCGCATTTCCAGAAATCCAGATTCAGCGTGTTTATGCAAATCACGGCGCCAGCGGATCATCTGTTCATGCAAGTTTTCATCCAATAATTGCTCTGCCATATTATCTCTCCTCTTTCTTCTAATATTCGGTTACAAGAAAGGCGTAATCCCCGGACCAAACTGTAGGCCTGTGTAGAAGAAAATCAAGAACATGATAATCCACACAACCAAGAATGATAATGTGTACGGAATCATCAAGGAAATCAATGTCCCCATCCCGGCTTTTTTATCATATTCCCGTAAGAACGACAGGACGACGATGAAATAAGGATTTAATGGTGTGACAATATTTGTAGAAGAATCCCCGATCCGGTAAGCCATCTGCGTAAATGCCGGATGGTAGCCAAGCTGCATGAATAATGGCACGAAAACCGGTGCTTCCAGAGCCCATTTCGCTGAACCGGACGAAATCAGGAAGTTCAGCATAGACGTAAAGAGAATGTAACCGATAATCAAATAGATGCCTGTAAAATTGATTTGCGTTAATAATTCAGCTCCGTTAACCGCTACCCAAGTTCCTATATTGGTCCACGTGAAGTAAGCGATAAATTGTGATGCCGCGAAAATTAAAACGATAAAGCCTGACATGTCTTTGATGGATTCGCTCATGTAGCCAACCGCATCTTTGGAACTTTTGATAACTCCGACAGTTTTTCCGTAAGCGACTGCCAGAACAACGAAAAGACCTAAAATGACAGGCACAATTCCCGTCAAGAACGGCGAAGGAATCAAACCGCCTTCTTCATTCCGAAGCGATGAGCCCGGCAGGAAGATGAGTAAAGCCAGGACTGCCAGATAAGCCAACGCGGCAAGACCAGCATTACGCAAGCCTTTGTTCGCCTTCGGATGCTCTTCTGCATCTACATCGATGACCGAATCCCCTTCGTATTTCCCTAGTTTCGGTTCAATAATTTTTTCTGTAACCAATGCGGCTACTACTGTTAAAACAAAAACCGATACGATGTTGAAATACCAGTTATCTGCTGGTGTGACAACAATCTGATCATTCAAGATAGCAGCAGCTTCCGTCGAAATCCCGGAAAGCAAAGCGTCTGTTCCGACAATCAGCAAGTTTGCCGTAAATCCGGCACCGGCACTTGCAAATCCGACTGCCAGACCAGCTAGCGGATGGCGTCCAATTTTATAGAAAACCATTGCCGCAAGCGGCGGAATCAAAATCTGTGCAGCATCTGAAGCGATGTTCCCCATGATGCCGACAAATGCAATTGCGTATGTAACAAGTCCTCGTGGTGCTTTCAAGATGGTTTTGCGAATAGCGATTTCCAATAATCCAACTTTTTCAGCTAAGCCGATACCAAGCATGATTGCGAGTACCGTGCCGAGCGGCGCAAAGCCTGTAAAGTTTTCAAGCATAGACGTTACGATATATTGTAATCCGGCCCATGACAGTAAGTTTTGAATGGCAAGAGTTTCTCCTGTACCCGGGTGGACAACGGACGCATTGAATAAACTAAAGATAAATGAAGCAATCATGACGGCAATTGCCAAGTACACAAAAATCATAAAGGGATCAGGAAGCCTATTCCCTAATTTTTCGACGACGTTCAAAAAGCGTATAAAAAATCCGCGCTTTTCTTCGTTCTGTTTGGGCTCTTTCATCTTTCTCCTCCTCTAAGTGCATAATTACAACAATACCTTAATATTATATTCGCAAATACTTTGTTTTATCAAGAGATTCCGACAATTTTAAATAAAATAACGTCTTAATGTTCGGAATTAACGTTTTTCTTCTAATTTTCTCAAGGCGTTGACTGTCACTTTCACCATGGTTTCGACTCCAACTTCAATAGCCTCTTCATTAAAATAGAATTCCGGATCATGAAGCGGTTTGGGTTTTTCTTCACCTTCTTTGGCACACCCAAGCCAGTAAAATGCACCGGGATATTCTGCCAAAAAACGTGAAAAATCTTCTCCAGCCATGGATGGGTCTACTGGTGGCAATGCCTTTTCGCCGAGTGAGCCGGCGGCAGTTTCCCGTACTAACTCTGCCCATTCCGGTGTATTGACGGTCGCATCGTAGCCTTCAATATAGTCATAATCAATTTTGACTTCGTATGCAATTTCAAATCCTCTTACCAGATTTTCGATTCTTCGTTTAATCGTCGCTTTTGCTTGTTTGCTGTAGGTCCGGACCGTTCCATTCAGTTCTACATGATCGGCAATTACGTTATAGCGGTATCCGCCATTGATGGTTCCAATTGTAATAACAGCTGATTCCAACGGATTTGTGTTCCGGCTGACAATTGACTGGAGCGAAGAGATAAATTCAGCAGTGACGACAATCGCATCTTTGCCTTGATGCGGCATACTTGCATGTCCCGCTGCTCCCTGTATCTTAAATGACAGCCTATCCGATGCCGCCATCATTTCCTTGTCGCGAACCCCTATCTGTCCAACCGGCAAATCCGGCCATACATGCTGCCCGAAAATGACATCCGGCTTGTACTCATCAAAAACGCCGTCTTCCATCATCGGCCGCGCACCACCGATTGGCGTAGATTCTTCATTCGGCTGGAACACAAGCAAGACACGACCCGGCAATTGATCTTTCATTTCCTGCAGCTTGAATCCTGTACCAAGCAGCATTGATGTATGCGCATCATGTCCACATGCATGCATCTTTCCGGCGACCGCCGATTTGAATTCCACATCTGTTTTTTCAGTAATCGGAAGCGCATCAATGTCCGCACGCAGTGCCACTGTTCCACCTTCGCCGCTTCCTTCGATAATACCGAGCACGCCAGTTTTTGCAAAACCAGTTTTAAAAGGAATGCCGGCTTTCTCCAATTCGGCCTGAATGCGTTTAGACGTTTCCCATTCCTCACCGCCCAGTTCTGGATTCCGGTGCAAATCTCTGCGAATCTCTTTTACGCGTTCAGTGATCGTCATACATATTCATCCTCTCCATGTATATAACCTTCTTTTCGAGCTTAGCATAAAATAAAAACCCTATGTCGAATAAATTCAATTACGAGAAAATTATGATACTATAGGCGGATAAGGGAACAAGAGGAGGATGCACATGAAAATCAATATTGAGCGTTTACTGGCAGAAATTGAAAAGTATGCTTCTTACGGGAAAGAGCCGAGCGGAGGAGTGACAAGGCCAAGTTTTTGTGAAAAAGATTATGAAGTCCGGCAATTATTTGTCCAGCAGCTAAAAGAAATTGGACTCCAAGTACATATTGATCCGATTGCGAATATATGGGGAACATTAGCTGGAAATGGAAACAGCAATAAACCGATTGTCCTCGGTTCTCATCTCGACACTGTGCCAAATGGCGGGAAATACGATGGCGCGTTAGGTGTATTGGCAGCAAAAGAAATTGTTCAGACCTTAAAGGAGCATGGCCATACCTTAAATCACCCTTTGCAAATCGTTTCTTTTACTGCCGAAGAGTCGAATGAATTTAATTTCTCTACTATGGGGAGCCGCGCTATCACCGGGAAATTGTCCCGAGCCGATTTAAGCGAAGCAAGCAATCAAGATGGATTGTCTTTAAGCGAGGCGGTAGTTCGGGCTGGTGGAGATCTCGACAAAATTGAGGCGATGGAACGAGACGCTATTGCCGCATTTTTCGAGTTACACATTGAACAAGGAAAAAAACTGGAACGGCAAAATTTGCCACTTGGTGTGGTTGACCGGATTGTCGGAATTTATCGGGACATTGTCACAATCGAAGGTGAACAAAACCATTCGGGAACGACGATGATGGACGAGCGAAAAGACGCTTTGGCCGCTGCCGGTGAAATGGTTGCTTCTGTCCAGAGAATCGCCAAAGCGCTTAATTCGAGTGCCGTCGCCACCATCGGCAAATTCGATATTTTTCCGAATGCCGCCAATATCATTCCGGGCCGTGTGGAATTCATCTTAGAAGTTCGCTCAGCTGATAAGGAAGAACGTGAATCTTTGGTTGAATCCATCCATCAGTCATTCGATTCCATTAAAGAGGCTTACGGCGTCTCCGTTTCTTCCAAAAACATTTACAATACCCAGGAAAGCAAGTTTGATGAAGAGTTGATCGGTTTCCTGAAAAATGCGGCTGAGCATCTTCAAATTCCCTATACAGTATTGCCAAGCATGGCAGGACACGACGCTATGCATATAGCAGATTTCACAAAGACCGCCATGCTGTTTGTCCGCAGCATCAACGGAATCAGCCACAATCCTGCGGAACTGAGCTTGCCTGACGATATTGAAAAAAGCGTCAACGTCCTGTTAGAAGCGATATTGCAGGCGGATAAAGGATTATAGAAACTTCTAACCAGATAAAATCTCGCAAAAAAACGTCCATCAATTACTTGATGGACGTTTTTTCAGCTTGTTGAGAAAGATATAGAAAAAATTTTTTGAATATCTCCGATATTCCGCAAACCAGCTGCGCTTGCCGCGGGCGATCCGCCAAGCCTCCTCAGCCGCTGCGCGTCTTGCGGGGTCTCGGCTGTCTCGCTTTCCCGCAGGCGTCTCCGCTGGTTTGCTCCATATCGAAGGAAAGCACTGAATAAATAGCATGCTTACTCTTCCACTCTTTCTGATAGATAAGAACTTTATTAAAAGAGTGAGCCGAATGAAGCGGAAAGTGGCGAGGGCAATCATTGTGCTCCTGTTTCTGCATCGCTTCGCTAGCTTCGAAACATGAAAGAGCGTTGCATCGCTGCGCTAGCTTCGTCGCAAACAAGTCTGCTTCGCAGCCTTGTTTCCTGCGGGAGCAGCACGAGCTGAAGACCCTCGACTGAGCTGAGCGCAGCGAAGGAAGCGGCTGAAGCCGTGCCCGTGAAAAGCGTCCGCTTGGAGCGAAATGGCTTAGAGAATGGAATGTTTCTCAGTAGCCTAAAAAAACGTCCATCAATTTCTTGATGGACGTTTTTTTATTTCGTTTATTAGCTCAAACCGAAATCGCTGACAAGGGCTGCTAAGCCGCCTTGGTAGCCGCTTCCGATGGCGTTGAATTTCCATTGGCCCGCGTGGCGGTACAATTCACCGACAACAAGCGCGGTTTCAATCGAGAAATCTTCTCCTAAATCGTAGCGCAGAATTTCTTCGTTCGTGCTTTCATTCAATATGCGTATGAATGCATTTGATACTTGGCCGAAGTTTTGTCCGCGGCTTTCAGCTTCGTGGATCGTTACCGTAAAGACCACTTTGTGGATATCGGCAGGAACGTTCGGCAAATCGACCAGCACTTGCTCATCGTCCCCATCGCCTTCCCCGGTCAAGTTATCCCCGGCATGGACTACGGAACCGTTGCCGCCTGTCAAATTGTTGTAGAAGATGAAATCTTCCGGACCGCGGGATTTTCCGTTTTCAGCTACTAAGAAAACGGACGCATCCAAGTCGAAATCTCCGCCGCCGCTGTATTTGTTTGTATCCCAGCCAAGACCGACAAGCACTTTCGTCAATCCCGGGTTTGTTTTCGTTAAATCGATTTTTTGGCCTTTTGTTAAGTTAATTGTAGACATACTGATTTCCTCCTCCGATTAATTCGCTTTTCGTTGGGTGTCTTCGTATTTCTTTTGCAATTCCTCAATGCGCAAACGCCCTTGCTCACGCATTTTGCGGTTTTCTGCTTCAATTTCACGCGTGTCGTTCATGCCTTGCATAATCGTTTCCCATGTCTGTTCAATGGTTTCGATTTTGATGCTCGGTTGGCCGGACATCCGGGCAATATCAACACTTTGGCGCGAAATATCATTGGCGTTATTCAGCAGCATTTCATTGGTGCGGCGATCCAGTTCATTCATGCCTTCTGCTACCAAGTTCTGGCGTTTGGCCGCAATGGCATTGATCAAGCCCGTCTTGAAGATTGGAATCGTTGTGACGAACGCAGAATTGATCTTTCCAATCAGTTTCGTGTTCCCACGCTGCAGCATGCGGATTTGCGGAGCCGACTGATAAGAAACCTGCTTCGCCATTTCCAAATCATACACGCGCTGTTCCAGCAATTCGATGGCGTTTTGCAGGGAATTCAGTTCCATTAAGGCCATCTGGTTGCCGGATTCCGCCCGTTTGCGCACTTCAGGTTCTTGCGCTTTCAGTTCCTGGACTTTGATGTCTCCAGCGGCGATGTACTTTTCCAGTTCCATAAAATAATTGAAGTTCTGGTCGTACAACTCTTCCAAAGTCGATGTCGACTTTTTCATTTCAGTTTCGTATTTTGTGATTTCAACGTAGACTTTGTCAATTTCCGTACCCATTGTCTGGTACTTATTGAACAGCTGTTCAATCACTTTATTGCCTTTATTGAAAATTTTGTTGAGAAAGCCTTTCTTTTCAACAAAATCTTTCTTATCGAATTTGTCCATGATCTTCCCGAGCTGTTTTAAAAGTTCACTTGATTCTTCCATGCTGTTAGCCTGGACCGAATTCAAGACTTTGCCGGTGAAAGCGGAGATTTCATTTGCGGGCTCACGTCCGAATTCCAGCAATTCAATCTGGTTTTTCGGGTTGATTTTTGAAGCTAACGCCAACACTTCAGGGTCTTTCTTCAACTGGACTTTCAAATTGTTTTCATCTTGCATGACCAGTTCTTGCTGTTCGATTTGATTTGGTATGGTGCTCATTGGTATCCCTCCCTTTAATGGTTAAAGCCATTTTCTAAATAACTTTTTAACTACTGACGGTTCCCGGTATGGCTCGTTGTAGCTCCGGTCATCCAGCCAGTGCGTATCAATCGATTCTGCGTCGATCCAACGCTCAATGTCCTGGTGTCCTTGCGGATTGATGATGATGACATCCAGTCCGAAAGTATGGATCAAGGAAATGGCATTGGCATCGGCGCGGCTTAATTCACCGTCTTTTTCTTCATTGTAAAACAACAAAGTCGGAACAAACTGCGGGTAATCGAATTGCTGAATCAATTGAATGACGGAATCCGGCACAGACATCGATTGGGAAAATTGATAAAGCTGGAGATCCTCAAATGATTCGCCGTTTTGCGGAGTGAGCATCGGCTTTTCTACAAGGCGTGCAATTGCCTCGCAAAGGGCCGTTTGCAGACCATCCGGCAAGCGCCCATATTTCCACCAGTTCGCCGTTTTCATCTTCTCGGGATCCAGCCGCCCGTTTTTCCCCAGCGCCGCCCGGTAATGGAACTGCTGGTTCCCTTTCCGTTCTTCGATAAACGGAAAGCTCCGGACCAGCAGTGTGTCCTCGCGTTCGGTCAACCCATGGATATTGTCCCAGAAGCGCTTCCGGTCTTTTTCAATCCCCATGATTTTGGCAAAAACAACCGGAATGTTGACGCTTCCACGTTCCACTCCGAATGATGGGCGGACCATCGCCCGTTCTTTTGCGAGCATAAAGGCTTCATCAATTGTCGTTTTCAGCCGGATGGATTTGGTTAAATAGGATTTAAACTGATAAGGCTTATAAAGGCCGGAATCGTCATGATGCAACAGGCGATCCACTTCCTGCGTGGCGCGGTATGCAACCGTTCCGACACGCTCCGGTTTTTCTTCCGGAAACGGCAGAACCGCATCTCCCGTTACTTGAAAGCTGTGGGTCGGCAAATCTTTTTCTTCCAAGACGGTTTCCAGCCAATGTTTTCCGGTCGGATCAAAAACGACGATGTGAAAGCCGAAAGCAGCTGAAAATTTCAGGAACCATTTCTCGCTTTCTGTCGTGTCGCCGTACCATAGGAAGGCAGGAAGCCCTTTTTCCAGGTCCAGCTTTTCCAGCTCAGGCTCGATGTGGTTGAACGTCCATTTGACCAAATCCGTTGCAATGCGGCGGAACGAGGAATGAGTCGTGCTTCCGCCGGATTGAGTTTGGAAGGCTTTTAATATATCAATCATGACCAGGCGGATCCGCCGATTCAAACCTGCGTCTTTTAATCTTGGCAGCAAGCCTTTGCCGTCAAGAAAAGCCACAATCCGGTTTGGCGACAGCCCCCGTTCCTTATTATTCATTTCAAACAAATCCTGCAGGCTGCGCAGGCGTTCAGCTGCAATCTGCTTGTTCAAACGGCCGGATAGCCGCACGAGACGTCCGTTCGATTCTTCCAAAAGATCATAAATTGAAGCAAAATAGTCGTCGGCGTCGAGCGGCATTCCGACAAATTGGCCGAGCAGCTGCGGATAAGTGATGGTATCTTCTTCAATTTTTGTTTCCGGGTGATTGACAATCGGCTTCGTCAGCCAGTCTCCCAGTTTTTCCGGATCCCACGTTCTCACGCGGACCGGATGCAGTTGAACCATGGGATTTCCTCCTTACTCAAACTTCCGGGAAATACTCATCACTTTCTCCATGATTTCTTCCCCGGCTTTGATTCCTTTTTTCTCGGTTATTTCAATATGTTCAGCGATAGCATGGCTCTGGACCGCTTCTCCGTGAGCCGGCAGCAATCCCAAATCCGCACTTTCAAGCAAACACATATCTAAGAGCGAATCTCCGGCTGCCACTACGTATGTGGCATTAATGCGATGTTTCACGTATTCCATTGCTCCCGCTTTTGTAATGCTTTCCGGCATAAAGTACAACTTTCTGCCTTGAAGCGACATCGACCAGCCGATTTCCTTGAATGTCTTCGTGTAAAACTCTAACTTTTCAACTGGAAATTTCTCACGGTCAATGATCAGGTAGACAAACCACCCGTCAGCTTCTCTCACCCGCAAGACCCAATCTTCGGAAAAATACTGGTCAATTTTCGGCAGAAGCTCCTCGACAATTGTCTTTTTGCTGACACATTGTTCCCGGATACGGTCCGACCATTCTTTTATCGGTTGGCCATTTTCCAGGATAACCGCACCGTTTGAAATAACCGCGAATCGTGGAGGCGCCTCTCCTTCGTAAATCCCTGTAACACGTTCATATTGAGTTTGCGTTCTTGTTGTAACGGGCAAGAAAAAAATCTGTTTTGCTAATTGGTGGAGCGCTTCCTGGCTTTTCTTCGTCATAAATGACTGAGGTTTCCCTTCAAAGCGCTCAACTTCTTGTAAATCGTCTTCTGAAACGGACTCTCCCATAGACTTTTGCGAATAGATTAATGTCTGATCCAAATCACTGGCGAATAGTATGGTCATATTTCTTTTCCTGACTTGATCAAGCCGATTGACCGGTAAAATAATTCGGGAACGACTTCGACTGGTACGTCTTTTTCTTTCGCCAGAATGAGGAGGTGCTCTACATCAGGATGATCCAGACTTTTTACTAATATTTTCCACGGACTTCTGCGCAATAAGACGCGAGTAGTTTCCCCTACCCCTGGTTTAATCAAGTGATAGTCAGTTTCACTATACATCTTTTGACCTATTTCTTCCACTTCTTTCATTCCCTGCCACGTTCTTTCAACAGTTACAGGGCTTGAAAAAGCGGCTTTTCGAACGGCCTCTGCAGTAGCAGGGAAACAAGAAGTTACCTCGTCTACAAAGTTATTGGATAAATCTTGATCGATTAGCTCTCCATAAAATTTAGCCCCGTGAAAATCATCTTCCCCGATAAAACGATCATTTAAAATAGTCCGGCTGACAAGCCCGGATACAGTGGAATTTAAACATGCGCTCGGTATCAAAAAATCTTCTCTGGTTCCGAAAAGCACAGCACAAGCTCCAGGGTCTGAAAGCACCGCCATATCGTCGTGCAAATCCCATTTTTCCCGGTCGTTTAAGAGCTTCACAGCTTTTGTCAATTCCTTTTGAATTGCGCCTTTGCCCGTCCACCCATCTACAAATTGGATGCGGCTTGTCGGATGGGCTTCGCGGATTGTCCGGATCGCTCTTTCATCGATGCCTTTATCCCGTAAAATTGATACGCTATAATGCGGCCAGTGTAACCCGAGTATTTGCTCAGCGTAGCGATGGATCAAAATGCCAACCGGACTTCCCGCCCGGGCAAGAGAAACCAGAACAATATCTTCAGTTTCTGCATTTAACAGAATGCGATGAGCCACTAATCCGACCAGGTAGCTAAGGCGCTCTTTCGTTTTCTCGACAGCTGCATGATACAGGTCTGTATATTCCTTAGATGGCTGATATTCCATCGGCAGCCGTTCCGCATAATGAGCCCCTGTCCGGACTGCTTTTTCACGTTCTTCCAATGTGCTTTCTGTAAATTCTCCAGTGACATCCTTCAATAAAAAAGTGATGTCTTCCTTAGGGTAACTTGTTTTCACCAATCCGGTCGCAATCATTAAACTGACTCTCCCTTTTTTGCCGCCGTCAACGAAATCCATTCGACAGGCGCTTTTTCTTCAAGATATGAGATTAACGGCCGCCAAGCAGCTTCATCGACTACTGATTCGGCAATTAGATAGATTTTATTAATATCCAGCTTGTTTAAATTGTACAGAAATTGATCCACGCCTTCTGCATCGGGCAAACGGAACTTCACTTTTTCTTTAATTGGATAAGCTTCTGTATCGGAAGCAAAAATCGGGCTTCTCGTTGCCGTCTGCACCAATGCATTTGCACCTAGTGCATAAGCGAAGCGAAGAGGCAGATACATGTTTTCGCCTATGCCGATGACCAGTGGTTTATCTCCGGATTCGGCGGCTACACTACTGGCGATCTGTTCAGCCCATTGATCGATTTCTTCGTGTTTGCTGCTTGTCAGGCTAAATCTTCCTGTCAATGCCATATAACGCTGTCCTGTTGTAGAATTCAAGGGCAATTGATCAACTTCAGCCATTTCTTTCAATGGAATTGCACCGTCGCCGGTTAAGTAATCGATTGGCGCTTCTTCCGGCGATTCGCTATGGTGCAGCTCAAATTGGCCTTTCATCAGTGGCAGCACATCTACTTGTATATTGCGGCTTGCTGCCAGTTCTGCAATTTTTTCCCGCTGCGCTTTGCTGCGCCAATCCAAAATTGCCAATGCTTTGTATTTTTTTCCGGGAAATTGATCATCGAGTGCTTGGATTAAATTCACCAGAGTATTGCCGGTTGAAATCTCATCATCAACCAAAACAATAGTCTCCGCTTCTTCCAACATTCCTCTCGGAGCATATACGATATGGGAAGTAGCGTGGGAATGTTCTTCTTCGAAGACAAAAGAAGGGGTCAACCCCTCGATGTGTTCGCGGGTTGTATGAATATAGGCAGCGCCTTTAAAATGATGGAATACAGCATGGCCAAGCCCTGTTGCGGTTTCTGCCATGCCGATAAAAATGGTTTCTCCGGGAAGCTTTGTTTTATAAGCTAAAGCTTTATCAATCGTTTTCCGGTCACTTTCCCCTGTTTTGATTAATTCGACCAAGGCTTCCGCATGCGAAGGATAAGCCAGTCCTGCATCTTCCATCAATAAATAAGCAAGTAATGTTCCTGTCCCCAGCGCAATTTGCGGGCGCACGGCCAAATGTTTTGCAATTAAAGGGCTGACAAACAGGAACTGCCTCTTTTTGTTCACTCTTAAAGCCATAGTGAAAAGAGACTCCGGAGAAAGCCCTTTATATGTTTCATGTACCTCAATTGACAGATCCAGATTTTCCCACAATTTAAAATTGGTTTGATAATCGGTTTGATCCAATATAGTTGAGGACATCGATTGGTTTATAGTTTTCATTCAGCACCCCATATACTTCCGCCTGGGCCATCACTTTCCGTGCCCAGCTTAAATGCGGTTTTACTTCATTCATTTTATTGCGCTTCGGGCTCTGCAGGACCCCGTTGGACCTGAAACTTTCAGACATGATCAGCGACGCATCTTCATACGTTTCAAGAGACACGATATGACCCGCATTGACGATTGAGATCTGGGAAGGGTGAATGCAAGTTTTGCCCTTAAAGCCGTTTAGTACATCCACTTGCACTTCCTGCCAAAGCACTTGTTCCGCTTTGGAAGACAACGGACGTTCCTGACCTGAAGAGAAGTGCTCGTATACCGGACCCGAGACGACAAACCCATCTTCCGCCCGACCGAACTGGTTTAAGATGGCAGTTAAACCGTCCCGGATCACATGGACCTCGTAAACCATCCGCTCCGCCGGACGCCGGAGGCCGTAAAGGCTGGAAAAATCGGTTGCCCCGACCCGCACCGTCAACACCCGGTCTATTTCTGCCAATAAAATCCGGTGGATTTGCTGGAGATTTTGTTCACGCAGTTCGGAATACAGCACTTCTTTTGTTTCGAGCAAAGGCAAGGCATAAAGGTTCCGCCCTGCCGCTTCACTCGCCCGGTCTAATGCAGCGAAAAAGCCCGGAAGGTTTTCAACGCTTCCTTTCGGAAAAACGATTCCGGTCAAAACGCCAAAAGCTGTTCCGGCTTCTGCAGTCAACTTATCAAGCTGAGCCGCATTCCGGACACGCAAAAAAAGCGCTGGTCCGGCTTCAGCCTGAAAAAATGCCGTTTTTTCCAGCAGTTTTAACTGCTCGATGACATTGGCTTCCGCCTTTGGCAGTTCCGAATCGGCAACCGCATCTTCCAAACAGATGATCAACGTGGCCAGTCCCGAAAAAGCCCCGCGTCTATACTGCCCAGATAAAATCTTCTCACCAAATTGAGGCCTTGACCCAGGTGTGTAAAGAGCTGCACCCAGCGCCAATCCCAGTGTTTCCCGTTCCGTATCACGGTTAAATTCTGCCGGGGAATATTTAAAAAATGCCTTCAGCTCAGAATCAGTCAATACGTCAAAATGTCTCATAAATTGTTTCCTCCCGGCACGCTGCAAAAGCATGGCCAAAATTAATAACTAAAGTTATATAAAAAAAGGCTAAAAAAGCAAGGAGATATGCTCCTTGCTTTTTTCTTTGCCCTTAAGCGTCCAGTCCGAAATCCTTAACAAGTGAGCCGAGGCCGCCTTGATAGCCGCTGCCAATCGCATTAAATTTCCATTCATTGTTGTGGCGGTAAAGTTCTCCGACGACAACCGCTGTTTCGATCGAGAAATCTTCCCCTAAATCGTAGCGGATCAGTTCTTCGTTCGTGTCGCCGTTCACGATGCGCACGTAAGAGTTGCTGACTTGGCCGAAGTTCTGGCCGCGTGCTTCCGCGTCGTGGATTGTAATGGCGAATGTAACACGTTCGATTGAAGATGGAACCGTTGATAAGTTCACTTTTACTTGTTCATCGTCGCCTTCCCCTTCGCCTGTCTTGTTATCGCCTGTATGCTCAACTGCGCCAGCTGCACCGACTGTGTTGTTATAGAAAACAAAATCGGCTTCAGAAGAAGCTTTTCCGCTTGAGTTTAATAGGAATACGGAAGAATCGAGGTCAAAATCCTGTCCTCCGTCGTACTTGTTTGTATCCCAGCCAAGTCCAACAATTACATTCGTTAATCCTGGATTTGATTTTGTTAAATCCACTTTTTGCCCTTTAGATAAATTGATTGCCATTCTTCCTTCACTCCTTATGCGTATTTGTTTGCGATTGAACCGATATCCGGATCGATGGTGCCTTCTCCGACAGCTGAGAATTTCCACTCAGTTCCCTGGCGGTACATCTCACCAAGAATCAGCGACATTTTGCCTGCATAGTTCTCGGTCAAATTGTAATGGATCAGTTCTTCTTTGGACTGATTGTCCACCAAACGGATAAAGGCATTTTGGATCATGCCGAAATCCTGTTTCTTTTGCTTGGCGTTATAAATGTTTACAACAAACACCAAACGGTGAACCGATGGCGAAATCCGCTTCAAATCGACTTGGATGGTTTCATCGTCGCCTTCGCCGGCACCTGTCAAGTTATCGCCGGAATGGACAACGCTGCCGTCTTTGCTTTTTTTGTTGCCGAAATAAATGAGGTTTTCTTTCCCTCTTAATTTTCCGCTTTCATCCAGCATGATGACAGAAGCGTCACAGTCGATGTCAGCTCCGCCGCCACCGCCGCCAAGCAGTCCACTTAGGAAGCCGCCGCTTTTTTTAGTTGTCACAGGGTCCCAGCCTAGGCCGACCATGATGCTTGAAAGTGTGGAACGTCCTTTGGTTAAATCAATTTTTTGACCTTTTACGAGATTGATAGCCATTCTTCGCACTCTCCATTCATCGTTATGTACTCTAAGTTCAATAGTATTTGTAAATCCGGAAAATTTCAATTATTAAGGGCTATTGCCGTTCATTCCCCTGTTAAGGAACCAGACGTCCCCACACACGTCCCAATTTAAAATGGGAACTTTTTACTGTGGTAAAATTAAAATTATCCCGATACTAATATATACGATTAACTTGTCCTTAGGTTTCGTTTGTCACAGAAGATACAATTCTTCCATTAATCCAACAAGTTTCAGCATACTTTTCTTAAACAGCGGGTAAACAAAATCATAGTGTGTATTTTATGAGTACATAGCATCAGGGAATGAAAGGGGGAAGTATAGATGAAGCTTATTTCAATTGTCGTTCCAGCTTACAACGAAGAAGCGAACATCCAAAACATGTATGAAAAGTTGGTCCAGGAACTTCACCTGCTTCCATACCGGTATGAAGTTATGTTTATCAATGACGGCAGCAGTGATGGGACTTTACAGGAAATCTTAAAGCTCGCCGAAAAACATCCGGACGTAAAATATATTTCGCTGACCCGCAATTTCGGCAAAGAGTCCGCCATTTTGGCAGGATTGCACCGCATCCAGGGCGATGCAGCGATTTTAATGGACAGCGATTTGCAGCATCCCCCGGAATTGATCGGCCAACTGATCGAAGGATTTGAAGAAGGCTTCCATCAAGTGGTCGCCAAGCGATCCCGGACGGGCGATTCAAAATTCCGGAGTTTTCTATCTTCCTTCTATTATAAAATCGTCAATTCCGTCACAGATGTGGATTTCGTGGATGGCGAAGGAGATTTCAGACTGCTTAGCAGAAAAGCCATCAATTCCATCCTCCAGCTCAGTGAAAGCAACCGGTTTTCAAAAGGATTATATTCCTGGATCGGCTTGAGCAAAAAAATCATCAGCTATGAAAATGTCCAGCGCGCGAAAGGAACGTCCAAGTGGTCGTTCTGGAGCTTGGTCAATTACGGCATCGACGGCATTATTTCATTTAATTTGAAGCCTTTGCGCGTCTGTTTTTATACCGGTTTTCTCGTACTCATCCTCTCGCTCATCTATATCGCGGTGACTTTGTACGAAATCCTGAAAGAAGGCGTAGGAGCACCGGGATATTTTACAACCATAACCGCAATCTTATTTTTGGGAGGAATTCAATTGATCAGCTTAGGCGTGATTGGAGAATACGTTGGCCGTATTTACAATGAAACCAAAAGACGGCCGAATTTTTTAATCGATATCAGCAATGCGGATGATTACGATGAATCTTAAATCGCTGAATACCGAATTTACCCGTTTCATATTTGTCGGTGTCATCAACACAGCAACGTATTATTCCATCTATCTGATTTTGCACAATCTGTTGTCGCTGCCTTATCTACTGGCACATATCGTCGGCTTTTTCATTTCGTTGAACATTTCTTTTTTCCTGAATTGTTATGTTACGTATAAAATCAAACCGACTTTAAAAAAATATTTATATTTCCCGCTGACGCAAGTCGTCAATATGTCTGTTTCCACTCTGCTGATTTTTATATTCGTGGAATTTTTGAATCTTAACAGCAATATTGCGCCGTTTGCGGCAGTATTATTTACCATCCCCATCACATTTGCAGTTTCCAGTAAAATTCTGAAAGGATCGGTCCGGACTGCCGGTGCGAAAAGAAGGTGAATTGATGAAAGAAAAATTCCCTAATCTCAAATTCTATTTAATCTGCCTTGGCTTGGCTTTTCTTGCCCATGGGGTCTTTTTGTACCAATGGACCCGCCAGCATTATATGATCGGCATCAATGACGGCGGCTCTCAAATGCTGCCGTTTAAACATTTGCTTTACAATCAGTACACGAACGGCGAGTTCTTCTACTCATTCGATTTCGGGCTGGGTGCTGGCACCTTCAGCGAACTGTCCTATTACTTTTCCACGTCAATCGTGTTTTTAGTGTCCGTCATTATTGTGTATGGACTGGAATCGCTGAACGCCATCGGTTCGCCTGATGTCTTGTTCTGGGCGAATGCCGCGGTCTGGATCAATGTAGTACGGCTGAGCCTGGTGCTGTTCCTCACGACCCGTTTGTTCATGTATATGAAAATCAGCCGCTTCCCTGCCCTGCTCGGCGCCAGCATCTATGGAATTTCCGGCATGTATTTCCGGCATGCCACCTATTGGGAGTTTTTTGCGGATGCTTTCCTGTGGCTGCCGATTCTGATTTTCGGGATTGAAAAAGTGTTGAGAGAGCAAAGACCTGGCTGGTTTTTGTTCGCTGTATCAATTTCTTTGATCGACAATTTCTATTTTTCTTATATCAATTTTCTGTTAGCCGGAATATACATACTTGCTCGCTTTGTGATTCGCCAGGAACTAAATGAAACCGGCTGGCTGAAAGCCGTCGCGATGTTTCTAACCACTGGCATCATCGGCTTTGGCATCAGTGCAGTGTCTTTTGTGCCCGCCGTTTATGCGTTTTTGAACAACCACCGTCCGGATTTTAAACAGGACATTCCGTGGCTCGATTTGACCGACAACATCCTGTTTACGAGCCGTTTTATTGTACTGCCGGCTATTTTCGTGTTATTTCTTTTCTGCTTTTCGCTGTACCGCCACAAAACGTTCCGGTTGTTTGCCGTTTTGGGCATAGCCGGAACACTGCTTCACTTCAGCCCGGTTGTAGCCAGCATTTTTAACGGCTTTTCAGCTCCGCAATACCGCTGGGAATATTTCCTGTCATTGGTTGCCGGCGGTGCCGTTGCAGTCGGACTGCAGCAGATTGATGAGCTATCGCGCCGGCAATTCGCTGTGGCAGGCGTTTTAACTCTTGCTACTTATATTTTTGCCATAGTGATGGATCAGACATTCGAATGGGACGCTCAGTCTACTAAATTAATCTTGCTTAGCCTGCTGCTCACTTTCCTTTTGATATTTGCGGTGCTGCAGTTTAGACAGGCAGGTGTTAAAGCCTTGCTTGCAGGGTTTTTGATTATTTCCACTCTTGGTTTTGCCAACGTCTATCAAGTCGAGAAAATACTTGAGGATGGCCAGATTGAACACGTCAATAAAGAGCTGCTGACGAGCCCTGGCTATGATACGGCAGAAGTGCGCGAACTAATCGAAGACATACATGAACACGAAGACGGCGTTTCCTACCGCATCGACTGGATGGAAGGCGTCCGGAATAACACACCGATCGTTCAGGACTTCCGCGGATTAAGTGCCTATTCAAGCATCCTGAATAAAAACCTGCTGTATTTTTACTTGTATGACCTGCAAATCGATATGGGACGGGAAAGCGTGAGCCGATATGCCACTCTCGGAAACCGTGCCAATCTTCATAGCCTATTGCAGGGCAAGTATTCCATCAAAGAAATAGGAGATCCGAACGTTCCATACGGTTTCAATGAAATCATGTCTTCCAAGAATTACACGGTATACGAAAACAGCAATCCGCTGCCGTTTGCCCGTGCGGCTTCGGTTGCTTATTCCGAACAGCAGCTCGAAAGCGAGCCAGCCATCGTTCGGGAACATGCCATGTTGACAGGAATTGTCCTCGAAGGCGGGGAATCTTCACAAACTCTGCCGAATGTGAAGGATCAAACCGGAGCTTTTGACGTCCAGGAAGCTGGAGCCACTTACCGCAACAGCCTATTGGAAGTTCCCGGAGATTCAGGTGGAATCGACTTGGTCCGCAGCGATTCATCTTTTGCTGAAGGAGATTTGTATGTATCCTTCCGTTTGGAACATATCTCGCCGGACAAAGGCTTTCCATTAACAGTGAACGGCTACGAAACCAGCCGGAAATCAAATACCTCAATCTATCGGACCTATGTCGATGATATTACAATCCGGATACCGGCAGAAGACCGTATCAAAATCCGGATGCCGAAAGGTTCTTATCAACTCACAAACCTTCAAGTTTTTGAAGAACCTTATACCGTACTGCGGGAGCAAAGCCAAAAAAACACCGGCTTGCAGGCATTGGATATTGATGGAAGCAAAGTAAAGGTGGCGTATAACAACTCCGCCGATGAAAAATATTTGGCGGTGAACATCCCTTATGAGCGCGGATGGAAAGCGGTAGTGAACGGACAGGAAGCGCAAGTGCTAAAAGCAAACTATGGTTTTGTGGCAGTCCCTCTTTCAGAAGGAGCCAATGACATCACCTTTACTTATCGCCCGCCCTTTTTCTATCTGACATTGGGCATTAGTCTATTTTCTCTTCTAATCGGCGGCCTGTATGTTTTCTGGAACCGCCGGAAAACTCGAACATGATGTGGATTTTCTCTGTTTTTCCTCCTACAAAAGGATCCATTTATCTGAATTGCGTTTATTTTCCGACTAAAATGTGTAATGAAGAATAACACGAATTCAAGGGAGGAAATGACGAGATGAAGCGATGGGCGATACTGATCCTTTCAATACTGCTGCTTCTGATTCTTGCAGCCTGTGGAAATAACGAAGATCCACCCACTGAAACCGATGGAGCCACTGAAGTTGAAGATGAAAACGTGAACGAAGGCGGTGAAGATCCGCCAAACGGCGAAGAAGCTGAAGACAATTCCGATGAAGGCTCAAGCGAAGATTTGATGTTTGTAACGGTTGAAATGATGGACAGTGACGGCAATGCAACGGGCACTGCTGAATTGAGCACAGAAGGAAACGGTGTCGGTGTGGCCCTTCAACTTGAAAATCTTGAATCGGGCGGCCATTCCGTTGAATTCCGGGATGCCGGAAAATGTGAAGCTCCTGACTTTGAAACGACTGGAGAGCCATTCGGCGGCGACATACCGGATATTGAAGTTGGCGATGACGGCAAAGTAAACGAAGAATTCGTAGTGGAAGGCGTCACTATGAAAACAGGGGAAGAAAATTCCCTGTTGAAAGAAGGCGGAGCTTCCCTCTTTGTCCAAGGCAATGACAATTCAGAATCAGTGGCTTGCGGTGTTATTACCGCAAATCCTCAATAACCATAAGAGCGGGAATGGACCCGCTCTTTTTTCGTGCAGTTTTCTCTTCCTATTTCAAGTTTAGCTGTAATTCTACAGGGAATAAAAACCCTAGACACTATTTTAAGGAGGACAATTGCATGTCAAATGAAGATAAATATGAAAAAATTGATGAAGAAGTAGAACCACAGGAACAGCCGGAACAACCCGGACATGAATCCGATATGTCTCCAGAACCTATTTACGATGATCAGGATTATAAAGGCTCGGGGAAACTTGCAGGGAAGGTTGCCTTGATTACCGGCGGTGACAGCGGAATTGGGCGTGCTGTCGCAGTAGCTTATGCCAAAGAAGGCGCCAATGTTGCGATTGCTTACCTGGATGAACACGAAGACGCCGATGAAACCATTAAAGCCATTGAGTCCTACGGGGTAAAAGGCTTTAAGTACGCTACAGACGTCAGCGATGTGGAAAACTGCAATCAGTTGATCGTTGACGTAGTTTCTGAATTCGGCCAATTGAATGTTTTGGTGAACAATGCCGGAAAACAATTTCCGCAAGATGACTTTTTGGCAATTACGCCGGACCAATTAATGGAGACCTTTACGACAAACATTTTCTCGATGTTTTATTTATCGCAAGCGGCGATTCCTCATATGCAAAAAGGAGATTCCATCATCAACACATCTTCTGTTACAGCGTACCGGGGCTCTTCATCGCTGATTGACTATTCATCAACCAAAGGAGCTATTACGTCATTTACCCGCTCCCTTTCACAAAGCCTTGCTGAAAAAGGCATCCGGGTCAACTCTGTGGCTCCCGGCCCGATTTGGACACCGCTGATCCCGGCTACATTCGGCGCCGAAAAAGTCGGGGAACATGGCGGCGACACGCCAATGGAACGCCGCGGACAACCTGCGGAAGTGGCACCTGCTTATGTATATTTCGCTTCCAAAGACTCTACTTATGTCACTGGTCAAGCCATCCATGTAAACGGCGGAGACTTCATTTCTTCCTGATGGTATCCAGCCAAGGCGTTGTCGCGCCTTGGCTTTTTTGATTTCTCGCAGAAATGCGGTTTCAAGAGCTAAATTGGGGTATAAGAGAGATAAGAATCTCTTAATTGGGGAGGTGAAAGAATTGAGATATATTGAAGCATTGCTTATGAAGTTTGCCATGATATTTGCCGTCCTGTTTGTCATTTTAGGGCTTACTTACGGAGTTGAAGTTTTAGATATTTTCCTCATCAGCCTGGTGATTACACTCGTTGGATTTGTCGGGGATTTGGTGCTTTATCCGCGTACATCCAATAAAGTGGCGACCGGCGGCGACCTTGTCCTTTCTTTTCTAATCGTATGGCTATTAGGCATGGCATTGATTGAAAATCCGGATTTCTCGCTTGTAACGGCTGCTATCTTTTCTGCTATCGTCCTTGCGGTCGGTGAGTGGTTTTTCCATATTTACCTTACTAAACGCCTTTGGGAGCAGAAAGAAACTTCTAAAACAATAAAACGCGATGCCCCACGGCAATCGTAAATTTTAAGACGCTGAAGCAAGCGCTTCAGCGTCTTTTATCTATGCATTATTCAATTGCAGGCGGGAAGAAGAGAACTTTTTGGGCCCCTCCGTAATGAGCTATGGGCCGCTCGAGATGAAAATTTTTCGGCAGAAAACTGGCCATCGTATTTTCATAGATTTCCCCTTGGACATATTGAAGCTCCCAAGGAGGATGGTCGATGTCCACGCGCAGCAATCTGTTCTTCGGTTTTGTCCATAAACAATAACGTTCCGTCAGCCACGAATCAAAAAAACTCTTTTTTATGGGTGCTGAGGCAATATTATAACTTAAGCTAAGCGTTTCGGGAAATGTATGCCGGTGTGTTCTGCGGCTTCTAAAAATGCATTGCCCCTGCTTTTCATCCATTTTCACCCGGGCATGGCGATATGGCAGAAAATTGCCTGTGCTTGCGGCTTTCACTGCTAATGCACTGTCTGCATCCAAGGAAAAAAAGTAAACCTCTGACCGGCCATTGTATTTCACATAAGTTCTTACATTCAATTCCAGATACGGCGGGACTGCCGGAATTAAAGAAATCCCCCTCAAGCACGTTCTTTTGGCTTTAAATAAGACAATGCCAATCCAGGCAAATCCATCATATAAATCCAGTTCAAGTTCTGCAGGCACATGCTTCCTCATCCATTCTGCCTTTACAGGCCAGTGCAGGAAAACAACTTCATGCCATTCTTGTTTCATGACCCAAGGGCGATTTGCCATAAATCCACCTCTTTCACAAAAGAAACAAGCCTCTTCATTGAAGAGGCTCGTTTTCCTTATTTCATGTCTTCTGCCGGAAGCGTGTTGTGGGCTTCTGGAGGAGCTGGTTTCAGTACCGGCCGTTCGCTCAAAGGTTCCGGTTTTTGCACCGTAATCGGATGGCCATCCGGAGCAGGCTGGCTGACCCACGGCAATTGGTCTGCTGTGCTTGTTTCCGGATTTACGTATAGAATATGTGAGAATTCTTGTGCTTCCCATTCAGGTGGAACAGTTGATGGTACGATTGGGCCTTCTTTGGCTTCCAAATCTTTAATTGCCGCAAGCCACTGGTTTTGGTGCATGGTGTCACGTGCAATTAAGAATGAGAACAAATCTTTGACGCCTCTGTCATCGGTCATGCTGTACAAGCGCGCAACTTGAAGACGTCCTTGTGACTCCGCATTGACGTTTGCACGGAAATCCGCCAATAAGTTCCCGCTAGCTACGATATAGCCTGCATTCCACGGAACACCGTTGCTGTCTTTAGGGGACGCTCCCAAGCCATGGACAATGGCGTGCTGCGGGTTCATGCCGCCCATAATGGCTCCGACAATCGGATCCGCTGCCGCTTTTTCCTGCTCATAGACAGGTGCCCCTTCTAACAGGCGTGCCACAAGAGTTGCCAGCATTTCGATATGCCCAAGCTCCTGTGTGCCTGTATCCATCAATAAGTCTCTGTATTTTTCATTTCCTCTTGTGCTCCACCCTTGGAATAAGTATTGCATTGCTACCGACATTTCGCCAAATTGGCCGCCGATCAATTCCTGGACCTGTTTAGCGAATACCGGATCTGGAGACTCCGGTTTGACGTGGTATTGAAGCTCGCTTCTGTGGAAAAACATAGACATTACCTCCTGAATGATTTTTAGTTTTATTTGGAGTTCGTTGAGTTGGAGTTAATATGGCCATCACTGTCAGGCGACACATCTTTTGGATGCCCGCCATCATAATCGGAATCATTGCCGCCGGTGTTAAACGTTCCTCTGTTTGTTTGTTCGCCATTATTTTGTTGTGAGGAGTTATTTGCTGATTGTTCTCCGGTATTCCCGCCAGTGCCCGAACTGGTTCTGTTCTCTCCTGACTCTCTGCTTTCGTCTTCTTTCTTCTTCATAGCCGCTTCGTGCTCTCTTTGCTCCTTGTCCATTTGTTTCCCTCCTTTCATGGTTTTGACGGCATATTATCTGAATACCCGCCCATTTTCACTTAAAACCATTTTCTGTCTTCCGTTTCATCTATTCGTCCAAAAGCCATGCAGCTTCTGGATATAAAAAAACAAGAAGAGGCAAATCCCTCTTCCTGTACGGAATAAATTCAAGTTATTTTCAATTCAACGTCAATATTGCCGCGTGTTGCTTTGGAATACGGGCAGACCTGATGCGCCTTTTCAACTAGTTCCCGCGCTTTTTCTTCGTCAACGCCTTGGACCGAGACGTTCAATGTTACCCCGATTTTATAGCCGCCGTCTGATTCATCTTTTAGAAAATGGACGTCCGCTTTTACGGATGTACTTGAAACATCAGCCTTTTCCTTTCGGATGACCAATCCGAGTGCACCGTCAAAACAAGCGGCATATCCGGCAGCAAAAAGCTGTTCAGGGTTCGTGCCCTCACCTCCGGGACCTCCCAGTTCTTTCGGTGAGACCAATTGAAAATCGATGATATTATCTTCTGATACGACTCTTCCTTGGCGTCCTCCAGTTGCTAATACGGATGTTGTAAATAATGCTGACATTCTTCCAACTCCTCTTCTTGTTTAAATTTTCAAATAAATTAGCGAACAATTAAAACGTACTAGTTTTAAGGTCACTAGTCAACCGATTTGATTAATCTCCTGCTTCCTTTTTCTTACGTTTCAGGAAGCGGTGAGAGGGTAAATGAACAAATAGACAAGTGAGATACTCTGAGGAGGAAGATACGATGGCAAAAGTAATGGCAGTATTATCGAGCGGTTATGTAGATGAAGAAAACAATTACGTGACGGGATGGTGGGCAGAAGAATTGTTCGCACCTGTCCTTGCACTCGAAGCAGAAGGCCATATAGTCGGGCTCGCTTCACCTAAAGGCGGAAAACCCGTTGTAGATCCGATAAGCCTGAGTGAAGAGTATGATCCGGAAGGCAAGTATAAAAAATTATATGACTCCGGTGTTGCCGATAAAACAACGCCGATCGTCGATGTCAAAGCGAGTGACTACGACGCCATTTTCATCGTAGGCGGCCACGGTGCGATGTTCGATTTGGCGCATAACGAGGAACTGCATACTCTGATTAATATTGTGTATGGACAAGGCGGCATCGTTGCGGCAGTCTGCCACGGCCCTGCGCCTCTCGTCTATACGAAACTGCCGAACGGACGCGGCCTTTTGGAAGGTTTGGACGTAACAGGCTACCCTAACAATATGGAACCAAAAGAAGTAGTGGGCTTACTGCCTTTCAGCCTGGAAGATGAATTAAGCCGCATCGCCAACTACAAAGCCGAAGAAAATGAAAAGGAATACGTAGTTTGGGGCAGTGAACAAATTTTGACTGGACGCGATCCCGGGTCTTCTCCATTGTTCGGAAAAGAGCTGGCGAAAAAACTGACAAGCATCGAGCAAAAACAGGAAGATAAGTTTTTTGATTAAGCCCTTTGGTTTAGGGTATGTAGTTGGTAAAGAGGAATAGCATTAACAGGGAGGCGTAAATATGAGCGACAATAAAGAACCAAAAGAAAAAGAATACATGAAAGCCAGCAAGGAATCCTTAAAGCATCCGCCTGATCAGAAGGAAGGATTGCAGGAGCCGAGAACAACCGGCTATAAGCCGCTTCAGATCGGCATCGTCATTTTTGCAATTCTTGTAATCATCGTTGTCATTATTGGAATCAGCAATGGCATGTGGGGCCTATTCAACTGATTGCCAAACGGCAGTCAGTTTTCCTTTTAACTGAAAACGCGCAAAAACACTTGGACTAGCAAACTATTTGCTAGTCTTTTTCAGGGCTTTCCTGCAAAGAATTGGCCAGCCAGAAAAGAAGAGTAAAAACCAGGACAGTCAACAAGTTAAATTTTACGTCTACGAAAATTGTATATAGAGTGATAAAACCGAAAAACATAATAGCACTGCTCAGATTATGATTTTGAAGAAGCTTTTGTTTAAAATACATGTATTAGGACCCCTTTTTTCAGATTATTCATTCTATCTTACACTTTCCAGCGCTGGTTCGCTATCCTAATCCTGAATTACCTTTTACGGGCCAGAGCCTTGCCAATTGTTCATTTTTTCTGCAGCCTTCCCCATTGGCATACCTTTTGTCATTAAAAAAAGCTTTTCGCTTGAGAGCGAAAAGCTTTTTCTTTTATAGACTTTCAGTCAGTTCGATTTTAGCATCCACCAGTTTTCCGCCGCGGTACACTTTCACGTTCAAAGTATCTCCGACCTCAGCTTCCGTATACAGGTGCTGGCGAAGTTCCAAGACAGAGTTTACCGCTTTCCCGTCTAATTCGACGATCACATCATATGGTTGTATGCCGGCTTTTTCCGCACCAGAACCCGGCGCCACTTCACTCACTACAACACCTTCCGTTACATCTTCAGGCAATCCCAGCTGGCTATTGCGGTATTGCTGCGGCACCGAAGACAAGTCCATGATGCTCACTCCGATTGACGGCCGCTCCACTTCCCCTTTTGCTTCCAAATCTTGAATGATCGGAACGGCTGAGTTGATTGGAATGGCCAGCCCGATGCCTTCTACTGCATCCTGGGCAATTTTCATCGAGTTGATGCCGATCACTTGCCCTTGGCTGTTGATCAGCGCACCGCCGCTGTTACCCGGGTTAATCGCTGCATCTGTTTGAAGGACTTCAGCTTGCCAGTCTTCCGTGCCGTCTCCGTTGACATCAATCGGAACAAGCCGCTCGGTTCCTGATACGACACCTGTTGTGACCGATCCGGAAAATTGAAGCCCAAGCGGGTTGCCGATGGCAATCACCGGCTCTCCGGCTTTCAATACAGAAGAATCGCCAAATTCAGCAATTGTGGAGATGCTGCCGCTGTCGACTTTCAATACGGCCAAGTCTGTCCAAACATCCGTCCCTAAAACTTCTGCGTCCAGCTCTGTTTCATCAGCCAAGGTAACTTTCACTCTTTCTGCGCCTTCCACTACATGGTTATTGGTCACGATATAGGCAGATCCTCCATCTTTTTTATAGATGACACCAGACCCCGTACCCGCTTCCTGCGCTTCTGCTCCTGCAGCCGGCATGAATGGGTTTTGCTGGGCAGTTTTCAGGTTGGTCACCCCGACTACCGCCGCTGAAGTGGCATCCACAATTTCTGTGACATCTGTCGTGACGATGTCTGAAACATTTTGTATGCCGCTTGCGGTCTCTACGGTTCTCGGCTGATTTTCTGCTGCTGCGTCCACATCTGTAAATTGCGGAACGGCAACTCCGACCAGCAACGCTCCCGCGATCAATCCTGAAAAGCTTGAAGCAAAATAGCCTGTCCGTTTTTTCTTTGGTTCACTTGAATTGTAATATCCCATAGTTAATCGCTCTCCTTAATTTAATTTATTTTCGATTTCGTATGATGCTTGCTTTTCCGACAGCCACGCAGCATATTCGGTATTCAAGGCTTCATCGAACAGAGTTTCCTTGATCTGCTCTTTGCTGTTTTCCAGTGTTGCTTCCTGTGCTTCGGTTTTGTCCGTCACTTTGATGATGTGGAAACCGTATTCCGTTTCCACCGGTTCACTGATTTCATCGGTTTTCATCGCAAAAGCTGCTTCCTCGAATTCGGGAGCCATTTCGCCTGTGCCAAACGCCCCGAGGTCGCCCCCGCTTTCTGCGGTTGCCGTATCGGTTGAGTACTCTTTTGCCAGTTCAGCAAAATCTTCGCCGTTATCCAACTTCGCCGCCACTTCATCTGCTTTTTCTTTTGTTTCCACTAAAATGTGGCTCGCCTCTACTTGTTCCGGCTGTGCCAGGCTTTCTTTATTTTCTTCAAAATAGCTTTTGACTTCCTCATCCGTGATGTCAATGTTTGGACCAAGCAGTTTTGCGATTTTCACTTGCGTTTCGATATCCGCTGCTAAATCCCCCATTGTCATGCCGGTCGCTTTCACCGCTGTCTCTAAAGCTTCGGAACTGCCGTATGCTTCTTCGTATACAGCCATTTCGGCAGCAAGTTCTTCTTTGCTCACTTTAATATCCGCTTTCTCCAATTCCTGTTTAACGATTTCATTTGCAATCATGGCCTCAAGCGTTTCTACTCCCGTAGCCTTCACCATTTCCCCGTACAGGGCATCCCGCTCAATCGCCTTTCCATTTACCGTTGCCACCGCATCGCTCGGCACAAAACTTGCCACCAAAAATACCGCAGAGGCAATCACTGCTCCAATTGCTATATATACCGCTTTTTTCATCTTCAACCCTCTTCCTTCATCTCGTTAATCAAATCTTAACAAGCAAATATGAATAAACTATGACCAAACCGTTAATAGAGATGTAAACTTTGAACAAAAGAAAAAACCTGAAAGCCAATGCTTTCAGGTTCTGCCACTCTTTTATTCTTCTGTTGCCTCTTCCAACTTCCCTTTATGCGGCAAGCGGATGGTGAATTTTGTGCCTTTGCCTTTTTCGCTTTCTACACGGACGTCGCCGTCGTGCAAAGCGATCAATTGTTTGACAATGGACAGGCCAAGGCCGAATTGGCCGCTTCCCCGTGACAGATCCGCTTTGTAAAAGCGGCGCCAGATCAAATCGATTTCTTCCACGTCGATTCCGCTCCCCGTATCCTGTACTTCAATGACCATGAATTGCGGTTCTTGGAAAGCTTTCAATACAATCCGGCCATTCTCGGTAAACTGAATGCTGTTTTTCACGATATTGGTAAGCACTTGAATGAGCCGGTCCATATCTCCATAGATCATCTGCCCCGGTTCGGTTTTGATTTCAATGACATCGCCTTTTTCAGCCGCCTGCATCTGCAGCTGTTCCTGGATGATTTCCAAAAGTTCATCGGCTTCAATTTCTTCCTTCGCCAAGGTTACCTGATTGGAACGGATTTTCTCATAATCCAGGTTTTCGTTGACAAGGCGCATCAGCCGCTTCGTTTCATCACTCACCAAACGGATGCCTTTTTCCCGCTGGTCTTCCGCAATCATATTATTGCGCAGACCTTCGATAACGCCCGCAATTGTTGTCAATGGTGTCCGCATTTCATGGGAAACATCCGCCATGAATTGGCGGCGCCTGTTTTCGAGGCGGTCGATTTCCTCGCTCGACTGCTGCAATTTATCCGCCATTTTATTGAAATCCTTTGCCAAATCTCCAAATTCGTCAAACTGGGATTCAGGCAAATTGACGGCATAATTCCCTTCGCTGATCATGGCGGCAGCTTTTTGCATACGCTGAAGCCGGCTGACATGCAGCTTCGACAGCAGCAGGCTTAATAACAGTGCCACAGCTAAAGCAATCAGAATCGTCGTCAGCAGCGATTTATTGAGTTCCGAAATCATTTCGCTTGTGCCGCTGATGGGGGAAGCCAGCAGCACACCGCCAATCAAGCGGCCATTTTCCACATAAGGCAGCGCGACAAACGTAACGGTGTATTCAAAACGCTCGACATCCCGGTTAACGACCAGCGTATCGCCTTGTTCAATGACGTTCCACTCTTCCTGCGTCAGCACAACTGGCGGAAAGTTGCCGGTGGAAGGATAAAGAATGCGGCTTTGCTGATCAAAAACAATGAAATTGATGTTTTGCGCATCCAAAATCGACATATACGACTGCAAACCTGCCCCTGGCCGCGGGTTCTCCAATTCTTCCAAAATCTTTTGCCCGTAGCTTTCCAGCTCTTGCGCTTTTTCTTCGTAGGCAAAGTCTTCCACGTACCGGACAAACAATAAACTCAAAATCAAAAAAGCGATAAGCAGAATGCTCAAATGGCTGGCAATCAGTTGATAGAAATACTTAATCCGCATGTTCTTCAAACTTATACCCTACTCCCCAAACGGTATGGAACAGCGCATCCCCGCCGGCTATTTTCTTGCGCAGCCGCTTGATATGGACGTCAACGGTCCGTTCGTCCCCGTAGAATTGATAGCCCCACACTTGTTCAAGCAATTGTTCCCGGCTGAACACCTGCTTTGGATGCTGAAGGAAAAAGACGAGCAGATCAAATTCTTTAGGCGTCAGGCTTTGAACCGGTTCACCGTCTTTCTGAATCTCCCGGGTTTCTTTGTTTACAAGGAAATGCCTGGTTTGAATCATATCGGACACCGGTTCCGCTTTTCGGGCTCTTCGCATGACGGCTTTGATGCGGGCCATCAAGGTCAGCGGGCTGAACGGCTTGGTGACGTAATCATCTGCGCCCATCTCGAAACCGATGACTTGATCCGAATCGCTGTCTTTCGCCGTCAGCATAATAATCGGTACAGAACTGCCTTCTTCCCGTATTTTCCGGCAAAGCGCAATGCCATCCATGCCGGGCAGCATCCAATCGAGGATCAATAAATCAAAATCGTTCTGCCTGTATTTTTGATATCCCTCAAGCCCATCGGCTGCAAATTCTCCGGTTATTCCTTCTTTTGAGAAAAACAGTTCCAGCATGGAACTTACGCTCGGATTGTCTTCCACCACCAAAATTCTCATACATACCCTCCGTCTCTTCTTTCTATAAAAATAAATCACATAGTGGTTGGAAGCAAGCGTTTTAAAAGCTGGCTCACCCGCTCAGATTCCCCGATGCTTATCCCAAAAAAAAAACCGCTCTTTTAAGGAGCGGTTTTCCATCATCTTTTATGCTTTTTTCTCACGCGCCCGGTACTTTTCAAACAAATCGCCGATCATATCGTAATCGATGGCAATGTTGTTCTCGTAAGCGTACTTTACGCCGTAGCCGAGTGCCAATGTCATGGCTGAAGCCACTGTTCCGCCGATCACCGAGCCTGCGCCAGGGATGAATTTCAAGGCCTGGCGGTAAAGCGTATGGCCGATGGTCTGCGTTGCCGTGATGACGATCATGTCTTTGGCCGCTTTTTTGCTGAGCGGCTTATCGTACAGTTTAGAAAGCTTTATAATCATTCCCACCTGAAGGGAAGTCAACGGAATAACATCTGAACCCGGGATTGGGGAAGCTCCGATGACGCCTGCTGACACGCCTGCACCGATAATCCAGCGGTTGGCAGCAGAGGACTTTTCTTTCATGCTTTTAGCGAAGAGCAGGTCTTTCCCCTTCTTTTCGAGCAAAAAAAGGATTTCCTTCTTCAAGTTCTCCAGATTTTCACCGGTCTTTGAAGAAATCGGAATGACTTTGTATTTATTTTTGGTATGGTCTTTAACGAACTGAACAATTGAAGGGATGTTTTCAGCCGCGTCAATTTTGTTCAGGACAATCAGAATGTCTTTGTTGTGCTTTTCAATTGCCGTGAATTTTTCTTTCTCGCTTTCCGAGAACACGGTTCCGGCAGCATTCAAAAAGAACAGCACAACGTCTGAATTCTGGACAAACTCAAGCGTCTTCTTCGGGTTTTCATCGTTCGGGTCGTTCAAACCGGGAGTGTCCATAAATTTGATGTTTTCCAGTCCGCGAATATTATAAGGATCGACACTGATTGTCTCTCCCGGCATCGGGTTCGTGCTGGCAATATCTCCACCGATGATTTTATTGACGGTTGAAGATTTTCCTGCATTCACTTCCCCAATCAACGAGATGAGCAAATCCTGATCAAGCATGTCATTCACTTTTTTCATTTCGTTTTCAAACATGGCGTCCATTATCTGGCTGACTTCTTGTTCAAACTCTTTTACCATCTGGCGTTCCCCCTTTTTGATCTTTACTGACTATTATAACGAATTCAAACGGTTCTGTGAATTTTTTCAGTTTTGGATATACGGTTTCAGCAATGTATCTCCGTACTCCAGAAGTTTCTGCACGTCACGGGTATGCTTTTTGGTTTCGCTGTTTTTCTTTCGCTTTTCCATCGTTTTGATATCCAATAGCATATCCGGCAGTTTGGCTCCAGGTGCTTTATACAGTTGTTCCGATTGGATAAATGACCCTCCCGGCAAATAATAGCGCATGCCAAGCAAATTCTTCTCATACTGGAACAAGTTATGGCCCATCAGCGGCGTTTCATGCTCAATACCGAGAAGTGCGAGTGTGGTCGGCATAATATCCACTTGCCCTCCCAGCCGGTCCATTTTAACTCCATCAAACAAGCCGCCGCCGGTGAATAAGAGCGGAATTGTGTAGCGCTCTTTCATTGAATAGGAATGGCCGAGGAAGTCTTTGAGAAGTATATCGTCTTCGTAAGCGAGCGGAGATCCGTGAATACCGGAGTGGTCTCCGAAAATGACAATCAAGGATTCATCGAACAGTCCTTGTTTTTTTAATTTCTCAATAAAGTATCCGACTTGCTCATCCGCATAACGGATGGCCTGCAAATAATGGCCGACATGGGTGCCTTCGTATTCCATCGGCAAATCCAGATATTGCATGTCTTCCGGCAGGACGAATGGCGTATGGCTGGTCATCATGACAATATTCGAGTAGATGCGCTCGTACGCATCGAGTTGGCGCGGCAATTCACCTAAGGCAAAGTCCATCAGCACTTCGTCTGCCGGTCCAAACCCGACCTGTTTTATTTCCGGAATTTGTTCATTCGAAAATATTTCATCAAATCCCAGAACCGGATACAGCACATTGCGCTTCCAAAACTCGATATCATCCGCGTGGTACGTTGCTGAACCATAGCCATGCCCTTCCAGTGTTTGCGCAAGCGACGGAACTTGGCTGCCGTTCAACTTGTTGACGACCGGCACCATGCCTTCTGTATACAGTCCGGTATTGGCAATCCATTCGGCATCAGATGTCGTGCCTGCCCCAATTTGCTGAAAGACATTAGAAAAATACGCGCTCTCCTCAAGCAAGTCGTTGATGTTCGGTGTAATTTCCTGCCCATTCAATGATCGGCCAACCACAAAATTCTGCATCGATTCCACTTGGACCACGAACAAATGGTGCCCTTCCGCCAACCCGAACGTTTCGTGATTGTTTATCGGGACATATTCATTCCCTTTTAAGGCTTCCAATTCTTCAGGGGATAATGTAGTTGAAGAGGCATGTGCTTTCTCGTTTGCCTGTTGATACATTTGCACAAGCTGAGACTGGGCGTAGCCGTTCTCTTTTGCAAAATATGAGACATCAATAATGGGCTGTTTAATAGCATAGACTGTGGTAACTATACTGATAGCCGCTAACCCAACTGCCGCATATTTGAACTTAGGCGGCGTGCGCGGCGATTCTTTCCATTTTCTCGCAATCATCGCAAGCAACACAACGTCCAGGAAAAACAGGAAATCCGATGGGTTGATCAGCAGCAAAATCGTCGTCCCTACCGTACTGGACTGGGTAGCCTGCTGCAAATCGTAATAGGAAGGGATAGTGGTATAGTAGCGGCTATACAAAGTCACGGCAAAGAAAATTCCCGAAACGGCAAAACTGTAGAGCCAAGCGGCCAACCATACGTGTTTCTTGAAAATCAGCAGCACTGCAGCCAGCAGAAAAGCCCATACTGGAAACTCGACAAAAGCAATATGCCAGATGGATTTGGTATCAAAAATCAGAATGCGAAATGCACTTACCTTTAATAAAAGAAGAAAAAAGATCATTAAATAAGGAACTGCTTTTGTTTTGTTCATGAGGTTCACCTCCCTTTGCACTAATGAACCAAAACAGCGCTGCTTATACCTGCTACTTTCATCGGGTTCTCTTATATTATTCCCATATTCTTGTGATTTGAAATGCATCGCCTTCAATTTCTATCTGATAGACGTCCGGATTCGAAAGGTTTTTCCATTCTTCGAATCCATAAGTTTCATCAATCTGTTTCAACATCAGCCCCAACAGGTTGCCATGAGTCACTAAAATACTGCAGTCAGAAGCTAAAGACAGTACGGCCATTCCCCTTTCCGTAGCCTCCATTCCTGATTCGCCGCCAGAAAGTTTCATGCCTAAATCCTGAAAAGACTCTTTCAACCGCTCCATCCAGTCCGGCAAATCCTCTGTACTGAGTACCCGTTCTGCAAGGCGGTCCTCGATTTCAATCCCCAGGCTAAGGCTGTCCGCTGTCGGTTCAATGGATTTGATTGCCCTTGTAAACGGGCTCGAAATAATATGCTGAATCTCTTTGTCCTGAAAGAAACCGGCAAGCTGCTTAGCCTGTTTCTCTCCTTCATCCGTTAACAAAGCGCCGGGTTCTTGCCCCACTGCTTTGCAATGCCTCACCAAATAAATCGTCTTTTTCATCTGCCACACTCCTAATTTCCTCTTGCAGGACCGTTCTTAGCTCCATTATAAGTCTTTATGAAAAATCCGTCCGTTTTAGACCATTCGGCATACAAAATTTTCTCGATATCACTAAATCCTTCCTTCTCCAATTCCTGATAAAGCCATTCTTTCGATTTTCCGGCATACTTTAAAATACCTTCGTTCATCTCGCCTTCATCTACAAACAAAAATGTCAGCGAGTCGTCTTTTGGCTTGATTCCGATCATTTCTGGCGTGACACTGTCCTTTTCAGCATACTTGCGCAAACTGACCGTACCACCAGGCTCAAGATACAGATCGCGGACTTCACGCAGCGAAAATACGCCATGTTCGCGCAGCATCGTTCGGAGCTGTTCCATTTCCAGATGGTTTTTGTTCAATTCTTCTACCATGAACTCCCCGTCCTGAATCAGAATTGAAGCGTCCCCTTTAAGCATCACCCGGATTTTATCGTATTTTTTCGAGAGCTTTTCAATGCCATAAAGCATAATTCCCCAGACAGCGGCCGCAAACCAGACATGCAGCCCGGAGACTTTATCGTCATAAATGCTTTCTTCTAAAATGCCGCCAAGAACGATGGAATAAATAAAGTCGAACGGTGTCAGCTGGGACATTTCTTTTTTTCCGAGCAGCCTGGTGACCACCAGCAGCGCCACAAGTCCGAAAACCAATTTGATCCCAATGTCAACATACGTCATAACCTTCTCCTCCAGTCACTTGTCCTCTATGGTCCCATTCCCCTTTCCCTGTTTTTTAAGCCAATAAAAAACCCGAAGCACTCGGCTTCGGGTTTTGCCTTACAATTTCTTCATCAAATTAGCCATTTCAATTGCGCCGGCTGCAGATTCCCAACCTTTGTTGCCCGCTTTTGTTCCTGCGCGCTCAATCGCCTGCTCAATTGAATCGGTCGTCAACACTCCGAAAATAACCGGAATATTTGCCTGGTCGCTTGCTCTGGAAACGCCTTTGGCCACTTCGCTGCAAACGTAATCGAAATGAGGCGTCGCGCCTCTGATCACAGTTCCAAGTGTAATAACAGCATCGTAATTGCCGCTTGTCGCCATTTTCTTAGCAACCAGCGGAATTTCAAAAGCTCCGGGCACCCAAGCAATGGAAACATCCGTATCCTTGACGCCATGGCGCTTTAAGGCGTCTTCTGCACCACTCAGCAATTTGCTGGTGATAAATTCGTTAAAGCGTCCGACAACAATGCCGATGCGCAGTCCTTCGCCGTTTAAATATCCTTCAAAATGAGTTTTCATAATCCAGGTCTCCTTTAGAAATTCAGCAAATGGCCGAGTTTCGATTTTTTGGTTTTCATATAGTCTTCGTTGTCTTTAGTCGTCTGCATTTCAATCGGCAGGCGTTCAACCACTTCAAGGCCGTAACCGCCGATGCCGGCAATTTTTCTGGGGTTATTCGTCAATAGTTTCATTTTCACGATTCCGAGATCCCGCAAAATTTGCGCGCCGATTCCGTAATCGCGCAAATCATCTGCAAACCCGAGCTTCTGATTGGCTTCCACCGTGTCATAGCCTTGTGCCTGCAGTTCGTAGGCTTTCAGCTTATTGATCAGGCCGATGCCGCGCCCTTCCTGCCGCATGTATAGCAGGACACCCGATTCCGAGGATCCGATTTGTTCCAATGCAGCATGAAGCTGCGGCCCGCAATCGCATTTATGGGAACCAAATACGTCCCCTGTCAAACATTCGGAATGGACGCGCACCAGAACCGGTTGTTCCGGATCGATGTCCCCTTTGACAAACGCCACATGGTCCTGTCCGGTCAGCACTTCGGTATAGCCGATCGTCCGGAATTCCCCGTATGCCGTCGGAAGCGCAACTTCCACTTCCCGCTTAATCAATTTTTCATTTTTGCGTTTGTAGGCGATTAAATCCTGGATGGTCAATATGCCCAGCCCGAGGCGTTCCGCCACTTTCTGAAGATCATCCACACGGGCCATCGTGCCGTCCGGATTCATGATTTCGCAGATGACGCCAGCCGGCGCGGATCCGGCCAGTTTTGCTAAGTCCACCGCCGCTTCCGTATGGCCGGCACGGCGTAATACGCCGCCCTTTTTGGCGATCAGCGGGAAAACATGGCCGGGGCGTTTGAAATCCGCCGCTTTGGATTCCGAATCGAGCATACTCAAAATCGTGTGCGAACGTTCAAACGCACTGATGCCTGTAGTGGTGTCCCTATGGTCGACGCTAATGGTAAACGCTGTTCCGTATTCATCCGTATTGTTGTCGGTCATCAATCCGATTTTCAGCCGTTTGGCAATTGTTTCTTCCACCGGCACGCAAATCAATCCGCGGCCTTCGGTTGCCATCAAATTAATGATTTCCGGCGTGGCATGCTCTGCCAAAGCGATAAAATCCCCTTCATTTTCCCGGTTTTCATCATCAATGACGATGACAGCTTTTCCGTCTTTTAAATCCCGAACCGCTTCTTCTACCGTATAGAACATATTACCGCCTCCATCAAAATCCGTTTTCAGCCAGCCAGCTCCGAGTCATTTTCGGCTGCGCTGATTGAATCCGTTCTGTGTATTTTGCTAGTAAATCGCATTCGATATTCACGCGTGCACCAATCCCTTTTTCCCCTAACAGAGAATCTTCCTGCGTGGTGGGAATCAGCGAAATGGTTATGGTCTTATTTCCAAGATCGAAAATCGTAAGCGAGGTTCCGTCTACTGCGACAGATCCCTTAAGCATCATGTACTTCATGAGTTCCGGCTCCACTTCAATTACTTTCGTCAGGGCGTTCGACTCTTTTTTAACTGAACGGATGACACCGGTGCCGTCGATATGTCCGCTGACAAAATGGCCGCCAAAACGCCCGTTGGCAGGCATAGCCCGTTCCAGATTCACACGGGAACCGCTTTTCAGTTCCGACATGGTGGAAGTTTTGACCGTTTCAGGAATGACATCGACTGTAAACGTATTGTGCGTAAAAGTCGAAACCGTCAGGCAGACGCCATTGATTGAAATGCTGTCTCCCCGCTTCACATCTTCCAAAACGAGTGAACAGGCGATTGTCAGTTCCATGGCCTGTGGCTTGGCACGGAGAGAAGCCACACGACCCACTTCTTCCACTATTCCAGTAAACACTTGCAATCACGCTCCTTTGCCATGTTTTAAAATTTTCTTTGTCCTGGAACTTTATTCAGTTGTGTCGAGCTTCGAATGCTTTTAATCAGCAGTCGGACGTTCTTCGGCAAACTTGCCGAAAAGGCAATACAAATTATGAGTTCTTTCCACCAAGGGGCAAACGGGTGGTAAGGAAAGGGTAGTGCTGAGGAATATTGAGTACGCGAAACCAATGCACGTTTTTATTGGATCTGCTCTGAAAGCCGGCTTCAAAAGGAGGATCTTTTTCCGCAACAGCATAGACTTCACCAATTTTTTTAAAAAAGTGCATAACAAAAAAAGCTTCAATTCTTCTCCCATCCAGACTTTCACTGTCGGTGCCGGATTTACACCAGCTCCACCGTCTATGAAATGTGCAGGCGCATGGTCAGCCCCTGAATTTCACAGATCGGGTCACGGACTTACAGTTTCCTGCTCACCGCCGGTAAGGAATTTCACCTTGCCCCGAAGAATTGATTCGATTATTCGTCCGTTTAATAGTAACATAAACAGAAGAATAGTCAGTAAATTTCTCTTAAAATGTTATAGGAGGTTAATAAATGTCACATTCTGTCCCTGTTAAAGGCATTGACGTGGATGATGAAACACGCTGCGCCCATTACCATTCCGAAATTGACCGCATCGCCATCAAATTTTTCTGCTGCGGCATTTATTATCCTTGCTTTGAATGCCACCAGGCAGCCGGATGCGGCAAAGCCAAAGTATGGCCAAAAGAAAAGTTCAATGAAAAAGCCGTTCTTTGTGGTGCATGCGGCCACGAGCTGGAAATTCAGGAATACCTGGACTGTGCATCGTCATGCCCGGTTTGCCAGGCACGTTTTAATCCCGGATGCAGTCTGCACAAGCATTTGTATTTTGAATAAGCTGCAGCACCCGCTGCGTATACTTCCACAACTTATCATTTACTCCAAACAAAAAAGAGAACATCAACTGTTCTCTTTTTGCGTATCCACTCTTAAACACATGACAATCTGTTCGCCTTTTGAGCGCATCAGGCGACGGCCGGTGTCCTCAAATCCTGCTTTCTGGTAGACTCGCTGAGCCGGCAGATTTCGCGCATTCACACCAAGCACCACTTCATCGAACTCTGGAAATTCTTTTTGGACAAAGCCCGGCAACGCATAAATCGAGCCGGTGGCAATGCCGCGCCCCTGATATTCCGGATTGACTGAATAGCCTCGAAGCAGCAATGCTTTCGGATTATTGGAATACAGTTTCCGGTCATCCGATTCATCCAGCTCAAAAAAGCCGGCTACTTCGTCCCGTGCTTTTATGACAATCAAATGCTTATCGGGATTTTGGGCATCCCGCTCAATGATGTCCTGCGGCAGGCCTGTAAATTCCAATTGGTCTGACGGCAGACTGTATTCGACAGTCACCTTCGAGGTATAAGGATGAAGCGTGACTTCTTTCTTTTTTATCACTTCGTACGCCTCCTTGCAAAATAGGCATCGCTCGAATTTCCTCACGATGCCAATAAACTTGAGCCCTCTGTTAGTCCTTGTTGTCCACCATGATCAAATGCTCGGTTCCTGACGGCAAGTTATTTAAAGCTTCCCGCAGAAACTCCGGATAAAGATTTACTTGCCGAACTTCTTCAAGCGGCACCCATTGATAAGTCAGGTGATCGCCTTCCGGACCGAAAAATGGTTCGGGACGGTAATGCTGCTCGCCGCGCTTCCCTTTCACTGCATAGTAAAAACCCAGTTCATGGTACGATTTTTCGCTGTACGTGAAAAAGTTTTCTGTCACCCACAGCAGACGTTCGGTTTCCGCTTCTGCATCCAATTCCTCTTTGATTTCGCGTACCAGACACGTTTTCGAGTCTTCCAGCATTTGCGCCCGGCCTCCCGGCAGTGCCCAGTGGGATTCGTGCGTCTGCTTGTGCAGCAAAACATGTCCGTTTTCAATCCATACTGCCGCCACCCGGTAATTGAACACCTGGTTCTCCATTTTGAATGTCGTATCCATTTTGCACCCCTTATTCTTTCTCTAACGTAACCGATACAATCTCCGGCAAATTAAAAATCCTTAACGGAAAACCGCTGTTTCCAAGCCCCCTGCTGAGTACGAGCTGGGTTTCGCCTTTTACAAAAACACCATCTGTCATGGCCGGAAACCAGCCTTGTCCAGGAGCGATCAATCCGCCAAGTCCCGGTATGCGAAGCTGCCCTCCGTGGGCATGGCCGGAAAACACGACGTCGATGCCCTCATCTACGTATGTATTGAACATTTCCGGCCGGTGAGCCAACAGCAGCGTGAATTCCTCTTTCAAATCCGCTTTATCCAGCGCCTCGCGAGTAAACTCTTCTTCGGTCAGATTCACATCCATCAACGGATCGTTAATTCCTGCTATTTGTATGGATTCTCCCTCGAGCTCCCATTGCATGGCATCGTTCATCAAAACAATAACGCCTCTTTCTTCAAGCGCCCCCGTTATTTCTTCAAGCTTGTTTACGGACACTTCGTGGTTTCCGATCACAAAATAAACTTCCGTCATTTCCACTAAGGCATCCACCAAATCCAAGCTCACTTCCAAATCGTACCGGTCACTGTCAATCAAGTCCCCTGTCACAAAAATAGCATCCGGTTTTTCCATCTCCACTTTCTCAATGAGCGTAGACTGCCCTTTCCCAAAACCGGCATTGTGCAAATCCGAAATTTGGACGATTTTCTTTCCATTAAATGCTTCCGGTAATTCTTTGGACGCCACTGAATATTCTGTAGTGACCACCCATTTGTTGTTCACCCATACAAAGCCCCATACAAAAAATACGAGGACTAAAAATACCACTAACTTTTTCATCTATTGTTACCTCTATTCGATCTTGATCAAATCAATAGGCGTAATAATGCCCGTCAACTTCTCTTCTTTTTTACCGTTCCGTGTAATAAGCAGCGCCTCCAGGCGGCTGCCTTCCACCACTGAACGTTTGAATATTTCTTCCGCTTCATAAACGGATGTATTGGAGGCGATAAAACGATGGTTTTCTCCAGCACGTTCATATTTTAAGATATCGCCCATCGTGGTTATTTCCCGGGAAATGATTTTTTCATCCACCGTTTGGACAAGCCACCTTGCTATGCCGGCAGACGTGATCAGGCCGATAAATTCCCCGTTCAAGTAAATGGGGAATTGCAGGAAGTTCCGTCTCCTTACGATGCGCAATACCTTCGCCAGGCTGTCTTCCGCTTCAAACGTATGCACTGCCCTTGCAAACATGGCCCCTGCTGTTACCGGCTGCGACAGCAAATGCTCAATGCGCTCTATCAATTCTACAACTTCAAGATGCGGTTCTGCAATTACATACTCAGTGGAAGTCCGGTGATGGACGATGGCATTTCGAAGATCGGCGAACTCCCGCAAATCCTCTTCGTATTTTCTCACCGTGGCGTTTTCTTTTTTCGCTAAATCAATCGACTTGAAAAAAGTGATATAGCTTGCCCCTCCAATGATCTCTTTCAGCTTTTTTTCAATTTTATTGAATGCCACAATAAAGCGTGCAGAGTTTTTCTCAGCCAAGGGCTCCCTCTCCTTTATCAGCGGTGATTTCGATTTTCAGCCGGTCCGGGTCTTCCATAAAGACGGCATAATAATCCGGTCCGCCGGCAAAAGGATGGCGATCTTCATATAAAATAGGGATGCCCTTTTCTTTCATTTTCAAAGTCAGGCGGTCCACTTCGGCACGCGAGTCCGCACGGAATGCCAAATGATTTAATCCCGTCATTTTGCGGTGATACGGAATGTCCCGGAAAGGCTCCTCCGTCTGGACAAAAACCAGATACGCAGCACCGCTTCTATAACTGAAACCGAGTGGCCAGTTCTGATACTCGGCATATCCGAGTTCTGGAAGCAAAACACTGTAAAATTCCCTCGACCGTTGTAAGTTTGAGACGTTGATTTCTATATGGTGAAGCATATTCATCAACTCCTTTTTTTCAGTTTAACAGAACGGAACGGAAAAATTCACGGCTCAGAAGCTTCCGGAATCGGACAGACAGAAAAACCGCAACTTCAGAAGCTGCGGCAAAGAGGCATCTATACTTTTGTTTTCGAAGCATTGACTTTCGACGACCAGGTTCCGGCCAGTATCATGGCAAAAATCAGCAAAATTCCGATGCCGATGGTCCACCAGAAATCTTCCGGCTTCGGTCCATCGAGCAGCCACTGGGCAGCGTATCCCGGAATTTTCAATGGAGAAACGGACCAGTACGTTCCAAGCAAGCCGTCAATCAGCTGAAAGACAAAGATAAGCAGCAGCGACCCGGCCGCTGCCAATCCGGCGTTCGGCAGCGCAGCGCTCATCAACAGCACCAGGCTCACGATCAGCAAAATCCAGAGGCTGTACGTTGCCCCGAATTTCAGGAATTTCGTGAAGTCGACTCTTTCAAATAATAAGAAGGTATAATAATAAGCCGCCAATAAGCCGGACCAGACACTCAGCATTCCGACTGCACTTGCCAGTATCCATTTGCTTAAAAAGTAAGCCGGAAATGACAATTGGCGGACATACAGCAATGTGGCGGTGCCGTTTTTCCGCTCTCCTGCCACCGACCCCATATAAGCGAGCACTAAAACCAGCATGCCGATCAACTGGTATTGGCCCATCACTGCAACCAAAATTTCTTCTGGTTCAGGAGGCGGGATTTCGATAACAGCGCCCTCCGGCAAATTGCCGACAGAATCCAGAATCTGCGGCAAAAAATAATTGCTTACTGGCTCAATGATTCCGAACAGGATAAAGACGATGGGAATCCAGAAAATCTTGTAATTCCGGAAATTCTCCCGCCATTCCTTCTTCAGCAACACGTTGAATTGAGTCATTCTGCACCCGCCACCTTCAGGAAGATTTCTTCAAGCGTAGCTTGTTGCCGTTCGATACCGGAGACGCCGGATGCATCTTTGGAAAGCGCAAGCATTACTTCTTCCATTCGGGGTCCTGTCTCACCAACTGGCAACAGGACCGCTGCCCCTTCCACACGGGCGTTCCAGTTATGGTGTTCCGCAAAATGGGCAGCAGAACGGGCATCCTGAAAACGAATGCGGATATTCGGTTCAGCATAGCGTTGCCTCACTTCTTCAAGTGACCCCTGCTCCACCAGCTGACCGCGGCGAAGGAACAATACTTGATCAGTCATTTCTTCCGCATCGTTTAAAATATGGGTGGAATATAAAATGGTCGTATCATGCTGCAAAGATTTCAGCAAATTCATGACCTCCCTGCGCCCTGTCGGATCCAAGGCGGATACCGGCTCATCCAGCAGCAGCAATTTCGGGCGGTGGACGATTGCCTGAGCCAGTCCAAGACGCTGTTTCATCCCTCCTGAAAAAGTGCCTGTTTTCTTGTTTACTGCAGAACCGAGACCTACAAATTGCAACGTTTCAATCGATCGGCTTCTGGCTTCTCTGGCAGCAATGCCGCTAAGTCTGGCAGCCATTTCTAAAAATTCAAGAGCCGTCAGCCATGGGAAAAGCTGTGGGTGCTGCGGCAAAAAGCCGATGCCGGAATGGTTTTGCCAATTGACGCTGCCGCTTGTCTGCTTCAATAATCCGGCAAGCATTGACAAGGTCGTCGTTTTGCCGGCGCCATTCGGCCCGATCAATGCTGTTGAAGTTCGCTCTTCCAATGAAAAGGAAAGATTGCTTACCGCGATTTCTGAACCATAACGTTTCGTTAGCTTGTTCACTTCCAGGATGCTCAATAATTCCGCCTCCCAATCACCAAATACAGAATCGGGCCCAGAATATTGACAAAGATAATCAGTATGCCCCACAGCCATTTAGGTCCGTTCGGATTCGGGTTTTTTACCAAGTCCACTAATGTAAAAATCATTAAGCCCAGCTGAATGACAATGATCGGCAGGAGCAACAGCACTAATGTAGTTTGATCCATTTTCTTTCCTCCTCTTTTGTTTATAGCAGAAAAGCAATCAACAGCAGAACCGCAATAGGAAGCAGAAGGTACAGCCAGCTTTTTGGATTGCCAAAATTAATGGTCCAACCGATGCCGAACCGTTTTTCCACCATTACCGAAGGATCTTCTTTATTGATGTAAAAAATTCCGGCTTTCCAATGTTCGTCATGATCTGCATCAATCACACCAGGGTCTGCCTGCTCTTCTTCTGCAAACGACGCACTTTTCACTACCTTAAATGCGTAAAAGGCTGTCCCGCCAAGCACCGCTATTAAGAAACCTACAATTAGTGCCATATACCCCAGCGCAGTGCCAAGTCCGGCATGAATGATGGACAATTGAAGGCTCCCCATCAATAGCGTTGAGGCAATCGCCGAGATGAGAAGAAGCCAGCTGCCGTACTTGCGGGAAGCGAGCTCCCGCTCGCGCGATTGCTGCTTCTGGCTGGCCCTGATTTTTGCTCCGCTCGTTTTCCGCGCCCAATTCAAAGCAAAAAACAGAATCTGCATGACAAGTAGCACCAGCATTAGCGAAATGCTCGTAAAAACTGTTTTCTCCGTAAACCGGTCCGGGCCATCCGGGCCCCAGTGAACCGGAATTTGCGCAGGCAAGATGCCATAATGGCTCAATGTATATAAGATCAACCCAAAGGTAATGATCATCGGAAGAAGGAATGCTGCATTCGAAACCATTTCCAAGTCGTTACGGAACTGCAAGTCAACGACTACTTTTTCTTTTTTCCCTTTGGTCCATCCCTGTTTCTGTTTTTCCTTTTTCACTTTCACATGATTCCTGAGATACAACACCATACTGAATACAATCAAAGCAAGCTGAAGCCCAACACCCCATAAAGCTGCTGTTTCTTCCGGAGTTTCTGTGACGCCGAACCCAATGGCATAAAGCCCAACAATGGCGCCTCCCACAAGCAGAACCTGAACCGTGTAATTCTTCTTCAAATTCTGGAGAAGTTCTTGCTGTGAATATTCCAATGGTACATAAATTCCAAACACTTCTGTTTTCCTTACGAAAAAAGGAACGAAAGCCTGAGCCCCGATTACAAGCAGCATGATAACCGCCATCAGAAATACAGTCATTTAGATCCCCCTTGAATATTGCGGATAGTCTGTTCAATCATTTTTTTCAGTTCTTCTTTGCCCAACTGCAGGCATAGAGCCTCGGCCAATATCGGCCTCAATTCCTGTTCAATACGCTGTTTTTCAGCTTCAGTCGCCACGCGCAGAGCATCTGCGTGAATAAATACCCCTTTTTTCGGAATGATTTCAATCATCTTTTTCTCTTCCAAATAATGATAAGCCTTGTTGACCGTATGCATATTCATGCCAAGGTCTGCAGCAAAAGATCTGCCTGAAGGGAGTAGTGCCCCCGGCGACAGCCCGCCGCTCGCCACTCCTTCCATGATTTGATTCGCCAGCTGCAAATAGATGGGGACAGGAGATTGCGGTTCAATTTCAATAAACATAATTTCCACCTCTTGTTCTATTCTTTGTAGAACAGTTGTTATATATAAAGTATAACAGATAGATTTATCTGTCAACTCCCTGCAATAAAAAAATCCAGGCAACTGCATGCCTGGACTCTTCTTATGGGGCTGGCTATATGGTTACTTTGTAGATAAATTCGTGCTGTTGAAGCTTTTTCACCAGCTCGATTTCATTTTTTATATTGCCTTCTTTTACCACAAAAATATAAGCCGAAACTCTTTTGTCCGTATGGGATTCGAGATGTTCAATGTGGAAATCGAGAATCTCCACATTGCTTTCTTCAAAAAGCTTCTGGATGGATGAAAAGCTTTCTTTCCGGTCTTCTGCAACAAGTGAAATTTCTTTGCGGCTATGGGATGGAAGAAACTTCGCCTCCAGTTTCCCAAGAATCGACAGCGCAATCAGCACAATGACCGTCGTTAAAGCGGCTACAAAATACATGCCGATTCCCACGACAAGCCCCAGCCCTGAGGCTACCCACACCGAAGCGGCCGTCGTTAATCCTTTTACTGATCCGCGGTGCACAATGATGGTACCTGCCCCTAAAAAACCAATGCCGCTAATGACATAAGACGGGATTCGGGCAGGATCAAATCGGATGGCATCGCTGTCCCGTTCCAAAAACGTGTCAAATCCAGTGACCGATAGAATCATCATCAAACACGATCCAGTTCCAACGAGCAAGTGTGTCCGGAGCCCTGCCGGCTGCTGCTGCGCTTCCCGTTCGATTCCAATCAATCCGCTCAGGAAAGCCGCAATCAACAGCCGCATGACAATACTGAGATAATCGCCCGGCAGAAAATCCATCACTTTTCCTCCTGACCTCTTCCCTCTCTTATACTAAAGTTTACCCGAATATATTTTTATCATTCTCAAAAATAGATGCTATAAAAAAAGAACATCATGACCTATGAGGTTCTACCATTTAAGCGCCATAAATGTTTCCGCCAGTATTTTCCGGCTGGCCTCTTCAATCGGCCAGCCGAGGATTTCCTGCCTTAGCCCTTCTCTTGTCCCGAAGCCTTTGACAAAACCGTTCAGGCGGGCGGCAAACGCCGAATCGAGGAGAAGTTCCGGCTCTGGATAAATGGCTTCCAGCTGGGCCAATGCTTTTGGATAACGCTTCAAGTAATATTTTTGATGGCGTTCTTCTGCAAGCGTAAATTCGGTGTAAGCATCGATTTCCGTCTCAATTTCTTCTCCAAGTTCCGCTTCCATTTCTTTTTTCACCCGGCTGATTGTTTCCGCTTGCGCCTCATTGTGGTAGCGCAGCAAGGAAATATACTGCCTCCCTTTGTATTCATCCCGGTTCGGATAATGGTTTTTCCAGAACTGTTTAAGCACTTCTTCGTAACTGATAAGAGCTGGTTCAAAATCAACCTGAACCGTCTCGGTATGGTCACCCATTTTGCGGTAAGTGGGATTTTTCGTGGTGCCTCCTGAAAAGCCGACCCTTGTCCGAAGAATACCCGGCAGGCTTCCAAAGCGTGCTTCCGGCCCCCAGAAACAGCCCATTCCAAAAGTCGCCGTTTCCATATTCTGCTCACGGCTCTCCATTCCTTTTTCCAACTCCACAATGGTACGTTGTTGCTCCATCTCAGTTCCCTCCAATTTACTATCAGTAAAACACACTTAAGAAAACATGAAAAGCTTGAAAGTGTTGGCCGGTTGAAATAGTGGGCAAACTGCACCGGTTTTATTACAATGAAGGCAAGAATACAGTCATGAGCGAAAGCGAGTGGTGGCTATGAAAAGCCGTAAAAGAGAAATCATTGCTTACTTCCGGGAATTGGATCGGCGCTTTTTCATGGATTCGCATAAAGAATTGGCGGGTCTGGATGAAGCCCTTCCCATCGGTTTTGACCAAACAATTTCCCAGCCTTCTCTTGTCCTGGAGATGACGCTTGCCCTGGGCCTTCAGCCGGATTCAAAAGTACTTGAAATCGGGACAGGCTCCGGGTTTCAAACCGCGCTGCTGGCTGAGTTTTCGAAAGAAGTTTATACGGTTGAACGCATCAAGGAGCTGCACGACCGTGCCAAAGAACGCTTGGGTGAAGCGGGATTCAAAAATATCCGCTTCCAGCTTGATGACGGCAGCATGGGATGGCAGGAATTTGCCCCGTATGACCGCATCATGGTGACTGCCGCAGCTTCAACGGTACCGGATGAACTGCTGGATCAGCTGAATGCAAACGGCAAACTGCTGATTCCTGTTGGAACGCCCGCCATGCAGAAGCTGACCTTGCTCGAAAAAGATGCAAACGGCAAGGTGACTTCCACCGTTTTGAATTACGTGAGGTTTGTTCCGCTAAAAGGAAAATATGAATAAAAAACTGTGCGTCTCCGTAAGCAGAGACGCACAGTTTTTTTATCCGTTCTTCTGCGCCGTTAAGCGCGGACGCGCAAAGACAAACCATTGGTAGCAAAAGATGGTGATCAGCACGGCATCGATGGTATCCCCGCCGTAATACATCAGCATCCCACCCGCTTCTCCCTGGCTTTTAGGCACTGTTTGCGGCGGACTCGCGTAAATCAATTTCGACAAAATTCCGTGTGCAGCAAGAGCTGCCACCAAGACGATCGCACGCAGCTGAAAACTGGCTTTATGTGCCACTGGATCCATATAAATAATGGAAGCGGTAAATAAATATCCGGCTGCCAATAAATGATAATGGACGAGGGCATACAACAGAATGTGTTCGTGCATCAACAAGAACAAGTCCGTCCTATACAACAGGAATAAGCCGCCGGTATTCAAAATGGCAGCTGTAAGGGGATGGCTCAATAAATACACAGGTCTGCTTTTCAGGAACCGCGTCACTTTCCTTGCAGAAGAAACTGAAAGCGACCTTAACAAAAGCGTCATGGGCGACGCCAGCACCAAGAGCAAGGGCGCCAGCATCCCGATCAGCAGGTGGGTAGACATATGCGCAATAAAGTTGTGATGGGCCTGATTAGCCAAGGGCCCTATTAAACTTACACCGATAGAGAAAACTCCCAAAATCCAAAAAACGGACCTGTACGCCGGCCATTTTTTAAACTTATTCCGGGATTGGATGGCTGCATGAAGATAAATGACAATACCCGTCAACAATAGAAGAGCCATTCCGAAGGCTGCAGCAGATATTTCCGGGTGCATTCCCTGCTCCATTTAACTGCCCTTTTTTTCTGCCGGCTGCCGGGTTTTCCAAAGCAGTACAGCGCCCACAAGCAGCAATAGGACCGCAATGGCATTCCATGCCAGGTCATACGGCAAAATGTCGACATTATAGCGGATTTGATGCAGTTTCAGCAATTTGTGCTGGATTGTTCCGTCGTAAAGCTGAAAAGCTCCGGCGCCAATCAGCATGCCGCCGATCCATCGCTGTGGCCAGAAGGCGTTCCTTCTTCTCAAGTCAGCAAAAAGGAAGAGCGAGGCAATGGTTGCGAACCAGCTGAATGCGTGAAACAGGCCATCGGACACCAAACCGATATCACTTGTCGATAAATCGTAGAAATGGTGCCAGTGCAACAATTGATGAAACACCACTTCATCAATAAAAGCGGCTGTCCCTATACCAAATAGCACCCCTGACCATAAATTGCGGCCAGATAAAACTTTCCGGTTCTTTCCATTGGCATAAGCTCTTGCATTTTCTGTATTTGTAAACATCTTCAGCAGCCTCCTTTACGCACCTATGATTTCCATGCTTAGAAAATCTTTGTCAAGGCTTATTGTGTTGAGTCAAGATACCCTTATTCCTAAAAGTCAAAACCCTTTTGACTCTTTAACCTGAATAAACATACAGAAAAAAGAACGAAAAAGAAAAGCGGACAAAATAAAAAAGAAAGCAGATTCTTTAGCGGTACAACACTTACGCAAAGAATCTTCTTCCCTTTTCCACCATTATTTTTCCGGTTGCAGAATCAATATAATATACCCTTTATCTTCATCAAAATTCCAATCGAGAAACACTTCACGAATGTTTTGCCCCAGCTCCAGCTGTTCCAGCATTTTTCGCTCCAGCGGCCTCTTGACCAATTTCAATTCTTCAAAAAAACCGGCCCGGATCAGTTCTATTTCAATATGGATGAAAATCCCTGATCTTTCGATGAGAATCGTCCGATCATTCAATGAGTATATTTCAAAGTTATCCGGGACTTTCTGTACTTTCTCAAAAACTTCTTTCACCGCTCTCAAGAATTTTTGGTTTTTGATTTCTTTCGTTAACCCCTTCACCGGATTTCCTGTCGGCCGGTCAAATATGCCGAGGATCAGTCCCGTCTTTTCTTCAAGGTTCCAATCCGCATAGATTTCATTCACCTGAAAATCTCCGATTTTATACAATTCTATACTGATTTCTCCTCTTAACTCGTTCATCAGAATATCGCGGGTTTCCAGGATGCGCCTTGTTTCATTTTGTTTTAAGAGGATTTTTTCCGTCGGCGCTAAAAATCCGCGAAGGTGGATCACTATGTAAGGGTCAGCAATGGTTACATAAACCGACGATGGCCCTTTTCCGAAGTACTCCCGCAGCAAAGTGGATATATAGCTGCCAACTTCTTTTTCTATCATTTTTTCTCTTGCCATGACTATCTGCTCCTTCGTTCCGGGAAGAAATACACTTTTTTATTGGGGGATGGGAGTGGGGCGAATAGAATCCATTGCCAGCACAAAAACCACCTGCTGCGCAGGCTTTTCTGTGCAAAGTCCTCTTTTTTCAACTGTTCTTCTTCATTTACTTTAGCTTTCCTCTTCTTTGCATCCCGCGAGAAAAGCTTCTCTTTCTCTTTTTGACCATTTGTATTTGCTTTCTTGCACTAGTTAGTCAATGGCCATCTGTGCGGTCCGGCAATGCGGACATTTCAAGTATTCACTTTCCTCTTGAAGACGCCCGATATAAGCAAGCGAATCGGTGAACTCTCTTTTTTCGACCGGCGTCTTCATAAAGCCGCATCGATCTCCTGCATATTGTCTCTGATGGATCCGTTTACGCTTATGATCGATGAAGTATTGCATGAAATCCAGCTCCTCTTCTAGCAAAAAAACGAAAAAAAGCCGAAAAGAATCGCGAGGATTCTTTTCGGCTTTGTTCACAGCTCTATTGTCTGAAACATGACGCCAAAATATGAGAGTAGATAATGATTGTTGAATTGTTTTAAATATATGGACTACCAACTATTTTAATAAAAGCAAATTTACGTCACAAATCGGAAACGCTATTGTTTTCCAAGTACACTCATTTTACATTACTTCTCCAGCACCGTAAAGGAATTTCACGTCTATTTATTATTCGATATGAAATCCTTCAAGTTGGATTCTTTTAATAATTTGATCTTCATCCACTTGGTTTTCATCATAGGTAATCTTGATTTCGCCCACTTCGACGTCCACAAGCGCCCGTTCAATTTCATCCATTTTCAGCAGGAGGCCTTCAATCTCTTGGATCGGTGTTTCCGAAGTGGCTTCTTTTACATGAATCGTCATAACCGCCATGTTCACTCATCCTTTCAGATTCTGTTTCTTTTGTCTATACCCGTTAACCGGGCAGATAAAAGAAACTTCTTTGTGGATGTTAAAATTCCATCTTCAGTTTTCCTTCTTCAAGCACCAGTTTGGCACTGAACTTCTTGCCGTTTTTGGAAACAAACCCTTTAATAACCGGCGTTTTCCCTCTAGTGCATAAATACTCAATTTGTTTGGCAGTCAACCGTTTTTTCAGAAAGGTAGCCGGAAACGACTGTTTGCAGCCGTTCTCATATTCGGTGCAGCTGTAGAAACCTTTGCGTGAAACGATTTTGCCTTTTTTGCATCTCGGGCATACCGCAATTTCGTCTTTGGCATCAAGTGTCGGCATTTGTTCAGGCAAGCCGTTTTTTTGCATTTGCGCCGGCACTTCTTCCAATAATTTATGGATGAATTTGCCGATGGTTGAAAGAAATACTTCCGGAGACCCTTCGCCTTTCCCTATTTTTTTCAAATAGGTTTCCCATTTCGCGGTCATTGACGGGCTGGACAATAAATTCCCTTCAATGGACTGGCACAGGATTCGCCCTTTATCGGTGATTGAAACGATGTTTTTGTTTACCGTAATGTACTCATGCCGTTTGATGGTTTCGATAATGCCGCTTCGCGTCGCTTCCGTTCCCAGGCCTTCGATTTCCTTCAGAATTTCCGTATCTTCCACATCTTCAACAAACTTCCCGCACGTTTTCATCATCGCAATCAGCTGGCCTTCCGTGTAAGGCTTTGGCGGAGTTGTCATTCCTTCTTTAATGGCTACATCCGCTTTCACCGGCTCCTGTTCCCGCAATTCAGGAAGAGAAGGTTCCTGCTTCGTTTCTTTGGCGGGTGGAAACAATTCTTTCCAGCCCTGCTCCAGATCGGTCTTGCCGGTTGTAAAAAATGCCAGCCCCTTCACATCCGTCGTCACCTTGGTTTCAGCATACCGGTAATCACGGCGGAACATGGCAAGCGTCGTGCGCAGCACTTCCTCGTATAAATTTCGCTCGTCCCGTGCAAGCCCTTCGAGTTTCCGGGCTGTCGGAATCGACTTTGTCGGGATAATGGCATAGTGTTCCTGCACTTTCGCGCTGTCGACAAAGCGCTTTTTCGGCGCTTTTGAAGCAATCGGGAATTCGGTGCCGATCAATGTCTGGTACTTCTCCACCTGGTTAGCCAAATAACTGAATTCGCCCGGCGTAATGTGCTGGGCGTCTGTTCTCGGATAGCTGACCAGTTTTTTTTCATACAAGCCTTGCATAACGGACAGAACTTTTGCCGGACTGTATTTCCATTTCCGGTTGGCTGCCGCCTGCAAAGTGGACAAGGAATGAAGCATGGGCGGCAGCACACGCTTTTCAGTCGTTTTCAGCTGAGCTACGACACCGTCCGCTTTTTTGGCAATCTCATGTTTAGCCAGTAATTCTTCCGCTTCTTTGCGCTCTTTGGCTTTGATTTTCGCTTTTCCTTTATATTTTCCCTTTTCAGCCTGGAAAACGCCTTCAATTTCATAAAAAGGCTCCGGCACAAAGGCCTCGATTTCTTTTTCCCGCTGATAAATCAGGAAGACGGTCGGCGTCTGGACCCGGCCGATGGCGAATACTTCCCGGATGCCTTTTTCCTGCAGCAGCAACGAATACAAGCGGGAACCGTTCATGCCGACCAGCCAGTCGCTGATCTGGCGTGCCCGTGCTTCCTGATAAAGCAATAAGTCCTGGCGGTTGTCGCGCAGCTCCTGAAACCCTTTGCGCACTTCATCCACTTCGAGCGAGTTGATCCACAAGCGCTGGATCCGTTTGCCTTTTGCTCCTGTCTGGTAGTAGATGCTGTAAAATATATTCGAACCTTCCCGGTCAACATCACAGGCATTGATGACGGTATCGGTCCCTTGGATCAGTTTCTTGATGATGCCAAATTGCTGCGCTTTCCCGCGCGCCACCTGGAATTGGTACTCTTTCGGCAAAATCGGCAAAGCATCCAGCTTCCATTTCCCCCATTTCGGATCATAGGCTTTTGGCTCTTTCAATTCCACAAGATGGCCGATGCCCCAGGTAATGTACGCGCCTTCCGGAAAGATCGGATCCGGAGCCACTTCCATATAACCTTCGCGCTTAGTCGTTTTGAACGCTTCAGCATAGGCTTTTGCCTGGCTCGGCTTTTCAGCCACGATTACTGGTTTCATACGTTTCGTCCTTTCGTTCTGCCCTTTCTTCCATTGTACTCGTTCACGATGAAAAACATAATGATTTAATTGCGAACAAATGCTCGTTCTTTTACGCGTGTTCATCCACCAACATTCCCGCAAACTTGTTTTTGATGGCTTCTTTATCTCCGAATATCATAATCCGGTCGCCAGCCTGCAATTTCTCTTCCAGCAATGATTTCCTCAAGATGACATTTCCCCTTTTGATGAATAACAAGTGGATATCATCGCCTCTTAAAATCATATTTTCACATGCCTGGTTTGTATATTCCGAGTCTTCTTTTATCTCAACTTCAGCCACCATGTCATTTTCATCCAAAGACAATGCAGTCTTAAGCGGCCAGTCTTCCAAATCGTATTCTTCATCCATTTCATGTTCGAATTTATTCGTTAAATAGCTGGGAATGATTTTGTTTTTTAAAAACATCCAGATGGCAAAAAATACGGCAATGATAATAACCAAAAGATTGGTCCGCAAATCATTTGATAATACAGACGCAATCGATGAAATCATGACGGCTAGAGAAAAATACCCGAACAAAATGACGGCTGCGCTGATTCTTCTTCGGATGGGGTGGTCGATGATCAGTGAAGACTCATCTGTTGTGAATCCGGTAGCGGTTATCATCGATATGACCTGATACCGGGCGATTGGTTTCTTTAAGCCGGTTGCTGCAAAAAGGACCACGGCAATTTCAATAACGAGCCACATAATGACAGAATACAATAAGATAAACAGGATTTCCGTCATACTCTTTCCTCCGTTCCCGACATTAAAAATAGTATTCCCTTTCCTCTAAATTTAAATTCTTCAGCAGAGAGAGATTCTAAGTAGTATAATAAAAAAAAGTTTTTTCTTGCTTAACCGATAAAGCCAGCAAAATAGATCCAACCGAAGCAAATACCAGGATTGTTCTGTAGAAAAGGATGAGCGCATATTATGACGATGAAAAGCAAAACTGCTTTGCTTGCCGGAGCCAGCGGACTGGTCGGCACCGAATTATTGCATATACTGCTGGAAAGTCCGAATTACGAAGAAGTAAAGGTTTTGGTTCGGAAAAGGCTGGAGATCCAACACCCGAAGCTGGATCAAGTATTGGTGGACTTTAACCGCCTCGAAAACTACGAAGAGTATTTTCAGGTGAACGATGTTTATTGCTGCCTGGGCACGACAATCAAGAAAGCAGGTTCACAAGAAGCGTTCCGGAAAGTGGATTACGAATATCCGGTTAAAATGGCGCAGCTGGCCAAAGAACAGGCTGCTGAAAATTTCCTGATCATCTCAGCGCTTGGGGCCGACCCAAAATCAAAAGTGTTTTACAGCCGGACAAAGGGCGAAGTGGAAAGCGTACTAAAAAATATGCATCTGCAGGCTCTTCACATTTTCCAGCCTTCACTTCTTTTGGGCGACCGCCAGGAGTTCCGGTTTGGCGAAAAAATAGCCGGTATGCTGTCTCCTTTGTTAAGCCCTTTGCTATTTGGCAAGCTGAAAAAATACAAACCTGTCAGTGCAAGGCGGGTCGCTTACGCTATGTACCAAGTCGGCCAGACAACTCAAAGCGGCCATTTCACATATCCTTCCAACCGGATTTTTGAACTGAGCCGCTCGAAAACTGCAGAACAAAAAAAATGACACCGGAGACCGGTGTCATTTTTCGCTTTCGGTGGAACCTATTTATTTTTTCCCGGTACGTCTTTCCGGATCACATCGAACAAACCGGCACCGATAATTTCAAGTGCTGATTGCATACGCTCGCTCGAAACATTGTCTTCAATCGTATCTTCAGGAGTGTGGTAAACTTTCTCGATATGGTAAACCAGCGGATCCCAGCTGTCGATTCCCATCCAGATGAACAAAGCTGCTGGAATGCCGGCGTTATGGAATGGTACATGGTCGCTTGAGCCGAACTGCCCTGGCAGGATATCCGAATTCCCAAGACGTGCACCAGCCGCTACCGTAGAATCTGTCACGATGTTTTTGCTGCCGTCAACCGTCATGGCATACAGGTTTTTTGCCGGCTCGTACTTCGTAGCCACCATATCCGGATTGAATACAGCTTCTATCTCGTCTCTTTCCGGCTGCGTTAATTGGTCTACATAGTATCTGGCTCCAAGCAAGCCTCTTTCTTCTGATCCGAAGGCGATGAATTTCAGGTCTTTATCGGTGTTGTAGCCTTTATAAACGCGTGCCAATTCCAGCATCAGCCCGACGCCTGACGCATTGTCATTCGCTCCGGGAGCGCCGACGACGCTATCCATATGCGCGGTCAAAAGCACTTCTTTCGTATCCGCTGTCTTGGTTTTCGCTTTTTTCGTGCCGATGACATTGACCGACTGAAGATCCGTGTGGCGGACAGCCGTCAAATCAAGTGCAGCCGTACCTTTTTCAATCCGTTCTTTCAGCCACTCACCCTGTACATACGCAGCTCCGTACACCGGTACATCATATGATTTGGCCAAACTTGGGTTGAATGTCGAACCGTAGTTGCCGCGGCTCCCCACTACACTTTGCAGGATAACGCCCGCAGCGCCTGCCTGGATGGCATTATCGACTTGCGTGCGGTAAGCGGCTGTCGTAGCTTCTCTCGTCAACAGCACGATTTTCCCTTTGGTGTCTGCCGGGAAATCCGTAGCCTTTGAGCCTCCTTCGACATAAATCGCTTCGCCGGATACTGCTTCCTTACTTATTTTTCCGTTCGGTGCCGCCCCCAATTCCCAAGACGTCCCGTCTTCAAAAGCCACATCCGCAATATACTGGTCCGCTACCGGGAAATATTGATATTCCACGTCATAGCCGTTGCTCTTCAGGTTTCTGGCCACATAGTCCGCCGCTTCTTTTTCCCCTTCAAGCCCGCCCGGCCGTGATCCGATTTCTTCCGATAAGTAGCGCACGTGCTCAATCGCACGCTCCGCTTCTACGCGTTTTACGATTTTCTGGTCTTGTGCTGCGTTGTTGGCAGCCGCAGCCGTTCCTGCTTCCGCTATAGGAAGTGCAAATGGTGAAGCGCTGAACACCAAAGCTCCAGCAAGCGCATAAGCAAGGATGGATTTTTTCATTTTAACGGGCGTGCTTTCGTTGCGGTCCAATAATTTCTTCATCAGTTTCCGACACTCCTTTAGAATTGGTTTTGTGTAAAAGCAAAAGCCTCATTATTATTCTTCAGACGGACGGTTTGTCTGTGTCGCCAGTGTATCCCAGAAAGAAACATCCGCATCCGCGATAGAGCCGTCTGCAATAGCACGCACTGCCGCATCCAACGTCGTAATGGTCTGCTTGATCAAATAGCCGTTGCTCTTCTGGCCAAGGACATACGGCTCGTATTCGTGGTCGGACATGCCCCGCATTTCAAATAGCAGCGTAGAAATGCCATACTCTACAGCAATGCCGTTGCGGCTGATCGTTTCTGCAGTGCCTCCGCTGTACTTTCCGATATGGCCCCAGCCAGTGGAATCGACAGCATCAAAGACCACCGCCCCAAGCTGTTTGGATTTCAATAAGACATCCGGATCGACATTCGGTGTAGTCGGATATAGGATGGAACCGGATACCAGTTGGCCGTCCCGCTCGCTCCGCGTACCTTGGTGATGCAAATCGATCATGTAATCGATGTCATATTTGCGCATGACGTTGTTGTGGAGTGCCTGCGTTTCCGGCTGGATTTTATTGACATGGTCACGGTTCAAATCCACTTCGCGGGCATTGTAGCGCGTCAAATTGCGGTCGCCGCTGGCTACATAATCTTCCAAAGAAAAGTCGACATCGCCCATCGCTCCATCTGCATTCAGCATCGGCACAATGAGAATATTGACGCCATCTGTTACCCCTTTCATTTTCCCAGTCCCCAAGTGCTTGATAAATTCAAGCGCGCCTTCAGTCGTCAGCTGCTCATTGCCGTGCTGCTGAGTAAGGAAAAGAATAGTCGGATTTTCAGGATTGGTCATGTATTTTACCAGATAGAGATCACGCCCTTTCACACTCTGCCCGATCACTTCCAGTTCCATGTTTTTTTGTTTAGCCTCTTGCGTTTTCAAATAGCTCACCATTTCATCGTAGGTGTGCAATATCGAGGTATTGATGGTTTCGTTGCCGCCATATCCCGGCCCGTTGCCAACAGCCTCGGCAACCGGCGCCGTAAACGGCGCGGCACTGAGCATCAATGCTCCTGCCACTGAAAAAGCCATCAGTTTTCTCTTTGTGCGGTTTTGCTTTTCAAGCTTCTGATCTGTGAATCGATTTGCCATTAATCCAACACTCCCCTTAGTTTGATAAAAGACTTTCCGGTAACGGATGCATTAATCAGTGAACGCGACAAACTCCTCCCCCTCCAAAGTTTCGCATCCCTAAGGGTTATTCATTTCTAAGTTTGTAAAATCCTTCTATAAAAATAAAAATAGTACTTAAGTTTCTTAATATTCAATAAACTTAAATCAATTGGACTACTCAGGCTCGAAAAATAATTTATCCATTAAAAAACACCCGTTTCTGAGTTTAGAAACGGGTGCTCAAATTCCTTCTAGTGTTTATTCTCCAACGGAAATATTGGCCTGCAGCTCAATTTCCACATTGCCTTTGATGGCCCGGCTAATCATGCAGGAGGATTCCGCTTTTTCAGCCAGTTTATGGGCCAGGGAAAGATCTTTTTCCGATGCCTCTTTGTGAAGCACCAATTTTGGCCGATGAATGATTTTCTGGTAAGTGATAACGCCGTTCGTTACATCAACAATACCTTCCGATTCCATCGTCAATGCTGCTTTTTCAATCTTGCTGCGCTCCAGCATAGCGGCAAGCGTAATGATGTAGCAAGTTGCGGCAGCCCCCAGCAGCATTTCGTCCGGATTTGTCCCCACGCCAGGGCCGTCCATTTCCGGGGGAATCGAAATTTGGGTTTTTAAGTTGCCGGCTTCAATTTCCCCCACATCGTTGCGGAGCCCCGGCCAGTCTGCCGTTAAATGAAAACTGTGTTTAGCCATTCCCGATCTCTCCTTTGCTCTCTATACTCCTTAAGACAATCGTTCCAAATCTTCAAGCTTCGGCATCGCCGTAAGAGCACCAGGTTTAGTAGTGCAGAGCGCCCCCAATTTGTTGGCAAACAAAGCACAGTCCACTACTTCGCTTCGGGTTTTAGGCAACCCGTTCAAATGGATGTAGCGAAGCGTCCCGGCAACAAATGCATCTCCCGCACCGGTGGTATCCACCGGCTGGACCGGAACGACCGGGACATGGAAGTTCTCTCCTTCAAACAACGCATGTGTTCCGTTTTCCCCGTCCGTTAAAAATACGAGTGGAATATCGAACTCCGACAAACGGCTGATGCCTTTTTCAACTGAGTCGGTTTCCATCAAGAAAGCCAGTTCATCCGTAGTCAGTTTCAAGATGTCGACATCTGCAAGAAACTGAAAAACGGTATCCCGGCATTGAGCTTCACTGTCCCAACGGAGCGGCCGGATGTTGACATCAAAAGAACAAAGAGCCCCACCTTCTTTTGCCAGGCGGACAGCTTCAAGCGTAGTCTTTAACGCTTCCGGATGAAACATCGTGCCTGTGCACATATGGAAAACGCTGGCATCCTTGAATGCCTCTTCCGCCAAATCTTGCATGGTCACTTGAAGGTCTGGCGTCTCATTTTCATATTTCGCAAAAATCCGGTCGTATTCCGGAGTAAAGTGGACATAAACACCGCTCACCCGTTTTTCCGGGATGATAATGGAATAGCTTAAATCGACGCCTTCGTTTTCCAGTTCTTGCCGGACGAATGCAGAAGTGTCATCATCTCCTGTAATCGTGATGAATTTAGAAGGCAAGCCCAGACGGCTCGCGCCTGCTGCTACATTGACTGTCGCGCCTCCTAAATGCCTGTTGAATTGATCGTTTTTTGTGTTTACTGCAATATAATCGACAAAAGCATCACCGTACGTAAGGATATGCTTTGGGTTATCCATAGAAATTGCCTCCCGGTTTTAACGCTCGCCAGCGAAAGGTTTTTAGCAGCAAATGATGAATTTTTTAACTTTGGCAATACCATGCGGCCATTTGCTTTCTCTATTATTTCAGGCATTGTTATAATTAAGCAAGTAAAAGGAGTGGAAACGATGGACCTCACGATAAGGCAAGCTACACCAAACGAGCGCCGCTCATTATTAATGCAATTGGCGACATTGCAGCCAATATGACAGCCGAGACGGAACCGGACGCCATAAAACAAAAAATCGAAGCGATGATCCGCGGCAAAAACACCCGGCACAGCCACCGCTTTACATGGGTGGCCGAACTCGGCGGAAACGTTGCAGGGGCGCTCGTGCTTTATCACGGAAGCGCGGCACGCGAACTGGACCAATTTCTGATTGACCTATTGAAAACCGAAGGCCATGAACGCACGATTGAAGCGGAAGCCCATCTTGACGAATGGTATATCGATACGGTTTCGGTAAACCCTGCTTGCCAGGGACAAAAAATCGGCACCAAGCTATTGTCTTACGCCGACCAATTGGTCCGCCAAGCAGGAGGAAGCAAACTCTCCCTTAACGTCGATGTTGATAAAACAAATGCCATCCGGCTGTACGAGCGGCTTGGCTTCGTAATTACGGAACCCTGGACCATAATCGGCGAACCGTTCCATCATATGGTAAAAAAAGTGGACTAACTGTCTTTGATTAAAAAAGTGCCGCTCCTGTCTTCATAGCAGGAGCGGCATTTTGTTTTTATTTTTCTGCCGGTTTTTGAAAACTGCTGTACAGTGCTTCACGGCGGTCCGCAAACACAGGGATGCGCTTGCGCACTTCTTCCACTTCGCTCAAATCGATGTCCGCATAGCCGATGCCTTCTTGCATCGCCATATCCAATCGGACTTCTCCCCAAGGGGCGATGACCATCGAACTGCCGCCGAATGCATTTTTCGGATCACTGCCGACCCGGTTAACGGCCACGATAAAGCACTGATTTTCAATCGCCCGGGCTTGAAGCAGAATTTTCCAATGGTCGATGCGGGCTGCCGGCCATTCCGCAGGAACGAAAATGACCTTTGCATCATTTAATGCCTGAGCCCGGATCCATTCAGGAAAACGGATATCGTAGCAAATTACGCCACCGCAAACCACACCTTCCAACTCGAATGTGCCAAGCCCGGATCCTTCCTCCAGATGGATATGTTCATCCATCAAGCCAAAACGGTGGGCTTTGTCATACTCGGAGACAAGTTCTCCGTCTTTGTTCACTACATACATCGTATTGTAAAAACCATCTTCTTTTATGATGGATACAGAGCCCCCGACAATGTTCACTTGGCGGGTTTTCGCAAAATCTTTCAGAAATTCCACTGTACGGCCGGAACTGTCTGCCAAAGTCTCCAGTTCGGTCAATGCATATCCGGTGTTCCACATTTCCGGCAGCACAATGGTCTCTGCACCGTTTTGCGCCGCTTCTTCCAGATACTCTGTTACCTTCCGGAAATTTGTTTCCGGCTCTCCGAATGCAATATCCATTTGAACACAAGCAATCTTCATATCTTTCCCCTCCTGTAGACAAGTTTACCTAAACTCTATAAGATTTGGAGTAGATGTGCAATTATTTAGAAAATGAGGGACTTACTAATGGAATTTTCAAATCGACTGCAACAGCTGCCGACGCAGTTTTTTTCAAAACTGGCTGCAAAAACGAGCCAGGCATTGGCAGAAGGACGGGATGTTATCAACTTAGGCCAAGGCAATCCTGATCAGCCGACGCCGGAACATATCATCAAAGCGATGCAAGAAGCAGTGGCCGATCCCAAAAACCACAAATACTCGCCTTTCCGCGGAATCCCGGAAATGCGCCAAGCCGCTGCAGATTTCTATAAACGCGAATACGATGTAGACATCGACCCCGACACAGAAGTGGCCGTTCTTGCCGGCACCAAAATCGGCCTGGTTGAACTGCCGCTTGTTTTTCTGAATCCCGGCGACTTGATGCTGCTGCCGGATCCCGGCTACCCGGACTATTTGTCGGGCGCTCCGTTAGCGGAAGCACGGTTTGAAACTTTTCCGTTGAAAGCAGAAAACGGCTTTCTGCCGGACTATGAAGAAATTCCGCAATCAGTAAAAGAACAAGCAAAACTGATGTACTTGAACTACCCGAACAATCCGACGGGAGCTGTCGCCTCTCCAAACTTTTTTGAAGAAACAGTGGCATTCGCTAAAGAAAACGAACTGGCTGTTGTCCATGACTTTGCCTACGGTGCCGTCGGTTTTGAGGGGATCAAGCCGCCCAGCTTCCTTCAAACCGAAGGTGCAAAAGATGTGGGCGTTGAAATGTATACCTTGTCGAAAACCTACAATATGGCAGGATGGCGCATCGGTTTTGCCGTAGGCAATGCGAAAATGATCGAGGCATTGAACCTTGTGCAGGACCATTTGTTTGCGGGCCTTTCCCCTGCCCTTCAACTGGCCGCTGCGGAAGCACTGACCGGCGATCAACAATGCGTCACTGAACTTGTCGACATGTATGAAAAACGTCGCGCTGTCCTGAAAGAAGAATGCGGGCGCATCGGCTGGCAGATTGAAGCCCCGAAAGGCTCTTTCTTCGCCTGGCTGCCGGTTCCAAATGGCTTTACCAGCGTCGGATTCGCAGATTACCTGCTTGAACACGCCAATATCTCAACGGCAGCCGGAAGCGGCTTTGGCGAAAGCGGCGAAGGCTATATCCGCGTCGGCTTGCTTGTAGATGAAGCACGGATTGCTGAAGCAATTTCACGGATCGAGAAATTGAATTTATTTTAATTTCTGCTTCGTTCAGTAACGTTCATGATCTTTTTGAAATAACTCATAAAAAGCTCAGCCGATGTTTTCGGCTGAGCTTTTTCTATTCTGTATGCAGTCATTCATTGAAGAGTGCGGCATACTTTTTTCATTCCTTTTCCGGCTCGACCGCAATCACCATTTCCATATCCCAGTACACATCGGAGCTTTGGGCATCGTCCTGATGCACTTCCGCTGAAAGGACGTTTCGGCCTTCAATCAGGTTATCCAATTGGCGTTGATCCAACTGAAGTCTTTCCACTTCCCCCGGTTCCGCCATTTTTTCATCGGCCACGTCATATAAATAATCGTCGTACGCGATATCGCCTTCCGGCAGATTAAAGCGGCCGATTTCCTCCCCGTTCAAATACAGGATGACGCTGTCGTCAACTGTGAATTCAATGTATCCTTGATCTTTGACAGCAGACAGGTCTGCTATTTCAAATTCTTTCCGGAAATAAGTGGTGGCATACTTATCGTATTCTTCCGGCCCATATTCAACGACCGTCTGGATCTCTCCGAACACATCATATTCATCGCCTTCCGGATAACCAAGCGGGGCATTTCCGGTTCCCCAATTGCTGTCGTCAAATTCCGGCTCTCTCCATTCCGTGCCTTGATCGGAACCGTCATCCAGATAAGACCATTCACTGTTTTTTTCAATCAATTTTTGCTCCTTGTGATCCACGATGGAAAGCGTGAGTTCTTCTGTCTTAAACGTCTTGCCTTCTATCGCTACTTCCGCCCAAACCTTAATTTCACCGGGCTCTGCATTGTCTGCCAGCGCCACTTTACCGTCCCTGCCAACCGTCACTTGCCCCTCAGGACTGCTCCGGTACTGGACTTGGTCCGGCAGGATGTCGTATTGGGTGCCTTTGACATTCGTCCCTTTTACTTCGAGATTCACTTTCGGGTAGAAGCTGGTGTCTTCAGTCGGCAATACCGTACCCGTTGAAGCCAGCGCTATTTTCTCCAGTGCCGGGATTTCAACGGCAATGGAAGGATCTTTAATGATTTTATAAGAATCCACTACTTCCATTGTATCGGTGCGGTATGTCAAGAATTCCAGGCTGGTAGGGGTAACCGCCACATTGGTGAAAGTCGTTTCTTCCAGCTGTGCCCGGACGGCAGAATAAGGTTCCGTTTCCGGTTCAATGGCATAATACTTGCTGCCGCTTGAGGAATTGGCGGTAAAATAAACCGTGCCGTCCGGATTCACTACGGCGCCGTCCTGCATCATCTGATTTTTCAGCGGCTGCAATGCTTTCATCTGATAAGTACGCACATAGGAATGGTCATGCCCCATTAAAACAGCATCAATGTCCAGTTCATCAATAGCCGGCACCAGGCTCTCCCTCAGCTTAATGACGTTTTCCGAATCGGAATGGGCTGCCGCGCTGTAAATGGAATGATGGAACACGACAAATTTCCATTTAAAGTCCCGTCCAGCATTGGCTGCCATCGTTTCTTCCATAAATTGAATATGTTCTTCCGCGTTTTCATTGTTGGAGTTCAAATTCATGATCAGCGTGTCGCCGTAAGTGAAATAATAGTCGCCGCCTGAATTGTCGTAATTGCCCAGTTCCGGATTTTGGTTCGGTACATTGAAATGAAATTCGTAATACTCGTTGTAGTCGTGATTGCCGACCGTAGTTGCGGTCGGATATCGGCGCAGAGCGTCCGGCGCGAAATAAGCGACAAACTCTTTTTCCGAACTGCGGTAGTCCACCTGGTCGCCTGCCGACTGTATAAAACTCGTATCGGGATATTTCTCAAGCGCTTTGTTCAATGTATTTTCCCACGCCCGTCCATCCTCATGCGGATCGCCGGAAGCACCGATTTGCGGATCACCCATCAGCAGAAAGTTGTACGAGTCCGTATTGCGCGTCTTAAAGCTGTAAGGTCCGCTCCAATTGCCCTTGCCGTCTCCCAGGCGGTAGATATACTCCGAGTCCGCTTCCATGCCGGTAATCACCGCTTCGTGCGCTGTAAAACCGAACGATGCTTTGTCCAGGGTTGCCTGGACCGAAGCGGCGCCTTGCGGAAATTCGGCCGGCACACCGTTTTCAGCCTTCGAAAACTCAATTACGCCGGGCGCATTTGTTTTTGGGGAATACCAGGAAAAGTTAAAACTTGTTTCATCAGCTCCTGGAGCAAAGGCGATGGAGACGGCAGGGTAAACGTCTTTTTTCTCATATAAGGCCAGGAATTCTTCATCCCAAACGTTTAAGGACGCATATAATTTATCCTGGTAAGACTGCCGCTGCTTGTCTGCCAATTTTTCAACGGGGCCGTATGTCCCAAGTCCGGCTCTTTCCAAAAAGCCCTCACTGCTCCATGTGCTGAATGTCTCTTTTTCAGCCCCTTCATTCAGCACCGCTTCTGCACGCGGCGCAAAAGAGGGAAATGCGATTAAAAGCCCGAGGGCTGCCAAACAAATGGTTTTTGCTGCTTTCGAAGTTCCGGGTGTTCTTGCCATGTTCATCGCTCCCAGCTGTCGTTTCGTCTGCTTTGCAATTAAAAATACATATTTTTGGTGTATAAAATAAAGAAATTCAAATAGTTTTCTGACTTTTCATATTATTATACATGAAATTTGATGAAATGAAAGTATAGACTAGGATTCTTGGACTACCATTTACGTCCTTAAATGTGACGAAAGCCGTTAATTATTTCATTTAACCGGGATATATGAAAATAAAGCCATTATTATTTCCACAAAAATAAAAAAGCCCGGAAATTTCCGAGCTTTTACAGGACAACTAATTCTTATTTGACTGTTCCAATATGGTCTATTGGAGAAATTCGGAACTTCACTTCCCCGATCACCGCTTCTTCCAGAATAAAACCGATCATGCGGGAATCCACACTGTTCAAACGATTGTCGCCTAATACGAAATAGCATTCACCGGGAACGGTAAATTCACCAAAATCAGTGGTCAGCTGAGGATAACCATTCGCTTCAGCCCATTGCCGGTTCTCTTCAAGATATGGTTCATCTATCGGCTCGCCATTTAAGTACAGCTGGTCGTCTTTCATTTCCACCCGGTCTCCCGGAATTCCGATTACCCGTTTGATGTAATTTTTCTGATCCGGTGCCACAAATACAATCATATCAAAATTATCGATGCTGCTGATTTTGCTCAAAATCACTTTGTCGTCTTCTTCAAATGTGGGCATCATCGATTGTCCATGCACCGCTACCGGTTCAAACAAAAATTGGCGGGACAGCAGAACAATGGCGGCCGTCAAAATGATGATTTTCATCCAGGCAATCAGATCGTTTATCGCATCTTCGTTCATGGCCATCCCTCTCTTACTTTTTTCTCTTTTTATCATACTATAGCATCCTTCTGCATGCACTTTGCCTTTTGCTATTCCCCTATTGTCTTGCTACAATTGTGTAAATATTATAAAAAAGGAGAAAAAAATCATGAGAACCTTGCCGACAAAAGATGTCATTTATAGTTTTTCATCGCTGAATCCCCCTGTTATGCATGCCAAACCGGGAGAGACGATTGTCATTGAAACTTACGATTGCTTTAAGAACCAAATCCAATCAGCAGACCAGGAAGTGGCGGCAATCGACTGGAACGAAATCAATCCGGCCACCGGACCGATTTTCATTGAAGGAGCAGACATTGGAGATCTGTTGAAAGTGACAATCGATGACCTGGAGATCGGAAATCAGGGTGTCATGGTAACGGGACCGGAACTCGGAGTGATGGGACACCGCATGGAAGCAATGGAATCAAAAATCATTCCAATCCAGGACGGCAAAGCCATATTCAGCGACAACCTGCATTTGCCGCTGAACCCGATGATCGGCGTAATCGGCGTTGCTCCTGAAGGCAAGCCGGTATCCTGCGGCACTCCGGGGCCGCACGGGGGCAATATGGATACCAAACTGATCACTAAAGGCGCGACGCTCTACTTTCCGGTTTTTGCAGAAGGTGCGCTGTTTGCCTTAGGCGATTTCCACGCCGCCATGGGCGACGGCGAAGTCAGTGTGTCGGGAATTGAAGTGCCGGGACGCGCTACTGTCACCTTCGATGTGATCAAAGGAACGCATTCCAAATTTCCGATTCTGCAGAACGCGGACGGCTTCGCCATCCTTGTCTCAGCCATGACGCTTGATGAAGCGGTCAAAATTGCTGTTGAAGAAACCATTGATTTTCTGCTGCCCCATACCGATATGACCGTGAGTGAAATGACGATGCTGATGAGTGCTGCAGGCGAAGCCCAAATTAGCCAAGTTGTCGATCCACTCGTCACAGTGCGCTTTTTTGTGCCGCAACATGTACTCGACTCTCTCGGCATTCAACTATTCAACTGAGGAGGCCCATTATGTTTAAAGGACAAAAAGTTCGCTTGACCGCTATGCGGACCGAAGATTTGCAGGATTACCGGGAGTGGAATGGCCAAGCAAGCTTCGCCCGCAACTACAATTCCAGTCCCATCCGTGAGTTGTCCGAGAAACAGGCTACCGACTGGTTCAACGAACATTCGGACCGGGACTTCCGTTTTTCCATTCGTCCGCTTGGCCTTGACACCTTTATGGGCGTCTGTGCCATTGAGGATATCGAGTGGACGCACCGGGTCGGCTGGCTGTCCATCGCTCTAGGACCTGAATTCCAAGGGCACGGCTACGGCATCGACGCCATGCAGTTAATGATGTATTATGCTTGGAATGAATTAAATCTTCACCGGCTCCAGCTTACGGTATTTGAGTACAACCAGCCGGCAATTGCCATGTATGAAAAGCTGGGCTTTCAAAAAGAAGGCGTTTTCCGGGAGTTTTTGCAGCGCGACGGCAAACGGCATGATATGTATTTATATGGAAAATTAGCGTCAGAATCGTCCGACTTTTGAGCGAAACGCCATTCTGTGTTACACTCAAGAAAAAATGTAGGTGATTAGAATGGTAGGAAGAAACGATCCGTGCCCATGCGGCAGCGGCAAGAAATACAAAAAATGTCACGGAAAAGAACAATCCGTGTCCATTAATGATCTAGTGAACGATGAACTTTTTAAAGTTCGCCAGCAATTCTTTTCAGAAAATCCAAATCAGGCTCAACTGCCGGCTTTTCGTGAGCTTCAGCAGGCATGGCAGCCCCGTTTAATGGAATCGATGGCAGAAAACGATGCGCAAGCATTCGTCATCGAAAACTTCTTATTTATGCAAAAACCGGAGCTTTGGCAGGAGTTTTTAGTGAAGCACATTGACCTTGCTCAACGCCCGACTACTAAAGAAGTCCTTGAAAACTGGAAAAATGTCCGGGTATTCCTTGGACAATACATCAAAGGTGATGAAGCAGCTGCTCAGTTTAAAGATGCTTTCACTGGAGACGTTTATAAAATGACAGACCAGCCGCCGACCGATATGCAGGACGGACAAGGATTATTGGCTATTTTGCTTCCGGATGCACGCATCGGTGAAGATGGTGCCTTGTTCTTGAACGGCTATCTGACGGTTGTCGGGGAATTCAATCCATTCTTCGAGCAGCTAAAAGCCAAAATGGCATCTGCCAATGCAACAGATGGCACTCAATATGTACACGAGCATTACCTCGAAGTGGTTGAAAGCATCGTTAAATATTCAACCGGCACAGTAGACGAAAGCATTGAGCTTTCGCCTGAGCACGAATCCGTGATGGCCGAACTTCGCAAGCATATTGACCAAGCAGACTTTGACGCAGAAACTGTCGACAACGTCACGAGCATCTTAAACAGTTACCTGGTGAGCCAGCAGCCGACTGTCCAAAAACCGGAAGCTCTTGTTGCCGGTTACTGGAGATTCCTGCAGGATCACGAACTGATTAAAGGGCCAATGCTTGCGCCAAAAGATTTAAGCGAAAAATTCAACGTTTCTTCAAGCACAATTTTGAAACGTTCAAAAGAATTCGGTTCTTATTTCGAAGAACTGCTAGCAAAAAATTAAAGCATAAAAAAAGCAGCCGCGAAGGCTGCTTTTTTATGCTCTTTTTGAAATTATTCCCCTTCTCTTCTCCGGAACCGGATCAATATATAAACCAGTATCCCGGTCACAGCCAGAAACAGATAAAGCCGCCAAAAAGAGATGCCCAGCCAATTGGCTGCTGCAAAACCGATGCCGTAATTTAAAAGGGTCAAAATCAACAAAATTATGCCCGCTGCAAAGAAAAACAAAGCCACTCCTTTTGAAAAGGTCTCCATTCTCTCATCTCCTCAAGCGGTTCGGAAAACAGCTTATCAACAGATGTTTTCTGAAAATAGCCACTTTAATAACGATTTATGCACAAAATCAAAAAGTTATCCTTTTTTTCTGTGGACTAATGGCGATAAAGGCATTTATTCACATGTGGATAACTTTTTTTACCGTTTTTTATCCACAGCTTTAAAATTACTTTTCTTAATTCGTCCGCGGTGTTTTCGCACGCATTTTTCGGTGTTCTCTCCGGGCAGGCGCCGTATTGAAAAACAGTTTTTCGCCTTCAGATTCCGGAATGACCGGCGGCACCGGTGTGGGTTTTCCGTCATCGCCCATTGCAACCATCGTCAGAAATGATTCGGTCGTCAGTTTTTCTTCGCCCGTCTGCAAATTCTGGGATTTGACACGGACATACACTTCCATTGAAGTGCGTCCCGTCGATGTTACATTGGCTTCAAGTTCCAGTACATCTCCCACATGGGCAGATGACAAAAAGTCGACAGAGTCAATCGAAGCCGTAACGACAACTTGACGGCGCGAGTGCTTCATCGCTGTAATGCCGGCGATTTCATCAATATAGGCAAGGACCTTTCCCCCAAAAATCGAATTCATATGGTTTGTATCCGGCGGCAGCACCAATTTCGTCTGGATCGTCCGGGATTCTTTCATCATTCTACCTTCCATTTATAACACTCCTTCTTCTTAATGCTACCTCGCAAAAACGAAATCAGCAAGTTCTCTGGCTATGGTATATTAACCTTAAGGGGGAAAACAAAATGACTGAATTTCTGCATATTTTAAACACACCTGAATTCCAATCGAAAGACACATTAAAACAACAGCTTCATGAATTGGGCATTAAAGCCGGCGATTCCCTGATGGTCCATTCTTCGTTAAAATCAATGGGCTGGATAGCCGGAGGCGCACAAGCGGTAGTAGAAGCCTTATTGGAAACTGTTACGCGCGAAGGAACCCTTGTCATGCCTTCCCAATCCGCAGACAATTCCGACCCGGTTTACTGGATGAATCCGCCAATCCCGGAAAACTGGCATCAGTCATTCCGTGACTATGCACCGGCTTACGATCCGCATTTAAGCGAACTCCGGGGAATGGGAAAAATCGCAGAATGTTTCCACCGCCATCCCGAAACCATCCGCAGTCCCCATCCTGCCCATTCATTTATCGCTAACGGCAAACAGGCTACGTACTGGATGAGCGAACAACCGATTGACGATTCCTTTGGCAAGAGATCGCCCCTTGCCAAAATGATGGAAAGCGATGTAAAAATCCTGTTCATCGGCACCGGTTTTGATTCGTGCACCGCACTGCATTATGCAGAATTTGTCCAGGAAACACGGACCACCTCTCCGCAAGGCGCTGCAGTGAAAGTCAATGGCCAGCGCGTCTGGCAGACCTTTGACTGCGTTGATATGGATTCCGACCGGTTCCCGGAACTAGTAAAAGACTACAGGGGAGAAATTGCGGCCGGGACGCTCGGGCAGGCAGAAGTAAAACTCGTGAAAATGCGGCCTCTGGTCGAATTCGGCATCGAATGGCTGCAAAAACATCCGGCTCCAATTGAAAAATAACATGAACAAAAGCCGGCCCTCAGGGACCGGCTTTTGTTAAGAAAGGATTTCATCCAATAATTTTTCTAGTCTTTCATTATTAGCATTAAATGAGTCCACAAAAGCATTGATGATTTCAGCAGGCTCAGGAATCCTTTCCCACTCCAACTGGTAGCCGGCATTCAAAGACAATTGCCGGGCAAATTCACGCACCGTGCGCCCGTTTCCTTCACGGAAAGGATGCAGGGCATTCAATTCCGCCAAAAAATAAGCGAGCCGCGGAATAAATTTCTCTCGGGGCAAATCCTTCAGATAATTCTCTTTCGCCAATTCTTCAAAGATCTTGTACAGCTCCGGTTCAATAAACTTTGGATGGGCGAACGAAGAAGATCCTTTCGAGATCATCTCTTGCCGAAGTTCACCGGCAAATGGATAAACATCCTGCAGAATGCTGCGGTGAATATCCAAAAATGCTTCCCGATCAAGCGGATCAACAGGCTTATTGATCTTCAATTCAGAAAGACGGAAAAGCGTATACACCGTTTCCAGCTCTTTCAACTTTTCCTCATCCATCAAGTTAAACTTATTGATCAACACATCCGAATCGGGATAACAATACATGGAAGAGTGCAGGTACTTAGACATTGAACTTCGTCTTAATGGCCCGGTGGAATTGTGCTTCCGTCTGTTCACCAGTCAAGACCGACCGAACAAAATTCTGATCCTCATTTGTCACGTTAAACCCTTCAGTGGTAAGCGAATGTGACGCATAGGAAATCGCATGGTTGGCTTGTTCACGGGAAACCCGGTTCACTAATTTCGTCAAAATCATGACCACCTTTCATTCTCCCATTATAGCATTTTCGGACCCGAATTTCCATTATGAACCCCGTATTAGAGCGGTTTTCAGGCTTAAAATCTCTATAAAAAAATAAGAAAGAGCGGATGCAGAAAACAAGAAAAACCGGATGCTTTTGCATCCGGTTCTTCTTATTTTTGCTGCTGCAATTCTTTTGTTTCTTCCGATGTGAATGCACGCGATCTCGTTAAAAACCGCTTGCCTTCCACCCCTTCAAGTGAGAACATGCCGCCCCGCCCTTCAACGACGTCAATGATGAGCTGGGTATGGCTCCAGTAGTCAAATTGGTTTTTGTGCATATAAAATTTGCTGCCGCCGATTTCTCCAAGCAGCACATCTTGATCACCCAAAAACAAATCGCCTTCCGGATAGCACATAGGAGAGCTGCCATCACAGCAGCCGCCTGATTGATGGAACATGACCGGTCCATGCTTTTGTTTCAGCAGTTCAATCAGTTCGAGCGCCTCGTCCGTTGCGGTTACGCGTTCGACCATTTGCAACCCTTCTTTCTGGTAAAGAAAAACTTGGTTTTGCTGAAATGCCATAAGGATTTTGAGCAATCCCAATGAGGCAATTACGCCGTCAGGATTTGATCAAAAGAATCCTTGTTTGTTATCGCTGTAGCTGACCAGCATGTTTTTCGTTTGCTGGTAGTGGTCAAGCATCATTTTGTGGTTTTCACGGCCAATGCCGGACATTTTGTATCCGCCGAATGCCGCATGCGCTGGATACTGGTGGTAGCAGTTTGTCCATACACGGCCAGCCTGGATGCCGCGGCCGAAGCGGTAAGCGGTATTCGTGTCGCGTGTCCAGATCCCTGCACCCAGTCCGTATAGCGTATCATTTGCGAGTTCAAGCGCTTCTTCTTTCGTTTTAAACGTCGTCACCGATACAACTGGCCCGAAGATTTCCTCTTGGAAGATGCGCATTTTGTTGTCGCCTTTGAAAACAGTCGGCTTGATGTAATAGCCTTCCGCCAAGTCGCCTTCTAAAATATTGCGGTCGCCGCCGATCAATACTTCAGCGCCTTCCTGCTTGCCGATATCCAGGTACGACATGATTTTCTCCATCTGTTCCTGGGAAGCCTGAGCACCCATCATTGTTTCAGGGTCAAGCGGATTGCCGATTTTGATAGCAGCTACCCGTTTCAATGCACGCTCCATGAATTCTTCATAAATGTCTTCCTGGATCAATACACGTGAAGGGCAGGTGCACACTTCCCCTTGGTTTAAAGCGAACATGACAAATCCTTCAATCGCTTTATCAAGGAAGGCATCATCCTCGTCCATAATATCTTTAAAGAAGATGTTCGGCGATTTGCCGCCAAGCTCTAGTGTTACCGGAATCAGGTTCTGGGAAGCGTATTGCATGATCATACGGCCCGTTGTCGTTTCACCTGTAAAGGCAATTTTGCTGATGCGCGGGCTCGAAGCAAGCGGTTTTCCGGCTTCAAGGCCGAAACCGTTGACGATATTCAATACACCCGGCGGCAATAGGTCGCCGACCAATTCAGCCCACACCAAAATGCTGGCTGGCGTCTGCTCAGCCGGTTTTAGCACGACGCAGTTGCCGGCAGCTAAAGCTGGAGCGAGTTTCCAAGTAGCCATTAAAAGCGGGAAGTTCCAAGGAATGATCTGTCCCACAACTCCAAGCGGTTCATGGAAATGGTAGGCTACTGTATCTTCATCGATTTGGCTGATTGAGCCTTCCTGTGCACGGACAACGCCGGCGAAATAACGGAAGTGGTCAATTGCCAAAGGCAAATCCGCATTTAAAGTTTCACGGACCGCTTTCCCGTTATCCCAAGTTTCCGCAACAGCCAGCATCTCCAGGTTCTGTTCCATACGGTCTGCAATTTTAAGCAGGATATTTGAACGTTCCGTAGTGGAAGTGGTGCCCCATGCCGTTTTGGCTGCATGTGCTGCATCCAGCGCCGCTTCTACATCTTCTGCTGTAGAACGGGCGATTTCTGTGAATTTCTTGCCGTTTACCGGAGAAACATTATCAAAGTATTGGCCTTTGGCAGGAGCCCGCCATTCGCCATTTATATAGTTTTCATATCTTTCTTTAAATCTGCTTTTTGCGCCTTCCGTGTTCGGTGCTGAATACAATACCATTCTGTTTCCTCCCCTATCTTTTTTTGCCTCAATGTATCCGCTTACATTCCGTAGAACAAAAGATGCAGAGCATTGAGACGGCTTCTCTTCTATATTGTCAAATTTATCGGAAAATTGCAACCTTTTATTTGGAAACTGCTTTCCTTCCTGTTCTGCCGTTTTGTTTAAGGGTTCGTAAGGGTATAATAAAGACAAGGAAAAGAAATATGTATTCGAAGGGATTTTTTTATGAGAATTAATAAGTTTTTAAGTGAAACAGGAATTACTTCAAGACGCGGAGCGGATAAATTCATTGAAGACGGACGCGTGACGATCAATGGCCAACCCGCTGAACTGGGCAGCAAAGTCCAGCCGGGCGATGAAGTACGCGTCGACGGCAAAGTCATTGAACAGCCGGACCAGGAATATGTCTACATCGCACTCAATAAACCCGTTGGCATCACCAGCACGACAGAACGCCACATCAAAGGGAATATCGTCGATTTCGTCAACCACCCATTGCGGATTTTCCATGTCGGCCGCCTCGACAAAGATTCTGAAGGGCTTATTTTATTGACCAATGACGGTGATATTGTAAATGAAATCCTGCGGGCAGAAAACGAACATGAAAAAGAGTATATCGTCCGAGTGGATATGCCGGTAACCGAGTCATTTCTGAAAAAAATGGCGGAAGGCGTGGAAATTCTGGATACGAAAACCTTGCCCGCAAAAACAGAGAAATTATCCAAATACACGTTCCGCATCGTTCTGCAGCAAGGGCTGAACCGGCAAATCCGCCGGATGTGCAGCGCGCTCGGCTATGAGGTCCGTGATTTAAAGCGGATCAGAATCATGAATATCCATCTGGGCGACTTGCCTGTCGGCGAATGGCGGGATTTAACCGATAAAGAGCGCAAGGATTTATTTAAAGCGTTGGACTATAAACCGAAACGATAGGAGAATCCCGGATGCTTACAATGACAAATACTCCGAACCATGCAGGCGTTAAAATCAGCGGCGATTACTTTGATCTGGATGAGTTGAACCAGGCGATTTATCACGTAATCGGCGATGAGAATAAATACTACGACTATGCCGGCTCACGTATGCGGATTCTTGGAATTTCCTACGAAATTCGCCATGCCGCCCAGGGAGACCGCAATGTGGAATCCGTTTTTAATGGATTGCATGACCATACCAAAAAACAGCATAGTTTTATTGCGCCCGATAAAAATATTTATTTCTCTGCTGAAGTGCTTTGGCCGGAAATTCTATATGCAGCCATTGCGTTGAAAGACTTCGTCCGGATGCACCGCGAAGATGCGAAGTTCCCGGACTGGGACAGCCACTTGCACGTCATTGGCCGCTTTCAATCATTGGTGCTGGACTGTCTGCACGGACAGGTTCCGGAAGAAGAATACCAGGCAATCTTAAAAGCATTCCAGCAAGCGGCTCCGGTAGAAGAATACGCCATTCAGTATATCGATTTCTTAAATTTGAAATTTATCGGCATGCCGAAAAAACAGCGCGAAAAGAGCCTTGCTGCTGTGGCCCTGAAGATTGCCATGCAAGACAACGACTATCTGGCATTCCGCAGTCAGGTGCTGGAAGCTGCGAACCCTAATAAAGTACCCATTCATGAAATCAGGCTTCAGGCGGAATATCCGGAAGAAATTGAATGGTAAAGTCTAAAAGGCCGGCCATAAGTCTATTATTCGACTTATAGGCCAGCCTTTTGCTTTTAACTAAAATTCAATTGTTTCTATCGATACGCCTTAACGGAGTTTGCCTTCATCATTTTAAGCCAATTCTTTTTTCAGCGTTTGGTTTGAATAATCATCAAATCACTTGCCTCTACCGCAGTCAGGCTGTGCTTTTCAAGTGGTGCCATATATAGGACGTTCTGCGGAGACACTTCCACAGCTTCTCCTTCAACCGTAAAATTCACTTTCCCGCTTTTCGCAATGATGACAACATCTGCATCCACTGCGTGCTCCGGGATTGTCTCCCCTGTTTGCAGCTGGATATTAATGATCTTCATTTTTTCTACGTTGAGTACAGGCTGGATCTTTTTCGTTTTATCGTTCAAGTGATAAGGAGTAGCAATTAACTCCATTTCCCCATCCCCTTTCTTTTGTTCTTTAACTATACCCGCAGTGGGCATTCAAAACCTACCGTCCACCTGATTCTTTAAGTTCTAAAGGCTTCTCATTTCGGTTTCCGGCATTTCCGTTTAGCAGACACCTGCCAAAGGGTATATTTCTTATAAGAAAATTTATAAATATGGTCGGGGGTTGACTGATATGGTGAAACGATTTATTCCATTTATACTCATTTTAAGCTTGGCAGCTTGCGGCGGAGAAAATGCAGAGCTTACAGAGGAAGGACAGACAGAAGTCAGTGCTCCGGAAGGTGAATTGGACCCAACCGCTCCAGAAGATGTCGATGAAGCGGAACCTACTACATTTACCGCGTTAACAGGCGGAGAGGTAGCTGAAGGGGAAGCTGTCATTTTAGCCGGGACTGCGGAAGAATTGACCGATGACGGTGCTTTCCCCGCGTTTATCTTAACGGACGGAGAACAGCAGGTGTTTGTCCGCAATATGGCTGAAACTCCTGTCGAAGCCGGTGATGCAGTGACCGTTCACGGAATTTACGACGGGATCGCAGAAGAAGATATGCCGTTTATTTCAGCTTCTGTAATTGAAGTGGATTAAGCCCCTGCTTCTAATAAAGGGTGTGGTAATACTATTGCTTCTGTTTCTGTTTCTGCATCGCTAGCTTCGAAACATAAAAGAGCGTTGCAAAAGAGTTGTCCCAAATTACTTTTGGGACAACTCCTTTTTCATGGAAAAAGGAATCCGGTGCCGGCACCGGATTCCTTTAGGCTAAATCGCTTGTTCATCTTACTGAACCAATTGGATAAATTGGCGCGTCCGCTCGTTTTTCGGGTTTTCAAAAAAGGTTTTGGGATCGGCCGATTCAATGATGACGCCTTTGTCGAGCATAATAATGCGGTCGGCCACTTCTTTGGCGAACTTCATTTCATGCGTGACGACAACCATCGTCATTCCTTCTTCCGCCAGCTGCTTCATTACTTGCAGAACTTCCCCGACCAATTCCGGGTCGAGTGCCGATGTCGGCTCGTCAAACAACAGTACTTTCGGCTGCATCGCCAACGCACGGGCAATTGCCACACGCTGTTTTTGGCCGCCTGAAAGCTTGCTCGGATAAACGTTTGCTTTTTCTGCTAGCCCTACTTTTTCAAGCAGTTCCATGCCGAGCTGTTTTGCTTTTTCTTTGTCCATCTTCTTTACAGTGACAGGTGCTTCAATCACGTTCTCCAAGGCTGTTTTATGCGGGAAAAGATTGAAATGCTGGAATACCATTCCCACATCGGCGCGAACATCCGCCAGCTTGTCTTTTTTCGGATTGATGACCTTGCCGTCAATCGTAATTTGCCCGCTGTTCATTTCTTCTAAAAAGTTGAAACAGCGCAGGAGCGTACTTTTGCCCGATCCACTGACACCGACAAGAACAACCACTTCCTGCGGTTTCACATGCAAATCGATGCCTTTTAGCACTTCCAAATCCCCGAAGGACTTATGGATGTTTTCTCCAATAATCATGATGTGTCCTCCTTTACGCTTTGTCTACATCCAGTCTGTTTTCATACCATCTGACGATGTACGTGAAAATCATAACCAGCACTAAGTAATAGAATCCGACCACAATAAATGTCTCAAATTGCTTAAATGAACTCGCCGCTGAACGGTTGGCAACGGAAAACAGCTCTGCTACCCCGATCATCCAAACAAGAGACGAGTCTTTCAGCGTGATGATAAACTGGTTGCCAAGCGGCGGGATGGAGCGGCGCAGCGCTTGTGGAAAAACGATTCTCCGCATAGCCTGGTTGTTTGTCATGCCAAGTGCCCGACTGGCTTCGGTTTGTCCATAGTCAATCCCTTGGATGGCGCCGCGGAATATTTCGGCAATATAAGCCCCGTTATGCACCCCAAGCGCAATGGCCCCTGCCCAGAAATTGTCCAAAACAATGATTTGGGTAATCCCGAAATACAGGAACATAATCTGAACCAACAATGGAGTTCCCCGAATGATGGTGATGTAAAGATTGGCGATGCCTTGCAGGATTTTGGATTTCGATATTTTCATCAATGCAAAGACCAAGCCCAGCACTGTACCAAGTACAATCGAAATCGCCGTTAATTCAAGCGTAATGATTACGGCTTCCAAAAATCCCGGATAAGTCGTTTTAAAAATGTCAAATATCGTCTGAATAGTCTCCATGCCTATTTCCCCTCTCTCAGTTTAGCGCAGAACTTCAATTCCTTCTGTTTCCACTTCGAGAAGGTTCGTGCCGAACCATTTTTCAGAGATTTCCGCGTATGTTCCATTCTCGATGATGGCATCCAATGCTTTGTTGACTTCTTCTAATAGCGCTGTGTCTTCCGGACGCACGGCAATTGCCGCTTCTTCAATCCATAGGTTTTCGCCGATATCCTTGATTTTCAATCCGGCTTTCTGCGCTTCAAATCCGACAACGTCAGCCGTGATGACCGCATCTACACGTCCTGGCTCCAATTCCTGCAAAGCGACAACGTCACTGTTGTAATACTCGATGTCATCTGTAAATTCTTTAGCAGCTGGTTCATAGGTCGTTTGGGCAACAATTCCGATTTTTTTGCCTTCAAGGTCTGAAGGCTCTTTGATTTCTGTATTGTCTTCAGCAACCCAGATTTTGCCCCCTGACAAGTAGTAAGGGTCTGAGAACGCTACTGTCTTTGCACGTTCATCTGTAATGGCCATAGATCCGAGAACGGCATCATACTTCTTGCCGATCAACCCTTGAATGATCGTTTCAAACGGATTTGTTACCGGGTTATGCTCCAATCCCATTTCTTCTGCCAATGCAGCACCGATTTCGATATCAAAACCTGTCTGCTTTCCGCCTTCTTCATAATTGAATGGTTTATAAAGTCCACTGGCTGCAGTAGTGAATTTTCCTTCTTCCAATAAGCCCAGTTCATTGCCTCCGCCTTCAGTGCTTGATCCTTCCGAACCGGATGAGTCTTCTGATCCTCCGCAAGCTGCCAATAACAATCCTGCTGAAAAAATTACACTTAAAAATGATAATTTCTTTTTCATCTTATTCTCCCCTTTTCGTTATTTATAATTGACCAAAGCGCCGAAGCGTTTCGGGACTTGCCAGTAAATTGAGCGCTCTTTAATAAAAGATGTTCTTGTCGTTGTACACAGCTTCAAGCTTTGCCAGGTTATCCTTTACCTTGGCGTGTTCTTTCACGTAGACAAAGCGCATCACAGAAGTCAGCAAAGCATGGACTGCTGTATACGAATCAATATTCAAATTGGTGCTTACGTCTACAGTCAGTGAGATATCTGCGAAATTGACAGCGGGCGACTTCACAGAATCGGTCAGCAGCACAACGCCCGCTCCCCGCTCTTTGGCAGATTGTACGGTTTCCACAACCATTTTTGTATAGCGTGGAAACACAAAGGCGATCAGAATATCTCCCGTCCCAAGCTTAGCCAGCTGGCTGTAGTAATGCCGGTCTGAAGGGAAAATCATTTCCGTGGATCCGACCGTCATATCCAGCCATCCCGCGAACCAATGCGCCAATCCGTAATCGAAAAAATCACTTGTTACATAAATTCGATTTGCTGAACTGATCAAATCGACGGCCTGAAGAAGCACATCTTCTTTCATCGACTGCTTGAGCTTGACGATGCTTGCGATTTCCGCATCAAACAGGTTTTCCAGAAACGACTGGTCAGCATTTGGCGGCCGTGTTTCCTGTTCGGTCTGTTCAAGCCGATCTTCTGCGAGCTTACGCTGAACCACTTGCTGGAATTCGGTGTACCCTTTATATCCCAGTTTCTGTGTCCAGCGAATCACGGTGGATTCGCTGACGTTCACTCGTCTTCCAACTTCGAGCGCGGAGGAGAAAGCCAGAAAAATAGGCTCACGAAAAAACAAATCACCGACTTTCTTTTGGCCGGAAGTAAAATGTTCATAAGATTCCGACACACTACGCAGTAAATCCTGCATGTAATCCCCCTCCAAAACAAGAACTTACTCAAATCCTTATAAAAAGTGTAACCTTTTGCAGGAAAACCTGCAAGACTTCTCTGAATATTCTTTGAATCTTTTTTCATATGGTTAATTTTACTTTTAATGTATTTTCATTGTCCTATTCTTTTTATGTACAATAATTAAAATAATTTTTGCTTAGATTGTCCTATGAAAAATACTCATTCAAAGAAATTAATGGCTTTAAAAAAGAAGTGGGAAAGGAAGAGAAAAAAATGCAGGATATGCTTCATAGTTAATTTTTAGAAAATATTCCCTTGCATAATCAGCTTTAAACACAGTTCTTAAGTTATTTAAAAAAATAACGATATGCCCGTCTTTTGGAACGAATATAGGGTAACGAAGGGTATGGATAGATTTTAAAAGAAACTATGAGTAGAATAAAAATATAATATTCATATAAGAATAGTATTGGAGTGGAGACGTATGGTTTGGGATACACGCATTTTTCGGCTTTTCATTGTTTGGTATTGCATCGGCATCATCTTGCTCAGTTTCGACTTGCTGCCGCCATGGCTTGAATGGGCAAATGCATTTTTCTTAATGCTCGCCGGCACGCTCGGTTTCCTTTATTTCTTCCGGAAGTTTGGCAAAACTGCCGGAAGCATTCTTGGCATCGTCATTTTTGTGGTGACTTTTATTGTGGAAGGAGCAGGAGCCAGTATAGATTTTCTGTTCGGTTCCTATGATTATACGGAACGTTTCGCTCCAAACCTTTTCGGAGTGCCGATTGCAATCGGTTTTGCTTGGCTGATGGTCATGGCGACCACCCATGTCCTGGCTTTATCCATTTTCCCTCAAGGCGGATGGAAGTATGCCGTTGCCGGCGGGGTAGGCGCCGTTATTATGGATTTGATCATCGACCCTGTCGCATACTTATTGAAAGGCTATTGGATCTGGGAAGACAGCGGTCTATACTATGATATCCCGTGGACAAATTTTACCGGCTGGTTTATCCTCGCATTTATTCTTCACCTGCTAATCGACAGGCTGATGAAAAGGCAGCCCGGCACGAAAAGTTTCGGTCTGCTTGAAAAGCGGATGGTTCTTCTGTACATACTGATTACTGCGATGTTCGTGCTCTTAGCTGTACTCGGCGGCTTGTGGCTGGCAGCTGTCCTTGCCACACTGCTTTCCGCCTTGTTCGTTGCACTGGCGCAGAAAAGGAGGCCTGTATGATCAAAGCGAAAAAAATGCCGCTGTTTGAAAATGCCTTTGAGCTGTATTTGAACCCGCTGATCCGCCGCTCTTTTGCCAATGTGTTCGGCAAAGATATTGTTCAGCCCTCGTCCAAGCCGGTTCTTTTTATCGCAAATCACAGTTCCTGGTGGGACGGCCTGCTGTTCTTCTTTCTGAACAGGAGCGTCTGGCACCACGATGTCCATATGATGATGGACGAAAAAGGCCTGAAACGCTATGGATTTTTCCGCTACCTTGGGGCTTTTTCCATCAACCGCAGCAAGCCAAAAGATATTTTGGCTTCTTTGCAATATGCGGAGCAATTGCTGCTAAACGGCAAAACCGTCATCCTTTTTCCGCAAGGCGAAGAATTTCATCAGGAAATCCGGCCGCTCGGCTTTAGCACCGGCATTGCTTATTTGATGGAGCACTGTCCGGATGTTCCGGCCGTCCCAGTTTCTTTTTATTATTCATTCCGGCACGAACGCAAACCGGAAGTATGGGTACAGCAAGGCACCCCTTTCTACTATGCAGAAATTCCGGGGTCGGCAAGAAAAGAGAAAACCGACTCTATTGAACAAGCTATTACAGAGCAGCTGAATCAATTGAAAAGCCAGATGGTTGCTGAAAATACTGCTGCGTTCCGGAAATTTACAGGAAGGAGGAAATGACATGTTCTTTCTGATTGCCGCCCTATCCGCTTTTCTTCTCTGGACTGTTTTTAATAGCTTTTTTCTTCCTTCGCTTCCGAAAACCTTCACATTGCAAAATTCACCGTTAGTATCCGTACTGATTCCGATGCGCAATGAAGAACGAAATGTTGAAACATTGACGTCGGCGTTAAAAGCCGCGGTGTACCCGAATTTGGAATTTATCATTTTAAATGACCAGTCTACTGACCGCACAGGCATTTTGCTGGAACAGATGACTGCCGGCGATTCCCGGTTTACTGTGATTGGCGGAAAAGAGCTGCCCCCTGATTGGGTAGGGAAAGTCCATGCCTGCCATCAATTGCAGCAGCATGCCAAAGGAGAGTACCTGCTATTCATCGATGCGGATATCCGCTTTTCCCCTGAAGCAATCAGCCAGGCGCTGGCACTGATGACCCGGCGCAAAGCAAAACTGCTGTCAGGTTTCCCTGCTTTTGATGTTCCGCCTTTTTTAAGCAAACTGCTTGTGCCGATGCAGCATTTTGTCGTGCTGTTCCATTTGCCGCTTGTCTTAGCAAACTATACGAACTTTCCGGCAGCCACTGCTGCCAACGGCATGTGGATGATGTTTGAACGGAAGAGCTATGACGTAATCGGCGGCCATGCCGCAGTGCACAATTCGCTCGTCGAAGACGTTCACATCGCCCGGCTCTTTAAAGCTTCGGGATACAAGATGCTGCTTGCCAATATCACCAAATCCGTGCAATGCCGCATGTACGACACCAACCATGACGCATGGGAAGGTTTTCTGAAAAACAGTTATACAGGGATCGGACGCTCGCCTCTCTTTGCCGCCATATTGACATTTTTCTACAGCTTGTTCTACATTCTGCCGCTGTTTCTTGCGCTGTACGGGATAAGCACAAACAAACTGTTTTTCACTGTCCCCTACGTTTTGGCGGTTCTGCAGCAAGCATACATCATGGCGCGTACCCGGCAGCATCTGTATCTGGCTCCGTTAATCCCTCTTCAAGCGGCAGCGATGATAGCCGTCTTGCTTCAATCCATGTGGAAAAGCTGGCGGAAAAAACCGTATACCTGGAAAGGCAGGCAATATTCATGAAAAAAGTGATCATTATCGGAGGAGGGCTCGGCGGTTTATCGGCAGCGGTCACGTTGGCGTATGCCGGGTTCCAGGTCCATCTTTTTGAAAAGAACCAGCACCTCGGCGGCAAATTGATGCCGGTGAAGCTCGGCTCCTATTCCTTTGATTTTGGGCCGAATACCATTACGATGCCGGAAGTATTCAAAGGAATCATTGAACAAACAGGAGAACGTTCAGAAGATTATTTTGATTTCATCCCGCTGAAGAGCCATACACGAAATCATTTCCCCGATGGAACGCAGCTTGATTTTTCCTCTGATCCGGATGCCATGGCGGATGAAATCACAAAGCTTTCTCCAAAGGATGCTGCCAACTATCCTGCTTTTTTGAAAGAAGCGGAGCGGCTGTACGGCATGTCCGAGCGCTATTTTTTCCCTGCCACTTTCCAGTCATGGAAAGATTATTTGTCGCCGTCGCTCGGCTTGGCATTGTTGCGCGCCAGACCTACTGAAACGCTGCACCATTTTTTCAGCCGCTACTTTTCAGACCGCCGCATTGTCCAGGCGCTTGACCGCTACGCCACTTATATTGGTTCGTCGCCATTTAAAGCTCCGGCTACTTTTTCCATGATTGCCCATCTTGAACTTGGCCAAGGCGTTTATTACACCAAAGGCGGAAATGTCCGCATCGCTGACGCTTTTGCCGCAGTGGCCCAAAAACACGGAGCTTTGCTGCAGACAGAAGCGGAAGTCGAAAAAATCCTTGTCCGAAACGGCAAAGCGGCCGGCGTCCAGCTTGCTGGCGGGCAAACCTTTGAAGCTGATTTGGTCATCTTGAACGGCGACTTGTTGTCCGCTTACCCGAAGCTGGTCGAAGAAAAGCACCGGCCGTCTTTCACAGACGCCAAAATCAGCCGCTTTGAACCGTCGATTTCGGCATTTGTCATTACCGCCGGACTGAACATTCATCATGCGGACTTAAAGCATCACAATATCTTTTTTTCAGGCAATTACCGGCAGGAATTTGCCGACTTGTTCGACACCCAAAGCTACAGCCAGGAGCCGACTGTCTATATCAGCAATTCCTCTTATACGGATTCAACCGTTTCTCCGGAAGGAAGCAACCTGTTCATCCTGGTCAATGCCCCCGCACTCGGTGCTGACGGGGAACTGCAAATTGATCCTGAACAGTACAAAGAGCGGATTTATGACTTTCTTGAAACTTATGGCATCGACATCCGGAGCCATCTGGCAGAAGAACGGATATTTACCCCTTTATTCTTGAAGGAGGCTTTCAGTGCCTACCGGGGGGCTTTATATGGGCCTTCCTCCCATCGCAAAGCCGACGCGTTCCTGCGCCCGGCAAACGCCAGTTCCGATATCGAGGACCTATACTTTATCGGCGGGAGCACCCATCCCGGCGGCGGCTCGCCGATTGTCACCATAGGTGGACAGAATCTTGCCAAGCGCATCATCAAAAAGTACACAAACTAAAAAAGGATTCAGTGCCAGTTGGCGCTGAATCCTTTTTTAGCTTATACAGTTTCCATGCTCAGAAAAAGCACGCAAGGTACTCTTACAAACAGGCAAGTATCGACTGCTTTGATTTATCGGAAACATAATGCTTTTCCCGGAACACCATGTATTCTTTGTCACGGATGGCAGACAGGATCTCCCGGTAAACAAGCCCGGCCCCTTTAACCGCCATGCGCGACTGCAGCGGATACTCGTGAATGGTTTCAAATGAATGCCGGTAATAACGCTCTGCTTCTGCAGCGAGTTCTTCCCATACGGAAACAAAAGCGCTGTTCACATGGCCTTGCAGCAAATCCGCTTCTGTCAGCCCATGCTTTTGCATGATTTCCTTCGGCAGATAAATGCGGCCGATTTTCAAGTCCTGCCCGATGTCGCGAAGGATATTGGTGATTTGCATCGCATACCCAAGGGACACGGCCCCTTCCTGCAGGACGGCCGTTTTGCCAGGAGCCAGGATTGGAAGCAGCATGAGTCCGACGCAGCTCGCTACATGATAACAATAGTCCATCAAATCATCGAGGGTTTCGTACCGGCTGATCACCAAATCCATTTCCTGTCCTTTGATCAGGCTATGGAAAGCCCCCTCATCCATTTGAAAGTTTTCAAAAACGTCGGCAAGCGCCACCCACATGGCATCGTCCCGGTCATAAAAGCCAGCAAGGAATTGCTGGAAAGAACGTTTAAACCCTTCGAGTTCCAGGACCGGATTGTTTCCTTCATCCACTATGTCATCAACTGTCCGGCAAAATGCATACACCGCCCATACCGCTTTCCTTTTCTCTTTCGGCAGCAGTGAAAACGCCTTGTAAAAGCTTTTGGAATTGGCAGCAATAATTTCTTCGCAGCGATTGTAAGCTTCCCTTATCTCGATCATAATGAACCGCTCCCTTCACTCATGAACTCCCGTTCTACTTCTTCTGCCAGCAATTTGGCTCCCTGCATGACAATCGGAATGCCTCCGCCCGGATGGACCGATGCCCCGACTGCGAACAAGCCGCGGGTTTTATAAGGTTTGACCTGAGGACGGAAAACGCCGGACTGGAATAGCGTCGGACCGATGCCGAAGCTTCCGCCTTTGAATAGTCCGAATGCTTCCGCTTCAGAAGGCGTCCGAACTTCCATCCATTCCGCCGCTTCTCTCAATCCCGGAAAAGCCAATTGCTCTGCTCTGTCTATCACTGCATCAATCCATTCCTTCTCTGAAGCCCAGTCAACATCTGAACCCGAAGGTACAGGAATCAGGACATACAAGACACCTTTTCCTTCCGGAGCAAGCGAAGGGTCGATTTTAGAAGGATGGAATGTATAGAACGCCGGGTCTTCCGGCAATTTCTTTTCTCTGAAAACATTTTTCATATGGTCTGAATAGCTGGTGCCGATGAAAAACTGGTGTACATTGACATCTTCGTATACTTTGTCGAGCCCGAAATAAAGCAGGACACACCCCGAAGAAGGTGTAAATTCTTTCTTTTTCGGAGCTGGCAGGACATTTTCAATTGACGGAAAGTCTCCATTATAGATTACGCCGTCGAACGGCAGAAATCCTTCCTCCGTTTCAACTCCTTTTGCTGCATCCCCTTCGATCCGGATTCTTTTTATCGGCGTCGAAGTGTGGATGGCAGCATTCGGCCGGCTCCGCAGTTCTTGTTCGAGAAGCGGAATCAAGCTGCCGTAGCCGCCTCTCAAATAGTGAACGCCATGCTCATGTTCACTGAACGGCACAAGTGAATAAATGGCCGGTGCATTGAACGGATCTCCACCAATGTACAGCGCCTGCAGCGTATAAGCCAGCTGCAGCCTTTCATCCCTAAAATAATTGGACATCAATTTTTTTACAGACTGCTGCGGCTTTAGTTTCAGCAATTTTTTCACATTGCCAGGCGTCCAGAAATCCGCCTTGTTTACAAAAGAATGTTCCAGGAACGCAGGCGCCCCGATTTCAAAACGTTCTTTGCCTTCTGCCATAAAACGACGGAATCCTTCCTGTTCTCCCGGAAAGACTTTTTCCACTTCTTTCAATTGGCGGTCAAAATCGGGATATTTCGTATAAACCTTGCCGTCCGGAAAACGAATCGTATAAAGCGGATCGCACAACAGCAACTCATAGCGGTCTTTCTCTATTCCCGCTTCTTCCAGCAGTTTTTGAAACATTTTCGGCAAAAGGACAATGGTCGGACCTTCATCAATGCGGAACCCGTCCCGTTCGACAAACGTCAGACGGCCGCCGAGTTTCGGTTCTTTTTCAAAGATGGTGACTTCATGGCCTTGGCGGGTCAGAAAAAGCGCACTCATCAGGCCGCCAACTCCGCCTCCTATAATGGCAAATTTCATCGGGACCCCTCCCATGCCGGAAGCGGGGAAATCGGCACCGCTTTTTTCCCGTACTGTTCAAAAATGCCGTTGGCCGTAATCCGCGCTGATTCTAAAATGGTTGGAAGCCCGCTTCCCGGATGCGTTCCACCTCCCACTAGCCAGCAATTGTCCAGTTCTTCGAATTTATTATGCGGGCGGAAAATCATCATTTGCGATAATTGATGCCCCAGATTGAAGGTTGCACCCTTATATACCGAGTAATCCTGTTCCCAGCCAAACGGCGTCAACAATTTTTCTTCTACGATATGGTTTCGCAGCCCTTTAAATTCGGTTTTCTCTTCGATGATATCCAGTACGAGGTCACGGAATGCTTCCTGTTCCTGCTCCCATCCGACTTCACTGAAATTGTTCGGCACAGGTGCCAGAACATATAAAGCGGACTTGCCTTCAGGCGCCAAAGTCGGGTCAGTGACGCTGGCGTTTTGGATGTAGATGGACGGATCTGCCGATAAAATGCGGGAATTGGTGATTTCTTCGACGTTTTTCTTGTAATCCTTTGAAAACACAATGGTATGGTGTGACAAATCGTATTTCTTATCAAGGCCAAGATACATCATGAATGTCGAACAGGAGTATTTCTTTTTCTCCAATTTCTCAGGGGTGTACTTTTTCAAGATGCCCGGTTCCACTAAATGGGTCATCACATGGGCGAAATCCCCGTTGATGATCACTTCATCCGCCAGTTCCGTTTCTCCGTTTTCCAGTTCCACGCCTTTGACGGCACGGTTTTCAATCACCAGTTTTTTCACGCCGTTGCCGGTATGGATACGGCCGCCAAGTTCCTTAACGACTTTAGCCATGGCTTGTGACAATTGGTTCACCCCACCTATAGGATGGTAAATGCCGTATGCATGCTCCATATAAGAGAGAATCGTAAAAGCCCCTGGGCATTCCCAAGGCGACATGCCCAAATATTTCGATTGGAAAGCAAATGCCATTTTCAGGCGCTCATCTTTGAAATAGCGCGATAGCACTTCATAAAGCGTTTTATTGACTTCAAGTTCCGGCAGCGCTTTGATCACTTTTGGCTGCATCATGTGAATCAAGCGGTCCATGCGAGATTGCAGCAAAGGCGTCAGCGCTTCCAGCTTTTTCCCGGTCTCTTTCATAAAACGGACGTATCCTTCTCCGCTTCCTTCAAAGTTTTCATCAATCTGTTTTTTCATCTCATCGAAATTGTGGGTCATCACTAGATTTTGATCCTCAAAAATCAATTCGTACATCGGGTCCAGTTTTACAGCCTCCATATAATCGTTTAAATTCCGCCCTGCAATTTCAAACAGTTCCTCGACTAAATGAATCATGCTCAGGAAAGTCGGACCGGTATCGAAGACAAATTCCCCGAGCCGCAATTCTGCATTGCGCCCTCCTACTCGATCATGTTTTTCATAGACATCCACTTCATATCCTTGGCTTGCCAATAACATTGCAGCGGCTAAGCCGCCAGGACCTGCGCCAATAACAATCATTCTTTTTTCCATGACTTAACCTCCGTTCAGCCTAACTTCTAAAAAAGTTAGACATTTCTTATACATATTATATATAACAGCTCTCATATAAACCAGTGATAAGGATTTTAAAGAATTTAGAATTGCCACTTATTCATTTTCCTATGACGTAATAATCAGGTTAAGCGGGAGTTTCTGCAGACGCTATTGCAGCGTAAAAAATCCATATGAACCGGAAGATGGGGCAGAAGCGATCTAAATGGAAAAAGGTTGGCTATTCGCTATTTAAATTAGACTACATATGAAAAATTTCCCTCTTCCTTTCTTCTTTAAACGCTTGCCATACTCCTTTAATATGGCCGATAAACATATTCCCTTCCATGATTAGCTGAAAGCAGCCCAGTAAAAAGGCACAAAAAACCCGGCAAGCAGATTTCTTCGCTTGCCGGGTTTCAAGTATTTATTTCAGGATTTTAATTTTGACATTTTTTCTTCCCCATTTAAGCGCAGCGCTTTTTGTTGGGATGAAAACATCGATTTTGTTGCCTTTGATCGCTCCGCCAGTGTCGCCGGCGACTGCATAACCGTAGCCTTCAACATGAACTTTGGTGCCTAATTTGATGACTCTCGGATCCACGGCAATCACTTTCAAGCCGGGGTTTTTCTTCAGGTTAATGCCGGTTCTCGTAATTCCGGAACATCCTTTGCATGAAGCCGTATAAGCCGATGCAGAAACGGTGAATTCCTTAACCACTGATCCGGAAGTTGAACGTGATGGTGTTTTCGCTTTTGCTTTTGCTGGTTTAGCAGCTGAGCCTGTGACTTTTAATTTTTGTTTCGGTTTGATGACATCGGATTTTAATTTATTCCAAGATTTCAGGTTGCTGACGGATACTTTGTGCATTTTAGAAATTTTATATAGGGTATCTCCACTTTTAACTGTGTATGTACTTGCTGCTGCCGAACTCTCAAGTGATGTGCTAAGGAATAAAGCTAGTGCAAAACTTAGAATGATCAATAGTTTTTTCAAGCTGTTCTCTCCCTTTGTTTGTGTTTTATTAACTTAAACAAAAATAGCACGCCAATATTACAGGCATGTAACAATAAGGGACAGGTTTCATTACAATTTGACTCTTTTTCGTGACATAAGTACCCGAAATCGTAATAGAAGATAATTCAATGTATTCATTTTATAGGGATATTAGTTATATAATATGTAGGATATTTCCTTTTATCACTTCATTATCTGCTAAAAAACATAGAAAAACGGATGCTTTCAACAAGCATCCGTTTTTAGAAATCATTTATTTGCTTTATGCACTTTTAAGGTTTTGCCTTTTACGGTTTTGTCTTTCATCGCCTTCAGCACCATCGGCCCTTTGCCGTTCAGGATGTCAATATACGTTACGGTATCCTGAATTTTAATGATTCCGATGTCTTCTGCCGTCACACCCGGAATGCTCGTGAGCGTGCCGACAAAATCGAATGCCCGCAATTTCTTCTTTTTCCCGCCGTTGAAATATAGCTTTAAGATATCTTTGTTCACTTGCTCGTTCTTGTTCTTTTTCAGCGCTGGGCGGCTTTCCATCTTTTCCTGGAAGGCCGGTTTTGCTAAGCTGATTTCTTCGGCTGACGGTGCACTCCGCTCCGGAATTTCAAAACCGATATAAGCTTCGATTTCTTTTAGGAACTTGTCTTCATAAGGTGTCGCGAATGTAATGGCTTTTCCTTTTTTGCCGGCGCGTCCGGTTCTGCCGGCGCGGTGCACATAGCTTTCCTTTTCCAGTGGCACATCGAAATTGACAACATGCGTAATGCTGTCAATGTCGATTCCGCGGGCCGCTACATCTGTCGCCACCAAATAACGGAACTCGCCGCGCTTGAACTCATTCATGACAGCAAATCGGTCTTCCTGCATCATGCCGCCGTGCAATTTATCGCAAGTGTAATCGTGTTTTTCAAGCTGCTCCACCACAAAGTCGACATTGTCTTTCGTTCGGCAGAAAATGATGCAGCTGTCCGGGTTTTCAACAATCGTAATATCCCGCAGCAATGCAAATTTCTTTTTCTCTTCCACCCGGTAAAGCGAATGTTCAATCCGGTCTGTCAGCGTTTCAGTAGAAGCAATCTTAATATGTTCAGGGTTGTTCATGTATTTGCGTTGAAGATTCTCCACATTCTCCGGCAGCGTCGCCGAAAACAGCATTGTTGTCCGCTCGGCAGGAAGCTTGTTGATGATGGCCTCCACTTGTTCAATAAAGCCCATATTCAGCATTTCGTCCGCTTCATCCAGCACCAAGTATTCAATCCGGCTCAAGTTCAGCGTGCCCCGTTCGATATGGTCCATTACGCGGCCCGGCGTTCCAACGACCACATGGCATTTCTGTTTCAATTCTGCCTGCTGGTAAGCAAAAGGCTGTTTGCCATAGACGGCTGCCGCTTTGATGCGCTTGAAGCGTCCGATATTGGTGATGTCTTCTTTTACCTGATCGGCGAGTTCCCGTGTCGGCGTTAAAATAAGCGCCTGCGGTTTGTTTTCTTCCCAGTCGACCAATTCACAGATGGGAATTCCGAAAGCTGCAGTTTTTCCGCTGCCTGTCTGCGACTTTACCGCAACGTCAGTCTTTGAAAGTGCAGACGGGATGACTTTTTCCTGCACTTCTGTCGGCTTCGTATACCCCAATCCTTCCAGTGCCCGCAGTATCGGTTCACTAATCTTGTAATCTTCAAATCGTTTTTCGTTCATGTGTTTGTTTGCTCCTTCTCCGCTCAAAAATATATAGGTTGCTCTATTATGGCACGAAATGACCGCTTGCTTCCATTAAACAACTATTAAGTTTTATTTCAGAAAAGCGGAAGCGCCTGATCAGCTTCGACAAGCGCTGGAGGGACTGGCCGCTACAGCTGGACAAAACAAGACAAGACAAGACAAGAAAACCAAAAATAACTGCTTAAACAAAAAATCAGCGGAAGCTTCTCCGCTGATTTTTTTGTTATTGATCCAACAAGCTGACGGATACTTTGACATCGAGCTCCTGGCTGCCGCCTCTGTATACGCCCTGCACCGGGCTGACGTCATTATAGTCACGGCCGACGCCGACCCGGATATGATGTTCAAGCGCTTCTACGTTGTTGGTCGGGTCAAGGCCTACCCAGCCGATTCCCGGAACCATCACTTCGACCCAGGCATGGCTCGCAGCGTCCCCAACCAAAGCAGAGTTCTCGCCAACGTACAAATAGCCGCTGACGTAGCGGGCGGGAATTTGGCTGCCGCGCAAAATCCCCAGCATGACGTGCGTGATGTCCTGGCAGACACCCTTCATCAAATCAAATGACTCTTCCGCTTTGGTCGAAACGGTGGTGGATTCCCCGTCATAGGTAAAACGGTCATGGAGATAGCCCATCACATCAATGGCAAACTGAACCGGATTGTCCATTTCGCCGATATCTTGCTTCACTTGCTCTACTTGTTCCGGCGACAGGTACGTATATGCGGTATTGCTCAAATAAGGCAAATACTGCTCGCTGAACAGTTTGGAATGGAAAATTGCATTCATTTCCGGTGAATATTCGATGCGGTGGATAAATGGGCTTTTTTGGATGCTGACAATCGACGTTGTCTTCACTTCCAGATGCTGATGATGTTCAGCGATAAAGAAAGTTTCCACATCGTTGCCCCAAATATCGATATGCTCTTTAGTCAGCGTCGCCGGCGTGATGTCGGCCCGGTAGGACAAGAGGCGCTGCGTTTCATCCGTTTTCGGTTTCAGGCGGATGGAGTTCATGCTTTGGTCGACAATCGTTTCGTACTTGAATATATTTGTATGCTCTACTTTATATTTCATCGTAGTAATTCCCTTCGTACTCATGGACTGAGATTGGGTTTGAGTTTGGGTGCCGGTTTGTTCAGATGCCGGATCGATCAAATAATAGGTTTTTGAAAATAACTGGCTGATTTCATTGCAGCCGTCCTGGAAATGATTTAAAAAGTCCATCATTTCGTCAGCGGTCAGATGGTCAATATCAACTTCGTTGAATTCGGTTCTTACTTGGTCAAGCTTAGCAAGAAGCTCCCAGGAATAGTGGGATACCTTCCCGCCTTCCAATTCCTCCACCGCTTCCCTCACATGATCCAGGCAATAGCGGATCGAACGGGGGAACGCTTTATCGGAAATCAGGAAACTAAGCACTTGGCGCGGATCCATTTTGGGAAGATGGGCTTTTAAATACGCCTCGTAGCCTTTCGTCATCCGCAAGGCAGCGAGCCAGTAATAATAGTCTTCCGTTTCTTCCTGCAATTGCTGCTCATACGTCCGCTCGCACACAACATTTAAAATGCGTGCTGTTTTCTCTGCCCGCTCCAGCCACTTGCCAATTTTGATAATCTGATATTCCACACCCCGCTGCATAGCGGATTCAATGATCCCTTGGGAAGTAAGGGAAGTCATTTTTACCAGCTCTAAAAAGCTGCGCATTTCATGGGTTGCACATTGCTGCGGATCGATATTCTGCAGCGCCAAATAACAGCTGTTCCATATTTGCCAGTACTCATCGGTGATATGGTCCCGGCTCACCCGTGCATTTTCCCGTATATAGCGGACACAGTTCGCCACTGAATTCAAGTTTTCATCGGCCATCACCAAGTAATGAATCAGCTTATCTTCATTGTAAGGAGAGAGGGAATGCAGCCCTTCCAGCTCCTGGGCGGAGGCACAGATTTCATATGTCAGCCTCCAATCGCTTTCCCGGATCAGATCTTCATCGGAAGCTTCAATCATCTGCAGGAGCTGCACATCCAATATGCGCGCATTGTTTTCCGCCCGTTCTGCGTTTCGGGACATCCAATACAAGGAATTGGCTACTCGACTCAGCATTAAAGAGCCCCCCTCTCTTCTTTTTCTTTATAAACCCATGTATCCTTGCCGCCGCCCCCTTGAGAAGAATTGACCACAAGTGAGCCTTGCTTCAACGCCACACGGGACAAGCCGCCCGGAAGGACGCGCGTTTCCGCACCCCTCATAACAAATACCCGCAAATCCACATGGCACGGATAAAATTCCTCTCCTTGATAAGCCGGTGCCCTCGACAGTTTAATCGTCGGCTGCGCAATATACTGATGCGGCGTTTCGATGATTTTCTCCCTGAAAATTTCAATAAGTTCCTTAGAGGCATGCGGCCCGACAAGCATGTCATAGCCGCCGGATGCTCCGACATTTTTCACTACCAGCTCTTCCAGATGTTCAAGCACCCATTCCCGCTCTTCGGGGTTATCAAGCAGATACGTCTTCACATTGTCGATAATGGGTTCTTCTTTCAGGTAGTAGCGGATCATATCAGGCACATACGCATAGATTGCTTTGTCGTCTGCCACTCCGTTCCCAATACCGTTCAATATTGCGACGTTTCCGTTGCGATAAGCCTCTACAAGGCCTGGCACGCCAAGCGCTGAGTCTTCCCGGAAAGCTTCCGGATCCAAGAAGTCGTCGTCGATGCGGCGATAAATAATATCTACCCGCTTAAGCCCACGGATAGACTTCATGTACACAATATTTTTCCGGACGACAAGGTCCCGCCCTTCAACTAAATCGATGCCCATTTGCTGTGCCAGGAATACATGGTCATAATAAGCGGAATTGTACATGCCCGGCGTCAACAGCACGGCAAACGGCTTGTCTCCCGTAGATTTGGGTGCATGGTCCAAAATGGCTTTATGTAAGTGGGACAATTGATGTTCGAGCGCATGGACCGAATGATTGCTGAAAAATTCAGGATACACTTGCCGCATCACATAGCGGTTTTGATACACATAGGACATACCGGAAGGGTTGCGCAAATTGTCTTCGAGCACATGATACTTGCCATTTTCATCACGGATCAAATCGATGCCAGCCAGAAAAATATGGTTTTTTAGCGGAACATCAATTCCTTGTACTTGTTTCGCATAGTAATAAGGATTTTCTTCAACCAGTCTTCGGGGAACTACGCCGTCATCAAGAATTTTTTGCTCGTGGTAAACATCGTCCAAAAAACGGTTGAGGGCTTCTGTCCGTTGAACCATTCCTTTTTCAATGGTTTTCCATTCATCCGGCGAAATGATAATCGGCACAAAATCAAAAGGCATGGTCCTTTCGGTGCCGACGTTATTGTTGTAGACGGTGAATGTGATGCCTTGGCGCAAAAATGAAAGCTGGGCCGTTTCATGTTTTTCCTTTAATTCGTCTTTTGAAAACCCATTGAGCAGTTCATAGAACTTCCGGTAATGGGGTTTCGGCAGACCTTCTGCTGTAAACATTTCATCAAAAAAAGGTTTTACATTATATGACTCAAACATGGTAGCCCTCCCTCTTTTAAATAGAATTTTCTGTTAATTTTAGAGTTACAAAAAAGCTATAGCTCTTTCGTAAAGGAGCGATAGCTTTTCCATGTTTTTATTTTAACCTTTTTTACTTGTAAAATGTTGAATTTTTAGAAGATTTCGAGTCATTGGAATCTTTTTCGGCTAAGTCTTTTTTCAGCGATTCTGTGTATTCCGTGCTGCCGCCGTAAATGCCGCCTGACGGAGTAGAATCAATCGCAGAGCTTCCGCTTGTAGCCCCAGTTGCACCGGCTCCAGTCGTTGTAGATCCAGGAGTTGTAGATCCAACAGAACCTGCTGAACCGCCGGCTGTTCCTGATGTACCGCTGCCGGTTAGGTCAGAGCTCGATAAGCCTGAAGTGCTTGTAGTTGATGTGGAAGAAGTCTTATCTGAAGAACCGCCCACTTCGTCCTGAAGCGTCTTGTTGGCTTTATCCAACGTATCCTTCTCTTTATCCATCATTTTCTGCTGGCTCTCAATTGCACTTTTAACTGACTCTACAGCTTTGTTGACGCTTGGCTTCACTTTATCTACCATGCCGCCTGATTGCTCGTTAAAACGCTCCAACCCTTTTTTCACGTTTTCTTTAAGGTTACCGGCTTGAGTGGTAGTAGTTCCATCCGACTCCACTTTTTTCTGGGTCATTGCCGCACCAATCGCAGCTCCGATTCCCAATAGCACTAATTTGCTGAACACACCGCCTGAACGTCTGGCCATAGTTATCCACTCCTTTTAATTTTAAAAATATACTGTCTTCTTAGTATTTACTGCTTTAGCCAATTTTAAACCTTTAAAGAAAAATAAAAGACACCTTTTGGCATAGAAGGTGTCTTTACAGTCCGATTCAGTTTATATAATCTTGCCTTCTTCGATCATTACCTGTTCAAATGCCTCTACAACTTCCGGATCATATTGGATGCCGGCCAGCCGTTTAATTTCATCCACTGCGTACTGCGCCGTAAAAGCTTTGCGGTAGGCCCGGTCTTCCGTCATAGCATCAAATGTATCGCAAACACCGATAATTTTCGCTTCCACCAAAATTTCATCGCCTTTTAAACCAAATGGATACCCTCGGCCATTCACACGTTCATGATGCTGTTCTACAATATCCGCCAAATCTGCATACGCAGTCTTGCGCAGCATTGCTGCACCGTCACCCGGATGCTTTTTTACCAATTCAAACTCCTCATCCGTCAGTTTATCCGGCTTTTTCAGCACTTCTTCCGGAATGTTGATCTTTCCGATGTCGTGGAGGATGGATGTAACAAATAAATTATGAATCTTCTCTCTACCTAATTCTAATTTTGCTGCAGTTTTCACAGCATAATGAGCAACTCTAGAACTATGTTTGAAAGTATACCGATCTTTCCGTTCCACTTCTTCCCCAATTTTTCGTAAATCGTTTATTTCATTACTTAACGTATGGAAAGTAGGATGAGTTGAAACATACAACAAAGTTACATCTGTTTTTGCGCTAATAGAAACAGGTTCTTTCAAATTTCTAGCTGAAAAGAAATCATCCGGTCCTATTAGAATTAACTTCCCATCTATTTCTACTTCCATTTCTCCTGATAATATATAAAAGAATTCCTGTACACTGGCATCTTCGCCAGGAAAAAGGACTACTAATTTATCTTTTACCACGGTTTGTTTCATCATTTCGATTCCACCACCGCGTCCTAATAAACTAAGAGAAGTGGCACCATTTCTCACAGTTTCTAAATAGCCATCTTTTAAAATTTCCAAGCCTTCCACCAACGCACTTCCTTTCAAAACACTACAGGAGTATAGATAATCTATACTCCCATAGTACTCTAAATATATAGTTGTAGACAACCATTCTTACCAACCGATAACTACTAAAGGATCAATCAATGCTACACGGTCAGGGAATTGGACAGGCACCCATTCAATTTCAACAGTGATTCCAGCTGCTGTGGCATTTTCAACGCCGATACGCGTCATTTCTCTCGTTTTCATATCCAATTCGTGGATCAATGCAGTTACTTCTTCATCGTATTTTGCTGTCAAAGCTGCTTTCGTCCCAGCATCCTTAGCAGCATAATACTCATCGCGGTACTGATCATACATATTTTGTGCTTCTAGTTGCGCTTCAGCAATTTCAGCGTAAATCTTCGCATTTACATTCTCTATTTCAGTTAAGCCTTGCGCTATTTCCGGGCTCATTGCAGCTTTCTCTGCGGCAAATACTGGCGTACCTGCCATTACTGCTAAAAGAACAAACAACATCACAGCAACCAAACTCTTTTTAAACATCTTTTTTCCTCCACTCATTCTTTATTGTGACGAACGGGACAGGTTTTAAAACTTACCGAGGGCTCCCCTATTGCCTTCAGTGCATAAACCATCAAAAATCTGTCAGTTCACCCACCTTAGTATATATGAACTAGGCATAAAGAACAATGATTTTCGGTATTTTTCTGCACGTTTAGAATTTATTTACTTTTAATCACTTTTTTACATACAAAAAGAACCAGGGCAAGTGCCTGGTTCTCATTTTTTTATGGCAATACCGTTGTCCCCATGAGGAAGCGATCGCATTCCCGGGCAGCTTCGCGCCCTTCGTTGATAGCCCAAACAATCAGGCTTTGTCCGCGGCGCATATCTCCCGCCGCAAATACGCCTTCTACATTGGTCATGTATTTGCCGTATTCAGCTTTTACTGTTGAATTTGCTTCTGTTTCTACATTCAATTTTTGGATCAAGCCTTGATCCGGTCCGCTGAATCCGATGGCAAGCAGCACCAAGTCCGCTTTCCAGACTTTTTCCGTACCTGGAATTTCCTCGCGGATACGGGTACCGTCTTCGCCAATTCTCAGTTTCACGTTAACAGTATGCACTTCTTTTACATTGCCTTCTGCATCGCCGACAAACTTTTTCGTCATGACGGCGTACGCTCTTGGGTCATCTCCGAATGCAGCTGCCGCTTCTTTTTGCCCGTATTCCACCCGGTGAACACGCGGATACTGCGGCCATGGGTTGCCTACTTCGTCGCGGATGGCCCCTTTTTTATCATATACATCGAATTGGACAAGGCTTTTGCAATTATGACGGACGGAAGTCGCTAAGCAATCCGTTCCTGTATCTCCGCCGCCAATGACGATGACGTCCTTGCCTTCTGCTGAGATATAATTGCCGTCTTCCAAATTGGAATCGAGCAAGCTCTTTGTATTGCTGTGCAGAAAATCCATTGCATAGTGGATGCCTTTCAGCTCCCGCCCTTCTACTTGAAGATTGCGGTGAATGGTAGCACCCGCACACATGATGACCGCATCAAAATCGGAACGCAATGCCGATACCGGATAATCTTTGCCGACTTCGGTATTGGTAATGAAGATGATGCCTTCCTGTTCCAGAATCCGGACGCGGCGCATGACGACGTCATAAGACAGTTTCATTTCCGGTATGCCATAAGTCAACAGTCCGCCGACCCGGTCACTGCGTTCAAACACCGTGACCAAATGTCCTGCTTTATTCAACTGGGCAGCTGCTGCAAGGCCGGCAGGGCCCGACCCGATGACGGCCACTTTTTTGCCGGTCCGTGTTTTTGGCGGTTCCGGTACGACCCAGCCTTCCGCAAAGCCGCGTTCGATAATGGAACGCTCCACTGTGCGGATAGCGACAGGCGGTTCATTAATGCCCAACACACACGCTCCTTCACAAGGAGCCGGGCACGCCATGCCGGTAAACTCCGGAAAATTATTCATAACATGTTCGCGGTGCAGCGCTTCTTTCCATTGCCCGCGGTAAACCAGATCGTTCCATTCCGGTATAAGGTGGTAAACCGGGCATCCGGTCGTGACACCGCCGATTTCCATCCCGGACTGGCAAGTCGGCACGCCGCAATCCATGCAGCGCGCACCTTGCTTTCTTACTTCTTCATCCGATAGCGGAATCGTGTAATCGGACCAGTCTTTTGTCCGCTCCGCCGGATTGCGTTCTTTCAATGTCTGCCGGCTGTATTCCATAAATCCAGTCGCTTTCCCCATCGTATCCCTCCTATTCGCTTATCCCGTTTTAACGGCCAGTGCACTGTTTCACTGATTGAAGTTTGCTGTTTACTTTCCTGCGCCGGCCATTTTGCTTTCTTCAAAAGCGGCCATTTCGGCATCAAACTTGGACATGCCGCTGTTTTGCAGGTTATTGATGCGCTCATTGATCTTCAAGTAAGCTTTCGGAATGACCCGTACAAATTTAGCAGAGTAAATTTCCCAATTTGCCAGAAGGCGCTTGCCGTTCTTACTATTTGTATAGCCGACATGCTTGGCAATCATTTCACGCAGTTCTTCAATTTCTGCTGGGTCTGCCATGGGCTGCAGATGAACCATTTCCGCGTTGCAGCGGTTTCCGAATGTGCCATCTTCATCAAGCACATAGGCGATTCCGCCGGACATTCCAGCTGCAAAGTTTTTGCCCGTTTTCCCGAGAATCGCGACACGGCCGCCGGTCATGTATTCGCAGCCATGGTCGCCGACTCCTTCAACGACAATGTTCGCTCCGCTGTTGCGGACAGCAAAACGCTCGCCTGCCAACCCGTAAATATAGGCTTCACCGGCAGAAGCTCCGTAGAACGCGACATTGCCGATAATAATATTGTTTTCAGGCAGGAATGTTGAATCGCCTGCCGGGTAAGTGATGATTTTTCCGCCGGATAAACCTTTGCCGACGAAGTCATTGGCATCGCCGACTAATTTCATGGTCATCCCTTTTGGTGTAAAAGCACCGAACGCTTGTCCTGCTGATCCTTTGAAATTCAAGTTAATCGTATCTTCCGGCAATCCTTCTGCGCCGTACTTCTTGGAAATGGCACTTCCGACAATGGTCCCTGTTGCCCGGTGGATATTGCGGATGGCCGTGGTTACCTCAACCCGTTCTCCGGTTTCAATCGCTTTTTCACAGCGCGGCAACAATTCCTGGCAATCCAGGGTCTTTTCCAACTCATGGTTTTGCTTAACCGTGGCATAGCGGCCTACTTTTTCAGGCAGGTCCGGCTGGTACAGCAGCGCTGATAAATCGATGCCTTCCGCTTTCCAGTGATCGATCGCTTTATTGGCTTCAAGCACATCGGTCCGGCCAATCATTTCGTTGATCGTACGGAAGCCGAGTTCCGCCATCAATTCACGGGCTTCTCTCGCGATAAAGCGCATGAAGTTGGCTACGTGTTCCGGATCTCCCATATATTTTTTGCGGAGTTCCGGATTTTGCGTCGCAATGCCGACCGGACATGTATCCAAATGGCAAACGCGCATCATGACACAGCCAAGAACAACCAATGGCGCTGTTGAAAAGCCGTATTCTTCTGCTCCCAGAAGTGCGGCAACCACTACATCACGGCCAGTCATCATTTTGCCGTCTGTCTCGACGACGATGCGGTCACGCAAACCGTTCAGCATCAAAGTCTGGTGGGTTTCTGCAAGCCCGATTTCCCAAGGAAGCCCCGTATGCTTCAAGCTGGTTTTCGGCGCGGCGCCCGTCCCGCCGTCATAGCCGCTGATCAGAACAAGATCCGCACGCCCTTTTGCTACGCCTGCTGCAATCGTTCCGACGCCGACAGCTGAAACAAGTTTTACGCTGATGCGGGCCGTCGGATTGGCGTTTTTCAAATTGAAAATCAGTTCCGCTAAATCTTCGATCGAATAGATATCGTGATGCGGCGGCGGGGAAATCAATTCCACACCGGGTGTTGATCCACGCACTTCAGCAACCCATGGGTAGACTTTTTTGCCTGGCAGATGGCCGCCTTCTCCCGGTTTCGCGCCTTGTGCAACTTTAATCTGGATTTCGTCGGCATTGACCAAATAATGGCTCGTAACACCGAAGCGGCCGGATGCCACCTGCTTGATTGCACTCCGTCGATTGTCGCCGTTTTCATCCGGGATAAAGCGTGCGACTTGTTCGCCGCCTTCTCCTGAATTGCTTCGTCCGCCAATCCGGTTCATGGCGATTGCCAGTGCTTCATGCGCTTCCTGGCTGATCGATCCAAAACTCATGGCGCCTGTTTTAAAACGGGCACAAATCTCTTCAATCGATTCCACTTCTTCAATCGGCACAGGTGTCCGTTTTTTAAATGCCATCAAGCCGCGGAGCGATTGGACATTGGACGTTTCCTTCGTGAGGAGGTTGGTATATTTTTTAAACGCTTCGTAATTATTGGTCCGGCAGGCATGCTGCAAAGTGTGAATTGTCGACGGGTTGTACTGATGGGTTTCCCCGTTCGCCCGGTACTGGTATTCATCGCCCGGCTGTAGGAAAGTATCGCCGGCTACGCGTTCCGGATAAGCCTGTTCGTGCCGCATCAGTACTTCTTTTGCAATGATATCCAAGCCGATGCCGCCGAGGCGCGATGAAGTTCGTGTAAAGTAGCGGTCGATGACATCCATATGAATGCCGACAGCTTCAAAAATCTGCGCTCCCCGGTAACTTTGGATGGTTGAAATCCCCATTTTCGACAGCACTTTGATGATCCCGTCCGTGACAGCATTGACATAGTTGGTCTCGGCTTCCTCAAACGGGATGCCAGTAATATCATCTATCGTAATCAATTCGTTGATCGATCGGAACGCCAAATAAGGGTTGATCCCTTCTGCACCGTAGCCAAGCAGCATGGCAAAGTGATGGACTTCCCGGGCTTCCGCCGTTTCAATCAGCAGGCTCATTTTGATGCGGGTTCCTTGGCGGATCAAATGGTGGTGAAGGCCGGACACAGCCAGCAAAGCCGGGATGGCTGCATACTCTTTATCGACGCCGCGGTCGGATAAGATCAGCAAAGTAGCTCCTGCTTGAACTGCCTCATCCGCTTTTAAGAACAGAGCTTCAAGTTCCTGTTCCATCGCTTGCGGGCCTCCCGCTTTCGGGAACAGAATCGGAAGCGTCACTGCTTTAAATCCATCAATTTTTTGCTGGCGCAATTTCTCCAATTGCAGATTCGTCAAAATTGGCGTCTCCAAGCGGATGTGGCGGCTGCTTTCAGGTCCTGGCTGCACCAGATTGCCTTCTGCCCCGATGGTCGTGCGGGCTGCGGTGATAATATGTTCCCGGATAGCATCAATCGGTGGATTGGTGACTTGGGCAAATAATTGTTTGAAATAATTGTACAAAAGCTGCGGTTTTTTCGATAAAACAGCCAACGGCGAATCATAGCCCATAGAACCGACCGGATCTTTTCCGTCTGTCGCAAGCGGTTTGACGATTTTCTGCAGCTCTTCCGTCGTATAGCCGAAAGCCAGCTGCTGTTCCAGCAACACCGACGAAAGGTCAGCTTTTTGGTTGTCTGCCATTTCCGGCTCCGGAAGGTCTTCCAGATCCATCATATTGTTTTCAATCCAATCGCGGTAAGGCAGTTCGGCCGCGATTTCCAGCTTAATCTCTTCGTCGGGAATGATTTTTCCGGCTTCCAGGTCAACCAACAGCATCTTCCCTGGATGCAGACGCTCTTTGTAAATGATGTCGTCCGCAAAGATATCGAGTGCCCCGACTTCGGAACCGAGAACAATCATGCCGCTTTTCGTCACATAGTAACGCGCAGGGCGCAAACCGTTGCGGTCCAGGCACGCCGCAATTTGCTTGCCGTCCGTAAAGACGAGCGCCGCCGGTCCATCCCACGGCTCCATCAATGTGCTGTGGTATTCGTAAAAATCTTTTTTCTCCTGTTTGATCGTTGGATCGTTTACCCAAGGCTCGGGTACCATCATCATCGCTGTGTGGGCTAGAGATCTTCCAGACAAATGCAAAAATTCAAAGCAGTTGTCGAACATCGAAGAATCGCTTCCAGTTTCATCAATAACCGGCAAGACTTTTTTCAGGTCTTCGTCATTAAAGTAGGGCGAAGTGCAAAGTTCCTGCCGGGCGCGCATCCAGTTGACGTTGCCTCTTAAAGTATTGAACTCACCGTTATGGATCGAGTAGCGGTTTGGATGGGATCGCTGCCAACTCGGGAATGTATTGGTACTGAAACGGGAATGAACAAGCGCAAGCGCTGATTTAAATTCCGGATGATTAAGATCAATGTAAAAAGAATCCAGCTGCTCCGGAATCAGCATTCCTTTATAAACGATGGTGCTCGATGAAAGGCTACTGAAATACACATCTTTGTATTTTTCCTCCAAGCCCATTTCGTGTTCAATCCGTTTACGGATGATGTACAGGCGACGTTCCAAGTCCATACGGTCTGTCAATTCATCTGAAGCGCCGATAAATACTTGGCGAATAACCGGTTTTGTTTTAGATGCCACTTTACCGACGAATGAATCATTGACTGGAACCGGGCGCCAACCTAAACAGTTTTGCCCTTCTTCTTTTACAATCCGGCGGATAATTTCCTTGATTTCCATACGCAGGTCGTAATCTTTCGGCATGAACAGCATGCCGATTCCATATTTTCCTTCATCCGGTAAAGTGATACCTTCTTTGTCGCATTGTTTTTGAAAAAAGCGGTGCGGGATTTGAGTCAGGATTCCTGCTCCGTCCCCGGTACTCGTATCGGAAGATTGGCCACCCCGATGTTCCAGATTACAAAGTATATTTACGGCATTCTGTACAATTGCATGTGATTTTTCACCATTTATATTGGCAATCATTCCAATTCCGCACGCTTCATGCTCCTGGTCCGGTTGGTATAAGCCTTGCTGTCGCGGGTATTCTTTCATTTTCATAAAAACGCCTCCCTCTATTACACATAACTATTGTAATGTCAGAATATTTTAACACAGAATACGCATATATATACAGTTTTTTTGCGTAAAAAATTACATTTTTTTATCTAAAAAAAGTCGATTAATTATTGAAAACGCTTACATATCAATAGTATACCAAGTCAAAATCTTAAAATTCCGTGTGCATATATATACATAAACGTAAATAAAAAAGCCCTACTCCTATGTAGGGCTTTTCCGGTTTTTCACTGTTATTTCGCAGTTTCTTTAAACGAACGAATGACTTCAAGGAACGCTTCGCCGTATTTTTCAAGCTTGTTGGCGCCGACGCCATTCACTTCCAGGAACTCTTCTGCCGTTTGTGGACGGCGAGCGCACATATCCTGCAATGTTTTATCCGAAAAGATGACAAACGGCGGAACGCCGCCTTCATCAGCAAGTTCTTTCCGTATTTTTCGCAGTTCTTCAAACAAGGGATCATTTTCTGAAATGCGTTTGGTCACAACCGCTCCTTTTCGCATCACTTTCCGTTTGCCGAGCAGGACGTCTCTGCCGCCGTCCGGCACATAAATGGTCGGATACGCGCCTTGTTCTACGGCGAGCAGCTCCTGCGAAATCATGAATTCAATCAGATTGGATACTTCTTTTGCCGATTGGTGTTTTAAAATGCCATACGTCGACAGTTTATCGAAACCGAAATCCAGGATTTTTTTATTGCGTGAGCCTGTCAGCACCTGTGCTGTCATCATCTTCCCGAATTTCTGCCCCATCCGCACCACACAAGACAGCACCATCTGCACATCTTTTGTAACGTCCTGGCTTTCCCGCTCATCGTTGCAGCTTCCGCAATGCCCGCAAGGTTCAGCCTGCAGGTCCCCGAAGTAGTGGATGATGAATTGCTGCAGGCAGTTTTCCGTATGGCAATAATCGACCATGGCCTGCAGTTTCACCAGTTCACCGGGAATCCGGCTTGGGTCCTGTGCCTGATCGATCAAAAAGCGCTGAGTTTGAACATCCTGGGATGCATAAAGCACAATGCACTCACTCGGCAAGCCGTCACGGCCTGCACGCCCCGCTTCCTGATAATAGCTTTCCATGTTTTTCGGCAGCTGGTAATGGATGACGTAGCGGATATTGGATTTATTGATGCCCATTCCGAAGGCGTTGGTCGCCACCATCACATTCACTTCGTCGTTCAAAAATTGTTCCTGCCCGGCTTTCCGTTCCGCATCCGGCATTCCGGCATGGTATTTGGCCGCTTTTACGCCTTTCTTAATCAGCATATCGTAAACCGAATCCACCGTTTTGCGGGTAGCAGCGTAAATGATGCCAGCCTCTTTATCGTTTTTCTTTACGTACTCTTTCACAAACCGCTCCCGGTCCTGTCCTTGGACCACGGAAAAAGTTAAATTTGCCCGTTCAAAACCGGTCATGACCGTGTGCTGTTCTTCAATGTCCAAAATACGGCAAATGTCTTCGCGCACTTGCGGTGTCGCTGTTGCAGTCAAAGCCAGCACCGTCGGATTGTTCGGGAATAGTCCCGCCATCCGGCTGATCAATCGGTAGCTTGGCCGGAAATCATGGCCCCATTGCGAAATACAGTGGGCTTCATCCACCGCGATCAATGGCACGTGCACCCCCTGCAGTTCGTTTAAAAACATTTCCGAATCCAGGCGTTCCGGTGCAATATACAAGAGCTTCACGGCTCCGCGCTGAACGTCATATAAAGTTTCCCGCACTTCATCAAAGCCGAGGGAACTATTGATATAAGCTGCCGGAATCCCCGCAGCCAATAACGCATCCACTTGGTCCTTCATAAGGGAAATCAGTGGGGAGATGACAATTGTCGTCCCTTCCATCACCAATGCAGGAATCTGGTAGCACATCGATTTCCCGCCGCCTGTCGGCATGACACAGATCGAATTATGGCCTTCGAAAACTTGCGTAATGGCTTGCTCCTGGCCGGTCCGGAACGTCTCATAACCAAAATACGACTGCAATAATTTTCTTGCTTCTTCCAACAAAATTAAACACTCCCATAACTCGTCTCGTAATGAGTAGCTTATCATATTTCCAGCCAAATTTTCTCTTTCCGAATTCGCTGACACCGGCAAAACAAAAAAACTGTTCTAAAAGCCTAAGCTTCCGGAACAGTTTCCGCTTTTTCCAGTATGAAAAAATAAGGTTCTTTATCGCCTTTATGATCCATCATGCCCAACAGCACCCCTTGCTCCACTTTCCGGAAATGGTCGATGATCGGCAAATGGTCATAAACCATAGCGGCGCTGGATTTTCCGCGATGCTCTACCCGGCGCATCCTCGCTTTTCCACCTTTCGCTTTCACCAGTTTCCGCATATCCATAATGGGGACCGGGTCAACGGCAAACACTTCACCGTTGAGTCCTGTAAATAATAACGGATCAACGTTTTCCGCATCGTGAAAAGCTTTGCCGTACCAGTTCAGTTTCTTCAAGACGCCGTCAAGCGAGTGGCCGGTCCGGAATTCATGCCCTTCCCAAGTGCCAAGCAATTCTTCCAAACTCACCGGTTCCAATTCATCAAAAATCCGGCAGGCTGTATGGGCATCTGTTTCTCCTTGATTTCTGATAGCCCAGAATTCCGCTGCAGCATCCATCTCGGTCACTCCTTTAAATTTCCATATCCCAGAGTTTCGCCTCTTCTTCTTTCATCTGCTTTTCCGTTTCCGGCGGATAAACCGTCCGGTACTTATGAGAATCAAGCGGAATGATTTCAATCATTTTTTCAATCATATCTGCCGGGTCGAATTGATTCTCAAGCGCCTGGTCCGCTTCCTCCATATCTTCTTTTTTGGTGAAATGGATCCCTTCGTCGTACCATTTCCATTTCGCTTCTGCACTCCTGTCGTTAAAGCCTGTTTCGAAAGCACCCGGATTAATGGTCGCCACCTGGACGCCAAACCCTTCCAGTTCTTTTTGCATGGTAGCTGCAATTCCTTCGATCGCATGCTTTGTAGCTGTATAAGGCCCGACGTAAGGAGTTGTGGTGATCCCTGCCATCGACGATATGAAAATGATTTTCCCTTTCCCTTTTTCGACAAATTTGCGCGCCGCAATCTGCGCCGTTTCAAGTGTGCTGAAAACGTTCACTTCAAACAACTCACGGAAATTCATCATCGGCACTTCCGCAAGCGGACCACCTTCGTTGATGGCCGCGTTAGCGACAAAGATATCAAAGTCATACTCCAGCATCTGAGCAAGATCCTGCGGATTCTTGATGTCCATTTTAAAAACTTCCAAGTCCACGCCCTTTGCTTTTGCTTCTTCTCTTAAAGAAGTCACTTGCGGTGCAGTCTCTACAGGCGCAATCACCCGGTGCCCTTTTTCAGCGAGTCCCAGCGCAGCGCCTTTCCCCAGCCCACTGCCAGCTCCTGTGATAAGTATTGTCTTCTCCATTCATTTAGCCTCCTAATTCTTGTGCGTTTATTTTCTATCTTCCCGGACATTGCAGAGATAAACAATTTCACGAAAAAGGGCCTCGCACTTCTGCTTGGCGGGGCAATTCCGCTCCCGATACGGGCAGTGATTTTAAGTTTCTACTATTAAAATAGCTTTAAGATGCAGAATGAAATAGCAGGCAGGAAGTGCTTTACTCCTGCTTCCGTTATTTAAAAATCCGAAGGGACCTAGAATTGTTCTCATTTCTTATAGAACGTCGCCTGACCCTTGCCTGATTACCCAAAAATCCTGCTGCCTTTTTTAGTTGTCGTTCCTTATACCTTTTTTCATCCAACTGGATTTTAAAGAAACGATTTCACATAAACAATAAGACCTCTGAAATTTATAAAAGCAATAGAAAAAAGCCCATTCGTAATAAAAATGGGCTTTTTTCTAAAGTTTTTTCAAAATAACAATTAAGAATTAACGGCACCGTAACTTCCCATACGGCGTTTCACTTGAATATATGACGCTGCTTCAGCTATCTCATTTTTATTTAACGGCTTATTATCAAGCACTAAATTGTAATCACTTATAGTCGAGTCGTCTTGCAGATCCAGGTCAATGACTTTCTCAGTCCGATCCAATAGACGATCAACTGAAACATCGAAAAAATCAGCAAGCATGGAAAGATGGCTGACAGAAATCTGTTTTTTCCCACTTTCATAAGCCCAAACTGTACTTTTCGCAAACCCGACCTCTTCAGCTAATTGTTCTGGGGACAATGATCTTTCTTCTCGCAAGTCTTTAATTTTTTTCCCTAGATCTTTCATATATGTTCCTGCTCCTTCTATGAGTTAATTTCTAACTATTTCAAATATACTGTATGTTGAAACATACTTCAATATATTTCTATAACATTTAGAAAGATTTTTGAAAATTTCAGTAACATTTTCGACATAATTCGATTCTCTCTCTTAATAAAACCGGTTTATTTCTAATTTCCCTTTTCTTTTGCGGTGTACACCCCTATTAAATCGCCATTTCTTTAAAAATACCAAATTATTTCAACTATTCAATCTAAAGAGTTATTCTAATAAAACTTTAACCTGGAATTCGTTTAAGAACTAAATTAATTTTTCTACTTTTAGAGCCTATTTTACTAATTCTCAAATTTATTTTGATTTTTAATAATAAAAAAAGTATTATAGTAACATACATTAAAAGGAGGTTGTAAGATGTCTGACAAATTCAGTCGACAAGACATCGTAAACAGTGTTCCGCAAAAAGGTTTTTTCGGACATCCTAAAGGGCTGTTTACATTATTCTTTACAGAGTTTTGGGAGCGTTTCTCGTATTATGGTATGAGAGCCATCCTTGTTTACTATATGTACTATGAACTGTCCCAAGGCGGACTCGGGCTTGATCAAACTATCGCCCTTTCCATCATGTCCATTTACGGTTCACTCGTATACATGTCAGGTATTATTGGCGGATGGTTAGCCGATAGAGTCTTCGGTACTTCAAAAGCCGTATTCTACGGTGGTATTTTGATTATGGCTGGTCACATAGCTCTTGCTATTCCAGGAAGCCTGCCATTATTCTTCGTTTCCATGGTATTAATCGTTTTGGGTACCGGATTATTAAAACCGAACGTTTCTAGTGTAGTCGGTGAAATTTACGCAGAAAACGACAACCGCCGCGATGCCGGTTTCAGTATTTTCTACATGGGCATCAACTTGGGTGCATTTATTGCTCCTTTAATCGTCGGTACTGTCGGCATGGACATCAACTTCCACCTTGGCTTCAGTATTGCCGCCGTTGGGATGTTCTTAGGGCTAGTACTGTTTGTCGCAACGAAAAAGAAAAATCTTGGACTTGCGGGAACAATTGTACACAACCCGTTATCTCCAGCTGAAAAATCACGCACCATCAAAATCTTTTCAATCAGTGCGATTGTTATCGCTGCAGCCGTTTACTTCGGACTCCAATATGGTTTCCTGACGTTCGATAGTTTCATTGCAATTGTCGGAATCTTCGGCTTGGTTATTCCAACAGCTTACTTTATTGTGATGTACCGCAGCAAGAAAACAACCGAAGTGGAACGTTCACGCATCTTGGCTTACATTCCATTGTTTATCGCTTCGGTCATGTTCTGGGCAATCCAGGAGCAAGGTTCGACCATTCTTGCAGCTTATGCGGATACACGGACCGATTTGGAATTTGCAGGGATCACCATCTCTCCTGCCTGGTTCCAGTCGCTTAATCCTTTGTTCATCATCACATTAGCACCAGTATTTGCTTGGCTTTGGGTACGCTTAGGCAGCCGCCAGCCATCAATTCCGCAAAAGTTCTCATTGGGCCTATTGTTTGCCGGGATTTCCTTCCTGGTCATTCTTTTGCCAGCTTACTTCGGCGGAACAGATACATTAGTAAATCCTTTATGGTTAGTCCTAAGTTACTTGATCGTTGTATTGGGTGAACTTTGTTTATCTCCTGTCGGTTTATCCGCAACAACAAAACTGGCGCCTGCTGCTTTCTCTGCACAAACAATGAGCCTTTGGTTCTTGTCAAACGCAGCAGCACAGGCAATCAATGCTCAGCTCGTTAAATTCTATACAGTCGAAAACGAAATGATGTACTTCGGAATCATCGGTGGAGCTTCCATCGTCTTAAGTATTATCCTGTTCCTTTTCGCACCAACCATCCAGCGCTTTATGAAAGGCGTAAGATAATAGATAAAAGGACTGCCGAAAACTATCGGCAGTCCTTTTATTTTCGCTTCACACGGCTGCTCAAAATTAACCGCTGGACAATATTGTGAAATTAAAAAGGCCCGGAAGCAACATGCTTCCGGGCCTTTTCCATCTATATTCTTAACTTTCCTTAATAACTAATCCCATCTGCCGCGCAAATGCCAGGGCCTGCTCAGTGGAGACTTCACATCCTGCAAGTTTTTCTGTTGTCACTTGAATGTTCTCAAACGAATTGCTGCTCAAGTCGATGCCATTCAAGCTGGTCTCCACAAAGTTTACATCATTCATGTCGCATTTGTGGAATTCCGTCCCTTTCAGCTCAGCTTCGTAAAAGTCTGCGTATCGCAGCGAGGAAGTTTCAAAACGGGCTGTGTTGCACAAAGAAAAGCCGAAGGTTGCATAATTCAATATACAGTCCTTGAACAAGGTATGACGGATACCCGCTTCGGCAAAATTGGTGCCAACCAGTTTCGAATTATGGAACTCCGTCCGGTGAAACACTGCGCGGCTAAAATCGGCATTCGATAAATCACAATTTAAAAACAGTACATCCATAAATTCGCTCCGCGGCCAGACGACTTCTAAAAAATTCACATTCTCAAAAATCACCCGATCGACATGCAGCGCTTCTTCCCTGCCGTAGTCGATGGTTTCTTGTGTGATTTTGCAGTTGCTTATGTATTGGTCATCAAGAGACTCGAGGAATGATGCCGTTTCGAGATTATCCGGAATGACAGGTACTGAACGCTTCGTTTTTTTCATTTTTTTATTTCTCCTTCTATATATAGGTAACGGCTGCTTCATAGTAAGAAGCAGCCGCCAGTGGAGCATCCATTTTATTTACTTACTAACTCTTTGTTCAAACAAGATTCGATGACGCGCGGTTCTGTAAGCCGGTCATCTGTCACTTCTGCCTGATATAGTTTGTTGTTATGCATGAATTTGAAAATCCCGTTATTGAAATCGGTTCCGATGTCTTTAAAGAAAATGCCTTCGTACTGGCATTCTTTTGTCTGGGAAAAACTGATTTTGTAAGTTTCTCCGTCCCGGACCAGATAACAGCGGACGCCTTTTTCAAATTCTTCGTGGTCATCGCCCTTGATGCTCCGTTCAACTGAAACCACATGGAAATCGACAAAAGGAATTTCCCGCAGCAGCGTGTTCATGAATGAACCTTTGGTAATCTCTTCCCAGCGGCTTCTTGCCGTTTGGCCAACAATAATTTGGGTGATATTTAAATTATGGGCCACTTCCGCAATAACTTTTGCAGAGGGGCGTTTCTCATTATCGCGAATAATGAATTCTTCTGCTCCATATTCTTCAGCCAGCTCTTTCCAGCGCTCGACATAAGCAGATTTTTCCGCATCAAATTCATCGAACGGAAGAGCATCCACCGTTAAGATATATAAGGGGCAATCCAGCATGTTTGCGAGTTTGTTGCCCCGGTTGATCAGGCGCTCACCGTTCGGTCCGTAAAATACACAAACCAATATGCTTTCATCCATCCGTCCTCTAATTTTTTTCATTGTGTTTACCCCTCCAGGGATTGTTATTCATAAGCCGTCATTTCAAAACTATGAAATTATACTGCGAATCCATCTAAAAATCAAGAGATGATGGTTTTTCATTTCGCCAGGCCTTCCGTTTGATTGCTTAGTTTAGACCATAGCGGACTTCACAAATGAAAGCAAGCCCTTTTTCCTGTATAATTTAATACGTATGCTTATACTTGGACAATAACCGGACAAGGGGTTTTAAAAATTCTTTTCTTTCTTATTTCTATTCCCGTTTTTCTTTTTTCTATTCTGATTCAGGAGGTTTTGCTATGCACTTATTGATTTTAGCCATTTTGTTCCCTTTTCTTGCTGCAGCTCTCATCCCTATCATACATAGGCGTCTCGGCCCCTTGAATATTGGCTGGCTTGTATTAGCTGTCCCGTTTATCTTGTTTGGAATTTTCGCCTGGCAGATTCCCGGGATCTCCTCAGGGGATACAATTGCTGCAACGCTAAATTGGATTCCTTCCCTCGGCATTAATTTTTCGATTTACCTGGATGGGCTCAGCCTGATACTTGCTTTATTAATTACAGGCATGGGAACCCTTGTCATTCTCTATTCCATCTATTATTTATCCCCAACTGATTCACTGCCGCATTTCTATGTTTATTTGCTCCTGTTTATGGGGGCGATGCTTGGAGTCGTACTGTCGGACAATTTGCTTGTCCTATACGTCTTCTGGGAATTAACAAGCATTTCCTCATTCCTATTGATCGCTTTCTGGTTCCACCGGAAAAACTCGCGCTACGGAGCACAAAAATCCTTATTGATCACTGTATTTGGCGGATTCGGGATGCTTGCTGGATTTATCATGCTGCATACGATGACCGGTACGTTCAGTGTCCGCGAAATTGTGTCAACCATTGGACAATATGCGGACCATGGACTTTTTTATCCGGCGATGTTCCTGGTACTCCTCGGAGCATTCACGAAATCCGCCCAATTCCCATTTCATATCTGGCTGCCTGACGCGATGGAAGCCCCTACGCCAGTCAGTGCGTATTTGCACTCCGCCACTATGGTTAAAGCCGGAATTTATCTGGTTGCCCGCTTCACTCCGGTTTTCGGCGGCACGTCTGCCTGGTTCTGGACAGTGACACTTGTCGGCCTCGTAACCTTGTTCTGGGGTTCGTTCTGTGCAGTCCGGCAAACCGACCTGAAAGCGCTGCTCGCTTATTCAACGGTCAGCCAGCTCGGTTTGATCATGAGCCTATTCGGAATGGGGTCTGCCGCCCTTCATTTTGGAGACGGTGAAGCCGGTGCTGTTTATGGCCTGGCAACATTTGCTGCCTTGTTCCATTTAGTGAACCATTCCACGTTCAAAGGCGCATTGTTCATGGTTGTCGGCATCGTCGACCACCAAGTCGGAACACGGGACATCAGGCGCCTCGGCGGACTGATGGCATTTTTGCCAATTACATTCACGTTTGCTCTCATCGGCAGTTTTTCGATGGCCGGGCTTCCCTTGTTCAACGGATTTTTGAGCAAGGAAATGTTTTTCACTGCTTCCATCAATGCCGCGAGCCTTCCCGCTTTTTCTGCAGAAACCTGGGGTTGGCTGATTCCGGTCATCGCTTGGACGGCAAGCGTCCTGACTTTCGTCTACTCCATGATCATCGTTTTCAGAACGTTCTTCGGCAAGCACCAGCCGAAGAAATTGGATAAGAAACCGGTGGAGCCGCCGTTTGGCATGCTCGTCTCACCTGCCATCTTGTCCATCCTGATCATTGGTATATTCTTTGTGCCAAACCTGCTTGGCGACCATTTGCTGCGGCCTGCATTAAACGGCATTCTGCCAGGTATTACAGGTGCAGCCCCCCATATCTCGGCTTGGCACGGCTTCAATACAGAGTTATGGATGACCATCGGCATCATTGTCATCGGCTTTCTTCTATATAAATACTTGCGCATCTGGAAAAAAGTTTACGCAATCATTCCGGATGGCTGGACTTTTAACGCCCTGTACAATAAATTCCTGGAGTCGCTAGAAGAAAATTCAAAGTGGGTGACATCCAAGTACATGACAGGTTATTTGCCTCATTACTTCGCTTATATTTTCGGCTTTTTCATCTTAGCAGCCGGCGGAACGCTCCTATTGACCGGTGCGCTCTCCATCGACTTTTCGTCAGACACACCGATTCCAAGCTACGAAGTGATCCTGGCAATTGTAATGGCAATCGCCGCAGTGGCGATATTGTTTGTCAAATCGCGCCTGACTTCGGTTTTGCTGAACGGAGTTCTTGGTTATTCCATCGCCATTTTCTTTGTCCTGTTCCGGGCACCGGACTTGGCGTTGACCCAGCTTGTTATCGAGACGGTGACGACAGCGCTATTCCTTTTATGCTTCTATTTCCTTCCTGAATGGAAACCGGAAGCATCTTCTAAGAACCTTAAAATCCGGAATGCCGTTATCGCGGTTGCGGGAGGGCTGACCGTCACTTTAATTGCTTTGTCGGTCCGCGCGGACAATTTGTTTGAGTCGATTTCAAGTTATTACGAAAATGCCTACGAACTGGCTGGCGGAAAAAATATCGTCAATGCCATTTTAGGGGATTTCCGCGGCTTTGATACAATGCTTGAAACGCTTGTTCTTTTCATTGCCGGCATCGGAGTCTATACACTCATCCGGATTAAAGGCGGAAAGGAGACACGAAAAAATGAAGATTAACGACGTAATATTAAAAACGGTATCCCAAGCAGGCGTGCTGATCATTTTAACTTTCGGCGTCTACCTTTTCCTCTCCGGCCATAATCAGCCGGGCGGTGGATTTATCGGCGGCCTGGTTCTGGCTACGGCTTTCGTGCTGATGTTTTTGACTTTCGACTCGGAGACCGTCAATAAAGCCATTCCGTTTGATTTCAAGAAAATATCGGCTCTTGGCGTGCTGCTCGCCTTTTCAAGCAGTGCGCTGCCCATGTTTTTCGGCCAGCCTTTTATGAGCCAGACGTTCGGCTATTTCGATCTGCCGATTTTCGGAAAGACTGAACTGGCTACCGTAACCCTTTTTGAATCCGGAGTGGCTCTGACGGTAATCGGAGTAGTCGTAAATATTATTACTAGTATAAGTGAGGATGAATAGCGGATGGAAACGATAATCATATTGTTGGTCGGCATACTTACTGCCGTTGCCATCTACCTACTCTTATCCAAAAGTTTGGTTCGCGTCATCCTCGGAACCGCCATCCTGTCGCATGCAGTGCACTTGCTGATTCTTGCGATGGGCGGCTTAAAAGAAGGCACTGTCCCGTTGCTCGGCGAAGAAGCAGAAAGTTATGTTGATGCGTTGCCGCAGGCATTGATTTTGACGGCCATCGTCATCAGTTTCGCTGTTACAGCTTTCATTCTTGTTTTGGCCTACCGTGCTTATCAAGAACTCGGCACAGATGACCTAGATGAAATGAGAGGTGTGAACGATGAATAACATCATATTGCTTCCTGTTTTAATTCCCGTTATGGTCGGGATACTGCTGATTTTCTTGCGTTCCTACGGCCGAACACAGGCATGGTTCAGCATCGGAACGATGGCCGCAGTGGCCGGCATTTCTTATTATCTATTGGAAAAAGTGCAAAGCGACGGCATCCAGCGACTCGATTTCGGTGGATGGGCACCGCCTTTCGGCATCTCGTTTGTTGCCGATTCGTTTTCGCTTTTGCTGGTGCTGACGGCTAGCATCGTTACGTTTGTCTGTCTGATGTATGCCCTGTTTTCCACGAACAGATTGCTGCAGACAATGTATTACTATCCTTCTGTACTGTTTTTGATTGCCGGTGTAAACGGATCTTTCTTGACCGGCGACTTGTTCAACTTATTTGTTTGCTTCGAAGTCATGCTCTTGGCGTCTTATGTTCTTCTGACACTTGGAGGCGCAAAAAGGCAGCTTCGCGAAGCCATCAAATACGTGGTTATCAACATTGTTTCTTCCTGGTTCTTTTTGGTCGCATTGGCGTATCTTTACGGAGCCGTCGGAACATTGAATATGGCCCACTTGTCGGTTCGCGTAGCTGAAGCCGGACAAGGGCCGCTCCTTACGACGATTAGTATTGTATTCATGATTGTCTTCAGCCTCAAAGCCGGGCTTCTTCTTTATTTCTGGCTGCCGGGTTCTTATAGTACACCTCCTGCCGTGACTTCCGCCCTTTTCGGCGCTTTGCTGACCAAAGTCGGCATTTACGCATTGTTCCGGGTATTTTCACTGATTTTCAATCACCAGCCGGAAATTACCCATGCCATCATCGGAATCATGGCCGGCTTAACGCTGATCGGCGGGAGCATCGGGGCTATCGCTTATAACGACATCCGAAAAATCGCCGCTTACAATGTCGTTATTGCGGTCGGGTTTATCCTGGTCGGCCTTGCCATTTCCACACCGAATGCAATAGAAGGCGCAATCTATTATCTGATCCATGACATGGTTGTAAAAGCGCTGCTCTTCTTGCTGGTCGGCACTGTCATTGCACTTACCGGAACTGCCCAGCTTCATCAGATGAGCGGTTTGATGAAAAACTACCCGCTGCTCGGCTGGTCTTTCTTTATCACGATGCTGTCGCTTGCCGGCGTTCCGCCGCTCAGCGGTTTTATTGGGAAAGTCCTGGTTTCGGAAGGAGCGATTGAAAGCGGCGCCTATATCTTATTGGCATTGTCGCTCCTGTCCAGCTTGTTTGTGCTGTATTCACTGCTCCGCATTTTCAAAAACAGTTTTTGGGGAGAAACCATCGTTGGTAAAGAAGATCAGGTGCCTTTAAACAGCCGCTTCTTAGTTCCATGTTTGGTGCTTGTTCTTCTGACGTTTGGAATCGGACTCGGAACAGAAGGTTTGTCTGCCTACGTTACAAACGCTGCAGAAACTTTGCTGAATCCCGACATTTATGTGGATGCGGTACTGGAAGGTGACCGTCCATGACGCTTGATATTCTGCTACTAATCCGCAGTGGAGAAAGGACTGTTTGCTGATGCCCGCTCAATTTCTGATCAATATTATGATTGCCATCCTCTGGACTCTGCTGATGGATGAAGATGCCTTTTACTTGTCCACCTTTATTGGCGGATATTTGATCGGCATCGGCATCCTGTTCATGATGCACCGTTTTTTCGGCGCCAAGTTTTATTTGCTTAGAATTTACTCCACCATTCGATTATTGTTTATATTCATTTCAGAGCTGGCCCAATCCAGCTTGCTGATCATAAAACAGATCCTGAGCCCCAAACTCAATATTAAACCGGGGATTTTCACTTACGAACACAGCATGGAAGGCGCTTACGAATTAACGACGCTTGCGCTTTTATTGACCTTGACTCCAGGTTCGGTCGTCATGGAAGTTTCCCCGGACGGAAAAGTCTTTTACATCCATGCCATGGATGTCGAAGAATCGAGAGACACGGTACTGCGTTCCATCAAGACATTCGAAAAAGCCATCATGGAGGTGACCAGAGGATGATTGAAACGATTTTAACGATTTCCCTGTCCCTATTCTGCCTGGCCATTTTGCTGGCCCTTTACCGCATTATCTGGGGCCCGTCGATGCCGGACCGTGTTGTCGCACTGGATATGATCGGTGTAAACCTCATTTCAGGAGTGGCAGTATTTTCAGTGGCACTGAACACGCATGCTTTTTTGGAAGTAATCCTGATTGTCGGCATTCTTGCTTTTATCAGCACCATTGCGTTTGCCCGCTTCGTGGAGAGGGGGGATATCGTTGAGCATAAGAGAAATTATTGAATGGGTGGGGGTTATCCTGATCCTCCTCGGCTCTATTATGGCCGTGATCAGCGCCTTCGGCATTCTCCGCCTGCCCGATGTCTATACACGCTCCCACGCAGCAACGAAAAGTTCGACGCTCGCGGTTCTATTGTCCCTCAGCGGCACGTTCATCTATTTTTGGGCTACCGAGGACTTCATCAGCGTCCGCTTATTCCTCGGAATCACTTTCGTGTTCCTGACAGCCCCGGTTTCAGGGCATTTGATCACGCGGGCTGCTTACCGGTCAAACGTTAAGCTTGCTGATATTTCCACTGAAGATGCCTTAAAAGAAGTCATCCATAAAAAAGATACAGAACAATAAAAACAGGCTGTCGAGAAACCCTGACAGTCTAGAACCATTCCGCTTCAGGCGGACGCTTTTCGCGGGCTCGCGCCGAGCCGCTTCGTCGCTTTGCGACTCCAGGGTCTCGACGGCTTCGCTGTCCCGCAGAAGTCGCCGCCTTCCGCTTCATTCTATTTTCCCGCTTCTTTACAAGATGTCACGTGTAAAGAAGCGGGAAAATCAAGCAATCCGTAGTTTCATGCCCTTTCTTGATATGGAGCAAAACAGCGGAGACTCCCGCGGGACAGCGCAGTGCCGAAATCCACTCGGCTCTCTGGCCGAGTTAGTTCGGCGCAAGCCCGCAGGAAAGACATTGGGCGAAGCCTGCGAGCCCAAGTCTTTGCGACGAAGCTAGCACAGCGATGCAGGAGCATATGTTTTTAGCGGAGCTGTTTTGCGGAATATCGGCGATATTCTAATGGGGGATCTTTTCTACATCTTTCTCAACAATCTAAAAACAGGCTGGAATCATTTCCAGCCTGTTTTTTTGCTATGTCACGTTTATGTTAAAAATGCTAAGGGAATAACAGGAAAAAAAGCAGTGGAGGAGTTGTAGATGGAAAACGTCAAAGATACGTTCAAGGAAGTTGCCGCTGCTATCTTGCCTGTCACCATTGTCGTCATCATTTTGCAAGTCGCGTTGATGCGCCTTCCTCTTGAAGCCCTGCTCCAATTCTTAATCGGCGTCCTCTTTGTCAGCATCGGTTTTTTCCTTTTTCTTCTCGGAGTAACCGCCGGATTATTGCCAGTGGGCGAAATGATCGGCAAGAAGCTCCCTAAAACCAAAAAATCCTGGCTGATCATCGGCACTGGCTTTCTTCTCGGACTGGCGGTGACCATTGCAGAACCGGATGTCCGGGTTCTTGCCAAACAAATCGACCAAGTGTCCGCCGGCTCAATCAGTTCAGGCATATTGGTGATGGCAGTAGCGCTCGGCCTGGCTATTTTTGTGGCTGCCGCTATGGTTCGCACGATTTTTAGCATCCCCATCCATTACATGCTGATTGGCGGATATGTATTGGTGTTTGCTTTGTCCATTTTTGTCCCTGACGCTTTTATCTCCATCTCATTTGATGCCGGCGGTGTAACGACCGGACCGATGGCAGTACCTTTCATACTGGCTCTCGGCGTCGGTGTCGCTTCCGTTTTGCGCACTCCTTCCGCTTCTTCCAGTGAAGGCTTTGGATTGATCGGCCTTGCTTCCATCGGCCCTATTCTGGCAATCATGCTTCTGGGGGTGCTTTTCAAATGAATCTTCATGTATTCGACGGCTTTTTGGGCATCCTCACGGAAGTCGGCATGGCACTCGTCCCCCTCTTCATCTTCTTTGCCCTATTTCAGGTTTTCATGCTTAAATTGCCCAGGCAACGGGTATTTCAAATACTACTTGGATTTGTCCTGACATTTTTTGGGCTGGCTTTCTTTTTGCAAGGCGTCCATGTTGGATTTTTTCCGATTGGCCAAATGATGGGTGAATCGCTCGGAGAAATGCCTTATCAATGGATCATCATCCCAATCGGCTTTGTTCTCGGATTTGTTGCCACTTTTGCGGAACCCGCTGTGAGCATCATGAACGATGAAGTCGACCGCGTGACAGGGGGCTATATTTCTGCCAAATTGATGCTGTATACCGTTTCAACCGGCGTCGGCATTTCCGTGGCCTTGTCGATGGTGCGCATCCTTTTCGGGATTCCGCTTTGGTACTTTCTCATTCCAGGATACTTGCTTGCTTTTATTCTCGTATTTTTTTCACAAGCTATCTTTATTGGGATTGCATTCGATTCCGGAGGCGTCTCCACTGGACCAATGACGGTAACTTTTATTTCGGCAATGGCGGTTGGCGTGGCTTCGGTTACCGAAGGGCGGGATCCTTTGGTGGATGGATTCGGACTGATTGCTCTCGTCGCCCTTACGCCCATTCTGGCTGTGCTGATATTAGGGCTTATTTTCACAAGAAAAGGTGGGGCTGAAAACGATGAATCTGAATCATAGACTGATGATCGCCATAGTTAAACGGGGCCATTCCCGGGCTGTCATTGCTGCCGCCAAGGAGGCAGGCGCGGACGGAGCCACCATTCTTTACGGTGAAGGGATTGGCCGCAACGAAAAGCCGACTTTTTTTGGCCTGCCGGCAACCCATGAAAAAGACGTCGTATTCATCGCCATCGACGGCAGCCTGGAAGACGCCGTCGCCGAAGCTGTTTCCCGTGTAGGGAAGCTCGGCATTCCGGGGTATGGCCTCGGCTTCACTTTGCACTTGAACAAATTGCTGGGTGTCCAGCATCTCTCAAACCGTGTAAACTATGTTAGAGCCAAGAAAGGTGGACAAACGATGCAGTCGTCTCCTGAACGCTTCCAACTGATTGTAACCATTGTGAACAGCGGAGATTCGGAAAAAGTGGTGGCCGCTGCTGCAAAAGCTGGCGCAGAAGGTGGAACCATTCTTACTGGCAGAGGGACCGGCATCAATGAACAGCGCAAATTTTTCAATTTTACGATAGAACCGGAAAAAGACGTGGTCCTCACGCTCGTACCGGAGAGCTATACCGAGGCAATCGTCGACAGCATCCAAAACGCCATCGACCTTTATGCTCCAGGGAAAGGCATCGCGTTTTTGATTGATATTGAAAAAGTATTCGGCGTCAACCATTCTTCCCTTGACCGGTATCATAAATGAAAAACGCTGGAACCTTTTACGGTTCCAGCGTTTTTACTTGGATTTGTGCAAATGCAGGAAGGTCAGAAGCACAATCCAAAACGGAGTTCCTTTTTGCTTTCCGGTTTTTTTAAACTGGCTGCGCATCCGGTCCCGCTCGATTTCTGTCCGGATATCTTTCATTCTTTGGCGCACTACAAATTCATCTGTTCGGAACATTTGAATCCCCTCCTTTTCAAAGAGCCAGTTCTCCAATGTTCTGCAATCCCGTTCTCACTTTTTCTTCCGCTTGCCCCTGTTCGACAATCCGCCCTTCATTTACACGCAATTTGCTCTGCAGGGCTCCTTTTACTTTTTTGTCCGTCACTTGTATTTCCCCTAATAAGTCAATAGCCGCGACTTTGGTGCGCAAAACTTCTTCTGTAACATCATCCTTCAACACAAGTATGCCTTCCACAATCAAATTAACCGGATGATCCATCCACAAAAACTGATCATTTGACCATCCCTGCTCTCCTTCAATTAACACGTAGTGATGCTCATAAGAAAGCACTTCCGTTTCCAGCCGGTCCAGCCGCTCATACAGGAGGTCTTCCAGTTCCTCACTGCAGACAATATAAGATTTGGAATCAATTTTTCCGATTGCTTTTTCAAACATTTCCCGGGAAATATCTTTTTCAAAAATCACCGGTTTTTTAGTCCACAGCTTTTTTTCCTGGAAACTTTGGATTGAGCGGGAATTGAATTTCACTTTCTTCTTCAGGACATCGTATCCATTTGGAATCACGATCATTACCCCGTTGGGCAAAGACGCCATTTTCTTGTATACGTACGCTTCGTGCTCTTCCTGAATAGTCAGCACTCCATTAACGTCAAGGTTGTGGATACTTTCATCAAACAGTTCCATGTCGACTTCTTTCGGTATGTTGAAGACTCCGTTCATCACCAGGTACATGGGCTCTTCTGCCGCTTGCAGAAATGCATTGCTTAAAACAAAATTACCTTCCAGAAATTGCGGTGGTGCGCCTGCATAGCCCTTTATTTTCCGGCTTCCTTTTGCAAAAATCCGGTTAACCGCCCCCAACAGGCGAGAAGGCGCATAAATCTCGCCGTTGACAATAAAATCCAGCCGCTTGCCCTCCAATTGTTCCGGCTGGACGTCTTTGCCGATAATGACGGTGCCGTTAATGAGCTGCCTAATATCGCCTTCTAACGAATCGAAATATGCTGCATCCATTTCCAAAGTTCCGTTATAATAAACAAAGCCTTCCGGCAATTCAATGGCCGCTCCCACATTTCCGATATTCAGCAGCGAAAGCAGGTGCGAGTTGCCTGCCCGGTACAAAACCGCTCCCACATTGTCGATTCTTTCATACTCTCTTGTGCTTTCTTCCGTCGCATTCAATAAATTCAAAACGCCCACGTTGCCAATTCGCTGTCCCATCAAAGATCATCCTCCAAAAAGTTTCTCAATTTGTTGATCGCGTAACGCAGTTTATACCGGACTGTGGCGGCGGGAATGCCCAGCTGTTCACCGATTTCTTTGCTGTTCATACCGAGCCAGTACCGTTTGAAGACAAGGTCGCTCAATTCCGGTGTTAACCGCCCAAGCAATTCAGTTGTTTCAAGCCTGTGCATCGCCAGCGGCTCTTCCGGCTGCTCCAGTTCTTCTTCCCAAACCGACAACCGGTTTTCTTTTCTCCGGTCATCGATCAAGCGATTTTTCATCACCCGGAAAAACCATGCCCGTTGTTTATAGATAGGCAACTCTGAGAGAGCTTCCTGTTTTAATGACTTTTCCCAGGCGTCCTGCACCAAATCATAAGCTTCCTGCTCGTGCCGGGAAATGGAGCGGGCGAAACGAAGCAGGTCATCTTTTAAATTTTCATGCATCGTTTCCGCTTCCATTCTACTCCCCGCTTTCTGTTGTCTTTCCTTATTCATTAAGATAACGGATGAAGAAGGCGAAGTGTTTGAAAAAATGATAACTTTTTTGAAAAGAATAAAAGCATCTTACTACTAGAAGCATATTTATTGAACAACGGGGCGTATTTTAATGTTAATCGAGCGTATTTCGCGGCTAGCTGTGCGTATTTTAACCTTAGTGGAGCGTATTATAATAAAAGACAAAAAAAACCGGCAAACCGCTGTCGCGGCTTGCCGGTTCTTGCTATTCCTTAATACGGTTCTGCTTCGTGCCCTTTTGCAGCTGCACCTTGCGCTACTTTATTGGCTGCTGGCTTGCCGTAAACTTTAGGCTCTCCAGCTTTCATTTCTTCATTAGCTTTAATCTTCTGTTCCATGTTTTCACGAACACGGCGGCCGTAGTCTTCATCCGCCTGCGTGAAGTGGTGGATCATTTCTTCCTGGATTCTTGGATCGCATACCGATAATGCATCCCCCAGGTTGTTGATCAATTCTTCTCGTTCCCAGTCCTCAAAACTGCGGTATGTTTCTCCAGCCTGTCCGTAGTTGTTTGTACGGTCAATCGGCTGGCTCACCACTTTGTCGTTGTAAGCCGGTTCATGAGGCGGTGCCACTTTTTCCGCTTCTTTTACGCCGCCAAGAACAGATGGCTCGTAATTGATATGCGGGTTTGGCACATGTTCTGCCGGACGGTCCATCATGCCGCCGTACTGGTTCGTGGCGACACGTTTTTTCGGTGCGTTGACCGGCAATTGCAGGTAGTTTGCCCCTACACGGTAACGCTGCGTATCAGAGTACGAGAACGTGCGCCCTTGCAGCATCTTATCGTCAGAGAAATCAAGGCCGTCTACTAGAACTCCGGTACCGAATGCAGCTTGTTCAATTTCAGCATGGTAGTTTTCCGGATTGCGGTTCAAGACCATTTTACCGACAGGAAGGAACGGGAATTTATCCTGCGGCCATAATTTTGTGTCATCCAGCGGATCGAAATCAAGTTCCGCATGCTCATCATCGCTCATGATCTGAACGAACAATTCCCATTCCGGATAATCGCCGCGCTCAATGGATTCAAACAAGTCCTGCGTGGCATGTCCGGTATTTTCCGCCTGGATTTCATTGGCTTCTGCCTGCGTTAAGTTGCGGATGCCCTGTTTTGGCTCCCAGTGGTATTTAACGAGAACTGCTTCGCCTTTTTCGTTGACCCATTTGTATGTGTTTACGCCTGAGCCTTGCATGTGGCGGTAAGTTGCTGGAATGCCCCACGGCGAGAACAGGAACGTAATCATATGCGTCGCTTCCGGAGTGCGTGCTACAAAGTCAAACATGCGCTCAGGATTCGGTACGTTTGAAACCGGATCGTTCTTAAATGCGTGGATCATATCCGGGAACTTCATCGCATCACGGATAAAGAAGATTTTTAAGTTGTTGCCGACCAAATCCCAGTTGCCGTCTTCTGTATACATTTTAACTGCAAATCCGCGCGGGTCGCGTGCCGTTTCGGAAGAGTGGCGTGATCCAGCCACCGTAGAAAAGCGCACCATAAGCGGCGTCTGTTTGCCTGCACCTGAAAATACTTTTGCGCGCGTATACTTTTCTACCGGCTCATCGCCGACTTTGCCGTATGTTTCAAAATATCCAAACGCACCTGCCCCGCGTGCGTGAACAATCCGTTCAGGAATTTCTTCACGGTCAAAATGTGAAATTTTTTCAATGAAATGGTAGTTCTCCAAAGTGGCTGGCCCACGATTTCCGACCGTCCGTATATTCTGGTTGTCTTTGACCGGATGCCCTTGGCGGGTCGTTAAAGTTTCTTCGCTTTCGCCTGTGCCCATTTTGTTCTTGAAGTCTTCATTTTTTTCAGTCATGAAAATCCTCCTCCACAATAGTCTATCAACCTATAATCTTCCCATTTCCAGAAGAAATTAAACATTTCCGCTTCGTAAAAAGGAGCAGATGTCCGCATTTTTCTTCTAGATAGACAAAACCCCTAAAATGTGAAAAACTTGAAGAAGTATTTTATAGAGAAAGCAGGGCTGGAAATGAGTGTAACACTGAAAGAAAAAGGGAAATTGGACCCTTTGAAAGTATTTTTAAAAGTATCCGCCGCTTTTTTGGTGTCTGTCTTTTCGAGAAAGAAAGAACAGAAAAAAATTGCTTTGGTCGGGGGAAATCTCGGTGAAAAATACGAAGACAATGCAGCAATTTTCCATACATACTTGCACAATCATCATGCGGACCAAGTAACTGCGTACTGGATGTACGATCCGAAGACAAGCTATGCGACAGACGGACAAATACCGAATGCTGTGCCGCTTGGGAGTTTCCGCAACTATCTGCTCTTTTTCAAAGCGGATTATACCTTTCACGGACATTCGCTGATGTACGATATCGCCCCTTCCGTCGATAAGTTTTTATTCCTTAACCGGAAAACGATTATTACCCACGTCAGCCATGGCATCGAAGGATTCAAAAAAATTCTGATCCAAAAAGAAGATGTACCGCTTTTGAAACGGACCAATTACTTTAACTGTGCGTCTGTTTACGAAAAAGACTTGAAACTGAACGAATGGAAAATTCCTGAACGCAAATTAATTGTGACGGGACTGCCGCGTTTTGACCGCTACGCCCATATCAAACCGGCTAAAGAAGTAAAAAACATCCTGATGATGATGACTTGGCGCGAATGGCTGTTTGATTTAAGCGAAGAAGAATTTATGGAAAGCGCTTATTTCAAAAACACGTACGGTTTGATCAGCCATCCCGGCATCCGTGAACTGATTCAGCAAAACGGATTGAAAATGCAGATTACGCTGCACCCCTTTATGAAGAAGTTTAAAAAGCATTTTGTTGGCCTAGCTGACCCGGCAAGCGGAATCGAATTCCTGTCATCGACCAACCCATCCATCTCGCAGGCCATTGTCGAGAATGACATGCTGCTGACCGATATCACGAGTGTTTCGTGGGACTTTTTGTATTTGAACAAACCCATCATTTTCAATATGTTTGACCGCGAGGAATATTTAGCGCAGCGCGGCACTTATTTAAGCTTGGAAACGGATTTATACGGATACAAAGCCGATACCATCGAAGAAGTTTATTTTTATCTGAAAAAAATCGTTGAAGAAGGCATTACGACGAATGAATGGTTCCCGAAAGCCACCGACTACATCGATTATTTTGACCATCAGAACTGTCAGCGCCTGGCGAAAAGAGTGCTGGGTGTCTAAAACAATGTAAAGCACCTGAAGAAACCGGTTGAACCGGCTTCTTCAGGTGCTTTTGTTTGTCCGGTTCAAGTTCCGGATTTATCCAAATAGTTATACAGCGTATATTTGGATACATCCATCAGTTTAGCCATCCGCTGGACCGCCCCCTTAATCAGGAACAACCCTTTTTCGTCCAGGTAAGTCAAAAACGCCGTGCGCTCGTCCTTGTTCATGGCCGATATCGGCTTCCCTATTTGTTCGATGCCTTCCTGGATGATTTGCGTTTCCAAATCATTGATGGTGATTGAAAACGCTTCGTCCGACTCTTTTTCCGGACCCGTGGATGTCAGGCCATCCATCACGGATTGCGCCATCATCAAATGAGTGAGATCAAGATTGATGCACAGGCAGCCTACCAGATTTCCGGCTTCATCGTGTATCATCATTGAGCTTGATTTCATCTTTTTCTGGTACGGGGAAACATTCGGATAGTTGACGATAACGGTTTCCCCGCTTTGCCCTTGCCTAAGGATCTCCAGACCCAGATTGGTTACCGGGGACCCTACATTCCTTCCCGTGACGTGCCGATTGAAAATAGCGACGATGGAAGCTGCTACATTCGTGAAGTCATGGACGGATACTTCACAAAAATCGCCGAAGGTTCTGGCGATGCCTTCTGCAACAGAGATATAACTTTGGAGTGCGGGATGAACGGATTCAGCTACCATATCTTTGTTCACAGCGGTCGCGCCTCTTGAACCGGCTTTTCACTTGCCCCCTGGAAAAGCCGGCCGTTTGCAAAGACGTATTTCGGTGTTTTCAAGGTCTCCAAGTCTTCCAAAGGATTGCCTTCCACCACAAGCAGATCGGCCAGCTTCCCTTTTTCAATCGACCCGATCAGGGAATCTGCTTTTACTGCTTTAGCAGCCATGAGTGTGGCTGAACGAATTGCTTCTTGATTGCTCATGCCGTTTGATGCCATTAACATCAGCTCTTCTGCAAGCAAGCCCGGAAAGTTGAACGGAGTACCTGCATCCGTTCCTGCCGCAATCGGCACTCCCGCTTCCAGCGCCAGCTGGAAACTGACCGAATGGTCGTCAATGATTTTCTCGACTTTTGAAACCATATAATCCGGAACGGAACCAGGCTGATCCAGTATCAAGCGCGGCGCGATGAGTGTCGGCACAAGAAAAGTCCCCCGTTCAAGCATCAGTTCGACCGCTTCAACATCCAGCAAATAAGCATGTTCGATAGTCGTAACCCCTGCACGGACTGCATTTTTAATGCCTTCGGTGCCGATGGTGTGCGCAGCCGTCGTTTTCGCTGCATGTTCCGCCTCCTGGCACACGCAGCGCATTTCTTCTTCGGACAGCTGTACAGCGCCCGGATCGGTCCCTTTTGTCAGCACACCGCCGGTCGCCATCACCTTCAGCACATCCGCACCTGCTTTCAGCTGCTCACGTGCCGCCCGCGTGACGGCGTCCACTCCGTCCGCTTCAATCGCCATGACATGTCCGTGCCCGCCGGTCATGACAATCGGCCGGCCCGCAGCAAATACCCGGGGACCGGTAATCGTCCCTGCCTGTACCGCATTGCGGTAGCTGATATCCGCATTATAGCGGGTACCGAGATTGCGGACAGCCGTTATTCCTGCCGCGAGAAACTGCGTGCCTTGCTGGACTGCCCGATAAGCGATGTCTGCCGGGCTTTCGTCTTTCATTTTCGCAAAGGGATCCGGAGATGCATCCATCCCCAAATGCACATGCGAATCGATCAAGCCAGGCAGGACCGTCATTCCGGCGCCATCGATAAGAGTCGCTTTTCCGCCTCCTCCTTCGACGGTTTGGCCGACTTCCAAAATGCCTTCTTCATTAAACAGAACTTCCCCTGATTCAATCACATCGCTGCTCCCGAAAGCGAGAATCCGAATATTCGTCAGTTTGTACACAGGCCGCACCTCACAGTTTCATATAGTTTTTTTCGTTATATTGCTGAATCAATGCGTGATACAATTCAAAGCTGATATTCCCGCCGCTGACCATGACCACAACTTTCTTACCTTTCAGATCTACACTTCCGCTCAGCATTGCCGCCATCGCAGCAGCACCTGAGGGCTCCACCACAAGCTTGGCGCGCTCTGCCATAAATGCTACACAATTGGCAATTTCCGCTTCCGACACCAGTACCAAATCGTCCACATAGCGCTGCGTATGGGCGAATGTCAGGTCTCCCGGTTTTTTCGCCATCAACCCGTCGGCAATCGTCTCCACTTTGTCCACTTCGGTCGGCTTCCTGTGCTGCAGCGACGTGTACATCGCCATCGCACCTTCTGTATTCACGCCAATCACTTTCAGCGTTGGTTTGAGTTCCTTCAATGCTGCGGCGACACCCGATATCAAGCCACCGCCGCTTACCGGCACAATCACCGCATCCGTTTCCGGCAGGTCTTGCAAAATTTCCAAACCGATTGTCCCTTGTCCGGCAATGACGTACGGGTCTTCAAACGGATGAATCATCGTACGCCCTTCTTCGCGGTGAAGTTCAAGCGCTTTTTCGTACATATCAATTGAAGTGGTGCCATATTCAATCGCCTGGGCGCCGTATTGCATGATGGCATTCTTTTTGCTCGCTACCGGATTTGTCGGCATGACAACCGTGGCACTGATGCCAAGCTGCTGTGCCGCATAGGCAGTTCCTGCCCCGTGGTTGCCGGCAGAAAAAGCGACGATGCCATTTTCCTTTTCTTCATCGGTCAGATTTGCGACTTTGTTATAGGCGCCCCGAATTTTGAATGATCCGGTTTTCTGGAGATTTTCCGTCTTCAAGTAAATCTGGTTTCCTGTCAGTTCGGAAAAGGTACGGCTGTCCTGCAGCGGAGTCGGAATAATCACTCCCGCAAGATTCGCTTTTGCCTGATGGATTTGCTGCAATGTGACGTACATGAAAGAACTCCCTTCTAGTTTTGGATTTCTGCAATCATTTCAATTTCCACTGGAATATTAAACGGCAAAACGCTCGTGCCGATCGCCGACCTGGCATGGCGTCCGTTCTCCCCAAGCAACTCAGCCAATAAATCGGAAGCGGCATCGATAACAGATGGCTGAGCGTAGAAATCTTTCGCGCTGCTGACAAAGCCGAGCAGCTTCACCACTCGCACATTTTCCAGGCTCCCCACTTCTCCGTGGATCATACTCAGCAGATTGACTGCCGAAATTCTCGCGGCTTGCCTTGCATCTTCCAAGGAAACCTCTTTTCCAACCTTTCCTGTATAAGCCGCCTGTCCTTCCACAAATGGACCGGCTCCTGAAACAAACAATAAATTCCCCGTTCTTCTCACCGTCACGTAATTCGCCATAGCGGCTGGGGGTGACTTTGGCCATTCGAGGCCGCGCTCTATCAACTGCTGTTCGATTGTCATGGCTCTCCTCCTTTTTCCATGACTCCATTCTATGTCAAAACTTTCACACAATTCAATAATTTTTTTGAATTCTTAAAATTTTTTGTGATATAGTAGTTTTATTAACTTTAATTCTTGAATAAAGGATGGATCACATGACAAAAGAATTGTTCTTGGAAGACAGTTATTTAACATCATGCGAAGCAGAAATTACGGCTATCGATGGAGATAAAGTGACATTGGATCAGACGGTTTTCTATCCCGCTGGCGGCGGACAGGAAACCGATACCGGTGTATTGATCCAAAACGGGCAGGAAATAACAGTCGTGAAAGTGAAGAAAGAAAACGGGGAAATCTTCCATTACGTCAGTGAGCCCGATAAGCTGTCGCTTGGACCTGTGACGGCTAAATTGGATTGGGACCGGAGACAAAATCTGATGAAGCACCATACCTTGCTCCATGTCATCGCTGCTGTTTTTAATCAGGAGCATGATTCCTTATGCACGGGCAATCAAATCTATCCGGATAAAGCGCGTATCGACCTGACCGGCATAACTGAACTCAGCCAAGAAGAAATCGATGCGCTTGTCTCCAAAGCGAATGATGAGCTGGAGCGCAACCACGAAGTGAGTGTCCGGACTTTGCCGCGGGAAGAAGCAGAAAATATTTCAGGTGTAATCAAAACCATCGTCAACTTGATTCCGAAAGCGGTTAAGGAAATCCGGCTCGTGAAAATTGGAGATATTGATGAACAGGCCTGCGGGGGCACGCATGTGAAGCAAACCGGTGCAGTCGGAAAGTTTGTTCTCGATAAAACCAAAAACAAAGGCAAAGGCGTTACCCGCCTCGAAGTCCGCACCATTTAAAAACAAGCCCTCACTTAGCGTGAGGGCTTGTTTTATATCGTAACGGTCAGTTCAACCGGGCAATGATCCGATCCCCATACGTCTTTATGGATTTTCGCACCTTTTAGCATAGGAGCCAAATTTTCAGAAGCGATGAAATAGTCGATGCGCCATCCGACGTTCTTTTCCCGGCAGTTGGAGCGGTACGACCACCACGAATAGCTGCCCGTCTGTTCCGGATAAAAATAGCGGAACGTGTCGACAAATCCGCTGTTCAGGAAGTCCGTCATTTTGCCTCTTTCTTCCGGAGTGAAGCCGGAGTTTTTCAGATTTGCCCGCGGATTCTTCAAATCGATTTCCTGGTGGGCGACGTTCAAGTCTCCGCACAGGATCACCGGCTTTTTGCGGTCCAGTTCTTTTATATAGGAAAGAATGGCGTCTTCCCATTCCAGGCGGTAATCCAGCCGCAGCAAGCCGTGCTGGGAATTCGGCGTGTAGACGGTCACGACGAAATGTGTGTCGTATTCGAGGGTGATGATGCGCCCTTCTGTATCATGTTCTTCGATTCCGAGCCCGTAATAGACAGCCAGCGGCTTTTTCTTTGTGAATATCGCCGTACCGGAATAGCCTTTTTTCTGAGCATAATTCCAATATGTATAGTAACCCGGAAGATCCATCTCAATCTGGCCTTCCTGCAGCTTTATTTCCTGCAGGCAGAACACATCTGCATCCACGGCTGCAAAAAAATCCATAAAGCCTTTTTTCATCACGGCCCGCAAGCCGTTGACATTCCACGAAATCAGTTTCAAAACACTTACCTTCTTTCATTCAGATACTCTCAGTCTATCGGAAGACCCTGCCTCTCTCAAACAAAGCGTATTCCTCGAGGAAGGTGTTACAGTTAATTGCCATCCGTAATAAAATTTTGTAAAATTTCAGTGAATTTAAAGAATGGTGCATCATTTTTGCTTGCCATCTTGTACAATGGGTTTATCTGGTACTTAAGGGGAATGAGACATGAAAAAATTCACCAAAGAAGAGAAAAGCTGGGCGTTTTACGATTGGGGAAGTTCCGCTTATTCCATCATTATCACCACTGCTGTTTTTCCATTGTTCTATAAAAATGCGGCAACTGAAGCAGGCGTCAGCCTGTCCGATTCCACCGCTTATCTCGGCTACACCATTGCCATCTTCACATTCATTTTGGCGCTGATCGGGCCTATTTTAGGAACGCTTGCCGATTACGAAGGCATGAAGCGAAAATTCTTCACAGCGTTCTTCCTGCTCGGCACCATTTCTACGGCGATGCTGGCGTTTATTCCAAGCGATAATTGGCTGATGCTGCTTATCTGCTATACATTTGCCGCTCTTGGCGCTACGGGTGCCAATGTGTTTTATGATGCCTTTATCGTAGATGTTACCACTGAAAAACGCATGAACAATGTCTCGGCATTCGGCTACGGCCTTGGCTATATCGGATCGACGATTCCGTTTATCCTGTCGATTGCAGTCATCCTGCTGGCAAGCAATGGTGTAATCCCGATTTCTACAATCAATGCAAGCCGCATCGCGTTTCTGATTACAGCTATATGGTGGGTTGCGTTCTCGCTGCCCCTGTTCCGGAATGTGCGCCAGCGCTATTTTATCGAGAAAGAACCGAATCCGGTTGCCCAGAGCTTTAAGCGCCTCAGCAAAACCGTCCGGGAGATCCGCCAGTATCGTGCGCTGTTCCTGTTTTTGCTGGCTTATTTCTTTTATATCGACGGCGTCGGCACCATTATCTCGATGTCCACCGCTTACGGGACGGATCTTGGGCTGTCGTCGACCAGTTTGCTGATTGTCCTATTTGTTACCCAAGTAGTGGCCGCACCGTTCGCCATTTTGTATGGCCGTCTGTCTGAGCGCTTCACCGGCAAGAAAATGCTGTACGTCGGGATTTGTGTGTATATTGTCGTCTGCATCTACGCCTTCTTCCTGGAAACAATCACCGATTTCTGGATTCTGGCGATGCTTGTGGCCACCAGTCAAGGCGGCATCCAGGCGCTCAGCCGCTCATATTTCGGTAAACTCGTACCAAAAGAAAATTCCAATGAATTTTTCGGATTCTACAATATCTTCGGCAAATTCGCCGCCATCCTGGGCCCGCTTCTGGTAGCTGTCACTTCGCAGATTACCGGGAATTCCAGCATGGGCGTCTTCAGCCTCGTCGTCTTATTCGTCATCGGCCTTGTGATTCTGTCACGTGTGCCGGAACCGGTTCCGCATGCACCGGTCGATGAAGTGGCGCCTGATTGATGAATGAATAAACCGATCCGGCGCGTGCCGGATCGGTTTTTTTCGTGGTTGGGCGTTAATGGTCGGGGTTGGCATATCTTATTGGCGGTTTAGCAAAAGGCCGCCTGACCTCCTATTGGCGCTCGCGAAATCTCATTTTTGCGCCTTTTTCCTGCTCTAAATATTTATTATGAAAAGAAGTATAGCCACTCCCTTTCTTGCATGCTATGGTTTTATTTAAAAAAATGGAGGGATGGCTGTGATTTTGAAAACCAGGGGAATTTCACTCGAAAGGGAGCGGCTTGAGATGCTGCTCCGGCGGCTGCCGAAAACGCATGCTTTATACAAGGAAGTGAAGGAAGATTACTACAACGATTCCGCCGGGATTGGCGGCGAACAGCGTTTTGATGATTATGTAGCCGCCAGCCGATTGCCATTCCCCCATATTTTCCTGCACAATGTATCGTTAAGGTCTTTCCAGGCTTTTCAGTTGGATTCGCTGATGATTACGCCATGGTGTGTTTATGTCTGCGAAGTCAAAAACATGAGCGGGCGCCTCCGCTTTCAACAATCTCCCCTGCAGCTCATCCAGACCAAAGAAGACGGCAGCGTCATTGGGCGCAAAAGCCCCATCGAGCAAATCGACACGAACGGGTGGCTGCTGGATGAATGGCTGCACGCTTCCGGTGTCTCTTTGCCGATCCGCTCTGTACTTATCCTCTCCTACCCAAAACAAATTCCCGAAAATGTGCCTGATACCCACACCATTCTGTTTTCCCACCAGTTGCCGATGTTCCTCAATAAACCCCAAAGTGCATCAGCAGTCATGGGTCTTAGTGAAATGACCGAGTTGGCGAATAAAATCCTGGCTGCCCATTCGGATTATGTACCCAAACCGATCTGCAGCAATCCGGCATACCCGCTGCAAATGATGATCCGCGGCGTATGGTGCGTGGCATGCGGGCGTATCGGCATGAAGCGAACTTACGGCACCTGGCTGTGTCCATTTTGCGGGGAATCCGATAAACATGCGCATGTCCAGGCCATTCAAGACTGGCACCGGCTGACTGGCGGGCCGATTACGAACCGGATGTGCCGGGAAGTGCTGCAGATTGAGGACCGCCATTTGGCTAAACGGCTTTTGCACGATATGGATTTGAAGAAAAAGGGGACTTTTAAGGGTGCAAAATACGTTTTGGAGGCGAGTTGCTCGTATAGGGTATGAAGTTGCTCGTATATGCCCCGAAGTTGCTCGTATATTACTTGAAGTTGCTCATAACGCGCCAGCAGTTGCTCGTAAATGAAAACACAAAAAACCCGGCAGCCATTTCAGGGGCTGCCGGGTTTTTCAACGCTTATTTTTTATTGTTTTTATTCGCTTCCGTGGAAACGATTGTAGCTCCGCCTGATGCATTTGTTGTTACATCTGCATCGCCAAGCTCTACTACTTCAATCGACCCTTTGTCTTTAGAAGCTTCTTTTTCAGCTTTTTTGATTTCTTTTTCAGCTTGCTTTTCAGCTTTTTCGTGCTCTTTTTGCGCCTTTTCTTCAGCTTTCGCTTCCTGCTTAACGACTTTTTCCTGCTTTTTCAGTTCTTTTGTTTCCTGCATTTCCTGGCGTTTTGCTTTCAAATTGTCCACTGGGCCTTTAACTTTTTCTTTGACGGTGCTTGTGACACCGCTTGTCTTTTCTTTAGCTTGCCCCAGCGTGCCTTTCGCTTTATCCGTAACGCCGCTTGTCTTTTCTTTCACTTGGCCGACAGTGCCCTTGGCTTTTTCCGTAACACCGCCAAGCTTCTCTTTCGTGTCGGACGTTTTTTCTTTTACAACCGCCTGCATTTCTTTGCCGCTCTTCGGAGTCAGGAGGAGTCCGGCCGCAGCGCCGACAATGGCTCCGGTCGCTGCGCCTTTAAGGAATGAACTGCCGGTGATTCCGCCGCTCGAAGGTGGAGCCGGAATTTTGCCGATGCGGACAAGCCGCTCTTCCACTTCATCCACGATTTCTTCCAACGTGCGCCCTTTTGCTTCAACTAGAGGAACATTCATGTGAAAATCTGTTAAGTCCTCTTTGTCTCTGACGACCACGCAGTCATAATCCATCGCTTCTGTTTTATCATCCAACATCTCAGCTTCGTAGCCTCTTTTTTGCAATGCTTCTTTTACAGATGTAAACGGTTCTTCTACTGCAATTTTCACCATAATCTTGTCCACTCCTTTTTGAAATGTGTTTATCCCTGTATTTCCCCCTAATTCCTTACAACTAAACACAAAGCGGATAATGAAATATTTTTAATTTAACTGTAATTTAGACGAGTTGCGCAAAAGCTTCTTTACGACAACCGCTCCGAGCACTGCCCCGGACAGGCTGGAGATGAAAAAAGGCGGCAGGAAAAACAGTGCGGCCAGGTCTGTTCCCATTAAAATACGGGCATAAGGCACGGCAACGAGCGAAGCGATGATTCCGGTCCCGACTACTTCACCCGCAGCCGCAAACCAGACTTTACCGAATTTGGCATACATCACGCCAGCAATGAGCGCCCCGATCATTCCCCCAGGAAAAGCGAGGAGCGAGCCGGTTCCTGTCAGCACCCGGACAACTGCCGTCAAAAAGGCAATCAGCAATGCCGGCCCCGGCCCCAGGAGGACCGCTGCAATGACGTTCATCGCATGCTGGATCGGATAAGCGCGTGCGATGCCTGCCGGAAAAGAGACAAACGCTGAACCGGCGACACTGATGGCAACAAACATGGCAATCAGCACAAGTTTCTTAGTGCTCATTTTTCAGCACCTGCCTTTATCGATTCATTAAAGCGGCTGATTTGGAGGGGAATGCTCTCCGCTTGGGCAATGGCAGAAATCACCGCCACACCGTCCGCTCCTGCAGACCAAACCTGCCCGGCATTATCTGGCGTGATGCCGCCGATGCCGATTACCGGAAGTTCAGGATAACGGCTTTTCACAGCCACGATTCCTGAAATGCCTGCCGGGCTTTTAGCATCCGCTTTTGACTGCGTGCCAAAAACCGGGCCCATGCCGACGTAATCTGCACCGCTCCTTACGGCTTCTTCCGCTTCTAGCATTGAATGCACGGATACCCCCAAAATCTTGTCCGGCCCCAATAGGTGCCTTGCCGTACTTGCTTCCATATCTTCCTGTCCAATATGGATGCCGTCAGCATCAAGAATGCGGGCAAGCTCGACATCGTCATTGACGATGAACGGCACTTGATAGTCACGGCACAGCTGTTGGCATTCCGCTGCGAAATCCAGCAGCCGGTTCCCGGTTAAAGCACCTGCTCCTTTTTCCCTTAATTGGAAACAGCTAATGCCTCCTGCCAAAGCCGCTTCCAGGATCTCTATCGGATCCCGCCCCGCTGCATTCTGGCTGCCCAATATAAAATAAACTCCCGGCTTACTGAATAACCCGGACATGTTCGACGCCTCCATTTCTGCGCACGTTTGCCTGGTAGGCTGCATGATTGGTCGGCCCGTGTCCGGCGCCGATATGCAATTCTGCGCTGAGCGCTGCCTGGATAAACTGTTTCGCGGTGCAAATAGCGCTTTCCACCGGCTTACCCTTAGCCAGTTCCGCCGTCAGCGCGGCAGCAAATGTGCAGCCGGTTCCATGGGTCTGGCTGGTCTTGATGCGCGGCGAACGAAACAGCCTTTCTTGTCCGTCCTGCGCGAGGTAATAGTCTTCCGCAATTTCCGGATTTGCTGCATGGCCGCCTTTGATCACGACCGATGCGGCACCAAACGACAGGATTTTTTTGGCTGCCTGCTTCCTTGACGTTTCGTCATAGATGGAAACGCCGCTGATCACTTCCGCTTCCGGAAGGTTTGGCGTCACCACGAATGCCAGCGGCAGCAAGTGCTGCTTTAACGCGTCCACCGCTTCCTGCTGCAAAAGGCTTGCGCCGCCCTTGGCAATCATGACCGGGTCCACTACTAGGTTCTGCCAGCCGTATTGCCGGATGGCGGAGGCGGTTTCTTGAATGATTTCCGCATCAAACAGCATGCCCGTTTTCAATGCGGCAATCTGAAAATCCTCTCCGACAGCCCGCAGCTGTTCTCTCACTCCGTATAGCGGCACCGGGTAAATGCCTGTGACGCCAAGCGTGTTCTGTGCGGTCACTGCTGTAATGACCGACGTGGAATAAACACCAAGTTCCTGAAAGGTTTTAATGTCCGCCTGGATACCAGCTCCTCCTCCAGAATCAGATCCGGCAATGGTCAATGTTTGTGGAATCATCGCTTTAGCTCCCCTTCCTTTTGATTCATGAATTTATCCAGTTCGTCTTCGTCTATCGCTGCCAACCGGTCTAAAAATGCACGTTGAAATTCTCCCGGAAATTCTGCCTGCCGGCTCGCCAGTTCTCCTGCAATGGCGTAATAGCGCATGGCAGCTGCCGTTGCTTCAAAATGAGCTTTGGGATACACAGCCAGAAACGCTGCCACTGCAGCGCTGAGCAAGCAGCCCGTTCCTGTTATAGCTGCCATTGTTTTATGGCCGTATCGAATTTTAGAAAGCTGCTCACCGTCCGTGACAAAATCCGTTTCACCGGATACGGCCACAACCAATCCATAACGTTTGGCGGCAGTCCGAGCCAATTCCCCAACATTTCCCTTTCCTTCCCCTGCGTCGACGCCTTTTGCCTGCCAGTCGGCACCCACAATTGCTGCCAATTCTCCGGCATTGCAGCGGATAACAGAGACTCTCACTTCTTCCAGGATTTTATTGACCGCGTTTTTCCGAAATTCCGTCGCGCCTACTCCAACCGGATCGAGCACGACCGGCGTTCCAAGCCCGTTGGCTGTTTTCCCGGCAATCAGCATGCTGTTTAAACTTTGGCTGTTCAAGGTTCCGATATTAAGTGACACCGCATCCGCTAAAGCGGCCAGTTCAGCCGCCTCTTCCGGCGCTTCACCCATAATGGGTGAGGCCCCGAGCGCCAGCAGCCCGTTTGCCTGGAAGTTCGAGACGACGTGATTGGTGATGCAATGGACGATCGGGTTTTCTGCACGCACTTTTTCCAGCATTTCAGACACCTGCCTGGCTATACGTATTTATCGTCCAGGATTCTTGCCGCCATGCCTGCTCCCAGAAATTCCATTCGTAGTAGCTGCTTCGGCGGAACCGGTCTTTCAGCTCTGTCCGGCGTTTTTCCGGCAGGCCGGATGCCAGTCTGTCCATGCGGTCCTTCTGTTCTTTGACCAATTCGCCGAATTCCGCCGATCCGTATGTGCCAATCCAGCGGTCATAGATCGGATGGTCGGGTTTGGCGTTCTTTAGCCGTTCGCCAATTTCGTGGTAAAGCCAGTAGCAGGGCAGAATCGAAGCGACCACATCAGCCAAGTCGCCTTCTGCCGCACGGTACATATGAGAAACATAGGCATAGGCACTCGGTGACGGTTCAAAAACTTCCCAGTCCTCATCCGTAATTCCTAGCAGTTCCATGAACGACTCGTGCAAAGCAAGTTCAGCGGCGCACGTATGCTCGGAATGAAAAGCAAAACGTTTTGTCGTCTCGAGATCGGTTGCTTTGACTGCCCCGATAGCCTGGATTTTTGCGAAATGGCTTAAATAATAGGCGTCCTGCATAACATAATGCCGGAATACATCCAGCGGCAGCGTGCCGTCCGCGATGCCTTTTACAAACGGATGATCAAAACTTGCCTGCCATAACTCGTTGCATTCGCTGCGTACTTCTTCACAAAATTCCATTTCTCCATCTCCTTTGAGTTTCGGCTTTAGCGCCCGGCTTTTTTGGTCTCCGTGCACGTCTGCCGTTTTGCCAAATAAAAAACGCCGCTTTCCAGTAAAGGAAAGCGGCGTATGCAGTCAAATTAAGTAAAGCAGCATGCGTTCGCCACTTCCCTCCGCTGGTATGATCCAGATCAGGTTCAAAGGGTCCGAGCTTATGCCCGTCTCAGCCGATATCCGGCTCCCCTAGTGGTGTTAATTATTCGGTTGTCAAAATCACTTTAACACAAATTTACGAAACTACAACAGGCTTTTCTGATTTTTCAGGCTTGATACGCTCCCCGCTGACCGGATCAAAGAAATGGACGCGCGACATATCGAATGCAAGGCGCGCTGTCTGGCCCGGCTCGATGCGGTTGTCGGCATCCACGCGGGCAATAAATTCCTGTTCGCCGTAAACGGCATAAATGATCGTTTCAGCACCCGTCAGTTCGGATACAGTAATGACCGCATCGATATCGCTGTGCGGAATGCCTGTTAAATCTTCGTTGTTTACATGAATATGTTCAGGCCGGATGCCAAGCGTAATCGGCGCACCGTCATAGCCTTGATTCTTAAGTATATTCAATGTTTCAGCAGGAATGTCGATAATGCGGTCGCCCATGACGAATGCACCGCCTTCTAATTTCCCGTCAAAGAAGTTCATGGCCGGTGAACCGATAAAGCCGCCGACAAAACGGTTGGCCGGGAAATCGTATACTTCTTTCGGGCTGCCTACCTGCTGGATCAGGCCGCTCTTCATGATGACAATGCGCGTCGCCATCGTCATCGCTTCTGTCTGATCGTGCGTCACGTAAATAGTCGTGGTCTTCAGGCGGTTATGGAGCTTGGCGATTTCAGCACGCATTTGAACGCGAAGCTTGGCATCCAGGTTGGATAACGGCTCATCCATCAGGAACACTTTGGCGTCGCGTACAATCGCACGACCCAAAGCAACACGCTGGCGCTGCCCTCCAGAAAGCGCTTTCGGTTTCCGGTCCAGGTATTCTTCCAGGCCGAGAATGGCAGCAGCTTCATTTACCCGTCTTTTGATTTCCTCTTTTTTGAATTTGCGCAGCTTTAATCCGAATGCCATGTTTTCATAGACCGTCATGTGCGGATAAAGCGCATAGTTCTGGAAAACCATCGCGATGTCGCGTTCTTTCGGCTGAACGTCATTCATTCGCTTTCCGTCGATGAAAAACTCTCCGTCTGTTATTTCTTCCAAGCCGGCAATCATGCGAAGCGTTGTGGATTTCCCACAGCCCGAGGGGCCGACAAAGACAATAAATTCTTCGTTTTTGATGTGAAGATTAAAATCGGTTACGGCGGTAGCACCATTATCGTATGTCTTCCCTAAATTGTTGATTAGAATCTCTGCCATTATGCCACTCCCCATTCTTTTTTACCTTAATTATAAACAGTTTTCTGTATATTACAAATCGCAAATTGGAAAATAAATGTTCATACCCAATTTCAAAACCGCTTAAACTCGGTATTTAGTCCTATTATCTGTATATTTAGATTACTCTTTGAAAAGAAGGAGTAGTTGTTATATACTTCTACTAGACATGAGAAGCTGGAAGATTTTACGGTTCTTTTTCTAATGAAAAAGGGGCATTTTTTCGCTGAAAATCAGGCAAAATCGTCTCTTTACTTCGACTGTCGAAGATATTATTTGTACTTATTTTCAAAATACACCAAAAGGAGTGGAACAAGATGAACAAATTAAAAATTTTCATCGTCTTAATTGCCGGCCTTGCTTTGATTCTCAGCGGCTGTTCGGGCTTTCAGACGAACAACAGCGGCGGCGACGAGGCAGCGGTAAACGAAGACGGCAAAACTGTCGTCGATTTTTGGACGTTTTGGGGATCCGAAATCCGCCGTCCGATAATTGAACAAATCATCACGGATTTCAACGAATCGCAGGAGGAAATTGAAGTAAAACACACTTATCTGCCATTCGGCGATATCTGGACCAAAGAATTGGCAGCCATCGCTGCAGGCGATCCGCCTGATGTCGTCATCAACGACATCAATGCCACTGCTCTCCGCGGCCAGAAAAAACAGGCGATGAATTTGTCGACGTTTTTGGAAGAAGATGATATTTCCAAGCGCTTCTATCCGGAACTTTGGGACGCAACTCTTTATGAAGGCGATTCATACGGCATTCCTTTTAATACCGATACACGTGTACTTTTCTATAACAAAGACGCCTTTAAAGAAGCGGGGCTGGATCCTGAAAAACCGCCGACTACCTGGGCAGAGCTGGAAGAATATGCAGCAAAACTCGACAAAAAAGAAGGCAACAACTATGACCAGATCGGCTTCTACCCACTTTGGGGAATCGGCTATGACGTATGGCTCTTGAATGCCAACGGCCAAAACTATTTTGACGAACAAGATAACTTTGAAATTGATACGCCTAAAAACGAAGAAGTGCTGAACTGGCTTAAATCCTGGAAAGACAAATACGGCGATGACGTCATCAACTCCTACCAGGCCCAAATTGACAGCCAGCAAGGACACCCGTTCTTCAGCGGCGATCTGGCGATGATTGCCCAGGCACCGACCTTCTACACACAAATCCGCGACTACGCACCTGATTTGAATTTCGGCGTCGTCGAACTTCCGGAATATGAAGAAGGCAACGGCCACACGAGCTGGGGCGGCGGCTTTGTCGCTGAAATCCCGGAAGGATCGAAAAATTCCGAAGCAGCTTGGGAATTCATCAAATATTTGACAGACGTGGAAGCGCAGGAATACTGGGCAGTGAAAAACTTCGACAATATTGCCAATGTCGAAGCGGCGGAAGCGGCGGCAAAATCCGATGAATTCAATGAAGACGGCACCATGGTATATGAAAAGGCCGTTGAGAACATGGAGCATACTTTATTGACTCCGGTTCCGGTATTTGCACCGGACTTCAGCAGCCTGATCAATCCGAACGTTGATGAATTCCTGCTCGGTTCGATGACAGCGAAAGAAGCGCTGACGAAATCGCAGACCGATGTCGAGAACTTAATCGAGAAAAACAAGTAACAAGGAGGTGTCACTTTGGGGAAAAAAAGATTGACCATGCGGCGCAAAGAAAGCATATATGGCTATATTTTCGTGTTGCCATGGATCATCGGCTTTCTCGCTTTCACTGCGGGGCCTTTGGTATTTTCATTTGTGGCAAGTTTTACAAACTATAATATTACATCGCAGATGGACTTTGTCGGAGCAGAAAATTATCAAGGGCTTTTCACTGAGGACAGTCTTTTTTGGACCTCCCTTTGGAATACCTTGTACTTCGTTATCTTTTCTGTGCCGTTGACCACAATCGGCGCTATTTTCCTATCGGCGCTCTTGAATCAGGACATTCCCGGCATGCGCATATTCCGGACGCTGTATTATTTGCCGGCAGTCCTGTCAGGTGTGGGCGTTTATATGCTGTGGATGCAGCTGCTTGATCCGGGAACCGGGATGGTCAATCTGGTCCTCAGCTGGTTTGGCATTGACGGACCGAACTGGCTGTTTGACCCCGACTGGACAAAGCCTTCCATCATTTTCATGAAGCTATGGAGCGTCGGCGGCTCGATGCTGTTGTATCTGGCGAGCATGCAGGGCGTTTCCAAATCGCTTTATGAAGCGGCTGAAATCGACGGCGCCAATACATGGAAAAAGTTTTTCCACATTACGATTCCGATGATTACGCCGGTCATTTTCTTTGATGTCGTGACCAGCCTGATCGGCGGCTTCCAGATTTTCCAGGAAGCATACGTTATGTCCAATAACGGCGAAGGCGGACCTGCCAACTCCTTGCTGTTCTATAACTTGTACATGTGGAAGCAGGCCTTCACCAACTTCAATATGGGCTACGCCATGGCGATGTCATGGATTCTCTTTGTCATCGTCTTCATCTTGACGATTTTCAATCTTAAACTCGCTCCCCGTTGGGTGCATTACGAAGGGGAGGAGAAGTAAATGGACAAACCGACGGATAATCTCGACTATTTAGACAAGGCAGATGATCTGAAAACCATTGAAACGGCGAATGAAAATCCCAGTTTCTTTGAACACCGGGGCAACCGCAAAAACATCCTGGTGGTTTTCAATTTTGTCCTGCTCGCGATCGGTAGTTTGCTGATTCTCTCCCCTCTCTGGTGGATGTTTGCGACTTCCCTTAAAACGATGGCGGAAGTGATGAGTTTCCCGCCGTCGTTCTGGCCGGAGGATTGGCTGTTCTCAAACTACATCAAGACATGGGAAGCGGCGCCTTTCACCCGCTACACCATCAATACGCTGACCATCACGATTCTGGTCGTCATCGGCAATGTCTTATCCAACTCGTTCATTGCCTACGGCTTTGCAAAAATCCCGTTCCGCGGCAAAAATGTCCTGTTCGCCATCGTTCTGGCGACCATGATGATTCCCGGATTCGTTACCCTGATTCCGCAGTATGTGTTGTTTGCGAACCTCGGCTGGGTTAATACGTATTACCCGCTGATTGTGCCGGCGTTTTTCGGCAGCGCATTCAATATCTTCCTGCTGCGCCAGTTCTATATGACAATTCCGACTGAATTGATCGAAGCCGCAAAAATGGAAGGCGCCAACCATTTCTACATTTGGTGGAAAATCGGATTGCCGCTCACCAAGCCGGCAATCGCCACCGTCGCCATCTTCTCGTTTAACGGCGCTTGGAACGACTTTCTGGGGCCGCTCCTGTACTTGAACGACGAGAACCTGTATACGCTCCAAATCGGCTTGCAGGTATTTAAAGGGCAGCTCAGCACCCAATGGAATTACTTGATGGCCGGCTCGCTTCTTGTATTGCTGCCAGTCATCCTGATTTTCTTCTTTTTCCAGAAATACTTTATCCAGGGCATCAACCTCCAGTCCGGAGGAAAATAAAGAACGCGTGGACGCAAAATCCCATCGGCAACGATTGCCGATGGGATTTTTTATTTTTCATAAATCGCTATTTGTCCGTAAATCACTGAAAGCTTGAGTTTATTTGCGTTTAAAAGTTTTTATTTGCGTTCACACTGGGTTTATTTGCGCTTAAAACAGTTTATTTGCGTTCAACAAAATTCGACACAAAAAAGGGCATCCCACACAGAGGGATGCCCTTTTTCAACCAGCCTGCTCTTATAGAGCAGCTGTTTTTTCTTTTTTGATTTGTTTGCTTCGCAATTGGCCGCAAGCCGCGTCGATGTCCGCGCCTTGTTCCTGGCGCACGCCGCAGTTGATGCCTTTCTTTTTCAAAGCGTCGAAGAAAGCGCTGATCGCTTCCGGTGTGCTTTGCTGGTACTGGTCATGCTCGCTGACGGAGTTGTACGGAATCAAGTTGACGTATGACAAGTGGCGCTTGTCTTCAAGCAGCTTCGCCAATTGGTTCGCTTCTTCAACATGGTCGTTGACGTCGCGCAGCAAGATGTATTCGAATGTGATGCGGCGGTTGGATTTCTCCAAATAGTAATCGATGGCCGCCATCAATTTCTCGATCGGGTAGGCTTTGTTGATTTTCATGATGCGTGAACGCAATTCATTGTTCGGCGCGTGGATAGAAATTGCCAGGTTAACCTGCAGGCCTTCGTCCGCATAATCGTAGATTTTCGGCACGATACCGCTTGTTGAAACGGTAATGTGGCGAGCTCCGATAGCCAAACCCTTTTGTGAGTTGACGACATTCAAGAAGCCCATCAAGTTTGTGTAGTTATCGAACGGTTCGCCGATCCCCATAACCACGATGTGGCTAACGCGCTCATCTTTTTTCTGTGCATCAAAGTGAGCCTGCACTTGCATGATCTGCTCGACGATTTCGCCCGCGTTTAAATCGCGGCTCTTTTTCAAAAGTCCGCTGGCGCAGAAACTGCAGCCGATGTTACAGCCGACCTGTGTCGTTACACAAACCGAGTTGCCGTATTTAAAGCGCATCAAAACCGTTTCAATCAAGTTGCCGTCCTGCAGACGGAAAAGGAATTTGATTGTGCCGTCAGCAGATTCCTGCTTGACCGCTTCTGTTAAAGTACGGATCGCAAAGTTCTCTTCCAAAAGCGCAATGACCTCTTTACTGAGGTTGTTCATCTGGGAGAATTCAGTGACGCGTTTAATATATAGCCAATCCCAAACTTGTTCAGCACGGAATTTCTTTTGTCCATTTTCTAAAAACCATTCTTTTAATTGATCAATCGTCAATCCATAGATGGAATTTTTCATTATTAGTACCCTCATTTCAGAATTTCACAATTGCTTATTATAATACTAAAAATTACCTTTGACAACAACTATTTTTGTTTATACAGAAAAATCTGTTTTTAATAACGGATTAAATCATCTGCTTCTGGGTAAAACTGATATATAAAGGAGGCGATGAAATGGGCGAAATCACACATGTCGGGCTGGCAGTCCCCGATTTGGACCAAGCAATGGACTGGTATTGCAAAGTGTTCGGCTTTTACGTGCTCGCAGGTCCTTTTGACTTTGACGCAGCAGAAGCGGAACCGGATAACATGACCCAGGATCTGCAAGGGCCTGAAGTCCAGAAAATGCGCAATGTGCATTTGATGTCGCTTGGCGGAATCGGCATTGAACTGTTTGAGTTCCAGGAACCCCTATTTAAAGGAGAAATCGCATTTCCCCATAAGGGATTTTTCCATATCTGCCTGATTGTCGACAACCTAATCGAGACCATCGAACGGATCGTCCAACACGGGGGCAAGCAGCGCAGCAAAATCTGGAAAACTTCAAAAACAAAACCGCATTACCTGGTTTATACCGAAGACCCCTTCGGCAACATTGTCGAACTCTACACCCGCAACACATCCGACATGTACGGCGGGCAATAGGAAAAGCGGAAAGAGCCGGTTAGCTTCGACAGGCATAAGACGATTCGGCGAAGCGGCGTTTTTTGCCGCACAGCCGGAGTGGCTTATGACCCGAGAAGCTGGCTCTTGCAGCTGGACAGTAAGAAAAGCGGAAGCGCCCGTTTTAGCCCCGACAAGCGCTGGAAGCCTTGCCGGTAATGGCGTTCTTTGCCATTGCAGGCGAGGCTGAAGCGACTCGAGGGGCAAGGCGCTGGAGTCTGGACAATAACAAAAAGCGGAAAGAGCCGGTTAGCTTCGACAAGCAAGTTATGGGCCAAAGGGAATTTGGAACATAACTTTGCGACGAAGCACGAAGTGCTGCAACGCACTTTCATGTCCCAAAGCTAGCGCAGCGATGCAACGCTCTTTCATGTTCCGAAGCTAGCGCAGCGATGCAGGAACAGGGACAGGGACAGGAGCTGGACAATAAAAAAGCGCAGCCGCTCGCACCATCCCTAAAAAACCAGCCTTTCCGTCGATTCGGAAAGGCTGGTTTTTATCAGTTTACACCAATTGTTCTTTTTTCGGCAGCATCGAACCATGCTGAGCCAAGTTCGTGTGCCATGCAAAAGCTTTTTCCAGCACGTGCGGTGTTTGGCCGCCGCGCGTCAATGCTTCTGCGTAATACTCGCGAAGAGCTTCGCGGTAAGAAGGGTGGACACAGTTTTCAATGATGAGGCCGACGCGTTCACGAGGCGCAAGCCCGCGAAGGTCTGCATAGCCCTGCTCTGTCACAACCACATCCACATCATGTTCCGTATGGTCTATGTGGGACACGAACGGCACAACGCTTGAAACTTTGCCTTCTTTGGCAATCGACTTCGTGACAAAAATAGCAAGGCGTGCGTTTCGGGCAAAATCACCTGACCCTCCGATGCCATTCATCATTTTTGTGCCGCATACATGGGTTGAATTGACGTTTCCGTAGATATCAAATTCAAGTGCTGTATTAATGGAAATCAAACCGAGGCGGCGGATAAGTTCCGGATGATTCGAAATTTCCTGCGGACGAAGAACAATTTTATCGCGGTATTTTTCAAAATCTCCGTAAACCTGCTTCATTTTCTCTTCAGAAAGCGTAATTGAACAGCAGGAAGCGAAATCCACTTTGCCGGCGTCCATCAAATCGAATACAGCGTCCTGCAATACTTCCGAATACACTTCCAGGTTTTTAAACTCCGAATCGATCATGCCATGCAGCACGGCGTTTGCCACGGACCCGATTCCGGATTGAAGCGGCGCCAATTTTTCTGTCAATCGTTCTGCACGGATTTCCGAACGCAGGAATTCAAGCAGATGGTCGGCCATCATTTTCGTTTCCTTGTCCGGCTGGACGATTGTCGAGGCAGAATCTTCCTGCTTTGTAAATACGATGCCTCGGATTTTATCCAATTCGACCGGTATGCCGATTGTTCCAATGCGATCATCGACTTTGGTCAACGGAATCGGCATGCGCTCGCCTTGCTTTCCAGCATCGTAAATATCATGGAGCCCTTCAAATAATTCCGGCTGTGCCATATTGATCTCCACAATGATGTTTTTGGCATGTTTTGCAAAGACCGCTGAATTCCCTACAGACGTTGTCGGGATGATCATTCCATCTTCAGTTATCGAAAGCGCTTCCACAATCGCAAAGTCAATTGTTTCCGTCACATTGGTGCGAATCCATTCCGCTGTATGGGATAAGTGATGGTCGACAAACAGCATTTCGCCTTCGTTGATTTTTTTGCGCATCGCCGGCTCTGCCTGGAACGGCAACCGTTTGTTGACAATGCCCGCTTCTGCAAACAATTTATCGATATCCGAACCCAATGATGCCCCTGTAAATACATTCACTTTGAAGCTTTCTGTTTCCGCCCGCTTTATTAAAGCAAAAGGAACCGCCTTTACATCGCCGGCACGCGTAAATCCGCTAAGGCCCAATGTCATGCCGTCCTGAATCCACGAAGCCGCTTCTTCAGGCGTTACTACACGATTCTCTAATCCAGCAGCTCTTACCCGTCCAAGTTTTTTCTCCATATTTATCACTCTCTTTCGAAGTTAATAGGCAAACCTACATTTGACACGAGATAAAGCGTTTTCATGAGCGACCGCTCAGTTTTAATCCGTTTTGTTCTATTAACAGCGTCTGTTATTTTCTAATTATTAGATAACTTTATCTCAAAATGTGTCTAAAATGTGTTTTGCGGAGTAGAAGAGTGTTAAAAGTGGTTAAGCCAGATAATTTGCCACCTAAAGCAGCACTTTCTAAAATCCGAGCAATTTCCGGAAATAACTTGAATAGGATTGGCTGACCGGTATGCGTGCACCGTCATTCATTGCCAGCACAAAAGTCGAATGCGTATCCGGATAAATTTCTTCTATATGATGGACATTCACGATAAACGATCGGTGGCAGCGGATGAATAAGTCCCTCGGCAGCATATACTCAAATTCCTGCAGCGAGTTTTTATTTGTGCCCCAAAAGTTGTCCGCATAGACATAGGTCTTGCGGTCTTTTACTTCCAAATATTTTACGTTGCCAAACGGAATCGGCTTCCAGCCATCGGCGCTTTTCACAGTGACGACGGACTTGCCGTCTGTAAAAGCCGGATAAATCGCCATTACCACTCCCTCAAGCTGCCCGTCCTGTTCAAACGGAACGGCCATTCCGTGGTAAGGCACCCCAAAGATTTCCTTGTCAATAAACTCCGAAGCTTTCTGCTTTGTTTCCAGCGCTTTGTACGCAATGGTTCCTTCTTTTACCGGATCGCCGATTTGAATCTTCAGATCGATCCGTTTGCTTGGCCTGTAATAGATATATTCCTTTGTATTTGATACCGCAATTGAAATTTCATCCGAAAACAGTTCTCCAATGACATCCAATAGCGAATCGAGTGTAAGCCTTTCCATGAGCGGCCTCCTGTCTTTTTATTCAATGCTTAAATTATAGCGCAGCACCCTGCCCGCTCCCAGTCCAAATTAAAACAGCCACCCCTTTTAAGGGCAGCTGTTCGATTTTTCGCCATATCTCCTTACAGCATTGTGCCGGTTTGCGCCAATTTCGCATGCCACGAAAAGGCCTGTTCCAGCACATGCGGCGTCTGGCCGCCGCGCGGCAAAGCTTCCGCATAATAACTGCGCATTTTTTCTTTATACATCGGATGCACACAGTTCTCGATAATCAGCGCCGCACGTTCCCGCGGGGCCAGCCCCCGCAAGTCCGCATAGCCCTGTTCCGTCACCACGATATCGACGTCGTGTTCCGTGTGGTCAATATGAGTGGCGAATGGAACGACGCTCGATATTCTTCCGCCTTTGGCGATCGATTTGGTGACGAAGATCGAAAGCCGCGCATTGCGGGCGAAATCTCCGGATCCGCCGATGCCGTTCATCATTTTTGTCCCCGACACATGGGTGGAGTTGACGTTTCCATAAATATCGAATTCCAAAGCCGTATTGATCGAAATCAGTCCGAGGCGGCGGATGATTTCGGGATGGTTGGAAATCTCCTGCGGCCGCAGAATCAGTTTGTCGCGATATTTCTCGAAATTGCCATAGACCTGCTTCATCTTTTCCTGAGACAAGGTGATGGAAGAACTGGAGGCGAAACGGACTTTCCCTGCATCGATCAGCTCGAACACGGCATCCTGCAGCACCTCCGAGTAAACTTCCAAATCGCCGAATTCTGAATCAAGCAAGCCGTGCAGGACCGCATTGGCGACAGTCCCGATTCCCGATTGCAGCGGAGCCAGCTTTTCTGTCAGCCTTCCCGCCCGGACCTCGGAACGAAGAAAGTTCAGCAAGTGCTCCGCCATCAATTCTGTCTCTTCGTCTGCTGCCGCAATAGTCGAAGGTGAATCCGGCTGATGCGTAAAAATGATGCCCCGCACTTTCTCCAAATCGACTGGAATCCCGGGAACTCCGATACGGTCGCTCGCACGGGTCAGCGGGATCGGCGAACGCTCCCCTTGTTTGCCAGTGTCGTAAATATCGTGCAGCCCTTCAAACAAAGCCGGCTGGGCCGTATTGATTTCCACTATGACATTTTTTGCGTACTGCACAAAAAGAGCCGAGTTGCCGACCGATGTTGTGGGGATGATCAATCCGTCTTCTGTGATGCCGAGCGCTTCAATAATCGCAAAGTCAATCGGTTCAATGACTCCCGCCTTGATCCATTCAGCGGTTTGGGACAAGTGATGGTCAACAAACAGCATGTCCCCTTCGTTGATTTTCCGGCGCATCACCGGGTCGGCTTGAAATGGCAGGCGTTTGCGCACGATGCCCGCTTCTGCAAACAAACGATCGATATCCGAGCCTAAAGAAGCCCCGGTAAAAACATTCACTTTGAAACTTTCCGTTTCCGCCCGCTTGATCAGCGCAAGCGGCACCGCTTTGGCATCTCCTGCACGCGTAAATCCGCTGAGCCCCAACGTCATGCCGTCCTGAATCCAAGAAGCCGCCAGCTCTGCGTCGATAATCCGTTCCTGCAATTGAATGGCTTTGATCCGTTCAGTGGTATGTCCCATCACAGTCACCTTTCGTGGCTTGAATGTCTTCTGTTACTGCCTTAATTATACCTTACCTTTATGCAGTTTTAATAAACCCCTGTTCCCTGTTTCTACTATATTAAGCTTTATATTCACATCGCTGTAACAAAACCAGCAAGGATTTTAAGCTTTGTAAGCGTTTCATTTGCTTTTAAAAACGTGATTTCCAGATAATTTTCTAAGGGGATTTCGAGCAAAAAGGCTTTGTGACGGGCTTCATAAATGTTGAGAATATTTATATAACGAAATAATAAATTGTTTTGATATCGTGATATTTTTATGTGTAAAACACATTGACTTTGAAGGTTTTTCATCATAATATAGGAAAGTTGTCAAAACAAGTAGAGTTTGTACAATAATTTTAATTGAATCGAGGCACCATTTAATGTCTTCACCTCAACGCAAAAAAATCAGTATATTAATGATTACAATGTTTATTACGATAACAAGTTTCGGGATTACCGGACCGGTGATTCCGGCTTATCTGGAATCGATCAATCAAGGCGGGATGGCTTCGGGAATGATTATCGCCATCTTTGCCGGCGCGCAGCTCCTGTTTGCCCCGCTCGGCGGCAAATGGACCGATCAATTTGGCCGCCGCAAAATGATTATTATCGGTCTGATGCTGATCACTGCCGGCGGTTTTTTATTTTATTCAACTGATACCTTATGGGTTTTATATGCTTCACGGGTGCTCGGCGGAATCGGCGATGCGTTCCTGATTCCGGCTGTCTTCGCTTATACAGCAGACATCACGACGCCTGAACAGCGCGCAAAAGGCACCGGCCTTGTGACGGCTTCCATGTCGATGGGGCTCGTAGCCGGTCCGGCGATCATGCTGTTCATGTCTGATTTCCATGTGAAAGCGCCGTTTTTGATGTCGGCATTCATCACGCTTTTAGCAGTTCTGTTTTCAATCGCCTTTTTGAAAGAAAGCGATCCTTTGCGGACCGGGCAAGCCAATGTACGTGATTTGGATGACGAAGAATCGATGTCCAAAAAAATTGCCCGCTCCACCAAAATGCCGTATTTCATTCCATTGATCATTACGTTCGTGATGAGCTTCGGTTTGATCGCTTACGAATCAATTTTCGGGCTGGTGCTCAACGATGAGTTCAATGCCAGTGTTCAGGATATTGCCCTCATGTGCATCGCCATCCAGGGCGTCAGCGTTCTGACGCAGTTGTTTGCAGTCGAGCGGCTGATCCGCCGCTTTGGCGAAGTGCCTATCCTGATTGCATTCCTCGGAGTCGCTTCGGCCGGCTTCCTGCTGGCGCTTGTGGCCAATACATATGCCATGTTCTTTGCCGTGACATTGATTATTTTCATGGCGATGTCCATTCTTCGCCCGGTGTTGAATATCCTTGTTTCCAAACTGGCAAAAGGCGAAGTCGGCTTTGCCATGGGTCTCAGCACTTCTTTCATGGGCATCGGCAACGTTATTGGACCGATTTCAGCAGGATTGCTGTACGACATCAACCTGGTCTTCCCGTTCATTCTCGGACTTCTTATGCTGGCGGTCACCATTTCGATTACGGTCGGCTGGCACATTACACGCAGCAAAAAAGCTGCAGCAACGTCCGAAGAAGCACTTTCATTTGAAGCCGAATCCGCTCTTTAAGGACCGGCTGGCTGTTTAACCTTTACATTTCCGACGCTTTGCTTTTGGTGAAAGAAATTTATTCTATAGAAATGAGGCTTTTCCTGTAATGTCTTCTCAACAACGCAAAAAAATTACGATCCTGATGGTGAATATGTTTATCGCCATCGCCAGCTTTGGAATTATCGTCCCGATTCTCCCTGCCTATCTCGTGTCCATCAACCAGGGCGGCACCGCCGCCGGGTTGATGATCGCCATATTCGCCGGAGCCCAGCTTCTGTTTTCGCCGCTCGGCGGCAAATGGGCGGATATTTACGGACCGCGCAAAGTCATCATCCTCGGCTTGTCGCTGTTGACCGTTTCCATGCTGATGTTTTATGCGACGGATTCAATTTGGCTTCTTTACGCTTCACGCATCGTCGGCGGAATCGGCGACGCCTTTCTTGTTCCCGGCATCTTTACGTATGTAGCAGGCATCACGACAGCCGCTCAGCGCGCCAAAGGTACCGGCCTTGTAACAGCTTCGATGTCACTCGGATTGGTCATCGGACCTGGAATCGGCGGCTTTTTAGCTGATTTTGACTTGAAATTGCCGTTCCTGGTTTCGGCGATCGTTACGTTCACAGCTGTCGTCTTTTCAATGGTCATGCTGAAAGAAATTGCTCCGACTGCCGACAGCACGAAGCAGGCGGAAGAGTTTGCAAAAGACGAATCGATGCTGGAGCAAATCGGCCGTTCCGTCAAAATGCCGTATTTCATTCCATTGATCATCACGTTTGTCATGAGCTTTGGGCTGGTCGCTTACGAGTCGGTCATCGGCATGTATTTAACGACAGAATACGGTTCGACTTCCAAAGACATCGCCATGATGATTACCGCTACCGGTCTTGTCAGCGTCATTGTCCAAGTATTTGTCGTCGACCGCCTGGTGCGCCGCTTCGGCGAAGTGCCGGTACTGATCGCTTTCCTTGGGCTTGCGACTGCCGGTTTCCTGTTATCGCTGGTTGCTGGAAGCTACGCTTCGTTTTTCGGTGTGTCGCTCGTCATCTTCCTGGCAATGGCCATCTTGCGGCCGGTGCTCAATATCCTGATTTCCAAAATGGCAGAAGGCGAAGTCGGCTTTGCGATGGGCATGAATACGTCCTATATGAGTCTTGGCAATGTACTGGGGCCTTTGTCTGCCGGCCTGCTGTTCGACTTTAACATTAACTATCCGTTCATTCTTGGCCTCGGCCTGTTGATCGTGACACTTTCCATTGCGATGGCATGGCGCAGTTCACGTGCAGCCAAAGCTTTGGCGCTTATGCGCATTGAAGAATCTGAAGCTGAGTCTCTTGTTTAAGAGATTCAGTTTTTTATTGGCAAAAAATACAGGTCGACGAGGCATAAATTTCATCTCCCGAAATAAATTCCCTAAACTCAGTTCAGTTGCATTGACAAAAACTGCCTGCTCAAATTACTATAGGTAGGCTGAGAAAAAAACTCGGAACTATATATAGAAGAAAAGAGGCTGCTGCCCATGTCTACGGACCAAAGAAAAAAGATCATCATATTGATGATCAATATGTTTATTGCCATCGGAAGCTTCGGCATTATCATCCCGATCCTTCCCTCTTATCTCCAATCGATTAACCAAGGCGGCTTGGCTGCCGGCCTCATGATTGCCATATTCGCGGCGGCACAGTTTGTGTTCTCGCCGGTTGCCGGGAAATGGGCGGATCAGTATGGTCGCCGGAAAATGATCATCTACGGGCTGGCCGGTTTGACGCTGTCCATGTTTGTGTTTTATCTATCGGATTCCATCTGGATTCTGTACCTGTCACGCGTAATCGGCGGAGTCGGAGCTGCTATGCTCGTTCCGGCCATCTTTGCCTATATCGCTGACATTACAACGTTCGACCAGCGGGCTAAAGGAAACAGCCTGGTTTCTGCTGCCATGTCGCTTGGCATCGTTGTAGGGCCCGGAATCGGCGGATTCCTGGCTGAGTACGACTTGAAATTGCCGTTTTTGGTATCGGCACTCGTTTCGTTAGTGGCCGTCCTCTTTTCAATGATCTGGCTGAAAGAAAACGATGCCGTTGAAGCGGATCCGGCATTGGCAGCTACCTTGACTGATGAAGAATCCATGATGAAGAAAATCGGACGCTCCGTGACCATGCCGTATTTCATCCCGTTGGTTATCACCCTTGTCATGAGCTTCGGTTTGCTGGCGTATGAATCGGTCGTCGGATTGTATCTCGACAACCAGTTCCAGTCGACCGCTAAAGACATCGCCTTTATGATTACGGCTACTGGCATCGTCGGTGTGATTGTGCAGCTGTTCATCGTGGACCGCATTGTCCGCCGCTTCGGCGAAGTGCCCGTACTGATTGCTTTTATCGGTGTCGCAGCAGCCGGTTTCCTGTTGTCCTTGTTTGCCGGAAGCTACGCGATGTTCTTTACCGTCTCACTGATTATCTTTATGGCCACTTCCATTTTGCGTCCTGTGCTCAATACGCTCATCTCCAAAATGGCTGAAGGCGAAGTCGGATTTGCGATGGGCATGAACAATGCTTACATGAGCATCGGCAATGTCATCGGACCGCTTCTTGCCGGAGTGCTTTACGATTTCAATATTTCTTATCCGTTTATCCTGGGATTTGTGATGCTGATGGTCACCATGATGATTACGGTCACTTGGCAGCGTTCACGCGTAGCGAAAGCCAATCCCGCTTTGTAATTCGATAAAACTGGAACCCTTTGCCGGGGTTCCAGTTTTTTTATACATTCTTTTATCCTCCTGCCCCTAAAGCTTTACTGAATGGCTCCAAAGGTTGTATAATAATTATACAGACATGTTAAAGAAACGGAGGTATAGCTATGTATAATATTAAAGCAGCTGCTAAGCTTTTAGATATGCCAAAGGTAACCATCCGTTCCTGGGAAACCCGATATAATGCCATCACACCAGCGCGCACTGAATCCGGACACCGCCTTTATTCGGATCAGAACCTGGAAGATTTGAAATGGCTTAAAATACAAGTGCAGGAAAAAGGCTTTAAAATCAGTGAAGCCGTCAAGCAGCTTCATGCTTCTAAAAGAAAACCCGCCGAAAAAGCGATGATGCCGACTACGTCGACAGAAGACGATCCGTTCAGCAAGTCAATCCAGGAACTATATTTGGCGGCTTCCGAGATGGATACGGAACGCTTCAACTATCTGCTCGATCTGAACTTTTCTTTATTCCATTATCGTACGGTCTTTTTCTCCATCATCGCACCGTTGATGGTCCACATTGGAGAAGAATGGGAAAACGGCTCACTTACGGTGGCTCATGAACATATGATCAGCCACCTTGTACAACAACGCTTTTCTCATTTCTTCCGCATTTTCCCGACATCCACAGAACTGCCGAAAGTGATGGCGCTGTGTCCAAGCGGCGAAAACCATCAGCTGGGTCTTTTGCTGTTCACTTTGTTCTTGCGGGAAAACGGCTTCCCTGTCATGTATTTCGGACAGGATACACCGATTGACGGGCTGCCGGAAGCCGCGCGGCAGCAGCAGACCGAAATCGTCTGTATGTCGATATTGGACCCTAAGCTTTTGCCGACCGTCGAGCATTACATCGAAGAGTTGTCCAAAGAAAATCCGCGCATGCGTTTTCTTGTGGGCGGCAAGGGCGCAGAGCAAAAGCTGCACTCCAGCAAGGTCTGGTACCTGGGCGAAACTTATGAATCTTGGCAGCAATGGCTTGATGAACAAAAAGAACTCCCTTTAAGCAAAGCTTAAAGGGAGTTCTTTTCTGTATCCGTCCGATTTAATTTCAGCCCATAAAAAAAGATCTGCAATTTATTGCAGATCCAGATCCTGATAATCTTTTTGGTACGGGCCGTTGTCTGTCACTTCCGAATGGTAGAGGGCTTTCAATGCAAAGTTCTTTTCCAATTCCATATCTTTCATCAACGTTTTCAGACGCTTTTTCAACTCCGGATGATCGCTTACGAGCTGTTCCATTTTTGATTTCGTGTATTTCATGGGGATTTCCAACTCCTTTCGATCTCTTTCATCCATTATACCACCACAGGGCGGTTTGGAGGAACTGTGCCGTGCCCACAGAAAAACGCATCTGCCTCAGGACAGATGCGTTTTTTCAATTAACCGATGACATGAAACACAAAGTTCATGAGGAACAAGCCGGCGATGATGTAAAGCGTCATCGATACTTCCCGCCATTTTCCGATCGCAACTTTCAAGATCGGGTACAGGATAAAGCCGATGGCGATGCCGTCCGCAATGCTGTACGTGAAAGGAATCAATGCCACAATCAGCAGCGCCGGGAAGCTTTCGCTCATGTCCTTCATATCCAGGTTGCGGATATTCTGAACCATCAAGCCGCCGACAATGATCAGGATCGGCGCAATGGCGCTGTCCGGAATCAGTTTGATGGCCGGAATGAAGAACACCGAAACCATAAACAGGATTCCTGCCGTAACCGACGTCAAGCCGGTCCGTCCGCCAGCCGCCATGGCCGCCGTACTTTCAGCGCTCGCCACCGTCGGGCTTGTGCCGAAGATGCCGGATGCCATTGATGATACAGAAGTCGACTGGAACGCACGTCCGAATTTCTCAGGGCGTTTCACAAACGACACCTGCCCCTGAACAGTGCCGATGTTCTCGAAAACGATAACCATCGTCAAAGAGAAAACAGCAACCCAAAACGCCATCGACAAAATCCCGTCAAACGACAGCGCACCGAACACAGCGAACGCTTCAGCGGCCTCGATGGACGATCCGCCCAATGCGCTCATATCGATCAGACCGAAAAACGACGCAATCACGGTTCCTGCCACAACCGTAATCAGGAAATTCCCCGGTACATTGCGGATAAACAGCACAATCGCCACGACAAACGTCAAAACCGTCGCCAACACATGCGGTTCACCGAGTGAGCCGAGTGCCAGAATCGATGACGTGCCGCGTTCGACAATGCCGCCTTTTTCCAGGCCAATCAGCATCAGGAACAAGCCGAGCCCTACCGTAATCGCTTCTTTCAGCGAATACGGCACCGCTGCATTCAGCAGTTTCGCAAGAGGCGTGAACGCGATGACGACGAAGATGAGCCCTGAGATGAACACAACAGCCAGTGCTTCCGGCCACGACAAGCCCATCGACTGGACCATCGTGTACGAGAACAAGGCGTTGATCCCCATGCCAGGCACCAAAAGAATCGGCGCATTGCCCCAGAAACCCATCACCAGACAGCCAAATACGGATGCCGCAATCGTTGCGACAATCGCCGCTTCAAGCGGCATGCCGGACTCCGATAAGATCAGCGAATTGACCGCAATGATGTACACGACTGTAAAAAAGCCGATAACACCCGCAGACATTTCCCGTTTCACCGAAGTTCCATTTGTTTGAAGACCAAAAAAGCGGTCCATCCAATTAAACATTCACAAAACCTTCTATTAAATTAGCCCTCTCCCTACCCGCTCTTCCCATATGTAACAGGTGAGCCAATATAGGAGTTTAAGCCAAAAAAAGGATGCTGTCAAGGTATTTAACTTGAATGTGGTTTATTCGTTTTCCACATTCAAACAGCAGCAAATTAATGGGTTTTTGCATCATTTATTTAGCTGATTTCAAGCTGTGTGAATGATGCTATACTGCATTTAATTCACTAGAAGGAGGCATGCATTTGGAATTGCGTATACTGACAAAAACGGAAGCGTTGGAGCGGCTCGCCGGCCGGCTTCCGGCAGCTCATCCCGAAAAGAATTATATACAAAGTGAATGGAACCGGGCAGTTGCCGGGTATAGAGGCGAAAGCCGACTTGCTTCACGTATGAAAGAATTTCATTTGGAAGAGACGTTCGACATGCTGTGGGATGTAAACCTGAAGTTGGGTAATTGGCTCGTACAAATGGATGCTCTTCTGTTGACCGAGCGCTGCGCCATTATTATCGAATCGAAAAACATCAGCGGCAAAATCCATTTTGATGACAACACCGGCGAATTTTACCGGTTTGACGAAGAAGATGTGAAAACGGTGATGGAAGACCCGCGCGTCCAGCTCAACAAACACATCCGCTTTCTGGCGACATGGTTCAAGGCACGGAAAATCACTTTGCCTATCCGCGGCTTGATTGTGTTCACCGCGAAAAAGTGCGAGTTCATTGCCAAACCAGCCGATGCTCCGATCTGCAAAACGTATCAACTGCCCGAAACCCTCTTAAAAATCTGGACAGCTTCTCCCCCAAAAGTGCCGGATGTAAAATTACTGAAAATCAAAAAGACGCTTCTAGCAAATCAAACCCCTTTTAGACAAACTCCATTGTGCAAAAGATACTTCATTGATCCAATTGAGTTGAAACCCGGCGTCTATTGCCGAGGCTGCCAGTCGTATGCCATGCAGCGTGTGAAGCGAAGCTGGCAATGCTCAAGTTGCGGAGAACGAGACAGTTCCGCTCATATACTGGCGGTGCGGGAGTATTTTACGCTGGTCAGCAGCGAACTGACGAATCAGGAGTTCAGGAGATTTTGCGGGATAGAATCTCCGTTTGTGGCTTCCCGTCTTTTAAGACAGTTGGACTTGGATAGGACAGGTGAATTGAAAACCACTACGTACAGATTAAAGTAAATGTCTAAGCTCGTTGCACATACCAACGAGCTTATTTGCCGATTTTTGTTGAACGCAAATAAACCCTTGGCGAACGCAAATAAACTTTTTTAAGCGCAAATAAACTTCTTGCGAACGCAAATAAAACTTTTTAAACGCAAATAAATCTCGATTTTCAAGCCCTTCACCGCATTTCGCCTGCGAAATGCATCCATTCCTGCCCTTAAAAACGCACTTTCGACGCTTTTCAACCCAAAACCAACCCATAAACGGAAAAAGCGGCCGCAACAGACGGCCGCTTCCTTAAAGAAGGACGCTTTTCGCCAGCGAAAAACGTCCGATAAGCAAAAACCCCTCTCCGCCAGTGGACGAAGAGGGGTTTAGTTTGTGAATTTATTATTACATGAACATACCGGCAATGGCCGCACTCAGAAGTGAAGCGAGCATCCCGGCCGCAACCGCTTTGATACCCAAACGCGCGATATCCGGACGGCGGCTTGGAGCCATCGCTCCCAATCCTCCAAGAAGGATTGCCAATGAGCTCAAGTTAGCAAAGCCACATAGTGCGAAGCTGACAACGAGAACCGTTTTTGGTGACAAGTTTGCAATTTCAGGGGCAAATGCAGTGTACGCAACAAATTCGTTAAGCACCAATTTCTGTCCGATGAAACTACCCGCTTGTACAGCTTCTGCCCAAGGCACACCAATTGCCCAAGCCAGAGGTGCAAAGATAACGCCCAAGATTCCTTGGATCGTCAAGTTGTCTGTACCGAACCAGTTGCCGATTCCGCCAAGCATCCCGTTCAATAAGGCAATCAAAGCGATGAACGCAAGCAACATGGCGCCGACATTCAATGCCAATTGCAATCCATCCGCCGCACCGCGTGCAGCAGCGTCTACAACGTTGACTGAAGCATTGTCTTTTTCCATGACAAAATCTTTTTCTTCAACTTTTTCAGTTTCCGGCAACATGATTTTAGCCATGATCAGACCGGCTGGCGCTGCCATGAAGCTGGCTGCCAATAAATATTCAAGAGGTACACCTAAAAGCGCATAACCGGCAAGCGTCGAGCCGGCTACCGAAGCAAGTCCACCCGTCATAACCGCGAAAAGCTCGGATTTTGTCATGCCGGCGATGAACGGACGGATGACAAGCGGTGCTTCTGTCTGCCCAACGAAAATATTCGCCGCAGCTGAAATCGACTCCGCTTTACTTGTTCCAAGAAGCTTCGATAATGCGCCTCCAAGAAGTTTGATGATAATCTGCATAACACCCAAATAGTAAAGCACCGAAATAAGAGACGAGAAGAAAATGATGATCGTCAATACTTGGAAGGCAAATACGAAACCGAAGTTTGTCGTATCAGCTGCAGGGCCGAATACAAACGAAATCCCTTCTCCAGCATAGTTGATGACGTTTTGGACAAGGTTTGAAAGTTTAAGGAGCGCTGTTCTTCCCAATTCCCATTCCAAAACCATAAATGCAAACGTAATTTGGATAGCTAATCCACCCAAAATCGTTCGCGGACTGATTGACTTTCGGCTGCTTGATAATAGGAAAGCGATTCCCAGAACAACGAATACGCCGAAGATGCCCCATAATAAATTCACAATTTCACCTCATTATTTTTTCCGGCTTGAAACGCTTTCATTTCAGCCAGTTCGTCAGTTAATTAGTTTACTGTCGTCAGACATCTTACCAAATCCACGAAAAGAAGTAAATGGCTATCCTGTGACAAATTCTTATCGTAAAAGTTGTTATAATGCAATGAAAATTCAAACAGGCATCCAGTAGAATATCCTTACTTCCTGTTCTTCGCAGGTTCCGCTTTTTTCAGGAAAAATGCCAGAAATACGCCGATGCCACTCAATACACCGACCACGATAAACGAAATATTTACGCCGCGCACGAGCCCTTCTGCACCGTATTGCTGCGGGTCCAAAGCCGTACCGGTCATAATGGTGACGAGCAGCGCTGTGCCGATTGAACCGGAAACTTGGCGCATCGTATTGCTCATCGCCGTGCCATGCGGGATGAGACGTTCAGGCAGCTGATTGAGCCCCGCCGTCGTGACCGGCATCATCACCATTGAAACCCCGAACATCCGGATGGCGTGCATGACAGCCAAATAAGTGAAAGAAGTCGTTGTCGTCAACACAGAAAATTGGAACGTGGAAACCGTGACGATCAGCAGCCCAATCACCGCCAGCCATTTGCCCCCTGCCGCATCGAAAATCTTACCGGCCACCGGATTCATCGCTCCCATGATGATGGCGCCCGGCAGCAGCATCAGGCCCGATTCAAAGGCGGTAAAGCCGTGCATATTCTGCATGTAAATCGGCAAAATGGTCGCACTGCCAATCATCGAAATAAAGACAATAACGCTCAATATCGTCGACAAGGTAAAAATGCCATAAGAAAATACACCGAATTCCAGCAGCGGCTCCTTCAACCGGGATTGACGGCGGATAAACACGATCAGCGAAACAATGCCGACTGCAATCGAGGCGATGACGGGCCAGCTTCCCCACCCCGAATTGCCGGCACTTGAGAAACCGTACAAGATGCCGCCGAAACCAAAAGTGGAAAAGATGACAGACGGCAGATCCAATTTTGGGAAAGTCTGCTTGGTCACATTGCGCAGCAGGAAATACGCCAGCACAAAATCAGCGACGGCAATGGGAATCACGATATAAAAAAGGGCGCGCCATGGATACTGCTCCACAATCCAGCCGGACAAGGTCGGGCCAAGCGCTGGAGCAAATGAAATGACCAGCCCGAACAAGCCCATGGCTTGCCCGCGCTTTTCAACAGGGAACACGATAAATAGAATGGTTTGCGTCAACGGCATCATGATGCCGGCGCCGGAAGCCTGCACAATGCGGCCGACCATTAGCAGCGGAAAGCCGGGAGCAAACGCACAAATGATCGTTCCGGCCGCAAACAAGCCGATGGCCGCCAGGAACAAGCGGCGCGTCGAAAATTTGCCGATCAAAAAGGCGGTAATCGGAATCATGACTCCGTTCACCAGCATAAAAACCGTCGTCAGCCACTGCGCCACATTGGCGTTGATGTCCAAATCGTCCATGATATGCGGCAAGGCGGTGGCAAGCAAGGTTTGGTTCAGAATCGCCACGAACACGCCCGCCATCAATACGGCCAAAAACGGCCCTTTGCGGAAATTTTTATCCGTGATGGATTGCTGCTCATTTCTCAATGCCACTCACCTCCGCATGTTGAAAGTGAAAATCTGTCTATATTGCTGATTACCCGTTGGTGTATCAAAAAAACGCACATCTTTTCAGATGTACGCTGTTTTTTCACAGATTATCCGCAGTCTTTCAAACGGATTTGATTAAACGGTTGTAGGTTCTTCCGCAACCGCCCGCGCCTTTATCTTTTTACGATAACGAACACGGTAAAATACCAGATAAAGCGCTGGAATCATGACCAGCGTAAAGATACTGGAGAAAGCGAGTCCGGCAATGATGGTGATCGCCAGTGCTTCAAACAGCGGATCGCCGGACAATGCCACCGGAATCAATGCCACAATCGAAGTCAACGACGTTAACACAATCGGTTTGATGCGGGCGTAGCCGGATTCGATAATCGCATCCTTAATATTAAAGTCTCCGGACAATCTCCGGACTTCCACGAAATCAATCAAGACCACCGCATTCCGCACCACGATCCCCGTCAAGGAAACGATTCCCATAACGCCAAGGAAGCTAAGCGGCGTCTGGGTGATAAAGAGCCCGAGCATGGCGCCCGATATGCCAAGGTACACAGCAATCAGCACAAGGAACGGCAAGCCGAATGATTTGAACTGGAAGGCAATCACCAGGTAAACCAGCAGGATGACCACCAGGAACAAGAGGCCGATTTCCGTGAAGAAGGCTTCCTGGTCCGAATTTTCCCCGCCGGTTGACAGTTCATAGCCATCTGTCAGATCTGCGCGCTGTTCATCCACCACAGCGAGCATCTTGCTTTCAAAATTATCCACTTCGCCAAATGCCCGCAGCGTAATGGAACGCTCCGCATTTTGATGCGGAATCTGTGCAACAACAGACGTTTCTTCAGGCGTCAGCAATTGATCAAGCCCCACCAGCTGAGGCGGTCCTTGCTGCGGCCCTTGCCCGTTCAATACCGGCAGCTGGAAGTCAGCGAGATCAATGTCTTCTCCGTCTTCAATGCCCGCCTGCTTCAATACCACATCATAAGACGTCTGCCCTTCATAAATGCTATAAAGCGGAACGCCTTGCGTCAGCAGCTGCAGCTGGTTTGTCACCGTGCTGAGCGGAATCCGGTTTTCATCCAATGCGGCATTGTTCGGTTCGTAACGGATGGCCGGCACCGCTTCCCCGAGGTTATCGGTGACAACGTCCGCTCCGCCAGCCAGCATATCTGTTGTCAACTGGTCACGCAGCGCTGTCAATTCCGCCAAGTCAGCGCCTTTTACCGTAACAGTTACCGGTGCTCCGGTCGGTGGCCCCTGGACAATCGTGCTCAGGAAAATTTCTGCATCAGGGTACTGTTCCCGGAGTTCCGGCTGCCATTTGTCGATAAAGTCAGCAGCCGTTGTCTGTTCCCGGTCAATCCGAAACGCAACTTGTCCTGTGTTCGGACCGGTATTGTCCATCGATGAAGCGAACAGATTCGGCAAGCCGTCACCTGTAAAAATCGATACTTCATCAATATGCGGTTCTTCATCCTGCATTTTCCCTGTCAATTCCTGAAGAAACTCATCCGTCTCTTCAATGTTTGTGCCTTCCGCAAGCCGCACATCCATTGTTACTTCTTTGCGGTCAGCTGCCGGGAAAAATTCAAATGGCGTAAAGAATGCCAACGACAACAAGCCGGTTGCCAGCACCAAACCGCTGATTCCCACAAGCAAAGGCCGCTTCAGCACACCGCGCAGGATTTTCTCCGAATAAAACACCGCCATTTTTTCAAGCGGCTTTCCAAGGAACCCAGGCGTATCGGAAACTTTCTTTTTGCCGCCGCGCTTGGTTTTCAAATACTGCATAATCGGCACAAGCGTAATCGACAGCACGGTTGATGCAATGATGGTCGTAATCAAAATGCTCGGCAGTGCTTTGATGAATGCGCCGTTGCCGCCTGACAGCAGCAAGAGCGGCGAGAAGGTTACCACAATCGCAAGGCTCGATGCGATGATCGAAGAATAAACTTCTTTCACGCCGTTGACGGCGCCGTCCATCGGAGAATCTCCGAGCTTATAGCGGCGCTGGATATTGTCGTTGACAACAATGCTGTCATCCACCAGAATCCCGATAGCGATAATCAGGCCGATTACGGAAATCTGGTTCAAATCGACGCCCATGAACGGGATCGGAATCAGGCCGATCAGGACTGAAGCAAGAACAGTCAAGGCGACAGCAAGCGCTCCGTACAAAGTCAAGCCGGCAGTGGTAATGATCAGAACTGCCAGTACCGCAATCAGCAATGATTCATACAAACTGTCAAAAATCGTATTCACATTCTCTGCCTGGGATTCGTAGCGTTCCGCTTCGACTCCGGCCGGCAAGGTATCGACGAAGGCTTCAATCACTTCCGAAGCCTTCTCATCCACAGAAGGCACGTCCTGAGCCGATTTCAAAAAGACGGTATACGAAATGGCCGGCTGCCCTTCATATGTAACAATGTCTGTTTTGTTTTGATTGACGCTTTCGATTGTTGCTACATCTTCAAGAGGCACTGCTGCAGAACCGACGCGCAGTGTTTTTAATTTATCGACCCCTTCTTTCTGCTGTACGGTCAGGAGCAATTGCTCGTTGCCATTGTCATGGGAGCCAAGCGACAGCGGCTGGTTCGCCTGCTGAAGCGATTCAAGCACTTCAAATGGCTGCACTCCGCTCTGGGCAAGCTTGTCCGTCTGGAGTTCAACCAGGATCTGGCGCCCGTCCAAACCTTTAACTTCCGTTCCTGCAACGCCGTTTACCGCTTCCACTTCTTCGCTTAAATCAGCGAACGCCGTTTCCATTTTCGCAAGCTCCGCTTCATCGCCGTAGAACATATACGACACCAGCGGGAAGGTCAAATCAAGCTTTTCGACAGTAGGTGCCTGTGCCTGGTCCGGAAACTGGGACGATGCACGCTGGACTTGCTGCTGCATTTCCGTTACCAAACCATCTGCATCAACCCCGTCCTCGATCTCCAGAGTAATAATAGAAGCCGAATTCGAAGAAACCGACTGCATTGTGGAAATGCCGTCCACTTTCTGCAATTCGCGCTCAATTGGATTTGTGATCGATGTTTCAATTTCTTCGGGGCCTGCGCCGGGCAATATGGTGGAAACCAGCACGAGATTCGGCGGCGTTTCCGGAATTTCACGCTGCGGCAGCGTCGTAAATACATATGCTCCTATAACCGTAAGGATAAAAAACAGGAATAAAAACAATTTGCCCCGTTCAAGTAAATAACGCATATGACACCTTCTTCCTTTAAATTTTGTATAACTATTGTATAACTATTTTCTATGTATAGCTATTCTGAACTCCCGGATGCAAAAAAAAAAGACCGGATTTCTCCGGTCCCTTTTTAAGACAGCGGCAGATGCGTCGTTTTCTGTTTCATGTAATACGCTGCAGCAAAAATGGCGATGGGGACCAAAATGCTGAGCCGGAACCAGATGCCCTGGCCTCCAAGGAAGATCAGCATCATTGGAACCAATATGGCGGCACCGCTCCAAACAAGCGCTTTCCACGAACTTTTCCATAAACCGTAGATGAACAGGATGACTGAAGCGATAACCAGCGACCAGAGCAGTATACCCATGACAAAGAGGCCCATCAGCAGTTCCTCCTCAACCGTAATGTCTTTCTGCTTTTCTATACCCCGTTTATTTTCTTTCAACGCTTTTCAAATAAAAAAACCAGATGCAAAAAGCACATCTGGTCTTCGGAATTATAAATTTTTAAGGAACAGCCGGATCACATCGGCACTGCCGATAATATTGCCGGCCGCCGTTCCCAGGTTGGTGAGAACGACTACCAAAAGGACCCGCGTGACTTTATTGTCCCAGAAGCCTTTCAACGTAAAGACATCTTTCGACAGCGTTTCAAAATCGCCGACATTCGGGCGTCTTACGTAAGCCTGCATCAGGCCTGAAAACCAACCGGCGGCAAGCAGTGGATGCAATGCGCCGACCGGCCCGCCGACAAAGGCGGTCAAAATCGCCAATGGATGGCCAAATGCCAACGCTGCGCCGATTGCGCCAAGCGAAGCGGTCCATAAAATCCAACTGATCGTGCCATCGATGCCCGCTGCCGGGTTATTGTAAAACGTGATGGCAAGCAGCGCGATCAAAAGAATCGGCAGCGCCCATCCGATGATGGTCGGCCATTTCGATTTCGGCGGCACTTCGGACAGCGCTTTTAAATCATGGTCATTATGAATCTCTTTCGTAATCCCCGGTACATGGGCGGCCCCAAGAACAGCCACCACTTTATCCCCCGGTGCGTCTTTGATTTTCTGCGCCAAGTACTGGTCGCGTTCATCGATCAGCGGTTTTTTCAGCCGCGGAAACGATTGAGTGAAATCGTTCAATACTGCGTTCAGCGTATCCTGTGATTTCATTTTTTCAAGGTCTTCCTCGGAAATCGTCTCTTTGCTGAAAATGCTGAAGAATACAGAAGTCAATAGCTGCGCTTTCCCCATAAACCCGATATTGCTCCAAATCCGTGAGAACGTCACTTGGATGTTGCGGTCGGCAAGCACCAGTTCTGCCCCTGTTTCTTTGGCTGACGTAATTCCCTGAATCATTTCCTGGCCAGGCTTGATGCCAAACTGGTCGGCTAAACGGTTCTGAAACGAAGAAATTGCCAAGTTCATCAGCAGCAGGCTGGATTTCTTTTCTTTAATGACTTTGAAAATATCAGTCTCTTTCCATTTGCTGTTTTCCATGACTGACTGGTAGCGCTGTGCATCAAGTTCTATGCAAACCGAATCCGGACGTTCCGTTTCGATGACCTGCTTGACTTGTTCTGCACTTTGGCGCGATACGTGCGCTGTCCCGATGAGGATCAGTTCACGGCCGTCAAGCTGGATGCGTGTAATATTTTCTTCATGCATAAAATTTCTTCCTTCATAGAACTGATTTCTTCCCGCAGGAACGCGAAAAGACTGTCTATTTCAATAATGAATCACAACACCGAAAATATCAATGCAAGGCTCTTCGTTTCCCGATTTTTTTCGCAGGAAAGCGTCACAGTTCCGGCGCATTGAATGTATCGCCGCCTTGGATTGTTCCGCTGTCAAATCCTTTATAGAACCAGCGCTTGCGCTGTTCGGAAGTACCGTGTGTAAAACTTTCCGGAACCGCATAACCGCGCGAACGTTTCTGGATGGTGTCATCTCCGACGGCACTCGCAGCCGTCAAGGCTTCTTCCAAGTCCCCTTCTTCCAAAAGGTCCATGCCTTGTGCGTGGTGAGCCCAGACACCCGCATAATAATCAGCCTGCAATTCGAGCTTGACCTGCAATTTATTGTATTCCTCTTCGCTCAGCTGGTTCCGCAAAGGCTGCACTTGTTCCATAATCCCGAGCAGGTTCTGTACGTGGTGCCCGACTTCATGTGCAATGACATACGCCATCGCAAAATCGCCCGGCGCCTGGAATTGCTGCTGCAGTTCATCATAGAAACTCAAGTCAATATACAGCTTTTGGTCGCCCGGACAATAGAATGGCCCGACTGCCGCTCCCGCTGTTCCACAGGCAGATTCAACACTGCCATTGAAAAGGACGAGCGTCGGTTCAGCGTATTCCATGCCCTGTTCCGCAAAAACCTCTGCCCAGACATATTCCGTATCCGCCAGCACAACCGACACGAAATCGGCCAGCTCCTGTTCCTGCTCGGTTTCCACGTATGGTTCATTCGATTGGGTGCCCGTGCCGATGCCATCCATGAGGACTCCCGGGTCACCTCCGAGAAACGCCACCAGAAGAACAATGAGCAAGCCGCCGATTCCGCCGCCTGCCACTAATCTTCCTCCGCCACCTCCGGAACCTCGCCGGTCTTCGACATTTCTACTGGCTTGTCTGCCTCTCCACTTCATAAAAATTCGCTCCTCGCAAATACACTTTTCTTAAGCTTATACCCCAATTACAGCACGTTCTAATCCACTTTACGGAAGCCGGTAAATCAGGAAGCGTTCCCGGAGGTCGCGTTCGATGCCCGGAAGCGGAATTTCCGCCGCCTGTTCAAAGAGCGTCCGGTTTTCCAAATAGTCTACGTAATCATTCGAGGGAAAAAACAGGATCAAGTCGACCGGACGCGGTGCCCCTTCCACCGACTTTAAAATATTGTTGACGGTAGACATGAAAATCTGGACTGAAAACGGATTAAAGAAATAAAACCGGTTGTCTCCCGGCGCAATATTATAATCCTGTGCCAGGCAGCAGCAAAAATCAATCTTCCCTTTGGCCTGTCTGTGCTTCTTCTCAAAATTTGCCCGATTTTCCAAAGCTTGTTTGTAAAAGGTTTCATCTATCTCGACGCCGGCCGACTCCAGCCCGAAGCGGTGATGCACATAGAAATTCAGCCGACCTTTGCCGCAGCCAAAATCAACGAGCCTGTCTTCAGGCGCCAGCCGGTATTCGCCGAACAGAATGTCCAGCAGCGCATACGGCGTGGGCTCGTAGCGGTTATGGTGCAGCGAGTCCGGAAAGCCCGCTTGGCTTTTTGCCGTGCGGATGTTCAATTGTTCATCGCGTTGATGCTCATTCACAGCACTTCCCTCCATTTCAGTAAAAATAGTACGCCCTTCCCTTGCATTTGGAAAGAGAATTTGATAAAGTTTAGCTAATTCAATATTTTCTTGCTCCTGTAACATGGAGTGAGGATAGAGGCGCAAAAACCATCAGTACACGAACCGAGGAGTATGAGATCCTTTGACGTTCCTGGAAAGGGGGATTTGCCGAAGCGGTGAGACACTCATGGTCGACTCCGCTGGTTCTGCATTAAACAAATGCAGGACTGTCATATAGGAAACTATATGGAGGGCTATCTGACGCACGGAAACGATGGAGTGAACATTGTTTCTATACGCAGCAACGAGACCCTCGTTGCTGCTTTTTTATTTTACATGCGGCTGGTCCATCACCTCTGATTCTAAAAAAAAAATGAGAAAAGGGTGGTATTATGAATTTCGGCCAAATTATTACAGCAATGGTGACGCCATTTGATACAAACGGAGAAATCGATTTTCCAGCAACGAAAAACTTAGTGGAGCATCTAATCGCGAACGGATCAGACGGACTCGTGGTAGCCGGTACGACCGGTGAATCTCCGACCCTATCGACAGAAGAGAAAGTGCAGCTGTTCAAGTTCGTCGTGGAAACTGCAAATGGACGGGTCCCTGTAATTGCAGGAACCGGATCAAACAACACGCGCGCATCCATCTCTTTGACCAAACAAGCCGAGGACGTCGGAGTCGATGCCATTATGCTGGTGACGCCGTATTACAATAAACCTTCACAGGAAGGAATGTTCCAGCATTTCCAGGCCATCGCCGCATCAACGCGCCTGCCAATTATGCTGTATAACATCCCGGGGCGCAGCGTGGTCAACTTATCTGTAGACACCGTTGTTCGTTTGTCCCAAATTGACAACATCGTCTCCATCAAAGAAGCGAGCGGCAACCTGGATGCAGCAGCTGAAATCATTGAACGCACCGCTGATTCCTTTACGCTTTACAGCGGAGACGACAGCTTGACCTTGCCGATTCTTTCAATCGGAGGCAACGGCATCGTGTCGGTTGCGGCGCACATTATCGGCAATGAAATGAAAGACATGATTACCAACTTCCGAAACGGCAACAATACAGCTGCAGCTGCGGCACACCGCGGCCTGCTGCCAGTCATGAATGCATTGTTTGCTGCGCCAAATCCAGTGCCGGTGAAAACGGCCTTGAATCTGTCTGGCGTAGAAGTCGGAGGCGTCCGCTTGCCGATGATTCCATTGAACGAACAGGAGACCCTAACATTACGTCAGGTGTTATCGTCCGGCAGAGTCAACTCTTGATTAGATTTAATAGATGAAAAACAAGAAGAAAAAGAGAGAACTTATCAACCGATATTCCGCAAACCAGCTCCGCTTGCCGCGGGCGTCTCCGCTGGGTTGCTCCATATCGAGGGAGAGCAATGAATAAATAGCATGCTTACTCTTCCACTCTTTTTGATAAAAAGAGTTCTCTATATAAAAGAGTAAACCGAATGAAGCGGAAAGTGGCGACTCCAGCGGGAGCAGCACGAGCTGAAGACCCTGCACTGAGCGCAGCGAAGGAAGCAGCTGAAGCCGTGCCCGCGGAAAGCGTCCACTTGGAGCGAAATGAATAAACGCTTCTTTTGTTTCTCGACCGCTAAAAAAACCGCTGAAGCCAACGCTTCAGCGGTTTTTCTCTTACTTCATTTCAGTCAGTTTTTTAAATGCCTGTTTCAAGCTTCCGCCTAATGACAGCTGATTGACGTCGATTCCGAGCTGGATCATGGTTTGGGCTATTTCCGGACGGATGCCGGTCAATACTGCCTTTACGCCGATCAAGTTCAAGGATTGCGTCAGTTTGATGATTTGCTCGGCAACCATCGAGTCGACTTTTACGACTCCCGATAAATCGACGATCAGAACCGAAACCTGCAGACGGCCAACAGCAAGCAAAGTCTTCTCGAGGATATGCTGCGCCCGGTCCACTTCAATGGCTCCGACAATCGGCAGGACGGCGATTTGGTCATTTACCGGAACAACCGGCGATGACAACTCGAGGAATTCTTTCCTAGCAGCTGCCAGATTCTTCTGATAGGAGTTGATGTAAGTAGAGCTGTACGAATGGGCCGCGTGGTCCAGCAGGGAATGGAAAAACTCCATGACTTCAAACAGAATTTTCAGCGGCACTTTCTTCTGGATTGCCTCTGTTTTAATCACCTTGCCGATATGCTTGCGGTACAGATGCGTTTCTGCCAACGCTTGATCAAGCGACATGCCTTCTTGCAAAAAATAATTCCCGGTAGCTTCTCCCCAACTGGAAATTTCTTCAAAAACCGTCTCCGGATCTGTGTAATTTTGAATTGATTTCCCCAACAGCGTGATAAAGCCCGTCCGGAATTGAGAAACAGATTCAAGAAATTCTTTGTACTGTTCAATCTCTTCAAGGCTGGCGTTTTTTAAAGTTTCTTCCTGTATAAGTTCGGCAATCAAGCGTTGATCTTCTACCACACGCTCTCCAAGCAACCTGATTTCTCTTTCCATTCGGACCTCCATAAGCAACATTCGTAAGATTTGTTGAATTTATTATAACTGCAGAAAGTCCGTTCGGATACGCCCGCAAAGATATTTTTTCTGAGAAGCCTGATATTGTCTGGCTAGACTTTCTTCAAGTAATCCAGAATTTTTTCAATTGTTTCTTCTGAGTGGCTGACATGCGGATTATGGCCTTCCCCTTCTATCCGCACTAACTCGCTGTCCCGTATACGGCTGTGCACAAAAGCTACTGCTTCTACAGGTGCAATGGCGTCATTCTGCATTTGAAGAATCAGCGTCGGAACCGCTACCAGCTGAAGGTCGTCCCGGACATCTGACAAAAACGTCGCTTCCGCAAACTGTTTCATAATGGCCGGATCATTTGAGCACAGGAGCCGTTCAAATTCTTCCGCAAATTCCGGCCGGTCAGCATTTTTCAGGACGACAGGGGCCAAATATTTTGCCCACCCCTTATAATCCGTTTCTAGCATTTCCAGCATTCCTTCAATATCTGCCCGTTCAAACCCGCCATGGTATCCCGGTTCATTCAAGTAATGGGCAGAAGGGGCAATCATGATTAAATTCTTGATCAAATCCGGCCGTTCGATAGCGGCTAATGCACCAATCATGCTGCTGACCGAATGGCCGATAAAAACAATATTTTTCAGACCCAATGCATCACAAAGCTCAATCAAATCCTGCTTATAGCCATGCAAAGTCCCGTAGCGTTCTTTTGAATAAGCTTTTTTATCGCTTCTGCCAGATCCTACATAATCAAACAGCACGACGCGGTATTTCGTTTCAAAGGCTGGCGCAATATTGTCCCATATGTATTGGTCACAGCCGAATCCATGAGCAAAAACCAGCACCTTTTCTCCGTGGCCTAAGCAGCGTACATTATTTCGCTTGCTTACAGTTAAATTCATTTGCGCCTCCAACTCTGGAGCATAAAATTATTATATGCCTTCCTTTCATTCTATCGAACACGCAGGGAATTAAACAGGATAAGACCTTAAAAACCCCTTCTGCCTGCAGGCAGAAGGGGTTTTGGGCCAAATATTGTGATTCTAAACACTTACGCAACTGTAACCCGGTTCCGTCCGGCATTTTTTGAAGCATATAAAGCCTGGTCCGCTCGAGCAAACAACAAATCCGCATTATCACCGGGTTCATAGGCTGCAACACCGATGCTTACCGTGATGGCAACATGGAGCCATTCGCCATGTTCAATTTTTCCGCGAAGTTTTTCCGCGAATTCCTGCGCTTTCCGTTTACCGACACCAGGCAACACAATGACAAACTCTTCTCCACCCATACGGGCGGCAGTGCCGAGCCCGTTTGCTTCATTCAGCAGCTTCCAGGCCAATTCCTGTAAAACTGCATCCCCTGTTTGATGGCCGCAAGTATCATTGATACGTTTGAAGAAATCAATGTCAATCACAAGCAGCGACAGCGGTCTTCCTGCTTCCGCCTGGCCAGCCATTTCGGACATCATTTCTTCCAAATAACGCCGGTTTTTCAATCCGGTCAGCGGATCGGTAGTGGTCATCTGCAAAAGGTTAGCGTTCAGCTCTTCCAGCTCCAGCTGCTTTTGCTCAACTTCAGCCAGCAAGTTTTGAAGCTTGGAATAGGCTTCTGCCGTTTCCTGATTGATTTTTTCAGCATTGCGCTTTGCCAGCAGCAATTCCTTTTCATATTCACCGCGGATGGTCATCGGAATCAAGGCACATTCGTAAAATCCGTTCCGTTTGACCGTGTTCATCAGCACCGGAACCGGTCCAGCCGCACTTTTTACGGTCAAAAACATTTCATCGACCCTTCCGTGTAAAGTAATGGAAGGCATAAAGTACGTTTGGAAATAGACACGGGAGGCGACGGTCAGCAGGTTATGGATATTGCCAGGCACATGATGTTCCGCCCCGACCAATTCCCGCATCGCCAAGTTCATCTCGATAATCTTGTAATTTTCATCAATCACCAAATAGCAAAATGGCGCCAAGTTCAATTGCACATCCATCCCCGAATCCCCTTCCTAGTTTTCCAAGTATTCCTTTATCATCCTTACCGTTTCTTCCGAATCGCTGATATGCGGATTATGTCCGGCCGCATTCATCAACCTTAACTGGCTTCCTTTAATGTTCTCATGGACATACTGTCCCACTTCCGGCGGTGCGATGGCATCAAAGCGCGTCTGAAGAATCAGTGTAGGAACCGAGACTTTCGAAAGCTCGGAGCGGACGTCTGATGTGAAAGTCACTTCCGCAAACTGGCGCGCAATCACGGGATCGTTGGAACACAGGATTTCCTCAAAATCTGTTGCCAGATGTGGTCGATCTTCGTTTTGCATGACGACTGGCGCCAAGTATTTTGCCCATTCTTTATAATTGATTTCCATCATATCGAGCAGCTCATCAATATCGGATTTTTCAAAGCCGCCGTGATAATCCGGTTCGTTCAAATAATAAGGAGAAGGGGCAATCATGATCATCTTATCGATCAAGCCCGGACGTTCAATGGAAGCGAGCATGCCGATCATGCTGCTGACCGAATGGCCGACAAACACAATGTTTTCCAAATTCAACGCATCGCATAAATCGAGCAAATCCTGCTTGTATCCGTGCAAAGTTCCATATCGTTCCGTGGTGTAAGCCGATTTATCGCTTTTCCCTGCTCCTACGTAATCGAACAGCACTACCCGGTACTTTTCTTCGAAAGCCGGGGCAATGTCACTCCAAACGTATTGGTCACAGCCGAAGCCGTGCCCAAAGACCAGCATTTGCTGCCCTTGTCCGAACAACCGGACGTTATTGCGTTTTAAAATATCTGTATCCACCATAAAAAAACACCCCTTTGTAAATTCAAAAACAAGCCATTCTGCTTTTAAACAGTAAGTTCCATCATACCACTAAAAGGAAGAAAGCAAGGACTTATACCAATCCTACTATACACTGACGCCAAAAATGAACAAAAAGGTTCGGTAACTTATACAAATTGACATAGCAAAAAAGGCAGTTGGGAATTGAGTCCAACTGCCTTTTTTATGTAGAATTGCCTGTTTTGAAAAATTGCCGGACTTCATGACTTCAATTACCGTTTCCAGTACATTACCAGCTCGCTTTTTTCACTCCAGGAATCTGCCCTTTATGCGCGAGGTTCCGGAAAGCGATGCGCGACATTCCGAATTTCCGTAAATAAGCTCTCGGCCGCCCGGTCTGCGAACAGCGGTTTTTCAAACGGATGGGGTTTGAATCTTTCGGCAGTTTTGCCAATGCAGCATAATCGCCGTTTCCCTTCAACTCTTTCCGCCGCTCTGCAAATTGCGCTGCCACTCTTCTTTGTTTTTGGTCTTTTGCAATCTTCGATTTTTTAGCCATCTTTTGCTCCTCTTAAAAATATTCATTGTGATTGATTTAAGTTTTTATTTTGTTTCCCGGTGCAGCGTCATTTTTCTAAGCCGGGGACTGTATTTCTTTAACTCAATCCGCTCAGGGTTATTCCGCTTATTTTTTGTAGTCGTGTAATTCCGGTCTCCTGTTTCCGTGCAAGCTAAAATGATATTCACTCTCAATTTTTTCTCCTCCTTGGTAAATTGCTTTTTACCTTAAGCATTAACATGCCGGCAGCGGATCCTTTAATAACTTCCAATCCGATGCGAGCTCTTCATCGGTCAGCAAGCAACCGTCTAACTGTTCTGCAAGTGCTTTCGGATCGATCTGTATTCCGATCAACACAAGTTCCGTCATTTTACTGCCTTCTTCCGCTTCCCAGGTCCCCGCCCTTTCAATGCTTAGAGATGGTCCGGCTTGAGATAACAAGACTGCCGTATCATTGCGGGTCGCAAGCCATAAGAAACCTTTCGCCCGAATCACTTCCACCGGCCAATCGAGCATCCATTTTTCCAAGCGCTCCGGGTGGAACGGCTTGTCGCTGCGGTAAACAAATGAGGAAATACCGTATTCCTCTGTTTCAGGCACATGTTCTTCATTGAGTTCTCTGATCCAGCCTGCACTTTGGCTTGACGTTTCAAAATCAAACAAGCCGGTATTCAGCACTTCGCTTAAAGCGATTTGCGAATAGGACGCTTCGATGATCCGAGCTTCAGGGTTTAGGGCCTGAAGCGCACCTTTTAGCTCCAAGCACTTTTCTTCCGGCAGCAAATCGATTTTGTTTAACACCAAAACATTGGCAAATTCGATCTGGTCAATGAGCAAATCTGCAATTTCACGGTCATCTGCTGCGGCAGCCTGTTGCTTTCGGTCAAGCAATGTCTCTCCAGATGCAAGGTCCTGCCAAAAAGCGTCGCCATCCACCACCGTAACCATCGTGTCCAACCGGCATAAATTCAGCAAGTCCACATTCAAGGTTTCATCTATGTAGGTAAATGTCTGGGCTACCGGAACCGGTTCACTAATTCCGGAAGATTCGATGACGATATAGTCAATATCTCCGCTTTTGGCGAGCTTTTCCACTTCCAAAATCAGATCTTCCCGAAGTGTGCAGCAAATGCAACCGTTTTGCAGTTCCACCAATTTTTCTTCAGCCCTTAAAAAGTTTATCTGCTTCACCAAAGAAGCATCAATATTCACTTCGCTCATGTCGTTCACAATGACCGCCACTTTCAGCTTTTCGCTGTTCTGCAAAATGTGATTCAATAATGTCGTTTTCCCCGAGCCCAAATAGCCGCTCAAAACCGTCACCGGGATTTTGCCTTCCATATGCCTGTTTCCACCCTTCCTTCTTTGCGCACCCCTTAAATCGTAATCATTACGTTTTATATACTACAGACCGTTCTTTCACAAATCAAGCCTTTTATGCATAAATAAAAAATCAGCCGCATTTAGAGCGGCTGATTTAACCTGCAGCTATTTGCCGGCCAACTTCTGCTTGCCTTTTACGAGCGTTTTTCCCGTTTCATCCGTTCGCGCAATCCGCCTTCCACTTCGCTTCCCGCTTCCATCGGTTCATACAGCGAACCGGTATTTGGCTCCATCGGCGGAGCGTCTTGGATGACTTTTTGAACAAACTTGGCATTGGCCGATTCCGTCGCGCCCGGCATCAAATGGCTCGACAGAACCGAGGCTTTCGATTTCGCGCCCACTGCCACAGATTCCTGCGGTTTATCAAGCAGCCCGACGATGGCATCAATGACGATTTGCGGATCGTCCATCGGCTTCATTTCAGCGGCATGGCCGGTATAATTGCCGGTATGGATAAACCAAGGCGTATCGGTCGCCCACGGCATGACTGTACAGACATGGATATCCTCATATCCTTCGAGCCGCATTTCTTCGTTCAGCGCAGCACCCAGTCCGGCAACGGCATGTTTTGACGAGCTGTAGCCGGCGTAATACGGAAACGCAATTTCGCTCGTAACTGAACCAAGATTAATGAGAATGCCTTTTTTCGTTTCCTTAAAATGGCGCAGTGCGAAATGGCTGCCATTGATGACTCCTTTAACGTTCACTTCGATGACGCGCTTCAAATCATCGGTCGGAATATCGGTGAATGGCCCGATAGCCCCGATGCCGGCATTGTTGATCCACACATCGATTTTGCCGAATGCCGAGAGCGCCTCTTCAAACAAATGCGCGACATCCTCTTCTTTGCTGACATCGGTCGTCACTGCAATCGCACGCGGCCCCAGTTCCTCTGCCAGCGCCTCAATCAAAGCGGTACGGCGTGCAGCCAATACGACATTTGCCCCTTCAGCAGCAAGCTGCCGGGCGACGCCTTTCCCAAATCCGCTCGACGCTCCTGTAATAACTACGGTCAGCCCTTCGCGGGACGTTTTTTTGGCCATCATAATTCCTCCTGTCCTTTAATTATTTTTCACCGGCCATTTTCTTTTCAAATCGTTCGCGCAGGTCGCCCGATACACCAGTCCCTTCCGGACGCGGCTCAAACAGGCTGCCTGAAGTCGCAGGCGCAGGGGGTGCTGCTTCGAGCATCTGCTGAAACTGCCGGCTGTTCAGCGAACGTGTCGTTTTCGGCAAGACATTGCTTAACGCTGCAGTTCCTTTCACTTTGGCACCGACTTCCAGATTCTGCTCCGGATTGTCAATCTGGCTAAGGATGGCATCCACCACTTGCTGCGGATCGTCCGCCGGCCCGATGACGATTTCATGGCCGCTGTAATTGCCGGCATGCACTGTCCAAGGCGTATCCGTCACCCACGGATCGACGGAACAGATATGAATGTCCTTGTAGTCTTCCAAACTCAATTCCTGATACAGGCCATTGGTGAGGCCGGATACACCGTATTTGCTTGCGGTATAGGCTGCGCCGAATGCAAGGGGAACTTTGCTGGCAAAAGACGCCACATTGATCAGCGTGCCGTGTTTTTGTTTTTTGAATTGGTTAAGGGCATAATGGCAGCCATAGAGCGTCCCCAGAAAATTGACTTCCACCGTGCGGTTCAGGTCTTTCAGCGGCGTATCGGTAAACGAGCCATACGTTCCGGTTCCGGCATTGTTGATCCAGACATCGATTTTTCCGTACGCAGAGACCGCTGTTTCAAGCAGCCGAGCGATGTCTTCTTCTTTTGTGATATCAGCTGTCACTGCAATCGCATTCGGTCCGCATTCCTCTGCCAGCTTCTCGATTTCGTTGGTTCTGCGCGCGGCGAGCACGACGTTTGCCCCTTCTTTTGCCAGCTGTATAGCCACTCCTTTTCCAATGCCGCTGGATGTGCCGGTGATTACTGCCGTCAAGCCTTCGCGTAAGCGTTCATTAGGCATGCTGTTTCCTCCCCGTTCTTTTAGATTTTCCCCTTCTCACTTGTCTCCTGTAAGTTTCTTTTTCAGCCGATTGCGCATTTCTCCGGAAACTTCGGTGCCTTCATATTTCGGCTGGTGAAGGCTGCCCGCCGAATTCCCCGCTTCCGGTGCAGACCGCAGCATTCCGAGCAGCGACCGGCCATTCAAATATTCGACTACTTGCGGCATGAGTTCGAAAGAAGCCACCGCCGCTTTCGATTTGAACCCAACATCCACATCCGCTTTCGGCTGATCGATCAGACCGATGACAACGCCGATGACTTTTTCCGGAACGTCCACTGGCCCGAGCACAATTTCATGGCCGCTGTAATTGGCGAGATGCTCCACCCAAGGTGTATCTGTCACCCATGGATGCACCGCGCAGATATGGATGTCGCTATGCCCTTCCAGTTTCATTTCTTCATATATACCGCCCGTCATCCCGGTGATGCCGAATTTCGTGGCAGTGTATGCGGCACCGAATGGCAAGGGTACTTTGCTGACAAAGGACGACATGTTGATGAGCGTCCCATGCCCCTGTTTTTTAAATTGCCGGAGCGCCAAGTGGGTGCCGTACATCGTTCCGATCATATTGATGTCGACCAGGCGGTTCAGATCTTTCAACGGCGTATCCGTAAAAGATCCGAGAATGCCAAGGCCGGCGTTATTGAACCAGACATCGACCTTTCCGAACCGGGACAAAGCCGTATCCATCAGGTGCTGCATATCGCCTTCATTACTAATATCAGTGGTGACGGCCACCGCATTCGGGCCGCATTGCCGGGCCAGTTCTTCAATCAGCGAGGTCCGGCGGGCTGCAAGCACCACATTGGCCCCTTCTTCCGAAAGCTTCCGTGCAACGCCTTTTCCAAAACCGCTTGATGCTCCGGTAATGACCACGGTCAGCCCTTCACGCGAAGCGTGCTTCGCCATTTTTATTCCTCCTTTCAACAGGTAAGTTTTAGATGGTTTAGCCATACCCCTTTTCCACTAAGAGAAACGTGCCTGACGCCTCGAGCCGGAACGGTTTCGAACAAAAAAATAAAGCCGGCCAAATGATGAGCCGGCCGGCTTTAATGCGGTTGTTTCTTTATGGACGTTGTACTATTTAATAGCTCAATGCTTTTTCGTAAAGCCATCTTTTCAAATTGCCGATGGACGGGAAAGAGACGGCTTCTCCGGTAAGCTTATTTTCTGCGCTTATAATGACATCAAACTCATCCTGAACGAAAGACCATCCGTCTTCAATAAGAGTGCGCGCCGTTTTGATCATCATGCTAGATCCTTTGATCACTTCCATTTTTATAGCCTCCCTTTCGATTGGTGTAATTTATTATAATAGATAACCTTAAAATTTTCAGACTTTTCTATCAAATTATTTTTCTATTCCTTATTTTTTCTTTAATTAAACCCTCTATCTTTTTTTATTGATCATTTCTCTATAAAAATGTGAAAAATAAACCAAGAGAAAATTTTTTCTTCCATATAGCAGCCTTATCATTATACTTCCTTCAATTATTGGATCACAAACCTGATGCCCTGTTTTAAATTTGTCTATTTTGAGAAGATGTTTAGCCGCTAAAACACCGGGTACATAAACACTACCTTGCTTTTTAAAAGGGATTCATCAACTACAAGGAGGAATTCGAAATGGAAAAAAGAGGTAACAAACTTATAGGTGTATATGACGTACAGGCAGAAGTATTAAGCCAAGTGAACGAATTGAAAGCTCAAGGGTATACCGAGGATGATATTTATGTTATCGCCCGGGACAATGACCAATTGAATATGATCCGGAGACAGACAGATGTCAACCTGGATACGCAAGGCTCTACAGGCCAGCAGCAGGATGAAGGATTCATGGGGAAATTCGTGAACTTCTTATCCGGAGATGACAACACGCGCAGTGCGTTTGACAACATGGGATTAGACCCTGCGGACCGTGATGCATACTACCACCAAGTGGAAAACGGCAAAATCTTATTATACGTAGACAAAGAATACGGTGATTCCTATAACAGCTACCGTGACCGTACAAGAAGCGATTCTGCAATCGCTGGAACTGCAACGGATGCACCGTTCAGCACAGGCGGCACAACGGGTGCGGATTTCGATTCGAGCAGAACAACTGGCACGAATTTTGATTCTACAGACAGCACATTCGGCAGAACAGGCGATACGGATGAAGAAACGCTTCGCCTTCACGAAGAGCGCTTGAACGTAAACAAAGACCGCGTGCAAACCGGCGAAGTGAATGTCGGCAAACACGTTGTTGAAAGCGAACAGTCCATCGAAGTACCGGTGGAACGCGAAGAAGTGTATATCGAACGCCGTCCGGTAAACGAAGAAGCTTCTGCAACTGAAGGCGGTTTGGGTACTACAGGGGCATATGAAGACAATGAAACAATCCACGTACCATTGACGGAAGAACGAGTGGAAGTAACGAAAAAAGACGTCGTTTCTGAAGAAATCGTCGTCGGCAAACGCAAAGTGCAGGATACAGAAACAGTGAACGAAACCGTCCGCCGCGAAGAAGCGGATATTGATGAAGACGGCCAGCTTAACAAAAACCGTACCGATGCAACAAACCGTACGGATCGCGACCGTTTATAATTCATTCAAAAAGCAGCCCTAGCGGCTGCTTTTTTTATTGCCTTTTACTCTTGAGTCGCCGCTATGGCAAAATAAGTCCCTTCAATAGAAGTGTACTCCACCCGTTCGAAATGGGCTTTGAATCCGGCCTCTGCAAGCAGTTCTTCCCACTCCGCCATCGAAAACAAGCCCGACTCGGCCCGGTCGTATTCCCGGAACACATTACCTTCTTCATCCCGCATCACATAGACGTATTCGGTTTCCGTTACATGGTCATCCGGATCGCTGTCATAAGTCCATTCCAGATAGCGCATGCCTTTCTTTCCTTGGTCGATGCCGCCGTGGCTCGTTTCCGTCTGAAAAGTTTCCGTGAAATGGTCCGTCATGATCAGCAAAATTCCGTTTTCGTTCAAGTGCTTTTTTGCGTTGTGCATGACTTCCAGTAAATCAGCCGCCGTCGTCAAATACATAATGGCATCATGGATGAAAACGAGATCGAACTGCGAACCAAGATCCAAGCTCCTCATATCTCCCTGGATATGGTCGCATTCCGGATTCAATTTCCGGCTGATTTCGAGCATGTCCGGCGATAAATCGGTCAACACCATGGAAAAATGCTGCTTGAAGTAATACGCATTGCTGCCTCCGCCGCTGCCGAATTCTACCGCCGTCCGGACGCCAGGATGATAGCGCCGGATAATTTCCAGGTACAGTCCCGCTTCTTCTTCGTATTCTGTATGGGGAGACATCAGCGGCCACCATTCTGCCAATTCCTTGTACAGTTTCATCTCGCTTCTCCGCCTTCCGTTTTTAAATTGATTGAACTATAAGCCCATTCCTTCCACATGTCAATATGGTTCATCCGAACGGATTGAAAATGGTTTTTAAGGGAACAACTAAGTAAAACCGGAAAAGGAGTGGATTCCATGCTGTTTGAACATTTCCGCCAAACCACAATTGATACGGAAGGCGCACAGATCAACCTTCGCTACGGCGGCGAAGGCCCACCGCTCCTGCTGCTTCATGGCCATCCGCAGACGCATGCAATGTGGCATTTGATTGCGCCGTGGCTTGCCGAGCATTTCACCGTGGTGATGCCGGATCTCCGGGGCTACGGCGACAGTTCCAAACCGGAATCGGCCGAGGACCATTCTACTTATTCGAAACGCGAAATGGCAAAAGACCAAGTTGCGGTCATGAAAGAACTCGGATTCGACCGTTTCTCGGTCGCCGGACACGACCGCGGAGCGCGCTGTGCTTACCGGCTGGCACTCGATTTTCCGGAAGCCGTCGAAAAACTGGCCGTGCTGGACATCATCCCGACCGGCGAAACGTTCCGGCGCGCCAACAAGGATTTCGCCATGGGATACTGGCATTGGTTTTTCCTGGCGCAGCCTTTTGATTTTCCGGAACGCGTCATCGGCCAGAACCCGGACAATTTCTATTTTCAGGGCACCCGCCATTTATTCCATCCGGAAGCACTCGCGGAATATTGGCGGGCAATCCATCTTCCCGGTACCATCCATGCAATGTGTGAAGATTACCGGGCGGCCGCTACAATTGACTGTGACATTGACGAACAGGACCGCGCAACCCGAAAAATCAACTGCCCCACTCTTGTACTTTGGGGCGAAAAAGGTTCTTTGCCGAACTGGTACGATGTGCTGGACGTGTGGCGCAGCTGGGCGGACGATGTAGAAGGGCACGGCATCGATTGCGGCCATTACCTGGCTGAAGAAGCGCCGGAGGAAACTTGTGCGGAGTTTTTAAGATTTTTCAAAAGCAACTCTTAAAAAGCAGGTCCAATTAATGGACCCGCTTTTTACGTTGCCCTGTTTAAAATTCTTTATCTACATATCGAAAAATTCAGATAACTATATTGACTTATGCTATTTGTCTTGCTATTTTTGTATTAAGTGTGCGGAATTAACCATTTCTTTCTGCCTAATAAAATAATCATTTTTATTCTTTCCTTCCCTTGCCGATTCATGCCCTAAAGATTCGTCATCCCAACATTCACTGGAGGTAAAAAAATGAAAAAGACGGCCGCCAAAAAAATATTAATCCTTAGCGGAATCTCCCATATGATTGACGTCGTAGAAACCGCAAAAAGAATGGGGTTCTACACCATCGTGACGGACAAGGCACCTGGCTCCCCTGCGAAAGCATACGCCGATCGGTCCTACGATGTCAGCACCTCGGATATGGACCGCTTAGTGGAAATCGCACAGTCGGAAGGGATCGACGGCGTGTTCAATGGTTTTGATGACTTGAATACGTGGAACGCTTTGGCATTGTGCGAAAAATTGGGAATGCGCTATTACGCAACGAAAGAACAGCTGGAAATCTGTTCGAACAAAGACCAGTTCAAGGCATTTTGCCGCCAATTCAACGTGCCGGTCATCGGCGAATATGAAATCGGTGCAGACTTGAATGAGGCAGATCTCGTCGCCTTGAAGTACCCGGTCATCGCCAAACCGGTTGACAGCTATGCGAGCCAGGGCATTACCGTGTGCTACAGCCCGGAAGAACTGAAGGCGGGCTATCAAAAAGCCCTTGATTATTCCAAATCTCAAACAGCCATCATCGAACCGTTTATCGACACGCCTTACGGCACCATGATGTATTATACGGTCCAAAACGGGGAAGTGTACTTGTCCGCTGTCACAGACCGCCACGTGCACAAGCAGGCAAAGGAACATCCGCCGCTGCCGATCGCCGTCGCTTTTCCGTCCCGCCATAAAGAACTTTACCTGGAAAAAGTGGATCCGCAAGTGCGGGAGATGATCCGCGCTATGAATATCAACAACGGCGTTCTGTTGATTCAGGCTTTATATGAAAATGAGGAATTTTATATTTACGAAATGGGCTTCCGGATCAGCGGTTCCCAACACTATACGATCGTTGAAAAGCAAACCGGCGTCAACCTGCTCGAAATGATGCTCGACTATGCCGTCGGCGAAAATGTTGCCAAATACGACATTTCGAAATACGACAACAGCTATATGCCGTATCCTTCGTGCAATTTGCCGATCCTGCTCAATCATGGGACCATCGCTGAAATCAAAGGGCTTGAAGAAATCCTGGCAATGCCCGGCATATTGAACGCGGTCATCAACCGAAAAGTGGGCGATGAAGTCAAACCGAACGGATCCTACAGCCAAATGTTCGGCCGGTTCAATATTTCCGAAAACTCGCTTGCCGCTCTTCACAAGACCATCGATCTCCTTTATACAAAGCTGGAAATTGTCTCAACGGAAGGCCTTGACATGAAGCTAGTGAAATACCAGCCGACAGAAATCGAAGCCATTTCCTAAAGCCTGCGGGACAATCCGGCCAACTAAAAACGGACATCCTCTTTAAGGCTGTCCGTTTTCTCATTTTCAGCTTTTTGCTGTGTATTTTTTCACTGCCGGCAGAATTTCATTGCCGATCAATTCAATATTCCGCAGCAAGCGGTCGAACGGCACACCGCCGAAGTCCATTTGGGCGATATAGCGCTGGTGGTCGAACACTTCATGTTGATACAGGATTTTTTCGATGATTTGCTGCGGGCTGCCGATGTTCATCACATCATGTGGATGCGCCCCCTGGTAGAAATGCGGCTTTGGATAGCCCCGGCCGTTTGTCAGCATCATGCCTTTGTCGATATGCGGATGCATTTCATCAAATGCCTGCTGCGTCGTTTCGGCCGCATGGAAAAATCCGGCCGTCGCCACCGGCAGCTCAGCCGGATCGAAGCCGCTTTCGGCCGCGGCTTCCCGGTAAGCGTCCACCGTGTACTTAAAGCTTTCCGCTGGTCCGCCGAGTGTGGCAAGCATCATCGGAACTCCTGCGTGCCCTGCTTTAATGGCACTTGCCGGATGCCCTCCGACCGCACGCCAAATCGGCAATGAGCCGTTCTGTGGGCGCGGGATGATGCGGGCGTTGCGGAGCGGTGCCCGGAATTCGCCGCTCCAATTGACCACTTCCTGTTCGTTGATCTGAAGCAGCAAGGCAAATTTCTCTTCATATAATTCTTCATAATCTCTGATGTCATAGCCAAGCAATTCAAACAGTCCGATGCGCGACGCGCGGCCGGCGACTATTTCTGCCCGCCCCTCCGAAATCAAATCAATGGTGGCGAAGTCTTCAAACACGCGCACCGGATCGGACGTGCTGATGATGGTCGACGAGCTCGAAATCTTAATCTTTTCGGTCGCTTGGGCAATGGCCGCGATTACCGCGGTATGCGCCTGCGTGGCGAAGTAGTCCTGGTGGCTTTCACCGACACTGAAAAAGTCGATTCCTGCCTGTTCCGCAAGCTTGGCCAACTCAATTATTTGACGGATGCGTTCGCCGGCTGAAATCCGTTCGCCTGTCCGCGGATCCGGGATGTGGTCCCCTAATGTATATAGCCCGAATTCCAGGCCATTTTGCTGATTGATGCGGTATTTCTCCATATCTTCCATCCTTCCCTGATACATGCATTAAAAAATATCTTGAATTCAGTATATCTTGCCATCGACAGTAAAGTAAGTAAAGTGCTCTTCTTTTTTCAAGCTCTTCTCTAAAATCTTTTTATCAGAGAAGGTGGGAATAATTTTACAAAAAATTGTTATAATCTGTAATAAATATGTTTCTTTATTTTCTTTTAAACTCTATAATAAATGAAAGAGAATTTCTTTTTATCAAAAAAGTACTTTTATATCATATATTTTAATTATCAGTAAATTTACAATAAATTTATCGCCGGCTCTTTTGTCCGTGGAATGCCCTTACTCTGAATGAGGTGAAGACCATTTTAAAGCCTGAACCCCACAAACTGTTTATTTCCTATTTAATATTTCACGTAACCATCTATTACATATGGCTTTTTTATGGCGGCTTTAACGAAACGGTTGAAATGGTCGGAACATACGCCATCCCTTTTTCGGCTTCATTGATTGCTACGCTGACGCTTTATGCCGTTTACCGGAAGATGCAAGGCCCAAGAAAGTATTTTTGGTTTCTTTTTGCACTGGGCTGTCTCAGCTATGCCATTGCAGAAGGCATCCGGATCTATTATTCCCTGATTCCCAAAAGCGAAGTGCCTTACCCGGGATGGGCAGACCTTTTTTATTTTCTCCAGATTCTTTTTTTCATCGCTGCTTTTCTTCAGCAGTTGTGGCATAAGAAAAAAAACAGCAATCAAATTAAATTCCTGTTTGATATGTGCATCATTATAGCTGTTTTTACGGCAATCAGCTGGCATTTTGTAATTCAATATGTATTTTCCGAAGGTTCGCTTTCTCCTTTACTGCTCGCTACATCGATCGGTTATCCGGTCGGAGATTTGATGCTCTTGTTCTGTGCGGTCAGTTTTTATATCCGGACGGACATTCTGTTCTCCCGTCCTGTTTTGGCGCTGATTTGTGCAAGCTCGGGCGTCCAGATTTTCGCCGATACAGCCTACCTTTATTATTCTACCAAGTCCGACAGCTATGTTTCCGGAACTCTTTTCGACCCGCTATGGACAGTGGGCCTTTTGCTGACGGCTCTTGCCGGCATATACGCACTGCAGGAACAAAGAAAAGAAGCGGATACGCCGGGCTTGACCGCTGACGCAGGGCCAGCCGACGACGACGGCATTTCGCTGCGAATGTTATTGCCCTACTTTAGCCTCGTGCTGCTGTTCATCGTCATGGTTTTTGAAAAAGACGGCCCCATGAAAGGCCTGATTGCCGGAGCGGGCATATCGGTCGCCCTAATTATATTAAGGCAAGTCTTCACTGTGCTTGAAAACCAGAAATTATTGGCCCAATATCATGATTTAACTTCTATGCTGGAAGAGAAAATCGAACAACGGACCGCCGAACTCAGCACGAAGAACGAACAATTGGCAGTAGCCGTGCAGAAAATGGAGCATATGGCTTACCATGACGCGCTGAGTGGATTGCCGAACCGGAGGCTGTTTTTGGACAAATTGAATGACGCAATTGCTTCAGCCAAACGCCGTTCGCATCAAATCGCGGTAGTCTTTGTCGACTTGGACCGCTTTAAAAACATCAACGATACTTTTGGCCATGAATTCGGCGACTTGCTGCTGCAAGGGTTCTCCAAAAAGATGGCTGAGAACCTGCGCCAAATCGATACGGTATCGCGGCAAGGCGGCGACGAATTCACCATCATCCTGAATGACATCAAAGCCACCGAAGACATTGTGCCGCTTGTCAAAAGAATCCAGTCCATCCTCGAGAAGCCGGTAGTAGTTAACGGCCAGGAATTGCATGTGTCCATGAGCATCGGCATTGCCGTTTATCCACAGGACGGTGAAACGACCGAGGAATTGATGAAACACGCAGATATCGCCATGTACCATGCAAAAGAAAACGGGAAAAACAACTACCAGTTTTTCTCCGGCGATATGCAGGCGACCATATCCCGCAAAATCCAGCTCGAAAACGATTTAAGGGATGCGCTCGATAACGAGGAATTCATTCTGCATTACCAGCCGCAAGTAGAAGCAGCCACTGGAAAAATCATCGGCATGGAAACCTTGATCCGCTGGCAGACATGTAACGGGACGATCATTTCGCCCGCCGAATTTATCCCGCTGGCGGAAGAAACCCGCCTGATCATCCCGATTGGAAAATGGGTGCTGTACAATTCCTGCATGCAGGCGAAAAAATGGCACGACGAGGGCCATCCCCATTTAAAGCTTGCCGTCAACTTGTCGCCCCTACAATTTATGCATGACGAATTGTTGGATACAGTCCAAGAAGTGCTCGAGGCGACCGGCTTTGACGCTTCGTCACTGGAACTGGAAATCACGGAAAGCGTCGCAGTCTATGATGCGGAAAAAACGATTGCCCGTATGCAGGCATTGCGGAATATGGGGGTTCGAATCGCACTGGATGATTTCGGCACCGGCTATTCGTCCTTGGTTTATTTAAAACAATTCCCGATCAACAGCTTGAAGATCGCCCGGCCGTTTATCCAGGACATGGTGGCCAATCCAAAAGACAAAGCACTTGTCGAAGCGATTGTTTCGATGGCCCATAGCCTGGAATTGTCCGTCATTGCAGAAGGTGTGGAAACGCCTGAACAACTCGCGTCCCTAAAAACGCTGAAATGCGACGAGATCCAAGGTTATTTTTTCAGCCAACCGCTGCCTGCAGAAACTCTCGCCTCCTTGATCAATAAAAAAATGGACTCCATTAATATGCGGTAATAATAAAAACCCCCTTTCCCGTTTTAAGTTTTAAACGGAAAGGGGGTTTTAAATGCACCAGGCCGATTTATTATTTTCGGAAATTCAGCTGTCTAAAGACAATCTCCATAAACTCGTCAATCGATGAAGAATAATTGTTCCAGTGATGATACCATTTCCGGATTGTATCCAGCAGCCAGAACGGCATCGGGGTCCCTTTGATCAAACCGTAGTATTCGCTATGCGCTTTTTTCAGATGCTCCCACCGGAAATCGTTGCCCGGCTTGATGTATTCCGATACATCAAGCAGTTTTGCGCGCCCATTTTGCAAAAGGATGTTTTTCAAATGGATGTCGCGCGGATTCATCCCTTGCTTTCGTACAAAATCGCGGGCCGCTTCCACATCGGCAATCACTTGATCCGGAACCGGAATGCCCTGCAGCAGACAGTCAAAAAGCGTCGGCCCTTCTTCGTATTTCAAGACCAGCAGCCGGTCCGTGGCGCCAAAGCATTGGGAGAAAAATCGCGAGTCCCCCAGCCGCTTATACACTTCCGCTTCCGCTTCGAGTTTGTCCTGCTTGCCGTCTGCATATACCTTAAACGCATAGCCGGGTTCTATGAGCGACTGGAACACCGCGGCATCTGTTCCAACGCCGATGCAGCGCATGTCCCCGGCTACCCCTTGTATCGTGACCGGCTCATTGTCCGGGTGTGACGTTACGGTAATGTTGTTCAATGATTTGGAAGCCGCCTGCCATGATTGTTCCATGCCATCTCTCCTTAAATAGGAATTGCCAAAAACCTTCGTCTTGTTCCACTCAGTATAAAGAAAGTCGATTCCGAGGGACAGCAACAGCTCCTTGAAAGCCCAAGGAAAATAGATTGGTACCGTTCAATAAAACTGGAACCGCTCATATATTCGGCTTCGGAACCGAAAGTTTACAAAGCTTAATATTTTCTTTAAAGCAGCTTAGCAATGGTCTGCCATACTGGATGGCGTAAGCGAATGAGAGGAGATGGAGACATTGAAAATTGCAGTAATCGGCGATTTGCATTATCCGGCACTCGAAGAAGGCTATTTGTTGACAGAGGAAGAGCGCAACGCTTTTTACGAGACGTTTCTGGAACGCTTTTTTTCAATTCAAGCAGACTTGTATGTATCCGTTGGCGACTTGACGAATTACGGGCTGAAAGAGGAGCTCGAGGAAGTCTATGCCTTGATCGACCAGCACCAGAAACCGTTCGTTCATGTACTTGGGAATCACGATGTCTACGGTATGACACGCAACGAAGTGCTGATGGTTACCAAGCAGCAGCGCTACCAGGCCATCACGACAGATGCAGCTACCCTCGCTTTTCTCGACACCGCAAAAGAACAGGACAACGAGGACTGGGGAGGCACAATCGACCCGGAGCAGCTGGACTGGTTTGATGACGTAGTTGAAGGAAGCGGAAATCTGCCGCTGATTGTGTTCGCCCATCATCCCGTCCACGGCACGACGACGAACTCCAATCAGGATAAGCTCTGCATCCCTCCCGACATTCCAGTGTGGACTGTGTTAAGCCAAAAACGAGGACGCGGGCTGTATGTCAACGGCCATAACCATTTCAATTCGATTGTCGAGCGGAATCAGTGGAGCTTCATGCAGATTGCCGCCGTTCTCGACGAACAGGCAGTGCGCGTCATCGAAGTGTCGGATTCCGAGATTTCCATCCACTCCATCGACTTGTACGACCCGGAACTCAACAAACAGGCGCAAGTGATCGGCAACGCCATCAGCCATTTTCAGCTCAACCCGCATCCGCTCGGAACCTTGAATGACATGCAGCATCGCATCGCATTTCCTGTACGGACAGATAATCGGGAGAAAGTATAAGCCTTACAGCTGCATCCAGCAGGCAAGCCGCCCATTGGCCTGCCTGTTTTCCATTTACTAGCTTGCCCTGCTTCCAGAATTGAATATTCTGTGTCCGCTCCGCGCGAATAAATTGGTCATGCCCTCAGTAGAACGTGCACTTCCCTTCCGTTTTATATTAATATAGGTAGTGCTTGGAAAATTGGAAGGGGTTTATTATGGCTAAATATTTATATAAATTAGGGCAATGGTCCATGAACCATGCGAAAGCGGTGATTGCAGCAGCACTCATCCTGCTGCTCGTGATGGGCGGGCTTGTGCTCGGTTACGGCTTTGAATTTGATGAAGATTTGTCGATTCCCGGCACGTCTTCGCAAGATACGATCGAAATGATGAAAGAGGAGTTCCCGGAAGTCGGCAATGCCGGCGGCCAGATCCTGCTTGTCCACAAGGCGCCTGAAGGCAAAACCTTGATGGATCCGGATGTTGCGGAGAAACTGAACGAAGTGGTCCAAAGCGTCCAGGAAGACGAGGCAGTCGAAGCGGTCTATACGCCCGACATGCTGATGAACTACAACAAAGACCAGACCATCGCTTACTCAATGGTCATGTACGACACGGTCGCAGCGGATGTGTCCGAGGAGTCGATCGCCCATGTCAAAGAAGCGATTGAGATTACGGAAAACGCCGGCATTCAGACAGAACTGTCCGGCGATGTCGAAGTGCATCCTTTTAAAATGGAAATGGCGACGGAAGTGCTTGGCGTACTCGCAGCCTTTCTGATTCTGTTTTTCACTTTCGGCTCACTGCTTGTCGCAGGCATGCCGATTGTCACTGCCGGAGTCGGTCTTGGGATCGGACTTCTTGGCGTCGTATTCGCGACGAACTTCACGTCCATTTCAACCGTCTGTCTGTCACTTGCTGCGATGCTCGGGCTGGCGGTCGGCATCGACTATGCCTTGTTTATCCTGTCGCGTTTCCGCCAGGAATATGAAAAAGGCTATTCCATCAAACAAGCCGTCGCGATTGCCAACGGCACTGCCGGAAGCGCCGTCGTGTTCGCCGGCCTGACCGTTGTCATCGCGCTGCTCGGTTTGTCCGTGCCGCAAATTCCATTCCTGTCGATGATGGGCTATACGGCTGCGGTCGGCGTATTTCTGGCCATCGTCATTGCAGTGACTGTCGTACCGGCTGTCATTTACCTGCTGGGCGATAAAATGACCCCGCCGGCTGGGCGCAAGAAAACGGTCAGCGAACGGTTTACCGACCGCGTCAAACTGTCCGGCAAGCTCATGAACGGCTGGGCGCGCCTTGTCGGGAAATTCCCGTTGGTGGTTGCTCTTGCCGGCATGGTGATTCTCGGGGTCATTTCTATCCCGTTTTTCCACATGGAACTGGGATTACCGGATGATGGCTTCTACGGAGAAGACACCGATGAACGCCAAGCTTACGATCTTCTGAAAGAAGCCTACGGTGAAGGCTATCACGCTTCCCTTGTCGTCGTTGCAAAAGCGGAAGAAGGCGGCGAAGTTCTGAGCCAGCTGGAAACGCTGCAAGCGGACATTACCGCGATGGACCACGTTGCCTATATCTCGAATGTCATCCCGAAAGAAACGGGCGACATGGCCGTCATCACCTTGAATCCGGTGACTGGCCCGAATGATGCCGAAACAAAAGAGCTTGTCAATGAAATTCGAGATGCCGACTACGAAGGCATGGAATTGTTCGTCACCGGTTTGACCGCCGTCAATATCGACACTTCCGATAAATTGGCCGACGCGCTGCCGGTATTTGCGACGCTGATCATCGGACTGGCATTTGTCCTGCTGGTCATCGTATTCCGTTCGATTCTTGTGCCGCTGAAAGCGGTGCTCGGATTCGTCCTGTCCCTTGGTGCCACTTTAGGGTTTGTCACTTGGGTCATCCAGGACGGCAATTTCTATGAACTGTTTGGCTTCTCTACGTCGGGCCCTGTCCTGAACTTCCTTCCGATCATCGTCGTTGGTATCCTGTTCGGCCTGGCGATGGACTATGAGATGTTTCTCGTCAGCCGGATGCGCGAAGAATTCACGCATTCGGGCGACGCCCGGAAAGCGGTGCTTGCCGGACTCCGCGACAGCGGCGGCGTTGTGACCGCTGCCGGACTCATCATGATTGCGGTATTCACCGGCTTCATGATGGCACCGGACCCGATGGTGAAAGTCATGGGCCTTGCGCTGGCGTTCGGCGTGCTGTTCGATGCATTCATCGTCCGGATGATGATCGTGCCGGCTGTTATGCTCTTGATGGGCAAAGCTGCCTGGTACATGCCAAAATGGCTGGACCGGATCGTGCCAAACATCGATGTGGAAGGCGAAACCATCATGAACGAAATGGAAGCGCCGGAACGGCTGAAAGGCAAAGCCGCTCCAAATACAAAAACTGTGCAGCAGTAAAATTTAAGACCAATAGAAAACAGCCGCCTTTTTGAAGGACGGCTGTTTTTTGTTCTGTTATTCAATTCCGCTGTAGCTGCAGACGACATGGGCAACAGCTTTTGCCGATACCAGCAGCGCGTCTTCATCGATGTCGAATTTCGGGTGGTGGTTCTGGTAGATTTCTTCTCTCCCTTTCGGCATGCAGCCGATATTGAAGAACAGCCCCGGCGTTTTTTCCAGGTAATACGCAAAATCCTCAGATCCTGAGAATACCGGGAACTCCACCACTTCTTTTATGGCCGGATCGTTGGCGTTCTTCAGGATCGACACGACGTTCGCTGTAACTTCCGCATCGTTGCATAGCGGCGGATAGTCCGGTGTATAGGTCAGGCTGCATTCAACGCCGAACTCCAGCTCAATCCCTCTCGTGATGCGCTCTATTTCCCGGGCAATAATTTCCTGCGTCTTGTCGTTCATGTAGCGCACGTCGCCTTCAATTTCGATGCTGTCCTTGATGATATTAAAGGACCCTTTCGCGTCGAACGAACCGATGGTGACAACGCCCATTTCGAACGGGTTCAAGCGGCGGCTGACAACGGTCTGGATCGCTGTGATAAAATGAGCGCCTGCGACGATCGGGTCGTTCGCCTGGTGCGGCGTCGAACCGTGGCCGCCTTTGCCTTGGATGCGCAATTTGAAATACGTACGCCCCGCCATGGCATAGCCGCTGCGGTAGCCGACCGTGCCGGCTGGGTGGCTTGGAAACAGATGCGTGCCGAAGACATAGTCGAGGTCATCCAGTATGCCGGATTCGACAATGCTTTTCGCTCCGCCCGGCGGAGTTTCTTCCGCGTGCTGGTGGATGATTTTAACGGTTCCGGACAATTCCTCTTTTATCCCGATCAGGCAGTCGGCGAGAACCAGCAGGTACGCGGTATGGCCGTCGTGGCCGCATGCATGCATGACGCCTTCGTTCTGCGACTTGAACGGCACGTCTGCTTCCTCAAAGATCGGCAGCGCATCGAAGTCCGCCCGCAGCCCGATTGTTTTGCCGGGCTTGCCGCCTTGGATGGTGACAATGACGCCGTAGCCGTTTCCAACATGCGTCTGTACGTCGACGTCTTTTCCTTTGTAGAAATCCGCGATGAACGCGGCGGTTTTCTCTTCCTGGAACGACAACTCCGGATGCTGATGCAGATGGCGGCGAATCTCGATCATTTCATCTTTTCGGCTTTCGAGCATGTCGAGCAGCCGCTGTTTCACAGAGTTTGCTTTCATTTCCTGTGTCACTTGCTTCCTCTCCTTTTGTCCATATGTATTTTATAGTCCTTCTACCATTAACCTTACAATGGCCGATGTAAAATTGCACAGAAAAAGAGGGCTCTCCCGAATAAATTCTAAGAAGCCCTCTTTTCATTCATTTTTTATAAACTTTTCACGGCCATCCCCAGAACGGATCCGATCCGTTCAGCAGTTAAGTGCCCGGCTTTTCTTTCCAGTCATGCGCACTTCTCACCCAGCCGCCGATTGCGGCCCCCATGGCCGCCTGCGGCGAATCGAATTCGATGTCTTCCATCACCAGCAGCTGATTTTGAAACGGAATGAGCCGCTTCTCAAGCACCAGTTTCTCCCGGGACCGGACGTATTTCTTCGGGCATTTCGGAGAAGTCGTGGCAGCGAATTTCGATCCCTGTTTAACGACGAAGCACTGCCCTTTGCAGTAACCGGCGGCGTCCGCCCCGCGCTTTGACTGGATGTACAGCAGTTCCGGTTCCTGCTCAAATTCCCTGAACATCCCTGCTTCAAACGGAGACACCGCCCGTTGTTCGCCGCTTGCCGGATCCAGTTCGAAAAACTGATACAATTCCCCGTAGGTATCGTGAATAATCTTTCTCAGGTAAACCTCTTTGGCCATGGCGATCCTCTCCTTATACAGACAATCTTCTTTAACTGTATATAGAAGAAATGCGTATAAAAGAAGACAATAAACTCCTTTTCCAATAACGCCGAAATTGCTGAACTTCCTTCGTTAAGCCGGCGAATCACAATCATCATCCGCAAGGAGCAAGAATTACTGTAGTCCACCTTTCAGAGAGGCTATCTATGCTATGATAGAATTGTAATTATTTGTATGAATATCCAATAAGTTTTAATTTTAAGCAAATCTGAAAACAAGAATCATGAAAGAGGTGCCTTTTTGATAAACAGAAATTTGTTAATGTATACTGCAATAGGAGTCCTATTGGGTTTATTCCACGATTCCATTTGGGCCGGAGTCGGAGCAATGGTTTTGATTTACATTGCCGTGCGGCTGGATGAACTCGTCAAACTGATGAAAAACAGCAGGCAGTAAACGATGCGGCCTGCTTCACGCAAAAGCCCGCGGATCCGAAATGGATCCGCGGGCTTTCGTTTTTCATGGACTGCGCCGTTACGCTGCCTTTTCTTTCTTTTTCTTCACACTGATCAACGCGCCGACTGCGACGATTCCAAGCAGGACGCCCCAGAAAATGAGCTTCCATTCTGTCGAATGGGCAAAGTCATACGGCAGAATCCCGAGCTTTTCGTGACCTAAGGTGAGGACGGTCAGCTTGACGCCCACCCAACCGACAATGACAAAAGCGGTGGTTTCCAGTTGCGGGTAGTTTGCCAGGAGCTTGACGAATTTGTGGGCAGCAAAACGCATGATGATGATGCCGACCAATCCGCCGGCAAGCATGACAGCAAACTGGCCGCCGTTGATCCCACCGATTTCAAAATCGCCCAGATGCGGCAACGTAATCGCCAGCGCGACGGCTGCCAGCATCGAATCGATCGCAAAGGCGATATCCGCCAATTCAACTTTCAATACCGTCATCCAGAAGCCGGACCCTTTTGTCGATTCCGGCTCGAGGGAATGCTCTTTCCCTTTCCGCTGATCGTAAATGTGCTTGAATGCGATAAACAATAGATACGCGGCTCCGAGCGCCTGGATCTGCCATACATCCACCAACAAGGTAATCATGAACAGCGCTGCAAACCGGAACACAAATGCCCCCATCAACCCGTAAAACAACGCCCTTTTTTGCTGCTCTTTCGGCAAGTGCTTCACCATAACTGCCATAACTACCGCATTATCGGCAGCGAGCAAGCCTTCCAATGCGACCAGGACCAGCAAGACCCATAAATACTCCAATAAAATTGCTTCCATCTCTTATCCTCCTTTAATTTTGCCAACAAAAAAGACCCCTGCCTAATAAAAGGCAAAGGTCTCGCTAAGCAAAATTATCTGCTATCACATCCGATGGCTACGAACCATGTAATGACGACTGTGAAATAGGTTTCCCTACAGCTACTCCCCTTCGACATAAAGTCAAAAGTCTATTGAGTTGTTATTAATATTATAACCTAGACAAGTAGTCTGTGAACTCTTGAATTTGTCGAAATTATGGCGCATCTTCGTTCTGTGCTGTCTTCTTTAAAATCAGGGTTTCCTTCTTAGATTCAGTTAATTCCGTACTGGCTGATTTTCTTGTATAAGCTGACGCGGGAAATTCCAAGCAGCTTTGCAGCTGCACTTTTGTTTCCATAAGTTTCAAGCAATGCTTGTGCAATGCGCTCTTTTTCCAATTGATTTTTCTCTTGTGCCAATCCACCTTGCTTTGTCTCTTCTGAAATTCGAGGCATGATATATCGGAGATTTTCCGGCTTGATGGACGAGCCATCAATAAGGATGACCATTCGTTCTACCACATTCCGCAACTCACGGATATTCCCCGGCCAATCATAGTTCACACAAAGCTCAATGGCCTTTTCTGAAATGACAGGTGGCTCTTTATGGTGATTAAAGGTAAATTCATGGAGAAAGTTTTCCATCAGCACCGGAATGTCTTCTACTCTTTCGCGCAGCGGCGGAATTTTCAGCGTAACGACGTTCAAACGATAATATAAATCTTCCCGGAACTGTCCCTTTCTGACCATTTTTTCTAAATCGCTGTTAGTTGCAGCAACAATCCGGATATCCACTTTAATCGGCGAATGGCTGCCGATTCGGGATACTTCACGTTCCTGAAGGACACGCAGCAGTTTAACCTGCATATCCAGCGGCAACATGCCCACCTCATCCAGAAATAGCGTCCCGCCGTTTGCCTTCTCCACTTTCCCTGCCTTGCCGTTCTTATCTGCTCCGGTAAACGAACCTTTCTCATAACCGAAAAATTCGCTCTCGAACAGCGCTTCCGGGATCGCTCCGCAATTGATTGGAATGAATGCTTCATTGCTCCGGGCACTGGCTTCATGGATGCCTTGGGCAAACAGCTCTTTTCCGACCCCGCTTTCTCCTTGAATTAAAACTGTAGCATTGGTCTTCGCCACTTTTAGCGTCAGATTCTTAATGGTCTGCAAAGCCGGACTTTGTCCTTTGATGTTTGATAGCGGTCCATTCTGTGCTTTTAGATTATATTGCTGCTTAACTTTTTGAAGTTCCGTTGTCGTCAGTGACAGTTTTTCATTGAGCTGCACAATATTAGAAATGTCTTGGTCAATGGCTACCGCTCCTACCAGTGCGCCTGACGCATTGAATATCGGCGATGAGCTGATTCGGACATGTTTGTCTGGACGCGGCTGATGATATACATTGAACACCGGCTCACGGGTTTTTAAAATCTCAAGTAATTTCAAGTCCTCTTTCTCAAAGAATTTGTTTATCTTTTCCCCAACAATTTTTTCTTTTGAAATACCATACAGGCTTTCCGCTTTATCGTTCCAATATTGTACTTCTCCCTCTTCATTCACGATGGAAATTGCTTCCGATGTTGTTTCAAGCAAAGCCTCTAAATAATATTGGCCATTCTTTTCTGCCTCGCTTTTCATGATTGCCACCTGCTCTCTTGTAGACCTTCTGTTAATTAACACTTTACACACTTGTAAACACTCTGTACATATTTGAGAGACAGAAAATTCTTTTAATGTTTATTCCAATGGGTTTTTGAAAGTTGGCACGCTTCTTGCATATTACTAGTTATGTAAGCGAATTCATTATTCGAAGGAGGCACCCAAATGATTGTTTCTGAGCAACTAATCCAAACAATAGATGCCCATACGATGGGAGAAGCTGCCCGCATCGTTATTGATGGGATCCCTGAAATCCAGGGTGACACTATGATGCAAAAAAAGCAGTACATGCAAACCCACCTTGATTCCATTCGAAAACTATTGATGCATGAACCGCGGGGGCACCTCAATATGTTCGGCGCCATTTTGACAAAGCCTTGCAATCCGGAATGTGACCTTGGGGTTCTATTCATGGATTCTGGCGGTTACTTGAATATGTGCGGGCACGGGACGATTGCTTCTGTAACGGTTGCAATCGACCATGGCCTCATCGAAAAGAAAGACCGCTTGCTTCTCGACACGGCTTCAGGCATCGTCACTTGCTTTGTCAGTTACGAAAACGAGCGTGTGAAAGAAGTATCGTTCGTCAATGTCCCGTCTTTCTTGTTCCTAAAGAACGTATCTGTTGATGTGGCTGAGGTTGGCCCAGTTCAAATGGACATTGCATTCGGCGGCAGTTTCTTTTCCATAGTGGATGCCGCACAGTTCGGACTGGAACTGTCAATCGATGAGCAGGATCAAATTACGCGCCTTGGCATTGCAATCCGCAAAGCAGCAAATGAACAATTAACCATCGCTCATCCCGAAATTCCGGACATCTCCACTGTCGACCTGGTCGAATTCAGTTTGAAACGCGGCGATCACCATTATAAAAACACCGTAGTCTTTGGTGACGGCCAGTTGGACCGTTCCCCCTGCGGCACAGGCACTTGCGCGAAACTCGCTACATTGCCCCTTGCAAAAAACGAAGAAATCATTCAGGAAAGCATCATTGGTTCGAAATTTAAAGGAGCCATAATAGCAGATGCCCAAGTTGGCGACTACAAAGCAATCATCCCGAAAATCACCGGTTCTGCTTGGGTTACAGGAATGCACCAATTTTCATTGGACGTAACCGACCCATTTACAGAAGGTTTTCTATTAAAATAGACGGAGGCGAATAAAAATGAACGCAACAAAAGATTTTTTTATGATGTTGTCACAGAATAAAGCACTAAATGGAGCGGCAAAGCGCTGGGGCTTAAAACTTGGAGCGCAATCTGTCGTTGCCGGCACTACGATTGAAGAAATGGTGGAAAGCATCCGCAAATTAAATGCGGAAGGCATTTCTGCTACGATAGACAATCTTGGAGAGTTTGTTTTCGAAAAAGAAGAAGCTCTCCAGGCGAAACAACAGATTCTAGAAGTGATTGACGCTATTCACCAGCACCAGCTGGATGCCCATATTTCTTTAAAGCCGACCCAACTTGGCCTCGATATCGATTACAAGTTCTGCTTGGAAAATTTGCGAGATATTGTCGCCAAGGCACATGATTACACTATTTTTGTCAATTTCGATATGGAAGACCATTCACATCTGCAGCCTTCATTCGATATTCTCGAAGAATTGCATCAGGATTACGACAATATCGGCACCGTCATCCAAGCCTATTTCTTCCGCGCGGAAGAAGACCTTGAAAAATACAAGAATTATCGTCTCCGCATCGTCAAAGGCGCCTATAAAGAACCAGCCGAACTCGCATATCAGGAAAAAGCGGAAATTGACACCAATTACATCCAATTAATCGAATACCACCTGCTTCACGGAAAGTTCACATCAATTGCAACACATGACCACCATATCATCAATCATGTACTGCAGTTTGTAAAAGAACATAATATCCCGAACAGCCAGTTTGAATTCCAGATGCTGTATGGGTTCCGCAAAGATCTTCAATTGGAGCTGGCCAAAAAAGGTTATAATTTCTGTACGTACGTTCCGTTCGGCAACGACTGGTATGGCTATTTTATGCGCCGCTTGGCCGAACGCCCACAGAATTTAAATCTGGTCGTCCGTCAAACCTTCAACAAAAAAACAAATGCAATGATCGGCATGGGAATGGGCATGTTCTTGCTTGGCCGTTTAAGCAAAGGATCAGCAAAAGGCTAATATACGCTCCATATTACACATTCAAGGGGGAAGGTTAAGATGGAATCAATTAAATTCAGCCAAATTTTCGCTATCGGATTTATGCTTTTCGCCATGTTCCTAGGTGCAGGAAATGTCATTTTTGCGCCAATGGTCGGCCAGCAGGCAGGCACCAATACATGGATTGCCATGGCAGGTTTTTTAGTGACAGGCGTCGGCCTGGTGCTGCTTGCCATTATCGCTTTGACACGCGGCGGCGGGACCGTAGAGAAACTGGCATCACGCGTGCACCCGGTTTTTGCCATCGTCTTTTCAATCCTGCTGTTTTTAACACTTGGACCGATTTATGTAATTCCACGGACAACTTCTGTCGTTTATGAAATCGCTGTTTTTCCGCTGATGGCTGAAAACGCAAGCAATACACTGTTCCTGTTTGTTTTTTCAGTGCTGTTTATTCTTTTAACGGTGATCTTGTCATGGAACACAACAAAATTCGTCGACCGGCTCGGGAAAATCATCACACCGATTTTTGGCATATTGCTGGTTATCCTGATTGCTAAATCACTGATTACGCCAATGGGCGGCTTCGGCAAGCCAATGGGCGAATACATCTCCGCCAGCAGTGCATTCCTCGAAGGCTTTACACAGGGCTATTATACAATGGACGTACTCGCCGCTTTTGTTTTCGGCGGAATTTTCATCAAATCAATCGGAGCCATCGGCATTCAGTCACCGAAAACAATTTCGAAAGTCTTCATCCAAGCAGGCCTTATTACTGTCGCCGGCCTGGTGCTGCTGCAAGTGTCAATGGCGTGGCTAGGCGCTACCAGCCTCGACCAAATCGGCTACAAAGAAAACGGCGGCGAAGTTCTGGCGCAAAGTGCAGTTGTACTGTTCGGCCAGATCGGCATCTTCCTTATCGGGACAGTCATTTTCCTGACTGGCATCACGACTAATGTCGCGTGTTTGTCAGCAGTGGCCGAATATTTCGAACGTCTAATGCCATCCATCTCGTATAAAAAGTGGCTGATTGTGTTTGCACTGATGGGGCTCATCATCACCAACTTCGGCTTAACCACAATTTTGACAATGGCTTCACCGGTTCTGTTGCTGCTTTACCCGCTGGCCATTGCCTTGATTGTCCTGATCTTCGCCAACAATCTATTTAAAGGACATCGTTCTGTCTATATCGGCACGATGATTGGCGTCGGCATCGTTGCTGTATTGGATGCTTTGAAGGAAGCTGGAATTGCGCCCGATGCCATCAACCGGGCATTCGGCTTTATCCCCCTCTTCGAAAATGGGGCAGGGTGGATTGCCACTGGCATTATCGGGTTTTTTATCGGGTTCTTTGTTGCAAAGAGCCGGCAGGAAGATACTGAACTGATTGCGAATACTCCAAGTGAGCAAGTTAATTTAAATTAATAGAGAATGAAGCCAGCCGCTCTTGAGAACGGCTGGCTCTTTTTATATGTTTATTGCTTCCTTTGACTATTGTTAATCTATTACGAAAATTTATTAAGAAACATGTTACAATATCGCTAATTATCTCTTCATATTCTGAATGTGATTGTTCGAAAGGAGCCCAGTATGAAAACTACACTTCAGCAGCAACAAAAACTGAATATCGCTATGACTCCTGAGCTAAGGCAGGCGATTGAACTGCTGCAGTATTCAACTGCCGAGCTTGAACATTATATCCGGGAACAGGAAATAGAAAACCCGCTCATTGAATTGAAGGAAAAGGAGAATCGAGACCTTAGTACAACAGAATCCCTTCGCTCCTATCCTGCTCGGCAAAGCGCAGAATGGCCGCTTGAAGCACTTGTCGGCAACGAGGAAATCACAAGAGACTCTTTGTACAGCAGCGCTAAACTTATTTACTCTGATAAATCCACGCAAAAGCTATTGAAGTTTCTAATCTATAATCTGGATGACAACGGCTATCTGGATTTGTCCGGACAGCCTGTCCCGTTCAGCAAAGACCAGATTGAAGCAGGCATCCTTCTCCTCCAAAAAGCAGGGCCGACAGGGATAGGTGCCAGAGATTTAAAAGAATGCCTGCTGCTGCAGCTCCAAAACTTGCACCCTGAAGAAACTGCTGCAAAAAAGCTGGTGGAGCAATACTTGGATTTGCTAGCCGAACGAAAATGGAAAGAGATATCTTTAAAGATGAAGATTTCCTTAGAGGAAATTAAGAAAATTCATCAGTTGATTCGGACACTTCATCCAAAGCCTTGTACTTTCCTTGGCGCATTCACTCTGGAATACGTGATACCGGATATTATTGTGGCAACTATGAATGGCCAACTCACTTTCAAACTGAATGACAGCCATCTCCCGGATATCCAGATGAACAGTTTCTATTCGCCGGTTCATCGCCCAAAAGATAACGCATCCTCCTACCTCCAGACTCAGTTCCAAAAAGTCCAATGGCTGCTTAACAGTATTGAACAACGGCGTAATACACTCATTAAAATAGTATCTGTCCTTATAAATAGGCAGGAGAAGTTCTTTAAAAACGGTTCCAGCCATTTGAATCCGCTTACACTTAAAGACGTTGCAGAAGAAATCGACATGCACGAATCCACGGTAAGCCGAGCTGTATCAAACAAAGTGGTTCAAACTGCTTTCGGCTCTTTTGAGCTAAAGCAGCTATTTCCTTCCAAACTGACAAACGCTGAAGGTGAAGAAGTGTCCCAGACTTCGGTTAAGTCACTAATACAGGTCTTTATTTCGCACGAAGACAAAGACAAACCGTACTCCGACCAAAAAATTGCCGATTATTTGGCTTTATGCAAAGGCATCCCCATTTCAAGGCGCACCATCAGCAAGTATCGGGAGGAACTGAAAATTCCTGCAGCCAGCAGACGTAAAGAGATATAAATACAGAAAAACCCGCAGATTGATTTTATCATCTTCGGGTTTCATTTTTTCAGTCTCTTCGCCGTTATACCGCCGTCTACCATAAATTCCGAACCTGTGGAATAGGTGGAGTGCTTCAATAAAGCAGCTGGCAAAAAGCCTTTTCCCCACTTAACTGAAAAGGCCCCGATTCTACTATTATTTTTTATATTAGAGTTTTGAATCCAAAGACTTTTGTTGCAGCTTATTGTAATACCGGACACTGGTCATAGCGCCTTCATCCACCATTTCGGCATCGTCAATACCCGAAGGCTTCCCTAAATTCCGGACATATTTGGTGTTTAGTTTTTCTGCGGCTTTGTTCAGCTGCGCTTTTACCTTTTTCCGGTTTTCACTCTTTGAAAGATATGCCGTTCCTGCTACAGCTCCCGCTGCTCCAACTAGCTTAGTGATTTTACCCACTGCTATCAGCTCCTTTCTATCCCTTAATCCACCGCTTTCCTGGCGAAGAGAAAACATCTGCTTTTCACCCGATATTCATTCTTCCTATTCCCTCTTCCTGCAGGAATATGTCTGCAAAGGCAAGATGTCCCTTATAAACTACTTTTAAAAATATAGGGATTGAAGAAGATCCCAGCAACAAGGCATTGCATACAGGAAAAAGGCTCCGGATCCATCTTGGATCTGGAGCCTTTTGTTTATTTACTGCGCCGTCATGCCACCGTCCACCACAAATTCCGAGCCTGTGGAATAGCTGGAGTCGTCCGATGCCAGGAACAGCACCATGTTCGAAACTTCCTCCGACTGGGCCACACGTTTCAACGGGATGTGCTGGGCAAATGCTTCGACAGCCGCTTTTGTGTCTTCCTGCATGATCATCGGTGTCGCGATGACGCCCGGGTGAACCGAATTGACACGGATGCCGTAATGCGCACATTCGATGGCTGCCGCTTTTGTCATGCCGCGCACCGCGAATTTTGTATCGGTGTAGCCGATGGCACCCGCCACCAAACCGTTCATCGATGAAATGTTGACGATCGAACCGCCCCCTGCTTTTTGCATGGATGGGATAATCGCTTTCATGCCAAGAAAGACGGAAACCTGGTTGATGTCGACGATGCGGCGGTATTCTTCTTCCGTCGTCTGTAAAATCGATTTCGCCATCGTAATGCCGGCGTTGTTGACCAACACGTTAACCGGTCCAAATGCTCCTTCCGCTGCTGCGACAACGCTTGCCCAATCCGCTTCGCTTGTGACATTCTGCTTGATGAACAATGCATTGCTGCCCAGTTCCGCAGCAAGTGCCTTTCCTTTTTCTTCGTTCAAGTCCGTCAAAACGACTTTCGCGCCTTCTTTGATGAATTTCTGTGCATGGGCCGCACCCATTCCCTGTGCCGCTCCTGTAATGATGGCAACTTTTCCTTCTAAACGAGCCATGTGTTTTCCTCCTAAAAATTGAATGTGTTAAACTAAAATAAACTACATATGTAAATTTACAGATAAATTTATTGATTGTCCATCTAAATGGTTTGATGTCATAATAAATTCACGAATGCGTTCTTTTCCGGACGATACAGGAGGTTCCCACATGACAAACAGCGAAGACCGGCGTACGATGCGCACCCAAAAAAAGCTGAAAACGGCGCTGCTTACTTTATTGAAGGAAAAAGAACTGAACCGGCTGTCGATCACCGAAGTCACTCAACAAGCGGGATGCAACCGGGTGACGTTCTATTCGCATTACAAAGACTTGCAGGAACTGCTTGCGGCCATTGTGGATGACTACCTGGAAGACCTTCAGACTTATTTCCGCAAAAGCTTCCAGCACCTGGAGCGTTTTTCCTCATCGGATGCAGAGCGCCACCTCCCCATTTTCGAATTCCTCTACCAGAACCAGCGGATCTCCTCACTGGTCATCAAAGGCGAAGTGCTCCCGGGGTCCCAGAACCAGTTCTGCGATAGCCTTTTCCAAGTATCGGAACAATCGCTGCGGCTGGAAGAAGCGAGCGACGTGGAAGTCCCAGCGCTAAATTATTTCATGACTTACGGCAGCCTCGGTTTTTTTCTTCACTGGATCAACGAGGGCTTTAAAGAAGAACCGTTGACGATGGCCCGGAAAATGGCCGCTCTGCACGGGAAAATGTATGGCGGTGCTGTGGTTATTGAGGAGTAAATGTTCATAGACAGGAAAAAACCCGCCGCTTCCCCCGGCGGGTACTGGATATGTGGATGATTTTTCACTAAAACGGGGATAACTTTGCCGTTTCGTCATTCTTTACGACTTATCCACATGTGGATAAAAAATAAACGCATTTCCTCTTTTCTATACACAGCTTATTAAACAAAAACCCGGAGCTGAGTGCTCCGGGTTTTCTATTTTGACACCTTCAATTCGTTCAACCGGTCAATCAATTCACTAAGCGGCATATCCGCCATAGATTCGAGCCGGTGTTCGACTTCGCAGAAATCCATCGTGTGGGTCACTTCATTCGGCACAATGACGCAGCCCATGCCGGCGCGTTTCGCCGCAAGCGAACCGTTTGCCGAATCTTCAAATGCTACACATTCCTCCGGTTCGAGCCTCAGGCACTCCGCCGCTTTTACGTACAACGCGGGATCCGGCTTCACAATTTCCACATCGTCGGAAGTCCGAATGCAGTCGAAGTAGTAGAACAAGCCCAGGTTCTTCAGATGCTTAGACACCCATGCGTAATCAGAGCTGGATGCCAGCGCGACCTTAAGACCAAGCTCTTTTGCCGCCTTCAAATAGTCCTCCACGCCGTCCCTTGCTTTTTCCTCGGCAAGTTTCACGTGGAACTTTTCCTTCAGTTGCTGCTGCAGATGTTTGTGCTCGATTTCTTCTTCAATCATCTCTTCGAGGTAGTGGAAAGGCGAAAAGCCGGTCTGCGTCCCGATCTCTTGCTGCCAGCGCTCAATCGGCAGTTCGCTGCCGTATTCCGCAAATATGTCCTGCAGCACTCGGTAATGATGGGTCTCGGTATCGAGTATGAGTCCGTCAAAATCGAAAATAATTCCTTTGATCATGGTGCAACTTCCTTTCAACTTCAATAATTGATTAAAAAAGCACCGGATAGAGGCACTCTGCTATTCTGTGTAATCCGCTTCAATATAGAATTTCACCCGGTCACCGACCATATAGTACTTAGAATAATGGACAGGCATTTCATTCGGGCCGAAGATAATTTTCTTGACCAGAATAACTGTTGAGGTTTTATTGATTCCCAGATGCCCACAAAGTTCAGTTGTCGGATGGACATATTCAATCTCTTTTTTCACTTTTGTAAAAGGCACTTTGAATTTCTCGCGAATCAGCTTGAACGTAGATACACTGTCGTCCAACAGTTCATAAATGCCCGGATATACGTCCAGCGGCAAATAAGCATAATCAACACTGAAAGGGCCTTCTGCATCTTTCACAAGGCGCACCAGCTCTACAAATTTGGTTTGCTCATGCGAAAAGACTTTCGAGAGATCGGCGTCGCTGCTAATGATCTGCTTGTGCAAAATTTCTTTTTCGATATTGTTTTCTTCTGTTGACAAGCCTTCTGTAAATCCTTTCAAATTCAGCAAATGAAGGTCTTTTTTGGACGCACGAACGAATGTCCCTTTGCCGCGAATTACCTCAATAATGCCTTCTTCCCCGAGTTCTTTAATCGCTCTGCGGATGGTAATGCGGCTGACATCGAAGCGTTCACACAGTTCCGATTCGTTGGGGATCTTGTCTCCGGCTTTCAAGTTATTGGTTTTGATCAATTCCTTGATGCCAGCCTTTATCTGCTCGTATAACAATATTGGGCTATCCAAATTTATGCTGTCTCGATTCATCGCTCAGACTCCCCCTATACTTAAATTTTGATTTTTCCATTGTTTTTACTGTACATGAGGAGCAGTTCTAAAACAAATTTTTAGAATTCTTTTGGATAGCCAAACCCGCCATAAACTCCGCATGTCGTCTCCGCGGATTTCGTCGCTTTTTTTATCGCCTCTTCCATACTTGCTCCGTTTATATAATTCACTAAAAACCCGCCGATTAAACTGTCACCGGCGCCCATCGTATCCAGAACTGGAATTTTTGTCAGTTTCTGCTCGAAAATTTTATTTTGATCGATAAACAAAGCCGGTTCGCTCCCTCTTGTTAATGCGGCCGCTTTAAAATTCAAGCCCTTCAGTCTTTCAATGAACCAGTTCAATTCTTCTTCCGGCAAATCTGCTGCCGAAAAAAAAGCATATTGTATATAAGGAGCGATTTTTTCAATATAGTCCATTTCCAAATGATTTGAGAAGTCATAAGAAATGTCAATTACTCCCGCAAGCTTAGCTAATTCACTTTCCATTGAAGAATAGCAGCTCACATGGCACACATCGAAGCCTTTGATATAGTCAAGATCCTCGTCAATCAGCTGTAGTTTCAACCGGCGCTGAACCGTATTTTTCGCCCCACTTACAAACACCCGATCGCCATCTTCTGTCAGTGCAACCCCCGGTTGGCCGCTGATCCCTTCCGCTGTCCGGGCCAGTTCGAAATTGATCCCTTCTTCCTTCAGCGCGTATTTAATGTGCGCCGCTTTATCATCGGTTGCAAATATTCCGATATACGCAGATTCCTCCGCCCCATTTTTCCGGGCATTGACGGCAACGTTGACGCAGTTGCCTCCCGGATAGTATTTTTTCTGGTCCAAATAACAATCCACCACATTATCTCCCACAGCAATCAATTTCATCCCAAATTCCTCCTCTTATCCTTTCACAGATCCTTCCGACAATCCTCTCACTAAATACCGCTGCAAGAACACCAGCAGAATCACCATTGGAATGGTCGCAATTACCATTCCCGCAAGCAATACTCCCCAATCAGTTCTGAGCGCATCCCTGAAGTTCATCAGGCCTGACGGAATTGTCTTCAATACATCCGAATCAATAAAGACTGTAGCAAACATGAATTCATTCCAGGCAAAGTATGCCGTCAAAACAATCGTCGTCACGATGATCGGAATCGACAACGGTAGATAAATACGGGCATAGATGCCAAACTCACTGCAGCCATCGATGATCGCCGACTCTTCCAGTTCTTTCGGGATGCTCAGAAAGAATGCCCGAATCAGGATGATTGTCAGCGGCAGCCGATATGCCACATATGTCAGAATCAGCGCCCAATGTGTATTAATCAAATTTAGCCACGTCAATAGTTCAAACAACGGAATCAATGCGACCTGAGGATTCATCATGATGCCACCGATAGTAAAAATCAGCGCCACGTCAATCCAGCGTGATTTGTAACGTGACAGTGTAAACGCTGCCATCGAGCCGATCATGACGACCAGCACAATCGTCGCCAATGTTACGAAGAGACTGTTAAAAAAGTATCCAGAGATCCCCATCGACCAGGCCGTTGCATAGTTCTCGAAATGCCAGACGGAAGGCAGACCCCATACATTGTTATAAATCTCATCATAACTTTTTAACGAAGAAACAACCATCCAGAAAAGTGGATAAAGGATGACAAAAGCAAACAGCAATAGGCCGAGAAGAACCATGTTTTTCGTCACTTTGCCCTGAAGGCTGGTTTTCAAGGCGGTTTTGGCTTTTTTTGTAGGCCGCTCCTTGTTAACCATTTTTTCGGGCGCAAGCATATCGACTTTGATATTTTCATTTGTTTTTGTCATCCTACTCATCCTTTCCGGTTCCGGAAACCTTGATTTGAATCAGGGCAAAAATCGCAGTAACAACAAAGATCAGCGTAGCAACAGCCGATGCATAACCCATATTGTCTTTAAAGAACCCTTGCTGATACATATAAACCGACATGGTCATCGAGCTTGTGCCCGGACCGCCGTTGGTCAAGATATATGGTTCGTTGAAAACAAGCATCGAGCCTGTAATGGTAATCAGCATATTGACGAAAAGCGTTTCTTTTACCTGCGGAACCGTGATGCTGAAAAACTGACGGATCTTTCCGGCACCATCTATGTCAGCCGCCTCGTACAATTCTTTCGGAATTTTTTGGATCGCTACGATAAACAGCATCGTGATAAAGCCGATGCTCTGCCATTGCGACATCGCAATGACCGCATAAATCGAGGTCGTCGCATTCCCGAGCCAAGGCACAGCCAAATTTCCTAAGCCAATCAGCTCCAAAAAGCTGTTCAAAAGCCCCATTTGAGGATTGTAGATGAAATTGAAAAGCAGCGCGATGACCGAAATTGAAATCATTACCGGTATGAAATAGACAACCCGCAGCATCGGTGCAATCCGGCGGAACAGCTTGTCTTCAAGGATCGTCGCGAGAACCAGCGCGAAGGCCACTTGGAAAACCACTGAGATGATAGCGTACTTGATGTTGTTGATCAATGCCGTCATGACGATCTTATCCCCAAACAACTGTTCAAAAGCAGAGAAACCAACAAACTCTTTGGTCGGAGAAAATACACTAAAGTCAAAGAAACTGTTATAGAAGTTTTGAATGAGTGGCATATAGATGAAGATGCCTAAAAACAAGAGGCTGGGCAATATGAATAAGATTGGGACAATCCGGTTTCTTCTAGCAATCATACCTGCACCTTCTTTCATTTTAATAAGTCCTAATATTCAAGTGAACATTAGGACTTATCCAGTTCTGCACTGTTGCTATTTCTGATTTTGTGCTTCTTGCTGCGCTTCTTTCAAGATATCCTCAGGGGTTGTCTGTCCTGTAGCCAAGCTTTGTCCGCCACGCATAAAGACATCCGCTACGTTGATATTGACTGCATTGTCGAACCATGGTGCTGTCGAAGTGGCATTGGTGATCAATTCGTATGCCTCAAGGCTTGCCGGATTAACGTTTTCTTCTGTGACCGCCCCTTCAATGGCGTTCAGCTGGCCGTCTGTTTTCGTGAAGTCGGCAGCCGTTTCTTCCGAAGTCAGGAATTTCAGGAAGTCGATCGTTTCTTCCGGTGCGTTTTTGCTGACCATCCAGCCTTCCGGTGCGCCGGTAAGTGCTGTCGGATCGCCTTTTGCCCCTTCAACTTCCGGGAAATCGAAGAATCCGAATTCCACATCTCCCGCTTCCTCGACCATTTTGATTTCCGCGAATTGCATGTACAAGACCGGCACTTCACCGGCAGCAAACATATTGCGCGCCGCCTCGTGGTCGATTGCCGTGGAGACTTCGCCCATATAGCCCGTCAGTTCCTCAAAGATTTCAAGTCCCTGCACATAGCCTTCATCCGTGAATTCGGCCGTTTCGGCATTATAGTCTTTTTCCAATACAGCCGGGTCCACGACACGTTCGAAAATCGTACCGAGGTAATGCGAGATCGCCCAAGTGTTCGTCAAGCCTTCCACCAGCGGCTCTTTATAGCCCGCATCCTGCAACTGATCCAGTGCTGCAATCAGCTCATCGTAAGTTTTCGGCACTGCAATATTGTGCTCTTCAAAAATCGCCTTATTATAGAAGAACGCTTTGCCGTCCACCGTGAACGGAACGCCGTAAGTCGTGTCATCAAAGGTAAAACCGCCAAACTGGGAATCGATGATTTTCGATGACCATTCTTCATCTTCTTTGATGACATCATTCAATGGCATGATGCGCTCGGAAGAAACCAGGTTCTGAGCGAATGAATCCGACCAGGCCGTGAAGATATCCGGCAATTTGTCGCTGGAAACCAAGACGCGAATCTTTTCTTTGTAAGCATCGTTCAGCACATAGTCTACATTAATGTGGACATCGGGATTCTGCTCCATGTATTCCTTAATCTTTTCATCATAGAAGGATTTTCTCGGTTCGTTCGGCCACCTGTGGAAAAAGTCGATTTCGGTTTTCCCATCTGCACTGGCGTTTTGTTTCTCACCTGAACTGCATGCACCCAACATCGTCGAAAGCAGAAGCAACAAAATCGAAAAGAACAGTGTTTTCTTCATTTCGTATCCCCTTTCTTATGAACCCCGCTTGTTTTTAGTAATCCATTTTCCACATATATCTTCTGACGGATAACGGATGGCCCGTGTGTTCAGCCAAGGCATCCGCATACAGGCGAAGAACCGAACCTGTCAGTGCCGGACCGAAATATTCTTTCAAGTCTTCATCGATGCCGCCGTAATTCAAGGTTTCAATGTCGACCACTTCCACTTTGTCACTGAATTTCTGTACGAAATCCAATGCGCGTTCATCAAGCGGGCGGCTCGCTCCGTCGCCTTTTACAACCAGGAACGGCACATCGTAATCTGTGATTTCAAATGGCCCGTGGAAGAACTCGCCTGAATGGATGGCATTAGAGTGGATCCACAGCATTTCCATCAACAGGCAGCTCGTGAACGAGTATGCATGGTGGATGTATGCGCCGCTTGCCATTGTGTAGATGATTTTTTCACGTTTGTTCTTTTTGCCGAATTCGTTCGCCGCATCTGCAAACTGCTCGACGTTTTTCTCGATCAGTTCGCCAACTTTCGGCAATTGATCAACCACGCGTTTGTATTTCTCATTCGGTGCCAATACGTTCAGCACTTCGAAGATTAAGGTATAGAAAATGCCGACTTCGCCGTCAATGGCATCTGAACCGTCTTTATAGTTGTAGTGCACGATGTGTTCCGCAGCCTGGCATAATGGAGACTCCGCTTCCATGGAAATGGACACCGTCAACGCACCTTTTTCACGGGCGAAACTTGCCGCTTCCACCGTTTCAGGAGTCGTGCCTGAGTGCGAACGCAGGATCACCAGCGTGTTTTCGCCGACACCTTTTGGATTGCGATGGATAAATTCATTTGCTGTGTAAACGAAGCTTGGAACTTCTGTTTCTTTGCTAATGAAATATTCCCCGAAAGACAGTGAAGCCATTGAACCGCCGCATGCTACGAAGTAGACATTTTTGATATCGCGAGCCTTAACTGCTTCAACGACACCTGTAATCTGCGCCGCATGTTCCGGTTTCATTGCTACTTCTTTTGATTCTTTAATAATTCCGCCTACTACTTCTTCGATTAATGTGCCTTGATCCTGTTTCATTTCAACACCTCCAAAATTTATAACGTCATATGACGTTATATTATTGAGTATTATATGCTATAGTATTTTAAATAGTCAATATAATTTGATAATTTAATTTATTTTATTTTTTCGAGCAAATGTGACAGAGCGCTTCCTGTAGATTTACCGGCTTTTTACCGCAGTACAGTTTCTTAAATATAGATGTATAAGAAAAGAAATGCCTATAACTCCAATAAAGAGAGGTGTTCAATATGGAAAAAGAATTGTTCTCTCTATTTCCTTCTTGTGAAATGTTCACGGAATATCCAGCAAAACCGGTGCAAGGATTTTACGTTTTCCAGCAAGCCGAAAAAGGCCGTTGGTTCAAAATCCATAAAAAAGATGTCAGCACACGTGACTACGCTCTATTAACTATGCTGTTCACGGAAATAAGACCGGAAGCGGACGCTCCTTCCGTCTCAAGAAGATGGCTGTCTTACTTGGAGAGCGACGGAGAACCGCCAGTGCCTTTCAAAACAGACATCCGGATCATCCAATTGTACTTCGGCGAGCAATTGATAGAACAAACGGAACTTCAAGAAGCAAGCTGCGCATTTTTTGGAAAAGCCGTGCAGCTGGTGTTCGCATCTCCACATGAAGCTTTATTGATTGAAGTAAAAACGTGTGCAGCTCACGAGCCGGAAAGTTTTTCTTCTTATATGAGCGCTTTGGAAAGTGATTTCTATATCAAGGCGAAAATGTATATCGGCAAATTCCAGCCTGCCGACTCCCGCTTTCCTGCCCACTTCGCAACAGAAAAAGAATGGTTCCGAAAATCGCTGGCGAACGGAAGTGCGGAGCACATCTATACAATGGAGAATCTTTTTCCGCTGCATTTAATTGAGCAAATGCCCAGTGATATGAAAGAAATCCTAGTTAAAGAAGTGCTCACACCGCTTAGTTACGACCAGGAAATTCTGGAGACGGTGCGCACCTTTTTCGAAAACGGATTTAATGCTTCCGTCGCATCGAAAAAGCTCTACATCCACCGCAATACATTGCAGTATCGCTTGAACAAATTCCAAGAAATCACCGGCATTTCGCTTAAAGATTTCAACGGTGCACTTGTCGCTTATTGTGCCAGCATACTGTCAAAAGAACCTGAGGCATAAAAAATGCACAAAAAAGGTACCGGATCTTTGTGCATGTTTGCCATAACCAAATGGACGGTGCTGTAGTATTGTGTGTTTTATCATCAAATCACTGAAAGAATCTGGAGGGGATTGGAATGGCAGGATTGAATTTGACGAATATTAAGAAGGTATACGATAAAGGTGTGGTGTCCGTACAAGACTTCAACCTGGAGATCCGGGATAAGGAATTTCTCGTGCTCGTCGGGCCGTCAGGCTGCGGGAAATCAACGACGCTGCGGATGATTGCAGGACTTGAAGACATTTCCGAAGGCGATTTGTATATCGGCGAAAAACGGGTGAACGACGTGTCGCCGAAAGACCGCGACATTGCGATGGTATTCCAGAACTATGCCTTGTATCCGCATATGAACGTCTACGACAATATGGCATTCGGCTTGAAGCTGCGCAAATTCAAAAAAGACGAAATCAAAGAACGTGTCGACAACGCCGCCAAGATTCTCGGGCTTGACGATTACCTCTACCGCAAACCGAAGGCACTGTCCGGCGGCCAGCGCCAACGTGTGGCATTAGGACGTGCCATCGTCCGAGACGCCGAAGTATTCCTGATGGATGAGCCGCTGTCGAACCTGGACGCCAAACTCCGCGTCCAGATGCGTGCGGAAATCCAGAAACTGCATCGCCGGCTACAGACGACAACGATTTACGTGACGCATGATCAGACGGAAGCCATGACCATGGCAACACGCCTTGTCGTCATGAAAGACGGGCTGATTCAGCAGGTCGGCACACCAAAAGAAGTGTATGACGAGCCAAACAATATGTTTGTCGGCGGTTTCCTCGGCTCGCCGTCCATGAATTTTCTAAATGGGCGCCTCGTTGGCGAAAAGTTCGTGATGGGCGATGTCCAAGTGAAAGTGCCGGAAAGCAAACTCGCGGTTCTGCGTGAACAAGGATATGACAGCAAAGAAGTTGTACTCGGCATCCGTCCAGAAGACATCCACGATGAACCGCTCTTTATCCAGCATTCCCCGCAGACAAAAATTCAGGCAGGTGTCGATGTCGCGGAGTTGATGGGCGCGGAAATTATCCTGTACTCGAAATTGAACGGACAAGATATTGTTGCCCGTGTCGATGCACGCTTTAACGTCGAAGCTGGACAAACCCTTGATATGGCATTCGATATGGAGAAAGTGCATTTCTTTGATAAGGAAACGGAACTGCGGATCAAGTAAAAAGGGGCCGGGTATATACATTTTTCCACTAGCCGTATTTATGGATGCGGCTTTTTGCAATTCCTTCTCTTTTTGTCCACATGTGGACAAGTCTTCTAAAGAAATCTTCTTTATCCACACTCCAATGTATTAAAAGTGAATAAATTCCTTCGCTCCCCCACTTCCTGTATGATGAAAAAAAGGAGTGATGACATGATTTTCCTCATTATCTGGCTTCTCCTGATCGGCTATGCCATGTTCTTGGCCCCGCCCGGCGAAAGTCCGGATCCCGTATTTTCAAAAATCCTGAGCGGCGATTGGGGCGGCATCGATCCGCTCGTATTCGCAGTCTTCAATTCGCTCGGCCTGTTTCCGCTCGTCTTTCTAACTATTCTTCTCTTGCACGACCGGCAGAAGTGGCCGGCATGGCCATTCGCTCTTCTGTCGCTCGGGACCGGTGCATTCTCGCTGCTGCCTTATTTCGCATTCGGCGACCGGCCGGCGAAAAACCGGGCCCGCATCCGCATACCGGGCTGGCTTGTGCGTTTCCTGTCTTCGCGCTTCTGGCTCATCGTCCTGATGGTGATGTGGATCGGCAATCTGTTGACCCTGCTGCAAGGGTTCTCGCTCGCAGCTTACCGGGACGCCTACTTCGCTTCCGGCCTCGTGTCTGTCATGACCGTCGACTGGTTTGTGCTGTGGGGCTTGTCCGTCTACGCTACATACCGCTACTTCCCTAACGCGAAAGCTAAAGGCTTGGCGTGGATTCCGATTCTCGGGCCGGTGCTCGTGATGTGGGTCAACCGGAAGGATTTGCCGGCAAAATAAAAGCAGGACAAATCAGTAAGGAGCTCACATACTTGTGAGCTCCTTTTCGTATAAGTGACTGGCGCTGAGATTTATCAATAAATCCTGTATGTGCTCCCGCTTCTTCAAAACAGCAGCCAAACGTTCTCTTCACTGTTCCGCTGCATCATCGCTAAGAACATACGGATCACAGCTGCTGGGCATTCCGCTTTCAAAACCGGCCATGAACGCGGCCGTTCGCTCGGCTGGCGTGCCATGGTCCTCGTCACCGATCCCTTCAAATTGACCGGCACCGGATAAAGTCTCCATTGCTTGTTCAACGACAACCGGCTCCAACAATTCAGGGTCATAAGCCGAGTAAGCCCATACGCCGGTCAGACAATCCGCATTCAGTTCCGTCCTTTTAACGGGCACCAGCCTTTCCTGATCCGCTTGAGAGGACAGCCACCCCCATTCGCCCTGCAGCGAATGGGCGTACACATGAGCCATGGCAGCCGCTACTGCAAAATTTCCAGCGGCAGCGCCGGCTTCCGGATCCTCATTCAATGCCACTAAGCTTTCCCAGATTTCCATCGCCAGCTCATTCGCAAAAACGATCGCATCGTCCTCTGCACAATAGAAGGCATCTTCCGGACCGGTAGTCCCCGTAGAGACGCAACTGCTTGTTTCCGTTTCACCGGCATACGGCAGGCTGTAATCGACAACCGGCATATTGTGGCCTCCCTGAACCATCAACTCCGCCCACAAGTTATGGACATTATTGATAACCAGATCAAGAAAGCTGGTCATGGCTGCACTGCTTTTATCCGCCGTATAACCATAGTCCACTGATTCTCCAGGTCCCGCTGCCGGCGCTTTTGGCAGTTCCATCATTTCAAGCTCCCCGCTTTCTCCCTCCGTTTGCTGTCCGGCATTTTCGGCAGTCGACGTTTCCTGTTCCGGTCCGCATGCCCCCAGCAATAAAACCAACAATGCAACTGCAAGGAAATTGCTATGCTGTTTAGACACGTTAACTTCTCCCTTCCTTAAATTTTTCTTGCTCCTTTGCAACTTAAACTTTCACCTCCGTCTTATGCCGTCCGTATTTTAAAAATTTCAGACTGCATCCGTTGTTCCAGAGAGGCTGCTTCTATGTAAAAACCAGTTTCTTTCCAGTATACTATAATTATCTGATTATTTTGATAAATTCATTATATTTGAGAAACTACTTCAGCTCGCTAGAGGCTTCATTAAAAAATGTACTTCCATCGTTGATCTTTTCCAGCCCCTGCAAAGGAAAAACAGAAAAAGAAGCTTCAAATGGATCGACATTATCCGGTTGAATTTTTCAAAATGTGTTTTTCATTGATTTCACCTCGAACTATCATGAACATACATAAGCGTTAAAACCAGAAGGAGGGATTAGAGTGGATAAATTGATGGAAGGCAAAGCGGGATTGGTGACAGGAGCGGGATCCGGCATCGGACGCGGCAGTGCGCTGGCATTTGCACAGGCAGGCGCAAAAGTGATGGTCTCGGACAAAAATGAGGACAGCGGCATAGAAACGGTGCGCCTGATTCAACAAGCGGGCGGCACCGCAGCCTTCTTCCGCTGCGACGTATCGGAAGAAGACGATGTGAAAGCGTTGGTCGATGCAACAGTGGCTGAATTCGGCCGTTTGGATTTCGCCCATAACAACGCTGGGATCACGGCGAAAGTCGCTCCTATTGCGGAATCCGACAGCGCCGACTTTGACCGGGTCATCAAAACGAATCTGTACGGCACTTATTATTCGATGAAGCATGAAGTGCGGGCCATGCTGAAGACGGGCGGCGGCGCCATCGTCAACACCTCCTCCGGTGCCGGGCTTGAAGGTGTGCAGAACATGATCGACTACGTCGCGTCGAAATTCGGCATCAACGGCATGACGAAAACGGCAGCGCTTGAATACAGCAAGCACGGCATCCGCGTGAACGCCATCTGCCCTGGCCTCACCGCAACGCCTGACGTCGAAAACTGGTTCGCTGCCGCACCGGAACAGGCAAAAGCCATCAAGGCCACACTCCCTTCCGGCAAGCTGGTGACGCCAAACGATTTAGGGAACGCCACAGTGTTCCTTTGTTCGGACTTGGCCGGCCAGATCAACGGCGTTACGCTCCCCGTTGATGGCGGTTTTTCGGTCGGAAAGTTTCAGAGTTGATGCCTGGATTTACGGGAATGGCACTAGAAGGTTCACAACTAAAATGCGACAACGTAAAAATGCTTATGGGCATATCCCGTAAGCATTTTTATTATTTCAAGCAACAATCACCTGAACCAATCTGGCATAAAATATATTTTACTTTAAAAAAATATAAGTTTACTTTACTTTTATAACAAATTAATTTATATTCTTATTAAGAGGTGATGGTTATGAAGAAGAATTTTGGGGATTCGATTTCAAATAAAGTGTATGAATATCGAGTACTTGCCAGAATGTCTCAGCAGGAATTAGCAGAAAAAGTCGGAGTTTCCAAACAAACCATCTTCGTCATGGAAAAAGGAAATTATGTTCCGACTCTCCTATTGGCATTTCGGATCGCCGATTTTTTCGAAGTTGATGTAAATGACATTTTTACTTATGTGAAAGGAAGTGACCAAGTTGACAACTAATTCAACAGAAATTTCCAATGCCATTTTTGAACCGTTAAGATCCTGGGCCGAACAATCCGCAGGAAATTGGAATATGCTTATCGGCAGCGGCTTTATCCTGCTGATTATCGCCTGTATCCTGGCCTACGCTTTTTATAAGAAGATTGGGGATGAGGATGAACGGACAAAGCAAATATCGTTGAACAGTGCTTTTATCCTTTTATGCGTCGTCATTTTCTGCGACATCGTTTTCCCGAAAGACTATATGTGGCAAGTTTTCTTCTTATTTAAATATTCGTTTGCGATCCTCGCCGCCGGCATTTACCTGGCTGTCCGGTACCAAAAAGATTTTCTAAGCTGATCAACTGGAAGGGAAATCCGAAAAACGAAAAAGGCACCGCTCCAAGCGGTGCCTTTTCCTTATTAATAAAGTTGCAGGCATAAACGGCTTTTACACCGTTTTCATCCTTGCCCTGGTTGTTCCTGTCCATCTGCCTTATGCACATGTGGATAACCTGTTTCAGTTAACTTTTCCGGTTATCCACAGAAACATTTACTTCAGTCCTTCAAACAGCAAGACCCGGGCCGGTGAAGCATCCGTGCCGATCAATTTCAACGGAGCCGCAACCATAAAGTAGTCGCCTTGCTCAACGTCCTTCAGACGCAACCCTTCGATAATAATGATGTCGTTCCCGAACAATGTTTTATGCGTCGGATGCCCTTCCTGGCTTCTTTCAACCCCAAGAGCATCGGTGCCGACGCCGCGGATTCCGATTTCAGCCAGATATTCCGCCCCGTCTTTTGCCAGGAAAACAAAGCCAAAATCAAACGCTTCCTCAAACGAATTTCTTGTTTTGAACAAAACAAAGTCGTCCTTCTGGAGGCCAAACCCTTCCAGGTCCGCTTTTGAAACCCGATCCTCCACTCCAGTCAAATCCAGCACTTTGCATGGCCCCACCAATTTATCCAACGCAACCGACTCAAATGTTTCGCCTTCCTCCACCATATGAAGCGGTGCATCGATATGGGTGCCGGTATGGACATCGAGTTCCAACCGCGTTTCCGTGACATAGCCGTTTGTCTGCCGATTGAGTTTCGGCTGTTTCTCCGGTTTGTCTTTGTAGACGGTCATGCCTTCATAAATCGAGCCTGTGATATCGTACATTTTCATCAAATCAACCCTTTCCTTATGGATAGCTGCATAAACACCTTCGCATGTTTTGGATCCCACTGTCCAGTGGAGTATTTGAAAAATATTTCCTGGGGCACGAAATACATTCGTGTTTTTTAAGCCCTTCCCTACCATTGGAGCGCATAAATCATTATACTATAACCTGTTGCTACATCCATTCAGGATGAATTTAGGAGGATTTACAGTATGAACAATCAAAGTCCCATCACAGGATCCAATCCGGAAAATGGTTCTGTCGAACTTCAAAACGATTGGTCCATGGAAGACATGACCCTTGTGTTATTTGGCGCAACGGGCGACCTGGCGAAGCGGAAATTGTTTCCGGCCCTCTATAATTTATATCTTGACGGCAAATTGCCTGCCAAACTCTCCATCATCGGTTTGGGGAGAAAATACATTTCAGACGAGGACTTTCAGTCAAATGTGGAAAAAGCGCTTCGCGCCTATTCAAGAAGAAGCGTCCAAGCTTCAAATCTGCCGGATTTTCTATCAAAATTCCGCTATTTCACTTTTGACGCGACAATTAAAGAATCTTACGAGAAGCTGCTGGAACTGGTGGAGAGCCGGGAAAACGAACTCGGAATTCCGCAAAATCGGCTGTTCTATTTGTCCGTAGCGCCAAGTCTAGTGGACGTAATCACGACCAACCTCCACGCAAGCGGCCTGGACCAAAACGAAGGCTGGAAACGCCTGATCATTGAAAAGCCGTTCGGCAGCAATGTGGAAACGGCTAGACGATTAAACGATAAATTGCGGAAAACCTTCAGCGAAGATGAAATTTACCGAATCGACCACTACCTGGGGAAACCGATGGTCCAAAGCCTTAATACCTTGATCTTGGCGAACCCCGTGCTGGATTCCTTGCTGGACCAAAAACTGATTTCCAATGTCCAGATTACAGCAAGTGAAGTTGTAGGGGTGGAAACGCGGGCTGATTATTACGATAAAGCCGGGGCAATCCGGGATATGGTTCAAAACCATCTCCTTCAGCTTGTCATGATGGCGGCCCTTTACCTGCCGGAGAACCTGGCGGAAAACAAAACCCGGGCCAAGAAAACGGAAATCATCGAGTCTCTTCGGCCGATTCCAAAAGAAGAAGCCCACCAGCATGTGGTCCGCGGCCAGTATGAAGCCGGGGAAATCCACGACGTCCCGGTCATCGACTATAAAGAGGAACCGGGAGTTGACGCTTCCTCAAAAAATGACACGTATTTTGCGGCGCGTCTGGCAATCGACCATCCATCCTGGGAAGGCATCCCGTTTTATATACGCACCGGGAAGCGGATGGACAAGAAGTCCACACAGATCGTCGTCGAATTCAAACACAAGATGGTCGATTCCAATCGATTGCCGGGAACTTCTCCGAACTTACTGGTGCTGGAAATCAGCCCGAACGAAAGCATTTCGCTGCGCGTCAATTTGAAAGAGCCTTCCGACAATCAGTTCAAACCGGTGTGGATCGACTTCTCGGTCAACTCGGAAAACCAGCCGGAAGCCTATGAACTTCTGCTGTTTGACGCCATCCTCGGCGATTCAACGTTTTTCGCACACTGGAAAGAAGTCGAGCTGTCATGGGAATGGATCGAGCCGCTGCTGGAGGCCTATCAGGAAGACCTGCTGCCTTTGCATACGTACCGCGCAGGCTCAACAGGTCCCGAAGCTGCAGATGAGCTGCTGCAGAAAGACCAGCATAAATGGTGGTAATACCAGCTTTCGATATATAAGTTAAACTAGTAATCTTTCATTACCGATATTTCGCAAAACAGCTGTGTAAAATCGTGTGCTCCTGCGCGCTACGTCGCAAAGGCATGGCACAAATTTCCTTTGAGCCATGCCTTTGCCGCGGGCGTCTCCGCTGTTTTGCTCCATATCTCAGATAGTAAAGCTAAACAAGAGAATTGTTAAATTCCCAAAGTGCTAACCCAGCGCCGGCGCGTCCATGGGATGGGCGAAGTAATGAGACGAGTGGGCTTCTCGGCTCATTGCGGGGGCCATGCCCAAAGCGTCCGAAGCGGTGTATGAAATGATGATTCTTAAGTTTAACTTATATAAAAATATTTGAAAAAGAAGTCCGGGAAAACCGGAATTCGGTGTTCAAAAAATCATAAAAGAATGGGGCAGGATAACATGAAACAGCAAATCGGCGTGATCGGTTTAGGCGTAATGGGCACAAATCTCGCATTGAATATGGAAAGCAAAGGCTATTCGGTAGCTGTCTATGATTACTGGACAGAACGGGTCGACGGGCTATCTCTGAACGAAGCCCAGGGGAAAAACATCCAAGGTGCATACAGCATCGAAGAATTTGTTTCTTCCCTGGAAACACCTCGCAAAATTCTACTGATGGTCCAAGCGGGAAACACGACCGATTCGGTCATTGAATCGCTCATCCCCCATCTTCAAAAAGGGGATATCCTGATGGACGGCGGAAATTCGTTCTTCAAAGACACCAACCGGCGGACGGCCGCCATCGAAGAAGCCGGCCTGCATTTTATCGGCGCAGGCATTTCCGGCGGTGAGGAAGGCGCCCGCAACGGCCCGTCCATCATGCCGGGCGGATCGAAAGAAGCCTACGAACAGGTCCAGCCGATTCTAGATGCCATTGCCGCGAAAGTGGACGGCACTCCCTGCAGCACGTATATGGGTCCTCTTGGTGCCGGACATTATGTGAAGATGGTCCATAACGGCATCGAATACGGCGATATGCAGCTGATTTCCGAAGCGTATTTCATCATGAAACAGGCATTCGGCATGAGCGCCCCGGAAATGCATGGCATCTTTGCCGAATGGAACAAAGGGGAACTGGACAGCTACCTCATCGAAATCACGGCGGACATTTTGGCTAAGAAAGATGACGAAACCGGCAATCCGCTCATCGACCAGGTGCTCGATGCAGCCGAACAGAAAGGCACCGGGAAATGGACAAGCCAAAACGCATTGGACTTAGGGGTCTCCCTCCCGATCGTGACGGAATCGGTATTTGCCCGGTTCATCTCCGCCATCAAGGATGAACGCGTCGCGGCAAGCAAGATCCTGAAAGGCCCGGAAGCGGAAAAACCTGCAGGAGATTCCAAGGAATTGATCGAAGCCATCCGCAAAGCGCTGTATATGAGCAAAATCTGCTCGTACGCCCAAGGCTTTGCGCAGATGCGCGCCGCTTCCGACGAATACGGCTGGAACATTCCCTACGGCGATGTCGCGATGATTTTCCGCGGCGGATGCATCATCCGGGCACGGTTCCTGCAAAAGATCAAAGAGGCGTTCGACCGCGATCCGGAACTGCCTAACCTTTTGGTAGATCCATACTTCCAAGGAATCATCGAAGAATACCAGCAGTCCCTGCGCCAAGTAGTAACCTTGGCCATCCAGCAAGGCATCCCGGCGCCTGCTTTCTCAAGCGCCCTGGCTTACTTTGACAGCTACCGCTCTGCGGTATTGCCGGCCAACATGATCCAAGCGCAGCGGGATTATTTCGGTGCCCATACGTATAAGCGCACCGACAAAGAAGGCATTTTCCATACAGATTGGTCATCTAATTAACAGCTAGAACAGAAAATTGACAATCCAATAAAGTCATCTGCTGACATGAGTCCGGTTTTCCTGCCGGACTCATTTTTATATTTTTTCCATCCCCCTGCAGGCAGCAGAAACGGACGCCCGTTGACTCTTTTAATGATTTGCTAGGTATTTTCAGCTACTAATTAATTTTTAAGGAATAAGACATCGTTAAAAAGTATATACAAAAAAATCCTTAAAAATAGACATAAAGTAATTAGACCAAAGTCACGCCCCCAAGTACAATGAGGAAAATCATCTGAAAAAGGCAAACTTATCCGAAAGGGAAGGACGCAAAGCCATGAGCCTATCCACTGCATCTGCAGTGCACGGTCGTCAGGTTGCCAGGCACCCATTCTGCGGGCCTCGGCTTACAGAATGGAGGAAAAATAGAATGTTGAAAAAAACGTTGGTAATTATCATGACAGCAGTTTCGCTGATGGCTGCTGCCATCCCAGGGCACGCGCAAGCAAGTGAAGTTTCCCAGCCCGTCCGTGCGACATGGCTTTGGAATCCCTGGATGTTCGTGAATGATGAAGAAGGCACTTTGGCGTTCCTCGAAAGCAAACAAGTGAACAAAGTATATGTCCAGATCGACCCGGACGTTTCAAAAGCGGCTTATGGCAGTTTCATCAGCAAAGCGAAAGCGGTGGGAATCGCCGTTTATGCACTTGATGGGGCCCCTTCCTGGGTGGCGCCAAAAGGATATATCAACCAGGACCGGTTCTTGTCCTGGTTGACCGATTATCAAAACCAAGCGCTACAAACTACCCGATTTGAAGGTGTTCATCTGGACGTTGAACCATATCTGTACAGCGGCTGGAACTCCAACCGTGCGGCCACCGTGAAATCATACCAGGCACTTCTGAAAAGAGCTTCTGCAACCACTGTGAAACTGGGGCTTCCGCTCGAGGCCGACATGCCGTTCTGGTTTGACGAAATCTCTTACAAAAACACTTACGGCAACGGCCTGCTTGCAGAATGGGTCATCGCCAATACCGCTGGCGTGACCATCATGGCGTACCGTGATTCCGCGCCGATGCTGATCGAAATCGTCAAAAACGAAATGGCCATGGCCCAGCGCCTTGGCAAAGGCGTTGTCGTCGGCGTTGAAACCGGAGAGACCGATGAAGGCAGCATCATCACGTTTGCAGAAGAAGGCGAAGCCTTCATGAACCAGCAACTTGCAGCCGTCGCTTCCCATTACTCCGGCAATCCCGCCTACAAAGGCAATGCCATCCACCACGTCGGCAGCTGGATGACGCTTCGTCCGTAAAAAAATCCGAGACGCTTTGATGCATGCCATCAAAGTGTCTTTTTTATTGACTTCCCTTCATTATCACTGCTTTTGCACGGCCGCTGCCTGAAAAACAAACTGTATTGAAATTAAGCATGAGATTTTATATACAAATTTTCTATTTATAAGTGACTTTACAAATTATTACTGTTTACAAAAGCATCCTGTAACCCTTTATAGTATAATATCAACCATCCAGATACTTTTTTAAGAAGGTGACCAAGATGGCTAAGACAAATTACAAAGCATTGCTTGCCAATAGAATGGAGCAGGACTTTTCCAAATGGCTCGCACAACCGCACGTCCAAGAACGGGAAGTTTACCGGTTTTTACATACTATGAAAGGCACGGCAGGCACGATTGGGCTTATGGAACTGTCCGAGTTTTGCGGACAGCAGCTGGATTCTTTTGCAGAAGACAGCACGGAGTTGCTGCCCGTCCAGGCATTGAACTCGCTTATGGAAACATTGAAGGGCTTTTTCGCGTCAGAAGGAGCCGTTTCGGAAAAAGCAGCAAGCGATCGTGAAGAAGCGCCGGTCAAGGAATCGTTTGTATTGGTCATTGATGCGGACGCACAATTTGCGGCTTCCGTAAAAGAAGCACTGGAAGCAAAAGGCATTCCCGTCGTCATTGCGCTCGATGCCCAAAAAGGGATGGAATTTTTCTATACCCTGCAGCCGCAGATGGTCATTTTGGATCGGACCTTGCCGGACGCCGACGGGTTTGAACTGGTGGCCCAGATCCATGAAGCCACCAAGAACCGCTTTCTTCCGATTGCCGTAATCAGTGCGGACGACCGGATGGAGAACCGGATCCGGTCGATGGAACTGGGCGCCACCGATTTTCTTGCCAAGCCCTTGGATATGCCCTTTTTCACGGCTTATGTCAGCAACCGCCTGCGCAGCCAAGAAGGGCTTTCGCATGGATCGCTTTACGATGAACTGACTGGCGCCGGCAACCGGACGTATTTCAATCAGGTCTTGCAGCAAACGGCCGCATTGGCAGACAAGACCAAAACCGTTTTCACCCTTGTCCTGCTGGATCTGGATCATTTCAGGAAAGTGAATGACACTTACGGCCACTTGGCCGGAGATGAAGTTCTGCGCACATTCAGCGCGCTCCTTTTGAAAATGAAGCGGGAGTCGGATTATTTCTTCCGGTACGGCGGGGATCAATTCGCCTTGATCCTGCCGGATACAAACGCCAAAACAGCCGCCGCGCTGATTGACCAAATCCGCTCCGCTTTTGCGGAAACCGGCTTTTCATTTTCTTTGTCCGAGCCGTTCCAGGTCAGCTTTTCTGCCGGCATCAGCGAATACCGGCAAAAACGAGATGTACCAGTGAACATGGCTGACAGCGCCTTGTACCAGGCGAAGCAGAATGGCCGCAGCCAGACCATCGTCTCCGAACGGACAGCGGACGACATCAGGCGCCACCTTAACCTCATCATTGTCGATGACGATTCCCTTGTGCGCCGCCTGGTTTCCAAGCAGTTTTCGGGCTGGAAGCCGCAAGATTTCGACCTCCGCATCGAGGAATATATCGACGGGGCGAGTTTTGTGGAATCCTCGTGGTACAAGCCCGAGGAAAACTACATGATCCTGCTTGATGGCATCATGCCGAAAATGGACGGCCTTGAGGTCCTGAATCATATGCGCAGCCAGTATCCGCATGAAAACATCATCATATCCATGCTCACTTCCCGCAACAATGAATCGGATATTGTCCTGGCACTGAAAAACGGGGCGGATGATTATATCGTCAAACCGTTCTATGCCCAGGAAGTTGTGGCGCGCGTCGAGCGGCTGACGATGAGGATGTTCAAATGAGCCTTTATTTCGCCTTGATCCTGAGTCTCTCCCTATTCCTTGCCCAACTCATCTTGCTGCTCATCCTGGCTTGGCGCAAACAGAAAATGGCCGCGAAAGAACAAGCCATCGCCGAGCAATACCTGGCATTAACCGATTCGTTCAGCTCTTATATGATGGATCCTGCCGATGACCGGTTCATCCAGGAAATCCGCAGCACCCCGCACCGGACCGTCGTTCTTGAACGGCTGCTGAACGGCTACGTGTCCGTGACAAAAGGCGGTGTCCATTCGCCGCTTGTCGCAAAGCTGTCGGAAGAGTTCCTGGCCGCGCATTATGCCAAACAGCTCAAGCGCAACAATTGGGCCTTCCGGATGAATACACTGTACTTTATCGAGGACTTCCATATCGAGTCCCTCAAGCCCTTGCTGAAGGAAAAGCTCCGCAAGAGCTCCCAGCTGGACCAGGAAATGCAGCAGCTTATCCGGACCCTCGCTTCTTTGAACGAACCGGAGACCCTTTCTGTATTGGCGCAGTATCCCGATGCACCGGTCCGCCTGTACATCGATGTCTTTAAACGGCTCGAAGAACCAACAAGGCTCGAAGAGCTGGATGCCGCGCTGCGGAATGATCCCCCGAACAAAGCGCGGAAGCATGCAGCGATTTCCTATATCGGCATGGCCGGACTGATCGCCTTCCTTCCCCGCATCGAGGAAGAATTGGGGACACAGGAAGGGGAATTGCGCATCCAGGCTTTGAAAGCGATCCTCAATTTGCAATACTTGAGCGACCCCGGCTTATTGCTGCCTTTTTTCCAGTCGGCTTTCTGGCCGGAGCGGATGTATGCCTCCCGGATTGCCGGAAGGCTGCAATTGTCCCGCTTTAAAGAAGTGCTCAGCGATCTGCTCGGCGATTCCGTTTGGTGGGTGCGCTATTCTGCAGCTGAAGCGCTGGTCCAATTTTCGGACGGCGATATTCTGCTTGCCCACCTGTCCGCCAACCATCCCGACCGTTATGCCCGCGATATGGCAGACCAGTGGAAATCGTCCCTGTTAGGAAGTGAAACCTGATGCAAAGTTTTTTCGAAATTACCGCCTATGCCATCATCGCGTATATGCTTTTTTCAAGTTTAAGTTATTTAGGCTTCTTTATGCTGGCATTCCGGAAAGTGAAGCGGGAGGATAAACTCGACCGGAGGGAATCCACCGAAGACTTTCTCCGGAACCAGAATACGTATCCGGTGTCGATCCTGGTGCCCGCCTATAATGAAGAAGTCGGTGTTGTCAGCACGGTCCGCTCCCTTTTGGCGCTGGAATACCCGGAAAAAGAAATCATCGTCATTGACGACGGATCGAAAGACGAAACGTCCAACCGGATGATTGCCGAATTCCAGATGAAAGAGATTCAATTCGCTTTACGCAAGCATATCGAAACGGCCGAAGTCCTGGCGATCTACCAGTCCAGCATCTTCCCTTTTATCCGCTTGATCAAAAAAGCGAATGGCGGAAAAGCGGATGCCCTGAATGCAGGCGTCAACTTATCTTCCTACCCGTATTTCTGCGCAATTGACGGAGACTCGATCCTGGAAAATGACGGGCTCCTCAAAACGATGAAGCCCATCATCGAGTCCGATGGCCAGATCATCGTAACCGGCGGATCTGTCCGGATCGCCAACGGCTCCACCATTTCCCGCAGCAAGGTGGAAGCGATCGACCTGCCGAAGAGCCCGGTCGTCCTCATGCAGATCGTGGAGTATTTCCGTGCGTTCCTGATCGGCCGGATCGCATTGAGCCACATGAACATCCTGCTGATCGTCTCCGGCGCATTCGGGGTTTTCAACAAAGAGCGCGTCATCCAGGCAGGCGGATACAACAAGAACACCGTGGGCGAAGATATGGAATTGGTCGTCCGGCTGCACCGCCTGCTCCGGGAAGAGAAATCCAGACAGCGCATTGAATACGTCCCGGACCCCGTGTGCTGGACCGAAGCGCCGGAATCGCTCGATGTGCTCCGCTCGCAGCGGATACGCTGGCAGCGCGGTTTGTTCGAAACGCTGTGGACCCACCGCAAGATGATGATGAACCCGAGATACGGCTCGGTCGGTCTGTTGTCGATGCCTTATTTCCTGCTTGTGGAACTTCTCGGGGCGGTGTTTGAGTTTGTCGGGTATTTCATCATATTCGGGGGCTTTTTCTTCTCGCTCGTCGATCCGACTACAGCCGGCATCCTCTTTTTAGTGACGGTCTTCTACGGTTCGTTCGTTTCCGCACTGGCTGTCCTGCTGGAGGAATTGACGCTCCATAAATACCCGAAAGCCTCCCATCTGGCCCGCCTCTATTTCTGGGCGCTGACCGAAGCCTTCTGGTACCGGCCGCTCATGGTCGTGTGGAGAGTCCAGGGAATCTTCGCTGCGTTCCGCAAAAAAGCCCATTGGGGCGACATGAAACGCAAAGGCATCTCATCTTAAGTTTTAGGAGGCAAGATACATGAAGAAAATACTCGTGGCAGATGACGAAGACATTTTGCGTATCCTGATTTCCGATACGCTCGAAGACGATTTTGAAATCGAGGAAGCGGAAGACGGCAAAGAAGCGCTGGAGAAAATCCGGGAGAACGATTATGACTTGATCATCCTCGATTACATGATGCCTTACCTGACCGGCCTGGAAGTGCTCGAACAGATCCGGAAAGACCAAAATGCTACCCGCGTGCTGATGCTGACGGCAAAGGCCCAGGATGCAGACCGGGAACAGGCGATCCAAAAAGGGGCGGATTATTTCATGTCCAAGCCGTTTAGTCCGATTGAACTCCTCGGACTGGTAGAGAAAATATTGGTTTCCTAACAAAAACGAACAGGCCCCAAGCGGACCTGTTCGTTTTTCGTTGCAGCCTATTCCAGCAAGCCCCTGTTTAATGGTCGCCGTCCAAAACCGGCTCTTTTTCGGGGTAGAAAATAACGCCGCTCTCATGCTGGCCATCGAGCAGTTTTTTCATCACTTTCGATAAATCGACCGGTGCATACGGTTTTGTCAGGTAATGGCTGATTTTCGTGATTTTCTGGACGTCTGCGCCCGGCTCCAGGGCAGATGAAATCACAATCGGGATCGCCTTCGTTTCCGCATCTTTCTTCATCATATCGACCAAGTCCCAGCCGTTCAATTCTTCGCCGAGCATGATGTCGACGACCGCCCCGACAAGCGGGGAGCGTTTCGCCTCTTTGAATGCTTCCTGCGGGCTCGTGTGGTAGATCACTTTAAAGCCGTTCTGCTTCAGTTCCTCCGACAGCAATAGCGCAAGGCTCATATCGTCTTCGACGATCATCACCGGCGGATTGCCTTCTGTGCCTTCGTGATTGGTGTATTCAACCGTCTCCGACAGCAGCGGCAATTCAAAATGGATCGCCGTGCCCTGCCCTTCCTCCGACTCGATCCAGATCGTCCCATCGTGCTTCTGGATGATTTCCTGGCAGATGGCCAGGCCGAGGCCGGTTCCCCCGATTTTCCGGCGCGAACTATTGTCGATGCGCTGGAATTTGGAGAATAGTTTCGGGATGTCTTCAGCCGGTATGCCGATGCCTTGGTCCTGAATCGACACATGCAGGTTTTTCGAATCGTTTCTCAGGGAAATCGTTACGTTGCCCCCCTGCGGCGAGAACTTGATGGCGTTGCCGATGAGATTCATCAGCACCTGCGCCAGACGCTCGCGGTCTCCTTCGACGATGACATCGGAGGCATCATCGACCAGGACGATCGGATGCGTCGTCTGTGTACGGAATTTTTCCGCCGTCTCGATGATCATTTCACTCATCGACAGCTTGCCCATGCGATAAACCTGGTTGCCGGACTCCATGCGCTGCAGATCCAAAAAGTCATTGATCAAATTGGTCAGGCGCCGCGCTTCTTTGTAGATCGTCTTCAAATAGCGTTCCTGTTTTTCGGGCTTCAGCTGCTTGTTTAACAGCAGTTCAGTGAAGCCGAGCACGCTCGACAGCGGCGTCCGCAGTTCATGGCTGACGGTGCTGACAAGCTCGGACTTCATCTTGTCCACTTCGCGCTCCTGTGTCACGTCCCGGTGCACGAAAATCGTCCCTGTCTTCTCTTTATCCACGACAACCGACGTGCTGTAAACATCGATCACGCGTTCATTCGGTTCTGTGACGGTATACTGGAAGGAATTCGACGCCGAATCTTTTTCGTCGATGCATTTGTGCAAGAACGCCAGCATCGCTTCAGGAGCGGTCGTCTGCTCCGCCATGGCGCGCATCCATACTTTCTGTTCGACATTCGCATCAAGCGGCACATCGCCGCAGTCCAGCATAAGGCTCATCGTTTTGTTGCGCTGAACCATATCGCCGTTCTTCGAAATAAACTGAATCCCTTCGTTGATGTTATTGATGATGCGTTCGTTGAGCGTCCGCTCGTGGATCGCGGCGTCATACAACTGAATGCGGTCGATCGCCAGATGAATCCGGTTCAAAAGCCCGCTGATGTCCTGCTCTTCTTCTTTCGAGAACGTCCGGCCGACACGGGACAAACCGATCAGCGCAATGTTTTCCTGTGCTGCGTTTTTCACGGCAGCGTACAGATCACTGATGTACACTTTCCCCACCGCAATGCCTTTTTCATGATGCGCTTCCCGCTGCATCACAAACGACTCACGGCCCTTCAGCCGCTCGGTCAGATACGGGGTCCGCTCGTCCCGGAACTGCAGGAACATATCCTCTGTAAATCCTTCCAAGGCGAACTCCCCGGTCTTTGGCAGCCACAACACCCCGCTATCGATTTCATAGGTGTCCTTGAAATACCGGAGCGTCGCGTCAGCCAATTTCTGCTTGTCCAAGGTGAAGGACAGGATGTGGTTCAGATCGTTGTACCGGATGAGCCGGTCTTTTGCCTTCTCGGTTTCTTCCAGCGATTCTTCCAGTTCGGTCTGCTTTGCCTGCAATTCGCCCTTGTTCAGCAGCAGCGCCTGGTTCTGCGATGTCAGCTCTTCCTGGTTCTCCTGAATGGTGCGGATCATATTGTGGAATGTCTTCGATAAAACGCCCAGTTCATCCGACCGGTCAAGCGGCTTGTAAGCGACTTCCCGGCCGCCGACAAATCCTTCGATCGATTCCCGCATGCCCTCTAAAGGCTTCACGATATCATTCAGCGCGCGCAGAATAATCAGCGCGATGACGAGGAACAGCAAGACGAACAGCAGCGTCAGTACAAAAGCAAAGTTCTCAGCTTCGTCTAAAAGGTCTTGGTTCAATTGCTGTAAGCTTTTCTCTGAAGCCCTCTCATACGCCTCAGCAAAGGCAATGAATTCGTTCACCTCTGTGTTGGTGCCGCTGCGTGAGATTTCACCCAGCAGCGCGTAATCATCCGCGCGTACAGCTGCAATCGAATTTGGCAGCGATTCACTTTCATACCATTCAAGGAACTCGGCCAAATCCGCAATCGGCTCCCGTTCATCCGGAGTCAGCGACAGCTCGTTTATTTGCTCGATTGTCCCTTTTAAATTTCGGAGTTCCGCAAAGGCGAGTTCAAGATCCTCTTCATATTTGAAAGAGTAAAAGCCCCTTATCCGGAAAAACAAATGATTCACCGAGTTGGAAAGTTCTCTCACCATTTCCTGCTTTTCTAAAAGCGCGGTGTACTCAGCTTTCTGTTCCTCTTGCTGCTTGTTCATATAAAAATAAATTCCAGCAACCAATAACGAGCAAACGAGCAAGGAGGATATGGTCAACCTCAAATATTTATGCCTGATTCCTTTTTCCCTTGAATTATGCATGCATGTGCCTCCTGGATTGTGTTTGCTTCCATTCCTGTTCTTGGGTCTATCTTATTTACATTGTAATGCAATTTCCATAAATATGCTTTTTTATTTTCACAATAAATGACAATCCGCTAACGTGCAGGCGGACGGAAAAACATGCTAAAAAAGCGGGTAAAATGTTCACTAAAAATTAAAACAACACGCTGATTTGTCATCAAGGCCTCGGCCGGATGCATCAGCGTGCTGTTTTTTTATCTTATGAATGAAAAGCCACGGACCGTTGAAGTTATTCGAACAACGGGCTGACCGGCTTCTCGTTGTGGACGTGCTCAATTGCTTCCGCGAGCAGCGGCGCAACTGAAAGAATGGTGATTTTCGGAATGCGTTTTTCCGCCGGCACGTGAATCGTATTCGTAACGACCAGTTCCGTAAGGGCCGACTCTTCGATGCGGCGGATAGCGTCGCCCGATAAGACACCGTGCGTGCAACACGCATAAACCGCTTTGGCGCCGTTTTCCACCAAGACATTGGCCGCTAAGGTGATGGTCGCTGCCGTATCCACGATATCGACGATGATGATGACGTTCTTGTCCTGGATATCCCCGACGATGTTGACCGTCTCGGGCTGGCCCGGACGTGAGCGGCGCTTGTCGATAAAGCCGATCGGCACATCAAGATGATCCGCCAGCTTGCGGGCTCTTCCCAATCCGCCGTTGTCCGGCGCCACAACAATCGCATTTTCCAACGCTTTGTCGTGGAGATGGTCGGCAAGGATGGTTCCGCCAAGCAACTGGTCCACCGGCATGTCGAAGAAGCCTTGGAGCTGCGGTGCGTGAAGGTCCATTGTAATGATGCGGCTCGCCCCGGAAGTTTCCAGCATATTGGCCACCAGCTTCGCCGTAATCGGCTCGCGTGAACTCGCTTTCCGGTCCTGGCGCGCATAGCCGTAATACGGAATGACGACATTGATTGATTCCGCGGATGCCCGCTTCAGTGCATCAATCATGATCAAAAGTTCCATGATGTGCTCATTTCCCGGCTGCGACGTCGACTGGACGAGATACACTTCGTCCCCACGGACGCTTTCCTCGATATTGATCTGGACTTCCCCGTCGCTGAAGCGCGTAATGGAACTCTTGCCGAGCTCACAGCCAAGGCGCTCCGCGATTTCCTGAGCGAGTTCCGGATTTGAATTCAAGGTGAAGAGCTTGAAGTTTTTTCGTAATTGGTATGGCAATGTGTGGTCCTCCTTCGAGGGGGTTTATTTTGTGAAACTTGATAACTGGGTGATTGTTATGAAGGTCATGGCTGCCGTTAATTGGTTGCAGTTAACTTTATAATAACCTTTTGCTAATGTAATAACCAACTCTTAGGAGGTATTTTTATTTATGAATATTTCTGTAATGACCTTAAATTGCCTTATACGATTTAATACTTACAGAATTTAATCCGTATTGTAAAAATGCTGAGTCTAATATAATTGTTTTAATTCATTTTTAAAGATACCGACTTTCTTTCAAAATAGGCATGCAGCCGATACTCTGCTATCTCTCGAGTCCACTTGTACAGGTACTCATTTTCTTCCTCAGAAGGCTGCAACTTAATCTCAAAAATCCCATCCTCAAATGAGACAACTCTCTCTTTTGCACTCCCGCTCCATTTAGTCATAGGCATCGATGATATCAAGTCAGCAATCTTCTTCTGATCATATTCCTGAAGTCTTTTCCCTTGAGCATCGCTAAAATCAATATTCATGCGATAGTCCTTTTCAGTTAAGTATCTATGGAAAAACGGAGCTGCTTCTTCCGGAGTTATCGGCTCTAACCATCTATCTACACCTTTTGAAAGCATATAGCTCAGGACGACCATCTTATAGCTTTTGGTCATACCCGTCTTTTCAACTTCCAGAAGCCAGTTCTTGTATTTCAACCATATGTCTTTTTCTTCTTCTGTCAGTTCACCTGCATAGGCCAGCATTCCAAAATAGCTGCCGAATTCTTGTTTTACGGTTTTCGAATCGACATTCGCATGCAGATGAAACTCCAAATACGTCGGACGGCTTCCCGTTTCTTTTTTCAATTCCCGGTAAGCCATTACAAGCGCTTCTTTTCGGGGAGCTCTTTTTCTGCGCATTTCCTCCAGCAGATTGATTACTTGCAAATCTAAATTGAAATTACAATTGATTGGGACAAGCGGTTGAATCGTTTTATTTCCCTTTGACTTCTCTTCTTTATCAAAGACCGCCAGTTTCAAATCGGCATTGCGGTAATTTCCGATGAAATCGATGATGACGCAATGCGACTTTCCTTCCGCTATTCGTAACCCCCGACCAATTTGCTGCGTATAAACCGAGAGGGATTCAGTCGGCCGAATGAAAAGAAGTGTATCCACTTTTGGAATATCGACGCCTTCATTGAATAGATCCACCGCAAAAATAATCTCAAGTTCCCCGGAATCCAGTTTGGTTCGGGCCGTTTTGCGCTCTTCCGGATGAGACTCACCGTGAAGCGCAATAGAGCTAGTTCCCTGACGCTGGAAGAAGTTACTCATATAAACAGCTTGTTTCACTGAAGAACAAAAGACAATCGTTCTGGTCTGCTTATACCGGTTCCATTCATCAAAGATTTTCTGCGCAAAATCTTCACGGAGCTGGACTTGAAGCAATTCCTGTTCATCGTACCGGGTTCCCCGCCACGGAATTGCTGAATAATCCGTATCGTCATAAACCCCGTAATAATTAAAGGGAGCCAGCCAATTGCGTTCAATCGCATCGAGGAAATGAATCGAAATCGCCACGTTTCCATCACATAAAGCGTAAACGTCTTTATTATCCATACGATCAGGGGTCGCAGTTATCCCCAACAAAAACTTCGGCTCAAAATGACTCAGTAAACGCTCATAAGTCGGGGCTGCCGCATGATGGAATTCATCCACTACAATCAAATCAAAGGCATCTTTTTCAAAGCGGTCCAGGTGATACTGGCTGCCCAATGTATAAATAGAAGCAAAAATAAAATCCGCATCCGTCCTTTTTTCGGAAGCATTGTAAAAAGCGCTCGACCGCTCCGGATGGACATGCTTGAACGATTGCTCAGCCTGAGTTAAGATTTCTTCTCGATGTGCGACAAATAAAACACGCTTAAATTTTTCTGCAAAAAAAGCAGCTAGATATGTCTTTCCTAGCCCTGTCGCTAATACCACCATTGCCCGGCTGTAATCTTCAGCCATTGCATTTCCCAAGGCATTCAATGCCTCTTGCTGGGCGGGTCTTGGAGAAATATCCATACTGTAAGGCACAGAAGTCTCTGCCACTTCCAGCTGTTGTGGAAAAGCTGATCCTACTGTCATCTCTATTTCTTCCGCTTCCGACCATACCGGACTAATCGGGCGCTTAATATTCGCTTCTGTATGTAAGGACCGATACTCAGCTAATGTCTCTGTATTCAAAGGCACTGTCTGATCGGCATAGAAATACTTATGAAACTGCGTAACCGCTTCATCAAAAACTTCCGCATCAACAGATGTCGGAGCGATCAAGTTCCATTCCACTCCTGTTGTTAAAGCGGATGCCGATAAATTCGAGGAACCTACAACCAAATTCGCAGTCTCAGTCCCTCTAAACAAATAAGATTTCGGGTGGAAAGATGTTCCGCCACTTTTCCAGATTCGAATCTCTGCAGAAGGCACTTCTTCTAACAATATTTGAAGAGCATCGGGCTGCGTCACAAAAAGATAATCGCCTACCAGTAGTTTAACCGGTACCCCTCTTTCGGTTGCTTGCCGCAAGAAAGGAAGGATCTTTTTCACTCCTGATTTCATGGCAAAAGCAGTAATCCAATGAATCTCGACTGCTTCTTTTGATAACCGCTCTAAATGCGATAGCAAATGAGAAGTCACCAGTTCCAGCTTAGTCATCTTCAACCTCAATTAAGAAAATACGCTTTTCAAAGCCTCCGCGCTTTTCCGCTTTTGCCTTACGAACTTTTTCCAGTTCTTCAAAAGAGGAACCATGGATTTTTGTGGCTGCGTGAAGGAGTTCCAGGATGTCCGCTAATTCTTCTACTGCTTCTTTATTAGTTTTTGCTTCGTTGTATTCGGTAAGTTCTTCGCCTAATTTCTTTTTTAATTCAATCTCGTATTCTTTTTCCTTAAGAATGCGAGACGATAATTCTTTTCCTGTCTTTTGAATCACTTGAGGTATATAATCACGGACTAGCTTATTGTATATCGGCATAAACATCTTCCTTTCTATCTTATTCTTAGCTCTCTTCGCTTGTAATGTAATGATATAACTTACTCTCCAAGCCCTTCTCCATCACCAAATGCATATGCACCACAGGAATCTCTTTCCCATTCTTATCTTCCATCGTACTCTGCTCAATCATATTTTTATCCGGAACAACTTCCCCTAAGTAATAGAAGTCGCCGCCTTCATCGTCGTCTTTTTTCACAAATAAATGCAGATCGATGCCTTGTTCTTTCGCATTGATGATTTTGATGACTTCTTCAGAGGCTAAAGTTCGGTTACTTCTAGTCGACCATTTAAATACCTCTGGATTGATAAAGCCTTCAGTATAAGCGACACTCGATTCGACTTCATCGTGTTTATGGTACGTGACGAAGATTGGGCAGGTGCCGTGTTTTGTTTTATAGCCGTAAATAGTTGAGCTTTCGTCATTGGACCAATTTAATAAGCGGCACGCATCTTTTCGTGTGTATTTTTTGTACAATGTTAATGGCTTTTCACAGGAATATTGTTCATTCAGAAAGGTGGCACTGCTTACAATATCCTGAAGCATTTCTTTAAACCTTAGATTAGCGTTTAAGCGTTCTTTAATCTCCGTATTAAAAGACAAAGCGTCCTCTGCTTCAAATAAGACAAGCGGCTTGTTTCCATACTTTTTCTGCGTAGCCTCCGTGTAAAACGATAGATTCAAAATACGCTCCACTGATTTAAAATTATCTTTATTGGCGGTGCACCCTTGAAGTTCTAACTCTTCGAAATATCTCTCTTTAGAAATACTTCCTTCATTTAAAAGTAGTTCGAGTAACTCCACTTCATGTTTCCGCTTACCGTTTAAGATTTCTTGCGACAGCATCGTGATCACTTGGTCTTCGTAAGTGGAAAGAACCGGTTCGATTTCTTTTAACTTCAAGAGGAAGCGGTAGTAATTCACGTATTTTTGTACGATGACGAGTGGATCTAGCGAATTGTGAATGATGAAATCTTGCAACTTTGGAACTTCGCCAATTCGATTCTTGAGTTCGTTATAGGCATCTCGCAGTAATTTCATATCCGTTAAGTTGCTGCGCTTGATGGCATTAAAGACGCGGTTCTTGGCAATTTCTTCGAAGTTGACGGTCGAAACCCCTTTGATGTAACTGGTGTCTTTCATATGCCGGCGGATATTGTCTTTGTTTTGAGAGCGATCACCGGATAACGCGACGGGAATCAGGTAATTATTTTTGTAATTCCCGATAAAATCGATGATCGTTACGAATTCTTTAGAATTGTGCTTGCGTAGTCCTCGACCCAACTGCTGGATAAAGATAATGCTCGATTGTGTTTGCCGCAGCATTACGACTTGATTTACGCTCGGAATATCAATTCCTTCATTAAAAATATCGACGGTTAAAATATAATCGAGCAAACCATTCTCTAGACGATCAACCTGGCGAATTCGTTCCTCTTGCGAATGATCACCTGTTAAGGCTATTGTTTGAAGCCCTCTTTTATTTAACGCCACCGACAGCTTTTCCGCTTCGTCTTTTCGGCTGCAGAACATCAAGCCTCTAACGTCTTCACCTGAGTGGCCGTAATAATGAATTTTTTCGAGAATGTGCTCCACGCGCTCTTCGGTGACCAGTTTTGAAAAAGCCGTCGTTTCATCAATGACACCTCCTTCGTACTCGATATCGGTCACACCGAAATAATGAAACGGACACAGCATGTCTTCTTCAAGCGCTTCTTGTAGACGAATTTCATAAGCGATATTGTAATCAAACAGTTCGTAAATATTAAAGTCGTCGGTTCGTTCCGGTGTCGCGGTCATGCCCATTAGAAATTGGGGTCGGAAGTAATCAATAACTTTCTGGTACGATTTCGCTCCGGCTTTATGTACTTCGTCGATTAAAATATAATCAAATGCTTCCGGATCAAATTGTCGAAGTGTCTCTTCTTTTGAAATGGTTTGAATAGTAGCGAACAAGTACCGAGCATCTGTTTGTCTCGAAGACCCCGATAAAATACCAAAGTCTTCTTCTGCCCCGCCTAAAATTTGAAGAAAATCAGACTTTGCTTTTTGCAATATTTGTTCGCGGTGAACGATAAACAACATTCTTTTTGGTGCGAAGCTCCGAACATCAAATGCCGATAAGTACGTTTTCCCCGTTCCGGTTGCTGAAATGACCAAGCCTTTATCATGACCGGCTTCTCGCACCAATTGGATTTCTTGAAGCGCCGCTTGCTGCATTTTATTTGGCTTAATTTTCAAAGCTTCTTCAATCGCATTTGTTTGGTACACTGCTGGAAAGTCGGTGACTAAGCTTACTTCACGATTATTTACAGGCGGCACATAGGAAGATGCATAGTGTTCGATCCATTCTTCTGTTAGAGGAATGGCAGTCTCCCACACTTCTTCAAATTGATCGTTAAAATGGTTAACGATTTCTCCATTTTCTAAGGAAGTTAATTTAACGTTCCATTCGTAATTCACCTTTAATGCATTGGCCGTTAGATTGGAGCTGCCCACAATTAAGGAATGGTGCGTTTCATGATTAAAGATATATCCTTTTGAATGGAATCCTTTTTTATTAGCCAGGCGTACTTCGACATTTGTAATTTTCAATAGCTCTTTAAACACTTTGGGCTGATTAAAGTTAAGAAACGTCGATGTTAAAATACGCCCTTTGATCCCTTTTCGTTCTAAGTCTAGAAAATGCGATTTCAATGTAGCCAAACCACTTTCCGTTACAAAAGCAACGGAGAAAAGAAACGACTGGCAGTGATCGAGCTCTTCAAGAAGTGCATTTAATACATTTTCGTTTGTATTGTTAACAAGTAAAGTTGGTTTAAACCGCTCTCCACTGTGTTGAGTTTGATCGATAAATCCTTTGTATAAAGACTCCTGTAAATTCTGCAGTAAATTCATCGTCAACCACCATTCGTTTTCTACTTAGTTTTGATTCACAAAAGTCCGTGCAATTTTTTCAATCGCTGGAATGTCAGCTGGTGCCCACTCCAATTGTTCTAATTCATTTGATTTTAACCATTTGATCGCAATATGCTCTGTTAAGATCGGTTCGCCTTTTAGAAGCGTGCAGTAAAACGTTGTTAAATGCACAATGCCGAAATCGTATTTGTGGACAGTGTGTTCCACTTGTTCACCGATCTCAATTTCGCAATGCATTTCTTCTTGAATTTCACGCTGCAGGGCTTGTTGAGGTGACTCGTTTTGTTCGATCTTGCCACCCGGGAACTCCCATAGTCCAGGTAAGGCTTTTTTCGTTCCTCGCTGTGCGCAAAGAATTTTATCGTTGTCTGTGATGACCGCTCCTACTACATGGATGTTTTTCTTCATTAGATCCTTCCTCACTTCATAGATTTATAAATACTTCCGATAATTCCCTCTCAAAAACACTTCCTCAATCTGGCTTGTAAAGACCTTCGTATTCAAAATCTTTTTCCCAATCAACCGGCTGGCGATCATTTCGGTTTCCTTGAAATCCATGTCCAGGTCTTCGGCCGCCTTCTTCACTTCGACAATTGCGGCGTCTTTCGCGTTTCCGCCGGACTCTTTCGCTTTTCTGCTTTCTTCAAATACGTAAGTCAGGACACGAGCTTCTTCATGGTTGAGCTTGCCCGTTTCGACAAACTTCTCGATAAAGCTCTTTTCGTTCAGGATGTCTTTCAGCACTTTTGCCGCTTTGAACTGCGGGGCCTTCGAGGCCGGAATGGTGATTTCTTCGCCGGTCTGCGGGTTGCGGCCTTTCCGTTCTTTTTTGTCGGTGATCCCGAACGTGCCGAAGTCGTTGATTTTCACTTCGTCGCCGTTTATCAAGGCCTGGGTGATGCCGCTCGTGATTTCATTGACCACTTTGGCCGCCTGGTCTTTTGTGATGCTGCTTTTATTTGATACGGCTTGGATCAGCTCTTTTTTGTTCATCGTCTTTCCCCCTGTTTGGTAAGGCGCCTGCTTTTTGCCGCCTTTTTCTCCTATCCTCCATTATACATTTATAAAAGTGGGAATTGTGGAAATAAGGGCTTTCCGGATGTAGTATAATTCGGTTAAGGAGTTGCTTGCTATGGATGAAAAAGACTGGCTGATCATTACGACCATCTACGAGGAAAAGAACATCACGAAAGCGGCGAACAAGCTGTTCACTTCGCAGCCGGCGATCACGTATAGGCTGAACCAGCTGGAGGAGGAAGTCGGCGTGCGCCTCATCTGGCGCCATAAGAAAGGCATCAAGTTCACGCCTCAAGGCGAATACGTCGTGCAGTACGCCAAGGAAATGCTGATGAAGCTCCAGCAGACGAAAGACTACCTGCTCAACACGGGCGACGAATTCGCCGGCATGATCCGCCTGGGCGTATCGAGCAATTATGCCCGCTTCGTCCTGCCCGATGTTCTGAAGGAGTTTTCCGAGAAGTACAGCAACGTCCAGTTCAAGGTGTTCACCGGCTGGAGCTACGAAGTGCTGAAGGAAATGGAGCAGGACAATATCGTCCTCGGGATTGTGCGCGGCGACATCTACTGGCAAAGCAACAAAGTGCTCTTGAACCGGGAGAACCTGTGCGTCATTTCAAAGGATCCCATCGACTTGCCGAACCTCCCGAAAGCGCCGCGCATCGTGTTCAATACCGACCCGAAGCTCCAACAGATGATGGACAGCTGGTGGTACAGCAACTACTCCCAGCCGCCGACCATCAATATGGAGATTGATAATATTGAGACTTGTACGAAGCTCGTCTCAAGAGGCCTTGGCTATGCCATCGTACCGGAGCTTGCCATTACGGAAATGCCGGAGCTCCACAAAATGACCTTGCTGGACCAGAACGGGCAGCCGTTCGACCGGCCGACCTGGCTCATCTACAAAGAAACGGACGCGCTGTATCCGGCGGTCCAGAATTTCATCGACTTTTTGACTGGCTCTTCCGCCGCAGGTGAAACAGATTCAACCGACGAAACGGCAACCTAAAAGGATTTCTCAGGAATGGCAAACCCCCTGGCTTTGGATCAGCCAGGGGGTTATTGTTGCCTCTTCTTTATGCATTTACTTTCGCTTGCTTGGAACACGTTGCCGCTGCGGCTCCCGCAATTTTTCCGAAGACGGCACCGGACATCAAGCCGGATCCGCCTGGGTAATTGTCGTAGAAAATGCCGCCGATCATTTCGCCTGCTGCAAACAGCCCGTCGATTGCCTGGCCGCCTCTATCCAACACTTCGCCTTCCGGATTCACATGCAATCCGCCGAACGAGAACGTGACGCCGCACGTAACGGGATATGCATAGAACGGGCCTTGTTCGATCTTCAATGCCCAGTTCGATTTCGGCGGTGTGATGCCCCGAGTGCCTTTGCCGTCTTTCTCGTTCGGGCTGTACTCGCCTTCCTGGACAGCCGCATTGTATTCCTGAATCGTCTCCAAAAACTGCTCCCGGTCGACCGGCAATTGCGCAATCAGTTCTTCCAGGGTGTCCCCTTTATATTCCGTTGTCTCTTCCAGATTGTATTCTTTCCGGAGCAGATACCGGACCTGGGCGTCGTAGATCTGGACCGCCATCTGGTCCGGCTGCTTCAGAATTTCGCGGCCGTATTTGGCGTACGTGTAGTTCCTGAGGTCCGCGCCTTCGTCGACAAAGCGCTTGCCGTCCTTATTCAGCATGATGCCGAGCGGATACGAATGCTTTTTGAAGATGTCGCCGGGTTTCGAGAAGTCGCCGACTTTCGGCGCGTTGTAGTCCGTGCCGATCGAGTGGCAGCCGGACCACTGGCCAAATGTTGCAGCGCCCGCTGCCACTGCCATGGACAGCCCGTCGCCCGTATTGAATTCCGTCCCCCGGACGATGGCCGCTTCCCATTCTTCCCCTAAATGCTCCATCCGCATTTTCTTGTTCGCTTCAAAGCCGCCGCACGCGAGCACGACCGCGTTCGTCTCTACCGTCAGCTCCTCGTCTTTTCGGTTGACGGTGATGCCGGTGATCCTGCCCGCTTCTTTTTGCAGGCCGGTTGCCGCCGCTTCGTACCAGACCTCGATGCCGAGCTTCGCGGCGCGTTCGTTCAATTGCTTGATCAAGCCGACGCCTTTGTCCGCCGTCTTGACCGGCAGCCCGCCCCAGAAATGCCGCTTGCCGTCTTTTTCGAACGACTGGTTGTCGTAGATCAGTTCAAACGTGATATCGTTGTCTTTCATCCAGGCAATCGTTTCAAACGACTTCGACACCAATTGGCGGGCAAGTCCCGGTTCGCTCCGGTTGCCGGTCACCCGCATGAGGTCGTTGTAGTAATCTTCCTCGCTGTAGTTCGGCATCTCGATCTTTTGCGCTTCTTCTTCCGAGATGTTGACAATTTCCTTGATGGACTCCAGCCCGTTATAGGCGAAGCGGATCGCACCGTCCGTGAAGAACGAGTTGCCGCCTCTTTTTTCTTTCGGCCCTTTTTCCAACACCAGCACCTTCGCCCCGGATTCGTGCGCGGAAATCGCCGCACAAAGCGCCGCATTCCCTGCTCCTACTACCACTACGTCATATGTCTTCTCTGCCATCGTGATTCCTCCTTAAAGTTCTTCCTGCTTTTATGATAGAGTGAAATTATCAGAAAATAAAATTGAAAAAATCTATAAAAAATCATAAAAGAATTTTATCGTTAACTTAATTTTTAACAACATTTATTTATTATGATTATTGATACCTTCAATTGATGAAAATAAAGGCTGTTCTCTACCAAACCGGGCGGTTGGAACGCTATAATGAAGGCATAGTTCAATGGCAAATACAGTCGAAGGTGGTATGGATTCATGCATACTTTTCGGAAATATAAAAACTCGCATCTGCAAGTGCCGGTGAAGGCGCCTCTGCATTTCAACGAAGCGACCGGGAACGAGGAAATGGGCTTGCTCATTGCGAAACTGAAGACCATCTTTTCGGAAGCGAAAGAGCAGCAGCGCGAAGTCGTTTTCCTGTGCATCGGCTCGGACCGCTACATCGGTGATTCGCTCGGCCCGCTGATCGGCAGCATGATGCAGGAGAACGGCATTTCCCATTCGGTTTACGGCACCTTGGAAGAACCGGTCCACGCCTTTAATTTGAAAGCCGCCTTAAAAGACATTCATAGGCAAAACCGCAATCCGCTTGTCATCAGCATCGACGCGAGCCTTGGCACAAAAGAACAGGTGGGCAATGTGCTGTTCAACGAAGGCCCGCTGGTTCCGGGGAAAGCGCTTGAAAAGATGCTGCCGGAAGTCGGCGACTACCACTTCCAGGGCATCGTCAATTACCTCGATCCGTTTCCGAGTTCCCAGTTTTTGAACGACACGCGCCTTCATACGGTCATGAAACTGGCCAAGCTGATCACAGAGATCATTGTGGACAGCGACAACGAACAATAAAAAGGGATTCCGCCGAAGTTGGCGCAATCCCTTTTTGAGTTAAATTGCTCCGGTGATAAACGCCACTGCGATGATGGCGATGCAGCAGATAAAGGCCCATTTGAACGCAAACTTCTGCAGTTCGCCGATATCTTTTTGCACCATGCCGGCAACCAGCAGCGTGGAAGCGACTAGCGGGCTCAGGAAGTGGATCGGCTGGCCGAGAACAGACGCCCGCGCTATGTCGAGCGGGCTGACGCCGTAAGCGGCTCCCGCTTCTGCCAGGATCGGCAGGACGCCGAAATAATAGGCGTCGTTCGAAAGCGCAAACGTAAACGGCATGCTGGTGATCGCCACCACGAGCGGGTAGAACGAACCGACGGAAGTGGGAATGATGGAGATCAAGGAATTGGAGATGGCATCAACCATCTGCGTTCCGGAAAAGATCCCTGAGAAGATCCCGGCTGCAAAAACCAGCACAACAACGGTAATGGCGTTGCCGGAATGTGCCAGAATCCGTTCTTTTTGAAGAGCCAGGTTCGGATAGTTGATCGCTGCTGCCAGGACAAAACCGATGATAAAGCTGATCGGCGCCGGCAGCAAGCCGATCACCAAAACCGTCATGACGGTCACGGCCAGAATCAGGTTGACCCAGATCAGTTTCGGCCGTTTCAAGTCGTTTTCCACCGCATGCGTAGCGGCGACTTGCAGCATGCTTTCCGAGCCTGACGGAATCTTCTCCACGGAGATGATGCCAAGTCGGGCCCGTTCTTTCTTGCCCATCAGATACGCGACACCTAATACGCTGAGCATCCCTGCCAGCATCGTCGGCACAATCGGGATGAAGAATTCATTGGCATCCAGGCCAAGCGAGGCGATGGCTCGTGTTGCCGGACCGCCCCACGGCGTCATGCCGCTGACGATACTTACAGACAAAATGGAGATCGTCGCGAGCACCAGCGGGTTCATCCCCAAGCGCAGATAAAGCGCCAGCATCGCCGAAACGGTGATCATGTGCGTCGTCGTCCCGTCGCCGTCGAGCGCTGCAATCATCGCAATGACGGCTGTGCCCAGTGCAATTTTCACCGGGTCCCCTTTGACGATTTTCATGACTTTGTTGATCAATGGATCAAACAAGCCGGCATCGATCAAAATGCCGAAGAACAAAATCGCGAACAGCAGGAGCGCTGCCGAAGGCGCAACTTGCTTCAGCCCCTCCATCATCATATCGCCAAGCCCCGACCAGAACCCGCCGATTAACGCAAAAATTATCGGAACCACTACTAATGCCGCTACCGGCGACATCTTTTTCGCCATAATCAGATACGTAAATACAACAACCATCGATACCCCTAAAAATGTAAGAATAACAATTACCCCCTTTGAATGTATTCGCTTACAATTCTTCCAAAAGCGCTCTGTCCCTTTGGCAGCTTAGATTTTGAATTAGTTATAAGAATATTTCATCTACTCCAATAAGTAAAATAGATAAATCTTATTAGAAATGAACAAAAAAACTTATAATCCATTTTTATAACCGGTTCATTTTAAAAAGAAGGGTGGTCGTTGAGAAAATCGATGAATGTCCGGACCGTTGATAGCTTCAGAAATTCCTGGTTGTACATGAGCCACGTGTCCCTTGTAACCGGTTCCCCGTTCTCGTAAAACAACGGGTATTTATAAAGCTCGTCTGAAGGGCGCAGGCAGATCTCCGGCAAAATGGCGATTCCGAGATCGTTTTTCACCATCTCTTTGCAGGTTTCCTGCCGGTCCGTTTCCATCGTGATCATCGGCGGCTCGATATAGCGGTTATGCCACCAACTGCTGATGATGTCTTTTAATGAACTGTCCGTCTTGTAATTGATGAACGGCAGTTCAGGAACTTTCTCCAGGTCGACTTCCTTCTTGGAGATCAAAAACAATTGCTCCGTCTGCAGCAAAGTCTTCGATCCTGTCCAATTGTAATCGCCGCGCAGGATTCCGAGATGAACCTCTGATGAATTAAGGAGCCCCATGACATCCGCACTCCACCCCGTGTTTACGCTGAACTGGACGTTTGGATGGGCTGTTAAAAATTCCTTCAATAATGGCGGCAGTTTGTACTGCGCAAAATTGCTCGAAACACCTAAACGGATCGTCCCCCGGATTTCCTGCTGCATATTTTGCAGATAATCTTTTGTATTTTGAAGCTTCGTGATCATCTCTTCCGCGTACTGGGATAAATAAATTCCTTCCGCCGTCAGTTCAATCCCTTTTTTCGTTTTGAAAAAAAGTTTGGTCCCGACTTCTTTTTCCAGGTTTTTTAGGCGGTACGTTAAAGCCGGCTGCGAAATGTATAAGCGCTCCGACGCGCGGCTGATGTTCTTTTCTTCATATAGTACTTGCATGGCTTCCCAATCTTTTTCATCCATTTTCGTCACTCCATTTATGTTATAAGTATTTTCGATAAGGGTTCGAACAAAATATCTATTTCACTTATGACTCAAAATACCATAGTCTATTTTTAGAAGCAATAGAATTTTCAGAAAGGTGGTTCATCCGATGAGAATACCGATTGCCGTGATGCGCGGCGGAACCAGCAAAGGAGTATTTATCAATTATGGAGATATGCCGGAGGACCGTGTGTTGTGGGACAGCTTCCTGCTCGACATCATGGGAAGCCCGGACCAGCGGCAAATCGATGGCCTCGGCGGAGGAAACTCCCTAACCAGCAAAGCCGCCATCATAAAAAAGTCGGACATCGACGGAATCGATGTGGAATATACCTTTGCGCAGGTCAGCATCGAAAATCAGCTGGTGGATTTCAAGGGGAATTGCGGGAACATCTCTTCTGCGGTCGGCCCGTATGCCATTGAACAGGGCCTCGTCGCAGCAGTTGCACCTGTCACAGCCGTCCGGATCTTTAATACCAACACACAGAAAGTGATCATCGCAGAAGTCGAAGTGGAGGATGGACGGGTGAAAACGGAAGGGCAATGCGAAATCCCTGGTGTTCCTGGGACCGGCTCCCCCATCTATTTGTCGTTTACCGATGCGCAAGGCGCTGTCACCGGCAAGCTGTTTCCGACCGACAACCCGATTGACCGGATCGACACACGAAACGGCCCGATTGACGTATCCATCATCGATGTCGCCAATCCCCTCGTTTTTGTGAAAGCGGAAGACGTCGGACTCACCGGGTCGGAACTGCCGCATGAATTCACGGCGGAAAAGCTGGCGGAGTTGGAAGAAATCCGTTCCGTTGCTGCTGAAATGTGCCTGTTTTCCACAAAGGAAGAAGCGACGGTAAAATCGCCTGCCGTACCGAAACTGACGATCATTGCACCTCCCGAAACGTATTTCGACGTCAACGGCGTTGAACGGAAAGCGGACGGAATGGATTGCCGCATCCGGATGATGTCGATGCAAAAACCGCATCAGGCCTTGGCCATCACCGGCGCCATTTGCACCACTGCCGGCGCCTTTCTAAAAGACACGGTTTTGAACGACGTCATCCGAGTCGAGAATACGATCCTGCGCTTAGGCCACCCGTCCGGCATCATCGAGACGAAAGTGGACATGATTGCGGGACATATCAGCAACATCAAAGTCGTCCGCACCGCCCGGATGATCCTGGAAGGGTTTGTTTATACGAAACACCATTACCATTACAGCAAACCCTTGGCTTCAGGAAATGTCTCTTAAAGCTTGGAGCGTTGTGTATAAAATAGAAAAAGGGCTTTCCAGGAGACTGGAAAGCCCTTGTTTCTTCACTTTTCTTTCTCCAAAACCAGCTCATACATTTTCTTCGGCCGGCCGCGTTTCCCGGAGTTATTTTCCTCGGTCAGCGCACGGACCAGCCCCATTTGTTCGAGTTCGCTCAAGATTCTTCTCGAGTTCCGGTCCGTGTTTTTCAACAGCGACGTCAGCATGTCACTGGAAAAATGCGAAATGTTCTTCATCTTGATGTATTGATAAACTTTCAACGGAATCTGTTCCCGGTATCCCTTCTCCTTTAAAACCACACTCCAAAAAGCGGGCAAAGGAATGTTCGGCACCGAGTCGGCGCCTTCCTCTCCAAACTGGCTTGTACTGACGCCCTCTTCATCCACATAGATAATCTTTCTGCCGTCTTCTATCCCTTCGTACTCGAACGCCTGCTGCACATGTTGCTCGGCGCCGTGGATGGTATAGCCGCTGCCGATCCCGATATTGAAGCGGAGCGACGTTTTCAGGCTGATTTCATCTGCAATCCGGGAAAAAGGCAGCTCCGAAGTAAGGAGTTCGTAATCCCCTTGTGTCGTGTAGATAAAGTGGGTGCCGGCTCCTCTGTTGATTAGCGAGCCATTCAGTTTCCTGGTGATCTGGAGAAGTTCCAGTTCAAATTCCAGTTCTTTTTGCTTTTCAGCAAAATTGTAAACCGTCTTTTTCAGGTTTTCTCCGCCCCCGACCAATTCAAAGCCGATGATTGCGACTTTCTGCTTTTCGTAGACTTGGCTTTCAGCGCGGGAGACCAAAAGATCCAGCACGGTTTTGATCGCCAATTTCGAAGGCACGACCCGGTAACAAGGAATGCCCAGTTTTTGCAGCGCCAAATAAACCTTCAATAAACAAGTAATCGCCACTTGGGTTCTTCCCGATTTAACGTTCTCAAAATGGAATTTGATAATCTCATCGTATTCGATATAGCCCTTATAGGACAAAAGCTCAAACGAAATCTTATCTAGACGGTATTCCGAGAACAATGAATTTACAATCGATTCGTCAACCGTATCCAAACTCATTCGTGAAACGAATTGGCCATGTTCCTGCATCACTTGCAGACAAGTACCGAGCAGGGACACACCGTGCTGAGGCGGAAATAGGGCCTCATTTTCTGAAATCAGGCCTCTTTCCAAGCAATAGTAATAAGGTACTTGACCTGAAAAAATCCATTGCGTGACATCATAGCGATGCGCCGATAAAATTTTCGGCAACTCTTCAGAACCGAAATACTCAAATTCCACCAATTCAATCCGTGGATCCAATTCAGCGACTTCACGTATAACTTGCAAGGAGTCTGGAGGGCCAAGTGCTCCAATTCGAACTTTCATAATGTCAACACCTTTTCATTAAACTGTAGCGGAATCCGGCAGTATGCTGGTGTCTTCATTTAATAACGGGTGATGACAAGCAACAAAGTGATCAGGCAAAATTTCTCGATATTCCGGCATATCTACTTTACACTTTTCTGTCGCCTTTGGACATCGGGGATGAAAAGGGCAGCCGGAAGGAGGATTGCTGGGGCTCGGAATTTCCCCTTTGATCAATTGGTGTTCCTTCCTTAATCTCGGATCCGGTATCGGAACGGAATCAAGCAAAGCGTGCGTATAGGGATGCAGCGGATTTTCAAACAGCTCGTCGCGGCCGGCAAGCTCCACCATTTTCCCGAGGTACATGACGCCGATCCGGTCGCTGATATGGCGTACCGCCGGCAAGCCATGAGCGATGAAAATATATGTCAGATCCATTTCCTTCTGCAGCTTTTTCAAGAGATTCAGAATCTGCGCCTGGATGGAGACATCCAAAGCCGAAACAGCTTCGTCGCATACAATCACTTTCGGCTTTAGCGCCAAAGCCCGGGCAATTCCGATGCGCTGCCGCTGTCCGCCTGAGAATTCATGCGGATACAACTTCATCTGGTGCTCCCGGAGCCCTACCAGTTCCAGCAGTTCCGTGACCTGCTTTTTCAGTTCTTTTCCCGAAGCCAGCCCATGGACGACCAGCGGCTCCCCCACCAGCTGCTCCACGGTCATGCGGGGGTTCAGGGACGAGTAAGGGTCCTGGAAGATGACCTGCAAATCCCGCCTTGCCTTGCGGAGCTCCGCCTGTGTCATATGGGCAATATCTTCGTTCTGGAAGTAAATATTCCCTTCCGTCGCATCCAGTAAACCGAGCATCAAGTTGCCGGTGGTCGATTTGCCGCAGCCCGACTCGCCTACGATGCCGAGCGTTTCGCCTTTATAAACTTTAAAATTGAGCCCGTCCACCGCCCGCACTTTCGTGTTCGTCTTTTTGATAAAGCCCTTTGACATATCAAAATGCTTTTTTAAATTTTTCACTTCCATGATTACTTGGTCTTCTGCAGTGTTCATTCAGGTCCCTCCTATCCTTTCACCTTGATGCAGCGCTTGGAATGGGTTTCGGACACAAATTCCAGAGCGGGATGGACTTTCGTACATTCAATGTCCCCCAACGGACAACGCGGGTGGAATTTACAGCCGGTCGGCATCGCCGCCGGATTCGGAACTGTGCCTTCGATGGAATACAATTCATCCACCACATCGTGGATTTTCGGGATGGAGGCCATTAACCCCTGTGTATAAGGGTGGAGCGGACGTTCAAACAATTCATTGATCGGCGCCTGTTCCACGACTTCCCCGGCATACATGACGATGACCCGGTCGGCAAGCTCGGCCACAACACCCAAATCGTGCGTGATGATCATGATGCTTGTATTGGACTTTTCCTTCAAATTCCGCAGCAAAGTCAGAATTTGCGCCTGTATCGTCACATCGAGCGCGGTAGTCGGCTCATCAGCAATCAACAGCTTCGGATTGCACGACAGCGCCATCGCAATCATGACCCGCTGCCTCATCCCGCCGGAAAGCTGATGCGGAAACCGCCCCATCACTTTCTCGGCATCCGGAATCCCGACCGTCTCGAGCATTTCAATGCCTTTTTTCTGCGCCTGGTCTTTCGACAGTTTATAGTGAAGCATCAAGGTTTCGCGCAATTGATAGCCGATTGTGAAAACCGGATTCAATGCGGTCATCGGTTCCTGGAAAATCATCGCGATTTCATTGCCGCGCAATTGCCGGTACTGTTTTTTTGTTAAATTCCGCAAATCTTTATCTTCAAATAGTAGTTCTCCGTTATACACTTCTCCATTGGCCGGCAGAATGCCCATCAAGGCAAGCGACGTGACGCTTTTGCCGCTGCCCGATTCTCCGACAATCGCCAGCGTCTCTCCTTTTTCTACATCAAAAGAAACACCGTTGACAGTCGAAACATAGCCATCCTCGGTCTTAAAACGGACCTTTAAATCATCTACGCTTAAAAGGCTTTCACGCATGCCTTCACCTTCCTTCATTAATCTTTGATTTTCGGATCTAATACGTCACGCAGCCAGTCGCCTAGGAAGATGACTCCCAGCACCGTTACCGTTATGGCAATGCCCGGGAATGTGGCTACCCACCAGCTTGTCGCGATGTATTCTCTCCCATCACTCAGCATCAGGCCCCAGGAGACATCCGGCGGCTGTATACCAAGTCCGAGAAAACTTAAACTTGCTTCCAGAATAATTGTGGTGGCAACATTCAATGTGGCAATGACGATAAACGAAGAAATGACGTTCGGCAAAATGTATTTCATGATGATCCGGAAATCTTTTGCGCCGATCGCTTTGGCAGAACGGACATAATCCCTTTCTTTTATGCTGAGCGTTTCGCTTCGGACCATGCGGGCATAGACCACCCACGACGTTCCTCCAAGAACCAAAATCAGCGTAATCAGGCTCGGCCCCATTACTGCCAGAATAATTAGCATGAACAGGATATTCGGGATGGCCAACAGCGAATCCACTGTCCGCATGATGATGAAATCCCAAACTTTTCCGTAATAACCCGCAACCAGCCCCAACGCCATGCCGATTGCACCGGCAAGAAGAACGGCACTAATCCCGATCAGCAGTGAGATGCGGGAGCCGTAGATGATCCGGCTCAGGATATCCCTTCCGAGATTGTCCGTCCCCAGAAGAAATTCCGTATTGCCGCCTTCCAGCCAAAACGGCGGCAGCAGGCGGTTGATGACATCCGTTTTAGCCGGATCATGCTGCGCCAGCAGCGGAGCCAAAATGGCCATCAGCACTACAGCCGCCACAATGATGAGGCCAATCATTCCTGTCTTGCTTCTGAGCAGCCGTTTCCCAAGCTTTTTATAAGAGGCCTGGGTTTTAACTTTTCCGCTTTCTGCGATAGGTTCCATTACCTTTGTCAATTCCATGACCTCCTTTAATCATATTTAATGCGAGGGTCCAGCAAGCGATAAACCAAATCCGCAATCAAATTGCTCAGAATTACAAATATGGCAATGATGAACGTAGCAGCCTGTACGACCGCCATATCCCGCAAGTTCACAGATTGAACGAGCAATTGGCCAAGCCCCGGCCAAGCAAATACCGTTTCCGTGATCAATGTACCGCCGATGAGCGTCGACGTCTGCAGCGCCATGATGGTCACAACCGGAATCAGGGCATTCCGGAAAGCATGCTTATTGACAATGATCGCTTCGCCCAGCCCCTTGCTTCGGGCGGTGCGGATAAAGTCCTGCCCCAGAATTTCAAGCATGCTTGAGCGGATCAGCCGGGTCATTTCCGCTGCAATGCCCGTACCTAAAGTTAAAGCGGGCAGCACCAGATGGCCTAATGTCCCCCTGCCGGAAACCGGAAAGAATTGAAACGTTACGGATAGCAAAAGAATGAGCATGATGCCCAGCCAGAAATTCGGCATCGCTTTCCCCAGCACCGCTCCACCGGTGATAAATAAGTCAAAAAAACTGTTTCTTTTAACAGCTGATAATATGCCGAGCGGAACCGAAATGATGATGGCGACAATCATAGCGGCAATGGCAAGTTCCAATGTAGCAGGCAGCCTTTCTAAAATGAGGTTCAGCGCGTCCGTGTTGTAGCGGAACGAATCCCCGAAATCCCCGGTAACCAAATCGCCCAGATAATTGAAATACTGAATCATGATTGGATCGTTGAACCCCATCGACTCTCTCAACGAATCCCTTTCCGCATCGGTTGCCGTTTCAGGCAGCATCAAGGAGACCGGGTCGCCTGTCACCCTCACCAGCAAAAAGACAATCAGCGTGATCAGAATCAGAACAGGAATCGTCTTTAGCAAGCTTTGGAAAAAATACTTCATATGAAACCTCCCGATTAAAAAAAAGGGGGCATGCCCCCTTCTTTTATTTCAATGTAATTGAGTCTGCATAGAACATTTCGTTTAAGAGCGGTTCGAACTCAACACGGTCGTTGACTCCGGTAATGGCGTTCAACTGGAACATGTAGATCTGCGGGCGCTCTTCCGCAATAATTTCCTGTGCTTTTTGGTATTGCTGCGCTCGCTCTTCTGCATTCATGTTTTGTTCAGCAGCCAACAGCAAATCATTGACTTCAGGATTGTTGTAATCCGATTCGCCTTTCGCTTCTTCCGTCGTCAAACGGTCCAGCGCCAAAGAAGCATCGAACATCGAGTTTCCGTAGCCGATATAGAACATTTCATTGAACGCTCTTTCTTGGTAGCGCTGGTTGAACGCACTCCATTCCATCAATTCCAGGTTTACTGTGATTCCGACTTCCGAAAGCATTGCTGTAACCAGTTCGACCGTTTCCTTATCTTTCAAGTAACGGCCGTTCGGTGCTGCCATCGAAATTTCAAGTCCGTCCGCATAGCCTGCTTCTTCAAGAAGCTGTTTTGCTTTTTCCGGATCGTAAAGTGTTTGTTCGTACAGATCTTCGTTGGCTCCGACGTTTCCTGGCGTGACTCTTGTACGTGTAACCGTACCTGCACCGCCAAGCAACGAATCCACAATCGCCTGCTTGTCAATCGCCAAATCAATCGCTTCTCTGACTTTCGGGTCGCCTGTCACACTGTCGGCATCCGTGCGCAGCGTGAACATCATGACCCGTTGAGTAGGTGATTGAACAACCGATACCCCGTCCGTGTTGTCAATTCGTTCAATATCTGTAGGAGGAATGTTCACGGCAACGTCAACTCCGCCTGTCAGCAATTCCGAAACACGCGTTGAATCTTCCGGGATGCTGCGGAAAACAAGCTCTTCCCATTTAGGCGCATCACCGAAGTATTCCGCATTCGCTTCAAGCGTCAAACGGTCGTCTTTTTTCCATTCTTTAAATTTGTATGGTCCTGTGCCGATCGGCTGCTCAAGGAACACTTCCCAGCCTTCTGTTTCAATATAATCCTTCGGCAAAATACTTGAACCCAGGCGCGATAGTCTGTTCAAAAGCGCTGGCTCCGGGTTTTTCGTGATGATTTCAAACTCATAATCGCTTACCACTTTCACTTCCTGGATCTGATTGTAGTTCCCGTGCTCGAGCAAGGTATCGTCTTTCGCGATTCTTTCCAAAGTGAATTTCACGTCATCTGCTGTCAAATCTTCGCCGTTATGGAATTTGACGCCTTCTTTCAATTTGAAAGACCATGTCGTATCGTTCACGTTTTCCCAGCTTTCAGCAAGATCGGGCTGGAAGCCTCCTTCACCGTCATTGGTTACAAGGTAATTGAACATGTTGACATGGACCGCTTCTGTAGAAGTCGTGTTATGATCGTGGATGTCGAATGTCACAATATCTGTTCCGTTTGCAATCGTCAGCGTTTTGCTGTCGCTTTTCTCAACCGGTTCTTCCCCTTCGGAGCTGCTGCTTTCCCCGCCGCCTGAACATCCAGCCAAAACCAGCACCAGCACAAGGAATAATGCCCATAGTTTTTTCTTCATCCTTTTTCCCCCTCATTCTTTTTTAAGTAGTTGTATGTCAACAAACCAAGCACCGATATCCCGTAAAGGAACGCTTGTTCATCTACATCAAAGCGCGTATTGTGATTCGGGAAAGCGGTCGCTTCTCCGTTTTTCGTGCCCAGCCGGAAAAAGACGGATGGCACTTCCTGTGAGAAATAGGCGAAATCTTCCCCGCCCATCGAGGGCAGGCTGATCTTTAATGCATCTTCTCCATACAATTCACTGATGGTATCCGAAAGCAATTCACGTGCTGAGCCGTCAATTTTGATGGAAGGTGTTATAAACTGATAGTCCAGCTCGCATTCTCCCCCGAAACTTTGTGCGATTCCGGAAGCGATGGCCGCCATCCGCTCCGGCATCTCTTTGCGGGTTTCAGGCTTCAGCGTACGGACCGTCCCTTTTAGTAGAACGGAATTCGGGATGATCGTCGCTTTGCTGCCTGCTTCGATCTGTCCGAAACTCAGTACGACCGAGTCGAGCGGATCAACCTGCCGGCTGACAATCTGCTGGAGCGCCACGAGAATCTGGGCGGAAATCATGATCGGATCGACGGTTTGGTGCGGGTGGGCTGCGTGCCCTCCCTTCCCTTTCACTTCAAGTTCAAAGATGTCAACCGCCGCACAGCTGTATTCGGCTGTGGTGACCGAAAATTCTCCCGTGTGAAGTGTGGGATGGACATGGAGCCCAGCCATCAAATCGACTTTGGGGTTTTGGAGGGCGCCGTCTGCAATCATGGCAGCCGCTCCTTCTCCAATTTCTTCAGCAGGCTGGAAAATCAGCTTGAGCGTCCCGCACGGAAGACCTTTCTCCGAATATAGTTTTGCCACCCCCAACAAGATGGCCGTATGGGCATCATGTCCGCATGTATGGGCTGCCCCGTCCCGCTGGCTCCGGTAATCCGCCGCAATTTCATCCATCATCGGAAGAGCGTCCATATCGGCCCGCAGTCCAACGACCGGGCCCGGCACCCCGCTCTTCAGGAGGCCGACAACGCCTGTTCCTCCGACGTTTTCCGTGACTTCGTATCCCCATTCCCGCAAGCGCGCCGAAACGATGCCTGCTGTCCGCGTCTCCTGGAACGACAATTCCGGATTTTTGTGCAAGTCTCGCCGGATTGCTACGACTTCTTCAAACAGGGAACCGATTGCCTCATGCCACTCCGGATGTGTATTCGCTAAATTTGAAAATTCCCGGCTGCTGCCGACAGTTACTGTCATGAATGCACACTTCCTTCTTTTTCAAATTGCTTGCTGAATTCAAAAACAAGTGCTGCGATCATTTTAATGCCTTCTATATAGTCTTCTACGTTAATATTTTCATTCGGCGCGTGGTTATTGGACTCGAAATTCCCCACCCCGAAAGATGCTGAAGGAATTCCGAGGGCCTGGCATAATTCATACATTGGACCTGTCCCGGGAGTATTCGGGACGATATTCGGTTTTTTATCACCGTACTGCTCCGCCACTGCAATCATCGCTTCTACAATGGCTTCGTCGGGTTTCGTGCGCGCCGCCCTTTCAGAGCTTGTCACATGGATTGAAATGTCTTCAAAGCCATTGGCATCCAGATGCTGCCTCAACTGCGCCAAAACTTTTTCAGGATCTTGCCCGGGCACTAACCGGAAATCGAGTTTCGCTTTCGCTTCTGAAGGAAGCACAGTCTTCGTCCCTTCCCCGGTGTAGCCTGAAACAATGCCGCAAATATTGCATGTCGGTTCGAAAATATGCTTTTCTTTTAAACGATGCCCTTCCAGGTTCAACACGAAATGCTCAAGGCCGAGCTTGTTCAGCGTTTCTTTTTCATCGAGCCTGTAACGCGAAAGCATTTCATCGTCTAAAGCTGTAATCGGTTCAATGTCATCATAAAATCCAGGAATGAGAATTTTTTCGTTTTGATCTTTCAATGAGTTCAATGCCCAAACCAATTTCCATACCGGACTTTCGATGATGGCGGCTTGAGCAGAATGCAGATCGGTATTTGCCCCTCTGGCTTGCAGTTCGATATACAACATTCCTTTGACCCCGAGGCTGACTTGCGTAGCGCCGTCCGCATCCCGATACCCGAACTCCCAGACACAGCCATCGGAATGTATCTTCTCTGCATACTTCTCAGCAAATTCCGGCAGATTCAAACTGCCGATCTCTTCTTCCCCTTCAAATATGCATTTGATATTGACCGGCAATTCTTCCCCCACCTCCTGGATGGCATGAAGGGCAGCTAAGCGGGCAATCAGATTCCCTTTATTATCGGCTACTCCACGGGCAAAGATTTTCCCATTCCGAATGTCCGGTTCAAACGCCGGAGTTTCCCACAATTCAACCGGATCTTCCGGCTGCACATCGTAGTGGTTATAGAAACTTAAAGTTCTATCGGATTTTCCCTTTAATTCGGCAAAAACTACCGGAAAACCGGAAGTCTGCAATTTTTCCGGTTCAATGGAAAAAGCCGTGTCGAATAATTCATCCAAATATTTTACCGCGTCTTCCATTCCTCTATTCTGAGCAGCTACACTTGGAATTTCACAAAAATCAGTCAGCCATTTTATGTACAGGTCCCGGTTGCGTTCAATAAATTGATCAATTTTTCCCATCCATTTATCCGCTCCATTCAATTAAGGAAATTTTCCTTAATGTTTTCTAATACTTTACACGCCTTATCAAATACATGTCAATACAATTTTCAGTTTTTTCAAAATCAATTGATTTATTAATTTATTTATGATTATGTATAAATAAAGATGAATTCAAAAGGAGAATGAGGCCCATGAACGCAATTTATGACTATTTAGAACAAAATAAAGATCGAATCAAGGAAGATTTACTGGAATTGGTAAAAGCGGAGTCACCAAGCCACCGCAAAGAAAAGGTCGATAATTGTGGGAACATTTTAAAGGAAATCTTCCAAAATAGGTTAAATGGTAATTGGAAGCTTGAAAATTTTAACAGAGAACTTACTGGAGACCACTTTTTATTTACGCTCGAAGAGCCCTCTCCAAAACCCCGCATCCTTTTTCTAAGTCATTTTGATACGGTATGGGAAGTAGGTGCCCTTCCGATAATTGAAAAAGGCGAAGATATTTACGGTCCTGGTGTTTTTGATATGAAAGCAGGGCTGCTGTCATCTATCTGGGCTGTCCGTTCCCTTCAGCAGCAGATGGAAGAGTTGCCTTTCTCCCCGGTTTATCTTTTCACAGCCGATGAAGAAATCGGCAGCAAAACTTCCCGTTCGGTAATCGAAGAAGCAGCCAAAACGTGTGACGCTGTATTTGTGATGGAGCCGCCTGTCTCTGAATCATTTGCGTTGAAGACGGAAAGAAAAGGAGTAGGCAGGTATACACTGGAAGTAAAAGGGGTCAGTTCACATGCCGGGAATCATCACGAAGACGGCGTCAGCGCCATATATGAACTGGCACAGCAAATCATTACATTAGAAGAACTGACAAATTACGATAAAGGCACTACCGTAAATGTCGGGGTGATCAAAGGAGGAACGAGCAGCAATGTAGTTTCCGCTTCTGCAGTGGCTGAAATCGATTTCCGCGTAACATCCACCGATGAGGCAGATAAATTAATCCAGGTCCTTGAAAATCTGCATCCGCTTCACCCTTCTGCCGAACTTTCCATCACTGGCGAATTGAACCGGCCGCCTATGGAAAAGAGCCTCGGAAGCGAGCAGCTTTACCAAAAAGCAAAACTTGCCGGAAAACGTCTCGGGTTTGAGATCTACGAAGCAAAAGCTGGTGGTGGAAGCGACGGCAATTTTACGGCCGCTCTCGGCATCCCGACGCTTGATGGTTTAGGAATTCCAGGCGATGGCCCGCATGCCATCCACGAACATATTCATTTTGACCGCTTCAGTGAGCGCTGTGCTCTTGTAGCGGAGCTTTGTTTGGAGATTGGGAACAGTTAAGCTAAGAATCGAATCTCCTCATAGAAAAAGGGCTCTCCAGTCTCCTGGAAAGCCCTTTTCTTATTTATTTCTGAATCATTTCCGTAAATTCCCCAAGCCGCTCCAACCCATTCAGGTTGCCGTTGCAGACTTCGGGGTCCTGGCAGATGTAGTTGCCGCGCTTGATGTAATTGTCCTGCCCGGAGCTTTTCGTCTTGGCAGTGAACATGCCGACTTCGCTGTGGCGGTTGCAGATGGCGCAGATGCCTTTTTTGTGGCTGCGCGCCAAGGATCCGTGGATGCCTTCCAGGCGCCCGTCCTTTTCGTAGACGAGGTACATCAGGTTCGAACTTTCGGTCCAGGCGAGGTACGACAGCTTCTTGAAGTCGATGTTCTCGAACTTCGGCCCTTTCAGCTTTTTCGCTTTCGGGAACAATTTTTTTAAAGCTCCGTCGGTCACCGTCTTGAACGGGATGATGTACGGCTCGAGCCCTTCGAGAAACGCTTCGGCGTCCGCCTTTTCCTTGACGCTTGCGAGCGGGTTCAGCACCGCTTTTTGTTTGGCGTTCAGCGACGGGAACAAATTGAACACTTTTTCGTGCGAGAGATGCCGGAGGACGCTCAGCACTTCGGCGTCGTTGCCGGTCGCCTGCCCGGTCACGAGGATCCGCGTCTGGTCTTTAATAAAGTTAAACTGGTCGTTCCGGATGAATGCTTCCGGACGTGCGCCAGTATTTCCTGTTTTATCGGTTGTTTCTTTTACATGTATCATTGGAGCCACTCCTTATTTTTTGGATTGAATATCTATAAGGGAGCCGTGTACAGGGAATGACACATTGACGGGCGATCTAGTTCTTGCTTGCCCCACACAAAGTATCGCCATTCGGAGTAACCGGCTTTGCATGAGTTTTGCGTGACGCTGACAATTGATGCTGCATTGTCATCTGATACCACTTCCTTTCAAAAACAGGGATTTCTCCCTCATGGGTTTATCATACTCGAATTGCCTGTTGGTTTCCAATTGAAAAGTCCAAAAGTACACAAGCCGCTAGTATGGAAAATCGCTGGAAAGTAAAGCATAAAAATATCATTGCCGCCCAAGATTTGATATCCGATAATTGAGAAGACCAAACCGACTGGAAATCGATTACTGAAAAGGAGTTTTTTATTTGAAGCAAACAATTTGGACGACAGTCATCAGCTTTGGAGCGATTGCCCTGCTTGCGGTCGGCGGCTATTGGTTCATTCAGCGCGAAGCCGCAAAAGGCGAAGAGCCGCGTGCCGTTTCTGCCAGCGTCCAGGCTCCGGAAGTGCAGCAACCCGAACGGACGCTGGAATTTACCGATACCCCTTTTTCTGCCGACATGGATGAAAAGAAGCTGCAGGACCACCTTCACGAGATGAGCCACAGCAAAGTCTACGCAGCCGACAAATGGGGACAGGTGCGGCTGATCACGCCGGCGAATATCGCAGAGCTGCAGACGATTGTCGAAGCGGGGGATTTCGAGGAAAAAGATTTTTACCAGAGTACGCTCGAAGCTTGGCAGAAAGGCGACTTTTCCAATGCCGTCGATGTCCATAACACCATTTGGAGCTGGCACGGCGGAACCATTGGCAAAGCGAGCCGGCTGATGACCGAAGAAGAAGAACAGGCCTATACCCGTTCAAACTTCTAAGCCAAACCGTCCACTATAAAAAAGAAGATGCTTGTAACGGCATCTTCTTTCCAAGCAATAACGAAATTTTATGTAAGATCGAGTTTCTCAAAATGCTCCACAACCGGAAACGGTTCATAAAAGGGATGCAACAATCGCTTCCATTCCAAGTATTCAGGAGATTGCCTGAACCCTACAGTATGGTCTTCTAATCTTTCCCATTCCACTAGCAGCAAATACTTCCCTGTCACTTCCATGCACCGCTGCAATTCGTGGGACAAGTAGCCGTTCATCGAAGAAATAATCGCAGATGCTTGTCGAAAAGCCTCTTCGTACTCTTTCTCCATGCCCGGTTTTACGTAAAGAACTGCAGCCTCTAAAATCATGTGAACCCTCCTTCTTCTGCCAATTATGACTTCTTTTATTGATTCCCTTTAAAATTCCCGATTCCTTCTTTTCGAACAGAAAGGGAAGAGACAGCACCGCGCATGCGGCGTGTCTCTTCATTTTCTTGTGCCTATTCTTATGACTTTCTCATGATCAGCTGGCGCAGTTTCAAGTTCTCCCCGAAGTGCAGGATGCCTTTCGGGTAGACTTTGGCTGCAAAATAGCCGAATGCAAATGTGGTCAGGACAAGCAGCCCGATGGACAGGCTGATTTCCGCAAACGAAGCCGCATCTTTCATAATCAGGATGATCATATTGAATGGCGACGTAAACGGGAATGTTGCCATGAACTTCGACAGCGTCGAAGTCGGGTCATCAAGTACGAACAGGATGCCGGAAAAAGCGCTGACCATCAACAGGATGGAAATCGGCATCGTTGTGCCGTTGAGTTCTTCGGGACGGCTCACCATCGAACCAAATACCGCATACAGGGAGGCATATAACAAATATCCCAGTAAGAAGAAGATAAAGAAGTACACGCAGTGCTCGATGGTCAAAGCCGAAAGATTCAATTCAAAGTTTCCGAGGCTCTGTGCCGGTTCCACGATTCCTGATTTCAAATACAGCGCGACTGATCCGAAGAAAGCCGCAAACTGCACGAGGCTCGCCAGCGCAATGCCGAAAATTTTTCCGAAGATCATCGCCAGCGGGTTCACTTTAGTCACCATCACTTCCATGACGCGCGACGCTTTTTCCGAGGCGACGCCGGTGGCAATGGTGGTGCCGTACATCATGACCGCCATCAAGATGAACATCAGCATCAAGTAAATCACAAAGACCGAAACTTCGTTCTCTGAAGTGAACGACCCTTTTTCCATGGCGACTGGCACGAACAGGGCTTGCTGGTCAGCCGCCGATATGCCGTTGCTGTCGGCAATCCGTTGCGTATTTTTCGCTTGCAGATACTGAGACAGCGACGAATTCAAGACGACGTCGTTGTTTTTTGAGAAGTACGTGACGGAATAATTGCTTTCGCCTTTATCGATTATGTACAAGCCCGCAATTTTTCCTTCCTGGGCATCTTCCTTCAACGAACTCACCTGGCTGTCCGTTCCTTCTTTCCACTCCCAGTCTGTCAATTGCCCTTCCAGTTCCGCCAGCTGGATCTCCGGCGCGTTGGAGATGACCGCCACTTCCTCTTTCGCGTCTGCAAAATTCTCGAGTAGGCTCGGCAGCGAAATGGCGAAGATGGAAATCAGGATCAAGGCGAGCGTTGTCGTCAGGTACGACTTGGATGTCACTCTTTCCCGGAACGATTGCTTGAAGACCAAATAGAAGTTTCTCATCGTTAATCCCCTGCCTTTTCAATAAATATTTGGTTGAGCGACGGGTCAGCGATGCCGATTTTCCGGATCGCCACCAAGCTTTTCAGTTTCTCGATGAGGTGCAGCCCCTGTTCCATGGAACTGACCTGCAATTGATATTCTCTTCCTTTTTTCACGAAATCCGTCTGCAGCCCCACTAAATGTTCCTCTAGCGGCTGCGAAGATTCAATATTCACATACTTGAAGCCGTACCGTGTTTTGATGTCTGAAATGGCGCCCGACAGCACCACTTCGCCGTGCTTCATCAAATACACGCGGTCGCAGAACGATTCCACGCTTTCCATCCGGTGGCTCGAAAAGATCAGCGTTTTCTTCAGCCCGATCAAATCTTCGATCACACTTTCGAGCATTTGTGCATTGACCGGATCCAAACCGCTGAAAGGCTCATCCAGGATGATCAGGTCCGGATCGTGCATCAGCGCCGCGATCAATTGAATTTTTTGCTGGTTTCCTTTTGATAAATCCCCGGTGTCTTTTTTGAGGTACTCACTGATTCCCAGGCGCTCGATCCATTTCAAGGCTTCCTGTTTGGCGGCGCGCTTGCTCATGCCTTCCAATTGGCCGAAATACACCAATTGGTCGAGCATGTTCATCTTGGGGTACAGCCCTCTTTCCTCCGGCAGATATCCGAGTTTCACTTCTTTGCGGGAAAACGGCCGGCCTCCCCATTCAATGCTGCCGCTTTCCTGCTGCAATAACCCGAGAATCATCCGGATTGTCGTGGTTTTCCCCGCTCCGTTTCTTCCCAGCAGCCCCACGGCTTCGCCTTGGTTGACCGATAAAGACAAGTTCTTTACCGCGTGGTAAGGTCCGAAATGCTTGTTTAAATCGTTGATCGTCAGGTTCATCCTAATCTCCCTCTCTTTAGAAAAATGCTTTATACACGACAATGACCAGCACACCCGCCAGTACACACAATGCGTATTGCCATAACTTGTTCATCCAACTCATCTCCTTAGTCTGTAATCCACTGAATGGCCGTTTCTTTTGAATTCACTTGCCTGTTTTCGAAGACAATTGACAGCTCCCCGTGCAGCAGAACCGCCTTTTCGTAGCTTTCAAGCACTTGCTTTTCATCGGTGTTCTTTTCATGCGAAAGACCCAACCGAAATCTTTTTTCTTTTGCCAGCTCTGAACCGATTTCCCCAGTTTTTTTAAAGTAATTGTGATCAAAATCCAGTTCGAACCGGCCCGGCTGGCTGATGCCTTCCACGGCTTGATGATCCAGGATGACAATTTCGGGTTTTGGAAAATCCGGCGCCTGTGAAAAAGCGCGGAAGCAGATCTGGGCAAGTGTATTCACGTGGATTAAGGGCTTGCTTCCGGCTGCCAACAAGTCCTCTTCCGCATTTTTGTAAATCGTAAACGGGTAAGCAATTTCCATTTTGTTCTCCTTTCTCATTTTCATTCTAAGTTATGCAGAAATTAAAGTTTTTGGGTAAAAAAACTTGTTTAAATATAAGTTTTCAGACGAAATAAAAGAGCTAATTTTACTAATTATTTTCAACTAAGCTTCCGTCTTATGATGAATACAAGAAAAAATACTTAAACAAAAAGGGGATTAATACTAATGAAAAAATTACTTGTTTCTCTTACAATCATCGCTTCTCTTGCTGCTGCCGCTGATTATTCTGCCACTGCTTCCCAACCTACTGAGATCAACATTGGAACTTCTACTGAAGTCAGTGAACTAAATGTTCCTATCATAATAGATCTATTGGATCGAGAAAACGATACTGTTTAATAGGTTTTTATCAGAAGCCATTCAGTGAAATTGCTGAATGGCTTCTTTTTTACAATACTTTTTGGTAAATGGGATCGAACAAGCCTTTGATTTTATCCTGCTCATAGAAATGAGCTAAATATTCACTTGACGCCCCTTCCACTCCCATCATTTCTTCATTGGATAGTTCAACTAAATGATGATCCGTTTTCAGTGAAGTTTCTTTCTTTCGCAGAAAACCAAGTAAATTATTCTTCATTTTGCTTCCTCCTTTTACTTCTTCATTTATTTAATCAAGGCAAGAGAGTTGTAGGCATTGACGATTCCTGCTCCAAAGCTCTTTTTGTCGCCCTTCAGAGCACCTTTTTCGAGGATTTTTTTAACTTCATGGACTTTAGGTTTTTTCCCATGCATTTCTTCATATTCAGCAATTACAAGGGCCGCTGTTGCCGAAACTTTAGGTGCTGCTAAAGAAGTGCCGGTCATGAATTCATAGCCTTTTTCAAATCCGGCGTACTCGCTTGTTATTGACTGCATCAAATTAGTCGGATAAGTCGTAAGGGTCATATGCCTGACATCATAGAGACCCTGATCGGCAAGAGGGCCGTAATCCCCTCCTGGCGCACCAATTGATACATTCTTTCCATAGTTAGAGTAAAAAGTTAACGCATTGTCTTTGTTGGTTGCAGCTACTGTAAACACGTCATCTAGCCCCCCGGGCATGTGGAGCTGAGCATCTTTCGAGAACCCTCGGGCAGCTGCCAGTTTTTTCGCGTTGAAAATATCGTATCCGGCACTTTCCGTACCTGAAGATGCAACGACAAAGCTATTTTCTTTTTCTGCATATTTCAATGCACGTTTGTATGCTTCATAAACAGCTTTTTCGTCCTTGTTCTTTAAGGATTTGTAAACACCTAAGCTTAAGTTAATCACGTCCATGTCGTCGTTCGCAGCCGCTACAATGGCTTCAATAACGTCGCTTGAATCGGCATTTCCAGTGTGGAACACTTTATAGGGAACTATTCCGATTTCCGGGGCAATCCCTTTTATATGGCCGTTGGCAGCAATCGAACCTGCTACCATCGTGCCATGTCCCATATAATCCTGCGTATCTGCCACTCCATCAACGAAGGATCGGCCCTTCGAAACAATATTCGCCTTTAAATCCGGATGATTGAAATCCACGCCACTGTCTACAATCCCGACTTTTACGCCGTGGTTTCCGCTTTCTATATCCCGGCTTGCTCCATTTTGAGTGACGAGTTCAATATCCCATAGCCATTTTGTATAAGTGGAATCTTCTTCATTCTCCATGTCTTGAGAAGCGGAAACGGCAGCCAGCGACGTTAAAGTTGAAACAGGCGGCATACTGCTTGGCCGGACATCCCCCGCTTTAACGGTCTGGTCTTCCCCTTTTTCCGTAATCAGCGTTCCGAATTCATTTTGAACATGCTTCTTGATTTTCTTGCTTTGAGCGGGATTGGAAGCTTTTACCGTCAAGGTTTCAATTTCTTGGACCGCATCGATTGACGCACCGGGATCGATTCCTTGGATATCTTCAGCAATCATCCGCAGATTTGTACCTTCTTGAAACAGATAAATCATTTTCGCTTCTTCTTCCGCTTGAACCGGTAGTTTAGGGAATCCGGCAGCCTGGGCAGAAGGCGTTAAACAGCTCATGCTGACACTTAAAGCCAAAATTCCTGCCAGTGCTTTTGGCAATTTATGCTGAACGTTCATTTTTCAACTCTCCTATCAAAGTCTGGGCTTTACACAGATTGTAGTAATATCCTTTTTCTTTCGTTAATTCTTCGTGATTGCCGATTTCCACGATTTGGCCATTATCCATAACGATGATTTTGTCTGCATTTTGAACTGTACTTAGCCGGTGGGCAATGACAACCCGGGTGCATGACATATAGTTGAGCTCACGATCGATAACACTTTCTGATAAGGTGTCTAATGCGCTGGTCGCTTCATCCAGAATCAGAATCGGCGGATCGGCGGCCAATCCCCGTGCAATCAATAGGCGCTGCCTTTGGCCACCGGAAAAGTTCGCTCCGAACTCAGAAACCGTCGTGTCAAAGTTCAAGGGCAAATCCATGATTTCTTTGTAAATATTGGCTTTTTGGGCGGCCACAATTACATTTTTCTTTTCAACATGGGTTCTTTGCGCCCTGATATTTTCAGCGATTGTCTTATTAAAGAGCCGGGCTTCCTGAAATACAACGCCCATGGATTTGCGCAAAGCCGCAATATTCATCATGCTGCTTTCTTTTCCATCAAATTTAATCTTTCCTGCTGTAGGGGTATAGAGCCCTAACAGCAATTTAACAACCGTACTTTTTCCAGATCCGGAAGATCCGACAATCGCCACTTTTTCTCCCGCAGAAATTTTAAACGAGACATCTTTGATGGCCATTTCACTAAAGTGATTATGCCGGAAAAACACATTTTCAAACTCAATGTCTCCTTTTAGGACAGGGTTTTGAATTTTCAATGCTTCGTTTTTCTGATCTTCAACTTCTGATTTGGCTTGCATGACGTCATATAGGCGCTGGAGATAGGATCCTAAATAAGTCAGCTCGCCGTATCCATTGCCAATAGAGATAATAGGTGTAATGAAAGCCATTGCTAAAGCATTAAAACCCAGCACAGTGCCTAAGGTCATCGTTCCTGCAAGAATGGCTGAACTGCTGTACCACAGCAGAAAAACAGGAAGGATGAACTGGACAGAAGAAGCAACGGTATTAATGGATGCTACCCAGATCGAGCGTTTTTCCGCTGTTTTCAATTGACTGTGGAAAAGGCCTTTCCATTCAGAAAACACCATGTTCTCCAGGCCCATCACTTTAATATCACTGATTCCATTGATGCTTTCCGATAGGATTCTCTGCACTTTTGATTGGGCCGAAACATCCTGATCCGATAATTTCCTCGAAACTTTTGTACTGGTCACCAATAAAGCAAACACTGTAATCCCGATTAAAAGCACCGTTGTCGTCATTTGGATTGAATATTGAAACATGATCGCTAAATACGTGAAGACCAAAATACCATCTATCAAAAAAGAAATAACCTTTGTGGATAGGATTTGCCTGATATATACATTGGAATTAGCGCGAAACAGCAATTCACCTACCGAACGATTTTCAAAGAAGTTATAAGGCAAAGTCAGCAGTTTTCCGATAAACGTTTCCATCAGTGATTTGTCGATGCTGGTTTGCAGTTTAGCAACCAGGAAACCTCTGAACCATGAAAGAATTTGAAAACTGATAAATAACACGAACAAGCCAATACCGATCGAACTCATTGCATCGCCATTTTTCGGCACAATGATATTATCAGTGATCCAAGTAGTCATCCATGGCACTACAAGGGTGAAAAGCTGCAAAACCAAAGAGCCGAACAGAATCAAGAAAATCAATTTCGGTTTTTTCAGTGCAAAGGATAAAAAGAATTTGATATGCGAAGGTCCCTTGCCTTTAACAAACTGTTCCGTTGGCGTTAAACAAAGAGCAAAGCCTGTATATTTTTCATCGAACTCTTCATGGCGGATTTTTCTTCTGCCTAAAGCTGGATCCACCACCACAATGTGTTTTCTTGAAATGGATTCCAATACAACATAGTGCTTATTTTCCCAATGGATAATTGCCGGGAGCGTCATGTCCATAAGAGCTTCTTTGGCAGCTTTAAACCCTTTCACGTCTAAATCGTAATGCTTCCCGATCAGCATCAGCTGATACAAGGAAGTTCCGCCTTTAGGCACTCCAAAGTTTTCTCGCAATTCAGCCAGCGAAACGTATTTTCCATGGAACGCAAATACCATGGCCAGGCTTGCAAGCCCGCACTCACTATGTTCCATTTGTTCGATGAAGGGTACTTTACTAGCCATATATCCCTCCCCTTTCTAAACTTGAACTTCTTTAAAATGGTTTATTGTATAAAAGGGAGGCCTCGAAGTTTGATCTATAGAACGTTCTTCCTGGGCATGAAGCCAGCCGAAATAATAAACACCAATTCCAATTTCAACTCGTGAAGTAATCTCCCACTTTTCTTTAATGTTAAAAATCAATTCCCCTACTCTTCTGCGGCTGATAAATAGCAGCTTTGCTATCTCCACGTCCTTTTTTCCTTTAGCGACTAAGACAGCAACTTCACGTTCTCTGTTACTTAATTGCTTAATCTCCATCCGATTGTGTCCCCCCATTAATAAATGAATTTATTTGTTAAGTTAACTATAAAGAAAGGCGATAGGTGAATAGAATAGGTAAAAAAACAGGAAGTACACTGCGAAAAAAAGCGGTATAAAACCTACCCTTTTAACCAAATTCCCTTTATATGGATTTTTTAAGAAGGCGGGAATCTAAGCGCCTTTAGCATCTTTCTTCCATATAAAAAGCAGTTCAATCAATAGGGATCATGGACGGATCCCCTCGACTGAACTGCGCTTATACTCTTTCAATTATTTAACCCAATAATAAGACTGGCGGTACTTCTTCGGGATTCGACAGCCTCAATAACTGCAGGCCGATCCCAGCCAGGCCGGTAAATAAGCTGGGCTGGATAAATCCTTTTGGCCCGTCTACTTGATAATAGCCGCGTGCTTCTTTTTGCAGCACGTGATTGTATCCTCTCCGTTTCGCTTCTTCTAAAAAATCGGCTTTCCGGAAGTGTTTTACTGCTTGCAAAAACAGCTCTGTATCTCCAAAGTTTCCATGGCATAAAGAGTCCGAACGCTTATAGCCATGCTTCCGAAGATTTTGAATCGCTTGGTTTATCTCCCCCTCCAGTGATGGAGCGGCTGTGTATTCAGACATCACAATCCTGCTTAACCCAATCCCCATGGAGCCATGGCACCACTGATGGACATACTGATTTTCAGTGCTGCGGTTATCCTTCCAGGCCCCTTTTTCAACATTAAAAAGCGATTGATCAAAACGCAGAGCTTTTTCGGCGGTTTCTTGGTAAGGCTGTTTTCCGGTCAGGTGGGCTAACCTAAAGAGGCTTTGGGCTATTCCGCTTGTGCCATGTGAAAAGCCGCCTAAATAATTGCCGGATTCCCCGGATGCCCAAGCTGCTTGGTCCGGAGCTGGAGCATGGCGGTTTGCCAACAAATGATCACCGTACAGTTCAGCTATTTCCAGATACTCACGGTCACTTGTCCATTCATAGGCATTCATTAACAAATGGCAAATGCCTGCAGCTCCGCCCAGGAAATCAAAAACTTCGTCCTTTTGGACATTTTGCTTCAACTTTTCTTTGATTTCTTCGATTTTCCAATCGTATTCGTTGCTGCCGAAGTTTTTATGGAAATGCAAAATCGGATATAGCAGAGAAGCGGATCCGGTGAATGAAGAAACCAATCCCTGGTTTTCAACCATTGGCGCCACCGCTGACTCCAATGTGGCTTCTGCAGCCAGTTTATAACGCTCTTCCCCTGTTTCTTTCCATAAGTATTGGAAAAAGAGAGACATACCGCCAAGGCCATCGTAAAGTCCTTGCAGGGCAGGCGCTACAGACCAATTCCCTTCACCTGTCGGCGTTAAGCACAGAAGAGAAGCTTTGTCTTTTTTCTTCGAATAGCGGAGCTTACTCAGAATTTCGTCTCCAATCGATTGGGCTTCCTTTACAAACAACCGGTCCACGTCAGTTGGCACGGGTTTGTTGTTCCACTTTTCTTCTTGAGGATGCACCTCTTCTTTTTTTGTGCCGACAAGCGAAGTTCGAATCCATCCCAGCTGCGTTTGAAGTTCTTCTTGATCATATCTTTGAATTCGATCAACCACTAAGTCATACCCGCTTTGCGCAAATACATCGTCGATTTTCGCTCCGGTACTCGAATATAGATTTCTTGAATCAACTAGCGAGTTAAAAAAAGGAATATCTCCTGCCATTAAATCCAAAATCTCATGATGGATGATGCGCTTGTCCTTATAAGGATAGAACCATAAGCGATCGTATAGATTTTCCAAATACAATGCATCTCTCATATAATCGGGATGGCTGGATTCATTAAGGAAATTGAAGTACTGCTGAGTGGCTCTGGCTACCACACGGATTTTCTCATGTCGAAACGCTTCAAGCGGCCCTTTGGTGCTTAGCAGTTCTTCTTTATGGTCAATAAAGAAATTAAAGATGTTTTCAAACCCGGTTAAAATATCCTCTAAATAGTCTCCCGCATCGATTCCTTCTCCATTCAAAGCAGGAAGATTATTGGCACCCCGGAACCGCTCAGACTGCATGGAAAATTTCATGTCATCCGTCATGGAATTTTCAAGTTTCAGCACTTTAAAAGGCAGCTCCTGCTCTTTCCCATTAAGGGCACTGAGATCAATGCCTTTTCCTTCTGCATTCTTAAACATAGCAATAGGAAGCAATCCGGTGCCCACTACAGAATCAGCCTGTTCATACTTCAAGTCCACTTCGACGGAATCCGGAAAATCCAATTTTGGACTTTGATGAAATAAAGTTTCATGGTCAATGATATACGGCGTGTCGCCGCCTGCTATAATATTTTCCAGGTGGAAGTCGGCCCCTTTGATCGAGTGCATCAATCCCAGAAGAACACCGAACCGCTGATAGTAGTGTTTCACTTCTTGCTGCGTAAGGCAGCTGCTGTACAAGACGCACTCTTCCCAACCATGTGTACCACAATCCAGAATTTTATAGGGAGATAATGTGGGGAATTCCACTCTTTCGGCAATCCAATTCAGCAAGTCGTGATATTTTAATGAGATGGAGAGCCCTTTAGGTTTATAGATGATTGTTTTTCCGTTTTGAAAAACAAACTTTCCGACCGTCTTGCCTTTCTGGTGGGTATCGCCCAGACCAAATTCAATGGAATCCAACACCAGGTTCTCTAAACTAAACATCTCGGTCAATGAGTTGAAATCATTCATATATCTTTCGAGAGTAAGCTTTACATTCTCAAGAAAAAACTCGCTCCGCAAAATAAGGATTCTCGTCAGCACCGCATACTCTTCATAAAACTTTATCAACTCAGAGGAATTCAACGCTTTCTCTCTAATGAATGACTGGAATCGTTCTTCAGCTGTCGAACCATAAAGTTCATCTTTCAATTTGGAAATGTGCATTTCCAAAACAATGGACCTGGACGCTTGGGTGATCAATTGGCTGCCGATCGCAAACATCAGCGTTTCTTTAATCTTCGCGATATTCGCCTGTTGTTTGCCAGAAAGCCCATTCAACATCACATCCAGCCGATTGGAGATATACGATAGGAATGGGTGAATAAATAAGCCTAAGTCGAGCTGTTCTTTCATTTTTTCTTTTCCTTTAGAAAGATTCAGTCCTTCTACCACAAGATCTAAATTCATTTCTGATTTTAGGAAAGCTGTCATTTCTTGAATTTCTTTTTCACCTAATTTTTTTTCATTCAGAGGTGTAACCATTTCAGCAAAGCGTTGTTCGGAAAGGCCCGAGACCGTTAATTTTGATTGGAAAATGTCATCAGAAGCCATTGAAAGCCGATTTCTCCATTTGTTTATAACCGGAGCAGGATCAATTCCTTCCTCTTTTAAAAAACGGCTTCTCTCGTGACTAAATAGGGCATGGATATATTCTCTGTGATTTGTCTGGTTCAATACTTTCTCCATCTCTTCCACTCCTTTTCAATGATAAATTTGAGAATATATACGAATAATCATAAATATTCTCAAATTCACTATTCCTAAAAATAATAGTGGAGGAATGTCCTCCACTATTAAAGTTGATCAGCAATATTTGATTGAGAAGAGCATGCCCGTCGCAAATGCTGCGATACAAGCTGGTGTCGTTTCAGGTGCTACATCTGACGCGCCTTGTACTTCTGCCAGCTCTTCCATAGTCAATTCGTTAAAGGCTTTTCCAGATGGATGAGGCGTCACTTTTTCAATACCATCACGAATTTCAGGGTTTTTCCATGCATCGATAATTTGTTGTTTAGTCATTTTAATTCCTCCATTTTTTTAGTTTTAATTTGATCAGCAGTTTCTCATTGAAAAGATAATAGTGGCGCCAATTGATGCGGCAATACATAATGGCGTTGTTTCCGCGTTTACATCGGAAGCTCCTTGAATTCCAGCTAATTCTTCACTTGAAAGCTCATTCATTGTTTTGCCTACCGGATTTTCAATTTCATGATTGCGGATTTCAGGATTTTTCAATGCGTTGATTTTTTCTTCTCTCGACATGGATGTCATCTCCTCTTTTTTTTATTGTTATGGTCTTGCTATACTCATATTATTATGCGCTAGAATTTTCTAACACTACGCAAAATTGCAAAATATTGTATAATGAGATTTAATTGTATAAACTTGTAAATATATTGATGTTTCATCCATATGACCGGCTGGCTAAGGATACATTTGAAATAAGATTGAGACGAAAAGGGTGAGAGAATGGAAATAGGTGAAAGAATACGTCAGGTCAGAATACATAAAGGACTCACTCAAACTGAGTTAATCAAGGGGATTTGTTCTAATACGTATATAAGTAAAATTGAGAGCGGCAAAGCAAAACCTTCGTATTCGTTTATTATAAAGGTTGCCAAAGTGATGGAAGTGGATCCGGAATTTTTGCTCAACATGAATATGAAAAACGTTGAACCGGACATCTATAGGATTTATGAAACTTATATTCAGACCGAGAAAATCGATTCCCAGGACCTTGCTTTATTAAAACTCCATACAAGAGAAAGCCATTCAACTTCCACTTTAATCAAAATCTACTATGTATTAATTTCTTATTACACCAAATACGATATGGAAGAAGCGCATAATTTAGTCGAACAGGCAAAAAATATTATTTCATCTGCTCATACCACAGATGAAAACGAAATTTCTTATTACTTTCATGCCCTTTTTACTTACTTCTATATCAATAAAAAATATTCAGAAGCCTTATTCTATGCGGGTCTTCACCTCGACTCTTTACAGCATGAAGAAACTTCGCTGCGGGCTGGAAAAGCTTATTTGAACTTGGCACAAGTCCGAACAAAAAGTGACGAAGATTTAGAGCTTGCAAGGATTTATACAAAAAAAGCATTACAGATTTTTAAGGACCATAACTTCAATGTCGGAATTGGAAATTCTCTGGTTCAATTATCTATCCAATATCATCGCAATGAATTATACGATGACGCGTTAAAAAGTCTGGATGAACTTTCACAGTTCTCTGAAGGGTTTAATAAGCATTATTATGCGCCGATTATAGAATACAACTACGGAAGGACTTACCAAAAACTCGGAAATTTTGATCAAGCCGTTGAACATTTTGTAAACAGCATCAAATATGACATGGATCAAAATGAAGAAAAACAAACCATTTATGCCATTATGGCTTTAGCGGAAATACATATTGAAAGAAAAAATTGGGAAGAAGCTAATAATTATATAAATAGAGGCTTCCGTTTAACCACATTGTTTACACTGCCCAATACACATATTAAACTTTTGCACTTGCGCTCTCACATTTATAAGGCTCGATTTGATTTTCCTGCCTACGAAAAGGAACTCCAACAAGCGGTCCAGCTGGCTCAGGAAGGAAATTACCCATTGCTCGTCAAAGAAATCAGCATCGAACTCGCCGAGCATTATCATGAGGCCCGCGCCTATAAGATGGCAGCCAAGTATTATCAAATTGCGCTTCTTCGCTGAATTGCCTCCTGCAAACCACAATCAAAAAGCACCCCGGAAGTTAGGTTTCAACCTAGCTTCCGGAGTGCTTCTTTTTTGTTCTGTATGGTGTTCCCCTTAAACCCGCTCATATAAATCCATCGACTTTGAGCGATAAGCCGGGAAAAATTCCGTCTCTTCCTGTATATCGAGCTCCGCACACAATTTTTGGTACACGGTGCCGTTCCAGATTTTGCGTCCTGTGTAGAATTTAAAGGCGGTCTGTCTGCCGAATTGCTTTTTGAATACCAACAGATTGTCATCCGCGCTGTTCGTTCTTCCGCCGCCGCCGTGGATGACGTCGATGCCATGTTCTTTTGCCCAAAGCGTCAAGGCATAGTTCAGAATCGAGGCCGGCGAGAAGCAATTGAATTCCGACAAAGTTCCCGATAAATGTGTGTGTGCCAGATTTTTATAGACGAAGTTTAAGCCGGCGCCGATGACGCGCCCTTCGTACAGCACTTCGACGAGCAGCACATTTTCGCCTAACAGCGTAAGCAGCTGATCGAAATACACATCTCCGAAAAAGTAATACGTATCGGCATGATTGCGCTCCATCGTGGCACAGTAGATGTTCTTGAATTCACTCAAGTCGCTTGGGTTTCGGGTCACGCGGTATTCCACTCCTGCTTTTAAAGCCTGGCGGATGTTTTTCCGGGCCGATTTTGAGAATTCCACTTCCACCGGCTGGTCACAATCCTTCAGGTTTGTGCCAACCGTATCGCGAAGGTGCGTGACATCGTAGCAGGCCAGAAAATCTTCCGCATTGTTCAGCACGGGATGGAACCGGATAAATTCACTGACGATCCGACGCTCAGTGCAGTACTCCTGGAACGCGGCTTCAAACGCTCCAACCAACTCCGCCTTCCGCCCCTCTTCACAATGCAGGATTTGCGGTCCGCCATAACCGTAAGGCGTCACCAGATCATAGTACGTTTCGCCGTCAACCGGCAGCGGGATTTCACGCATGATGAACGAATGCTTTACGGTTCCGTACATATGCTGGAAGGTAAAAACCTGAAAAATCCCTTTTTCGATTTTTTCAAACAACCGTCCATACTTTTCCTCAAAATAGATATCCTGCATCCCAATGCACCCCTTTTCTCTATAAATGAACGGCCTCTCCTGCATCTCCAGCTTAGGAGACTTGTCTATATTCCATATGGTACAAAAGTTAAGTGAAAATCAGGTGAAATTCGGAGGACGTTTTAAAGTTTTTAAAATAAATTTTATTTTATCGCACAAGATTTTCTTGCAAGATTTATCCAGCAAACTTTTTTGGCTAGGTGGTTATCATCGCAATATTCATCATTCTGGTTACTCTAACTAGACACCTGAAGGGGGCTCATTCAATTTACCGGGAGCCTTAATTGAGCACTTGTAATCGATTTATTAATTAATAAAAAATTACCAATAAACATATAATATTAATAAAAATGTTTTTTTATTTGCTTGATGACAAAAGTTAAAGGAGGCAGCTCATATATTACATTTGTGCGGCTATAACTTTAATTAGTGCGTCAATCAGTTTGTATTTTTCTGTTTTAACGGTTAGAAAAAGTGAAGGAGAAGGCAAAATTACGGCTTTATATGTAACTGTACGCAGCTTTGCTTTAGTATGTATTTCCATCGTGCCTTTCTTTATCCTTTCAAAGGAGCTAGTAAGCATCACGGCTGCAGCAATGATCATAGTACAGTTTTTGGATGGATGGATCGGGATTAAAATCGGGGATAAATTTGAAACGTTGGGGCCATTTATAACTTCGGCTGTGCATTTGGTTGTTTTAATTGTTTATCTTTCCTGATAAGTTGCCGTCAGGAGTTTAATCTGATTAGCCCCCAGCAAACGAGTGCTTTAGTAAAAAACTGAAAACCAGCCCGCTATAGTAAAAGGCCGTGCTGCAAATGTCGAATTTGCAGCACGGCCTTTTACTTTCTGTTGCCCATTATCAGAGCACCTTGTACCAAATCTCCACTTGCTTGCCGGTCTCAATGGTACGGATTTTTTCCAAATCGATTTCAAGGTCTTCCAACTGTTCAAACAAACGGAGCCCTTTTCCAAGAATAATCGGGGCAATTGCCATCTGCAGCTCCTCCACCAGCCCTGCTTTGAGTGCCTGCCGGAAAACATCCGCCCCAAGAATCAGCACATCTTTTTCCCCCGCCGCTTCCTTTGCTTGCCGGACCGCGCTTTCAACGCCATCAGTGACAAAGGTGAACGTCAACTGTTCGTTTTCTTTTGGATGCTTAGCCGGCGGATGGTGCGTCACTACAAAAATCGGCACCTGAAACTCATAGTCCGCGGCGTAGGAATCCGCATCTCCCAAATCAAACGTACGGCGACCTAATATGACCGCTCCGGTCCTTGCCATCATGTCGTTGATTTCCTCGTTCGGCTCAAAACTGGCATACAGCTTGTCCATTCCCCCCTCACGGTCGTTGACATATCCATCGAGCGACATGATCATTCCAAAACAGACCTTTGCCACATTGTTTCCTCCCTTTTCTCCGGTTAATTTGGATTGTGCAGCCCGCTAACAGCAGCATCTTGGTTTATTTCTTGCTAGTAGATTCCTTGCCGCAGCCGGTTTTTCCTGCTTTCAATACAGCTATTAGCAACTAAGTTATTTCCAAAAAAATGAAACCATTACAGTTAAAAACGGTATATATAGTATCAGATTAATTTTTCTCCTCCCGAAAGGAATGAAGACATGTTTAAATCTAATGCCTCCAACCAGATTCTGCGAATTGCAGGATTATGGATTGTTTATTTTATCGTTTTCTTCACCAGTGACACCTTTTCCTATTCTCAAAATACAGGCTTTTTCATGATTGCTACAGGATTCTACATTTTGATGACGCTTCTTTTGCTGTGGAGGATCAAAAACACACGCTACAGAAAAAGCGAAGGCAGAGAAGAAGCATAAATCGATTTAATCGAAAACTACCGGTAGTCATTTGAATGTTGAAAGGTTCTTGCCACCCTTTTTATCATTCAGGATTAACGGACTGTTATCCGTATACTCTAGGGGTGTTCTATGAAAAAAATAAACTTTTCCATCCTGATAAAATTTGCAGTTCTCGTATTTTTATTTGCCACTTTTTTTCTTCAATACGAATTCTTATTTGCCACTCGCATCGTTTCAGTTGTTTTTGTCCTGACAATTTTAATGGTCGAAATCAAAAAAGATTATTTTGCCGCTCACAAAGTGGCGTTTGTCTTATTAAATGCAGTCATTATGGCCGCATTGATTGGAAGTATTTTATTTGATAATAGTACAGTAAACACCCCGGCTAATAGCCGCGACTTTTTAATTCCGGTCTTTGTGTACACATTGATGGTTATTGAGTATAAAGATTTATATAACCAAACAAGTAATGAGAACCTCTCGTAGATTGATATATTTTTGCGGCACCAGAATTGTTAGATACAACTGACAATTCTGGTGCCGTCTTCATAACAGGCAATATTAGTTCACATCATTTATCGTCAGCTCCTGTTCCGGGGCAAAGCTGACGTATTCTTCCCCGTCCACTGCGGCGTCCATTCCTCGCCTTTACATCCTATGTATTCTATAGATTGATGAAAATCACAAACGACAATAGAGCAATGACAATCATACTTTTCATTTTGCTGTCTTTCCACTGATTAAACGTGTTAAATATGCCGCCAAGAACCAATAAACTTATCCCGCTTATTTTGATTATATCTATACCAAACAATGATGCCACTTGCATTAGGAGCGTGCCGGCTGAGATAAAGCCGATCGTGGAGATGAACCGCCATGAGCTGAAATCACTCCGCACATCCGCTTTATCCTCTGCACTCATTTTCCAGTAAGCCCAGCTCATCATGACAAGCGGTGTCCCCCACATAATGATGAATGTTACGAGCCCATCCGTATCTATATTCAATTACCGTCCCTCCCGTTCAATCAATATCCGTCATAAAACTAAAACGACAGGCTTTGAAAAAGTGTAATAGTAATAACGAACGCTGACACAGATCCCGCAGATAATAAGGTGATTATTTTCAAGCGATTGATCTCTTTTGCAGGTTTTACAGCTTCTTTGGAAACTGCAATCCATATTACTGTGGATACTATAGCTAAAATAATCATAAAACTATTGGACATATTCAATTCCTCCTTCTTCAAATTTCAAAATCGCGCTCTTTTCTTATGGTTTTTGGAGTTGAATTTCTTTTCGAGTTCGTCAAATTCGTCACTGTCAGCCGCTGGAGGTTCTAGTTCTTCTTCTCTCACTTTCATATTGATCGATCCGGAACACAAAGCGAAGATTAATGCACCTTGCCAACTGATTGAAATACCTGCCATGAAGTGGTCAAGTAATGCGACTAATCCGAAGGTGGAACCTGTCTGCAAAACAAATGCCGGCCAACCTTTGCTGGAATTTATCATATCAAGCGATTTTAACGCCCGGGGTATCGCATTTGTAATGAGCGAAAGAGGCAATTCCAAGAAAAGATATACAACAAAGAAAAGCACTAAAGCGCCAATAGAGTCATAGTGAAAACCAAGAAGCCTTAAAAATACGTATTCAAAAAATGTAATTGCCATCACTATTGCGAGGACAATACCTGCGCTGACGGCGATCGGAATGAACTTCTTTATTTATAACGCCCCCCGCCTGCTTATGCCTCGATGATCAAGAACCGTAAATCATTAGTGCAAGTTCTCAAGTTATTCGTTTGGCTATCCTTGGAGTTCCATGCTAAAGAAACATAAGAAATTACTATCATTCTTTTTTCTTAAAACAGTTTTCACAAATGAATTCCCCTTCGTTCTTTAAGTAGGCTTTAATTTCGGTAAATCCTTTTCTTTTGGGGTAGCTCATTTTAATGAAGACGACTTCGTCCCCTTCAATTTCTTTATTGCATGAAGCGCATCGGGGTTTTTCGTTGAACAAAATCATCGCCTCCAGTTATTGTTCTTAAAATCGGTCCCTTAAACAAACCTGCAGTTGAAGCATAACTTGATTGCACTTATAAATACTTCACAGCACCTGCAGTTCTCTAAGAGCCCTCGACATTTCACTTCTTGTAACGGAAATCTTATTCTTAAGGTGTTCATTTTCCCAGACTTCGTCACTAAAAAAGCTTTTAAACGATTGGTTTTTCTCTCTTGGCACGACATGCATATGGTAGTGAGTTAATTCATCTACCCCTCCGCCGTTTTGGCAAATCGTTATTCCATAAGGGCTGTATAATTTTTTAATCGTTTTTGAAAGCAATTGAGCAGCGTTCATGACGGCAACCGCTGTTTCTGCATCAAAGTCATCAACATAGCGAAAATGTTTTTTCGGCAATATCAAGGTATGCCCTTCATTGAACGGATCGTGATCCAATATGCACGTGACAAAGTCATCTTCGTAAACTATATTCACCGGCAACTTTTCATTCGCTAAAGAACAACCCAGACATTCTTCATCGTTATGTACTTGATTATTTCCCATTTAATGAACCCCCCGCAGAAAAATTTGCAACACTGAACAACAAACAATTGGCCCAGAAGGCTTTTTACGGATTCTCAGCAACGACTCGTTTTAAGTAGCCCTCCGGAACTTCCATCGTTTCCGCTAAATGCCTTGTGTGGTGCTTTCCATCCATCGTTTCAATATCCACCAGAAGCTTGTCATCGCTGGCGAGTTGATAAGGTCCATCAAAATTCAACTCAACAGTTTCTCCCTCTTCCAATTCAATAGAAGACGGCAGTTCCTGGCCCTTGTATGAATAGCCCAGCGACGCCGCCGAATCGTAATGTCCGATGGTGGTGATGGCCATCGGTTCCGGCGCCGTAAATGCATAGTGGATGCCTTGCTGATCCATGATGCCTTCCGCCGCTTCGTCTTCTTTCAAGACAATAAGCGTCGTTTCAACCGGTTCATAATCCGAATACGTAATCGTGGCAGACGGAGCACGCCAAGACATTTTCTCGAAGTAATCAAGTTCTTCCTCCGTTAACCGGATCACGTCTTCCCGCAATTGATAGCCATCTTGGTCAAGAAGGCTTTTTGTTTCGATGGTCTCCCGAGTCGTTCCGGCTGGATAGAATCCTCTGCCGTCAATTACGGCTTCTTCCAAGCGGGTCTCGTCTTTTTTGATGGTAATATACGAAATCGTTATAGTTTTATTTGTTTCATTCATCTGCGCAGAAACTACGACCGGTTTCTCAATACTCGCTTTTGGCCATATCATATAAATGCCCACTGCAAGAAGAACAGCCAATGCCGCTATCCATTTTTTCATGTTAAAACCTCTTTCTTTTTCCTTCTAATTGTATTACGTGGAAGAACCTGGATGGTTTCATTCTCACCGAAAGAGGCCAAACGCCTTTAGATTCTTTTTCATGCATTATCCGGGAAGTTTTTTGGATGAAGGAAGACAAGTTCAAATGGGTTCAGAGTGAAATTGACCAGACGCCAGTTCTTTTTGGAAAGAACGGGCGTCTGGTCAAAATTATCAGGATTCAATTCAGAAGCAAGGCATTTTCGTTCAAGCGTTTCTTCCAAGTGCAGCAGCATGATTTATCAGAACAAATTCAATAAAACGAAAGCCAGGACGAATGCCACAATAAATAAAATGACCCGTGCCAGCCGTTTTTCTTTTTCTGTCAAGATTATATCCAGCAGTATGGCAATTGCAATAAGAGCTAATGATATGTATGTTGCTGCGGTTGTCTGGAAGATGAGATTAATTGCAAGAGCCGCAATAAGAATCAGGAGACCTATTGGTTTCGGGATACGCATCACCTCTTTCTTAAACGTATGTATTCTTTTGATAGTAGACTATGGAAAAGATGAACTCAAGGAATGTAGGAGTAGAAAGAAATCTACTCCACATTTAAAGGAAAAACATAATGGCTAGCACCCTGTTCCCAAGTCGCTACCACTTCATAGACCGTTCTTCCGCTTTCTCCGTTAAGCTGCACCTCTTTGAACGACCCTTTCAACTTATCCGCAGTGTCCCATATGTTCACTTTGTAGGAGATTGGTTCTTCTTCAAATTTGAGTTTAATGGAAGTAGCTAAGTTTACTGCAGGAGCTTTTCGGCCACCGGCCAATTTAGAAGGCGGCAGCGACTCTGCTTCTACAGCGACCATGCCGCCTGCTTCTTGATCAAAATAACTCCATGTATAGGCACCTAAAGCAGCAGCAATTTCTTCTTCATGAATTGTTACTGTTAAAGAAGGCGGTTTTTGTGAAGCGGCGTTTAAGTCTTCGTCAGGATTGCTGTTTTCAATTTCGATGGCTTCTTTTTCTGGTGAACAACTCCACAGGATAAGAATGGCCATTAAGCTTATGTATAAAATTTTAAAGTTCATTTTAAGTTCCCCTTTATTTCTATTGGACACATTATGGGGTGAAAAGTTACAGAACCACCTGCTGGTTTGAAATTCTTCAGAGCAAGGTTAAAACTTTACTCCTTATAAACTTCTTCAAACTTCCTTTATTTGGTAAATTTCCATTGGTTTTATATTTTTATAACCCTTGAGATTTATCTATGTACAATTACGGAGGTAAGGCTTGTGCGAAAAACGATTATCTATTTTATCGGTTTCTTGGTTTATGCTGCATTTTTAGTAGGTTTAGATTACGTGGAAGAAGACCAATTAAATCTCCAATATAACCTTTCCCGCGCGTTATTTATTATCGCTTTTATAAGAGTGGCTTTTTGGTTCACTCGTAAAATGGAAAAAGAATCTGATGAAGAAACCCGGAAGTAATAAGTGTACATGATTTCCTGGCGCTCATCGGTTTCTTGCTTTTGATAGGAAGGAGTTGTTTGGTTTGAATGAATTGCTTTTATCCAAAAAGTTCATTCCTGTTTATTTCATCACTGGTCTATTAGCTATTGCCCTGTTTCGATCTATCGATTTTTCATGGCTGGAAGTTTTTTTATCGACCTTTCTTGTTTTTTTAGTCGGCATGATCTCTTTCATCCAGAATTTCGTGCTGACTAATGAAATTAAATAAAGTAAATAAAAACAGCAAAAAGCCTCAGATTATTGAGGCTTTTTTCCGAAATAATGGCGGGCATTCACATAAAAAGCAGTGCCTACTAAAAATAGCAGCAAACAAATCCAGGTTGCAATGCCGGAGTATTGGTCGTTGAATACATAGACGCTTAAAAAATTGACGGCCATAAAGAGAACCAGAACGGTATACATCCCTATTATAGATTTCACATTATTCCCTCCTCTAATTTCACTTCGATATTGCCGGAGCTTTTTTTCATTCCGTGCCTTTGGATCTGCAGTTGCTAGATCATAAAAAGAGTTTTACTTTCTTTCAGCACTTATCTTCCGCAGTAAGAGATTGCCTTCCTACAAAACCGCTTTACGCTGTCGACTATTCTCTTTTACCAGATTCAAAATCTGCAGCCCATCACTTGGCCCCCCGCCTAAAAAGGAAGGATAGGTAAAGGGAATCAACGGACTTGCGAATAGGAAGAAACTCGCTCCTGCAAGATTGATCAGGATATTGCCTGGTACCCCAGAGAAGAAATGAGAGATATAATACAAGGCGGCAAATCCCAATAATGAAGCAACCGGCCCGCCTATCAGCATCGTCAGTCTTTGTTTATAGGTAGGGGGCGGCAACTCTTTTGAATTGATAGGTTGACAGAAAGCGTAAAGCGCTACGGTTAAATAGCAGGTAATTCTTCCAAGCTTCAGCTTCAGTTTTTTCTCTTTGCTCGATGAACCCATATAAATTTCCGCTTTCGCTTTTTTATTCCGTAAAATTGTTGCTATTGCATGGCCCATCTCGTGTATAAAGAGAGCCGTTGAAATAATCAGGAAGACCATCATTACTTCTAATAACATCCCCAAAAAGATCCCTCCGTTTTCCTTTTAGTCACTTGCACCCCTCGTTTTATTCCCTGGAAATGATAAGGCTAAAAAAATCCTTTTCTTTACTACGTTGGAAATAAATAAAAGATTCAATTAACATGAAATTTCCATTTGGTTTTCAACCCATTCGTAAAGGTACACCTAGTAAAAAAGAGAAAAAGCATGCTGATCAGCTCTGCTTTTTCTCTTTGGTACTTGTTATTAGAGGATTTCTTCCCTATTGATGAACGGTCGCGATTGAATCGTCAAGAGCGATGGTTGAGGGAAGAGATGCTTATCCGGTTTCTGCCTTCGTCTTTTGACCGATAGAGCGCTGTATCCGCCAAGCGGAATAGCTCTTCCAACGACTCCGTCTGGGTTGGAAACTCTGAGATTCCGATCGAAACTGTGACAGTACGGCCGGGAACCAATAAGGTCTGTTCCACTTCTTTCCGTATTTTTTCTGCCACCTGGTAGGCAGCTAGGCGATCCGCATCCGGCAGAAGAAGGACAAATTCTTCTCCCCCATATCGAAAACAATAATCTGTGTTCCGGATAAGCGTTTGAAGCGCTTCAGCCAAGCCTTTTAATGCCCGGTCCCCCATTTGATGGCCAAATGAGTCGTTAATCGATTTAAAATGGTCGATGTCCAGTATGAGCAAGGAAAAATGCCGATTCTGGCTGGACCAGACGTCCAGCACTTCTTCCAGTTTCCGGCGGTTCGGCAAGCCCGTTAGCGCGTCCGTCCGTGCTGACTGCGTGAGTTCCTGGTTGTTTCTTTCGAGTATTTCAAAAGCGATTGCCACACTCTTCGTTAAGATATCGGCTTCCCGGTTCCAATGGGGCTTCATCAGATTGTCCTTGAGAGGCTGCGATACGCTCTTTCCTTCCGCTAATCCATTCACCAGATTTCCCAGATGCGTGAAAGGGGCTGCCAATTTGCGGGCGATGAAGATGGAAAACAGGAGCAGCAGCAAAGACGGCAGCAATAAATTCTTCAGCACCTGCAGAAATTGATCAACCAACAAATCTTCTGCAAATGAATAAGGCGTCTGCTGCACAATCCCCCATCCCGCTTCAGATACGTTACTGTAAGCAGCAAGCATTGGAATTCCCTCGGTATTCGTAATTAATTCCATGCCGTCTTTTCCTTGCGTCAATTGACGGACCACCGGATTTTCAATGACGTTTTCTCCGATTTTTTCACTCTTCGGATGAAACAAAAGTGTTCCGGCCGGACCCACAACATAATAATAGGAACCGTTTTGTTCTACCGCATCATTGCCAAGAAGATGGTTCAGGACGTTCTGCTCCTGAAGAAAGATCGTTCCGCCAATCATCCCCCGATACGTGCCGTCTTTGGAATAAATCGGCTGGCTCATCAAAATGATTAAGCGGTTTGATAAGCCTGTATAGGGAGTAGTCAAACCGGGCTGTTTGGCATCCAACGCTTCTTTTGCTGATCCTTCTGTTATTTTTTCTCCTTTTAACCCGATGCTGTGGGGGCTGATAGCCCGGAACATGCCTGTTTCGTCTATCCAGGAAAGAGAATTGAAATAGCCGCTGCTTGTTTGCAGAAGATCCAAATGTTCCTGAATTTCCTGGTCGCTCATCCCTTCATTTTCCTCCAGAAAATCCACGGTGGCTTCCAGATTTTTTCGCATCGAGACGAATAACGAATCGACCGAATGGCTCATCTTTTCCGCTTTGGAGTAATTCAGGGATAAATAAGTCGTCGCCAAAGAATTCTTACTGGAATGATAAGAAGAGATGGTAAGAATCAGCAATGTAAGAATGACTGAGGCAGAGACTAGAGAAGTCAGCAAGGTGGCCAAGTTCACTTTCCGTCCGTTGAATAATGGCTTCATTCAAAAATTTCCTTTCAAAACGCTTTTGAGAAAAATCAACTTCTTCCATTATATAGATATTCCCTTTTATTTATCTAGTTAAAAGGCAAATGCTTCTAAATAATAATGAGCTTGGAGATCCATCTCCAAGCTCATGGCATGCTGCTAGTCATTAAACAATTCCGGTCCTCCATTCAAAACATTCCACCTTGATCGTTGTGCCTTCCTGCCTCCCGTCGTGCATCTGCTTCCGCTAAGTTCTGGTTCAAAGTCTTTTCTTTCTTTTTAAGGCTATATTTCCCCCTCGTTAAAAAGTCCACCAGATAACCGCCTACAAATAACGCTGCCAAGGAGCCCCAAAAAATCCACATCATCCAATGCATATACTTCTCCCCTTTCATTTCGTTATCACTTCGATCGCCTTCCTTATCATACGAATTTAGCTGGAATAAGTTTCAATAATTATAATTTTCTGAACATAAACTCGAAATAAAAAAATTTAAAATAAATTTCCAAATAGAAGACTTTTATTTCCCAATTGCGTCTAACAAGTAGAAGCAATAAATGAGGGGGCGAGGTTCTTTGTCGAGTGAGAGAAAAAGCGAAATCACTGAGTGGTATCAGCAGCACAGCGATTCGATATTCAGGTATATATTGCTGATGGTCCGCGACAATCAACAAGCTGAGGATTTAACGCAAGAGACGTTTATAAAAGCATTCAATTATTATGACAATTTTGAACGAAAGGCAAATCCGAAAACCTGGCTTTTTCGCATTGCCCATAATCTCACCATCGATTTTATTCGAAAGCAAAAGCCGCTCGAGCTGTTAAAGGACCTTGTCTTTCCCGGAAAAAATACGAACAATACCCCTGAAGGAATTGCGGAAATAAAAGAGAACTCAACAGAACTTTATCAGGCGTTAGGAAGGCTGAAAAGTCCGTATCGCGAAGTCATCATCCTGAGAAAAATAAGAGAGTTCAGTATAGAAGAAACGGGAGAAATACTAAATTGGCCCCAAAGCAAAGTGAAAAACACCCTTTTCCGTGCCCTTTCCGCATTGGAAAAACAATTAAATAAGGAGGGGATTATCCATGAAAAAAACTGATGGTACTCATACCTCTTTGGATGATCAGCTGAAACAATTGGATCAGGATATCATTTGGGACCCGAAGCACAAAGCAAAGCTGCATTCCCGAATTTTATCGAGCTTGGATAAGCAACAATCCAAAACCCGGTTTTTCAGTGGCTTTAAATTCGCCTCCAGTTTAGTGCTGTGCATGATCATTTTAATAGCGGGCTATCTGTTCCTTTCACAAACTATCCTGCAAGAAAGCGGCGAAATGACCACAGGAACAGGCAACAGCTCGGATGAAAAACCTGCCTCGGCAGGAGAAGATGAGGTGGATGCCAATAAAAGCAAAGAATCCATTCAAGCTGTCATTGAAGAAGAGTTCAATGGGCCAGACGAAAAATATAAAGAATTATCGAGCGCCGCTATGGAAGCCCAAAACAAGGTGGAAACCCAGGAAGAGTTCGATGCGTTACAGCAAACACCGGTATGGCAGGATTATATGAACTACATGGCAGATACGTACGCTTCCTATTTCACCGCAAATGGATACGACAATTTTTTAAATGCGACGCCAGCTTTCATGTATAGTGGATTTGATAACGACTATGAAATGGCAGCGTCGGATATAAAAATCAGCCAAAACGAACACAACCCGAAAATGTACAAGTTTACTTTCGCAGTGGAATACAAAAACGCCGACGGAGAAACTGCGCTGTATAATTTCGAAGGCGAAGCCTTTGCTTCTGAAGAAGGCAAAATTGAAAAGCTTCAATTCCTGGACAAGGAGGACCTGCTTGGACATATGAATGAGAATCATCTAGATTGACGCTGCCTTCTGGCGGCGTTTTTTCTGTACTGAAAAAGAGAAAAAGTATTGCCAATCAGCCCTTCTTTTTCTCTTAAGATAACTAATGCTTTTGATGGTATGTGAATATAACTAATCCTAAAAAAAATTTGCCAAATCGCAACAAAGTTATTTCATACTGTATCCACCTATTTTCTCTTTGTAAGTTAGAGACAAAATGTTATTAAAACGTTTCAGTTACTTTTATATTTCGTTATTTTCCCCGAAGTTCCGTTCTATCAGTTGTGCTTTTCTTCAAAGACTGTAGTCGATGAAAGTAATGCGTTGCGATTTGATAAAGTTTTCCCTAAGATCCATAAAATCGATTATCGGTAATCTCAAAACTCTTGTGGTTATTTAATTACCGGTAGTGATTAGTTCTACTACTATGATTTCATAAAAATGATGCAGCCTGACGAGAAGGCTAGGCAAAGGGAGTAACCCTTGTTTAGCCTTTATGAATGTAACTTATTTCTTAATAAGCTACATTCATAAGAGTAAGTTTTTTATATTTTTAGTAAATTAAAAAAATGTATAAATAATCCTTTATTTAAATTTACTTATATGTAATAATTTGTATTGAGTTCAAAAAAAAAGAAAAAGAGGTGTTTTTATGAAGAAAATTTTTTCGGTTTTATTGGCAGTAGTTCTTACAGTAGTTTCATTCGGCTTAGCTAACGGAGAAGCATCAGCAGCAACAGCTACAAACAGAACAGTCGCATTGTCTTCAAGTGAACCAACTGACTCTACTACTCGGGTAGTAGCGAATTATATGGGGAGTTGGAGTGTAGTAAACACTGGTAAGTACAATGTAAGCTTCCGAATATTTAAGAATGGAGATCCTATTGGAGGATATACCACTGTGGCACCAGGTGTAAGAAATGGTACTAACTTCGCTACAACGCCAGGAGCTGGATATTCTTTAAGAATTTACTGCAATAGCCCTTCAGGCACTGGATGTGGAGCAGCAGGAGTAATTGCAAATTACAAGAATTAATTTAATGATTTAAACAACTTTTATCTTGATTAAATCCAATATAATATGGATTAAGAAAAAACGTTCAGCCGAGAAAAATCGGCTGAACGTTTTTTTATTTTAGTGGTCCAATAAGGCCTATTATGGTCTTTTTCTGATGTATTCTCAAAATATGAAAGGGTTTTTAAGAATAATCGCTAATTTGCCGGATAATGTCATGCACATTGACATGGGATCTTTTCTCGACAATCTTCCCATCAGCGATTCGCAGAAGCATCATAAGAGAAAATTGTACATCTTTTCCTGTAGCTTGAACCCCCATTAACGGGATGCCTGTATGTTTGCCTTCAAAAATCAAATAAACAGCCACTTGATCTCCTTCAGCGAACACCGATTGAACCGGCATCCTGAAGCCAGGAAAAGCATCGAAGTTCTTCTTTTCGGATTCCACAAGGCCTTCTGCCCCCTAAAATGGTGTATCGATTTTTGGATAGAACACAAAGTCAGGATGAACAAACTCTTTTAAAGCCCCGTAATCTTCTCGTCCAATCGCTTCGTAAAAACGGCGAACCAGTTCTTTAATCGTTTCAACTGACACGGCAATCGTTCCTTCCATTATTATATGGATAGGGCAGCAGAACTGCTCGATTTAAAGCTTAGAATGAATAGGAATCACCATCATTTGGAATAACTACATTCGAATCCATGTCTTTTTCTTCCGCAAATCTCTTCAAATCTGCTCTGGAGAGGTTCCAGTGGTTGACCGCTTCCATGTGAACAGCGATAATTGTCGCTTCAGGCGCCGCTTTATGCACTTCGTAGACATCTTCTTCGTTCATGACAAGGGAACCTCCTTGCAGGAATTGGTTGTCTCCTGCGTTCACAACGATGACTTCCGGGTTGTGGGCATCAATCGTTTTTTGCACTTCTTCATACCATACCGTGTCTCCGGCTACATAAAGCGTTTTTTCATCTTCATGCTTGAAGACAACACCGCATACATGGCCGGCCATTTTCAAGATTTCGCCTCTGCCGTGCTCGCCTTTTGTTTTGATCAATTGGATGCCTTCAAATACCGTATTTTCCTGAAGAACTTCGATGTTGGTGAAGCCTGTGCCTTCAATCTCGGTTTTATCCTCTTCATTTTGCGTGAACAACTTTATGCCTTTTGGCAACGCGTCTTTTGCTGCATCGTCCCAATGGTCCAAGTGCGTATGCGTAACAATTACAGCATCCACGCCAGCAATGACTTCTTCAATTGAAACGGGTAAGCTCACGAGCGGATTGTTCTGGTCTTGTCTTGCTGAATTTGGAAAAGGCGGAAGCGTTCCTTTCTCTGATAAAAATGGATCAACTAAAAACTTTTTCCCTGCATAGTCTACAACTAATGTTGCGTTGCGAATGGGGCGGATGTTCATAATTCCAACTCCTTTTGTTTGATGTCCACCCATTGTATACTAGAGCCAATTCGAATTTAAATAGATTAAATAAAGTCTTTTGCCGCTTTGACTTTATAAATGAAGGGAATTGAAAAAATCTTGGATCAGACGGATTTGCGAATTTTGGACGAACTTTCCAAGAACAGCCGAATCACCATGAAAGAGTTGAGCGAAAGGGTCCATTTAAGCAGCCCCGCCACTTCGGCACGGGTGGAAAAATTGGAAACCTCGGGCATCATTGAAGGGTATACCATTCAAGTGAACCAACTGAAAATGGGCTACTTTGTCCATGCAATGATTAGCGTCATCATGAAAAGCAGCCACCACGAACCCTATCTTTCCTATATAAAAGCACAAGCTCCTTTTGTCATTCAGAACTATAAAATCAGCGGGGACAGTTGTTACCTCCTGGAATGCAAATTCCCCTCCAACGAAGTACTGGATAAATTTTTGGTTGGATTGAGCGACTTTGTCAATTACAAATTATCCATCATCATTAGCAAATAAATCCCACTTGTAAAGACCCCCGTGTAATGGCTGCTTTTAGAAAGCTTCATTACACGGGGGCTTTTTAACTGTCAGCTCATGAAACTATCTTTAAGTAACCGTTCGTAAAAGTACACTTATACAGACAACAAAATAGGAAAAAAGCTATTAAGCTCTTTCCCTTCCGATAACCCCTCATATGTAAACCAATTTTAAAATCAGAAGGTGCATCTACTTAAAACCTTTAACTTAAGAACACATATTTCATATTAATTTACTGACAGTATTTTGTTTGTCTGATGCGCTTTGAATAAGTTGTTCGAAGCAAAGAACAAAAATATTGGTGGAAGCAATGTGAAAATTGATAACACTCCAGCCAAAGAGAGTAAAAGAGCTGAAATAAATTTATTGAGTTTCATTGTGAAGAGTGTAATCAAACTCAACAATGCTGATATTCCTAGCATGTAAAACGGGTATTTTAAAAATTTCTGTACAAAAATCAAAATGTCACTTGTAAATTGTTCAGAGGTTGCAGAAATTTCCTCACTGCTCATTTCTCGTTGTGCTTTTGGATCATTCTCGAATATCTCAATAAGAACATTTTGAACTGATTGATTTGTATTAAGAGAGTTTGCGAAAAAACCAGTACCTATAAATAGAATAAACAAGAGCAAAAAGGAAATAGCTACCAGTCTATACGGAAGACGTCTTTTATTCGTTTCGATATGTATTCCTCCCATTTTTGAATATTATGATTTATTTTATTGTAACCAAAATTTAACATTCCTTCAATCAGTCTCTGGAATTGAATGTATCTAAGACCTCAGACTTACATAGAAATCTAAAGATATTACTTCTATTAAATCTTTATTAAACCATTCGTAAAACCATACTCTTACAAATTTAAAAGTAAAGAAACTCAATTTCGAGCTTCTTTACTTCCGATAAACTCATGATATGTAAACTTATTAATTGGCAAGTATACCAAATCTTCAGGATGGCAAAACTCTTTCTAGTGATGTAAAATTTTTGTTATCTAATTTCAACAGTGGCCAGGAGGAGCGCCCATGCCAATCGAAAAAAAAGGGAATCTGAAGTGAGTAGTTATATTTCCAGTTTATTGCGCAACCATTTCGGAAAAGGTCCATCGTCCGTACATGTGGTCATCCGGCCTCCCTTTATCACCCTCAATATACACGGCTTTTTGTCCCCAATGGAAAAGGCCTTAGAAAAAAACAAGAATTCGCAAAAAGTCATCGAAGAAACAAGACAACTCGTCATGAAGGAGTTGAAAGTGGCTATTAAACAACACTTTCACGAGGAGTTTGGAATTGAGCTTAACGAACTTTACGTGGATTGGCATCTCAAAACAAGAACCGGTTTGATTTGGGGAGTCATGGAAGAGGAAGTCAGAAAAAATCCATTTGGATGGCCGAATGACGTAAATAAAAAAGCGTTTCATAAAAGGAGCAATGAGGCACACAGTAGAGCAGTTAAAATTCCTGCACACACAGAATCGTATTGGTTGGATAATCGCACAATTCTGGTAAGGCGATCAGGAATTCTGACAGGAATTGAAAAATCGTTGGTCAAAAATGGCCTTACTAAGGAATTAAGGATTGCCAGGCGCCCTTTGGAATACAAGGCGTTTAGCGAAGCAGGTGTAGAATCCGTGTTGAAACGTAAAATTAGGGATGTATTCCTGGATTGGAATTTCGAGACCGATATGGGGTACCTTGTCTGCATCTTGGAACCGCAAACGCCATAAATTCACATCAACGTTGAGGGACTTCGAACTCAGTGTATCAGCAGCCACTTTTCCGCTGATAGATGCGTAGGCTTTGTCTGCACTTCAAAAGTTCCAATTAAGAACTGATGAACAATTTTCTTTAGATGTGCAGTGCAATTAAACGCTGATTTTACTTTATGAACGCAGAATGGTGTGTTGTCAGAATTTCCTTTCAATAGTAAGTCATATTGATAGGTGTTTGAACGCCTTCATGTTAGGCTTGCCTTGCAGCGAACATTCTAAAGGTTCCCTGTTAGACCACCGAAGTATCAACAAACCGGACTGTTGTCTGTTCTTAGGCTTTATCTTCAAAGTTGCTATTCACAGGCAAGCAGGCGTTGTGAAAGCATTCCGTACCCTCTATCAAAACGATAGAGGGTTTTTCTTATTTTTCACTTAAACTAAAATTAAGCTCTCTAATTCAAATATAAGCGTTCGTAAAAGTACACCTTTTCGAACGCTCTAAATCTGCTTCAAAACTTATAAAAAGAACGTTCGTAAACGTGTCAAAACACTTTACGAACGTTCTTTTATTTCCACCCAGGTTTACGAACGATCACTCATTGCTTCGCCCTGTTTGATTGATCCACAGAAGCCAACTCATTCCTCAACCCGAACCAGCCCTTCCTGCAGCGCTTCCTCCAGAAACGGACTTGGTTTGCTGACGGAGAAAAGCTGCAGTTCGTGCATCGCCCGTGTGCAGGCGGTGTAGAACAGCCGCCGCAGGCTTTCCTGGCCGTAAACTTGTTCCGAGGCGTCATAGAGGATGACGGCGTCAAACTCGATGCCTTTTGCCAAATACGACGGGATGACGATGACGCCCTGCTCGTATTCGGCAGAGCCGGTCTTCAGCCGCTTCAGCCCTTCGATGCCGGACAGGGCTTCATGGGCTTGCGCGGCTTCGGAAGCTGACTGGCAGATGATAGCAATCGTACCGAACTCCTCCCGCAGTTCCGCGACCCGTTCCATGATGCGGCGATGCAGTTCTGCATGATCCTCGACTTGCGTCAAAATCGGCTTTTCGCCTTCCCGCTCAAACGGGATGATGGCATCTCCTTCCGGCACGAGCCTGCGGGTGAATTCAATGATTGGTTTGGTGGCGCGGTAGCTTTGTGTCAGACGGATCGTTTCGGTTTGATCTGCTCCGTACAGATTGGTCAGCACGTCAAAATTATGGAATTCACCGGCATGTGCAAAAATTGCCTGATTGAAATCACCGAGCACCGTCATGCGCGCTGCGGGGAACAGCCGCTTCAGAAATTCAAACTGGAACGGCGAGTAGTCCTGCGCTTCGTCGATGACAATGTGGCGGATCGCCGTGTTCGTCTGAAATCCGAGAATCAGCTCTTTCAACAGCAAAAACGGTGTGGCATCTTCGTAGAACAATTCCCCTTCCGCGAGCTGATCGAGCGTCTGCCGGCAAATGGCTTCCCATTCCGTGGGCAACTGTTCCTGGCCGTTTTCCAAAAAGCCTGCAAAAAGCTGGCGGTACAGCGCTTTGACATCGACAAAGCGGTAAGCCCGGATCTTTTTTCGGAGCGGCTTCAGCTTTTGGTGCACCACAAGCCGGGCCAGTTCTTCCGGTTCCATTTCGTAGTCGCTCACTGCTTTTCCTTTAAAACCTTTTTTCGCTGCCAAGTAGGCGTGCGCTTTCTGATAGGAATCGTTGCTGAGCAGCTCCATCTCCTCTTCTACCCATGGCTCTTCCCACTCCTGCTTTTCAAATTCATCAAGCTCTTTCAATAGCCAGTCCTTTAAAAGCTCCAACCGGTTATGAAAACGCAGCGTGGTGTCGCGGGAATAAAACCGCGCTTCGATGGCTTTGGCGCTCGCAATCGGATGTCCAGCGAAACTGATGCGCTTGAATATCATGCCGGACTTCTCCAATGTCCGCCGGTACGATTTGATGGCTTCGAAAAACTGGACCGACGCCTTGAAGCGGATGCCTGCCACACGGGCCGCATACGCCGGGTCGTCCCCGTTCGTCAGCACATATTCCAATTGGCCATACGGATTCTCGAGTTCGAACTGCGCACTCAACCGGTGATTCAGGTATTCCTGGAACGTCACTTGCTGCATATTCTCTTCGCCGAGTTCCGGCAGCACGTTCGACACATAGCTCGAGAACATCGCGTTCGGTGAAAACAGGATGATCTGGTCGGCGTTCAATTGGTCCCGGTATTTATAGAGAAGATACGCGATGCGCTGCAGTGCAGCTGAAGTCTTGCCGCTGCCGGCTGCCCCCTGTACAATCAGCAGGCGTGTCCGGTCATGGCGGATGATGCGGTTCTGTTCCTGCTGGATCGTAGCGACGATGCTGTGCATCTTTTTGTCGGCGCTTTTGCCGAGCACTTGCTGCAGGATTTCATCCCCGATCGTCACGCTCGTATCGAACATCGACTGCAGGACGCCGCCGTGGATCAAGTACTGCCATTTCTTCTCAAGCTGCCCGTTGACTTCGCCGCCCGGCGTACTGTAGGATGCAGGACCCGGCTGGTGGTCGTAATAGACGCTCGAGACCGGCGCCCGCCAGTCGTAGACGAGAAATTCATCGCCTGTTGAATCGGTCAATGTCGAGATGCCGATATAGACTTCTTCTTTTTCAGGTTCCCCTTCTTCATGAAAGTCGATGCGCCCGAAATACGGCGTCCTCTGCAGACTTCGGAGTGCCGCCAGCTTTTTGGCGGACTGCCGGTGGGTGCTTTCACTGACGGACAAGGCTTGCGCCTCCTGCCGCAAACCGATGATCGTTTCCAGAAAATCGTCGAACGAATCAAGGCTTACTTTGTTTTCATCCCAGAAATGGCGTCGGATGTTGACCACTTCGTCTTTTTGGCGCGATGTGTCTGCTTCCAATCTTCGGAGCTGTCCGGTGACTTCCTGCATCACGCGGTCCACCCGTTTTTGCTCCTGCTGAAATTCCGGATTCACATGAACCACTCCTTACAAAATGACTAATCCCTGTGCGAATTAAGAATCGAATACCATTTGGTTTTCTTCATTAAATTGTAGTTGGATTTGGAATCTAACATAGGGCTCCCGCTAAAGCATCAGCCGCCGATGATGAGCTGGTAGCGTTCAGCGGCGCTGTAGATCTGTTTCGCCTTTTCGATGATCGGTCGGTCGACCATTTTGCCGTCCAGCATGAAGACGCCGGCGCCTTTCGCTTCGTGTTCGGCATGGTGCAGCACTTTCAACGCCCAGTCGATGTCTTCCCGCGACGGGCTGTAGACTTCGTGGATCGTCTCCAGCTGTTTCGGATGCACCGCCATTTGGCCGTTGAAGCCGAGTCCACGCGCTGAAACGGCGCGCTTTTGCAGGCTTTCCGTATTGTGGATGTCGGCGAACACAGTGTCGTAAATGCCTTCGACGCCCGCCGCTTTCGCATAGGTGACGATGCGGGAGCGCGCATAAATCGCTTCAAGCCCCGCTTCCGTCAGCGTCAAGTCTGCATCCACTGCATAGTCGATGGCGCCGAATGCGACCCCGCTGACGTTCGGGTTGCTGAAGATGTCTTCCAGGTGTACAATGCCGACGGCGGTTTCGACAAGGACGATCAGTTCGCCGTAAGCTCCCATGCCTTCCCACGTTTCCTGTACTTGCTGGGCATTTTCCGCTTTCGGCAGCATGATGCCGTTGACGTTTTCATGCCGGGCAAGTTTGACGTCTTCCGTGTACCATTCGGTGCCGTACTGGTTGACGCGCAGGAAAATGGGTTTTGCCGGTTTGTCCTCCAGTTCGTCGAGCGCCTCCTTAATAACAGCGCGGGCAGCCGCTTTTTCATCCGGATGAACGGCGTCCTCCAAATCCCACAGCAAAGCATCCGCTTCGCTGCTGACGGATTTCAGTAGCCGCTCTTTGTTCGTTCCTGGTGTAAACATCAGACTTCGGTAAATCATCCTTTATCCCCCTTAAATGATGCCGTCTTTTTTTAGTCCTTCAATTTCTTCCGGAGTCATCCCCAATTCGCCGTACAGTGTTTCATTGTACGAACCGAGTTCCGCTCCGGTATGGCGGATTTCTCCCGGTGTACGCGACAGTTTCGGTGCCACATTGAGCATCTTGACGCTGCCGAAATGTGCATCCGGCACGTCCGCGATGTTTTCCCGGTGGTTGAAATGCGGGTCATTCACAATGTCTTCAACCGTATAGACCGGCGCAATCGTCGCTTCAAATTGGACAAAGCGCTCGAGGATTTCGTCTTGCGTGTACCCTTTCATCCAGTCGGCGATGATCGCTTCCAGTTCATCGACGTTCTCGAGCCGCTTCTGATTGGTGGCGAACTTCGGATTCGTTATCAAGTCTTCCCGGCCGATCGCCTTGAAAATGCGTTCGACAATCGGCTGCGAAGTGCCGGATATCGCGAGCCATTTTCCGTCTTTCGTTTCGTATAAATTGCGCGGAACGGTCCAGCCCGTGCGGTTCCCTTTCCGTCCCGGAATGACGCCAAGCTGGTCGTATTCCATAACCTGATTGCCAAGCATGCCCATGAGCGCTTCGTAAATCGGCAAATCGATGTACTGGCCCCGTCCGTCCTCCGAATGGTCGCGTTCATAAATTGCCACCATCGTGGCATAGGCACCCATCAGCGCCGTCGCGTAATCGGCGAGCGCGAAACTTGGCAGCACCGGACCTCTATCCGGAAAACCGTTGACCTGCGCAAAGCCGGACATCGCTTCCGCGAGCGTACCGAATCCCGGCCGTTCCTTGTAAGGACCGTCTTCGCCGAAGCCCGACACCTTCACAACAATCAACCCGGGATTGTCTTTTGACAATGATTCATAGGTGATGTTCCATTTCTCCAAAGTCTTCGGCCGGAAATTCGTAATGACGACGTCTGCTGTTGCAGCCAGTTTATGGAACAGTTCCTGGCCTTTCGGCGTACTGAAATTCAGCGTAATCGGCTTTTTGTTGCGCGACACGAGCTTCCACTCAAGCGACTCGCCGTCTTTCTGGCGGCCGGCATTCCGCAGCGGGTCTCCTGCAGGGTGCTCCACTTTGATGACGTCCGCCCCGAAATCCCCCAAATATGTCGCCAGCATCGGACCGGCAAGCACCGTGGACGCGTCAACGACCCGCAGTCCTGCAAGCGGCAGCTTTCTGTTTTCTTCCATTGCTTCACTCCTCGGATGCTTCTGAAAACGTTTTCAGAATTTTCTCTTATCATATAGTCAATTTTGTGAATTGTAAACCTCTTGGATACAAAAACCAAAATTCTTATCCTTTGATTTAATAGGTAATGCGATGAATATTTTTAGAAGAAATCGTTTAGGCAAACAAAAAACGCAAGCAACTAGTTATTAGTTACATGCGCTTCTTTAAACTGATGTGTATAGAAATGCCTTTTCAATTTCACCCCGCTTTTTTCATTTCTTTGATCAACCGAAACAATTGGGCTGTGGTTACTTGCAGGTTCATACTTGCTGCCTCTGGATTTATTGCCTCAGCTAGTGACATCGGTTTTGTCAAAATCGAGAAATATGAAGTGATTCCCCGGTCATTCAAATCGCCTGCTTCTTCCGTGACACTTCCTGCTAAAGCAATGACTGGGACCCCGAAGCTTTTAGCTAATTGGGCGACACCCAGCGCAGTTTTGCCCATAGAAGTTTGGGCATCCAGCTTTCCTTCCCCTGTCAGGACGATATCAGCCGTTTGAATTTTCTCCGGCATTCCAATGCTTTCGAGGATCAAGTCGATGCCGCTGTTTAAATCCGCTTGTAAAAAGCCCAGGAATGCTGCCCCTAAACCACCTGCTGCTCCTGCTCCTTCAACCAAACAAATGTCCACCTTCAGATCTTTGGCCATTACATCTGCCAAATTTCGGAGCCCCCGGTCAAGTTCCGCTACTATTTCAGGAGTGGCACCTTTTTGCGGACCGAAAATATGAGCAGCCCCTTTCGCACCGAAAAGTGGATTGGTTACATCGCAAGCCACTTTAAATGTCGCTTTTTTTATGGACGGATGAATTCCTTCGTCGTCGATTCGATAAATGTCATTCAGTGTTTGCCCCCCTAAACCCACTTCTTTGTTTTCAGAATCCAGAAAACGGAATCCCAGCGCTTGAAGCATGCCGACACCCCCGTCATTTGTCGAACTTCCTCCCAACCCGATGACGAAGTCCTGACATCCTTTTTCTAGGGCATCTATAATCAGTTCGCCTACACCATAGGTTGTGGTGAACATCGGATTTCTCTGTTCATCTGAAACAAGCGGCAGCCCGCATGCTGCAGCTATTTCGATAACCGCAGTCTGTTGATTTCCCAGAACCCCGTATGTTGCATCCACTTTTTGCTGAAGCGGACCTGTTATCGGAACCGTGACAAGAGTTCCGCCTGTAGCGGTTACAAGTGACTCCACTGTCCCTTCTCCGCCATCCGCCAAGGGCAAGACTTCAATATCTGCGTGCGGGTAAACTTCTTTGATTCCCATTGCAATTGCTTTACTGCTTTCTACAGAAGATAAACTTCCTTTAAACGAGTCCATTGCAATTAATACCTTCACATTTACACCTACCTTGTCTGACTTAGAAAAAAGTCGCAATCGAATTTGAACGATTACGACTTTTCCTCCCAATTAAACTTCCGCTTTCACTTTTGCCAAATTCTGAATAATTGCATCTGTAACTTCCACTGTATCATAGGAACCGCCTAAATCCCGGGTTAGTATTCCTTGTCTTGTCGTTTCTTCAATCGCTTTATTTAAGCGGACCGCTTCTTCTTTCAGGCCAAGATGATCCAACATCAATGCCGCACTGCCGATGGTGCCGATCGGATTTGCAATTCCTTTCCCGGCGATATCCGGAGCAGATCCATGAACCGATTCGAACATGCTCGGTGTTCTTCTTTCCAGATTCAGGTTTGCACTCGCTGCAACTCCAAGGCTTCCGGCAAGAGCACTTCCCAAATCCGATAAAATATCGGCGAACAGATTAGACGCCACGACAACTTCCAAGTCTTCGGGATGCAAGACAAACTCTGCAGCCATTGCATCAACAAGCCGCTGATCCGTTTCAACATCCGGGTAGTCTTTGCTGACACGCGCAAATACTTCATCCCATAGCACCATGCCGTATTGCTGGGCATTGCTCTTTGTGACGCTTGTCACTTTTTTCCGGTCGCGGGTCCGCGCCAAATCAAATGCAAAACGGATAATGCGTTCGCAGCCTTTTTCCGTGAACAAAGCCGATTGGACTGCGACTTCATTGCCCGTTCCGCGGCCGGCGAAATTACGTCCGCCGATCCCCGAATATTCCCCTTCGGAATTTTCGCGCACCAAAATCCAATTTAACTCATCTACATTCGGATGGTTCAACCTTCTTGGCACTCCCGGCAAAAATTCAACCGGCCGTATATTGGCCCATTGATCGAACCCTTGGCAAATGGCGAGGCGCAAGCCCCATAAACTGATATGATCCGGCACTCCCGGGAAACCGACCGCTCCGAAATAAATCGCATCGTGGTTTCGGATCTGCTCCACGCCGTCTTCGTCCATCATTTTGCCGTTTTCCAAATAATATTCACAGCCCCAAGGAAAGTAATCGCTTTCAAAAGAAAACTTGCCTTCAGACTCTTCAGCCATATAATCCAATATGCGCATGCCTTCTTTAATAACTTCTTTTCCAATTCCATCGCCTGGAATAACCGCTAACCGAAATGTTTTTGTTTCACTCATTATATAATTCCTCCTCTAGTTGCCATGATTGGCATATTTCTTAGTATTAATCTGTATATTAGATTAATGTATACGTTGTTGTCAATAACTATTTCAACTTTTTCGATAATTAAACTAATAACTTATATTTCAGGTTTATTTTAAGGTTAAAATCAACAGTTTTGAATATTTACTAAATTCATGTTGACATTAACGTATACGTAGTTATAAAATTCTAGCAAGCAAGACGATTGCAGCGAATTGAAAGGCGTCATGGATTTTGTGTAAGCGGTATCATTATCCCAAAAAAATTTATGGAGAAAGAAGGTTGAATTTATGATGACTGCAAAACGGGTTTGGGTTCAAATGTGGGCGTGGAATGATCAGGCTAAAGCAATGTTAAAAGCAATTTTGACCCTTAATGTCTTGGCTATGAGCACTGCCGCCCGTTCAACGGGGAATTTATCAAAAGAAGAAAAGGCAGAATACGCCAATTCCAAAAAGCCGAACGAAAAATCGGCAAACTATACGAAGCTTCAATTAATCGGTTTGGTACTCGGCCCGCTCCTTTTCCTATTGATCAAGACCTTAGTGTCTCCTGCAGATATGTCCCCTACAGCCGTAACCGTTTTGGCCGTCGTTGCTTGGATTGCTGCCTGGTGGGTGACGGAAGCGATGCCGATTCCGGTCACTTCGCTGCTTCCTTTATTGTTATTCCCGCTTCTCGGCGTCATGGAGACCGGCGCTGTTTCCGCAAACTACGGAGATCCATTGATTTTCCTTTTTGCTGGGAGCTTCATGATCGCTTTATCAATGGAAAAATGGAATTTGCATAAACGCATTGCGTTATCCATCATTTCGTTTGTCGGCACCAACCCAAGTACGCTTATTCTCGGATTTATGGTAGCTACAGCCTTTTTATCGATGTTTATTTCGAATACTGCTACGACGATGATGATGGTTCCGATCAGTTTGGCCGTTACGAAGCATGTTGCAGATTCACTTAAAGAGAACAGCGGAATCGACACCACGCCGGGCAAGTTTCCATTCGGCACTGCCTTGATGCTAGGTACTGCTTATGCCGCGACTATTGGAGGGTTCGGCTCGCTTGTGGGAGCACCGGCAAATATTATTTTAGCGGCAACGGTCAATAGCCTGTACGGCATTGAAATCTCATTTGCCCGCTGGCTGCTATTCGGTGTTCCGATGGTGCTGCTTTTAATTCCAATTATTTGGCTTTACTTAACCAAAATCGCGTTTCCTTTAAAAGTAAAAAGCATTCCTGGCGGCAGGGACATCGTTAAGAAAGAACTGACCGGCTTGGGCAAGATGAGCTACGAAGAAAAAGTGGTGTTAACGGTTTTCACTTTAACGGGCCTCGCCTGGATCACCCGCAGTTTTATCCTGAATAATTTCATCCCTGGCTTGGACGATACCTTGATCGCTTTGTTTGCGGGTATCCTTCTCTTTGCCATTCCTGCAAAGAACAAAGAAGGCCATATTCTGGATTGGGACACCGTTTTGAAATTGCCTTGGGGAATTTTGTGGCTCTTTGGCGGCGGCCTGGCACTGGCAGCCGGCATTATGGAATCCGGGCTCGACCAATGGATCGGCGGGCAATTGACTGAGTTCGGAAATATCCCGCTCTTCATCACCATTGCGTTGATTGTCGGAACCATCACGATCATGACAGAATTCACTTCAAACACAGCTACCGCTACAATGGTCTATCCGATTGTTGCTGTAGCTGCTGCAACACTTGGAACTGACCCGATTGTCCTGATGGTTGCAGCCAATATGGGCGCGACATTCGCTTACATGTTCCCGGTTGCCGCTCCGCCAAACGCCATCGTCTTTGGCACCGGCTATGTGAAGATGAGCACCATGGCATTGACCGGTATTTGGCTCAATTTGTTCTCCCTCGTTTTCACGGTTATCGTCGTTTACTTCTACGTGCCGATTATTTTCGGAAATCTGATGTAAACAACTCCAATGCTATAGAAAAAGCGGCTTTCTCCATTCCGGAGAAAGCCGCTTTTCTAATTGTTAATAATTTCAATTTGATTGATTTCACCCAGAACTTCAAGGATTTCTTTCTGTGCGCGCCTCCGATGAGATTGAATCAGCATACTGGCTGCTTTGCCATCTTTTGCACGCATGCAAAAAACAATCGCTTTATGTTCGGTAATTGAACGCAGCGGAAGAGGACGGTTCTTAATCGTAAATAATCTTGCCCGATACGACTGATCCGCAAAGCTGTCAATTACCGTTTTTAAACGCTTATTGTGCGCATACTTAATGATAGTTGCATGAAATAAATCGTCCAGATAAGACCATTTTTTTAAATCTTCTTGAGCGAGTGCCGCTTGCTGATCATCGATAATCGTTTCTAAATAATCTAATTCTTCTTCTGTGGCATTAGCAGTCGCTATTTCGATGGCCAGGCTATCGAGAGTGGTGATAATTTCATACACTTCTTTCAAATCTTCCTGCTCGATTGGTTCTACAATGAATCCACGTCTTGGAACTAGTCGAACGACACCTTCAATTTCTAATCGAACCAATGCTTCTCTGACAGGTGTACGGCTCATCTGAAGAGTTTCGCTGATTTCGCGTTCAAGAAGAGCTGTGCCTGGCGGAAGAATTAAATCCCGAATCGCAAGCCGTATTGTATGATAAGCCCTTTGAGGCAACCGATACTGTTCCATTCCTTTTAAATTCTGAATGAATAGTTGAAGTTCTTCTTCTAAATTCATACTTGATGTCACTCCAAACTATTTCAATTTTGCCTTTCGGCTTACTTATCATTCATTATAACTGCATAAAAAATTTCCAACAATTACTTACCAAACTTTCTTATTCATTAAAGTTATTTAATCCGCTCGGGATGCGTATACAGATTAAACGAGCCTTTTCGGATAAAACCGACCGTCGTGATGCCGAGCTCTTCAGCAAGCGACAGCGCAAGTTCCGTCGGGGCCGATTTTGACAGGATGATTTCGCAGCCGATCTTGGCCACTTTCAACAGGATCTCCGACGAAATGCGGCCGCTGAAAACGATCACTTTGTCGCGCACGTCGATGTCGTTTCGCAGGCAATGGCCGTAGATTTTGTCGAGCGCATTGTGCCGGCCAATGTCCATGCGCGGCAGGAAAAAGCCGTCGGTGCTGCAAAGCGCGGCGTTGTGCACGCCGCCGGTCTGCCGGAACATGTCGGCGCTGCCGTCAAGCTTTTCCATCAAGGAAAAACAGTCTTCCGGCGACAGGGTCACCCGGACGCTATCCATCGTTTTCGCCGTCAAGGCGTCGTGGGCAAATACAAAACCCTGCCGGCTCATGCCGCAGCACGATGTAACAAAGCGTTTGTTCTGCAAATTCTCATAGAACGGATACACTTTATCCGCTTCGATATGGACGATGCCCTGTTCGGTGTCGACGCGGATGTTCCGGATGTCGCGGTGGTTCGGGATGATGCCTTCCGACGCCAGAAAGCCAACTGCCATGTCTTCGATGAACTCCGGCGAGCAGACGATCGTGATGAATTCACGGCCGTTGATCCGGATGGTGATCGGCTCTTCGGTCACGATCCGGTCTTCCTGCCCGCTGAAGACGCCGTCTGTATAGCGGAGCACTGTCCGCGTTTTTTGCTGCTCTTTTTGCATAATCGCCAACCCCCCTTCCGAAAAACCATTTATTGATTGATTATTCCGTTAATTTATTGTAGCACTCTATGAAATTGATTATACTATTACCACAGAGGATAAAGCGCCGCAAAAGGACGGCGCCGTTTTTATTTTGAGGAATGAGGGAATGTTCGAGTAAAAAAAGGAGGTGCCGGCATGCCGGTCAAAATCAACGGTTCGCTGTATCCGTTCCAGGAAGGCCAGACGATTCTCCAGGTGATCAATGCGCACGGCATTACACATCCGCAGATCTGTTATTTGCCGGAAGTCGATCCGATCGAAACCTGCGACACGTGCATCGCGGAAGTCGACGGACAGCTGGTGCGGACTTGTTCCACCAAAGCCGCTTCCGGGATGGATGTCCGATTAGCTTCGGCCCGGGCAAAAGAAGCCCAAATGGAAGCGATGGACCGGATTTTAGAGAATCATATGCTGTACTGTACGGTCTGCGACAACAACAACGGCAACTGCAAAGTACATAATACCGTGGACATGATGGAAATCGAACACCAGAAATACCCGTTCGAGCCGAAATGTTCAACAGATGCCGTCGATTTCACTAATCCGTTTTACCGCTACGACCCCAACCAGTGCATCGCCTGCGGGCAGTGCGTCGAAGCGTGCCAGAACCTGCAGGTCAATGAAACCTTGTCGATGGACTGGGAACGGGACCGTCCGATTGTCTTATGGGACGGCGGCGCGAAAATCAACGACTCATCTTGCGTCAGCTGCGGCCACTGCGTCACGGTGTGCCCGTGCAATGCGCTCATGGAAAATTCGATGCAAGGCGAAGCCGGCTTTATGACCGGCTTGAAAGACGAAGTGCTGACGCCGCTGATCGATCTTGTCAAAGACGTTGAACCGGGCTACAGCGGCATCCTGGCAGTTTCCGATGCGGAAGCGGCGATGCGTGAAACCCGCACGAAAAAAACCAAGACGGTGTGCACGTTCTGCGGCGTCGGCTGCACGTTCGAAGTCTGGACGAAAGACCGGAAAATCCTGAAAGTCCAGCCGGTCTCGGAAGCGCCGGCGAATGCCATCTCCACCTGCGTCAAAGGGAAATTCGGCTGGGATTTCGTCAACAGCGAAGAACGCCTGACCACCCCGCTGATCCGCCGCGGCGATGAATTTGTCGAAGCCACGTGGGAAGATGCGCTCGACCTCGTCGCCAAACGCCTCGGGGAAATCCGGCGGGAGCACGGCAAGGATGGCGTCGGCATCATTTCTTCGTCGAAAATCACCAACGAAGACAATTACGTCATCCAAAAATTGACCCGCCAAGTATTCGAATCGAACAATGTCGACAACTGCTCGCGCTATTGCCAGACACCGGCAACGGACGGTTTGTTCCGAACGGTCGGCATGGGCGGCGATGCCGGCACCATCAAGGATATTGCAAGTGCAGGCCTCGTCATCATCGTCGGCGCCAATCCGGCGGAAAGCCACCCGGTTCTGGCGACGCGCGTGAAGCGGGCGCATAAGCTGCACGGCCAGAAACTGATTGTTGCGGACCTGCGGAAAAACGAAATGGCTGAACGCGCCGACATCTTTATCCGTCCGAAGCAAGGCACGGACCAGGTGTGGCTGATGGCCGTCACCAAATATATGATTGACCAGGGCTGGAACGACCAGCGCTTTATCGATGACAACGTCCACTATTTTGAAGACTTTAAAGAAGTGCTGGAAAAATACACGCTCCGCTATGCCGAGCAGGAAACCGGCCTCTCGCCGGAAACGCTCATCGGAATCGCCGAAGCAATCCGCGATGCAGACGGCACGTGCATCCTGTGGGGCATGGGCGTCACTCAGAACACCGGCGGCTCGGACACGTCCGCTGCCATCTCAAATCTGCTATTGGCGACCGGCAATTACCGCCGTCCGGGAGCCGGGGCGTATCCGCTCCGCGGACACAACAACGTGCAAGGCGCCTGCGATATGGGTTCCCTTCCCGCCTGGCTGCCGGGCTACCAGCACGTGTCGGATGATGCGGCACGCGAGAAGTTCGAACAGGCATACGGCGTCAAAATCAGCGACAAACCGGGCTTTGACAACGTGTCGATGCTGCGCGCCGTTGACGACGGCATCATGAAAGCGATGTATGTCGTCGGCGAGGACATGGCGCTGGTCGATTCCAACTCGAACCACGTCGATGAAGTCCTGTCGAAACTGGAGTTTTTCGTGGTGCAGGATATCTTCTTCTCCCGCACGGCGCAATACGCCGATGTCATCCTGCCAGCGGTGCCGTCGCTCGAAAAAGACGGCACGTTCACAAATACGGAACGCCGCGTGCAGCGGCTTTACCAGGCGCTGCCGGAACTTGGAGATGCAAAGCCCGACTGGTGGATTGTCCAGGAAATCGCGAAACGGCTCGGCGCGGACTGGGATTACAGCCATCCTGGGGAAATCTTCGCCGAAATGGCCAGCCTGACGCCGCTCTTTGCTCAAGCCGACTACGAGTCGCTCGAAGACTGGGAAAGCTTCCTGTGGGGCAGCCATGACGGATCGAGCACACCGCTCCTGTATGTCGACGGCTTTAACTTTGACGACAAAAAAGCGCGTTTTGCCTTGTCGGACTGGGTCGAACCCGTCAAGTTCGCGGCAGAATTTGACCTTCACATCAACAACGGCCGCCTGCTCGAGCATTTCCATGAAGGCAATTTGACGGACCGCTCAACGGGCATCCACGAGAAAATCCCGGAAAACTTCGTCGAAGTGTCGCCTGAACTCGCAGAAGCGCGGGACATTTTGGACGGTTCAATTGTCCGGCTGGTTTCTCCTTACGGCGCCGTCAAAGTGCCGGTCGTCGTGACTTCGCGGGTACAGGGCAATGAACTCTTTTTGCCGATGCATTCCACGAATAAGGAACGCGCCATCAACTTTTTGACCGGTCCGGCAACCGATCAGCGGACCAACACGCCGGCCTTCAAGCAGACGAAAGTCCGCATGGAAGTGCTGCAAAGGGACGGCCACAACCCGCTGCCAAAATCGAACCACCGCACCAAAAAGCGCCATCCGACTCGCGGCGTGGAAGTCGAACGCAAATGGCGGCGGCCGGATCACGTGCCGCTGACCGACCAACCGAAAGAAAGGTGATGTGCTTTGGCAACACCGATTACGCGAATCAAGAAAAAACAGCTCACACCGGAAGAGCTCAAGCTGCAGCGGCTTTTTGAACTGGAAACCCAGGTGGCCGAACAGCAGCAGTCGCTCAAAAAGGTGCTGGAAATTACCGGGGAACTCGATAAAGCGGGAATCCTGGATGCGGTCAATGCGATGGTGAAGGCACGCGAAGATTTGATGGATATCACTGTCCAGCAAGCCACACGCGAACCCGTCACGACGCTCATCAACAATTTAATGAATGCGGCGGGGGCGTTGACGGCCATTGACCCGGCGACGACGGCGAAACTATCGGCCAGTGTGCAGCGCGGCCTCCAGAACGCGGAAGCCGGCCAGTCCGATCGCCGCAAACTGAGCATGTTCGGCCTGTATAAAGCGCTGCGCGACCCGGACATCAACCGCTCAATCCGCTATGGCCTGCATTTTTTGAAAGGCATGGGGAAAGAGCTGGAGCGGAAGTAGAACTCTTCCGTAAGGTACGGGTTCAGAGTATGCATAAGAAAAGCACTCCTGACGTGAAGGTCGGAGTGCTTTTTTGCTTGGATTCTTTTTTATACTTCTTCCGAACGGTCCGTGGCCGGCGGCGGTGTGATGGAAAGGTCCGAAATTTCCTGGCGCCATTCCGATGTCATCTGGATGTCGAGTGCGCCGAGAGACGGTTCCAATTGTTCCAGGTTGCGGGCGCCGATGATCGGCGCGGTAACGCCTGGATGCGCCATGACCCAGGAAACGGCAAGTGACGCCGGGTGATGCCCTTTGTCTTTCGCATACTGCGCGAAGCGGTCAGCCGTTTCGAAGTAAGCGGCATCGGCGTAGCGCTTTTCGTAATTTTTCTGTTCGACGAGGCGGCCCTGTTCCGGCTTTTTGCCGCCGCCGTATTTGCCTGTCAAGAGCCCGCCGCCGAGCGGGCTATACGTAATAACTCCCATATTTTCTGCTTCTGCGAGCGGCAGAATCTCGACTTCCGCCTGCCGCTTCACGAGATTGTACATCGGCTGGATGCACTCGAATCGCGCCAGGCTTTCCCTGTAGGAAATGCCGAGTGAGGTCGCGATTTGCCAGGCCGCCCAGTTGCTGACGGCCGGATACAGGATTTTGCCCTGGCGCTGGAGATCGTCCATCGCCCGCAACGTTTCCTCGATCGGCGTTGCCAGGTCGAAGGCATGGACAAAATAGAATTCGATGCGGTCGGTGTTCAGCCGCTTCAGGCTCTTCTCCACTTCAAGCATGATGTGGCGTCGCGACAAGCCGCGGTTGTTGACGTCTGTTCCCGTCGGCCCGTTCACTTTTGTGGTCAGCACCAAATCGTCGCGGCTGTCTGCGATGCACCTGCCCAAAATCTCTTCCGATACGCCTTTGTTGTAGACATTCGCGCAGTCAAAAAAATTGATGCCAGCTTCCCGGCAGCGTTTGAACATCGCTTTCGACGTCTCTTCATCGGCATTGCCTCCGAATGACATCGTGCCAAAGCAAAGGCTTGATACTTTGATGCCTGTTTTCCCTAATGTGCGGTATTCCATTCGGTTTCCTCCTTTATGGATGGCGGATTGGTTTGGATTTCACGTGGTGTCTGAAAAAAATTGTGTAGGTCCATTATTGCGGAGTTGAATTTTTCAGTCAATTATTTCAATCAATCAACGGCATGGCCTTCTCCATAGAAAGAGCATGCCTATTTCCTGGGAAATAAAATTGGCGCCTAACGTAAAGTGCAAAAATAAAAGCGTGCCAGAAATCATTCTTTCTGGCACGCTTTCTATATAAGCTCTTTTAAATACATTTGGAATGCAGCGGCCATATCGTGTAGCGGCTCGCGTATCCGGCACCGCCACGTTTCTGTAACCGCTGCATTGGTATTCTGTACCCGATTATAACTCAAGAAAACAAAAAATTCAAACAATTTGAATCGCGGTTTGATTCATCTTATTTTACTCGCCTTTTTCTTTGCTTTCCTTCGTTACTATCCTCATCGCCGCAAGCAGCAGCACAATGACCACGGTGAGTATGCCGGCCATGAACAGCCAGGCGTATGTAAAGGCACCGGTCGCATCGACGATGTAGCCGAACAACGGCGGGCCGATGATGACGCCCCACGAACCGAGCATCAAACTGAAGCCGCTGGCAATGCCGGCTTGCCCAATCGGCACCAGTTCCGTCGCGGCATTCATCCAGATTCCGTTAAAGCCGGAAATGCAGAAGCCGAACAGGATGGTAATCGGTACAAGCACCCAAAACGGCGTACCCGGCGGCAGCAGCGCCATGCCGAGCGCTACTCCGATGGAAACAGCAGCTACGATTACGAGCACGATGATCCGCTTGCCGTGAAAGATGCTGTCGCTGATCATCCCCCAAGCCACCCGGCCGAACGAACCGCTGACTTCGGAAATGACGAGCAGCATGCCGGCAAGGACCAGCGGGATGCCAAGGGATTCATAAGCGAACAGCACAATATAGGTGTTCAAAATCAGCTGGCTCCCGCTTAGACCCATCGCACCGAGGCTGACCAAGACGAGCGGCTTTTCTTTAAACAGCTGCAAAATCGAAGCGAACAGGCGGGCCGGTTTCTCGGAAGCTCCGCTTTTTTCCTGCTCGGCTTGCGGGTCAAGATAGAATCTATAGGCAAAGATGCCGGTGAGGATCAGAAGCACGCAGGCGCCGATCATCACCGGGCGCCACCCAAAAGCCACAGCGGCCGGAAAAAGCAGCAGCGCAGCAAGCGCTGACCCGAGCGTTACGCCCATCTGCTTGATGCCCATGGCGGTTCCCCGCTTTTCGGAAAACCAGTAAAGGATGCCTTTGTTCGAAGTCGGATGCATGGCGCCGTAGCCCGCTCCGCCGAGAACGACCAACAGGAGGATCAGCCAGTAAAACGAAGTCACAGCCATCAGAATAAAGGAAAGGCCAAGGCAAAGCGACAACAGGAACAGCAGCCTTTTCGAACCGACGCGGTCCACCAGGAAGCCGGCCGGAATTGCAATGAGCGACTGGCCAAGGAACAAGGCAGCCGGCAGCATGCCGATCTGCGCTTTCGTCAAACTCAGGTCGTCCCCGATCAATACGCCAAGAGGCGCCAGGCTTCTGCCGACAAATGCCACCATGATCTGGGCAATCAGCAGCCAGGTCAGCATTCGCCACGGATTGACCGACAGAAAAGCCCCATTATGCAGGATTGTCTTGTTCATCTCATCATCTCTTTTCAAGCTTGGAGCGGCCGTTTGCCTGCCCCTTTAAGCAAAGTGTATTTCCAAGGATACCCGGATCCTAAAAAAAGCCTGTATAGAATGAATTCTATACAGGCCATGAAGTTCCTTGTTTTGTAGCTTATTCAATTGGATCGTTCTCTCTCTTAAATTTCGGAACTCAGGACGATTTCGCCTTCCGGGGTTTCATTGCCGGCTTCCGGTTCACGAGTGATGGCAATCGTGTCCCAGCCTTCCGTGTTTTCTGTGATCGAGTAATAGGCGGAGCCTTGCTGGTCTGCATCCGGCGTGAATGCACCCGCCGGCACCGGCTGCCCTTCTTTCAGGAGCCAGATCTGGTACACTTCATCGCCTTGGAGCTGTTCAAGCTGTTCCGCCTGCACTACGACTTCGAAGGAACCCTCTTCCTGGATGATGGCGGCTTTCGCCGATCCGCCAAAGGCTTCTCCCGGCTGGAGTTCGATTGACTGGAACGCACTTTCCGTTGCCGGCTGCTGTTCGTCCGCCAGTTTGAAAAATGCATAAGCATTGCCGAGAAGCGACAGCAGCAACACGGCAGCAATCAACGGCGTCCAAGGGCTGCGTCTGGCTTTCGGTTTGGCCATCGGCACCGTTTTTTCTTTTTCCACCGGACGTTCAGGTTTTGCCGGCTGTTGCGGTTCTTCTTCAAAAACATTGGCGAGGATCCGGGATTTCATTCCCACTGGCGGTTCTGTGGGTTCTGCAAGATACGGGAGCTCACCGACTGCATCCACCAGTTCGCGGCAGTCTGCACATGTTGCCAGATGCTGTTCAAATGCCTGTTTTCCTTCCGCTGTCAGTGTTCCATTCAGATAGTCCACTACCTGTTCACAGTTAGTATTCGTCATCGATAGCCCCCCTTTCTTGCACTCCGTGCAGTGTTTTTTTCAATTTACTTAACGCCAGCCTGATCCGGCTTTTGACCGTGCCAAGCGGAATATCGCACATCGTTGAAATCGTTTCATGGGTCATGCCTTTAAAATAGAACAGCTGGATCATTTTCTGCTGTTCGCCTGAAAGCTCCGACACTGCTTCTTGGATCTGTTCTTTTTGTTCCTGCCATTCGGCCAACTCGTCGACGGCCGTCTCGGAACTCACCAGGTCGCCGATTTCTTCAAGCGGCACCGCAGGCTTTTTCTGTTTGCGGATCAAGTCAATCGCGGAATTGCGGGACATGGTGAACAGCCAGGACGTGAATTTGCCCTTGCTTTCGTCGTACTCCCCTTTGCCCCGCCACAATTTGATGAATACTTCCTGCAGCGCTTCTTCCGCCAAATCGCGGTCTTCTGTCATTTTATACAGAAACGAGAACAGGATTTTCTCATAGCGGTCATATAATTGTTCAAGTGCAGCTTTATCTTTTTGCTGTATGCGCGTGTATAGCATAAAGTCGGAACTTTTCTCCATGGATGTTCTCCTTTTTTCCGCTGTCATTTCTCAAGCTTACTACAAAGGGAAAGGGAGGAGAATGCTGGCGGATTGAAAATATGGAATTTGTAGAAAATATGTGAAAATTGATGTCCAGCCAACCCTTCGATCACGGTTCTACTGACTAAACGCTCCATAACCGATTCTAGTTCACTTTCAGAACAATTAAAGACCTTATGTTTGATAAACTAGCGTCACATCGTTACCATTTTTATTTTATTCGAATTGTTTAATAAATGGTTAGAGGGGAATCCTAGCTATTAGGAATAGACAGTACATACCTACTCAAAGGAGGAAAAGAATTGGGACATTATGTAGAAGTGGAAAGCGGCGTCAAAGTATTCGTAGAAGATGTGGGCATCGGACAGCCGGTTGTCTTTATCCATGGCTGGCCATTGAATAACAAATCGTTTGAAATGCAAATTGGAGAAGTGGTACAGGCCGGGTTCCGCTATATCGGAATCGATTTGCGCGGTTATGGAAAATCGGATAAACCGTGGTCCGGCTATGACTACACTACTCAAGCAGGCGATGTAAAAGCCGTCGTCGATCACCTCGGACTTGAAAATATCGTGCTTGGCGGTTTTTCCATGGGTGGGCCGATTGCCATCCGGTATTTGACCAAATACGGAGCAGAAGGCGTGGATAAATTATTGCTGATGGGTGCGGCGGCTCCGCTTTTCACGCAGCGGAATGATTTCACCATTGGCATGCAGCCGGCTGAAGTGGATGACATCATCGCCCAAATCAAAAAAGACCGCCCTGCTTTTCTTGCGCAATTCGCCGATATGTTCTTCGAGCAGAAAAAATCGGAGGAATTTCTTGTCTGGTTCCAGTCGCTTGGCCTTGAAGCAGCGGCACATTCGACCATCCATTCCGCCATTGCCCTACGTGATGAAGACTTGCGGGATGAACTGGCTGGCATTTCCCTGCCGACTGCCATTTTCCACGGACAGAAAGACCAGATCTGCCCTTATGAGCTGGGAGAGGAATTGGAACGGCAAATTTCCAATGCTTACTTGGTGCCCTTTGCAGACAGCGGGCACGGCATCAATGGCGACGAGCCCGATAAATTCAACGAAGAATTGGTGCGGTTTTTGAAGGGTGCCACTGCCCCAAAAACGGAATAATTTCGTGGACCCTTGTCGGTTCAGAAAAAATAAGATGCAAACACGCCCAAAGCCATTCTTTGGGCGTGTTTCTTTTGTTCCCATTTGTGATGTTCAAATAAACAATATTGCATGGACTAGCTTATCTTCTGATTTTCTGGAGAGCCGCCGCAGAAACAGCAAGAATGGCTCCCAAAAGAATGAACAACCGCCAGTTTATTGAGTTGTTTTCGGCATCTTCTAAAACAAGTTCCTCTTTGTCGGCAAATACTGCATCTGCCAAATCCGTATTGGCGGTCGTCGGTGAACAAAGGGGATGCACCCAGTTCTCCCCTTCTTTGTTAAGGAAAAATAACAGACTCGAGTGAAGCTGGCTTTGCCCCCACATCAAATCTTCCTTTACTGTGATGATTTCTCGGTCCACGCCCTTAAAGCTTTTCTCAACCCTTACCGTCATCGTTTTCACACTGGTGCTTTCGCTGATTTCTTCTATTGTACCGATTATGACCGCGTCGTATTCCTCGTAAGCGATTTCGGGCGGCGCTGGTTCTTCACAGGACAAAGCGCGGCTGTATTCCGGCCATAAAACGATGGAGAGGAACAGCAAGACGATTATTAATTTTTTCATATCGGCACCCCTGATTTCCATTTACTCTCTATTAAATGAAGTAGACGGTGGCCTGATAAATTTCGTTTCGCCCACTCTTATTTTATTTCTCCAAAAAGTGATCTAAACCCAAAACCGCTCCGTTAGGTGTGTAAGAAATAAAAAAACGAGGAGTGGTTTTATGAAATGGAGAAAAATTTTAGCACCGGTACTTGGGGCAGCCTTGCTGATTCCCGGAATGGGCACCACCGCATTCGCGGATGAAATGCCGAAAACAGACACAACGGGCGTGGAGCTTCGCACGGCACTCGATTCCCTGTTATCTGAACACTATGTGCTTGCAGTCGATTCGATGATGAAAATTTATGACGGAGACCCTGCTGCTGAAGCAGCTTCCGCAGCGCTTGAAGCCAATGCGAAAGACATGGAACCGGTCATTGCATCGGTATACGGCGAAGAAGGCGGAGCGGCTTTCGGGGACATTTTCAATAAGCACAATCTTGGAACCGATGACTACGCGATGGCCGTAAAAGACGGCAACAAAGACATGGAGAAGCAATCACTCGATCAGATTCAGGCATTTACTGAAGACATGGCGGCTTTCCTTGCTACTGCAACCGAAGGCAAACTGCCCGAACAAGCAGCCCAATCGGCACTCCGTGAGCACGAAGATTTCGTCCAGGACACATTCGACCTTTATGCAGCCGGTGAATACGAAGCGGCTTATACGTCTTACCTGGCCGGCTCCAAACAAATCTTCGGCGCTGGCAGTGCCATCAGTGGCGCAATTGCAGCGCAATTCCCGGACAAATTTACCGATCCGAATACAGCAGCCGGTGATTTCCGCTCAACTGTGAACCGCATCGCCGCTGAACATTTTGCCTTGGCACAGCTCAGCATGGCAAAAGGCTTTAACGGAGCCGAAGACTTCGACTTTGCCGATTGGGCACAAGACCAGAACACTGAAGAATTCCGTGCAGCCATTGCATCTCTTTACGGAGAAGAAGCAGGTACACAATTCGTCCAGATTTGGGACAATGAACATATTTCCATCCAAAGCGAATTAGCGGCAGCCGCGGCTTCAAAAGACCAACCGGCTGTGGACCAGGCGACAACGGCTTTAACCGGAGACTTTGCTGAATCATTAGGAACATTTCTGAGCACAGCTACGGAAAACCGTATGCCAAAAGACGGCACAGTTGCCGGAATAACAGCTCACGAACAATCGGTTGCCGACACGTTCAATCAGTATGCAGCCAGTGACTACGATGCTTCCTACGATTCTTACCGTGCGGGCTACGCTATCATGTTTGATATCGGAAAAGGCTTGAGTGCAGCCGTTGTTGATCAGTTCCCGGACAACTTCCAAACGGCAACGCCAGAAAAAATGCCGAAAACCGGCTTTGGCGGCACTGCTGAAGAGTCCAATACCATGATGCTGTGGGTTGTATTGAGCAGCTTGATCTTAGCTATCGCTGGAACTGTTACGTATTGTCAAAGTAAACAATCTTAAGTGGGTGAGAGAGCGATTCGCTCTCTCTAGTCCCGTTTGGAAGGAGAGCTGAAAATGAAGCCTTTTGTGACCATGGGCATCGCCGTTTTCTTGTGCGGCGTCCTGTTTTTCCTGCTGAACCCTTTAGCAGAGGATTCTCTTTTAAATGAAACAGCCAGCCCCTCGGAAGAAACTGCGAGTGGCTTGGCAGCAGAAACAAAAGAAGAGCCAGCTGTCGATAAAATTGCTGAATTTCCGGTCTTTCCTGAACAACGGGAAAAACTGAAAGCCTTGCAGCAAAGCCGGCTCGAAAGCACCAAAGGCATGGAACCCGTTTTCATTGATATTCCTTCAATTAATGTAAAAGCGGCCATCGAACCGACGGGTGTTTTGGAAAACGGCGAAATGGGCGTCCCCGAAAATGTAGATCAGGTCGGCTGGTTTGAACCGGGATACAAACCCGGTGCGAAGGGCCATTCCGTATTTGCAGGACATGTCGACAGCTTGACCGGCCCGGCTATTTTCTATGACTTGAAGAAAGTGAAAGCAGACGAAAAAGTGGTGTTAACGGACGCCGACGGGCGAAAGATGGTATTCAACATCACCGCCATCAAGAGCTACGAAACCGATGAGGCACCGATTGAAAAGATCTTCGGAAAATCGGATGCGCGCATGATCAACCTGATTACATGCACCGGAGATTTCAACCGCTCGATCGGTTCGCACGAAGAGCGGCTGGTCGTCACGGCGAAGCTCGTTTCAGACTCCGCTACTGCCGAAAAGCTCCCTGCTCCACCGTCGCAAGTGACGGCCACTTCCTCTAGTCTTTCCTGGCATGCGGTGCGGGATGACGCCATTATCGGCTACCGAGTGTATGAAGAAAATCCGGAAACAGGCGAAATTAAGAAAATCGAAACGGTTTCCCTGTTTGACCGTAAAAAAGTGGCCATTCAAAATACTGCTGGCAAACGCTATTTCATCACTTCCGTTGATGTCGATTTGAACGAATCGGAAAAAGCGGAAGCCATGCAATGAATGTTATTTCTGAAGATTGTCGGACCATCTGCTTCGTAAAAAGCAGATGGTCCGACTTTTTGTTTTTATTTTTTGCTGACCGGGGTCAAACAGGAAATTTATGTTAATGTATAGAAATATATAACCAGGCAGGGGTGCTCCTTTTGAAAAGAAGTTTTGCAATGATGATTTTCGCACTTTTATTATTCGTTTTATCTGCTCCGCTTGCCGCCCGAATGGTACTTGAAAAATTTCATGAAGCTTCTATGGAGCGACAGTTTCAAATCGAAAGTCCAGCGTACTTGTCCGGCAATTATTCCTGGCATGGCACGGATGTTTCGGTCTCCTATGATAACGTGACCGATTCGTATCAGGATCCTTGGGGTGAACCTTTTCTGGCAGCGGACATCCAACTGGCAATCAATGATGAGATTGCTGTTGAATTGCCAAACTACGCGGTAAGGGAAGATTATGTGGGGAGAGGACAATACAGCAGCCATATGGTGCATTTTCTCGTCCGAGAGAAGAACCTTGAAAAATTGGTCATTTTTTTGAATATGTCACGGCAGCATATTACCGAAAACGAAAACGGAGACCATATCGGCTACGTATCTGATGAAGAATTGGCATTTCGCACTTATACGATTTCCCAAGACGGCTCCATCGAAAAAGATGATTTCTTGTTCACGGAGCGTACTGGCTATCAGACAGAACTCATCAACCACAGTGCCATGTATCCCGTTATCATCGGTTACTATACAGACGCCTGGCATTCCTTCCCTCTCTTCCTTTTTCCATTTAGCTTTCCTTTTTTCACGTTTATACTAGGAGGAACAATTTTGATCTCTCAAGTTATTGTCTTCTTAAAAAACCGTAGTTTTAAAACCACCGGTTAATATGAAAGACAAGCTTTCCCCACTTGAACATGCAAGGGCTGTGAAAGTTAATATAGCCTGAACGCCACCTTGAAAGATTTCCGGCATCGGGCTATGCTACCCTTAGTAAACTAATCTTTGCATCGGTGTTAATATCCACACTTGTTTATCCAGCAGTTTGGAATTAGAAATAATTGAATGCATGAAGGGGTTGTAACGATGAATTCTTTTGAGGAAATATACGACCGGAAAAACAGCCGGTCCGTCAAATGGGATGCGATAGCAGACATCTACAATGTAGAGGATGCTTCCGGCATCTTGCCGATGTGGATAGCGGATATGGATTTTCCTGCTCCGCCGCCGGTCCTGAAAGCTCTGCATGACCGGGTCGAGCATTCTATTTTTGGCTACTCAATCATGTGCGAAGGCTGCCGGACTGCCGTAATCAATTGGCAAGCCAAACGAAATGACTGGAAAATCGAACCGGATTGGATGATGTTCCATCACGGCATCATTCCGGCGATTGCATCGATCATTGAAACTTTCACAGAAAAACACGACAAAATTCTGGTCACACCGCCTGTCTATCCGCCGTTTTTCCAGCTTGCCGAAAATCAGGATAGGGAAGTTCTATATTCCGCATTGCTGGAGCAGGATGGCTACTACACCATCGATTTTGAAGATTTTGAGGAGAAGCTGCAGAGTGCTGCTCTTTTCATTTTCTGCAATCCACATAATCCCGGCGGCCGTGTATGGACACAGGAGGAACTGCAGGAAATCATCAGGTTGTGCACCAAGCACGATGTCCTGATTATTTCGGATGAAATCCATGGCGACTTAATCCTCGAATCCAACCGCCATATTCCCTTAGCAAAAATTGCCGGCGAAGAAAGCGGACGGATCTTTACTTGCCTGTCACCCACGAAAACCTTTAACTTAGCCGGCATCCAAGTCGCGATGATCGTGGCCACCGATAAAGAGAAACGCGCCAAGCTGGAAAAGCATGCACTGGCTCATGGAACCGGAATACTGAATGCTTTCGCGCCGGTCGCGTTGACAGCTGCCTATAACGAAAGCGAGCCTTGGCTGGAGCAGGTGCTGCAGGTAATTTCGGATAATATGGACTTTGCAATCCAGGAATTGGCGCAGAAAATCCCCACCCTTCGAGCAGTGAAGCCCGAGGCCACTTATTTGCTGTGGATCGACTACCGGGCATTGGGGTTATCAGAAGCTGACATCATGGAGAAATTGCTCGTCACCGGAAAAGTCGCTTTGGAACCCGGCAGCAAATACGGGGAAGTTGGCCTCGGGTACTTGCGCCTGAATGTAGCTTGTCCGCGGGCTGTACTAGCAGACGGAATCAATCGGATGGCCGCTGCATTAGCGTAAGCGAAAAATTGAAACTGTTTTTAAAAGCCGGTCCCAACGACCGGCTTTTTCATGTTCTGTTTGTGTCGAGGGAATTTGAAGCATGATAAAAAACCGCAGAAATTCTGCGGTTTTCGTGCTTCTTGTTAGTTGTTAAGCAAATCGTTGTATTCTTTCTTGATTTTTTCCATCGTTTCAGGCAATTCCTCGCCCCACCGGTCGTTCGCTTCATTGAACACGACATTGCCTTCAGTATCCAGCATGCCATATCCTCTGTACGGAACGTCTCCATTTTTCATATTGAGCAGATCCACAATTTCCAAATCCGGATCCGATACGAATGGAAGGCTTTCCCCGTATTCATTCTTCAAGGCGGTATACAGTTCCAATTGCTGTTCTGGCGTATCGCCGCTAATAACATACGTGTTTACATCCAAGCCCTCTAACACGTCCAAGTTTGAGTGCAACTGAACCAGTTGCTGTTGGCAGTGGCTTCAGGTGTAAGTCGTGATAAAGAAGAAAAGAACAGGCTTTTCTTGCGGGAACGCCACTTCTTGCTTTTCCTGATTCAGTAATGTGGTGGGTTCGCTCATTTTCTCCGTACCACAGCCCGAAATGACAACAGCAGAAATCAATAAAAGGAGGAGCAGTTTTGATTTCATCGAAAATTTCTCTCCTTTCTGTCGGTTAAATTAAATCCATCCTATTCTAACACTGAAACGATCCCCCTTCTTTGAAATAGAGGAAAAGTTGATAAAATGCCATAATTTTTACTAAAGAATGAACGTTTTAAGTTCCTCCAGAAATTTACATGATTTTACATAAACTTTTCAATGAATTCATACCCCTGAAACATTCGCCCTCTACACTGATAGTGAGCAGATTCCCAAGGCTTATATTATTTTAGAGGAGGACAAGAACATGAATCGCAATTTGAAAAAGAAGGCAGCTGGAATTTCAATCGCTGCTGCTGTTGCCATTTCTTCTTTAGGACTTGCAACAAACGCGGATTTGACCGAAGCAAAGGACAAGAAAAATGAACCAACCAACGTCATCATGATGGTGATGGATGGAACAAGTGCAGGCGCCACGAACCTGGCAAGATGGTACAAAGGCGGAGACCTCGCCATGGATGAAATCCTGGTAGGCGGCATGCGCACCCATTCAGCAGAATCTGCCATTACTGACTCTGCTCCAGCAGCGACTGCTTTAGCGACCGGAAACAAATCCAACGATAAGGTTGTTGGCCTTCTTCCTAAAATCGTAAATACGCCCGGAGTCGACCCGGTAGATCCGGAAGATACATACAAACCCATTGCCAACGTATTAGAAGGAGCTAAATTATCAGGGAAAGCCACGGGAATTATCTCGACTTCCGAAATTCAGCATGCAACACCGGCAGGCTTTTCTTCCCATGCCCTTCACCGCAGCAACTACCAAGACATTGCGGAGCAGCAGGTATACCAAGGGATTGACGTAGTACTTGGAGGCGGAAAAGAGTCCCTTGCTCCAGGATCTACGAAAAATGCACGCGTTGACGGTGAAAACCTGATCAATGTGATCAACGAAAACGGCTACGATTTTGTTGAATCGAGAGAAGACCTTTTAAATTCAACATCTGACAAATTGTGGGGTTCATTCGCCCCTTCCGCTCTTGCCTATGATTTTGACCGAAAGGCAACAGAAAACAGCGAACCTTCCCTTGCGGAAATGACCAAAAAAGGAATCGATACGCTTTCCAAAGATAAAGACGGCTTCTTCATGTTTGTTGAAGGAAGCAAAGTCGATTGGGCAGCACATGCAAATGATACAGTCGGGATTCTCAGCGATGTACTGGCTTTTGACGACGCCGTAAAAGAAGCAGTGGACTTTGCGAAGAAAGACGGCAATACAATGGTAATTGCAGTCAGTGACCACGGAAACAGCGGGATTACGATGGGGAACGTCAATACAAACTCCAATTACCCGGAAATTCCGGTTTCAACGTATATTGACCCACTGAAAAAAGCGACAATGACGGTTGAAGGCGCGTTAAAGCAATTAAAATCCGACCGCTCGAATATAAAAGAAGTGGCAGCACTGTACGGCCTTGATAACTTGTCTTCAAACGAGCTCAACAGCTTAAAAGCATCCAAAACTTTGCAGAGCGATATGACCAAAATGCTGGCGAACCGTGCGAACATCGGCTATTCGACGGCCGGCCACACAGGAGAAGATGTCTTCCTATACGCTTACGGCCCGTCTAAGCCAAGCGGTCTTGTCGATAATACGGACATTGCGAAAGCGATGGCAGGATTCATGGCATTCGACCTTGAAAAAGTCTCGGACAAGCTGTTTGTCAATGCCCGGGAGTCTTTCGAAAGCAAGGGCTATACAACTCGCATTGATGTAACCGATGCGAACAATCCGGTGTTCATCGCCGAAAAAGCGAAGATTAAAATCGAATTGCCGATCAATAAAAACATTGCACACGTAACACAAAACAAAAAGTCTTACACAAAAACACTTGATGGGGTAACCGTCTATAACGGAACAGATTTCTACGTATCCAAAAAAGCGTTGAACCTTTCCAAGTAACATGCACCTACCCGCTGCCTCCCGGTATTTTCATTACCGGAAGGCAGCTTTTTTTATTTTTCGAGATGCAGGGCTTCCTCTAAGGCGTATTTTAACGTTAACCGAGCGTATTCTTGCCTTAACCGAGCGTATTTTAACTCCAACCGAGCGTATTTCTTTCATTACTGGGCGTATTTTCGAAAATCGCCTAAAACGGGGCTGTTTAATGAAAGACAATATTTCCACAACAAAAAAAGCTAACCTTTTAAGGCTAGCTTTACATATTTTTCATTTAGTTCTGTTTGCGTGCGCGAAGCCCGATTGTTGTTGCCAAGCCAGCAAGCATCAGCCCGCCAAGGATCCACATGATTGGCATTGACGATTCGTCAGCTGTTCCGCCCATGCCTGTTTTTGGCATTTCTGATGGCATTGCCGCTTCACCGAACTGATCCGGGAATTGATCGACAATCGCTGCCGATAATCCAGCCGCCGGCATTGTCATATGCGCGTATGCTTCGCGGATCGAGTTGTAAGCTGTATCGTAATCACCCGCTGCGTAAGAATCGAACGCAACTAGCAATTGGTCCACGTGTGCAGTCAAGCCTTCTTCCAACGCATCCGCGGGCACTCGTCCTTCAGTTGCCGCATCCAACAACGCTGCTTGTTCTTTAATGTACTCGTCCAAGTCGGCTTTAGCCTGCTCCTGGCCTTCTGCATTGCCTTCACCTGTCGCCACTACGTAATCCACGAAATAGCCGATATGCGATTTCCAGATTTCCGAAAACTGCGCGCCCGCTTCTTCGCCGTAGACAGAAGCCACTGCTGCTGATAAGTCATCCGCATTGGCAATCAAAGCCGCAGATGCCTGGCCGAAACTTTCTGCGCCATCAGCACCGTCCTGCATCGCCATCGCCGCTAATCCGGCATGTTCCGTAAATGTCATGTTCAACTGCGCACGAAGATCAACAGCCGGTGTGTCAGGGTTGGTGTTATCGAATTTCTCCGGGAACTGGTCCGTGATTGCGATGGAAAGTGTTTCTGCGAACATGCTCATATGATGGATCGACTCGCGCTCCAGTCCATAAGCCGTTTCAAAGTCTCCCGCAACGTAAGCGTCAAACGCTTCAACTAGCTGGTCGACGTGCATGTCCAAACCTTCCTGAACAGCAGCTGCCGGCAATCGGCCTTCTGTTGCTGTATCAAAGAATTCGGACTGGGTTTTCTTGTATTCTTCCAAGTCGGCAAGCGCTTTATCTTTTCCTGCCTGGTCTTCTTTAGCTGTAGCTGTTACGTAATCAACGAAGTAACCGATATGCGACTTCCAGATTTCATCAAACTGCGCCGCCCCTTCTTCGCCGTAAACAGAAGCCACTGCCGCTTTCAAATCATCTGCGTTTGCCAATAGCGCGCTGGATGCCTGATCAAAGTCTTCCGCTCCGTCTACACCTTTTCTCATGGCTTCAACTGCTAAAAAGGCATGTTCCGTTAAAACCGTGTCCAGTGCAATGCGAAGCTCAGCAGCCGGTGTTGCTGTGCCGCTTTCCATAGAAGCTTCATTTGAAGAATGCGCGCCGTGCCCATCTGCCAGTGCAGCCGTCGGTACGAGTAAAGAAAGTGTCAATGGAAGTGCCACCAATAATTTGTTCAGTTTCATCTAAAACATCTCCTTTTTCCTGTTTAATTTAGTTCTGACTACTAAACGGGGCAAGGATCGGTTTTAGATCACTTTTTTAAAAAATAAATAAAATATATAAAAAAAGCTTTCCAGTTAGCCGGAAAGCTGAGATTGTAGACAAAAGAATATTTACGCAATATAGCCGAATTAACATACAACAGGACATACCGGATCCTTAATATGGAGACAATCTAGAGGTGTCGCTTTTCTTCCTCAACTAGATCATTGTTCACTCTCATATTGAAAAGAGAGATCCAACCGGACCGGCCACGAAGACTCCTGTGGGAGCAGTAAAGGAGCAACGCGACTGAGCGATGAGAGCTGAAGACCCCGCAGGAAAGGCATTGACCGAAGCCTGCGAGGCCAAGCCTTTGCGACGAAGCTAGCGCAGCGATGCAGAAACAGGAGCACATGGTTTTCAGTGACGAGGAGGCTGAAGCCGAACCCACGGAAAGCGAAGTGGCCGGACCGGTTGATTTTATTCACTATTCATCATTTTTTCTACAGTTTAATCCTCTTCAGGCAAATTCAATATTTTAATCGTTTTAAAACCCAGGATCACTTTGTAATGGAGTCCCCAGTTCGCTGAAAACACTTCAAATTCCGAATCGCTTACGGAAAAGTGCATGACGGTGTCGTTCTCGTCGTCCAGAATGACGTAGGAATTGGCATTTGAAAAAAGTTTAAATGATTTGTCGATAATCAATGTCCAGCCGTTTTTCAGGCCGTGGCTTTTGTTTGCCATTTCAACACCCCTAGTTGGATTATAACGGAGAATTGAAAGATTGGTCACGCTTTATTTTACTTCTATATTTATTACTGCAATCCCTGTCACACAAATGAAATGGCTAAAATGGTTTTCTTCGCTACGCAATTCTTCTATAATGAAAGAAGTCTCAAATAGAAGGAAATGACTTATGGAACAAACATTTTGGTTTATTTATGCAGCATTACTCGGTACAACTACAATCGGTTTTCTATTGCATAGCCGCAAGGCAGCTTTTCCGGTCAAATTCGATTTGGTCGTTTCTGTTGTGACCTGGATTGGATTGTTCGGATTTGTCACCAACAACCAGATCCTTGATCCGCTTGTCTGGAAAATCGTCTTTTTCGGCGCCCTCCTTTGGGATGTCCTTTTCGCTTTTAAATTAAAAAGCCAGTTTGAAGCCGAAGAACCGGAAGCAGCAACCGGCGCGGCCGGCACTATTTTCATGGCAGTCTCGACTGTCATCCTGCTGGGGCCTTTGTATTACGGGCTATTCCAGTACGCATTTTAACTAAAATAAGGAACTTCCCGATAACAGGGAGTTCCTTGTTTTTATTTTAGACTGCCTGCTGTGCGGTTTTTTCACGCTTTTTAGCCGCTTCTGCCAGTAAACTTACGGAAACCATCGAGAAGAAACCGAGTACGGAGCTGAAAAACATGGCTTGGAAAACGTGTTCGACCGTACCGGAGCCCGTCAGGTACATATAACAACCTGCGCCGCTCAAGACAGAGGCGATAGCGCCTGATTTATTGGCATGCTTCCAGAAATAGCCAAGGCCGATTGGTGCCACGATGCCGCTGATGATTGCCGATGTGCCGAAATTGGTCAACAGCGCCAGGGATTCCGGCCGGCTGAATGACATATACAAAGACACGAGGCCGATGAAAATCAAGGAGACTTTCGATGCTTTCAGCACTTTGCCGTCGAGTTCCTGTGCCGTCAGGTTTTTGTTTTTATACAACACAGGAACCGCAAGCACCTTGAACAAGTCATTCCCGATGCTGTTGGTGATGCCGAGATATAAGCTGTCAGTCGTCGACAGGATGGCGGAAATCAAGCCCATCACCATCAAAGCGACGATGACCACAGGGAAAGCTTCCAGGATATACGCCGGAATGGCGCTGTCCGCCGAAGCTAGACCGGGCAGGATAATGCGTGCGGCAAGGCCTGCAAATACCGAAAAGACGGATAGAACAAACAGTGAGACGCCGGCCGTTAAGGTGAACGTCCGCAAGTCCTCTTCTTTTTCGACCGTCAGCACTTTGTTCATCAAATGCGGCAACAGCACAAACGAGAACAGCAGCCACTGGATGCTCAAGATGGCAAAGCCGCTATAGAACGGGCCGCCGGTAGACAAAGGCGATACGAGCGCCGGATCGATTGCCCGCAGTTGGGTGTGGAGCGTGCCGAAGACATTCCAGCCGCCGCCGATTGTCCACAGGAGCGACACGAACAGCAGAATCGAGACCAATGACATCGCTAAGCCCTGTACACCGTCGCTGACAATCTGGGCAAACGCGCCGCCGAGGCTCACATAGACGATTGTGATGCCGACACCGATGGCGATGCCCCACATATACGGAATGCCGATGACCGTTTCAAACATCGTCGCCAGACCGACGTTCTGCCCGACGATGTAGTAAATATTGAACAGCACCAACAGCGCCACGAGTACTTGCAAAGTTTTGCTTTTGTAGCGGTTCCCGAGCCACTGCGGAAGCGTCAGGCTGCCGCCGTTTTTCTGGCCGTAGCGCCAGAATGTTTTGGTGAACAGCAAGAGACCGAGCCACGTGACGCCAAAGCAGCCGATCGTGTACCAAAGCGTCGACAATCCGTATGTATAAGCCCAGCCCGGAACGCCGAGAAATAGATTTGCGCTGGCATAGGAAGTGCCAAAGCTCAGGCCGACAATCGCCGGGCTGATTTTCCCTTTGGCAAGGGCAAAGCCTTTCATCGAACCGCTGTGGACTGCTCCTTTTCGGCCGAGCCATGTGGTCCAGGCAAAATAGCCGACGAGCATCACAATGATGAACGGCAAAAGCCATGTTGTGTCTTCACGCATTGCCTTCCTCCCCTTTCCGTTTCGGTTTCGGTTTCGGATAGATCTTATTCCACAAAGTCAGTCCCGCAATCCAGAAAACCGCGACGCCGATCCAGTAAGCTGTCATCATCCCATTCCCCCTTCAGTTTTTCACCGGTTCATGCAATTGCTTGTAGGCTGCACCTGGATGCGATTCTTTCAATTTGCTCTCGCCTTTTCCGTAGATTTTCTCGCGGTACGTTCCTTCTGCGTATTCTTTTTGGACGAGCCCGCGCTCCTGCAGTACGGGAACCACCAGTTCCACAAAGTCCACGAAACTTCCCGGAGCCAGTGTGTAGGCAAGATTCAAGCCATCGGCGCCTGTTTGCTCCACCCAGTTTTCGACTTCATCCGCAATCTGTTCTGGAGTTCCGACCGCAACCGGCCCCCGTCCGCCGATGCCGACAAATGTGGCGAGTTCCCGGATGGTCCATTTGCGGTCCGGATCGGCGCGTGTGAACACTTCCACTGCCGACTGCATCGCGTTGCTCTGGATGTATTCCAAAGTGTCGTCAGGGTCGTAGCCGGAAAAATCGATGCCGGTCCAGCCGCCAAGCAGTGCAAGTGCACCCTCGTAGCTGACATAGCTCTTCAGTTCTTCGTATTTGGCCTGCGCTTCTTCTTCCGTCTTGCCGACAATGGCGGTGAACGTCGTGTAGACGATGACGTCTTCCGGTTCCCGGCCGTTTGCCGTAATCCGTTCGCGCAGGGCGTCGATTCCTTTTTTCACTACTTGGACGGTCGGGCCGGCTGTGAAGACGGATTCCGCGTGCTTGGAAGCAAATTCACGGCCGCGCGGCGAAGCGCCTGCCTGGAACAAAACAGGGGTGCGCTGCGGCGAAGGTTCCGATAAATGCGCGCCCGGCACTTTGAAATACTCCCCTTCATGCCGGATGTCATGGACTTTTGAAGGGTCGGTGTAGACTTGCGATTCTTTATCACGGACTACTGCCCCGTCTTCCCAGCTTCCTTCCCACAGCTTGTAGCAGACTTCCAAGTATTCCGCTGCGTAGTCATAGCGCTGGTCGTGGCTCATCTGGTCTTCGAGGCCGATATTGAGGGCCGCACTTTTCAGGTAGGACGTGACGACATTCCAGCCGACCCGCCCTTTCGTCAAATGGTCAAGCGTCGACATTCGCCGCGCAAATGTATAAGGATGTTCATGGCTGACCGAAGCCGTCACGCCGAAACTTAAATGTTTGGTGGCTGAAGACATCAGCGGCACGACGAGCAAAGGATCGTTGACCGGCGTCTGGACCGCGTTGCGGAGAGCGGCGTCACGTGAACCATCGTACACATCGTATGTACCCAATACGTCGGCTAGAAAGATGGCATCAAACTTCCCTTTTTCCAAAAGCTTCGCAAGCTCGATCCAGTACTCGCTGTCTTTATACGTATGGGAGCGGTCGTCTTCATGCCGCCATAAGCCCGGGGACTGGTGCCCACCTGCACATACCATTTCAAATGCATTCAAGTAAATCCGTTTCTTCGTCATATTATTCCTCCTCATTTTTTGTTTCGGAATTTGTGCGGCTTCGTTTTGCCAAAATATAAAAAGCCCTCTTTTCTCAACAAACGAGAAAAGAGGGCTGTGTAATGGACGATTCCGCTCTCTTATCTCCCAAGAAAAATTCTTGCTGGAATTAGCACCTTTCTGACAAAATGTCAGAGGTTGCTGAAGCGTCAACGGGCCAGTCCCTCGGCTTCTCTGGATAAGATTATTAAATTTAAATCCAATCATAGTACTAGGAAATTGATAAGTCAACCAAACATTTTAAATTATTTGATTATTCATCCAACATTTATTTACCTCTGATTTCTCTAAAGCTTTAGCTCATCACCTTTAAAGCGCTTCCAACTTTTTTGAAATTTTTTTATTTTTATTGTCTTCTTTCTCCATAAATCCTATGATGAAATGAATAAGGAATAAGGGGTTGGGGTTATTGCGGAAAACAGAGGCGTATTTGATAAATGAGGTGTTCACCAATTCCAAACATTGAGGAGAAAAACATGACAAACATTATTCCAAACCTGTTTACCGGAGAAAAGCTGAAGCTTTCTCAGCCGCGTGAAGAAGATACAGAACTGATGCTGAAGTGGGGAGAAGATTCCGATTATCTGCGGAACATCGATACTGAGTTCGCACTTCCCCGCACGCAGGAACAGCTCGCGAGCGAAGGCGCACCGAATCCCCATGAAGTATATTTCCGTTTGCGGACAATTGAGGAGGACCGTTTGATCGGCTTTATCGTCATCCATTCCATCGAGTGGAACAACCGCGCGGGCTTGCTGGCAATCGGCATCGGCAATGCCGAAGACCGCAGCAAAGGCTTCGGAACGGATGCCTTGAAACTGATTCTGCGCTATGCATTCCATGAACTGAACCTGGACCGCGTCGGTCTTGAAGTAATCGAGTACAATGGAGGCGGCATCCGCGCTTACGAAAAAGTAGGCTTTCAAATTGAAGGCCGCAAACGCTCGATGGTATACCGCGACGGCAAGCGCTTTGACGTCATTGTCATGGGCATTTTGCGCTCGGAATGGGAAGCGATTCAAGCTGAAAATTAACGGAAAGAAGCCGGACATCTCAATGGATGTCCGGCTTTTTTATGTCAGCTTTCTCATTCTTCCAGCTGTTTGATGGTTCTGATCGGATTGCCGCCGACGAAAGCATTGGCTGGAACATCTTTGTTGACGACCGCACCGGAAGCGATGACCGCGTTGTCGCCGATGGTGATGCCCGGATTGATGACAGCACGCCCGCCGATCCAGACATTGTCTCCGATTCGAACAGGCCTCCCGGCTTCCGGTCCGGCAATCCGTTCTTTGGCATTTAAGGGGTGCGTTGCCGTGTAGATGTGGACGCCCGGCCCCATGAGGCAGTTTGCACCGATCCGGATTTCGTTGACGTCCAGAAAAACGCAGTCAAAATTGGCGTAGAAGTTTTCACCGACATGGATGTTGTAGCCGTAATCACAGCGGAATGCCGGTTCGACCACCAAAACCTCCCCCGTCGAGCCAAACAGTTCTTTCAACAGGGCGGTTCGCCGGTCCGTGTCCGCTTCGAGCGACTGGTTGAATAGCCGGGTCAGGCGCCGCGCATGCAGCCGTTCTTCCTGCAGTTCCGAATCCGCCGCATCGTAAAGTTCGCCTTTCAGCATCTTCTCTTTCTCGCTTTTCATCTGATGCCCTCCTCTTTCTGCATTTATTGCTCTTATCATCCTATTTTTCAGGTTAAATGGCTACCGGAAAAATCAATTGCGACAGGTAAATGACGAGCGCCACGGTAAAACAGCTGAATAAGGTAGTGAGGACAACAACTGATGAAGCGACTTCGGGATAATTATTGTATTCCAGCGCCAGGAGCGACGCACTCCGGTTGGAAGGAAATGAACTGGCAATAAACAGCGCCTGCGCGACTGTCCCTTCGATCTGCAGTAGGAAAATGATGGCGAGGCCGACAAGCGGGGACAGCACGAGCCGGAACAACGACGAGAAAATGACCACTTTCGAAAAAGATTTGATCTGGATATAAGCGACTTGTCCGCCAAGTGTAATGAGCGCAATTGCAATAAAGGCGTCGGCCGCATTTTCCATCGGCACATAGATGAATTGCGGCAATCGGATATCGAAAATCCGGAATAGGAAGCCGAGGACCAACGCATGCAAAATGGGCAGCCGAATGATTTTTTTCAAGACATCTTTGCCGTCTGAAGATGCAGCTACGGAATTATAAAATCCCCATGTATAGGTCAGGATATTCTGAGCGATGGCCACAATGATCTGGATCGACAGGCCGACGGGATTATGAACAAACACCAGGCTGCTGACGGGAAGACCGTAATTGGCGGAATTGCTCAGGACAGAACTGTTCTGAAACGTAGACGACAGCTTGCGGTCGAAATGAAAGCCCTTCGTAATGAGCGCCGACGCGAGAATCAGAATTCCGTTGAACAAAGCCAGGTAAAACAGCACCAACCCCACCGTGCTGCCTGAAATATCTGCTTCGTAAATATTGATAAAACAGACGATCGGCAGCAGTAAATAAATAAGCAGTTGGCTGAACGTCTGCAGATTGAAATGGAATTTGCGGTGCAGCAGCACGCCGCTGAGTACCAGTACAAACATCGGCACGATGACGTTAATGATGACATCTAAAAAAATGGCCATTGAGAACCTCCTTTCTCTCAGCAAACAAAACGCAAGAAAGAGCCTCTGTAAACAAAGGCTCTTTCTTTCACATCAGTTGATCGCTTTTTCCAAATGAGCTTTTGTCAATCCGATCAATTCGGTCAAATCTCTCTTTTCGTCAATCGTGTACATCGCAGTCCGCAGTTTGTTCGCCTGTTCAGCGCCGATGATCGGATGGGTCAGATTATTGAATTTCCGCGCCAAGTCCTCATCGGTCATTGGGTTCTCGATTGAACCGGTTGCGTGTTTCACGACATGTTCGATTGTGCTTCCGTCTTTCAGGAACGCCGTGGCGTAGACTTCTTCTTCCTTGATGCTGACGTCGACTTTCGGCGAAATTTTCGAGCGAAATTCAACAACTGCCGGATCCACGACTTTGTCGTCTGCGTATTGTGCTTCACTGGCATCGCCTTCCAAGAACGCGACAGCACCTGTGTGATAAATGCTGAATTTGCCGGCAAGGCCGGTCGGCGGCGTCGGTTTGCCGGTCAGCTCCAGGACATACGGATTCACCGTCAGTTCGATGCGCTCCACGTCTTCCGCCTTCACTTGCTTGCCAAGTGCGATGCAGGCATCAATCGACGGATGCAGAACTATGCCGCAAGCGTAGGGTTTGAAGGCATTCTTCAGCAACTCCCACTGTCCGCCCCAATTGACATTCACTTTTGACAGGTCGTGTTCAGGCGCCAGCACATTGGCAAACCCGCGTTTCGCTTCCAATACTTCGGTGGAACTGGTGAAATTCTTTTTGGCGAGCAGTGCCGCCATCAGGCCGTTCTGTGCCGCTTTTCCCGGATGGAACGGCTTCGTCATCGTCCCGAACATTTCACGAAGGCCAAACGACTGCGTGCCCGCGATGCCGAGCGCCCAAATCATCTGCTCCTCGTCGAGTTCAAGCAAGATGCCCGCTGCGACAGCCGCCCCGAACACTCCTGTCGAACTCGTGATGTGGTAGCCCAGATGGTAATGGCTTGGATAGACGGCATTAGCAATGCGCAGTTCCGCTTCACAGCCGAGGATAAACGCATGCAGCACCTGCTCGCCAGTCAGATTGAATTTCTCAGCGAGCGCCAAAACAACCGGCGCAACCGGACCGCTTGGATGATGGATGGTATCGAGGTGCGTATCATCGTAATCGAAAATATGCGAAGACATGCCGTTGATCAAACTGCCGAGCAACAGATCCACTTTTTCCGTACGGCCGAAAATCGATACTTGTTCTGCTGAATTAATATCTTCTTTCAGGCCAAGCACCATATCGACCGATGGATGTTGAGATGCGCCGATAGCTACACCCATCCAGTTGAACAAACTTCGTTTGCCGTGAAGCTTCACTTCTTCCGGAATGTCGCTCATTTTTGTCTTCATTATGTTTTGTACCAATGTTTTGGTTTCCATCATCCATTTCCACCCTCTTCAATTTTTTTAAGCGCATTTTCTTTTGCTTTTCGCACATGGAACCTTGCCGTGCTTTCCGCAAAATTCCCATCCCCCGATTGGATTGCGCCGATCATCATTTTGTGTTCTTCGATATTCTCAAGCGGACGCCCCTCGTGCGACAGCGATGTCGCCATCATCAGACTGATTTGCGTCTGCAGCATCGTCATGATCGCTTCCAAGTAGAAGTTCTCGGACAGCCGCGCCAGCGTCAGGTGGAATTCTGAATTGATTTCAGACAACTCCTTGATATTGTTTGCGACCGCTTCTTTTTCCGCCCGCGCAACGTAGTCCGTCAACTCATCAATGATTTCAGGCGTCTGGATTTGTGAAAGCGTCCGCGCCGCCAACCCTTCAAGAAGCTCCCGCACTTCATACAGCTGCTTTACTTTCTCGACCGTCAACGTAACAACTTTCACGCCTTTATGCGGTACATGTGTCACAAGCCCTTGCTCTTCCAGCTTCCGGATCGCTTCCCGGACCGGTGTCCGGCTGACGCCGATTTTATTGGCCAGGTCTCTTTCCGTCAGCGTCTGCCCTGCTTTTATGTCGCCTGTGCGGATGGCGTTGTATAAATAATCATAGACGGAGTTTTTCTTTACTTCAGTAATGGGAATCATGGATTGGCTCCTGTTCTTTCGTTGAATGGTATACCATCTTTTAATTCAGTATAGATAGTAGGGAATATCTAGTCAATATAATATCTGAATTTCATAAATTGTATACCAAATAAACAGTGCCGAAATTGTCTCAGTGCCATGCATCCATTGCTGGGGCGTGTAAAAAAGAAAAAGGCTTTTCGGAAAATCAGTCCGAAAAGCCTTTTTTTGTTGTATATCGGTGAAAATACGTGCGGACAATTTGTTCGGCGCTTTCTTCCAGCAGTTCTGCCGCATTTTGCATCGCTTCCTGGAGCGTCATGGGTGAGTTGATGATGCTGTGGACACTGACAACACCGTAATTGTGCAAAACATCGGTGCCTTTTCCAACGGAGCCAGCGAGAATAATGGTTGGCACATTCCGGCCGTCCGCCCGCTGCGCAACCCCGAGAGCAGTTTTTCCGAATGCCGTCTGGCGGTCCACTTTTCCTTCACCTGTCATGACCAGATCGGCATCCTGCAGATGGCCATCGAGCCCGATATAATCCAGGACCACATCGATGCCGCGTTTCAGTTCAGACGGGAAGAATGCCTGGAATGCACCGCCGATTCCACCTGCTGCCCCTGCACCTGGCCGGTTATGCAATTCCATGCCGGTTGCCTCCCGAATCCGGTCCGCCCAGTTCGTCAGGCTCCGGTCCAAAAACTCCACGTCTTTCGGCGAAGCGCCTTTTTGGGGGCCGAAAACATGGGATGCTCCGTCTAGCCCGATTAGCGGATTTTCCACATCCGAAGCAATGACGAAACGGCTCTGGCGGATCCGCTCATCAAAATTTGTGAAGTCCAGTCCACTGGCTTTCTCCAATTCACCGCCGCCTGGACCGATTTCCTGGCCGCTGTTGTCGAAAATCCGCAAACCCAAGGCTTGCAGCATACCGGCGCCGCCATCATTTGTGGCCGAACCGCCAAGCCCGACGATGAATGAGGAAAAGCCGTCATCAAGCGCCTGGCGAATCAATTCGCCGGTGCCGAACGTCGTCGTTTTCAGCGGAGCAAGCTCTCCTTCCGGCACCAGATGCAAGCCGGAAGCGGCTGCCATTTCAATGACACAGGTTTTTCCGTCCCCCAATACGCCATACGCCGCTTCAACTCTATTGCCGAGCGGTCCGGTTACGCTTAACGCCTTTACTTTTCCGCCGGTCGCCGCCACTAAGGTTTCCATCGTTCCTTCGCCGCCGTCCCCGATCGGAAGCAATACCGTTTCAACATCCGAAAAAGCTTTGCGGACTCCTTTGGCGATTGCTGCTGCCGCCTCGACGGCGCTTAAACTTCCTTTAAACGAATCCGGTGCAATAATGATTTTCATCCGATTCCCTCCAAACCGCTTCCTTCTGCTTACCCAAATTATAGGGATATGGCGGCCATTCGTCTATCGCTTCCACAACTCCAAGTTTTTTTCATTATGCAGCCTCTGTGCTTGTCTATTCCCTGCTCATTTCATACGATAAAAGAAAATGAGGAGGCTGATGGAATGGACAACGAAGAACGTTCGGTTTATATTGACGCCGATCCTGAAACTGTCTGGCATGCGCTGACCATTGAAGACAATTTCTCTGCCTGGTATGCGCCGGGATCAGTATGGCGGATTCCGGAGCTGGAAGTCGGCTGCAAAGCGCTCTTCACATTGATGCCAAGCGAACACAATCAGCTCGAAGAAGGCGAACACGTCGACATGAGTTTTACGATTACGGAAGTCGTGCCGTATAGCCGCTTTTCCTATACGGCTGATGAAGATGAGCTTCATTTTATTTTTGATGTGCGGCCGGAAAATGCCGGCAGCCGGGTAACGGTCAACATGGACGGTTTTGGATTGAGCCTCGAAAACTTGAAGGCTTTCGCAGAAGGCAGGGAACTTCCGAATGTCTAAGCATACAAAAAAGCCGCCGCTCTTTTTAAGGAGCAGCGGCTTTTTTGCTTCAGATGCCTCGGTCTTCCAACCGTTTTAAGTCATTCCGGTGTCCCATGACAATCAGAATGTCGCCGAGTTGCAGCTGGTCATTCGGAAGCGGCGCAATGTCCACTTCTTCCTGCCGCTTGATCGCCAGTACGATGCATTTGTATTTTTCACGGAAGTTCAACTGGTTCAGCGTTTTATCCGCCACTTTAGCGGATGCCACCAGTTCAATGATGCTGTATTCGTTGGACAAATCGATGTAATCGATGATTTTATCGGAGTGCATATGCTGCGCAACGCGGATGCCCATTTCGTTTTCAGGCTGGATCACTTTGTCCGCGCCCACTTTCTCTAAAATCTTCTGGTGCTGCAGGTCCCGTGCCTTTACCCAGATTTTGGCGATGCCAATTTCCTTCAGCATCAACGTACACAGAACACTTGCCTGCAAATTATCTCCGATTGCCACGATGGCGTGGTCAAAATTCCGGACGCCGAGCGATTTCAATTCGCTTTCGTCGGTCGCATTGGCCACAACAGCATGAGAGGAATAATCCCGCAAATAATCCACCCGGTCAACATTGGTATCAATGGCCAGCACTTCATGGCCCAGCCGGTATAGCTCTTTGCATACACTGGTGCCGAATCGGCCCAGCCCAATTACCACAACTTGTTTTTTCACTGCATTCCCTCTTTTCTGCCGCATCCTGCCTCTTGGCTACAGTATAGCTTCTCGCACCCAGGAGTTGAAGCATTTCATTTTAATCGCTTGAAATTAGCAGAAGTCTCTATGAGCTGCAGCCAATGCGCAGTGAATTGCGACCAATCTCTCCTGAGTTGCAACCACCATGCAATTTCATCAACTGCCTCCTTACTGCTCAAGCGGCAGCATCGGCTTTTCTTCCGAGTAGCGCGAATACATCGTGCCGGCAATTTCCATCTTTCCACAAGCCGAATCGGTGCAGGAGAAAATATAGGATTGCTGCTCAGTCTCCACTACGACACCGTAATGATAGGGATAGGCACCGCCTTTGTTGCGGTCCACTCCCGGCTTGACGGCAAAAACCTGTTCCGTTTCCGCCAGCTTTTGATAATCCGCACTCGCTGCGACAAGCGCCGTCATTTCCCCGAGCATGATGCGGTCTTCTTCGTTGGGTGTAGACTGCCCCACCCAAACTCCTTTGCCAATCAAATAGACATTCAACAGCAAACTGCCTACAAGCAGCCAGATTCTCCATTTTTTCATCTTTCTATTCTCCTCCAGCAGGAAATTTCTGTCTTATACTATCAACGCCTTTAGATAACAAAAGTTACCAATGAATTCAACTTCTTATTCACAAAAGCACTTTAGCGCACCAACGCGTTAATTCATGAAAATTTTTCTTGATTTTTGTCAGAATATTTTTTATAGTTATCTCTATATAATTTTTTAAAACTTAGAAGATACAGGAGTGTTGGCGATGAAAGAATTTATCAGCAAGCTGTTGAACGGCATGAGCATTGGCGTGGTCGTTGCTTTGATACCGAACGCATTATTGGGAGAAATTTTAAAGCTGCTGATTCCTCATTTTCCGCCTTTGCAGCATTTATTGGACATTACCGTATTCACCATGAGCTTATTGCCGGTTTTGATCGGCGTCATGGTAGGGATTTCATTTAAATTAACGCCGATTCAAACTGCCAGCGTCGGCATCGCTTCAATGGTCGGCAGCGGCGTCATCATCAAAACCGCTGAAGGAGTAATGACTTTGAACGGCATCGGAATCGTGCTGAATATCGGGATTACGGCCGCGTTGACGGTGCTGTTTGTCCAGTTTCTTGGCGATAAATTGAAAGCTTATGCCATTCTATTGATGCCGACTCTGAGCATCTTGATTCCTGGTATGGCTGGATATTTGCTATTGCCGTATATGAAACAGTCCACCGGCTTTCTCGGCCAGATTGTCGAACAGATCACAATGCTTCAGCCCGTGCTGATGGGCGCCATCATCGCCATGATTTTCTGCATCATCATTCTGCTGCCGATTTCCACTGTCGGCGTCGCAACGGTCATCATGCTGTCGGGCATCGGCGCCGGTGCAGCCAATCTCGGAATCGTAGCAGCTGGAGTCGGCCTCGCCATCACCAGCTATAAAGCGAATTCGCTTGGAACCGCACTTGCCCATGTTCTCGGTTCACCGAAAATCCAGATGAAGAACTTTTTGATGAAGCCGAAAATCGCAATTCCGATGCTGATTACAGCCGCTGTCCTCGGTGCGCTTGCCGGCGTTCTCAATATCCAAGGCACGCCTTACAGCGCAGGCTTCGGTTTGTCAGGTCTTGTAGGGCCGCTGAATTACATGAACCTGGCCGAGGGCGGCTGGAATCCCCGCAATGTAACGGTCATGCTCAGTACATTCCTGGTGCTGCCCATTTTGCTGAATATCGGCTTGATCTATCTCTTCTCACGCAAGCTGAAAATGATAAAATCCGAAGACTATAAATTGAATTTCGATTGATTGTGGAAAAGAGGCTCTTTGCAGCCTCTTTTTTTGTTTTTAAAAAGGGATACAACTCCCGTATAATGGGCTAACACCCACTATTCGGTCTGCCATAAAGGAGAATTCTAATGAAGACAATAAAGTTTGGAGAACAAACAGAAGGCATGGAATACCCCGTGAGAAAAGGCGTTTACGCGGTCATTTTCAATGAGCAGAAAGACAAGCTCGCCGTCGTGCAATTGACGCGCGGACCGGTTTTCCTACCGGGCGGCGGGCTGGAAGAAAACGAATCCCCTGAAGAATGCCTGAGACGGGAAATGTTTGAGGAAACGGGCCATGAGCTGGTTGTCGGAACGTATATCGGGCACGCGCAGCAAGTCTACCGATCCAGCCAAAACGGCCCCGTCATAAATGACGGCTCTTTCTACCTCGCCGCAATCGGCGGCAAAGTGCAGGAGCCGATTGAAGAAGACCATCACCTGAAATGGCTTCCGGTCAGTGAAGCCGTTGAACGCCTTTTCCATGAACACCATCGCTGGGCGGTGCAGGAAGGGCAGAAGAAAAGCGGCTTGAATTAAAAGAAGCATCAAAAAAGCAAGAAGCTCATAAAGCTTCTTGCTTCAGACTGTAGACAAAGTGTAAATGAATCGAAATGCATAAAACCAACCGGACCGGCCACTTCGCTTTCCGTGGGCTCAGCTTCAGCCTCCTCGTCACTAACGTTCCTGCGGGGTCTTCAGCTTTCGCTGTCCCACAGGAGTCTTCGTGGCCAAACCGGTTGGGGCGTCTCTCTTTGATTCGAAAGTGAACGGTGATCCTATCGAACCAATCATCTAGTTAAAAAGAAAAGCGGCACCTCTAGGTAGCCGCTACGCTAAGGATCCGAAGTGGAAGCCCGCGGAACGCGTCCAGCTGAAACGGAGGATCCGGGACGCCCTGTTGTCTGTTCATTCATTTCTCATGCGTAAAAATTCTTTTGTCTACAAGCTCAGGCAAGAAGCTCATAAAGCTTCTTGCTTTTTTCAGTATCCCACTTTACTTTCCTGCTCGATCGCCGCAAACCCTTTCACCATCTCCGCCAGTTCCGGCTCTTCAATGGTGCGGAAGTCGAGGCAAACCCGTTCGTCCTGGATCCGGGCAATAATAGCGGGCCGGCAATTCCGCATTTTTGCCGCCAATTCCTGGGCCGACAGGTGAATATGCGAAACGGCTACCATGAATGTCGGCAGTTCCACGCCCGGCATTGTACCGCCGCCGACCTGGGAGGTGCTTTCTTTTAAATAAAGGCGGTAGGCAGACGTTTGCGTCTCCATCTCCGCAATAAAGGCTTCCGCCTGTAGACGGATGTCTTCCGGCGTCCGGATGACGTCCCGGACTGTCGGCAATTCCATCGCCGCCGCTTCGCCGATAACATAGGCTTTTAAGGTTTCCTCGAGTGCCGCAAAGGTCAGTTTGTCGACCCGCAGCACGCGTGCCAGCTGATGCTTTTTCAGCCGATCAATCAGTTCTTTTTTCCCGGCGATGATGCCGGCCTGCGGTCCGCCAAGCAGCTTGTCGCCGCTGAAGGACACAAGGTCGGCACCTGCAGCGATTACTTCCTGCACGAGTGGTTCATCGCCAATGCCGTATTTTTTGAAGTCGTAAAGCGCACCGCTTCCCAAGTCTTCATAAAACAAGACTTCTGCGTGGCGACGCTTCAACTCGGCAAGTACAGCAGTATCCACAGTTTCGGTAAAACCGGTGATCAGGAAATTGCTGGTGTGGACTTTCATCATCATAGCAGTTTCTTCCGTAAGGGCATTTTCATAGTCGGCCAAATGTGTTTTATTGGTCGTCCCCACTTCCACCAGATGCGCACCGCTTTCTTCCATAATGGAAGAAATCCGGAAAGAGCCGCCGATTTCAACAAGCTGGCCGCGCGACACCAGCACTTCTTTGTTTTTTGCGAGAGCGCTCAATACCAAAAACACTGCCGCTGCGTTATTGTTGACCACCATTGCCGCTTCAGCTCCGGTCACTTCCTTGAGCAAATCCTCAATGATGTCGTGGCGAGAGCCCCGCTTGCCTTCTTCAATATGATATTCCAAATTTGAATAATTGCGTGCCGCTTTAGTGATGTGGGCGACAGCACGTTCGCTCAGCCGTGAACGCCCCAAGTTGGTATGCAGGACCGTGCCGGTGGCGTTAATAACCCGCATCAAGCGATCATCGTTCCACTTCCGGGCTTTTTGGGAGGCATTTCCGAAAATGACATTCGTGAAGTTATCGGCAGAAGGCGCAAAAGCCAATTGGCCGCTCAATACCTCTTCACGCAATTCACGGAGTTCCTGCTGGATGAATCTCGTCGCCTGTTCAGTGGTTAGCCGAAATTCGTTAAGGAATTCCGTAAAGCGTCTGTCTTTTTGCAGTTCATGTACCGGCGGAAGCTGGCGCAAATATTGTTTCATCTCAAATCCTCCATCTGCTCGCGGAACTTCCTGTTTCCGCAGGCAGCCTTTCCGCAATCTCTATTTTTCTATTAGCCGGATGACTTTATCGATATCCGGATACTTTCCCGTCTCGAGCTTTGAATGGACCTTGACGCCATTGGCCGTCACTTCAAAAGCTCCTCCTGAACTTGGAATCAATTCCAGTGAGTCAATCTTTGAAGAAAAGTGGTTGAATAACTGTTCCGCAAACCTTGCGGCTTTAGGGGCGTAGTTTCACTGCATGCAAAATTGAACTGAAATTTTGTAGCCCATGCCGATTCCTCCTTGGTTTTCTTCTATAATAACTATTGCTCTTTTTTAATTCCAGTCGTCCAATAGCGCTGTTCTTCCCGGCGTTCCGTCAGATTCAGGCCATCCAGCAATTCCAAAAATGGAATCAAATATTTTCTGGAGACATCGAGCGCATCCTTGGCTTCTTTCAAGCCGAACGCCTCTTCCGTTTCGTTCCGCAGTTTAGCGGCTGCTTCGTCAAAAGCCGTGCGGTGGATCAACGTATCGTCAAGCAGACGGTAAGCCTGCCGGGTATTCAATAAATAAAGCGTCAGTTCAGGGATGTCGTTTTTCGGAAGCGGCGTGCCTTCAAAATATTCGTCCCACTTTTTCACTTTCAGTCCGTCCTTTTCCAGTGCAGCGATAATATTTTCCATACGTGTCTTCCACTTTTTCGGCAAATGCGGCTCAAAAGAAGCGAGCGCCACGAACTGGCCGGTTTTCTTGATATCGCCTCCGCCGCTGAGTGCAGTTAAACTGAATTCGATAAACGGTTTCGGGTAAGCGGCACTGAGCGACTGGACCAGTTCCGCTTTGCCGAGGCCGGCTCTCATCGGAAATTCTTCGTGGTAATCGGCAAGGCGGGCCGCTATTTCGTCCGTTATTTTCGCCAGCGTTTTCGTTAGGCTGTATCGTTTCGGAGCCACTTCCAAAAAGCGCCCTTCTTCGATTCCGGATGCTAAGGTATCCAAAAGCACATGCTCATCGAGCGAAGTGTGCTGGATCAGTTGCTGAAGGTCAAGGATGACGTGCTTGTCTAATGCATCTTCCACTAAATCTTGCGGCGTGCCTTCTTTTCTCGACTGCAGCATCTCCATGGTTTCTCTGCCAAAGCGGTACTTCACGCCTTTCGGCTGAATCACCCAGCCGCCGCCGAGCGTTTCCACCGGCGTCGGCCGCCGCAGAATAAACCGGTCTCCGCGCCGTACGACAATTTCCTCATCCAGCCGGATTTGGCACAGCACCTCTTCCTGCGCCGGCGCCAATTCGTTGCGGTCGAAAAAAACGATGGTGCCCATGACTTCAGACGTGCCGACATGAACTTTTACCGGGGAGCGCTGCTTAAGCGGCGTGAAGTCCGCCTCGATAGGCTGAAGCGCTACATCAATCGTATCGGTTACGACAAAATGGTCGGATGCGACAAGCACATCGCCGCGTGTGACCTCTGCTTTGTCGATGCCGCCCAAATTGATGGCTGTCCGCTGCCCTGCACGCGCCTGCGGCTGTTCCTCGTGATGAACCTGGATCTGCCGCGCTTTCACTTTCAAGCCTTTCGGAAGCAGCGTCAGCTGGCTGCCTTGCTGGACAACGCCTTCATAAATCGTGCCGCGAACCACCGTGCCCTGGCCCTGGACAGTAAACACCTGGTCAATCGGAAGCCGGAATGAACCGTAGGCATCTCGGAATTTTACTCTTTTCAATTCCCGAAAAATCGTTTCTTTCAGTTCATCAAGGCCTTTGCCGGACAAGCTGTCGACTGCGACATAAGGTGCTCCGTCAAAAATCGTTCCTGCCAGCCGGTCCTGAATATCTTCCGTCACCAGCTCCAGCATGTCTTCATCGACCCGGTCGATTTTGGAAATGGCGACGATGCAATGTTCAACGCCAAGAAACTGAAGGATTTCAAGATGCTCTTCGGTCTGCGGCATGACGCCTTCATCCGCTGCCACGACCAGAATCACCAAATCGATGCCGGCTACGCCCGCGATCATTTGGCGAATAAACCGTTCATGCCCCGGAACGTCAACAATCGAGACATGGGCACCGTCTTCGGTCTGAAGCGGCGCGTAGCCAGGCTCAATCGAAATGCCGCGTTCTTTTTCTTCTTTCAGCCGATCGGTATCGACGTTTGTCAGCGCTTTCGTCAATGTTGTTTTGCCATGGTCAATATGCCCGGCCATGCCGATTGTAAAATAAGTTTCGTCCATTCCGCTTCCACTCTTTCCTTAATTTCTCATACCCTTACTTTAATCCTCGCCCAAAGGGGTTTCAAGTGAAGGGGTCCGGTTTCATAAAAACCCCTCTTTTGGCATTCCTAAAGCACCTTCCTTGCGCTTCCCTTTTTTTCGTTATAAACTAAGACAGGCTTAGTCATTACGGGGTTGGATGGGTGACTGGTGTCTTCCTGGGTCTTCAAAACCCTGAGGGGCCTGCGTGCCAGGCTCGGTGGGTTCGATTCCCACACAATCCCGCCATACATAGAACTTTCGAAAGGCTGCCTTTTCCAGGCAGCCTTTTTTCATGCTTGCATGCAGGCACGAAAAGTGACAAATCCCCCTAATTTCATGATAATTGATAAAGGAACTTGTTATAGTCCTGTAGTTTGCCAAAACCCTCTGCCTTCAGAGTGAATAAAGGATTGAAAAACTTATGAAGATTGTACTGGCCGCGCCGAATTATCCGCAGCTGCGGGGCAACACGGTAACGGTCCGGCGAATGGCCGCCAACCTGGAGCAGCTCGGCGTTGAAACACGGATTGTGTCGACCACTGGAGAAAACCGGGCAGCCTCTCTTCCCTCTGCAGATCTTGTCCATGGTTTTCATGCGTATTATTTCCATCAGTTCCTGCAGAGTCTGGATAAGTTGCCGGACCCGTATATCATCACGATGACCGGTACGGATTTAAACGTGGATTTATTTGATCCCCAAAAGCGCGAAGGCGTATTATCCGCTCTTGCCGGCGCAAAAGCGATTCATGTGTTTGACCAATCCGCGCAGGACTTGCTGCTGAAGGAAGCGCCGGAGTTTAAAGGGAAGGTTTTCCCGATTGCCCAGGGAGCCAGCAGTTTCCCGAAAGACCGTCCGCCTTTCCCCAAAGAAGACGGAACGTTTTTATTCGTCCTTCCTGCTGGCATACGGAAAGTGAAAAACATTCCGTTTGCCGTCTCGGCGTTGGAAAAGCTTCACCAAAGCTATCCGCACCTCCGGCTCTGGCTGGTGGGGCCGGTTCTTGAAGAAGCCGAAGCGGAGACTGTACTGGCCCTGACCGAAAAGCATGCCGGCTGGATCCGCTATCTCGGCGCTCTGCCCCATGAACAAATGGGCGCTGTCTATGAACAAGCAGATGCAGTATTAAATACATCGCTGTCGGAAGGCCAGCCTGCTGCTATTCTCGAAGCGATGGGCTACGGGCTTCCGGTGCTGGTTTCGGATGTCCAAGGAAACAACGGAATGGTTGAACATCGCAGAACCGGGTATTTATACAATGGCCAGAATGAATTTCTGGAGTATGCCGAACAGTTGATGAATAATAAGGAAGTGCGGCAGCGGATCGGCCAGCAGGCAAAGCAATATGCAGCTGACGAGCATTCCGCTTTGCATGAAGCGGAAGCGCTGCTGAAGATTTACAAGCGCGCCGTAGAATAAGCTTTGTTTTTCTGCGACGCGGCAAGTGATTTTATTCGAATAAAAGGAGTGAATCAATATGACTGAAAAAGATATGGTCAAATTAACGTCTTTATCATCTAAAGGTGGTTGAGGCTGCAAAATTGGTCCTGAGGACCTGGCGCAGGTTCTGCGTCATTTACCGAGAAATGTAGAAGACCCTAATTTGCTTGTCGGACTGGATACAGCCGACGATGCAGGTGTTTATAAAATTAGCGATGAAGTCGCACTTGTTCAGACACTGGATTTCTTCACGCCAATCGTGGACGATCCGTATATGTTCGGACAGATCGGTGCGGCCAATTCACTGAGCGACGTTTATGCGATGGGCGGCAAGCCGCTGACCGTCATGAACATTGTCGCTTTCCCAATCAACACACTTGATAAAAGCATCCTGGCCGATATTTTAGCCGGCGCTTCCGATAAAGTGAAAGAATCGGGTGCCACACTTGTCGGCGGGCATTCGATTGATGACAAAGAGCCGAAGTTCGGCCTTTCCGTCACCGGAACCATCCATCCGGACCGCATCCGTTCAAACGCCGGTGCGCGTCCTGGGGACCGCTTGATCTTGACAAAACCGATCGGCGTCGGCATTCTGACAACTGCCATCAAACAAGGCATTCTGGAAGAAGACGATTTGAACGAAGTGATGAACGTGATGGCGACATTGAACAAAGCCGCGGCGGAAGCCATGGATTCTTATACTGTCAATGCCTGCACCGATATCACCGGTTTCGGCCTTCTTGGCCATGCGATGGAAATCGCCAAAGGCGGAAACGTCGGCGTGACCATTTCAAACAAAAACGTGCCGGTACTTTCCAAAGCGAAAGAACTGGCTGAAAAGCATATCATTCCAGGCGGAACTTACAAAAACCACAGCTGGCTGGCACCAGACATCGATTACGATGACAGCATCAGCAAGCTCGACCAATTGATTCTGTGCGACGCTGTTACATCCGGCGGATTGCTGATTTCCCTGCCGGCTGATGAAGCGGAAGCGCTGCAGCGCGATTTGCAGGAACGCAACGTCCAATCGGCCATTGTCGGCGAAGTAACCAGTGAAAACGCAGGACGCATTCACGTGATTTAATCTAAAGCAAGGACTGTAGATAAAGTCAAAAGTAGATAAAGATGTATAAACCCAACCGGACCGGCCACTTCGCTTTCCGTGGGCTCGGCTTCAGCCTCCTCGTCACTGAAAAACATGTGCTCCTGCTGTGTCATGTTGAATGACAGCGACTCTTTATCCACAATTTCAGAATCCGGAACGTAAGGCGGCGACTCCAGCGGGATAGCGAAGTGCCGAAATCCACTCGGGACGCAAGTTCCGAGTTAGTTCGGCGCGAGCCTGCGGAAAGCGTCCGCCTGAAGTGGAGGAGTCGTTTTCGATTCAGGTGATTTCTCTTAATTCCAGCGAACGAATAAGTATCCTTTTGTCTACAAACTAAAACAAGGACTCAAAAAGAGTCCTTGTTTTACATAATGCTTTAAAACTAAAAAACAGAATAAGTGAGGTGTTTCCATTGAAAAAATGGAACCTATTAGCACTTCTGCTGTTCCTGGCCATTATTTTGGCAGCATGCGGAAGCAGTTCAGAAGAAGAAAGTTCAACATCCGACGGAGAAGCAGAAAAAGACGCCTTTACAATCGGAGTTATTCCGGTTCAGACAGAAGGCCAAATGGATACCGCAATGAAAAAGCTTCAAACTCTTTTAAGCGATGAACTTGGCCGTGAAGTTACGATTGAAGTTTATCCCGACTACAACGGTGTGGTTGAAGCAATGAATTACGACAAGATCGACATGGCTTACCTTGGGCCTTTGACTTATGTCATCGCCGAGGCGAACAGCAATGCCAAAGCGATCATCACGCAATTGATTGACGGTGTGCCGTACTACCATTCTTATATCGTGACCCATAAAGACAGCCCATTGACTTCCATTGAAGACCTTGTGGCAAACGCCGGAGAAACCGATTTCGCGTTTGGTGACATCAACTCCACTTCCGGTTCCTTGATTCCTTCCATTGAATTGCAGGACCAAGGCGTCTATACCTCTGAAAATGACAATAAATTCGCTTCTGTGCGCTTTACCGGTTCACATGATGCGACTGCTTTAGCTATTCAGAACAAACAAGTAGATGCCGGTGCAATCGACAGCGCCATTTACGACCAATTGGTCGAATCCGGAAAAATTGACGGCGACCAATTCAAGACCATCTGGAAATCAGAGGAATTGTTCCAGTATCCATGGGCAGTCCTGGAAAGCACAGACGAAGAAACCATCAAAACTTTGCAGGAAACCTTCCTGGCAATCGAAGATCCTGAAATTCTCGATGCATTTGGAGCAAGCGGCTTTACCGAAGCGACCAATGCCGATTACGAAAGTATCAAACAAGCAGCAATCAAGCAGGGAATCATTAAAGAATAGAGTTGATCATGGGTGTGGTTTAAAAAAAGCAATCTACTGACATTGGCGATATTGATTCTTTTTGTGTTTATCAGCATGCGGCTGACAGAATTCGATTTATCGAAATTCAAGGATTTCCGCAATATGATCGATTTTCTGTCGCAGTGGTTCCCGATGGACTTTTCTTTGCTGCCGGATATGGTACAGGATACGCTTGAAACATTGGCGATGGCCTTCCTCGGAAGCGTGCTTGGCCTTGTGATTGCGCTGCCGATCAGTTTTATCGCAGCCCGCAACACATCGCCTTCGCCGTTCCTGTTCCAAACTTCACGCGTTGTGCTGAGTTTTGTCCGTTCGATTCCGGAAATCGTTTTCGGGTTAATCCTGCTGACGACACTTGGTCTTGGGCCATTTCCGGCAGTAATTGCCATCATGTTCCATAACGTCGGCGTGTTCGGCAAATTGATTTCGGAGTTGATCGAAGCAGCAGACCCGGGCCCGCAGGAAGCTATGAAAGCGGTCGGGTCAAGAACATGGGTAGCCAATCTGTTCAGCATTTTGCCGCAGATTTGGCCGAATGTCCTGTCCCAGTTTTTTTATCGTTTCGAAGTGGCCATCCGGACGTCACTCGTTCTCGGATTTATCGGCGGCGGCGGGATCGGGCAGCGCTTGTTCAACGACTTTAAAACCTTCCAGTACTCGTCCGTTTCACTGGACGTACTGATTATCATGGTGATGGTCATCATCATCGACTTTTTAGCCAGCTATATCCGGAAGCGGATTATATGAAGGAGGCAGGCTCAATGATTGAAATCAACAACCTCTCTGTCCTTTACGAAGGAAACACGGTGGAATCTCTTTCGGATGTGAATCTGTCGCTTCAAAAAGGCGATTTTATCTGCGTGCTCGGCAAAAGCGGCGCCGGAAAATCCACTTTCATCCGCTGCATCAACGGCCTGCAGAAACCGACATCCGGAGAAATCCATTTGAACGGCAAGACGATCACCAATGCCAGTGAAGACGAATTGCGGAAAATCAGACGGGAAATGGGCATGATTTTCCAGCATTTCAATTTAATTCCCCGGCTTAGTGTAATGCAAAACGTATTGACCGGCACATTCGGTTACCGCCCTTCTTTCAAAAACCTGGTCGGCTGGTTTTCAGCGGAAGAACTGGCTTTCGCCAAAAGCGTCATTGCGGAAGTCGGCCTTTCTGAAATGATGGACCGCCGGGTGGAACAGCTGAGCGGTGGACAGAAACAGCGTGTCGGCATCGCCCGCGCCATGGTTCAAAAACCGTGTGTGCTGCTCGGCGATGAACCGGTCGCGAGTCTTGACCCCGGCACTTCCAACCGGATTTTCACTTTGCTGAAAGAAATGCACGAGCGGCTCGATTTATTGACCATCATCAATGTGCACGATATTGATCTGGCGAAGCGTTATGCCACGCGCATCATCGCTTTGAAAGACGGCAAAGTCATTTTTGACGGCCTGCCGAAAGATTTTACAGAAGCGGAATATCAGGAAACGTACGAATCGCAGTCTCAGGAATATTATTTTGGCGCGGAAATTTGAATGGAGAAGGAGTGGAGTCGCATGATTAAAAGCCCTTGAGCAGTGGACAGTTCCAGAGTCGTGTACGACTCTTCCAACCCGGATATTTTAACCAGCGTTCCAGGCGAAAAATCTATTATCCTTACATTTGACGACGGTCCCAGCCGCGTGCTGCCGCAGATTCTGGATGTGCTTAAACAGGAAAACATCCCTGCCGCTTTCTTTTGGCAAACACGCCTGCTGCATCCGAAACGGCCGTGGAAACGCGTGCTGGAAGAAGGCCACCAAATCGGTTCGCATACCGTTAACCATTCCAATTTGGTAAATCTGCCTTTCGAAAAACAATACAAAGATATTCAAAACAGCATCGAAAAAATCGAACAAGTGACGGGCGAGGAAGTTACGTATTTCCGCCCACCGTTCGGCCAGTTTAATGATGATACTTTGCGGGCCGCGGAAGCGCTGAATGTAAAACCCGTCATGTGGCGAGTGGCTTCGATGGATTGGGAGCTGCAGAACAACCCGCAGCAAGTGGTCTGCACCGTTAAAGATAATCTCGAAGACGGTGCGATCATCCTGCTCCATGAACTCCAGCACACTGCCGATATCCTGCCGGACCTGATTCGGGCAATCCGGGAACAGGGCTACGGGTTCAAAAGCCTGCCAAATGGATAACATAAAAAAACAGGATTCCTCTAATGGGGAATCCTGTTTTTTTATGTTACGACTGCGCGAATTCTTTTACGGCGTCATCCGGGATAAACCCGACTGAACGGTTCGCTTCTTCGCCGTCTTTTATCAAGATCAAAGTCGGAATGCTTTGGACACCGAATTGCCGGGCAAGTTCCGGCGCTTCATCCACATCGACTTTGTAAAAATGCACTGAATCGAGTTGTTCAGCTACGTTTGAGACCACCGGCCCCAAGAAACGGCAGCTTGGTCACCAGTCGGCAGTGAAATCGAGAACTACCGGTTTGTTGGCATTTTTTACAAGCGTGTTGTATTCGTCTGTTTTGATTGATTTAACCATTTTCAAACCTCCCTTGATTGCTCTTGATGTTACTTGTTCAGTGTAAGGGCTAGCGTTTTTTACATCAACCTATCTGCTCTAGCCGGAGCTAAGGATGCTCAGATTTACGGCTGGACGAACTTTTCGATGTCATCAGACAAGGATTCCTCATCCCATGGATACCATAGCCATTGCCCATCTTCGTTATAAAGGTGAAATGCATGAGCAAACGGCTCATCGGTGTAAAAGATCATTCGATACAGTTCCGGGTCCGGCCGGTTTGCGCTCTGGGCTTTCGGTTCAACATCCTCAGTCAGCAATTCTTTGAATTCTTCCAGCTCCCCTTTTGTGATGCGGTTCAGCAATTCCGGGGTTTGCTCTCCGGTGTAAAATTCAACCGCCTTCACTCTATCCAACACCACTTCTTTGAAGTGGTGAGGAAAATCTTCCTCCGCTTCTTCTGCCAGATACAGGCGATAGCCATTCACTTCTTGCTCGTCCTTTACCGCCAGAAAGTCCGCCAATTTCTTGACTTCATATAGGGCTGTGCCTTTTTCCCAGAAAGCGGCATCCCCATTTTTCACCTTGTAATTGGTGCTGTTGATATTGTCCGCTACTTTGAAATCCACTTCCCCTGCCTTTTTCCCAATTCCATTTTTGTCGCTGACAATAGCCGTACTGACTGCTGTATAATGCTTGCCTTCAAATTGGATAAAATCCACCCAATCGATGATGCTAGCCCCTTCTTCTGCGGGCTGCAATTTCTGCTTTTCAATCTCTTCCGCTTCTGCATTGCTTGCCGGAACATCCCTTTGGCAAGCCGTTAAAGCCAATGTAGCCATCATCAATACCACAAATCTTTTCATCCTATTGTCCCCCAATGGTTTCTTTCAAGAGAAGACGTTCCGAGGAAATAAATGGTTACACTAGTATTTACTTGAACCCGCTGATTGGCCAAAATTTATTGCTCCAACATGGCTGCTACAATCGCTTCGACATGAATTCCCGTTGTGTTCAGCTGTAGAATAGCTGAATCTTCCGGTTTGATCAGCATCGGCAATTCCGTGCAGCCGAGAATGACGCCTTCGATCCCGTCTTCTTCGGCCATGCGGGAGACGATCTTCAAGAAAGCTTCCTTTGTATCGCCTTTGACCACACCTTTTTCCAGTTCATCGACAATTTTCTGATGGATGAGATCCTGCTCCTGCTGCGTCGGGACCACGATTTCTTTTTGCCGGCTGTTGAATACTTGTTGAAAAAAATCATTTTTCATCGTAAATTTGGTGCCGAGCAAGCCAATTTTGCCAAGCTTCATGTCATCAGCCCGCCGGACACTTTCTTCCACAATACTGATCAATGGAATTTTAGTTCTTTGCTGGACCGCATCAAAGACGATATGCGCCGTATTCGCCGTCAGTACAGCGAATTCTGCTCCGCCTTTCTCAAGAACGCCGACCGCTTCTACCAGATAATCCGTCAGCTCTTGTGTTTGATTGTCCTCAAGCATTCCAAAGATTTTGTACATATTGATGCTATGAATCAGGAATTCAGGCAAACTTTCCGGGTCTCCCGTCTTTTCCTGGTATTTCGTAATGATGGATTGATAGTAATCCACTGTAGCTTCCGGTCCTGTACCGCCAATCATGCCAAGCTTTTTCATTGGGTTCTCTCCTTTGCTGATGTGATTCTGCCTATTGTTTCCTATACCCGTTATTTCCGTCGCCTCACCAATCAGCTGTGCATCTTAATCAGGACAATAAAAAAGGAGAAACAGAAGTTTCTCCTTTCAAAATTTATCCCTGATTGGTCGGGCGGACGATGATTTCATTGACTGCCACGCCGTCCGGCTGGGAAGCTGCGTAGTAAACGGCGTTCGCCACATCTTCACTCGTCAGCGACGGAATATTCGGGTCTTCAAAACGCGGCTTGATGTCCGGGTCGGTAATGAACGAAGCCAGTTCGGTCTGGACGACGCCTGGTGAAATGCTGGTCGTCTTAATATTCGTCTGCGCGAGCTCTTTGCTCAAGCCTTCCATGAAAATCCGGGCTGCAAATTTTGTGCCGGAGTAGACCGTTCCGGAAGGGAATACATTGTGGCCCGCTACTGATGACGTCGTAATGATGTGGCCGCTGTTGCGTTCCTGCATATGCGGCAGCACTGCCGCAATGCCGTACAGGACGCCTTTGACATTCACATCAACCATGCGGTCCCATTCGTCTATTTTCAATTTGTCCATAAACGACAAAGGCATCAGCCCGGCGTTGTTGAACATGACATCGATTTGGCCGTATGTATCAATCGCAAACTCCGCCAGCTCTTCCACTTCAGGATAAGACGTTACATCCGTCACTTTAATGACCGCTTCTCCGCCTTCTTGTTCAATCGCTTCTTTCAGTGTTTGCAGCCGGTCTTCCCGCCTTGCAGCAAGCACCACTTTGCCGCCTTCACGGGCGAACTTTTTGGCTGTCGCTTCGCCGATCCCGCTCGATGCCCCGGTGATGATGATTACTTTTCCTTCTACAGTAGACATTCCCCATCCTCCTTAATAAATAACCCACAATTCTTCAACTGCCAGCATTCAAAACGGCTTCCAGTTGAACCCCTTATTGCCTCAGGCTTTATTGTTTCCTTCGCCAAACGCTTTCTGTTTTCCTGCATGGAGAAGAATCCTGTCAGCAAACAGGCTTGATTGTCGAATGTTTTCTATCAAAAAAACAGGCCGTTGAAACTTATGGGCCTGTTTTAACAACTTTATATTCTCTGACTGTGATTATTGCGCAGTATATCAACCATCAATGTGATGCCAGTCACAATTGCCGCTTTCCCTGCCAATTGCCGCTTTCCCTGCCAATTGCATCTCTACTGTCTCTTTATATGGAAAATCTCTTCCAGACACTTATAACCATGTTTTCCTGAAAAATTATAACACCCATCTTTCAAGATATATAAAAGGCATTCCATCCTTTTGAACGGATTCCTGGTTCACCAATTTCAGCCTATCAGTTTAGTACGTACTTTTTTTTTGAACAGTGTTCAATGAAATCTTTCGTTTCTGCGGTTGCCCGCATCTCGCGGTCCTGCATTAGAAGCTGAATTTTTTCAATCATTTTATGTCCCAGCCCTTCGCCCCGGAAAGAAGGAAGTACAGAGATGTGGTGGACTGTAAAATACGTATCGGCGACTTCCACGCCAACCAGTCCGATATAATCTTCTTCATTTTTCAGCAAGTACAATTGCCAATCCGGATCTTCGGTGTAGCGGTTCATGGTTTGGCACAGATTTTTTACGTTCCGCTCATTCGGCATAAAGGACAATAACCCCATCGCAATTTTCTGGCATGATTTCTTATATCTGACTAACATAAGCCCGTCCTCGCTTCGTTTTAATGTGTTGGTTTTGCTGTCTGCAGGCGTTTTTAATTCATGTATACCTGGCCATCTAATTCCTCAAGCACTTCAAGTGCTGCTGCCAGCCGTTCGGCAAAGTATTCTGGACGCTCTTTCGACTCTAAATGCACACAGACAATATTCGGATTCGAAATCAGGCGCTGATTAAAATCCGTTGGCAATGGAATTGGATAAGCGTTGAAATTGGATAAGAAGCACGGAAACTCTTCAGGCAAAAGATAAATTTCCGCTTTGTTGTGTGCCATTCCGTCTTCTCGGAAACGATTAAAGGAGATGTCAAAATCCAAAGTACAGCTGAAAAAAGCGGTATTGGCATGAATTTCAAGCGTTCTTTTCTTTTTGACAATACAGCCTTTGGGCTGCAGCTCAACTTCCGACTTTAGCAGCATCCCCACTTTTTCAGCCACTTCTTCTAAATGTTCCATCTTAACCCACTCCTTATAAATTTTTAACATTCCTTTTAGTTCAACTGGATAAAGTCGTTTGAAACGATTTACAATGAGCACATCTTTTGTACTTCTTTTCTTTTATAAGCAGGTCCACATAGTTTGGACAATTCGTAAACTCTCTGCTTTCAATCGGCGTTCCCACAAAGCCACAACGATCTCCCGCAAACTTTTGCTGATGAATACTTTTTTTGTTGTGATCAATAAAATACTTCATCAATTCCGCTCCTTTTTCCGGTCCAAACATACAAAAAACGCCGAAAAGAATGTGAAGAAATTCTTTTCGGCGTTGTTTCCAGCTCTATTGTCTGTAACATCCAACCAGAGTATTTAGTTATTTATGATAAGGTAAAGTTTTTAGATTTCGGTCAGCACAGAAACACTAATGTTTTCTGATTACTTACATCCTATAACGCGTTCACCAAAATGTAAAATCTTTAGACCTATTTTCGCCAAAAAAATTTAACAAAAAGTTAAAAATTCGACCCGGAAGTTGCGGATACTTTTTTATACCCTTCCCTAAAATTTGTTAAACCCATTTTAACAAAGGCAAATTTCTCATTCGAATCTGAATTTTACTTGACGAAAACTTTCATCCACCCTCTGACACTGTTGATGAACCACAACGCGTCAACGTCCACCAGTTCATTTTTCAGCATCACTTTTTCTTCAATCTCCCCCCCATCAATCAAGTACTGACGGAAAGTTCCCGGCAATAATCCACAACTGACAGGTGGGGTAAAAAACTTTCCGTTTTTTTCAACAACCAGATTGCCGATTGTAAATTCAGTCAGTTCTTCTTTTTCATTCCATAACAACACCGAAAAAATATCGCCGCTGCTCTTATGTTCATCGTAGATTTTTCTATAAGTCGTTTTATGGAATAGAAAAGGATTGGCACTGTCTATCGGAGAAGCAGCCAGCCTGCACATAACCGGTGCTTTGATTGGCTGGGTTTCGAGTGCTTCCACAAAGACATTTCCACCTTTATCTAAAAGCAGCCGCACTTTGAAAAAGCCCACTGGATGTTGTCGTGCCAAGTTTTTAAGTGCTTGTTCTATCTCTTCCTTATTTCTCGGGAAATGAAAATACTTAGCTGAATCGCTCAAGCGTTCCAAATGATAGGCCATTAACGGATACGTTCCGTCTTCCAGCTTTAAGGATTCCAGCAGTTCAAACTCCGGACGCTTCGCTGTCAGGATTTGTGCCTTGGTGTACAGCTCCTGGTATTCGCCTTCTGAAGTCGAGTCCCAAGTAATGCCTCCACCGACGCCGTAGCGCGCCGTTTCCCTTTCTGCATCAATGACGACTGTCCGGATCGGCACATTGAACACCGCATTTTTTTCCGGCGTGATAAAGCCGATTGCGCCGCAATACACTTCACGCGGCGACTGCTCCAGTTCCGCGATTGTTTTCATCGTGCTGATTTTCGGTGCGCCCGTGATCGAGCCGCATGGAAACAGCGCTTTGAACCAATCGTATACAGTCGCTCCGCCTATGAGTTCCGCTTCCACGGTCGACGTTAACTGATGGACCGTGGGATAGGTTTCCACTTCGAAGAGTTTTGCGGCATGCACCGTTCCGGGTTTCGCCAGGCGGCTCAGGTCATTGCGAAGCAAATCGACGATCATCAAGTTCTCGGCCCGTTCTTTTTCTGAAGCTACCAGGTGCCCGACGTTTGCTTCGTCTTCTGCCGCCGTGCGTCCGCGAGGCGCCGTCCCTTTCATCGGCTTAGTGGTCAATTTGCCGTTGTCGACACGGAAAAACAGCTCGGGCGATGCTGACAAGATCCGGTATTTCCCCAGATCCAAATAAGCGCCATAGCCCGCTTGCTGATTTCTGGCCAGCTGATGATAAAACGAACGGTCGCTTCCCGAGAACTTTGCATGCAGCCTTTCCGTGTAGTTCACTTGATAGGTGTGCCCTTCTTCGATGGCTTCTTTGATTTTTCCAATGCCTTGTTTATAGCGGCTCACCGAACTCGCCATATTCCAATCCGATACTTGGTAGGGTTCTTCTATTGCTGCGTGTTCCAGTGCAAGCGGCTGTTCAAAAAGTCCGAACCAGACGAGCGGCATTTCTGCACCTCGGCGGACCTGCATTTCCGGCTGAAATGCGGGAGCTGCTTCGTAGGACACATAACCGGCCGCATAATAGCCGTCTTTAATTGCCTCTTCGATGCTTTCCATAATGGCCGGCACTTCTTCTAAACGCTCCGTCTGCAGCACTTTTACGGGGTTTTGGAATACGGTAGGCTGGATATTGCCATTGGCATCTTGGAACTCAAACATAAGGTAAGGGTTAGTCATTGCGCCGCCCTCCTCTTCTGACTGGCCTTCCATGCTCGCGCATCTTCATAGCAGTTTTGCAGCATGCGGAAGCCCTCTTCCGTCAAAATCGACTCTGGATGAAACTGAATGCCGGTGATCGGCAGCGTCCGGTGCCGTACGCCCATCACGACGCCGTCTTCCGTTTCAGCAGTAACGATCAAACAATGCGGCATCTCCGCTTGATCGGCAATCAGTGAATGGTAGCGGGTGACGTTTGTGGGAGAAGCAATTCCTGCAAATACCCCTTTTCCATCGTGGTTCATCAGCGAAACTTTGCCATGCATCGGCTGCATTCCTTTGATGATGCGCCCGCCGAAATGCTCGACGATGGTCTGATGCCCCAGGCAAACGCCCAGGATGGGAAACTCTTCCGTAAGTGAACAGAGAATTTCCTTGGTCGCGCCCGACTGGACCGGCCGCCCTGGACCCGGTGACAGCACAATCAAATCCGGCGAGAAGTTTCTCACTTCTTCGGCTGTAATTTGTCTTTTTTGAAAAACGGCCACTTCCGGGTCAAACTGCTCCAGGTAATGGACCAGGTTATAAGTAAACGAATCGTGGTTGTCGATGATGACAATCATGGGTGCACCTCTTTGCATTCATTCTATTGGTGGTTTCATTATACTTTTTTGTGCTCGCAATGTGTGAATTCGGAGATAAAAAAGGAGTGCTGCAAGTAAACTCGGATTTGCCGCAAGTAATGTCCCAATTACCACAAGTAAATTCTCTTTGCTGCAAGTAAAATCTTCTTTCCGCCAAGAAAGCCCGGCCATATGAAATGGCCGGGCTTTCTATTATTCAAAAGACGAGCTATTGGCTGCGGCAAGCGCCTGGCCGATCTGTTCGGCAGCTTCTTGGAGCAGCGGCAGAAATTCTTCGCGCAGCACATTCTTGCTGACGCGCCCCGCATGCACGGAACAGTTCATGGCGGCAATCACTTTGCCCTGGGCGTTGCGGATCGGCACGGCAATGGAACGCAGACCTTCTTCGAACTGCTGATCGACGCCGCCCCAATCTTTCTGGCGCACCCCTTCCAGCACTTTAAGAAACTCCTCTTTGTCGGTAATGGTTTTATCCGTGAATTTTTCGAAGTTCATTCTTTCCAGGTACGTTTCCAGTTCCGCTTTCGGCAGATTGGCGAGAAGCACATGCCCCATGGATGTCGCATATGCCGGAAGGCGGGAACCGACGCCGAGGTTGATCGACATGATGCGTTTTGTGGAGACACGGGCAACATAAAGGACATCTGTTCCATCCAAGATGGAAATGGAGCACGACTCCCCGGTCTGGTCCACGAATTGTTTCATAAATGGATGCGCCATGCTCCAAGTATTATTGGAAGACAGATAGGCATAGCCCAATGATAACGTCCGTGCCGTTAAAGAATAGCTGCCGTTTTTCGATTCTGCAAAGCCGAGCGCTTCAAGCGTCAAGAGAATACGCCGTGCTGCCGGTCTGCTAAGCCCCGTTTTTTTGGCCGTATCGCTGACTGTCATGGATGGATTTTGCTGCGAAAAAGCTTGTATGACTTGTAATCCACGCTCCAGCGACTGGACATAGTCCCCCGATTTTTTAAAATTGTCTAATTCTTCTGTTGACATTTGCTTGGCCCCCTGTGTAAGATGAATTTGTACGAATAACGATGCGTTGTACGTTAATCGTACAACAAAATCATTAACATTGCAAGCGCTATTTCCGATCTTTTCTTTTTTGCTAAAGATGAATGCGTTTACATTTTATGAACTGGCTTATGAAGGCAATTAGAAACGACCATACTAAATTATTGGGAGGAATTCAGATGACAGAAACGACCGTAAAAAATGAGCGTGTATTGACAGCTTATGAAGGCTTTGTGAAACACTTGAAAAACTTTTTGGATGAGCAGCAATTCAATCATGAAGAATACACGAACTTTGTAAAATGGGCAGACCGCCTTGGACGCAGCGGTGAAATTCCGCTGTTCTTGGATGTCTTCGTTGAGACGCATGTGCTTGAATCGAAATACAAAAACTCCCCTGGCACAGAACCTTCTCTTTTAGGGCCATATTATGTAGAAAACTCGCCATTGCTTGAAGAAGCGCCATTCGTTATCCCACAGCGCGAAAACGAACCTGGCGACAAATTGGTATTCTTCGGCAACGTCAGCTCCGTAAACGGACCGCTTAAAAACACAAAAGTGGAATGGTGGCAGGACGACGCGGACGGTTTGTATTCGAACTTTGACTCAACAGCTCCGGATTTCAATCTGCGCGGCCAGTTCCATACAGATGAAAACGGCGATTTCGAAGTGCATTCAATTGTCCCGATCCCTTATCAGATCCCGACGAGCGGACCGACTGGCGAATTTACGTTTGCAGCAGGCTACCACGCTTACCGCCCTGCACATATCCATATCAAGTTCGAACACGAAGGTCATGAAACATTGATCACTCAGGTATTCTTTGAAGGCGACGAATGGCTGGAGACGGATGTGGCCGGCGGGGTTCGCTCCACTTTGCTGACTAAATTGGTCGACAAAGGCGACCATAAAGAAGCCGCATTGAACTTCGTTATGAGAACTGAATAAGCGTAAATCCTATGGCTGTCGAGGAACTCTTGGCAGCTTCTTCTTCTTTATAGGCATGGCTAATCTTTGAACCGAGGTGGAACCGATGGAATTGTACAAAGTGAATGTGAACGGTAATGAGATTCAAATAGCGGATTATCCAGGGGAAAAAGGTCCGATTCTGGCGATCCACGGGCTGACCGGCACCCATAAGAATATGCATTATTACGCAGAAAAGCTGAAAGGCGATTACCGGTTTATCGCGGTGGACCTCCGGGGACGCGGAAACAGCTCGGAAGCAGATTCCGATACGTCTATTTTCAAGCACGCGGAAGATATACTCGGGCTGATTGACGAACTGAAGCTGGAAAACCCGATTTTACTCGGTTATTCGATGGGCGGCTTTATCTCTGCCATCGTGGCAAGCCGGTTAGAGTCCGTAAAAGGACTGATTTTATTGGACGGAGCTGCAAAAACGACCGAACACCAGCGCGGAATTATCCAGCCGTCGCTTGGCCGAATCAGCCGCCATTTCAACTCCAAGGAGCATTACACAGAAGAAATAAAAAAAATCTACGCAAACCTTGGCATCAAATGGACAGATGTCTTGCAGGATACGGCAGAATACGAAGTCGGGCCGGCCGATGGGCACTGGGAAAACAAAGCGGATGAATCCCGTATTGTTGCCGATTTCGAAAGCTTCTATGCATTCGACCCGGCAGCAACCGGCAAAACTATCAGGTGCCCGACTCTGCTTGTGTATGCCGAAGGAAATATCGGATCCATGCCGCCGCTGTTTTATCTCGACGATTACAAAGAAACACAGGCTTCCATCAAACAAATCGACACGGTCGTTTCGGACTCTAACCATTACACCATGGTATTTGAAGAACGGAATGATATTCAGAAAGAAATCGATGCTTTTTTAGCGAAATTGTAATTCAGTAACCATGGGGAATGGGAGGAACATCAATGAGTTTTTCATTTAAAAAGTTGAATCAAAGTATGTGGAAATCCCACAAAGAAACGAAAGACCTGGTGACCATGGCAGAACTCCGGGCACACGGCAATGCCGGGGCGGCAACTGCTGAATTGCCGGGAAAGAAGAAGTTGGCAGACGCTGGAAACGAGCAAACGGAGCGCAATAACTCGTATAGTACGATGCAATTGGTTGGGCTCATCTTAGGGCCAATCCTGTTTTTCCTGATCCTCTTCGCCCTGCCGCTGCCCGGCCTTAGCTTTGAAGGGAGCGCGGTGCTCGCCACTACGGCCTGGATGGCGGTTTGGTGGGTGACAGAAGCGATCCCACTCGGCATCACTTCTCTGATGCCGCTAATTTTATTGCCATTATTGGGGGCTGTCGACGGCAACACTGCCGCTTCGAGCTACGGCGCATCGTTGATTTTCCTGTTTATCGGGGGATTTGCGCTCGCTTTGGCGCTCGAACGCTGGAATCTTCATGAACGGATTGCCATCACAATCATCAGTGCGGTAGGCGCCAGCACATCCGGCCTTGTTCTCGGGTTCATGCTGGCCACCGGCTTCCTGTCGATGTGGGTTTCCAATATGGCGACCGTCATGCTGATGATTCCGATCGGCCTGGCGATTATTGCCAAAGTCGTGACGTTGATGAAAGAAGACGATGTCTATACAAAAGAAGAAGAAACGAAATTCACCAAATCGATCATTTTTGCCATCGGTTTTGGCGGCACGATCGGCGGCAGCGCCACTTTGATCGGAACCCCGACCAATCTTTTGCTGGCTGGCTTAGCTGGCGAATTGCTGGGCATTGATATATCCTTTGGCCACTTTTTCCTTTTCGCCTTTCCATTAATCGTCCTTTTGATGCTGTTTGCCATTTTCTACATCACAAAAATTGCTTATCCAATGAAAGTTAAAAAGATTACGAACGGCAAACAATTTGTCATCGACCGCAAAAAAGAGCTCGGCAAAATGTCTTATGAAGAAAAAATTGTACTGACGATTTTTACGATTACCGCCTTTATGTGGGTAACCAGAACGTTCATCTGGTCGGATATCATCCCTGGATTGAGCGATACGATGATCGCTATGGTCGCAGCCGTTCTGCTGCATGCGATTCCGTCGAGGGGGAAACCGGGTGAGCGCATTCTGACCGCTGATTCCTTGAAGCACATGCCATGGGGGGTTCTGCTTCTGGTCGGCGGCGGCCTGGCACTGGCATCCGGATTTAACGGAACGGATCTGGCTGGCTGGATCGGCAATCAATTGCTGCTGCTGGAAGGCACTTCTTACTTCCTTGTTCTGATTGTCACAGTGCTTTTGGGGATTGCGATGACGCAAGTCACTTCAAATACGGCGACTGTAACGATTCTTATTCCAATTACAGCTGCATTGGCAATGGCGATTGACGTCCATCCCCTGCCGTTGATGACCGCTGTTGCCATGGGTGCCGGTTTTGCGTTTATGCTGCCAATCGGAACGCCTTCAAATGCCATCATCTTTGCCACAGGCAAAATTACAATGATGGATATGGTCAGAAAAGGCACGTGGCTGACGGTTCTTGCATTTGTTTTGATCGTGGCATTTGTTTACTTTATATTGCCGATTGTTTTCGGCATCAACCAGTTCGAATATCCGGCAAATTTAAAATAATTTTTTCTAGGAGTGCACTATATGAGCAAAGCGTTGGAGTATTTCAAAGAAGTTTATGATGTTGTTCCCGGGTGGGTTCAGAAAATGCACGATTACAGCCCGGAAGTCCTGGATAAATATACCGGCCTCCGCGGAGAAATCATGCAGGACGGCTCGCTGTCCCGCAAAGAAAAAGACGCATTGATTGCCAGCATGAACGCAGCGCGCCTGTATTCACGCAGCATGCTGTTCCACACGAAAGGCGCCGTCGATTTCGGCTATTCCGCCTCTGAACTGCTGGAGTTTTTCCTGACCGCTTACTTGTACAAAGGCAATGCGGCCTTGAAAAAAGCATTCGAAGCAGTGCCTTACGCGCTCGAATTGAGCGGCAAACCGGTTGTGCTTCCGGAAGCCGCTCCTGAAACGGCCGATGATTTGCTCGGCACGATGATCGGCTGGCTGAAAGATGAGGAGACGGCTTATCTTGAACAAGTGGTTTCAGCAATTAAGCACGGGAACGAAGAAGAACTATCGGCTTTGATTCTGTCAGACGGAAAAGTTTCTTCAAAATTGAAGTATTTGAATATGGCTGGCAACTTTATCGTGGAACTCGACGGCAGCGGAGCTGCACCTTGGATGGAAACAGCGCGCGCAGCCGGTGCATCAGAAGCGGACTTGGCCGACCTTGGCTATATCTGTATCCTGACGGCCGGCATCCCTGCCTGGTTTGAACTAAGCGACTCATTAAAAACAGTGGAATAAGCACGGAATGGAGGAACACGATGTCAAAAATACAGCATGACATACAGCAAGCATTATCCCATGTAAAAACCGGAGACACGGTTCTGGTCGGCGGCTTCGGCTTGATCGGCGCTCCTCTTACCTTAATAGATGGTTTAACGGAGAAAGACGTCCGCGATTTGACGATTGTCAGCAACAACCTCGGAGAGTCCGGCAAAGGACTCGGCATTCTTCTGAATCAGAATAAAATCAAAAAAGGCATCGGCTCTTATTTCACGAGCAACCGCGATGTCGGCGATAAATACCAAAGGGGTGAAATTGAACTCGAACTCCTGCCGCAAGGGACGCTCGCCGAATCGATGCGGGCGGGCGGTGCCGGAATCGGCGGCTATTACACAACGACCGGCGTCGGCACGGACCTTGCCAAAGGAAAAGAAGAACGTGAAATCGATGGCGTAAAATACATTCTGGAAAAAGCGATCCGTGCAGATGTCGCCTTAATCCGCGCCCATAAAGCAGACACGTTAGGAAATCTCGTTTACTACAAAACGGCACGGAACTTCAATCCTTTGATGGCGACCGCTGCCAAAACGGTCATTGTCGAAGTGGACGAAATTGTCGAACCCGGCGAGCTGGACCCGGAAGCCGTTGTGACGCCGTTCATCTACGTCGATGTGATTGTAAAAGCGCAGCAAGTCCTGACGAAAGAAGGAGTGGTGAGCGTATGACGGTCCAAATGAGCAAAGCGGAAACCCAGCACATGATTGCAAAACGTGTAGCCCTTGAACTCCAGGGCCCTTGTACGGTTAATCTCGGCATCGGCATCCCGACACTCGTTGCTGAATACATGACCGCAGAGGATATCTACCTCCACACGGAAAACGGTCTGCTTGGAGTCACCGATGTCGAGGAAGCGGATATCGATCCGAATTTGGTTAATGCCGGAAAATTGCCGGTCGGAGAAGCAATCGGTTCGTCCTTCTTCAACAGTTCGGATTCGTTTGCGATGATTCGCGGCGGCCATGTCGATGTTGCGATTCTCGGCGCACTGCAAGTCGACGAAACCGGTGTGATTGCCAACTGGGCGGTTCCCGGCAAGAACATCATGGGCGTCGGCGGTGCGATGGATCTGCTTGTCGGTGCAAAAAAAGTCTTTGTAACAATGAGCCATACGTCCAAAGACGGAAGTTCCAAACTGCTGCAAGAGTGCACGTACCCGATTACGTCAACACGCCAAGTGGACATGATTTTCACGGAACTGGCCGTATTCAAAGTGGAGGATGGACAATTAAAACTGGTTGATTTGATGCCGGGTGCAACGATTGAAGAAGTCCGTGAGAAAACGGAAGCGGCATTTATGGAGTAAAATGCAGAAAGTGGGTTTATTCGCATGAAAATACGTTCTTTTGAAGTTTATATATTGGATTTGCCGACCATCCGCCCCCATCAGCTGGCGATGCACACGATTACCGTGCAGACGATTGTGGTCGGCTGCGTGAAGGACGACGAAGGCCGCGAAGGCTGGTCGGAAGTAGCGACGATTGGCGGCGCTTCCTACGGCGAATCGACGCCGGAAGCCATCAAGGCGAATATCGATGCCTATATCACCCCTCTGATTATCGGACAGAATCCGAATCATTTTGACCGGATCATGAACGATGTCGCGAAACTTGTCCGCGGCAATTATTTTGCCAAAACCGTTGTGGAAAATGCCATTATCGACTTGGCGGCGAAAGCGAAAAACATCCCCGCTTTCGAGTTGTTCGGCGGCCAGATTCATACATCCCTGCCGATTGCATGGACGCTCGCCAGCGGCAATACCGAAAAAGACATTGAAGAAGCACAGGAAATGCTGGAGAAAAGACGCCATAACATCTTCAAGCTGAAAATCGGCAAAGGCGATCCGTTCAAGAACGTCGAGCACGTCCGCCGCATCAAAGAAGCGCTCGGCGACGCGGCGCGCCTGACGGTCGACGTCAACCAGGCGTGGGATGAAGACACGTCAAACTATTGCATCGCAGCACTCCAGGACGGCGGCGTGTCGATGGTTGAGCAGCCCTTGCAGGCCTGGGATTTTGAAGGCATGTCCCGGCTGACCGCTAAATTCAGCGTGCCGATCATGGCAGATGAAGCGGCGACCAGCATCCAGGACGTTTTCCGGATTGCCAAAACCCGAGCCGGCAATTCGATTGCCTTGAAACCGTGCAAGCACGGCGGCATGACGCAGACGAAAAAAGTGGTCGGCATTGCCGAAGCGGCAGGCCTCGGCCTATACGGCGGCACGATGATCGAGTCGAGCCTCGGCACGGCGGCCTGCGCCCAGCTGTACTCAACCGTTTCCGACTTGAAATTCGGCACCGAAATTTTCGGTCCCCTATTGTTTAAAGACAACGTCACGGTCAATGACATTAAGTTCGAGAATTTTGAAGTAGTTGTTCCGGACGGTCCAGGATTCGGCATGGAAATCGACAAGGAAAAAGTGAAGCATTACGCACGGGAATTTTCCGGAAAACAGGAGATGATGAATTGAAGAATGCAGTGATCGTAGATTCTGTCAGAACCGCCATCGGAAAACTGGGCGGCACAATCGGCAATGAAACCGTCGATCGGATCGGCGCCCATGTTATCGAAGAATTGCTCCGCCGCACAGGGCTCGAACCCGCTTCAGTAGAAGAAGTGATTATGGGACAGGCGAAGCAAAGTGCAGACGTTTCAAACTTGGCGCGCGTTGCTTTGCTGCGCGCCGGCCTCCCGGTCGAAGTGCCGGGCTATACGCTGCACCGCCAATGCGGTTCAGGCGTCCAGGCAGTCAACTCCGCGGTTCAGCAAATCGGCATGGGCTTGAGTAATATCATCATCGCAGGCGGCGCCGAATCGATGAGCACCGCGCCTTATTACGTCAATAAAGTGCGCTTCGGTACGGGTTCAGGCGACGTCATGCTGAAAGACCCGAACACAGCGAGCCAGCCCGGTTCGCAGCCGGTGGAAACATACGGCGAGCTGAATATGGGCATCACGGCGGAAAACGTCGCAGAGAAATACAAGATTTCGCGGGCAGAACAGGATGAGTTCGCTTTAGAGAGCCAGGAACGGGCAGCGAATGCGATTGAAAAAGGCTTGTTTGATTCGCAGATTGCGCCTTATTCTGTGAAAGCACGCAAAGAGACAATTGCTTTTAAAACGGATGAGCATCCGCGCCAAACTTCGCTCGAAAAACTGGCGGCATTAAAACCGGTATTCAAAGAAGGCGGCACCGTTACCGCAGGAAATGCCAGCGGCCGCAACGACGGCGCAGCCGCATTACTTGTCATGTCGGAAGATGAAGCATTGAAACAAGGATTCCAGCCGAAAGCGCGCGTCATTGCACAGGCCGCAGTCGGCTGCTCCCCGGAATTAATGGGAATGGGTCCCGTGCACGCAACGTTCAAAGCGTTGAAGCAAGCGGACTTGAAAATTGAAGACATCGACATCATCGAACTGAACGAAGCCTTCGCTTCTCAGGCCGTTGCCTGCATCAACGAGCTTGGTGCAGACCGCAGCCGGGTCAATCCGAACGGCGGCGCCATTGCGATGGGCCACCCGATCGGTGCGACAGGCGCCATCCTGTTGACCAAGCTCGTGCATGAACTCGAGCGCACCGGCAAGAAATACGGCGTTGTAACGCTGTGCATCGCCGGCGGCATGGGGATTGCGTCGGTTGTGGAGAATTTGAGGGTTTAAAGACTAAATAGAAAAGCCGGCAGATATCAAAATCTGCCGGCCTTTTTATTTATTAGTCTAAAAATTGGGTATCCGCAAGGGATGCGAAATCAGGTTTTTCTTTCAGGAATTTAAGATCGAATGAAGCGTCGCCGAATGCCTGAATTTCTTCAGGAGCAAGTGCAGTGTCGAAAATCATGTTCTTCCACGCGCCGTCGATTACTGATTTGTCCAGCTTCTGGCCAGTGATATCATCAATCGCAGTGATGGTGATTTCCTTCGCTTCTTCCGGGTTTTCAGCGATAAAGGCAGTCGCTTCTTTATGCGCATCTACAATGCCTTGGACCATTTCCGGGTTTTCTTCAACCAATTGTCCCGTAGTGACCAATACGGAGGCCGGCAATGTTGTCCCGAACGAAATTTCATCCGATTCAATGATCACTTCAGCGCCAGTATTCTGTTCGAGAACGGTTGCCCATGGTTCAGGAGCTACAGCCACATCCACTTTTTCTGTAGCAAACATGGCTTCATATTGAGCCGGTTTGCCGGTTTGGTGAAGCATTTTCCCGCCGATGCGGTTGGAAGTGATTCCCGCTTCTTTCATAAAAGTTTCAAATTGAACATCGTGCGTGCAGCCTACGCGAGGCGTAATGAATGTTTTTCCAGCCATATCTTCGACCGATTCAATGCCGCTGCCTTTTCTCGCCATTACTACCGTACCGCCTGAAGCGCCGCCAGCAATCATGGTCACGTCAGCGCCATTCGTATAGTTGTTCATCGCCGGACCCGGCCCTACCAAACCTCCATCAATGTCTCCGGTTTTCAAAGCCGTCATGAAGTCTGATCCATCCGCAAATGTAACATACTCGACTTTTGTTCCTTCCGGCAGATTTTTCTCATACAAGGCTTTTTCTTTCGCGACCATCGATGGGACGTGGTCAAGGTTCGGGAAATAGCCGATTGTCACGGTTGAAGCATCATCTTTTGCTGTTTCCGCTGAACCGCAAGCTGCAAGAATTCCAGCTAAGGCGATGATGGCCATAAATCCAATGAATTTTTTCATTCTATAGTTCCTCCTAAAGGTTTTATTCTGCTATGAATTATGCTTCCAATCCCCATCGTCTGAGGACGTTTTTTTCAATGCGCTGGAAAATCAATTGATCGACCACTGCGCCGACCACCCCAATGATGATCATGACGCCGATAACGAGCGACATATTGCCGAAATCGGATGCATACCGAAGCGTGTACCCAAGCCCGGGACCTGCACTGAGCAATTCCCCGGCCATCAGTGCCCGCCATGCAAATGCCCAGGCAAGTCGCGCCCCGGTTACCAAATAAGGGACAGAAGCCGGGATAATGACTTTCATGAATAAATCAATGCCGTTCGATCCCATCGTCCGGGCTGCCCGGATATAGAGCGGATTGACGTTTTTAATGCCTGTCCGGACATTCAATGTCATGACGAATGTTCCGCCCAAGATGACAACGAATATGATCGCGCCTTCGCCAAGCCCGAACCACATCATCGCCAGAGGCAGCCAAACGATGCTCGGTACGCTTTGCAAAGCAAGCACCATGGTGCCGAGTGTATCATCGGCCGTTTGAGAACGGGCGAGCAAGATCCCGACGCCCGTACCGATCAAGATGGATACCACAAGACCAATGAGCAGCCGGCGGAAACTCGCCGCCAAATCATAGACCAAGGTTAAATCGGAAAAGCCGGCAACCAATGATTCGTAAACACTAAGTGGTGAAGGCAAGATGGTTTCATGCCAGAGTTCAAACCGTGACCCCAGTTCCCAGAAAACGATGAGTGCTGCAAAGAAAATCAGGCGTTTAACTAGTGGCTTCATATGCAAGCTCCTCATTGACAACCTTATCAATTTCTTTCTTCAGCATTTCCATAATGTCCCCTTCAAGAACGGCCATTTCCGGCTTATGCTCTTCGCGCGGGCGGGGAATATTCACTTTGATGTCAGCCAGAACCGTTCCAGGCCGTGTGCCCATGACGATAATTCGGTCAGACAGTTTAATCGATTCAGAAATACTATGTGTGACAAAGACAATTGTCTTTTTCGTATCGATCCAGATTTTCTCCAATTGGCCATGCAGGCGGCTTCTGGTCTGCTCATCGAGCGCACCAAAAGGTTCATCCATCAATAACACAGCCGGATCCATCGCAAGAGAACGGGCAATCGATACGCGCTGCTGCATACCACCCGACAATTCATGCGGATAATGGTTGGCGTAATTGCTAAGCTGGACCATCGCCAGGAAATGGCGGGCCCGCTCCAAGCCATCCTTTTTGGACATTTCTTTCCGCAAAGGAAACATCACGTTTTCTGTCACATTCATCCAAGGAAAAAGCGCAGCTTCCTGGAAAACCATCCCTCTGTCCTTGCCCGGCTTTTCCACTTTTTTGGCGTTGACAATAATTTCTCCCGAAGTTGCTCCGGTCAAACCGGCAATCATCGAAAGCAGTGTGGATTTGCCGCAGCCTGAAGGTCCGAGAATGGAGACGAATTCCCCTTTTTGAATGGATAAATCGATATCCTTCAGAATGGTATTTGGCTTTTGATTTTGATCTAAATAAACTTTATTAATTTGTTTTATATCAATGAACATATTAAAACATACCTTTCCTATCGGATTACATTATATAAAGTATAGAGAACTCTAAAAGATTGTCAAGCTTGCTTTTTTATCCATAAAAAAAGAAGAGAGGACTTCCTCTCTTCTAAAAAATGTTCTATTCATCAAACAGGTTCATACTAAGGTATCGTTCGCCTGTATCTGGTGCGATGCAAAGGACTTTTTTGCCTTTCCCGAGGCGCTTGGCAATTTCGATCGCTGCGTAAATGGTAGCTCCAGCTGATGGGCCAACAAAAATCCCTTCTTCGCGGGCAACTCTTTTGAAAATATCGATGGCATCTTCATCGTTGATCGCCATAATTTCATCGTAGACTTGGGTATTTAGGATATCGGGTATAAATCCAGGGCTGGTGCCCACCAATTTATGTTTTCCGGGTTTTCCGCCGGACAAAACCGGCGAGCCTTTTGGTTCCACGACTGCTATATATAATTCCGGCAAATGTTCTTTCAAGGTTTCTCCGGTTCCTGTAATCGTTCCGCCGGTACCTGCGGAAGCGATGAAAGCGTCCAACTCGCCGTCCATTTGTTCAAGTATTTCCAAAGCGGTGGTGGTGCGATGGATATCCGGATTCGCCTCGTTTTCAAATTGCTGCGGGATGAAACTATTTGGAATTTCTTCTTTTAGTTCAAGTGCTTTTTTTATGGCTCCCGGCATTTTTTCATGGTCCGGCGTCAGCACAACTTCAGCGCCGAATGCTTTCAATAAATTAATGCGTTCTTGTGTCGCATTATCCGGCAGCACAAGAATGGAACGGTAGCCTTTGGCAGCTGCCACCATCGCAAGGCCGATGCCGGTATTTCCGCTAGTCGGTTCGATGATTGTTGCTTGTTCTCCAATAAGTCCTTGTTCTTCAGCCATTTTAATCATATTAAAGGCTGCCCGGTCTTTGACGCTTTTGGACGGATTGAACATCTCGAGTTTGACATAGACATCCGCTGCATCCTCTGGCACGATTCGATTCAATTTGACAACCGGAGTGTTGCCAATCAGATCGGTTATATTATTAACTGGTTTCATGAAGAAAAACGACCTTTCTTTATCTGGGTTATAGGATTTATCTTATATTGTAATACAAGTGGAGCAGGCAACCAACCAGGAATCCTCCAACATTCTAAAAGCATACTCATCTGAACGCTGAAAAACCGGTTAAGTAAGTTCCATAAAATACCTGCAAATACCTCTACAACCTTTTTTGGCTTTTCTTCTTATGATTTTTTCTTCCACTCAACCATCAATAGCCTGAGAAATAAAAAACAGGCCGCAACTATTGCGCAGCCTGCTTCGATTTCATTTAATCATTGTCGTTGTCATCATCTGAATCGTTATCATTGTCGTTGTCATCATCTGAATCATTGTCGTCATCGTTATTGTCGTCGTTCTGGTTGTCATTCATCTCATTCTGGTCATCGTTATTCGAATCATCGTTGTTGCCGTTGCCGCATCCTGCAAGTACACCGATTGATAAAACGGCTGCGGCACCAAGTTTCCACCATTTGTTTACTGCCATTCATTTTCCTCCTTCAGCATGGATATTCTCCTTTTAAGCTCTATACCCGTCTGCTTTCCAGGAAAACACCGCTAGCCGCTTGAGGAGGCTGGCCATCAGTTTCTCACAGCGTGAAACATCTGTTTCCTGCGGCGCCAGTTCAATTTTCAAAGTGGCCGCCAAATCCGTCTTTACAAACAGCATGTCCCGGAAGCGGTCGACAGCGCCGCAGAATTCGGCGAAAAAGCTGTCGCCGGTTCCGAAAACAGCCGTCACCAATCCGGGTTGTTCCGAGCTCTCAAATGCCTCAAACAAACCATGCATTTCTTTCGGAATCTCGCCGCTGCCCCATGTGTATGTGCCGACCAGAACTGCATCGTAACGGGAGAGTTCACTAAGCGGAAAGTCCGTTACTGGCCAAAGCTCCACTTCCATCCCCTTGGAAAGGCCGATTTCCTGCAATATCTCCGCCACCGCTTTCGTATTCCCAGTGACAGATGCGTAGACGATGGCAATCCGCGGCTCATAGTTCGTCAAAGCCATTCGACTGCGACACTTTCGAATAGGTCCGGGATTTCTGCTCGAAAAAGTCCGATTTGGTTTCATTCATCATGTCATCGCCAAACACCTGGATCCATGGCATCGGGTTGCTTTGTTCTGCGTACAGATTGTCGAGACCGAGCTGGCGCAGGCGTTTGTTGGCCAAGTATTCGACATAGCCTTCAAATTCGTCCAAATCAAGTCCCTGGATGTCCTTCAGAATGTGGCGCGCCCATTCTTTCTCCAGCCCTACCGCTTTGTCAACAGCGTCGTAGACGTATTGGATATTTTCTTCGGTATTCAGTTCCGGATTTTCCGTCAGCATGATGCGGATAAACTGGGAAATGAAATACGCATGCTGCATTTCATCGCGTTGGATGTAGCTGATCATCGTACTCGTTTTGAGCATTTTCTGCTGGCGCGCCAAATGATAGAAAAAGGCGAAGCCGGCGTAGAAATAAATGCCTTCCAGGTTGATCGAATTGACGCTCAAGCGGAACAAGGTCTGCGGCGTTGGGTTCTGGCGGAACGCCTCGTAGGCATCCAGAATCAGGTCGTTGCGCTTTCTTACGATTGGATCGCTTTTCGCCTGGTTGAAGCGCGCATTTTGCTCGCTGATCGACACCAGTGAACTCAGGATATACGAATACGACTCGTTGTGCACCGCTTCCTGCTGGGAAATGACCGCGAAAATCGCCTTGAAGCTCGAGTCGGTGACATAGTCCATCGCCTGGCTCATTGTCGGCGTCTGCAGGCTGTCGAGCGACGCCAGCTGCGTGTTGATGCGCAGAAACACGTCGCGTTCGACGTCCGTCAAATGATCCCATTGCTTGATGTCGTCCTGCATATTGATTTCCTGGGCTTTCCAGAAGTTCGACAAAAGCGTTTGGTACAAGTCGTACATTTGCGGATAGGCGATATCGTTCCAGTTCAGTAAACCAGAAGACTCCCCGTTGATGATGCTGGTGGATTTATTCGGCTGCTCGGGATTGAGCAGCTTGATCTTTTGCAATGGTGCGTGAATGGACATAGTGGTTCCTCCTTAGCTTTGGCATGCTTCGCATTCTTCGATTTCCGCCTGGGATGTGCTGCGGACGTAATACGTCGTCTTCAAGCCCTGCTCCCATGCTTCAAAATGCAGTCCCAGCAATTCTTTCGCTTTGATGGTATGCGGCACATAGAAATTGAAGCTGATGGCCTGGTCGATATGGCGCTGGCGGGCCGCGTTTTGGCGGATGCTCCAGTTCTGGTCGAGCACGTGGCGCGCGCGGCGGTAATAATCATAGGTGTTGTGGTCAAGGTCCGGCGCCGTCACTTTGAATTTGAAGTTTTTCTTTTCTTCCGCAAATTCCACCGCATAGAGCGGATCAATGCCGTCTGTGGAGCCGCCGATTTTGGCCGTCGATGAGTTCGGTGCCACCGCCATCATCCAGCCGTTGCGGACACCATTTTCCGTAATGGCGCTTTGCAGTTCGTTCCAGCGAACGCTTGTGTAGCCTTTGCGTTCAAAATACTCGCCAGTCTCCCATTCGGAGCCTGCAAATTCGCGGTAAGCGCCTTTTTCCTTGGCGAGTTCCATGGAAGAGCGGATCGTGTGGTAGGCGATTTCTTCATATAATTTATCGGCGAAGGCCACGGCTTCTTCGGTTTCCCAGTGGATGCCTTCGAGCGCCAAAAGATGGTGCCATCCGAAAGTTCCTAAACCAACTGCTCTATATTTCTTATTTGTTGCATCGGCTTGGCCGACGGAAATGGTATTCAAATCAATGACGTTATCCAGCATGCGCATCTGAATCGGCACAAGGCGCTCCAGTACTTCCGCTTTCACTGCGCGCGGCAAGTTGATCGATGACAAGTTGCAGACGACAAAATCGCCCGGCTTGCGGATCATTACTAGGTTGCCGTCTTCGTCCGTATACTCTTTCGTGATCGTTGTAGCTGACATATTCTGGGTTATTTCTGTACACAAATTACTGCAGTAAATCGACGTACGCCCTTTGCCGCGCAAGTGCTTGTTCGGGTTCTGGCGGTTGACTTCGTCGCGGTAGAACATATACGGCGTGCCGGTCTCAAGCTGCGACACCATGATGCGTGCCATGATGTCCATCGCCCGGTAGGTTTTCCGCGGCAATAACGGGTTGCCCACCGCTTCTTCGTATTTTTCCTGGAAGTGCTTAATGTCCGTTTCATCGTAAAAGTCTTCCAGGCCAAGCGCAGTTCCGGCTTCGTCTTTCCAGCCCATGATGGTCTTCACTTGGTGGGGGCAGAACGTATGCCATTCGCCGGTGCTGCGGCCGTTTTCATCGGTTTCCTTCAGCTTTTCCATGAACAGGTCCGGAATCGCCACGCCGGTGAAAATGTCGTGTGCTTTCCGGCGCTCGTCGCCGTTGTTTGTCTTCAAATCCAGGAAGCCGTTCATGATGTCTTTATGGAACACGTCCAGGTAAATCGCCACCGCGCCTTGGCGCTGGCCGAGCTGGTCGACGCTGACCGCAGTGTCGTTGACAAGGCGGATCCACGGAATGACGCCGGACGAGTTGCCTTTGAATTTTTTGATGTCGGAGCCGAGCGCCCGCACTTTTCCGTAATAAACGCCGATGCCGCCGCCGTCTTTGCTGAGGCGCGCAATGTCCCAGTTGTTCAAGTAAATGCCGTCAAGCGAATCGTCCACCGTATCGATAAAGCAGGAAGACAGCTGGCCAAAGCTCTTGCCGGCGTTTGACAGCGTCGGCGTGGCAACGGTCATATACAGATTGCTCATCGCCCAATAAGCTTCCTTCACTAAGTCCAGCCGCTTTTCCTGCGGTTCGTTTTGCATCAAAGTCATCGCGATGACGAGGAAACGCTCCTGCGGCAATTCGTGGACATTTCCTTCGTAATCCTTCGCCAAATAGCGGTCTGCCAGTAAAAACAACCCGATGTAATTGAACAATAAATCGCGGTCTGCCTGGATTTCATTGCCCAGAGCCTGAATTTCCTCTTTTGAATAGCTCTTCAGCAAATCGCCGGAATAGATGCCGATGCTGCTCAGTTTTTCCACCAGTTCATAAAAATCTCCGTATTTGGATTCTGCCTGGTAGCCCCGGCTTTTCGCCGCTCCTTTATACAAATCGTTCAAATAAAGTTCCGCGGCAACAAATGTCCAATCCGGCTCGGCCATGGAAATGCGGTTGAGCGCATAAATCAAAGACTGCTCGCCTTTTGCCTGCGTTTCCAGGTCTGCAACTTTTTCGAGCAGCGGTGCGGCGTCGAGTTTGTAGACATCTCTCGCCCGCAGGATCGCGTTTGTCACTGCATCCTTTTCTGTGTGGGTGATTGTATTCATATCAAACCAGCTCCTTTGCGTATTCGTTGATTTTCATGCGGCGCTGCTTGCGGTCCTGTGCACTTTTGAACAGCTTTTTCTCGTGTTCCGTTTCCGGCACCACTCCCGGCACCGGCGTCGGCTTTCCTGCTTCATCGACGGCGACCATGGTCAAAATGGCGGTGGTCGTCAAGGTTTTCTCGCCTGACTCGATGCTTTGGCATTCCGCTTTCACGTACACTTCCATCGAAGTGCGCCCCGTGGAAATGACCACGCCTTCCAGAAGCAGGACATTGCCGACCCGTGCGGACGACAGGAAGTTCACCGTATCGATCGATGCGGTCACCACCGCTTTGCCGCTGTGTTTCATCGCCGTAACGGCGGCGATTTCATCGATATAGGCGAGCACTGCACCGCCGAAAATGGTCCCCATGTGGTTCGTGTCCGGCGGCAGCACCAATTTGGTCTGGATGGTCCGCGAACGGCCTGCTGTAATTTGCTGTGTCATTTTCATTCCTCCAGTCGGTATTTGTGCATACAAAAAACCCATCTTCTCAAGCGAGAGGATGGGTCGGATAAACGTAAATAATCAGGCGGAAACCGGCAAAAAACCGCTGCACCGCGCAGAGTACCTTCGTTATACCTCCCAGCTCCCGGAGAAGGTCATTAACTTATAACGATGGCAGGTCTCCTGGCTCGTGCGTCTTCCTACACTATGTCCTTCCCGTCCGTTGGACAGTGGATTGCCATAGTTCGTCAGCACTTACAGTTGCGGGTACAGCTCCGTTTTTCAGCGGATTCCCTATTAAGCCTTTTCAGGCACCATTGTTATTGGTTTTACTATATATGGGGTTGTTAGTCTTTAAATACACTAAATATTGTATTCCTAAACTATAAAGGAGCAAATGTTTTTTTACAAGCCTTTACAGATAAACAATATAAATCAATGCAGCAAGGACAATTCGGTAAATTGCAAAAGGCACCAGTTTGATTTTGTCGATCAATTTCAGGAAGAATTTGACGACGACGAGCGCCACGATAAAGGCACTGATGAAACCGACGATAAAGAACGGAAGGGCATCCATCGTGAAGTACTCCCAGTTTTTCAACAGTGACAGGCCGCTGGCGCCCAGCATGATCGGCACCGCCATGATGAATGTGAAGTCAGCTGCTGAGTGGTGGCTCATTCTCAGCAAAACCCCGCCGGCAATCGTTGAACCGGAACGCGAGAATCCGGGCCAGAGGCCGAGGCACTGGAACAGCCCCATTCCGAATGCCTGCTTGTAGGTCATCTGGTCAACCGTGTCGATATGCGGTTTTTTCTTGGTGACGTAATCGGCGATCAGCATCAGAATCGCTCCAAGAACAAGCCCGATGATGACCGTTTCCACAGAAAACAAATATTCATCTATGTAATCTTCGAACAATAAGCCGAGAACTCCGGCCGGAATCAATCCGACAATTACTTTTGTTAAGCTGAGCCGCTGTTTTTTGCCGGCTGTCTCTTTTCGGTTCAATCCGAGCAAATCTTTGAAACGGTCTTTAAAAACGATGACAACAGCGAGGATCGATCCCAGCTGAATGACGACTTTGAACGTGTTCGCGACCGGCTCTGTGTAAAGTTCTTTTGAATTCAGCCAAATGTCATCGACGATGATCATATGGCCCGTTGAAGAGACCGGCGCAAATTCCGTCAAGCCTTCAACAATCCCCAATACCATTGCCACAAATAATTCCCAAAACTGCATGTTCTTTTTCTCCTTTGCCCTCAACTAATTATCCTCTTTATAAAATAACCCAAATAGGCAGTAAAAACAGCCGGCCTTAATGAAAAATTTTGCCAAGTATTTTTGCCTATTGCTTTTAAATTTTTGCCAGTCTTATCATACACCTTTTTCAGCCATTTACACAGCCTATCCGAAAAAATTTATAAGCGTAAGAAAGATTAAAAAAGCAGCCATTTACCTGTTATATGAAAATACTAACTTTCTGAATCCTTTTACTTTTCGCTGTTGAATACTTAACTCTTTCATTAAATTAAAATCGTGCTATGATATTAAATTGTGATTTTAAAATAATTATTTGATAAAAAGTTTACATAGTTCAGTTAATCTTATAAAAATGGAGATGCACGATGAAACACCAGACAGGTTATTCTTTCCACTACGGCTGGGTGATTATTGCCTTAGCGGCTTTATCCCAGTTTTTCTCTGGCCCCGGACAAACGTATTCCAATGCGATTTTTATTGATTATTATATAGACGAATTCGGTTGGAGCCGTTCAACGGTTTCCGCCATCTACTCAAGCGCTACCTTGGCAGCAGGATTTCTGCTGTTCTTTATCGGCCGGCTCATTGACCGCAACGGTTCAAGAAAGATGGCCGTCATTGTCTCTTTTGCCTTGGCGATCGCCTGCTTTTTCAATAGTTTCGTAACGAGTCTCGTCATGCTCTTTATCGGGTTCTTTTTTATCCGGCTTCTCGGACAAGGGTCGATGGGGCTGATTTCAAGTTCCTTGATTCCACAATGGTTTGTTAAAAAAAGAGGGCGCGCCATCAGCATCGCTGCCATTGGCGGGCTGGTCAGTTCAGCCGCTTTCCCGCTGATGAACGTCTGGCTCATCGATGCTTTCGGCTGGCGGGCTTCGTGGCTCATCCTTGGCGCCATTGTCGTTGTCTGCTTTACCCCGCTCGCTTTTTTCCTGATCCAAAACTCCCCTGAAGACATGGGCTTGCTTCCGGATAACGGCAGTGCCGCCAAAGCAGAAAAATCCAATCCTGCACTCAAAGAAGCCAGTTGGACCGTCAAAGAAGCAGCCGCTACCCGGTCGTTCTGGCTGCTGCTGGTCTGCGCCATCATTCCCGGCATCGTCAATACCGGCCTGACGTTCCATTTGCTGTCGATTTTCTCTGAGAAATCACTATCCCGTGAAGCGGCTGCCAGTGTATTGAGCTTAACCGCATTAATCGGCCTTCCGGTGACGTTTCTTGCGGGAATCGTTCTCGAGAAAGTAAAATTGCAATACATGCTCACTCTTGTTTTTGCCGGCGAAATCGCTTCGTTGCTTTTATTGCAAACCGCTTCCAGCTTTTCCGTCGCCATCTTGTTCGGGATAGTTTGGGGCGTCAGCATGGGGATCGAGCGAATCGTCATGGCTGTGGTCTGGCCCAACTATTTCGGCCGCAAGCATATCGGCAGCATCAGCGGCATTTCGATGGCCATGATTGTTACCGGATCGGCTCTTGGACCGTTGCCGCTCGGCATCGCGTTCGACCATTTCCATGGCTACGCTGAAATCTTGTGGGGCATCATGCTGTTTCCGGCAATCGGGATTCTGGCCGCTTTGGCGGCCCATCCTCCCGTCAAACAACATCAGCCAAAAGCAGAAGAAGAAAAATCAGCTACCGCGAATCACCCGGCGCCTTTACTCCAAGAGTAATGGCGTTTTTGTATGCCTGCGGAACCGGCTGCTCCAGTCCATAACGGACAAAAGCGGTATCCACCTGCGGATACAGGCGCTCTGCGAGTGCTACCGTTTCTTCCAGTATCGCTGTCAATTGCTTCACGGCAGAAAGCGGCGGTTCCACATATAGTTGACGCAGCCGGAAATCGATTTGTTCCGGCACCACCGGCAATTCGGCAAGGCGTTTGTAAAACCATTTGTAAGTCGGAAAATAAGACTTATTCAATGCAAGCAAGACCAGGAACAAGCCGTCCAGAATGGAGTTTAAAATGCTGTAAAATGCCGTCGGATTGTCCCGCCTCGCTGCATACAATAACTGCCGAAGATGAAAATGAGGCAAATAGGCTTCCAGAAATTCCACCGCTAATTGGTCCGGATACGCACCGATCCGCTCTTTGATTGGCTGCAGATAGCCGGCACCGTAAAGCGGAATGGCGAATTGCATCGTATCCAGCACATTGCTGGCATCGAGGTCGATGCTGAACTGGTCCACCACCTTGTCTGCAACTGCCTCTTCCTCCTCCATGGTTCTATGCCAAACATCGACAGGAAACCCGTCAATCAGATAGGCGCTGTCATAGCCGATATCCATTTTGGGATAGCGGCGCTCTGCATTCAAACAGTTGAAAACTGCAAGCCGGGTTTCGGCATCAGGCTGATGATGCCAGTAAACAAGCAATTCCAAATCCGAATAGGCATCGGCGTATCCTCTCGCTACCGAACCGCCAGCAGCAACCGCATGCACTCCGCTGAAATTCGACAGTTGTTTGCTTAAATTTTGCGCGAGTTCAAGCCGCCACTTGGCATGCTGATTCATTCTCGGCAGTTTATTAGAATTTCTCATGATCCGCTTTTTTCCTTTCGCACCAGAAGCGTTCGACGCCCGGGTACTTCTCACCAAGGCTGACCGCTGTAAAACCTGCTTTCCGGTAGAATTCCACAGCTTCCTGGTCCGTTTCAGCTACTACGACGAAAGGTGAGTGTTCCGCTTGAATCCACTCAATCATTCGGCCGCCGATCCCTTGTCCTCTCGCTTCAGGAGATACGGCGATGTGTCTGATTTCCAGCTGGCCTTCTTCCAAATGAACACCAATACATCCAACAATGCCTTCTTGAATTTTAAATCCGTACAGCCGGTGATTGGCGGCCGCCATATATCCCTCATATGCCTTCTCTGCCTGGCCGGACGACGTGGCGTAGCCCAGCAGGCTCTTTATTTCCCGGGAAATAAAAGGGGAAACAAGTTCTTCCACTGTTAATGGACTTTGCTGCAAGCCCTTGAGCCATTCTATAAAAGCAGCGGCCATTTCATCCGTAAACTGATGGCCGACACCGTCGTATAAAATCATCTTTGTCTGTTGGGGCCCGTACTTATCAACTCGGCACTCATAATAAGCCCTCTGCCCTTCGACTGGAATGACCGGATCCTCTTTTCCGTGAAGCAGCAGCAAAGGCGCCGGACACCGCGCCGACTTTGCCGGGTCGTATTTTTTCCATTGCTGTTCTTCTTCTGGTGATAAAGCCAGCCGCTGATCCCTTTTTCTCAAAAGCTGTTCTGTCAGGAGAAACGCTCCTGAACCATTGATGCTTGCCACTCCGGCCAATTGGTTTTGCTGCGCTCCGATGCCCGCCGCGATAAAGCCGCCCATAGAACTGCCGGCCACAATCAATTGGCTCGCCGGAATTTCGAGTGCTCTCAGAAATTCGTCGAATTCATCGATGCTTTCAAAAATCGTTTTCCAAAAATATTCTTGCAAAATTGTTGGATAGAAAGGATTGGCCAACGGATTTCGCGAGTCATGATAAGGAAGCTCAGGCAAAACGACGGTATACCCTTCCCCGGCCAAAGTTTCGGCAAATTCCAAGTAGCTTTCAGCAGTCGTCCCCCAGCCGTGGTAGAAAATGACCGTCAGTCCTGCATTTTTTCCGTTCACCGGTTCGACTGTATGATAGGGAAATCGCCCATTTGTGATTGTCTTCATCAAACTTCTCCTTTTTTCTTTACCGGTTCCCACTACCGTTTTGCTATCAGCAGAAACCGCTTTGAATTGGTGCGGATGCCTTGTTCTTGCCTGTTCTCTTCAATAAATCCATTCAGCACTGCTAAATCATCCGGCTTCTCGCCGAAATCCGGAATGATCGGCGTGTGGGTCAACAGGAAAATCAAGTCTTCCGGCGTTTCGTAATATTCATCCGCATCATACTCAAACGCCTCTACTTTTGAAAAGCCCGCTGTCTTTAGTTTTTGTATGTAGGCCTTTTTCAAGGTTCCGTCCTTTTCCCCAAAATTCTGCCCCCGCCCGAATGCCTTCTTCAAATTCAGCTTGTCGCCTTCACTGACTTGCTGCGTCAAGAAATAGCCTCCCTTTTTCAAGACCTTGGCAAGCTCTAAAGCGTCAAATGAACAATGCCGGCTTGATGCCAAGTCGAAAAAGCCTTCCGGAAATCTCAAGTGTTCCGCTGGCAGCTGGAAAAACCGGACATTCGAAACCTGTGAGTTTGCCAGATTGGCGCGGGCCGTATTGATCATTTGTTTGGAATTGTCGATTCCGACAACTAGAGAAAAAGAGCCGGCGATTTCCAGCACTTTTTCCCCTCCCCCTGTACCGATGTCCAGTAGAATATCGGAAGGTTTTGCCTTGTTTACCACTTCTCTGTAAAAATCCCAACCTGTCCCTTCTACAATGCAGCGAACCGAGCTGAAATCCCAGCCGTTCGTTTGGCCGATTTTGTCGTAAAATTCCTGTTCCATCATGCGAATCCGCCTTCCCTTAACTTCACCAGTGTATTAAAATCTTTTCGGTCTTTTTGCTTCTTTCTGTTTTCCCTCTTCTTTAATCTTTTCTTCTTTTTGAAGCGAAAACCCTTTTTATTTGCTAAGGCAGGAATGGCTGCAAAAAGCGCGAAGTTAAAGAAGAAGAAACGGTGGTGTAGATGGAGGACAATAAAATGGCAAACATGAAACTGCAGTTTGAAGGGAAAGAAGTGAGCTACCTGCAATACGGCGATAACAGCAAGCCGCTCCTGGTCTGTTTCCACGGACTGGCGGGCAGTGGCTTGTACAGTTTCGGCAAATTGATTCCTCGGTTGGAAGAACGGTACCAGCTCCTTGTACTGGACAGTCCCGGACACGGAAAATCAGCAGCGCTTGACCGGGAAGAAGATTATCTCTTTTCAAATCTGGCCCTTTGGTTCAAGAGAGTTTTGGATCAGCTGACAGAGAAGCCGTTTTTTGTCATGGGGCATTCCTGGGGTGCGGACCTTGCTTTGCATTTTGCCCGGCATTATCCCGACCGGGTGCTTGGAATCGTCCTTCTTGATGGCGGCTTTACGTTTCCGCAGAACCAACCTGAAATGACATTCGATTATGCGCTTTCCGGCTGGAACGATTATATGGATAACCGGACATGGTTCCGAAATTGGTCCGCTGCTGCAACAGAATACAGGCCATACGCAAAAAAATGGGACAGTGATATAGAAACATCTATTCAAACGATTTTTCACCGGAATGAAAAAGGTGAATTTGAATTACGGGTGTCTAAATTTACGGTGCTGTCAATCATCCATGCGTTTTTCCAGGAGCCCTTTACCAGCGTATATCCTTTTATCCAGGCACCTTTGCTGCTAATTTATCCAGATTCACCGAAAGAGCTGGAGGATGCCCGGGCTTTGGGGATTGCACAGCTGCAGGAAGCCATAGAAGATGTAAGCATCCGGAGAATTGAACATGCAGGCCACATGCTGCAATGGGATAAACCGGACGAAACGGCGGATGCCGTATCAACATGGTTGGATGAAATATGCCATTCTGCCAGCACTTCATAAAAAACGCCCCGGAGCATCGATTGCTCTGGGGCGTTGATGGTTATCCTGTTTTTATTTCGCCAGTACTTTTTGGATTTCTTTCTCGAATGATTCGGGTTTGTCTTTCGGCGAATAACGGCCGACGATGTTGCCTTCTCCATCCACGAGAAACTTCGTGAAATTCCATTTGATGCTGCTGCCGAGCAGCCCTTTGGTGTTGTCGGTTAAGTATTTAAACAGCGGATGTGCTTCTTTGCCGTTGACTTTGATGATGTCGTGCATCGGGAACGTGACGCCATAGCTCATCCGGCATGCCTCTTCCGCTTCTTTTGCATTTGCCAGTTCCTGTGCAAACTGATCAGATGGAAAACCAAGAACTACAAGGCCTTGGTCTTTATATGTTTTGTACAAATTTTCAAGGCTGTCGAATTGACCGCTGAGTCCGCATTTGGTCGCCGTGTTGACAATCAGCATCGCTTTGCCCTGGTATTCGCTCATGGGGTAGGTTTTTCCGTTTGCATCCGTTACCGTTAAATCATAAATTCCCATTGCACATCACTCCTTTTCTTGGCTTTGCCATTCTACAAATCCATTTCGCTGAAAAAAGCGTTCAGTTCTTTCAGGTTTTTCATCAGCGTGATGGCGTTGACGTCTATAAAATTGCAATCAATCAGTTTTTCTGCGACCGCCTGTTCAATCGGCTGATGCTCCCTCTTCGCTTTTTCTGTCAGCGAAATGATGAAAGCACGCTTGTCGCCAGGCGATTGTTCTTTGACAAGCCAACCGCGTTCCATCATCCGGTTGATGATTGGATTGAGCGTCCCGGTCCCGAGGCCGAGCCTTTCTCCGATGTCTTTCATCAATAAATGATCTTCTTCCCATAACACAAGCAGCACCAGGTACTGTGTGAATGTCAGATTGAACGGTTCGAGCACCCGTGCGTACATCTTTGTGAAATTGCTTGATGCTTTATAAACTTCAAAACATAATTGCTGATCCAGTTTCGACAGCTGATCCATTTCAACCACATCCATTATCTATTTAGATAACGACAATTTCTACATCAATGGAATTTTTGACTGCTTTGGAGTACGGGCAGTAGTTATGCGCTTTTTCCACGTATTTGTGTTTCAGCTCATCGTCAATGCCGGTAATTGTTACTTCCAGTTTGGCCGCTAATTTAACGCCGCCATTTTCTTTGTCACCGATGAGAGAAATTGTCGCTTTGACTTCGCTTTTTTCCACTTTCACTTTATCATGTTCCAATACCAATTCCAATGCGCTGTTAAAGCAAGAACTATAGCCTGCTGCAAATAGTTGCTCCGGATTGGTCGCTGTTGTCGCTTCGCCGCCAAGTGCCTGTGGTTTTGCTACGTCCATGTAGAAGATATTGTCTTCTGAAAAAACTTCCCCTTGTCTGCCGCCCGTATTAATAACTGTAGTTTCGTAAAGTGCTTTCATCATTCATTCCTCCAATGTGTTTGTATCGTACACGATTTACATTAAACTAAATCGTGCGCGATGTAAATTAATCTGCTTGAGCCACCGTTTTATTTTTTTGCACAAAAAAAGCTGCCTCTCTCGGCAGCTTGTCTTCCATCAATCTACGTCAACCCAGCCTGTTCCCTCATCTTTCGGCTGGCTGTTCTTTAGATCGTTCGCTTTTTTGTTTTTGCTCGTATATGGCTTGGCATTTTTAGCTTTCTTGGCGCCTGTTTGCCAGCGCGTCCAGCCTTTTTTGCCGGTTCCCCGTCCAATTCCGCTTTTTGCTTTATCTTTTTTAGGCATGTTATCACTCCCGTACTGTTGCCCTGTTATAGCGCGATGACATAAAGCTTATCACATCTGGCAGTAAGAGTGAACTTTTTTCTCCGGATGGAGGATGGGTGGGTTTTATTCGCCCAGCCAGGAAGAAGCCGATCTGCTTTGCCATTCCTGTTCCAGCATTCCATAAATCAGCGAATCCCGCCAGCCGTCTTTCATGCGCAGATTTTCTCGGAGCGTCCCTTCCCACATCATGCCTGCTTTTTGCAGCACTTTTTTTGATCCAGCATTTGCGGGATCGCATGTAGCAAAAATTCGGTGGAGGCCCTGTTTGCTGAACCCGTAGCCAATCAGCAATTCCGCCACTTCGGTCGCAATTCCTTTCCCCCAGTAATCCGGATGGAGGATATAGCCGATTTCCCCGACACGGTTCACCGCATCCTGAAGAAACAGTTCCCCTGCACCGATCAGCTGGCCGTTTTCTTTCCAAACTACTGCATAAGCAAACTGAATCCTATCGGTTTTCGCAGCGTGTTCCAGCAATTGCTTGACATAGGTCCGGCTATCTTCTTCTGTATTGGGCCCCCACGGCTGATAGCGGCTGACGGCTTCGAGTGCAGCGTACCGATGGACAGCCGGCCAATCCCCTTTTTCAAATTCCCTTAGGTAAAACCGGTGTGTTGAAAGTTCCGTTTCCATCCCTTTCACCCTTTCCGCAATCGCCGCTTGATAGCCCGGATTTGGCCCCGATGGCTGATTTCATCCTCCATGACGTGAAACCAGAGATAGTAGTTATTGTACGGTACACCGTTCGGCCAATAGCGCTCTTCGTAAAGCCAGCTGTCTTCTTTTGTTCGAAGCTTATCGAGCGTCGCGGACCGGAGCTGTTCCAGTCCGGTTAAATAATCAGCCAAAGTTCTCCCTTTGAATTCTGAACGCGCCTCGTCCCCTAGTTCAATCGCAGCTCCCCATTGCTGCCATTCCTCTTCGGTAAAGTCCCGGTCTTCAAATGAAATCAGCTGATGCACTTTCTCGATGGCCGCGATATGGGCAAGCAGTGCGCCGATTGAATTGCCGCCAGCCTCTTCTATGAAGTCCAATTCGCTCGTTTGAAGTTCTTTTACGTCATTCAGTGTGACGCTGCGTGAGTGTTCAAGCATAAAAGCCAGTTCCCTGATTTTTTCCGTAAACCCTTCCAGCGGCTTGATGGCATAGTTCATCGTTCCACATCCTTCAGCAGTTTTTTAAAATAGCCGAGCGTCGCTTTTTCATTTAATTGATACGCTGCGCCGGTCCGGACGTAGCCGGCTTTTTCGTATAGCCGGCAATTGCCTTCTTCTTCAAGGATCGTCGCAAGCTCCCAGCTAACGGCTTCCGGAAACTGTTTTTCTGCCAATGCCATTGCTTTTGAAGCGATTCCTCTCCCCTGGTAATCCGGATGAATAAACAAAGGGCTGACCCAAAAGCGGTTTCCCGCTTTCCAGTGTATGCGAATCGCACCGCATAACCGGCCGGCCTCCATAATTTTAAAGAACGTGCTGTCGGGCCGGATTAAGCGTTCAGCGATTTTGTCGATTGATTCATTCGCCGGGCTGGTATCGTGATCCTGGTATTTTTCAAGCAATGGCAAAAAGGCATCATACTGCATCCCGAAAAGGGAGTTTGCATCTTTCAAATGTGCTTTCTCCAATTTTATAGCCAACTCATTTCGCCCCTTTGCCTACGCTTCTAAACAAGCAAGAATTTTTGTTGAAAAAATAGCCCCCTTCTCCGCCGTTTGAGCGAAAAAGGAGGTATGTTCAGCCTGCACTCTAGTAAAGAAACGGAATCAGCCGCGCACGCTTTTTCATCCATTCTTCATACTGCACACCGAATTTCTCGATTAGCAGTTTTTCTTCGTAATCGATCCGTTTCAAGAGTGCCCATATCATCAATGCTCCGCCCACAACTGCCGCAATCGGGCTGGTAAAATAAAGCGGCATGCCGATGGCGATGAAAAAAAGGCCGGTATAAAGCGGATGCCGCAGTTTCCGGTAAGGCCCCGTGCTGACAATTTCATCTCCTTCGCGTACCGTCACGTGGCGCGTGAATTGCGATTTCAAGTGCAGGATGCCCCAAAATCGGAAAAAGACGCCCGCGGCAAATAGAATTGTGCCAATCACCTTGAGAACCGGTGCGATTTCTTCGGCCCGCATTTCCCGAAGGAGAAACGCCGCCAGAATCGTTCCAAGCAAAACCGCCAAGATCCGGTAAAACGACCCTCTTTCCACTGGGTCGCTTGCAGTCCCGCGGTTCCGAAACAGCAGAAACTCAGCAATCCAAACTGCTCCGATTAATGTGAAAATCCAATCAATTAGCGTCATTATCCATGCCCCATTTTCTAGTCTGTTCCTTAAAATATAAAGAACATTCCAACAGAATACAACTTCCAGTCCAACCCCTCCAAATAAAACAAGCTTTCTTTCCGTTTAATGCGGAAAGAAAGCTTGCCGGTTTTCAATCTTCGGTTGTCGACACTTCAACCAGCATGGCGGTAAAGACGGTGAATATTACCATTAAAGATAAGACCATCGTGAACATGTTTATCATCTCCTACCAAGTTTTAAGTCCTTCTGAGCCAGGTGGTGCGTGCTGGATCATGCTGCTGAGCGGAATCGCATAAGCGATGAAGATCAAAGCGAATGCAATGCCGATCCAGATTTTCCAGTTCTCCAAAAACTTCGGTGAGCTTTCTCTGTCGCTGTCGGCGAGCGGAAACTCGACGATGTCTTCCGGTTTTACGGCTTTCGGCGACAGGAACATCGTCATGACAACGATATACATCAGCATCATCGCGGATATGAACAGGATGCTTCCTCCGATCGCCATTGTTACGTGGCTGGTCAGGATGCCGTCAAACCACTCCAATGCAGCCGGATGGTTATTGTAAGAAGAATAAGCGGTCCGGCGCGGTGCTCCAAGAAGCCCCAGTACGTGCTGCGCTGTCGACATCAAGAGCATGCCGATGGACCAAGTGATGATTTGGACAAAGCCGAGTCTTTGCATCGATTTGGTGAACTTGCGGCCGGTCAAATACGGAACCAGCCAGAACGTCATGCCCATGAACGTCATCGCAACAGGCGTGCCGACCGTGATATGGAAATGTCCGACAATCCATAGTGTGTTGTGGACGACTTCATTCAATTGGAAACTTGCATTGATGATGCCGCCGGCACCGCCGGGAATGAAGAATGCCATTGCGATGAAAATCGATGTGAAGCGAACGTCTTTCCAAGGCAGCATGGTAAACCAGCCGAACAAGCCTTTTGCGCCTTTTTTGCGCCCCGAAGTTTCAAAAGTGGCGAACATCGAGAAAGCGGTCATAAGCGACGGGATGATTACCATGAACGTCAGTACAACCTGCAGGAATTTCCAGAAGTTCGAAATGCCGGGTTCGGTCAATTGGTGGTGGAAGCCGACCGGAATCGAGAACAGGATAAACAAGACAAATGACAGACGCGCCAGGGAATCACTGAATACTTTTACGCCAAGTAGTTTTGGCACGATCAAATACCAGGCCATGTATGCCGGCAGCAGCCAGAAATACACGAGCGGGTGTCCGAAATACCAGAACAGGGAGCGGCTCAGTTCAACGTTGATCGTGTCGGTCCAGCCGAATGCCCAAGGGATGTATTGGAACAGGACCGTTGCTACAACGCCGAGGCAAGCAATCAGCCATAACACAAGCGTCGCAATCGTCATGAACGCGAAGAGCGGACTCATTTCGCCTTTATGGGCTTTTCGCCATACCAGGTAATGGGCGATCAACGCGAAACTGCTGATCCATGTGCCGACTACATAAAGCGCCAGTCCGACATAATACCAGCCACTTGCTTTCAGCGGTGCATAAAACGTATAAAGAACAGATGCTTCTCCGGAAACGATCATAATTGTAGCCAGAACCGTACCGGCTAAAGTCACCCAGAAACCGATCCAGGAAAACAGCCAGACTTTCGGGCCGAACGTTCCAAGTGTTTTGCTCATGCCGGTAACAAAAAATCCGAAAATGAAAAAGGCGGTATAAATAAGGGCTAAAAGCACGCCATGAGCAGTTAAGATTTGGTAATAATCAAGCCAAGCAGGCAATTGCAAGGCATCGTTGCGGATAAATACTTGAAGCAGGCCGCATAATGTGCCGATTAAGAATGCCGTATAGGCGACACCGATATTCCATAATGCGATTTTCCGGTCTTTTGCAGCAATCATGTTAATACACCTCTATTTCGTTGTACATCAAATGGTGTCCCGTTCCGCAGTACTCATTGCAAAGAATCAAATACTTGCCGGGCTTTTCGAATGTGTAGGATTTGGTTGTAATCTGGCCGGGAACGACCATCAAATTGACTTTTGTGTTATCAATGGTAAAACTGTGGACCACGTCCGTGCTGGTCACTTTAAAAATGATTTCTTTTCCGGCCGGCACTTTCAGATCCGGTGCGTTATAACCAAACGCCATCGAGACCACTGCCACTTGATACGTGTCGTCATCAAGCTGCGTCACTCCCGGGTTGTCAAAAGGCGCCGTTTCGTTCACTTTCTTGGGATCAATCGTTTCCATTCCCCCTGCCGGTGTGTGGTCATGTGAAAATGCACTTACGCCGACAACGCTTAAAAACACCACCAGTGCCGCTACCCCGAAGGCCAGCCAGATTTTTTCGTATTTATGAAGATGCATCTTGATCTACTCCTTTTTCTTCTACTTGGATTAAGCACTCTCACTTATCTTGCGACATACATTAAATACACAGCCACCCACATGGCAACAATGACAATTCCAACAAAAAGTACGCTGATCAGCGTCCCTCTTAAGTCGACATCGTGCGCTTCATTTTTTTTGCTCATTTCCCTCACCTCTTATGGTTCATCTCTTGAGTACAGAGTAATCTTTTCCACTAACAGACAATGTGACTTTTCTCACACCTGTGTGATTTTTTATAGGGGTTGTCAATTTTTAGACAAAAAAAGAAGCCGCACCGGACTTTTCCCGGTCAGCTTCTTCGTTTTATGTCCAACTTTTCTTTTTTACGTCCAACTCAAATTGCTTTACGCCCAACTGCCTTTTCTTAGCCTGCTCAGTCAATCCTGCACAAAGAAATGGGGCAGTTTTCACAATTGATTTCCACTTTTAAATGGCGGAGATCCCGCACCAGCAGCTTTCCATCCACCACAGAAAGTTTCCCTTCTTTTTTCAAATCACTCAGCATCCGGTTCACCACTTCCCGCGTCATGCCGCAGAAATTTGCCAAATCCTGATTGGTCAGAACCAAGTCAATCAAGATGGCATCGCCTTTTTCCACGCCGTGGCTATTGCACAGCCGGATCAACGTAGAATACAGCGCCCCTTTTTTGCCGTGAAGCATCAGATCGCGGAATTTTGTCTGGGTCTTCTGCTGGTCAATGCCCATCCACTTCATAAAAGCGGCAGCCAGCCGTGCGTTTTCAAGCAATGCATCTTCCAGATCCTGTATGGCAATTTTGAGGCAGCTGACATCTTCAAGCGCTTTGGCATCGAGCATATAAAGCGGATGCTCTGAAAAAACCGTGACTTCTCCGACCAATTGGCCTGGACCGCAAATCCGCAAGGTCAGTTCACGTCCTTCCGTCGTCACTTTGCCGATCTGTACTTTTCCGGAACGGATGATATAGATGCCTTTGACGGAATCTCCTTCCCGGAACAGGTACGCCCCTTTTTTATATTCTTTCGTCACATGCTGAATGGACAGCAATTCTTTTAACTCTGGAGATATCGCTGCACCTGATGTTTTCTTGACCATACAATCACCTCGATTATGCCTTTAATTTTGCATTTTATTGATTAATATCGTACCATATGTGCGTTTTGTTAGCTGTTGCATTTTTCCCATCCCTCCATAAATTGGACAAATCTCTCTTGAAAATTTCGCGAAAAGAAGGAACTGTTTATCCGTTTCACGAAATTAACTATTATAGAGAAGGAGGAAGCTGCTATGACTATGTTATACAAACAGATTTTGGTGGCAGTTGACGGTTCCAGACAAGCCGAACTGGCTTTTAAGAAATCCGTTGGCATTGCCGCAAGAAACAAAGCGGTCTTATACTTAACAAGTGTCATCGATAACCAATCTTTCGGAACCATCGAATCCTACGGCCGTGAATTTGTCGAGGAATCTAAAAAATATGCCGAAAAATTGCTGGCAGATTACCAGGCAAGAGCTGTCGCAGCTGGCGTACCTGATGTAAACATTGTCATCGAAGTCGGTTCTCCGAAAACGCTCATCCCTGTTGAACTGGTTCGCCGCTTCAATATCGATTTGATCATCTGTGGAGCTACCGGCACCAATTCCGCTGAACGCATCTTCATGGGAAGCGTCTCCGAACGCATTGTGCGCGCCGCTAAATGCGATGTTTTGATTGTACGGACGGAAGAAAAAGAAGAGCAATAATAATAAAATTATTTCACAAAAACCTTTGCTGTTATAACCAGCAAAGGTTTTTTTCTGTTTTTTCGCTCAATTATTGAAATTATCTATATTACCCAATATTACTCCCTTTAAACTATTTGATACAAAACTGTAATAAAAAATAGTTTTTTATGATGGTACAATACCTTTGTCGGTTTTTTTAAGGACATTGTCCTTACAGAATATTTAATTACATCTTCTCGAAGATTTTATAGGAAGAAAAGGCATAAGCCGCAGATAGTTGGAAGGGGAAAAGCAACGTGAACAAATTATCAAAATGGGCACTCGCTGCCATCGCAGCAATATTGGCTTTATCAATTTCAATTCCTGAAGCAAGCGCAGATAAGCTAAGCGACTTGGAAAACAAGAAACAGCAAGTCGAGCAGAAACAGGGCGAATTGAACTCAGGAATTCAGCAAAAAGCCAACGAAATTTCTCAAAACGATTCGAAACTTGAAGAAATCGCCAGAAAAATTTTCGAATTGGACAGCAAAATTCAGGAAACACAAAACAAAATCAACGATGTACAGGCTCAAATCGACCAAACCAAAGCCGAAATTGACGCTTTGCAGGCTTCGATCACTGAATTGCAGCGCAAAATTGATGAAAGAACCGCTTTGCTCCAGGAACGCGCACGTGCAATCCAATTGAGCGGCGGGTCCGTGGATTACATAGATGTCTTGCTTGGCGCAAACAGCTTCATTGATTTTATCGACCGTTTTTCAGCAGTTAATACCTTAATCGAAGCGGATCGTGAAATCATGCGCGAACAAGCCGCAGATAAAAAGCTGCTGGCAGAGCAAAAAGCCCAAGTTGAAAAGAAATTGGCAGAGCAGGAAGTCCGGAAAGCCGAGCTTGTCGGATTGAAAAACTCGCTTGACGGCCAGAAAAAAGAGCAGGCTCAGCTTGAAAAAGAATTGAACGCGGAACAGAAGCGTTTGGCGAATGAAAAAGCAGCACTTGAAAAAGAACACCAGAAACAAATGAACATCAGTGCAGGACTGGAAAGCCAGATTGCCAAAGAACAGGCGCGCCTTGCAAAAATTGCAAGAGAAGCGGAATTGAAGCGCCAGCGTGAAGCGGCCGCTGCAAGAAAAGCACAAGCGGCTAAAGCAGCTGCCAGCTCAAGTTCTGTTTCAGCTGTCTCTCACGCTTCCATGCCTAAAGCCGGAAGTTCTACATTCATTAAACCTTCTGCTGGCCGTTACTCATCCGGCTTCGGCGGACGTGACATCGGAGCAGGAGCTGAATCCCATTTAGGGCTTGATATCGCTGCCCCTACCGGCACACCAATCGGCGCTTCGGCAAGCGGATACGTATCATATGCCGGTTACATGGGCGGATACGGAAATGTTGTCATTTTGACGCATTCCATCAACGGCCGTTCATATGCCACTGTTTATGGACATATGAGCCGTGTCGGTACTTCAGTAGGACAAGCAGTTTCACAAGGCCAGAAAATTGGTGAAGTTGGAAGCACCGGGCGTTCTACAGGCCCTCACCTTCACTTTGAAATCCATATCGGTTCTTGGAATGGCGCGCGTTCAAACGCAGTCAACCCGGCACCTTATATTCGATAAATTTAAAAAGGCGGCCCCAGACAATCACTGGGCCGCCTTTTTGATATTTCGAGATTAACTTGTTGATATTCCAGCACATACGGCCGGTTGTTTCTGAAATACGATTCACAGCAAGGAAAATACGATTTCAGTTTTTATTTGCCGCCGTACAATTGCTGCAGTTCTTCTTCTTTCATCGTAAAACGGTGTTCTTCTGCCGGAAAAGCGCCGGATTTCACTTCGTCTACGTAAGCACTCAGACCATTTTTCATGATTTCGCCCGTTTCTGCATAAGAACGCACAAACTTTGGCAGATGGTGCGAGCCGTATTTCAATGTGTCGTGGTAAACCAATACCTGTCCGTCGGTTTCCGCCCCTGCCCCAATGCCGATCACCGGAATCGACAAAGCCGCGGTTACTTCGCGCGCCAATTGATAAGGAATGCACTCAAGGACCAGCATACAAGCGCCGGCCGCTTCGCAGGCCTTGGCATCTTCCAGCAGTTTCTGGGCAGCATGCGCAGTTTTCCCCTGCACTTTATAGCCGCCGAGTACACCTGCCGTCTGCGGCGTTAATCCAAGATGGCCCACTATCGGAATGCCGGTGCGCGTCAGCAAACGGATTACATCCAGCACTTCATCGGCACCTTCCAGTTTTAAGGCTTCTGCGCCGGTTTCCTGGAAAATCCGTATGGCCTGCTGGAGGCTGCGGTCCAAACTGCCATGGTAGGAACCGAATGGCATATCGACTACGATGAACGTATCTTTCGCTCCCCGCCGCACCGCTTTTCCGTGGTGAATCATGTCTTCCACTGTCACTTTTACTGTCGAGTCATACCCCAGCACGACCATGCCGAGAGAGTCCCCGACCAGAATGACATCCACTCCTGACTCTTCTGCCAGTTTGGCGGAGGGATAATCATAGGCAGTAAGCATGGCGATTTTTTCGCTTTGTGTTTTCATCTTGATGAATGAGGCTGTGTTCTTCATTTCTTTCTCTCCTTCCGGGAGGAAAACCGGCTAAAAAGCCCGTCTGTCCTGAATTGGACAGACGGGCAGAAATTTATCAAGTAGGTTTCTCCGTCCCTGTCATTTTCAGATCAAGGCAGAACTATTCAATTGCTTCGTGTGGCCTTGCCGGTGCAGTTCGCTTGGGATACTGCCCTCATCCTCACTATATCAGAAGCCGAACTGGAGTGGCAATCTTCAGAATTCATTTGCCGTCTGATTTTACCAATAAGGTTTAGCCCTTTTGCATAAGCGGGTATGTAAAGGTAATCAGAAAACAAGTAGCGTTTCTGGTTTAACAAGTTAGGTAGCAAGAGTCAGCTGCTCGATTCAAAATAGAAGAATTTATCATTTGGTTGGATGTGGCAGACAGTAGCGCTGTAAACAACGCCGAAAAGGGTCTTAGGATTCTTTTCGGCTTTTTTGTAGTTAACTCAAAGAAAGGATGGAGAGTGCAATGAAATACGTAGTGGACCATCAAAAAAAACATGTTCATGAACAGCGATATTCACAAGACCGGTGTGGAGTGGACCGTATCCCATCTGACGCAACTGAATTTACAGACTCAAAGGACTATATCCAGAATCTTGAGAGCAGCCACTCCTATATGAAATGCCCATACTGCCATGAAGTTCCTCTTTTGATCGATTAAAATTTTCAGCGCCATAAATGAGAAAGGAGTACCGATTGCGGCACTCCTTTTTTATGATAAGGGATGATTATTTTTGCTGTTTTTCCAACGATTCCAAGACAAGGATCATATAGCCGATGTCCTTCTCAAAGTTCCAGTCGACAAAGGTTTCCAGGATATTTCGTTTTAATGATTGTTGTATATTCGACTCTGCCACTACTGTATACTCCACGGGCCTTTTGGCAATTTTCAGCTGTTCTTCAAAACCGTTTTTTATCAGTTCTTTTTCAAGTTGAAGCAAAATGCCAAAACGCCGGATTAAGACTGTCCGATCATTCAACCAGTAAATATATGTTTCTTCCGGTTCTTTCTGCGCTTCTATGCTGCCGATTTTCACTTGCCTGTAGAGGTCTTCTTCATCTACGTCTTCCGGCCATTGCCAGGCTTTCTGCTCTTCTTCTTCGTTCAACACCACGAAAATCATTCCGGTTTTTTGCTCAAGATGCCAATCTGCATAAACTTCTTTAACATCCAGCTCTGCAATTTTCCACAAATTCAGTTTGATTTCCTGTTTCAATTCATTCATCAGAAGATCCCGTGTTTCAAGCACTCGTTTCCATTCCTGCTGCTCCACCAAGATCCTTTCCGTAGGAGCTAAAAAACCACGGAGATGGATGGCGATAAATGGCCGGGCAATTGTTACGTACACCGATGTTGGCCCTTTGCCGAAATGCGTGCGCAGCAATGTAGAAAGATAGCCCCCGATTTCACTTTGCATCGTTTTTTCCTTTGGCATAAGACCGCATCCCCCTTTTTCCAAATTTCACCAATACTTTCATTTGCCTGTATTGTTTCTGTTTTTCCCCACTGAACAAATTGCAAACCACTCCGGCTCTTGCCGCCGCATATTTTAAATAAAAACGGGCGCTAGAAAAAATCACCGTCCCTTTGGCAGACGGTGCTTCTCCTCGCGTTGCTCATTAGTTGATTTGTCCTGTTTAATCAGGCTTTTGATTTAACAGTGGCATTCCAAAGGAGCGAACCGACCCCTGCAATGGCGGCAGCTGTCAGAACGGGGTGCTTGGTCGCTTTCACGTACCAGCTGCCGGAACGGATCCAGCCCACATGGGTCCCTCTTTCATGCATGCCATACCCGGCCTCATATAAAGCGTTGTCTTCCACCGAACGGGACGGCCGTTCCGATTGCTGCGTACGGAACATTGTGAGTTCCATTGCTTTATCTGTCAGGCGCGGCGCCAGACCGCCGACAACGCCTCCCCATTTTGCCTGGAAACCGACATACATGTCCCGTTTTGGATGTTCGGCTGTATAAAGGATTGCCTCTGCTACAGCTTCAGGAGGATAAATCATGCCGACATGCGCCGGCTGTTTCTCCAAATAGCTGCGGGCATGCTCGTTGTAAGGCGTATCGATTCTTCCTGGATGGATCAGTGTGACGGATACTGGAGCTTTTTCTTTTTCCAGTTCCATGCGCAAGTTTTCCGTCCAGCCGTGCACCGCAAATTTGGCTGCCGAATACGTTGACTGCACTACCACTCCCCGGTCTCCAAATACACTGCCTACATTAATCAAGGCACCGGGAACGCCTCTTTCCTTAAAGTGGTTGACGGCAATTCTCGATCCGTAAACCTGGCTCCAGAAATTTGTGTCAAACATCCGCTTCATATCATCAATGCTGACTTCCATCGCTTTCCCGAAAATCGAAACCCCCGCATTATTGACCCAGGTATCAAAAGTTCCAAATTCGCTGATTGCTGTTTCCGCGATTCGCTGCACATCTTCTTCGCGTCCGACGTCCGCTTTCACCCAAACGGCTTCATGCCCCTGTTCTTTCAGCTCGTTGACCAACTGCTTTAACGCTTCTTCATTGCGGGCAGCCGCTACGATTTTCGCCCCTTTTGCCGCTGCCATTCTGGCTGTCACCAGGCCGATGCCGCTCGATGCACCGGTAATGACCATGACTTGGTCCTTTAGTTTCTTTAATTTGATTTTGCCTTTATACGGTTTGCTTTGCTTTCCCGAAAACCGGCTGCTGGGGTTTGACTGATTAGTATCCATCATATATCCCTCCTTAAATCGTTATCCCCCTTTTACCCGCTGAACCGATCATTAAGCCATATTCCCCCATTTTTTAGACATCTGCAATATTTCAACCAGATAAAAAAACACCCCGAAAGTTAGTTTTTCAACTTTACCTTTCGGGGTGTACAGCCGGTCCAAATTCTATCTTTTCATGATTTATTCGTTCGCTGCACCCAGAATTCCATCGGGTTATCCTGGCTTTCTGCCAGCGGCATCTGCGTCATCGACAAGCGGCGTTCTGATGCAGGTTTCTGCAGGTCTTCATAAATGATTTTAGATTTCCCAAGCCCGGCCTGCACCGCTTCTTCAAGGGAAGCACAGTAATAAGCCGTTTCTATTCCCGCCAGATACATCGCGCTTAAACACATCGGGCACGGCTCGCCGCTCGCGTACATAATGGTTCCCGCCAAGCTGTCTGTGTTCAACGCTTGCTGAGCGCGCCGGATGGCGAGCATTTCAGCATGGCCGCTGACGTCCTGCACTTTATGCAGCTCATTGGCGCCTTCCGCTATGATGGCGCTGTCTTTGACCAAAACCGCACCGAACGGCTGACCGCCTTCCTGGACATTCTGCAGTGACAGTTCCACTGCCCTTTCCATGAACCGATCCATTTTCAGCCCTCCTTTTAAACCGACAGCACAAGTACTCCGCCGCAATGCGACACCGGGTGGAATTCACAGCGGCAAATTCCTTTTAGTGCTTCACGAATTTCTTCATATACAAAATAAAATTCATCGTGGTCCCAATATTTGATGCTGTCTTGTTTGCACTGCTCCAATTGCTCCCGCGTTTCAAAAGCGATATCCCCAATGTAGATTTTTCCGCCTTCCCCCAAGGAAGGCAGCAGCTCCTGGATAAAGTCCACTTTTTGATCATCGTTCAAGTGATGCAGTGCATACGTGCTGATGATGGAATCGTAGGTTTCCTCTTTCAGTTCCGCCGGCAAACCGTCTGCGATATCCCCTTCAATCAGTTTCGCTTTCGGCATTTTCACTTGGGCAATGGCTATCATTTCTGCGGAAAAATCCACGCCGTCGATCTGGTGGCCTTCCTCATACAGCCTGCTTGCCAATATCCCTGTACCGAATCCGATGTCGAGGATATGGGAACATTCTTTTTGCATGGCTTCATTGAAAATCGTATTGAGGATTTCTTTGTATCCTGCAAACGGATATTGGTTATTTTCTTCACTGATTTTCACTGTCTGATCATAATCGTTCGCCCATAAATCAAAGCCTTGTTTGTTTAACATTCTTTTCCTCCTGAATATCCTCTATAGTTGATGTTTCCAGCGCATAGACGCATACGTCCTGGCCGGACAATTGAATTTCCTTCTCCAATGCTAAGCCGGTCCGTTCGGCCACTTTTCTGGAACCGATATTTCCCGGCTGAATCAGCGAAATCAACCGCTTTTTGCCGAGCTGTTCCGTGCCGTGATCACGGAGTGCGGCGGCCGCTTCTGTCGCATAGCCTTGTCCCCAGTAATCCCTGGCAATCCAGTAGCCAATTTCCAGCTCTTCTTTGCCTTCAATTTTCTGCTTGACGAGACCGGCATGGCCGATTGGCACATCGTCTTCCGAGCGAACCAGAAGCCGCAATCCGAGTTCCGGGTTTTCGCGGTATGAACGGTAAATCCAATACAAAAATTCCAATGCCCCTTCCCGGCTGCGCGTCTGTCCGTTGCCAATAAAACGGACCACTTCCGGATCATTTAAAAGAGAGCAGAGAAAATCGAAATCCTCATCCCGGTACTTCCGGAATTCCAGTCTCGCTGTTTTTATTCTTCCGCCGCGCTTGTCATCCTTTTCCCACTCTTGACGCTTTAAAGGCTGCACCTTCACTTTCGGCCATTTGGCTTTCCAGTCCTTTTTCTGCAAGCGGCTTTCGTAAGCAGCCGCCAATTCTTTGTTCATCTTGAAATGCGGCGTCGGCTTCACTGTCATTTCCAAAACATCTTGTATGCCGCATGGTGCTGCCAGCACAAGTTTTGCTTCCGAATCCAGCTTCACACCCAGAGCTGTTGCGGTTTCCGGGAATTTTGAAATGGCATCGACCGAAGAGCTGTAAGGTGCAAGTCCATTGATTTGGTGCATCCGCGCCTGGTTTTTGACCGACCACGGAACATCCGGCATCAGCGTCTGCAGCTGTTGTTCAATTTTCTTTTCTTCCGATTCTTCCGTCTGGTTTTTGTCGAAATAAATGACATCGATGTCTGCTAAAGGAGTCCGTTCCTTATAGCCATGAAGGTCGTCCCAGACTTTGGAGCGCACAAATCCTGCGCATATCCACCAATCCGGCAAATCCAGTGTTTTAACAGCTTTTAGAATTTCCATCATCCGGACATCCTGCTCGATGGCCGACACGATATCCTGTTCACTTTTAAACATAACGCACTCCTTCTACTCCTTTTTATAGACCACAAACTGCAGCAGAAAAGCCCGCAATACATTCCGCAATTCCAACGGCCGGGTAAGCATCGGCAAATGGCCGGCATGAAAAGTTTCAACCAAATCGGGCTGAAAGTTCACAATCATCCGATCCTGCAAGGAAACGCTGAGTTCTTCGTCTTTCATCAATTTGATGTAGAGTTTGGGCACTTCGGGAAGATTTGCCTCGACCCGGTCGGTATACAGCCGCACGGACTCAGAAGAAAAGCGCTGCACAATTTCTGCGGCCTGCTCCTCCGGCAGCTCTTTGCATAAACCTTTTCGAATGGCTTTTTCTGGAGGCTTTGTACCGGCTATCCGCAACAGAACGTGCAGCGACAGGCGTTTGGCAACCGGCAATACTGAAAGGAACGATTGGCCCGGCTGCGGAACAGCCGCGCCGATTGCCACCGCACCCACAATGCGATCTCCTAATTTCTCCGCAAGCTCCATCGCCAGTACGCCGCCGAGTGAATGCGCTACGAGCACGAACTTCTCCACTTCCCATTTGGCAATTTGCTGGCCGATAGAGGTTGCATAGTCGCGCAAAGACAAGCGGTTGTGCTCTTTTCCAGAAAGTTGCCTCGCCGGAAAATCGACCAATAAATAAGGGATTTCCAGGCCATTCGTGACCGGCTGCCAAATTGAACGGTCCAATCCAGCGCCTTGGATAAACACAAAACCCACCAACTCGTCCGGTTTCATCCTCTCCACTCCCTCTACCTATTTTAGACCCAGATAGTCAGCAGGCAGCTCCTCTTCATGTATTTGGCCATCGAAGAAAACACGATAGGCGTGGGCATTCGGCCGCGAACTGACAATCCGGTGAATGTTTTGGCCAATGTAATGGAGAGCCGCGCCGTCGTCCGCAGCTACGCCGCCCTTGATTGTTCCCGCTGCAATCATCTGTTGATACGCAGGCCTTCTGTCCATTTCTCCGTCATAATGCGGACAGTTGCTTCCTTTAAGAAACCCAAGGCTCTGTATGGGCATCAATTGTTCCCCGTAGGAATCGGTCACTCCGTCTTCAAACCAGCACAGCGAGCCTGCACTGATGCCTGCCAGCACAATTCCCTGCTCCCAGGCTTTCCGCAAAATCGTGTCTAATCCCCACTCTCGCCAGAGGACCAGTAAATTTTTCGTATTTCCGCCGCCCACGTAAATAATGTCTTTCTCCAAAACAAACGCTTCCAAATCTTGAGCGGGTGGTTTAAACAGCGACAAATGGGAAGGCTCACAATCCTGTTCATCAAAAAAACGATAAAAATTAGCGATATAGGTATCGGAATCTCCGCTCGCCGTCGGTACAAAACAGATTTTCGGTTTAGGCTTTTGGGATTGGTCCAGTATGTATCGATCGAGCAGCGGATTGTCCGGCTCCATTGAAAATCCCCCGCCGCCAAGTGCAATGATTTGTTTCATCCTACTTCGTCCAATCTGATTTTAATAAGGAAAACAGCAAGGCGTCGTGCGATTTTCCGGCTTGGTACAGATAACTCCGCAGCTTTCCTTCTTCTATAAAGCCAATTTTTTTTAAAAGATGGCTCGATGCCTCGTTGTCCGGAAACGTCACTGCCCCCATCCGCACCAAATCCAGGTGTTCAAATGCATAAAGAAGCACCGCTTGGACTGCTTCTTGCATCAGGCCCTTCCGCCAATAATCGGGGTGCAGTTCATAACCGATTTCGGATTTTTTGGCCCGCACATTCAAATTGTTCAGGCCGATGGTGCCGATAAATTCTTCACTTTCCTTCCATACGATTCCCCAGCGGATTCCCCGTTTGCTTTCAAAAAGCAGCTGAAACGAATCAATGACAGCGCCTGCTTCCTGCAAATTGAGCAACGGATTCATGCCGTAGTAGCGGGTCACGTCTTCCCGGGACATGATGCGATAAAAAGGTTCGGCATATTGCTGGCCGATGTGCACCAGACTCATCCTCTCGGTTTCAAGCACCGGAAATTCCATGGCAACTCCCCCTTTAAATTCCATATATCCCTTTTTCGCCGTCTCTTCCCTACTATCCTGTTTTTTTGCCTAATAAAAAAGGCCCGCTGCGCATAATCAGCGCAACAGGCCTTGCATTTCTTTAGATAAAGCGGGCGATGTCTTCAAGCGGCAGACGGGAAGTGCCAAAAGCTGGCGCTGCTGCTTTTCCGACTGCGATCAATACGATCGGGAAAAGGTGGTCCGGCAACTCAAAGCGCTCCGCAAATTTCGCTTTGTCAAAACCGCCCATCGGAATGGTATCGTAGCCGCGGTCTTTGGCAATCAGCATCAACTGCATCGAAATCAAACCGGCGTCGTATGCGGCGATGTTCATTCGTGCTTCTACTGGAGCATTCGGGTACACTTTGTACGTGTTTTCAATGGTCCGCTCTTTGATGGACTCATCCATGTGGCCTTCTTCTACATTTTGTGTATAGATCTTTTCTACGTTCTTATACGCATCGATGTTGCCAAGAACGGCGATGATGGCTGAAGACGTTTCAACCTGCGCCTGGTTATTGGCAATCGCACGCAATTCTTTTTTCACTTCCTGGTCCTGGATGACGATGAAATTCCAAGACTGCAAGTTGCTTGAAGAAGGAGCGGTAGACGCAAGCGTCAGCATTTCTTCCAATTCATCTTTTGAAATTTTAAAGTCCGGATCGTATGCCCGCACTGATTTTCTTTCTTGCATTACTTTCACTACTGGGGATTCTACATTGACTGTCATGGTGTTGCCTCCTTAAATTCAGCTTACTTTTAGTAAGTCACTGAGCATAACTTACCACTGCTGAAATAAAGAGTCAAAAGAGTTGCTCAGCTCCGCATAGTCCCTGCCCTTAATCTTCGGGATTGATGATCGCCAGAATTTGATGGTCCTGCCAGGCGCCATTAATCTGGACATTTTTAATAGCGATGCCTTCTTTATGGAATCCGGCTTTTTCCAGGACGCGAATCGATGCCTCGTGATGCGGCATGACTCCCGCTTCGATGCGGTGCAGCCCCAGTTCGCGGAATCCGTACTCGGCCAGCAGCCGGACCGCCTCTGTCGCATACCCCCTGCCATTGTGGTTCTGGTCGATGGTATAGCCCATAATGGCGCTTTGTACTGGCCCCCGAACCACCTGAACCAGATTAATTGAACCGACCAGCACATCCCCGTCATTTAGAAAAACACCGAAATTGTACTGGTCATCGTTCTGCCAGCTTGCTTCCTGCATTTGCAGCCGAAGCGCCTGCCCTTCAATTGAATAGAAATCCGGACGGCGAGTGACGGAAAACTGTTCAAACAGTTCTTTGTTCCGTATTTCCATATCCACTAAATCCTCTAAATCATTTACTGTCAGCTTTCGCAGGTAAATTTTTTCACCCTTCATCATTTTTCACTTCCCTTTCTCTTACTTATTTCCAGATAAATGAAACATTTTCCTGCTCTTTGCCGTATAAAAGGGGAGGTGAAAGATATGTATATAAATATAGAAGAACCGACCCGAATGATTTCTCCTGATGCGGTCCGTGTCTGGCGCTTGTCGAATTTCACAATGGAAGCCGCCATGTTTATCGTGATTTGCGCACTTCTTTTTGCCAGCAATCATTTCGGCTGGTGGCAATGGGTCACCTGGATTTTATGGGCAGCAATCGGAATTTCTTTGCTTTCTTCCTTCTACTCGGTTTGGTTCGAACCCGCATGGCTGCAAAAAACCTGGCGCTACGAAATTGATGAAGAGTATATTCAATTGCAGCATGGACGGTTCAACACGCACCATACCTTAATCCCCATGGCCAAAGTGGAATACGTGACGACCAACCAAGGGCCGTTCCTGAGAAAATACGATTTGTATGACCTGACAATCGGAACCGTCACTTCTTCCCATAAAATTCCGGCCATCCCGAAAGAACAGGCGCTTGCCCTTCGCGCGCAAATTGGAGTTCTGGCAAAAATCAAAGATAGCGACGAAGAAATGGATGTGGCCCCATGATGGAAGCCGAAAGACAGCAATTCCATTTTAGCTGGCCGTTGTTTCAATTGGTGTCGTTGGTGAAAGGCAGTGTCTTCTTCATTTTTTATCTGTTTATCTTGAAAGCCGGCAGCGACTCGGCTTTTATCCTGACGCTGAAAGGCCTGTTTATTGCATCCATGGTTTTTTCCGTCATCAAGATTTTTTTGAATTGGGTATACACCCGGTATGAAATTTCCGAAACCACCGTTATGTTATACCTTGGAATTTTCGTCAAAAAGCAGCGCAATGTGGAGCTGAAGCGGATTCAGAACATCCAGCAGACCACTAATTTTCTGCATCGTCTGTTAAAACTGACGTCGTTGACGCTTGAAACCGGTACGGCCGGAGAAAATGCCGCTATCAAATTCCCGGTATTGTCCCATGCCGAAGCCGACCGGATCAAAGGGCTTGTCGAAGAAGCAAAACGGGTGCATGCCAAACCGCATAATCCGGAAATTGAAGAAGAAGTGCCGGCTGCCCCGCCACCGCTTCCTGAACGCAAGGTTCATTTCACAGCAGGCACTAAAGATCTGGTGAAGGCTGCCTTTACATCGCTAAGCATGTTCGCCATTTTTCCCATTCTCTTTTCGTTGTATTTTCAGTTTGATGACTTTTTCAACCTGGATGAAACATCCCAGTCTGTTTTCGCCTTTTTTGCATCCCGGCTTTGGCTGCTTATCCCTGTTATCGCAATAGCTATCCTGCTTTCAGCCATTATCGGGTTTATCACTACGTATTCGAAATACGGAAAATTCGTCATTTCCGCTGACCATCAACGGATTTACATCCGCAAAGGTGTTTTTACGGAAACCCAATTCTCGATCCGAAAAGACAAAGTTCAGGCAATCAAAATTGAACAGCCTGTTCTGAAACGCTTTCTCGGGATGGCAGAAGTGAAGTTGCTGAGTGCCGGAAGTATCGGAGATGAGGACAATGAAATCAATTCCCTTTTCCCATTTTTGCCTGTGAAAGAAGCATACCGCCTTGTAGAGGAGCTTTTGCCGCAGCATCAGATTTCCCGTTCGGCACAAGCCTTGCCAAAAAACGCTCTATGGCTTCGGCTGCTGCGCCCGTACTATTTCTGGATTGCAGCAACAATAGCCCTTGCCGTTTTTAAAATGGAATGGCTCTGGCTGTCGGCTCCGCTTTTCGCGATTTTCATCATTGCCCGAATTCTGGAGTACCGCTGCACGCGCTACAATATAACGGAACGGTTTATCCAGATTCGGACAGGTGCATTTTCAACCAATACTTTATTGACAAAGCGTGTGAAAATACAGGAAATCCAAGTCACGCATAGTTGGCTGCAACGGAAGTTCGGCGTTTCAAGCCTTCATTTCCATAACCGCAGCAAGCCGCTTCTCGTCTCTGAACTGAAAGACGTTCCACGTGAAACAGGTGCACAGTTTTATCACTGGTTTAAAGATCGTACGCTTTTCGTGAAATAACCTGAAAAAAGGGACTGTCCCATAAGTCTATTAGTCGACTTATGGGACAGTCCCTTGCTTCTCACAAAGCTTTGTGGAATACTATTGTTCTGTTTCTGTTTCTGCATCGCTGCGCTAGCTTCGAAACATGAAAGAGCGTTGCATCGCTGCGCTAGCTTCGTCGCAAAGGAGTTGTCCCAAATTACTTTTGGGACAACTCCTTTGCTTGTTGAGAAAGATATAGAAAAGATCTCTCTTAGAATATCTCCGATATTCCGCAAACCAGCTGCGCTTGCCGCGGGCGATTCGCCAAGCCTCCTCAGCCGCTGCGCGTCTTGCGGGGTCTCGGCTGTCTCGCTTTCCCGCAGGCGTCTCCGCTGGTTTGCTCCATATCGACAGTGAACTGCGAATAAAAAGCATGTATACTCATCGATTCTTTCTGATAAAAACAATTCTTTATTAAAGGAGTGATCCGAATGAAGCGGAAAGTGGCGACTCCTGCGGGAGCAGCGCGAAGGAAGCGGCTGAAGCCGGACCCGCGGAAAGCGTCCATTTGGAGCGAAATGGATTATAAAGTGGAATGTTTCTCGACAACTCCTTTATCGTTTTGCTGATTGGATGCGCATCCGCCACAGTTCCTCTGCAGCACCGGAGCCGAACAGCACTCCAAAGGCGATCAGTATAAATCCGAGAAAATGCGCCTCGGTTAAAACTTCCCCGAGGAAATAAGCGGATCCCAGGAGTGCGAATAAAGTATTCAAATTGATGAAAATTGCTGTTTTTGTCGGTCCTATCTGCCCCACTGAGTAGTTGTACAGCATATGGCCTATTGCTGTGCCAAGAACTCCGGAAGCGACGACCAGCAGCCAGAACAGGCCATCCATTTCTGCAAACATGCGCCATTCCCCCGGTTCCCGGAATAGGCTGATCAGAAATAATCCTGCTGAACCCAAGAGAAACATATACGCAGTCAGCAGGCGCGGATCGAGTGTCTTTGATGCTTTGCTTATCACCATGTAGCTTAACACCTGGCCGAGTATCGCCAGGAATATGTATGCATCTCCAACCGAAATCCTGCTTGTTTCGCCATTTCCCGCGAGCACCGTCGCCGTCACCCCGACCAAACCTAAGATAAATCCAAGCCATTGCAGCCTAGACGGTTTTGAGCGCAGAAGAAATAAACCAAAGACAGCTGTCATAATCGGACCCGTGCCGATGATCAATCCTGCATTGGTTCCGGATGTCAGCGACAGGCCGACGGATATAAAATAATGATGGATCACTACGTTCAGCGCAGACCCCGCTATGACGTAGCGCCATTCCTTTCTTGTCAGTTTTCGGACAAGCCCTGTAAAAAACAGCACGGTGAAAACCGTAACAGCCGCAAGAAAAATACGGAAAGACGTCATGGTCACCGGTTCCATTTGAGCTGTTAAATATTTGACTGCAGGAAGATTAATGCCCCATACAAACATGACGCCGACAAGGATGATATATAGTCTTAGATGACTCATCGCTATCCCTCTTTTTACGGATCTTTCAACCCCTCATTTTGTTTTCTTCATAAGGACAGGCGGCTTTGAAATAACGCTGATGTTCTTTTAAGTTCCTCTTTTTCTTCGCCTATAAACGCTTTACAGACATAAATTCGCCTACAGATTTACTAACCCGCTGCTATTCGTCTATGGTTTTTCGGAACCCACAAAAAGCCCGGTAGCCGAGAGATTCATAAAATGTCCGGGAGGTCTGGCTCGCCAAGAGCTCAAAGCGGGTCTTCGGATAAAGCGAATGGATAAAGTTTAACAAGTAAGTGCCCAGTTTCTGCCCTCTCCAGTCTGGATGAACCAGCAGCTCCGCAATATAAAATGTGATATGTCCATCCGTAAGGCCGCGCAGGCAGCCCACCACTTGCCCTTCCATTTCTGCTATAAAAGCGGCGTTGGAATGGCGCCAGGCTTGTTTCGTGTCCTCGCGCTTTTCTGCCAGGTTGCTCCACCCTTCTGCTTTATTCAGTTCATGGATTGCCGGGAAGTCGCGTTCTTCGTAAGGGCGGATGGTGATCGATTTTTTCAGTTCCAAGACGGGCTCTTCCTTTCCTTGATCAAGCATCTTCGCTTTGTTTTAAGTGGAGCTCTGTTCGGCTGCTTTCTTCTGCTTCATCGAATAACACGGATGTAAAAAATGTCAGAATGCCAATCAGCAGACCCGCCCCGAACAAAATGCCGCCAATCAGCATAAAACTGCCGGTATAGGTCTCGACGACCAAATAATAAAGTTCAGGATCGCTCCCGATATCCATATTCCGCAAAAGCCAATTGTTCCCCTGTGCCATGCCGAAATGAACACTGGTAAAAATCAATATCAACCCGGCAAGCATCAATAATAAGACAAGCCATACCAGGCCTTTAATATGTTTCGCCATTACTCTATCCCCCTTCCGCCCACTGCTCTTCCGGCTACTCTCCCTGAAAACAGGCAGCCGCCGAGAAAAGTCCCTTCAAGCGAGCGGTAGCCGTGGACGCCCCCGCCGCCAAATCCACTTACTTCCCCGGCCGCATATAGACCGGGAATCGGCTGTCCGGCATCATTCAAAACGCGGGCTGACAAATCCGTCTGCAGACCGCCGAGTGTCTTGCGGCTGACAATGTTCAAGCGCACGGCAATCAACGGACCGTTTGCAGGGTCTAGAATTTTATGCGGCTTCGCCACCCGGATCAATTTATCGCCGATGTATTTGCGTGCACCGTGCAGCGCAGTCACCTGCAGGTCTTTTCCGAATTTATTGGTCAGCTGAAGGTCGCGTGCTGCAATCTGGCGCCGGATATGTTCGGTGTCTAGCAGCGCTTCGCCGGTCAGCCGGTTCATCCCGTCGACCAGTTCTTCTAATGTATCGGCAATGATAAAGTCTTCGCCTTTGTCCATAAATGCCTGCACCGGCGCTGTGGCACCCGGACGGATGCGCTCCAATACCTGCCGTATGCTTTTGCCGGTGAGGTCCGGATTTTGCTCAGAACCCGACAACGCAAATTCTTTCTCAATGATTTTTTGCGTCAAAATGAACCACGAATAGCTGTAGCCGGTTTTCTGGATCGCTTCCAAGGTGCCGAGCGTATCGAATCCCGGGAAATTCGGCGCCGGAAATCGGTCACCCTTCGCGTCCAGCCAGATGGATGATGGACCAGGCAAAATCCGGATGCCGTGTTTGCTCCAGACCGGATTCCAGTTTTTGATGCCTTCCGTGTAATGCCACATACGGTCGCGGTTAACGATGCGCCCTCCGGTGTTTTCCGTGATGGCGAGCATCCGGCCGTCGACATGCGCCGGCACCCCGGACAGCATTTCCTGCGGCGCTTTTCCCAGTCTTTCCGGCCAGTTTTTCCGGATCAGCTCATGGTTGCCGCCAATGCCGCCGCTCGTAACAACGACCGCTGCCGCTTCATGGGAGAATTCTCCGATTTTCTCACGTGAGCTCGCTTCGCCGCGCTGCGCATCGCTTGGAGCGAGCACTGAACCGAACACTCCCGTTACAGCAGAGTCCGCAGTCACTAGCCCATCCACTTGGTGGCGCGGGCGGTATTCAACTATTCCTGCCTTTATGTACTCCCGCAGCTTCCGCTCAAACGGCTCGACGATTCCAGGACCCGTTCCCCAGACAATATGAAAGCGGGGAACCGAGTTGCCGTGCCCTTCTGCCAGATAGCCGCCGCGTTCCGCCCAACCGACCACCGGGAAAAATTTCACGCCCATTTCGGCCAGCCATGCCCGCTTTTCGCCGGAGGCGAAATCAACATAGGCCTCGGCCCATTTCCTGCCCCAGAAATCTTCATCTTCTTCTCTATCAAAGCCGGCTGCACCGAGCCAGTCCTGCCAGGCCAGCTCTTTTGAATCCTTGATGCCAAGGCGCCGCTGTTCCGGCGAATCGACCAAAAACAAGCCGCCAAAAGACCACCACGCCTGCCCGCCGAGCGATGCTTCCGGTTCCTGATCGAGCAGCAGCACTTTTTTGCCGCTATCCGCGATTTCGGTTGCTGCCACTAACCCTGCAAGCCCTGCCCCTACTACGATTGCATCGTACTTCATCCCGTCATTCCCCCTTTTGCTTCCAATCTTCTTCTCTATTTCCATCGTAGCAGAAGCGTTTAGGAGATTATAGCTATTTTTTAGTATTTTCTGATAACATGGAATGACTAAGCAAAATACGATTAACATTAGGGGGAATCCAGAGGGTATGAATTTACAGACTTCTAATCCACCTGCTTCCGTTATGCTTCGATTCAAGGCTTTCCTGTTTGATTACCTTTTAATTTTCATCTATTTAGTTCTGCTGGCAGCTCTCAACGTCCTGCTCTTCCCATCCTTGCAGGAATTCTTTAACGGATCTCTGGCAGTTGCCCAGTTTACCGGCTTTTTGATGGTTACCTTGCCCGTATCCCTTTACTTTATTGCCAGTGATTCAACGCTTTTCGGCCAGTCTTTCGGCAAAAAGAAGATGGGCATATGGGTAGTGAATCGAAATGGAAAGCCGCTTTCTTTCCTCCATTCGGCTTTTCGGACGGTTTTGAAATTCCTGCCTTGGGAACTGTCCCATTATCTCGTTTACCGGCTGGTGTATTTAGGGGATTCGCCGGTGCCGGTCGGCTACTCTATGGTTGGTGGAATTATTTATGCACTGATGTTCGCTTACCTCCTGACAGCTTTGTTCACAAAAAACAAACAGTCTTTATACGATTTAATGGCCGGAACGGCTGTCATCAAATCGGCCGGGAAATAAAAGCTTTGGAAAAGTCCAAGTTTCCGATAGATACACCCAAATTCGCCCGCTTTATGCTCACACCACTCCATATCAATATAAAAAGCGTTCGAACTTGCTGGAAGACAAGTCCGAAACGCTTTTTTCATTCCATATGATTGCGCTGAAATTCGGCAATGCTTTCATACTCTTCTTTCAAAAGACGCGATAACCGGATATAGATTGGCAGCAGTTCTCTGTAGGTTTTGCTTGGCGTCTTGTCCGGGTGATGGGTACGAGTTTCGCCGATCATGTCAGAGACGATGCTGAAGTCTTCAATTTCGCCCGTTGCATACATGCCGAGCACGACCGCTCCGAGGCAGGAACTCTCAAAGCTTTCCGGCACGGTGACCGGTTTATCGAAGACGTCTGCCATCAACTGGCGCCACATGTCCGAGCGGGCAAATCCGCCAGACGCTTGGATATGCACGGGTTCGCCTATCAACTCTTCAACGGCGAGCAGAACCGTATACAAATTGAAGACAATGCCTTCCAGCACAGCCCGGATCATGTGCTGTTTTTGATGATGGATGCTTAGTCCAAAAAAGGAGCCTCGGGCGTTGGCGTCCCAAAGTGGCGCCCGTTCGCCCGTCAGATAGGGATGAAACAACAGCCCGTCTGCACCGGCATTTACGGTGGAAGCGATTTGAGTTAATACGTCGTAAGGATCGATTCCCAGCCGCTTGGCGGTTTCCACTTCCGAAGGCGCAAACTCATCCCGCAGCCAGCGCAGGACGATGCCGCCATTATTGACCGGCCCCCCAACGACCCACTGGTTTTCCGTCAATGCATAACAGAACGTCCGCCCTTTTGGATCGGTTTTCGGCTTTGGCAAAACCGTTCGGACCGCCCCGCTTGTCCCGATCGTAACAGCCACAATGCCAGGGGCAACGGCACCTACGCCCAGGTTTGCCAAAACACCGTCACTGGCCCCAACGACAAATGGCACATCTTCCCGGATTCCCATAAATGCGGCATATTCCGGCTTCACTCCTGCCATCTGATATGTCGTCGGTACAAGGTGCGACAAACGGCTGGCTTCCACTCCGGCAACTTCTAGTGCGCCTTCGTCCCAATCGAGGTTCTCCAAATTGAACAATCCGGTGGCAGAAGCAAGCGAATGATCAATAACATATTCACCGAATAATTTATGGAAAATAAATTCTTTGATGCCGATAAATTTTTCGGCCTGTTCAAAGATAGCCGGTTCCTCTTCCTTTAGCCAAACCAATTTGGACAGCGGCGACATCGCATGAATCGGCGTACCTGTCCGAAGGTAGATGGCATGCCCGTCCATTTCTTCCTTGATCTTTTTTGACTGCTTGGCACTACGGGTATCCGCCCAGGTGATGCTTCGGGTCAGCAGCTTTCCGTCTTTTCCGACAGCAATCAAACTGTGCATCGCCGCACTGAAAGCCACCAGCTTTAAAGCTTGCGCAGGAATGCGGCTTTTGCGGATCGCTTCCCTCACAGTAGCCAATACTGCATGGAAAATTTCTTCCGGGTCCTGCTCGGCCACAAGCTGGTTCGGCGTATGGAGCGGATAGAAAACGGTTTCGCTTTCTTTTACTGTCCCGCCCCTATCGAAGAGCACTGCTTTCGTTGAAGTTGTTCCTATATCGACGCCAAGATAATAGGATTTTTCGGGCACCCGGTTTCCCCCTTTCTGGATGTTTCGGTGAGATTTTAATTCGTTCCCTTACCTTTCTTCACCCAGCGGCTGAATCCTCTTTCTCTTCGCGGTGCCTGACAGCCGCACAATCCAGGCACAATTGAAAAAAGCAGCTGCACCAAGTGAAGGCCGCTTTTTCCAGTTCACTCTTCTTTGTTTTTCAACGGAATCCAAATTTCCGAATAGGAATCCGGCTGGTACGCATTTTCGTGTGGGTATACTTCGAGCTCCGGTGTGCCTGCTGGTTCGTAAGGATTGGATGGAAACCATTCTGTGAAAATCTTTTTCCAGGCATCCTGCATGGCATCCGGCATCGGGCCATGCACTTCAAACACGCCCCATTTGGATGCCGGAATCTCCATCTCTTCGAATTCTCCTGCCGTGCTGTCTGTCTCAGCTGCAATCCAGTAATCCATATGGGTGCCTTCTCCTGCAACGCAGACACCCAACACCCCTTCAATCTCTCCGCGGTTCAATTCAAACAGCTTTTCATCCAAACCGCTGGCGTTGGTTTCCTGCCACATCTGCGGGATGCCCCGCATGTTTTCATCGTTCAAAGTTGAAAATGTCCGCTTGAAGCCCACCACTTTAAAGCTGCCTCTTTCCACGACTTTGTACTTCATCGGTTCTGCTCCTCTCAGTTTCACCTGGATCACCAGGCGGTTATAGGATTTCAGCCCTCCCAGATTTCTTCGGGCTTCGCTCGGCGTGATGCCGTGCTGCCGCCGAAAAGCCTTGGCGAACGCTTCCGGAGTGTCATAGCCATATTTGTAGGCGATATCGATGATCTTGTTGTCCGTAGTCGACAATTCATGGGCCGCCAAGGTCAAACGCCTCCCCCGCAGATATTCTCCAACCGTCATATCAGTCAAAATCGTAAATGTCCGCTGAAAATGAAACACCGAAGCATTTGCCCGCCTTGCAATTTGTTCGATGGCCAGCGGCTCCTCCAAATGGTCTTCCATATAGTCGATTGCCTGTTGCAGCGATTCCACCCATCCCATATCGCTCACTCCTTACTTGTATCTTATTCCTTTCGAAGAGCAGGTTCCTGTCAATAAATGCTCACTTCAGACAGGTCTTCATAATGTTTGCAGATTCCTTCCGCCTCGTTCATACTTCTATCATAATGTGTGATTTTTCAAAAAACTACTTTAATTGGAGGTCAAACGATATGGAGCACTTGCAAGATACCACCACTTTGCATAATGGCGTGAAAATGCCCTGGTTCGGTCTGGGGCTATCCGGGGCTGAAGACGGCGACGAAGTAGCCAATGCGGTCAAAACCGCCATCGGCCATGGCTACCGAAGCTTCGACACCGCTGCCTTGTATGGCAATGAAAAAGGAGTCGGCCGAGGAATCCGTGAAGGACTTCAAGCAACCGGCCTCTCGCGCGAAGATTTGTTCATCACTTCAAAGGTCTGGAATTCGGACCTTGGCTATGAATCAGCGCTTGCCGCTTATAACACGAGCCTCAAGAAAACCGGTTTGGATTATCTGGACCTGTATTTGATTCATTGGCCAGTTAAAGGCAAATTCAAAGACGCCTGGCGCGCGCTGGAGACTTTGTATAAGGAAGGCCGCGTCAAAGCAATCGGCGTCAGCAATTTCCATATCCACCACTTGGAAGAACTGCTGAAAGATGCCGAAATCAAACCGATGGTCAACCAGGTCGAATACCATCCGCTTCTGACACAAAAAGAGCTTCACGAATTCTGCAAATCCCACAGTATTCAGCTGGAAGCCTGGTCCCCGCTTATGCAAGGCAAACTGCTCGAGGAGCCGCTGCTCGTGGAAATTGCTTCGAAGCTTGAAAAAACTGTAGCCCAAGTCATTCTTCGCTGGGACCTGCAAAACGGCGTCGTCACCATTCCAAAATCGGCCAAGGAATTCCGCATCATCCAGAACTCCCAGGTTTTTGATTTCGAACTTACGGAAGAGGATATGGAACGTATTTCCGCATTGAATGAAAACAAACGGAGCGGAGCCGATCCGGATAATTTCAATTTCTAAACAAAACCGCTGCCCTCAAAAGGCAGCGGTTTTCTGATTCAAATGATTGAAAAGCAGTTGGAGTCCTGTAAACAGCAAAATTCCATCTGATTTGCAGGTTTGATACCGACTTTATCTTCCTATTCTTCCTCTCTAAAAAGATTCTGTCTGCGCCCCCTTGTATTCCCGCTTCAAAATTGTGTACATGGCAAGATCGACAAATTTCCCTTTGATGACCATATGGTCCCGCGCTATGCCCTCCTGCTGCATGCCGAGCTTTTCCGCGAGGCGCCGGGACTGGACATTATCCAGCATAATCGGCGCTTCGACTTTGTTTAATCCCATTTGGTCAAAACCGAATGCCAATAAGCCATCCGCGGCTTCCCTCATCAAGCCTTGGCCCCAGTATTCATGTGATAGCGTATAAGCAATTTCCGCTTTAAAGCGCTTTGGCAGCCAGTTAACATAGTCGATGGTGCCGATCATTTGACCGGTTGCCTTCAATTCAATTGCCCACGTCAGTTTTTTCTGCTGTTCGTATGCTTTTAGAATAAAAGCCAAAAACTCTTTTGTATCTTCAATTGTTTTATGTACATCCCATGGCATGAACCGGGAAACAGCCGGCTCAGAAGCGTAGCGGAACATGTCTATTGCATCGGCCATCACCAATTTCCGCAGAATCAACCGCTCAGTTTCCAGAATCGGCACTGTTTGATAAATCTCGTTCATCCTCAACATTCCTTCCCTCTTCATTGATTGCTGGCCATTGCTGCTTTTTCATAAATCGATATTTCCCAGGAAATCACGGTGGTGCTGTCTCGCACACCTTTTTCCCGGATATTTTCCAACAGCGCCGCTACACCTTGCTCATTTGAAACGTCTTTAAAACGTTCCTTTATCGCTTGCGGTTCCGCGAACGGTTCACCCGGGCATTCAATCAAACCATCGGTCGTCAGGAACAAATGATTATCCCCTTGGCGCAATTCCCGGGTGCCGCTTGAATAACAAGGCACTGCTCCTTCAAAAGTGTTCACTTGCCCTATCCATTCGTAAAATTGGCGCTGGTTCAGCTGATATTGCCCAAATTTAGCCAGTTCCGGATGAAACAGATACAACAGGCAGTCGCCGACCGAAAACCACCAGACGTATTTGCCTTTTCGGACGGCAATCAAACAAGCCGTTTCTCCCTGGACATTCCGGCAGACTTTGCGGAATTCTTCCGCTTGGAACATAGCGAGCACCTTTTTTTCAAACGACTGAAAATAGGCAAGACCAAGCGGCTGATTCAACAAAATTTCCAGCGTTGCTTTATGGGATTCCACTTGTTCCAAGACTTTCTCCGCGCTCTCTGCCGTATTGTGCGCATCCAGCAATAGGACGAATTCCCAATCTGTCTGTGCGTTCATCCACACCAGGCAGCCGTCTTCGTTCTTGTACTGCCCCGCCGCTGAATTGCCGCCGAAGCGCCCAATAGTTAAATGGCTGAAAGAAAGGACATGCGGCCGGTCGACAAAATTGTCGCCGCTCCCGACCCAACTAAAGCTTTCCGCTGCTTTTTCCAAATGCCCTTCCCCCTTTTTGGATATTTCTAAAATTATATGGGAATTGGTGGAGGAATGGAACAAAATTCCTTAAGGTAAATGAGAAATCCGTTTTTTTGTACAAAAAAAGCCGCTTGCCGAAGCAACCCGCTTTTTCTTTAGTTTGCTATTCATTTAAAATACTTTCTTCCAGCATGTCGGATTTATTGCCGTAAACTTTCGTAATATGGCCGTCTCCCCATGTGCAAAGTGAATTCAAGATTCCTTCAAGGCTTTCCCCGTATTCACTCAATTCGTACTCCACTTTTGGCGGCACCTGATTGTAAACAATGCGGTTAATGACGCCATCAGACTCCAATTCGCGCAATTGCTGCGTCAGCATTTTCTGAGTAATGTCCGGCATCAAGCGACGCAATTCACTGGTCCGCTTCTTGCCTCGCATCAGGTGGCACAAAATGACGCATTTCCATTTGCCTCCAATGACTTCCAGTGTTGCTTCTACCGATATGTTGTATTTCTTATGCTTCATCATTTCTTCTCCTTTTCATGGGAACCAAAAAGTTCCTATAGTACTTTTCAGTGTCTATAGCACTTTAAAGTGCGTACTTCTCTTTGTTTTCTGTATGTCCCATACTAACATTTATCGGTTGAAACACAACGATATTATTCTTATTTTGGAGGAGAAAAGAATGTCTACAGATAGAAAAAGAAGCACCTTTGCCCTTTTAGCTTTAGCACTCAGTGCATTTGCCATTGGCACTACAGAATTCATCAGCGTCGGCCTGTTGCCGATGATTGCAGAAGATCTGGATATCTCGGTTACCACCGCTGGCCTCACCGTATCCATCTATGCACTGGGCGTCATGTTCGGAGCACCGGTCCTTACCTCGCTGACGTCCAATATGTCACGGAAATCTTTATTGCTTTGGATTATGGTGGTTTTTATCGCCGGAAATTTGATGGCGGCCATGGCCGGAACAGTTGGTTTGCTGCTGATTGCCCGTGTCGTTTCTGCTCTTGCCCATGGCATCTTCATGGCAATTGGCGCAACGATTGCCGCAGACCTTGTTCCTTCTCATAAAAGAGCAAGTGCCATTGCCATCATGTTTACTGGATTAACGGTTGCGACCGTCACGGGCGTCCCATTCGGCACTTTTATCGGTCAATTATTCGGATGGCGCTTTGCATTTTTCACAATTGTCATCATCGGGGTTATTGCGTTGATCGGCAACAGCATCCTGGTTCCATCCGATTTGCCGAAAGGAGCCCGCACGACATTTGGCGATCAGCTTAAATTAGTTACAAATGGCCGATTGCTATTGGTTTTTATCATCACTGCATTGGGGTATGGAGGAACGTTCGTTGTTTTCACGTATTTATCGCCTTTGCTGCAAGAAGTTACCGGATTCAAATCCGGAACCGTCACGCTGATTCTGCTGGTTTATGGCCTTGCCATTGCTGCCGGGAATACCATCGGCGGCAAATTATCCAACCGCAACCCGATCAACGCGCTGTTTTACATGTTTTTGATCCAGGCAGTCATCTTGATGGTTTTAACGTTTACCGCTCCTTTTAAAGTTGCCGGACTAATTACTATTCTACTGATGGGCTTGTTCGCTTTCATGAACGTACCGGGTCTGCAGGTATATGTAGTGATGCTCGCTGAACGTTTCGTACCAAGTGCAGTCGATGTCGCTTCTGCTATCAATATTGCCGCATTTAACGCCGGCATTGCATTAGGCGCTTATTTCGGCGGCCTGATCGCTGACTCTATGGGGCTCATTCATACTGCTTGGGCAGGCGGATTGATGGTATTTGCCGCTGTCATTTTGACCGGCTGGAGCCGTTTGCTCGAGCGCAAGTCCCTGAGTAAGGAAATGCCGCTGCATCCGGTACAGGACACCCAGCTGGGTTGAGGCATAGGATTTTGGGTTATGAATTTACTAACAGGAATATTTTTATTACACAGGAGGATGATCAATAATGGAAAAAACCTTGCAAGATACAGTTAAATTACAAAATGGTGTAGAAATGCCCTGGTTCGGATTAGGTGTTTTTAGAGTTTCTGAAGGACCTGAGCTCGTAAATGCAGTCAAAGCCGCTATTAAAAATGGCTATCGCAGCATTGATACCGCAGCCATCTATGGCAATGAAGAAGGCGTCGGCCAAGGAATCCGGGAAGGGATGGCAGAAGCCGGCATTTCACGAAAGGATTTGTTTGTGACCTCAAAAGTCTGGAATGCAGATTTAGGCTATGAATCCACCATTGCTGCCTATGAAGCAAGTTTGCAGCGACTTGGTTTGGAATACTTGGATTTATACCTTATCCACTGGCCGGTTGAAGGAAAATACAAAGAGGCCTGGAAAGCTTTAGAAACTTTGTACAAAGACGGACGCGTCAAATCCATCGGCGTCAGCAACTTCCAGGTCCATCATTTGAAAGATCTGCTGCAAGAAGCCGAGATCAAACCGATGGTCAACCAGGTTGAATACCATCCGTACCTTACGCAAAAAGAAGTTCAGGCTTTTTGCATAGAACAAGGCATTCAGTTGGAAGCCTGGTCGCCATTGATGGCCGGTGAATTATTGAATCAGCCTGTGCTGAAAGAAATTGCAGAGAAATACAATAAATCAGTTGCCCAAGTGATTTTGAGATGGGATCTGCAAAACGGGGTCGTGACCATCCCGAAATCGACCAATGAACAGCGGATCATTGAAAATGCTTCTATTTATGATTTCGAACTTTCGATAGAAGATATGGACCGCATGGAAGCATTAAACCAAAACAAGCGCGTAGGGCCCGACCCGGATAACTTTGATTTTTAATTGGCAACAGACAATCTCTTTAAAAGAGCTTGTCTGTTTTTTCTTTTCCTAAATACGAATTAGACAGATGCCTTCAAATTTGATAATATATATTAGTTAGCTTAACTAACTATTAACCAGACTAACTATTTTTAAGAGGAGGTCTTCCCATTAAAACGTTTCAGCAATTTTTCCACCAATTTATGCTGTTGTACCGGCCTTTTGAGCACCACCTCAATATAGAGCTTGGCAAACATGGCTTGTACCGGGCGGAATGGACAATTCTCTATTACCTGGCCAATAACGAATCTGCAACATTGGTCGAGCTTGCCCAGTATCAGCGCGTCGAAAAACCGACAATGACCCGGATTATCAGAAGCTTGGAGGAATCCGGCTTTATCGAGCACATTCCTGGAAAAGACCGGCGCGAAAAGCCGATGAAGCTGACCGCGCTTGGTCAAAAAGTATACACAGAAGTCCGGGTGACGGTCGACCGGTTTGAACAGGATATTCTCGAAGGAATTTCCGAGGAGCAGCAGCTGGAAGCTATCGAAGTCATGAACGCAATACGCAATCAACTAATCAGTAAGGAGTCGAGCAAGTGAATCAAAACAAACCGCCATTATGGACAAAGAATTTTATCATAGCGTCCTTAATCAACTTTTTTCTTATTTTAATCTTTTATCTATTAATTGTTACCATCGGCAAATATGCCGTTGAGGAATTCAGCGCCACTACCAGTGAAGCAGGCCTCGTTACCGGGATTTTCATCATCGGCACGTTGATCGGCCGTTTAGGGATTGGCCGGGTCATCGACAAAATCGGCCGGAAACGGACCTTGCTTATCGGCCTCGCCTTGTTCACCGTCACCACCCTTCTTTACTACGTGCAGCTCGGCCTTCCTTTCTTGATGGTCAACCGCCTGTTGCACGGCATGACCTTAGGAATCGCCAGTACGGCAGCGGGTACCATCGTAGCTCAGATCATCCCGATGTCCCGCAAAGGGGAAGGCATCGGCTATTTCAGTATGAGTGCCACAATGGCGACGGCGATCGGCCCTTTTATCGGCCTTTTCATGACTCAGCGCACCAGCTTTGAAGTCATTTTCGGCCTTTGCCTCGCTTTAGGAGCCATCAGTTTACTCGTTTCCTTGTTTGTTCAGGTGCCACCTTTGGAAGCAGCTCCCGCGTCGGCACAAACAAAAGGTTTCAGCCTTTCGAATTTCCTCGAACCGAAAGCGGTTCCGATCGCCTTTATTACACTAGCGGTCAGCTTATGTTACGCGAGTGTGCTGTCGTTCATCAATTTCTACGCCATTGAAATCGACCTGGTCGACACGGCCAGCATGTTCTTCGTGGTCTACGCATTAGCCGTCTTGGCTTCGCGCCCATTCACCGGCCGTTTGATGGACGTGAAAGGCGCGAACTACGTCATGTATCCCGCTTTTGCTGTCTTTGCCCTTGGTCTATTTTTGCTGAGTACGGCAGACAATAGTGTTACGTTACTGTTGTCGGGTGCACTGATCGGCCTTGGTTTCGGCAATATGCAATCAACCACACAGGCAGTGGCCGTCAAATTGACGCCGCCTCACCGCATGGGGCTTGCCACTTCAACATTCTTTATCTTTATGGACGCCGGCCTCGGATTCGGTCCGTATATTTTGGGTTTTATGATTCCCATTACCGGCTACAGCAATATGTACGTGATTTTAGCCATTGCGGCGCTGGCCACAGCGTTCTTGTATTACTTGCTGCATGGCAAGAAAGAACACGCAGCAAACGAGACCATGTCGGTATCATAAGTTTGAAAGGCATCCTTATAGGGATGCCTTTTTTGGTTTTCCGCAGCCGACAAATTGCTTTCCCATCCTTCATCTGGGAAACTAGTAAAAAAAGAGATAAAGGAGTGACGCTTGAAATTGATTTCATCAAATCCCCGGCTATGGACTAAGGATTTTATCCTTACCTCTTCCGTCAACTTCTTTCTGGTCTTGATTTTTTACCTTTTGATGGTAACTATCGCGGTTTATGCCGGCGACACTTATGGAGCTTCCACTAGCGAAGCGGGCCTCGTGACCGGCATTTTCATCATTGGCGTATTGGCCGGCCGCCTGATGATCGGACGATTTTTGGATCGCATTGGACGCAAAAGAACGATGGTAATCGGTCTCGCCCTGTTCACGCTTACCACATTCTTTTATTTTCTGGAGCTTGGGCTTCCGTTTCTGATGTTCAACCGCTTTTTGCATGGCATGATGCTCGGGTTTGCGGCAACCGCCGCCGGCACAATCGTAGCCCAGATCATCCCGGCATCACGAAAAGGCGAAGGAATCGGTTATTTCAGCCTCAGCAACACGTTGGCGACAGCCATCGGACCGTTTATCGGCCTTTACATGAACCAGCACTCGAGCTATGAAATGCTCTTTGCGCTGTGTCTTGCCTGTGGTGCAGCCAGCCTGGCCATTTCCTTTTTTGTCACCGTGCCGCCCATCGATGCTCTGCCTGCTAAAGATGAAATAAAAGGATTCAAACTGTCTCATTTTGTAGAACCGAAAGCGGTGCCGATTACGTTGGTCATCTTCATTGTCGCTTTTTGCTACGCGGGCGTTTTGTCGTTCATCAACTTCTATGCCGTCGAACGCGGGCTAGTGGAAGCTGCGAGCTTTTTCTTCATCGTTTACTCCATCGCGGTTCTTTTCTCAAGGCCCTTCACCGGCCGGCTTATGGATGCCAAAGGTGCGAATTACGTCATGTATCCGGCATTCTTCATTTTCGCGGTGGGGCTTCTGCTGCTAAGCACCGCAGAAACGACTTTACCGTTTTTGCTTTCCGGTTTCTTGATCGGCCTTGGCTTCGGCAATATGCAGTCCACAAGCCAAGCCGTCGCCATCAAACTGACGCCGCCGCACCGCATGGGATTGGCAACGTCGACTTTCTTTATTTTCATGGATGCCGGGCTTGGATTTGGCCCTTATCTTCTTGGTTTTATCATAGTCATGACCGGCTACAGCACAATGTATGCCATTTTAGGCGGGGTAGTCGCTGCAGTTTCCATTCTTTATTATTTTCTGCACGGTAAAAAAGAACACCAGGCCAACCGGCTTGCTTCGGCTTAACGTAAAAAAGGGCATCCTCAGAGGATGCCCTTTTCATATATGCTTTTATTCTTCTTCCGCTTCTGCAGCGTCCGCTTCGGCTTTTGTCTTGTGGACAGTGCCCGGCTCATGTTCAGGCGGTGCGTAGATAGAGTAGACTTTCAATGGCTCATCGCCTTTATTGGTTACGTTATGGTATTTGCCGGCTGGAATCATGATGGCGTCGTCGTCTTTTGCATCCTGTTCAAACGTCAGGTTGTCTTCGCTGTCGCCCATCTGGACAAATCCGCTGCCGCCTTCGATGCGCAGGAATTGGTCGCCTTCATGCTTTTCGAGTCCGATGTCATCGCCCGGTTCAACGCTCATGACCGTGACTTGCAAGTTTTCGCCGGTCCAAATCGTCGTCCGGAAATTATCATTTTTCGTTGTCGCTTCTTCGATATTCACCACGTACGGTTCTTTTCCGTGATCTTTAAAATCCATTCAGAATTCCTCCTTTGAATTTAATTAGACATCCCTTCTATACCTTTGAATGTAGCCGTTCAAACAAGGATTCCTTCAGATTAATTGATCAACTGCTTGACCAGTTCTTTGTTGCGCTCTTTGAAAACTTCGTTATGCGATGACACCATGGCCATACCATAGGCATCCGGCTGGATAAACTGCTTCGCTTTGTTGACAGCATTTGCCGCATCCTGGAATGTCCCGGCGATCAGGTTAAGTTTTCCTGGATGCTGCAGGATGTCACCTGCTGCGTACAAGCCCGGAACGGAAGATTCACTGTTGGCGTTGCCAGCGATATAATAGCCGTCTGCAATTTCAATATCCAGTCCGCTTTGCTCCAGCAAGGTTGCATCGCGTTCGTAGCCATGGTTGATGATGACTTCATCAATTGGCAGCAGCGAAGTGGCGCCCGTTTCCTGATTTGTCAGTTCAACGAGTTCAATGGCATCGCGGCCGTCAGAAGCGATCAATTTTGTAATTGTGGTATTCAATAGGCATTCAGCTGAACTGTTCATCAGCTGCTTCACTTGGGCTTCGTGGCCGGCCAGCTCCTGCTTCCGGTAGGTCACATAGACTTTTTCCGCAATCGGTTCCAGTTCATTGGCCCAGTCGACAGCGGAATTGCCTCCGCCCGAAATCAGGACGGTCTTGCCTTTAAAGCGGCCGAGTGATTTCACGGTGTAGTTGAGATTCGACACTTCAAAACGTTCTGCACCGTTGATTTCAAGTTTTTGAGGGTTTAAGATGCCTCCTCCTACAGCGACAATGATTGTTTTAGACAAGTGGCGTTCACCTGAAGAACCGGTCAATTCAAAAAGACCGTCTTCATTCCGGTTAATCGCTTCGATTTTCTCATTTAATACGACTTCCGGATTGAACGTCAGTCCTTGTGTAACAAGCTGATCAATGAGCTTAGCGCCTTGGATTGGCATCTGCCCGCCGACGTCCCAAATCATTTTTTCCGGATAGACATGGATTTTTCCGCCAAGCTGCGGCTGGTACTCAATCAGTTTGGTTTTCATTTCTCTTAATCCACTGTAAAAAGCTGAATATAGTCCGGCTGGCCCACCGCCGATGATGGTGACGTCGAAAATATCTGTTTCGCCCATAAATAATCCACTCCTCTTGTCAATTTTCAGTTGACACTGAAAAAATTACGACTTATAGTATTGATTGTACTGAAATTGATAATCATTATCAATGGATATATTATTAATTTGTTTTGAACGCTTAAAGGAAGTTTTTATACATAGGAAATTTGCTTCTTTTGGTTTATTTCATCCCAAAGAAGTTAAAGGAGAGGTTTTGCAGGATGGTCCGTCTTTTAACAGAGGAATTGAATGTCGGCTACGGGGAGCGGCTGATCGTCAAAGATTTGAGCGTTGAAATCCCGGATAAAAAAATCACTACCATTATCGGATCGAACGGCTGCGGCAAGTCGACTCTGCTAAAAGCGATTACCCGCATCATTTCTCAGCAGTCCGGTTCGGTTGTACTCGATGGCGGCAATATTGCGAAAGAAAGCACCAAAGCGCTCGCCAAAAAAATGGCGATTCTGCCGCAGACGCCGGAAAGCGCCAACGGTTTGACTGTCGGAGAACTCGTCTCTTATGGAAGGTTTCCTTATCAGAAAGGCTTCGGCCGCCTGTCCAAAAAAGATTACGATATGATCAACTGGGCGCTGGATGTTACCGGCACACAGTTTTTCAAGTACCACCCGGTGGATGCACTGTCCGGCGGCCAACGCCAGCGTGTCTGGATTGCCATGGCTTTGGCACAGGACACGGAAATGATTTTCCTGGATGAGCCGACCACTTACCTGGACATGGCCCATCAGCTGGAAATCCTGGAATTGCTGGAGAAGCTCAACCGCGAACAAGGGCGCACCATTATCATGGTGCTCCATGACTTGAACCAGGCCGCCCGCTTTGCCGACCACATCATTGCCATGAAAGACGGCCAGGTCGTGAAAGCCGGTACGTGCGAAGAAGTCATTACGCAGCCTGTATTGAAGAAAGTTTTCCGGATTGACGCCGAAATCGGGCTCGATCCGCGCACGCAAAAACCGATGTGCATCACTTATAACTTAATCAAAGGAGTATGACCCATGAAAAAATACTTGTTACCTTTTCTTTTATTAGCCATCCTGCTGCTTGCAGCTTGCAGCAATGAAAAATCGAACGAAGCAGAAGCTAAAAGCACAGAAGGCAAGGCTGAAACGATTACATACGAATCCGAGAACGGCCCGGTAGAAGTCCCTGCTGATCCGCAGCGCGTCATCGTCCTGTCTACTTATGCAGGGGATGTTATGGCGCTTGATGTACCGTTAGTGGGCGTAGATGCCTGGTCAAAAAACAACCCTCGTTTTGACAAAGATTTAGCAAATGTAGAAGAAGTGACAGAAGACAATTTGGAGAAAATCATCGAATTGGAACCGGATTTGATCGTCGGTCTTTCTACCATCAAAAATATCGACAAATTAAAGGAAATTGCACCAACCGTGACGTTCACTTATGGTAAAGTGGATTATCTGACACAGCACCTGGAAATCGGGAAACTGCTGAACAAAGAAAAAGAAGCTCAAGACTGGATCACTGACTTCCAAAAACGCGCTCAACAAGCCGGCGATGACATCCGTGCTGAAATCGGCGAAGACGCAACCGTATCCGTCATTGAAAACTTCGACAAGCAGCTTTACGTCTTTGGCGACAATTGGGGACGCGGAACCGAAATCCTTTACCAGGAAATGAAATTGAAGATGCCAGAAAAAGTAAAAGAAATGGCATTGAAAGATGGATACTATGCCTTGTCTCAAGAAGTGCTGCCTGAGTACATGGGCGACTATGTCATCTTCAGCAAAGACAGCGAACAGGACAATTCATTCCAGGAAACCGATTTGTATAAAAACACTCCAGCAGTGAAGAACGGCCAAGTGTTTGAAGCCAATGCCAAAGAATTTTACTTTAACGACCCCCTCACATTAGAATATCAGCTCGAATTCTTTATCGAGAAATTTTTAGGCAAACAATAAGCAAAGAGGGATTCTTTTACCAGAATCCCTCTTTTATTCTCTTACAGAAAAGATGATGATCGATGTACGGCAAAATGCCATTTTTGACGAAATTACTTATAAGCTTTGCAGTGTTTGTTTTAATATTTGTTACAGCGATTGTTTTCGGAGCCGCTGATATCTCGTTGAAAGATGTTTGGCTGGCCTTGTTTTCAAGTGCAACAAGTGACGACATCAACGTTATCCGGGAAATTCGCCTGCCTCGGGAAGCTGCCGCTGTTTTGGTTGGAGCGGCACTTGCCGTTTCGGGCGCGATGATGCAAGGGATGACACGCAATCCATTGGCCGACCCTTCCCTTCTTGGTTTAACATCCGGCGCCAACGCAGCACTCGCTGTGACGCTCGCGTTTATTCCGGGAGCCAATTACTTCTGGATCACCATCGCCTGCTTTATCGGTGCGGCAATCGGCGCCGGCATCGTTTTCGGGCTTGGCGCCTCGCAGCGGGGCGGGTTCTCGCCTTTTCGCATCGTATTGGCCGGAGCCGCCGTTTCGGCGTTTCTTTCCGCTTTGGCAGAAGGCATCGGCCTGTACTTCAAAATTTCCAAAGATGTCTCGATGTGGACAGCCGGCGGCCTAATCGGCACGTCCTGGGGCCAGCTGCAGATCGTGATTCCGTTCATCGTTCTCGGCCTTTTGATTGCGCTCTTTTTATCACGTCAGCTGACCATCCTGAGCTTGAGCGAAGAAACAGCTGTCGGGCTTGGCCAGCGGACCACTTACATTAAAGGCGTTCTGTTTGTGGCCATTACGATTCTTGCGGGTGCTGCAGTAGCACTTGCCGGAAACCTGGCCTTTATCGGCTTGATGATTCCGCATATCGTGCGGGCCATTGTCGGCACCGACTACCGCTTCATCATTCCGATGTCTGCAGTTGCCGGCGCTATTTTCATGCTGTTCGCAGACTTGCTCGGACGGATTATCAATGCGCCGTTTGAAACGCCGGTCGCAGCCATTGTGGCGTTATTCGGCTTGCCGTTCTTCTTGCTGATTGTCCGGAAAGGAGGGCGTGCATTCGCATGATCCATCCAACTTTACTGAAAAAACAACGCCTTTATTTCGGCATTCTTCTTGCTTTGATCGCAGCAACCGGAATCCTCAGCATGGGGATGGGCTATTCCCCCCTTTCATATGACCGCCTGCTTCCTGCTATTTTGGGCAACGGCACATTTAAAGAAGATTTTATCTTGTTCTCTATCCGGCTGCCTCGCATTCTCATTACTCTGCTTGCCGGAATGGCTCTTGCCTTGTCGGGAGCCATCCTTCAGGGCGTGACGCGCAATGACCTGGCAGACCCGGGGATTATCGGCATCAATTCCGGTGCCGGCGTCGCCATTGCGGTGTTTTTCCTGTTCATGCCGATTGAAGCCGGTTCTTTCGTTTATTTATTGCCGCTTGTCGCTTTTGCAGGTGCTTTGGTGACCGCGCTGTTAATATACGTTTGTTCCTACAATAAAAATGCCGGCCTTCAGCCGGTCCGGCTTGTATTGGTCGGCATCGGCTTTTCGACGGCGCTGTCCGGCGTCATGATTATCCTGATTTCCTCTGCGGAACGCGAAAAAGTCGATTTTATCGCCAATTGGCTGGCGGGCAATATTTGGGGCACGGACTGGCCGTTCATTTGGGCATTGCTGCCTTGGCTCATCATCCTGCTGCCGTTCACTTTGTACAAAGCAAACCGGCTGAACATCCTGAATCTCAGCGAACCGGTGGCTGTCGGCATCGGGGTCTCGCTGGAAAAAGAGCGCATTGTCCTGTTGCTGACAGCGGTCGCGCTTGCCGCTTCTGCGGTATCCGTGACCGGCGGCATTGCGTTTATCGGCTTGATGGCTCCGCATATCGCGAAGACGCTTGTCGGCCCGCGCAATCAGCTGTTTCTGCCGCTGGCCATTTTGATCGGCGGCTGGCTGCTGCTGCTCGCAGATACCGTCGGGCGGAATTTGCTTGAGCCAAGCGGAGTCCCGGCCGGCATCATGGCCGCTTTGATCGGTGCGCCTTATTTCATGTATTTGCTGTTAAGAAAATAACAACAGCCATTGAGAACCCGAAAGTTCTCAATGGCTGTTTTTTGTTTAATCCGGCCGTTTCATGGAAAAAATTTCGCCAAGCTTGGCATAATTGGTGCCTGCCAGGCGGCTGACCGGTTTTAAGGTTTCGGGATTGATGCGGCCGTTTTCATAAATCGATTCATCAATATGGAAACGAACCACTTTGCCGATTAAAAGCCGAGTGCCGCCGAGTTCCACTGCCTGCTCCAGCTGGCATTCAAAACGAACTTTCGCCTGTTCGACCGACGGAACTTTCACTATTTCGCTCGGAATAAGCGTCAGTCCGGTCAAATCGATTTCACTTTCTTCCGGCGAAAGCGAAGCCGCAGTTTTATTGACTTCAGCAACATTCGATTCATCCACTACATGTATGACGAATTCCCCCGCTTCAATGGCGTTCCGCGCGGTGTCTTTCAGCACGCCTGCCCTGCTTTGGACAGAAACCGATAAAAGCGGCGGATCGGATGACACAATATTGAAGTAGCTGAATGGCGCCGCATTCACAAGGCCGTCTGCGGACATGCTGGTTACAAATGCAATCGGACGCGGAATGACGCTGCCGACCAGCAATTTGTAATTTTCGCGTTCTGTCTGTTGGGTTGGATCGATTGAAATCATGGAAACTCCTCCTGAAAGTTAGTTTTTCCCTTTGGAAGTGATTTGCCGCGATAATTTAAGAATCATCGTCAGCATGACACCAATTCCGGAAATCATGTAAATGACAGTGAAGACTTTGCCGAAATCAGTGGCAGGTTCTAAATTAGCAGACCCGACCGTCGTTAAGGTCGCTGCACTGAAGTACAGCGCATCAATAATCGAAAACTTTTCAACGGTTGAGTAAAAAATCGTTCCCGACACCAGAATTGCAAGCGTGATGACCAAAAGCACCTGAAATTCCTTGTCTTTGATCAATTGAATCATCGCTTTCAGCATGCGCCGCAAAGTCAATATAAATGAAATCATAGATGTATCCTCTCTGGCTCTAATCTTGGCGTACTCTGTCTTTCATTATAAATGTTTTCAAGAAGAATATGTTTTTCAAGCAAAAAAAGAAGCGCTGCTGGGCAAGCGCACTTCTCTTTTATATGCCAATAGCCCTTACAGTGCAAGAGCCAGATCCACTTCCATCGGTGTTGGAGAAGGCTTTCCGAAATAATATCCTTGGAAAAGCTGATAGCCCTGCTGCTTCAGCCAGTCGAAATCCGCCCGTTCTTCAATTCCTTCAGCCAAAGGCACAGATCCAACTTCGAGCGCTTTCCGAAGAAACTGGAGCGCTATTTTCTGCTTGGCTGAATCACATGCAATGCCTTGTACGTATTGCATGTCCAGCTTCATATAATTCGGCTTTAAATCAGCCAGCATCTCAATGGTGCTATAGCCTTCTCCGACATCGTCAAGCGCGTACTCAAAGCCTTTTTCCTTATAATAAGCCAAAATCGTTTTCAAATGATCCAAATCTTCCACTTTTTCGGTTTCTACCACTTCAAAGACAAGCTGTTCCGGATTCACGCCCAGTTGATTGGCCAGATGGGTTGTTGAACGCAGGCAAAATTCCGGCGAATAAATCGACGTCGGGATGAAATTGATAAACGCTTTCGCTTCTTTTAAGGCCACAGCATATTTGACAGCCGTCATCCGGCAAACCCGGTCCAGGGCATACAGGCGCCCACGGCTTTTAGCTGCAGGAAAAATCTCCCCCGGATAAATCACCGAGCCGTCTTCGTTTTGAAAACGTGCCAGCATTTCATACGCATAAATTTTCCCATGGGCATCGACAATCGGCTGGTAATGGCATCGGATGAGTTCTTTTCGAATTACTTCATCAATCCATTGCATGTCCATCACCGTTTCAATGTCGGCAAATGGCTTCCACCGTTCGCGGTTGATCCGGAACAGCACTTGTTCCGTCTCCATAAAATGATGGCAGAAATCCATGAACTCTTTTGCGCCGGATTCCGGAACAACAAGCCCCTGCTCTTTCGCTTTAACGGTAATGCCACGCCGTTCCATATATTCAACGATTTGCGGCAAAGTTTCTATGTTGGTATTGCCCTTTACTTTAATCTCAAATTCCAGCTCCAAAACAGAGCAATTATTGCATTTCATGCAGATGGCCTCCCTTTTCCTGTTAACTAGAGTTTACTTGAACAGCAAAAGATAGAAAAGGAAATTAATTCTAAAAATGAGAAAGGCTTTTTATTTCCCAGGAAATAAAAAGCCTTTCTCATCTAGTCTCATCCTGTTATCTGTGTCTGTCGGAAGTTTCCACCGCTTTAACATTTGAGAACAAATTCACGATGAATACGATGGTGGCTCCTACTACAGTAAATGCTCCGACAAATGCCAATGGAAAAGCAATCCCTTCTTCTTCATTCACAAATAGGACCATTCCAAGTATTACAAGTAGTGTCCCAATGTTATGGAGCCAAAAATGAGTTTTCCCTAACTTACTGTTTCCAGCTCTAGGAAAAGCACTATAGACCAATCCAAATATACCCATCGTGGCCCAACCAAGCAAATTTACATGGGCATGGATAGGAGTGTATTCAAAATTTTCTATAATACCCATATAAATCCCTAAGCTGATGCCGATCAACAAATAGACAGCCGCTATCTTAATGAAAGCCGTGCCCATCTTACTCCAGACTCCTTCCAAATTCACTAAAACTTCTACGAAATCTAAGCTTCTTCCTGAAGCCCTGCCGCAGTTCAGTATTAGCTGGTTGAATAAGAAAAAGTCTAACCTCCTTTCAGCGAATTCACCTTAAACTTTTCAGAACAGTGACTTCTTTTTTAAATTACTGCCTAATAGTCGGACAAGATGCTTTTCTTTTATGTATGTATATTTATCTGAAAATTCAATTATCTATTTCATTTTAATTATACTCTGTTTGTATTGACTGTCCAATAGCATCTTTCAAAATAAAGGATTTCTTTTGCTGATAGAGAATTTATACATTATTGTCCATTGTTTCTTTAGAGCTAATAAAAAGGAGCTGTTCGTATGGGGAAAATTGTCGTATCGATGTATGTGACGCTGGACGGAATCATGGAGATGCCTTCCTGGACCGCCCCTTATTGGAACGATGAAATTGCTAAATTTGAATTGGACTTGCTGTCTGCGAGTGATGCCCTGCTGCTCGGACGCATCACCTACGAAGAATTTGCCGCACGATGGCCGGAACGGGACAACGAAGAAGGGTTTGCCGACCAGATCAATTCCATGCCGAAATACGTCACCACCACGACGTTAACAAAAGCCGAATGGAATGCGACCTTCATAAAAGAAAATGCCGGAAAAGAAATCGCCGAGCTGAAGAAAGCCAATCAGAAGTTATTGGTCTATGGAAGCGGCACTTTGGTTGAGAAACTGCTGGAACATGATTTAGTCGATGAATTGCATTTACTGACGTTTCCCTTGGTGCTGGGCGAAGGGAAATGCCTTTTCCAGCAAGGAATGGATTCGAAAAAATTCATGCTGATCAACAATTGGGTGACAGAAACCGGAGTGGTCATTTCAAGCTATGCACCGGAAAAATAAAAAAGGCTCCCTTATGGGGAGTCTTTTCTATTGCTGGAAATCAAGTTTTCGCGAATTTATTCTTAGCGTAAATATAAGTAACAGCCAAAGCCGCTACCAAGACGCCGCCTTTGATGATGTCAAACGCGTAATAAGGAAGGTTGAGGATGGTCAGCCCATTCAGCAGGATGCCAATGACGGCTGCCCCGAAAAAGGTGCCCAGTGCGTTCGGTTTGCCGGCGCCGAGCACCGAATAGCCGACGAAAACGGCCGCTACCGCTTCCATCAATAACGGAGCCCCGGCATCAATCTGGCCGGAGCCGACGCGTGCAGTAAACAGGATCCCAGCCATGGAAGCAAATACACCCGACACGACATAAGCTGTAAATTTCACCTTTTTGACGTTCACACCGGACAATGTCGCCGCTTCGGCGTTGCCGCCGGTCATGTAGAGGATCCGGCCCCAACGTGTGTGGTTCAGCACGACGTAAGAAGCGAGCACCAAAACCAGCATGATCCAGACTGGAACCGGCAAGCCGAGCATCTGTCCTTGGCCGATCCACAGGAACGCATCCGATAATTGGCCCGGTGCAGTGCCACCGGATGTCAGCGGCATATTGTTGTAGATGGAGTAGCCTTCCGTATACGTCCGGTGCAGACCGGCTACGATGTACATCATGCTCAAAGTCGCAAGCAAATCCGGAATGCCGACCACGACAATCAGGAAACTGTTGACTACTCCGACCAAGACACCGACAAGAAGCGGCAACAGCAGCACCAGCCACAACGGCATTTCATACCAAACCATCAAAGAAGCCGTCACTACCGTCGACAATGACATCGTTGAGCCGACCGACAAATCAAAACCGTCCACGACAAGCGTAAACGTCACTCCCAGCGCCAACAGCGTCACAATGGAAATCGAACGAAGGATATCCGTAAAGTTGCCGTATGTGAAAAAGGCATCGCTGATGGTGCTGAAATATAAAATGATAAAGGCCAGCAAGGCAATCGCCCCGTATTTAAACAGAAACTGAATGGCTCTCTCTTTTGCTGAGCTGCCGGTCTTCGGCAGGCTCTTCTTTTCCACCGCTTGCATATAACAAAATCCTTTCCTGGGTCGCTTCTTGCCGTGAAAACTCCTTCACGATCTGACCGTTGTACATAACCAATATCCTGTCCGATATTCCGACGGCTTCATGGATTTCACTGGAGAAATAAAGGCAGCCTTTGCCGCTTTCCGCCAGGCTCCGAATGAGCTTGAAAATATCCACTTTGGCGCCGATGTCGACGCCTTTTGTCGGCTCGTCAAAGAGATAGACGGCCGAATCGAGTGAAATCCATTTGCCGATTGCCACTTTCTGCTGGTTGCCGCCGCTTAAATGAACCAGCGGTGTATCGGTGCTGTCTGTTTTGATTTGCAGCCGGCGAATGATTTCCTCTGCAAAGCCCTTTTCCGACTTTTTATTCATGAACAGTCCGGGTGAGAATTTCTTCAAATTCGGAAACGATGCATTTGCCTGAAGGGATTCGTGGACAAACAGCCCTTCTTTCCGCCGCTCTTCCGGCACCAGTGCGATTCCCGCTTTGATGGCATCTCCTGGGTGCTTGAATTCCAACCGATTTCCTGACAGCTCGACCGTACCCGATGTTAACGGCGTTTCGCCGAACAAGGCTTTTGCCAATTCCGTCTTTCCTGCTCCGACTAGTCCAACGACGCCGACAATTTCACTAGACGCTACTGTAAGTGACACATCGTTGACTTTTTGCCCGTCGGATATGTTTTCCACAGTCAGCAACGGATCGCCGATCTCATGACGCCGGTGAACGAGTTCCTCGCTGAGCGTTTTACCGAGCATCGCTTCCACAATTTCTCCTTGTCCTGCCTGCTCCGTATCAAAAGTATGGACCCATTTCCCTTCTGCCATCACCGTGATGCGGTCGCTGATTTCAAATACTTCCGGCAGCCGGTGGGAAATAAAAATACAGCCGACTCCCTGGCTTTTCAGTTTACGGATGACTGCAAACAGCTTGTCCGCTTCGCGCAGCGACAAGGGAGCGGTCGGCTCATCAAAAATGATAATTTTTGCAGAATGGACGAGAGCCCGGGCAATGAGCACCAACTGCTTCTCGGCCAAGGTCAGATGGGCCGCTTTTTGTTTGACGTTGATGTCTTCAGACTGCAATTCGGCTAGTGCCGCTTGTGCCTGTGCATACAGCTTTGTTCTGGAAACAAACAAACCGCCTTTTGTAAAGGTGTCGAGGAGGATGTTTTCAGCTACCGATAATTCGGGGACAATCGCCGTATCCACTTCCTGGTATACACAGTAGATGCCCTGCTGTTTTGCCGCTTTTGGCGATGGCAGCTGGATGTTTTTGCCGTCCAATTCAATTTCTCCCGCGTCCTGTTCATAAACGCCTGACAGGATTTTGATCAATGTGCTTTTTCCGGCACCGTTGACGCCCAGGAGCGCATGCACTTCCCCTTGCTCAAGGCCGAACTCGGCATGCTCCAGCGCAGTCACTTTGCCAAAGGATTTCCGGATGCCTGTCATCTTCAGCAATGAATTTCCCACCGGCTTTGCCCCTTTCTTGGAAAGGAGCCGCCCCGTTGTACAGGACAGCTCCGCTTGGTTTTCTATTTAGCACCTGCGCCTTTCCATACAGCTATCGTAGTTGACCAGGTGCCTCCGCTTTTCTTTGTTGTCCAGACTCCGGCGATCAAACCTTCGGGTCATAAGCCATCCCAGCTATGTGGCAAAGTACGCCACTTCGCCGGTCTGTCTTATGCCTGTCAGGTTTTGCCCGATCGCCTCCGCTTTTCTTTTTACTTTTCCAACTCGCGAAGCGCATCCGTATACCCTTGTTCGCTTGCGCCCCAGCCCTCGATATACTCACTCAACTCAGCGGTCGTGATCGCTTCTTCCGGCAGTTTTTCCGCATCTACGAAAATCGGCTCCAATACCACTTTTTCTTCCGGTTTTTCGCCGTTGATCTGCTGGTACAGGTAACGCACCTGAATGCGTCCGATATCAACCGGATCCACCGCTGCTGAGGCAACCCATGGGCTGCCGTCTTTTTGGATCATCTGCAAATCTTCATCGCTCATGTCGATGCTGTACACGTTGATGTCTGTGCGTCCGGACTGTTCAATCGCGCGTACGGCGCCTTTTGCAAATTCATCCCATGCAGCCCAGACCGCCGTAACTTCGCCTTCGTTCGGATATTGCTTCAATACCGCTTCCATCTGCGCTTGTGTATCAAGTGCGGTATTTTGTGTAGCCGCACCAAAAGCCGTTACTTCTTTGATGCCTGTATTGGTTTTCAAAAATTCCTCGTAAGCGATTTGGCGGCGTTCCATCGGCGCGAAGCCGGCCACCCAGATTTTTACGATATTCGCTTGGCCGTTATGGTCTTCAGCTAATTTTTCCAAAGTCAGTTCGGCCATCTTTTGGTCGCCTTGCTCCAAAGAAACAACGCCTTCTACGTCTACTCCTGCGTCAAATGCGACAACCGGAATGCCTTTTTCGACCGCTTTTTCAACGCCCTGGTTCAACGCCTCTTTTGTACCGTGGTCAATCAGAATGCCGTCAAAGCCTTGGTTGATTGCAGCATCCAGGTTAGATGCCATTTTTGCCAGGTCGCCGTCCGAGGTAAAAACGGTCACTTCGCCGCCGAATTTCCCGACTTGCTCTTCTACCCCTTCAATATACTGAGCGGAAAAGGTGCCAAGGTTCTGCTGTATGATGAGCGCCACTTTCTTGCCGGACAACGGATTGTCCGAAGCTTCCGCTTTCGTGCCGTCCACCGGCTTTTCCGCGCTCCCTTCGCCTTTTGGCTGGCAGGCTGCCAGAACTGCACTGATGATCAATAAAATCGTTAACAATAAGAGCGACTGTTTTTTCATGTTCTTTCTCCTTTTCCTGCATATAAATTAAGAACTTCGGGAATGTTTCGCTGAAAATCGCCTTGGATGATCCCTTTTTCTGTGATGATGGCGGAAATCAAGTGCGCCGGCGTTACGTCAAATGCCGGATTGAAGACTTTTGTGCCAAGAGGCGCCACCGGCTGATTGCCGATATGGGTGATTTCTTCCGCTTTCCGTTCTTCAATCGGAATTTCTTCCCCGCTTCGGGTCGCAAGGTCAAACGTCGATGCGGGGGCTGCCACATAAAATGGAATCCCGTAGGCATCCGCCAGAATCGCGAGATTAAGGGTGCCGATTTTATTGGCCGTGTCGCCGTTTGCCGCGATGCGGTCTGCCCCGACGATAATGGCTTCAATGTCTTTTGCACCGATGGTATGGGCGGCCATGCTGTCGGTGATGAGAGTGACATCTACTCCCGACTGCTGAAGTTCCCAGACGGTCAGCCGTGCACCTTGGAAAACCGGCCGGGTTTCGCAGGCATACACTTCAAACTTTCGGCCGCGTTCACTTCCCAAGTGAAACGGCGCCAGCGCAGTCCCGTATTTGGCCGTGGCAATCGAACCGGCATTGCAGATGGTCATGACGCGCTCCCGCCCTTCCAACAGCGACAAGGCGTATTCGCCGATTTGGCGGCAAGATGCTTCGTCTTCCTGATGGATGAGCTCGGCTTCTTCGATGAGAAGCGCTTTTCCGGCTTCGACCGTTTCGGCTTTCTGAACGGTTTCAAGCAGCCGCTCAAGCGCCCAGACCAAATTTACCGCTGTCGGCCGCGACTGGCCCAGATATTCTGCATCTCTTTGCACAGCCTTCAAAAAAGCTTCTACCGTTTCCGTGCTATGGCGCTGGGCGGCAAGCGCCAGCCCGTAGGCAGCGGCAATGCCGATGGCCGGCGCACCACGCACTTTCAGTGTAAAAATCGCTTCATATACATCTTCTATGGTTTCAAGCGTCAAATAATCGATTTCATGCGGCAGTTTCTGTTGGTCTAAGATAACCAGCTGCCCGTCTGTCCAGACAATAGATAACGGAATACTCATGGCTGCAACTCCTCAAGCAGTCCAGCTACCGCGCCGATTGACTTTACTTCGGCACGCTTTAGAATCAAAGCTTCTCCGATTTGCAAAGTTTGCTTTTTCAAACGGATGCGCTGCTCCGCATTTTCAATGCCGTCCAGGTCTTTCACATGCGCGAGACCAATTGTGCGGCGAATCAATTCACAGCCGGCAAAGCCAAGCGCATCGCGGAAAATCTTTTCCAGTATAAATTCTTTATAGCCTTCCGTTTCTTTGAATGCTTCAATGCCTTCCTGCTCCCACAGCTGCGTGAATCGGGCAGAGAAAACGTCCCATGTATTTTCAATATGGCTTAAAACGATTTGCCGTTCTTCGCCGCTTCGCGTAATCGACTGGACAATCAAATTTGCCAGAAACAAACCGACATCAAAGCCGATCGGTCCGTAAAACGCGAATTCCGGGTCGATGACTTTGGTTTCCGACTCACTCGCAAAAATGCTTCCGGTATGAAGATCGCCGTGCAACAGCGCTTCCGCTTCCGTCAAAAAGCTGAACTTCAGCTTCGCCGCTTCCAGTTTCAGCGGAGCGTTGTTCCAAATCGCTTCTACCGCACTCTGCAGTTCCGGTTCGTAGTCGTTGGTGTCGTTGTTGAAGAACGGATCGGTGAAAATCAGGTCTTCTGTGATTTTGCACAGTTCAGGGTTCGAATACTCAGCCACCAAACGTTTTTTCTCAAACGGGTGAAGCGCAAAATCGGATGTATGGAACAGCGTACGCGCCAAATATTCGCCGATGTCTTCGGAAAGTTTCGGGTAGGCTTCCCCTTGGATCAATCCTTCGCGTGCTATCGTCAAATGCGACAAATCTTCCATCACCGTAATCGCCAGTTCCTCATCGGTTGCATAGACAGCCGGAACAAGGCCCGGTGCGAATTCGCCGTGCTTTTGAAGAGCGTTCGCTTCAATGGCTGCACGCTTCAAGGTCAGCGGCCAGCTTTCCCCCACCACTTTCGCATAGGGCAACGCCTGTTTGATGATCAGTCCCTTTCCGCTTTTCGGATCTTTGATCTGGAATACATAATTCAAATTGCCATCGCCGATTTCGCGGCACACCAGTTCCGCGCCTTCAGGGAATGGATATAAGCTGCGGGCCAGTGCGATGGCTGTTTCTTCGGTTAATGCTTCGTATTGTTTGGTTGCGATTGTCATGATTCATCTACCTCTCCGGTTCAATATAAAAAGCCTCTTTCCGCAAAGAAAGAGGCTTAGAACGACAGATTCCGCGCCTCTTATCTTTCAGAAATGCTAGTTTCTGATGGAATTAGCACCGTGCCTTGCGGAATCTGCATTCCGGCGCAAAAGCGCCCCTTCTCACGAAGGTATTACGGTCGGTTGCTGGGCGTCATAGGGCCAATATCCCTCTGCCTGCTCTTGATAAGAGTACTGTTTAAGTAACTTTATGCTGTTTGAAAAGAATCCTATCACGGTTCAGAATTGAGTGTCAATTACTTTTTTTATTACATAAAATTTTTCAAATATTCATTGACAGAAAGTTTCCGGCATGAAATAATCAGAATTAATTTCTTTAACTAAACCAATTGAATACCATTCTTATTCAGAGCAGGTGGAGGGACGAGCCCTATGAAGCCCGGCAACCGGTCCAATGTGGACACGGTGCTAATTCTTGCAGCCATTCGATGCGGCTGGGAAATAAGAAGTTGTTAAGCCTATTAACCTCTTCTTGTTTGAAGAGGTTTTTTATTTTGATTTTTAACAGGAGTGTGAATGCAGTGAGCAATTTAATAGCGACATATCAGCTGTACGGCAAACCCGGGTCGTTCGGGAAAAAAGCGGAAGGAATTGCCCTTGGCTTGACGATCGGTTCATGGACCGACTTGCCTTTGCTGGAACAACAGCAATTGGAGAAGCATAAAGGAAATGTCGTTTCCGTAGCGGAATTCGAAGATTCACCGCATCCGCTAAAGCCGGATGAAATCAAAGCAGTGGCGAAGATTTCCTATCCAAGCGCCAATTTCTCAGCGGATTTGCCGGCGATTTTAACTACTGTATTCGGCAAGTTATCGCTCGATGGTGAAGTAAAGCTGCTCGATCTGGAGTTTGACGAAGAGCTTCTCTCTCACTTCCCTGGGCCGCGGTACGGCATTAACGGCATCCGAGAATTGCTCGGGGTAACCGGCCGACCGCTTGTCATGAGCATTTTCAAGGGCGTTATCGGGCGCGATCTTGATTTTCTGGCTGCGCAGCTGCGGCAGCAGGCGCTTGGCGGTGTGGATTTGGTAAAAGACGATGAAATCCTTTTCGACAATCCGCTGACGCCTTTTGAACAGCGGATCACGACCGGGAAGAACGTCTTGCAGCAAGTCTTTGAAGAATCCGGACACCGGACGCTTTACGCGGTGAACTTGTCGGGACGCACTTCCGGTCTGCGGGACAAAGCGAAAAAAGCGCGCGAATTGGGAGCGGATGCGTTGCTGTTCAATGTCCATGCTTACGGGCTTGATGTACTGCAGGAACTGGCCGAAGATCCGGATATCGGGCTGCCGCTCATGGCGCATCCGGCATTCAGCGGCGCATTCACTTCATCCAGCTTCTATGGCCTGGCGACTCCTCTTGCCCTTGGCAAACTGGTCCGTTACGCAGGCGCCGACTTCTCGCTGTTTCCCTCACCATACGGCAGTGTTGCACTCGAAAAAGCGCAGGCACTTGCTTTAGGCGAGGAATTGATAAAAGAAAGTCCTTTGAAGCGCAGTTTCCCGGTCCCTTCCGCGGGCATCCACCCCGGTCTGGTGCCGCTGTTGATCAACGATTTCGGCATCGACAGCATCATCAATGCCGGCGGCGGTGTGCACGGCCATCCGGACGGTGCAGCGGGCGGCGGACGGGCTTTCCGCCAGGCAGTCGATGCGGTTTTGAGCAAAACAACACTCACTGACGCTTCCGAACAGCATGAAGAACTAAAAACAGCATTGGAAATATGGGGGTAAGCATGTTGAGCAAACCAGTAATATTCTGTGACTTTGATGGCACCGTCACCAACAACGACAACATCATCGCCATCATGAAAAAATTTAATCCACCCGGCTGGGAAACAATCAAAGACGATATCCTGGCCCAGCGTGTGTCCATAAAAGAAGGCGTGGCAAACATGTTCTCGCTGCTGCCGTCTTCGAAAAAAGATGACATTATCCACTTTGTGCTTGACCAGGCGGAAATCCGCGACGGCTTTGCCGAATTTGTAGCCTATGCCAAGAAACAAGACATCCCGCTTTACATCGTCAGCGGTGGCATCGACTTTTTTGTCCATCCGCTGCTTGAGCCATTCGGCCCTTTTGCCGGCATCTATTGCAACGAAGCGGATTTTTCCGGTGAAACGATTCAAATCCATTTCCCGCACGGCTGCGACGGCGACTGCACGAGCCAAGGCTGTGGCTGCTGCAAGCCGTCCATCATCCGGGAGCTGCTTCAAGGCAGTTCCAAAAGCATTGTCATCGGTGATTCCATTACCGATCTTGAAGCGGCGAAACGGGCAGACCTTGTCATTGCCCGCGATTTTCTGATCGAGAAATGCGAAGAACTCGGTTTGCCGTATGAACCATTTGAAAACTTCCGGGATGTCACTTCCATCATTGATGCCCGGCTGGGTGTGAAACTATGACGGCCCTTCAGGAACGGTGGCAGGAACTCGCAGACGTCAAAGACGAATTGGCGCTCCGTGACTGGTTTATGGGAACGAGCGGCAACCTGGCCATTAAAGTACAGGACTCGCCAACCGAATTTCTGGTGACCGCCAGCGGCAAAGACAAGCGCAAACGCACAGCAGAAGATTTTCTGCTGGTGGATGCCGGGGGACAGGCCATCGAAGAGACCCATTTAAAGCCGTCTGCGGAAACCCTTCTGCACTGCGAAATCTACTCAAAAACGGCCGCGGGCTGCAGCCTTCATATCCATACTGTGGCGAATAATGTCATTTCGGAAATCTACGGAGACCGTGGACAAATCGAGTTTCAAGGCCTCGAATTGATCAAAGCATTTGGTTTATGGGATGAAGATGCAGTGCTGACCATCCCGATTATTTCGAACCACGCCCATATCCCTGACCTAGCGGCAGAGTTCGAGAAACACATCTACGGCGACAGCGGCGCGGTGCTGATCCGGAACCACGGCATAACCGTATGGGGCAAAAACGCTTTTGAAGCCAAGAAGCTGCTGGAAGCCAGTGAATTTCTGTTCCAGTATCAGCTGGCTTTATATCAAATACAATCACAATAAAACCCAAATCAGAGAGGAAGATTCATAATGGCAATCATCAAAATTCAAGGCACAAACGAAACAATCGAAGCACAAAACGAAGTGGCAGCATTCCTGGAGCAGCAGGAAGTCATCTATGAACACTGGGACATCAACAAATTGCCGGAGCACCTGCGCGAGAAATTCGACCTCAGCGATGAAGAAAAAGAGGAAATTTTGGCTGCTTTCAAAGCGGAGATCGACGATATCTCTTCACGCCGCGGCTACCAGGCAGCAGACATCATCTCGCTTTCCGACTCCAACCCGAAACTCGATGAACTGCTGAAAAACTTCCAGCGCAAGCACATCCATACAGACGACGAAGTGCGCTATATCGTCAGCGGCCACGGCGTTTTCATCATCCAAGGAAAAGACGAGCGCTTTTTTGAAGTCCACTTGTCCCCTGGCGACCTCATTTCTGTTCCTGAAAACATCACGCATTACTTCACGTTGGCAGACGACCGCAAAGTGGTTGCAGTCCGCATCTTCGTGACGACTGAAGGATGGGTTCCGGTCTACCAGGAAGAAGAAGCCGTTCAAAACTAAATCGCAAAAAGAAACACCGGCGCTCTCGTGCCGGTGTTTCTTTTTATGTGAAACTTTTCCTTTTACTGACCGTAAATTAAGTACATAGCAGAAAGGATGAGTTGATGATGGCAAAGAAAACGTTCGAACCGAATTTTGGAACGGGCATAGCGATCGGTATGCCATTCTTCGTACTGGGCATTGTCCAGGAAAACGTCGCTTTTTTCCTTATCGGCATTGCACTGGCCTTGTCGCTTGGTGCTTCATTCAAGTCAGATTCGTCAAATGAAAAAGAATAAAGGCAGGCTCCGTTTCTGTGATGGAACGGAGCCTGTTTTATTTAACTAATACCTGATTTCGAGTTCTCCTTCTTTATTCTTACTAATCTACTCTGTATACTTATAAATAATTCAAGGAGGCTTCCCTATGACGATTCCAAAACCGCTTGTCCAAACCAATCAATCATTCATCGTTATTAGCGTCATTCTGGCGCTGATTTTCCATAAAGCGATTCTGCTCCTGCCCTTTGCAGTAGGCGTCTGGACACTTGCTACAGGCAAGAACCCGATCATCCTGTTCGCCCGGAGATTCTTGAAAAAACCGGCGAATACCTATATACAGGAAGACCGCGACCAACAGCTGTTCAACCAATGGATCGCCACGGTCTGCCTGGGGCTGTCACTGCTGGCTTTCGCGTTTGGCTACACGGCAATCGCGTACGCTTTCAGCTTGATGGTCGTCACAGCGGCCGGAGTCGCGCTGATGGGCTATTGCATCGGCTGTACGATCCGCTACCGCTATATGATGTGGAAACATAAGAGAACGAAAGCAGTCAGTTAACAAACTATAGAAAAAAGGCCGGAGCGCTGATTGCGCTCCGGCCTTTTGCCTGTTATTTTACTTGTCCGTTTCCTCGAATCAAGTATTTGGTAGAAGTTAACGCCGGCAAGCCCATAGGCCCGCGTGCGTGGAGTTTTTGTGTACTGATGCCAATTTCCGCCCCGAATCCGAATTCAAAGCCGTCCGTGAATCGGGTCGATGCGTTATGGTAAACTGCCGCGGCATCCACTTCCATGAAGAATTGGTCGACGCTCTCAAGCGTTTCCGAAACAATCGCTTCCGAATGTTTCGTGCCGTACATATTGATGTGCGCAATCGCTTCGCCAACAGAATCCACCACTTTGATGGCAACTTCAAGCCCCAGGTATTCAGTGCCCCAATCTTCATCGCCTGCCGGAATCACTTCGCCGTATTGCTGGACCGCCTCATCGCCGTGGATCTGCACATTGTGCTGCTGCAGCGCTTCGACCAGTTTGCCTAAGTGATCCTTTGCCCATTCTTGATGAACAAGAATTGATTCACAGGAATTGCAGACAGATGGACGCTGAGTTTTCGCATTTAAGGCGATTGAGACCGCCATGTCCGCATCGGCCGTTTCATCGATATAGACATGGCAGTTTCCGGCCCCTGTTTCAAGGACCGGCACGCTGGCGTTCTGCACAACCGTCTGGATCAGTTTGGCGCCGCCTCGCGGAATCAGCACATCAAGATGCGAGTTCAGCTTGAACATTTGGGCCGCCGTCTCTCTTCTCGTATCTTCAATCAGCTGCACCGCTTCTTCCGGCAATGCACTTTTTTGGAGCGCATGGTGAATCACCTGGACAAGGGCTTTATTGGAATGGATAGCTGTTGAACTGCCGCGAAGCACTACCGCATTGCCGGTTTTCAGGCACAGGCTGGAAGCATCTACCGTCACATTGGGACGTGCCTCATAAATCATGCCGATGACACCAAGCGGCACTCGGATTTTCGTCATGGAAAGGCCATTCGGGCGCTCCCATTGTTCGAGCACTTCACCGACCGGATCGGCCAGTTCGGTTAACTGAATCAACGCTTCCGCCATGTCACTCAAACGGCCTGCGTCCAGCTTCAGGCGGTCAATCAGCGACTCGCTCATGCCGCCTGCTCTACCTGCAGCGACATCTTTTTCATTTTCACCTAAAATGAACGCCTGCTCTTCCAACAACTGGGTGGAAATCAACTGCAACGCCTCGTTTTTTTCAGCCGTCGTTGTTTTTGCCATGATGGCTGCCGCCGTTTTGGCAAGTTGTGCTTTTTGAAGCAAGTCGTTTGCTTCGCCTACTTGAAGAAGTTCACTCATGCGTTATTGTCCCCTTTCCTGTATGGCTGAACCACTGGTTGCGGTGGATGACGACTTGGCGTTTGCCCGTCTTCGTAATGACATTCGCTTCCTGGCTGCAAAGGCCCTTGATTTCCAATAATTCCTCCGATGAATAATTCACTTGTCCGCGACCGACAATTTGCCCGGCCGGATCAACGACTTCCACCACATCATTTGCAGTGAAATTGCCGGCAATATCAATTACGCCGACCGGGAGCAAACTTCTTCCTTGCTCTGAAATCGCGAGTGCGGCGCCGTTATCCACTTTGATCTTTCCAAGCGGGATGGAATGCAGGGCAAGCCATTGCTTGGAGTTTTTCACAGTGGCCTGCGGATCGTCGCCAATGTATGTGCCATCTCCATTGCCTTCCAAAATTTTTAGAAGTTTTTCGCTTCCGGCACCAGTTCCGATAAATACTTGCGCACCCAGCGCCAGCGCAGTCTGTGCCGCTTCCACTTTCGACTTCATGCCGCCCGTGCCAAGTTCCGAGCCTTCACTTGAAGTCGCTTCGACCAGTTCATTCGGAATTTCAGAAAGAAAATCGTACCTTTCGGCATTTGGATTGTTGCGGGGGTTTTCCCGGTAGATGCCATTGATGTCTGTTAAAATCACCAGCAGTTGCGCTTGGACAAGGCCGCTGACCAATGCCGACAGCATGTCGTTGTCGCCGAATGTCAGCCCTTCTACAGAAACAGAATCATTTTCATTGATGATCGGCAGCACATTGCGCTTCAATAATTCGCTTAACGTGGCTTCGGCATTCTGGTACAAATCTTTAGCCAGCAAGTTTTGGCGGGTCAGCAGCAATTGCGCCGACACCACTCCGTGCTTCTTGAATTCCTCTGAGTATGCCTGCAGCAGCTGCCCTTGCCCGACTGATGCCGCCGCCTGTTTGCCGACGATGCTCACCGGGCGCACGGCGTAGCCGAGGTCTGTGAAACCTGCTGCTACTGCTCCGGAAGAAACCAGGATTACTTCATGCCCCGCTTCTTTTAAACGCGCGAGCGCTTCCACATGCTCCTGCAGTTTTTCCAGGCACAATCCACCGTTTACGTTCGTCAAAGAACTGCTTCCGATTTTAACGACAATCCTCTTTTTCTTCACTTACCGTCACCACCTGTTTTTAATCACAAAAGCTGTTTTACGAAAGATGAATAGAATTATTATGCAACATTTAGAATTTTTAATCAACCCATTCCGGCATTTATTAAAAGATAATTTAAAAGAACAAAAAAACGAGGTCCGAAAGGAAATTTTAAAAATATTTTTTAGTTACTTTATTACCAAGGAGAAAAAGAGAACTTAATACCCATTAAATACTCAGTCCGCAAGAAACAGAAAGAAGGAAGCATTGTTCAGCAAGTTCGCACTTTATGCATAAAACTGTATAAAGACCCTGCAAGGAAAACGCATAAAAAAACAGATGAAGAGATTAGATCTCCCCACCTGTTTTCATTTCCGTTTATTAAATCAAGGCGCCATTGTCTTCCAGCTGTCTATATAGTGGACCGCAATGCCGCCATATCCTGGTGTGCCAGCATAATGGGCTTGAACTTCAGCCAATTGACTGTTCATATAGGCTTCGCCTTCTTCAAAAAACGAAATTGCATCGCCTTCATCGGTTGGCGCTGTTTCAACACCGATTACTGTCGACTTGCCGTATTTTGCTGCAAAGTCCACTTCGTTTTTCACCAGATCGATAATGAAAGGCGCCGTATCCCGGTAAGCCATAATGGTGACGCTGCTGGTATTTGCAATTACCCACTCCGCGAGCAGCCCCCGGCCTAATGTATTGTTATAAGAAACTTCATCAAACCAGAATGGCATATCCGCCTCCAATGGAAGCGCCAAACTGCTCGCACTGGCTTTCGCTTTTATCAGCAAATTCTGGTAAGCGAGAATCGTCGCTTTCTGGTTCGTGGACCAGCCTCTGTATAAATATGGTTCAACGTCTAAATGGATGCCCGCAAACTCCTGCAAATTGCTTGAAGCGGCTTGATAACTCTTTAGCCACGCCATCAATTGATCCTGGCTTGTATATCCTTTTTTGGCTACCCACCCCGGTGCCCCGTCCAATGCATACACATCCATGCCTTTTGCAGAAGCCTTTTCTACAAATCCGCGATAGACATTTGCCGGAATATCCCGGTCAATCTGGACATAAACTTTATTGACGTTTTTGCTTTCCAAAAAAGCCAAGGTGCCGGCTTCATCACTGATAAGATCCCACGAATTCCATAACCATGTCGCCCTAACTTCAGTTGCCGCTTCTCCAGACAAACCATTTGAAAATACCATCATCATTAGCAAAACAGCTCCAATCAAACATCCCTTCATCAATACATGACTTCTATTTTGAACTCATCTAACAGAAAACGAAACAAGCATATACTTTATTCTATATTTTTTCCTTATATTGATACCTATACACTCTTTTTACTACCATTAAAATTATGTATTGCCTATTTTTCTTATACATATCCCCGTTATAATAGAGCCAACAAAAGAGAAATCTGAAATTTTTCCATGCAAAGTCCAATGTCTACTTTAGGAAAGCGGGGGAATGATAGATGGATCACTCGGAAATCGCACAAAAACGGCTGGCTGCTCAGCGCATTGAAGGGCAAAAACTCAAAGAGCCGGAACAAGTCGTTCAATGGATGGGCGCCATGCAAGCTCAAAATTATCCGCAGGCTTTATGGGCAATCGGAAAACGGATGGAATCCGCTACTCAGGCACATGTGGAACAGGCCATTGCCGAAGGGAAAATTATCCGCACCTGGCCGATGCGGGGTACGCTCCATTTTATCGCGCCGGAAGACAGCAAATGGCTGCTGAGTTTAACCTCTCCGCGCATGCTGGCTTCAAGCAAGGGACGCCTGAAACAACTGGAGCTGGATGATGCCGTCTTGCAGCAGTCCGCGAAAATTTTCCAGCGAGCTTTAACCGGAGGCAAGCGGCTATCCCGCGCCGATATGATGAATCTCTTGGAGAATTCGGGCATCCGGGTGGATGGCCAGCGCGGTTATCATACTCTCTGGCACTGGTCCCAAAAAGGCTTGATCTGCCTTGGCCCTATTGAAGCCAAACAGCAAACCTATGTGCTGCTGGCAGAATGGGCCCCGCAGGCAAAAGAACTGATGCGGGAAGAAGCCCTTCTGAAACTGGCCAAGCGGTATTTCATAAGCCATGGCCCCGCTACGTTGCGGGACTTTGCCTGGTGGTGCGGTTTGCCAATGAAAGATGTTCGCCTTGCCTTGGAGTTGGCAAAGCCTTTTCTGATCTCGGAAGAAGTAGAGGGCAACGAGTACTGGTTTTCTGAAGAAGTTTCTTTTTCGGATGCCGTCCATCCGTCCTTTCACCTGCTTCCTGCTTTTGATGAATATTTGCTCGGTTATACGAACCGAAGCGCCGTGCTGCCTTTAGAATATTCCGGTAAGGTCGTCCCTGGCAAAAACGGCGTTTTCTTTCCAGTTATCGTTGAAGACAGCCAAGTGACCGGTACTTGGAAAAGAAAAATCTCCTCAAAAAGCGTTGCTCTTGAATTTGATCTGTTTTCGCCCCAATATCGTTTGCCGGCTGCCTCGCAAAAAGAAGCCGAAGATTTTGGTGCTTTCCTTGGAATGCCGGTCACTCTGTAAAATAGGAAAAAGCGGCTGAGTCCAATACTCAGCCGCTTTTTATGGATGTTTTTTATTTTGCAGGATTTATCATCGCTTTCCGGAAACCTTGGTACATATCACTAACCGCAACAATGACTACCGTCAGAATAATTGCCCCTGCAATCCAGCTCAAGCCCGAAGTTCCACCAAATACTGTGCCAATTTCATCCAAAAATGCTTGGTTAACCAATCTCGAGTTGGTGAGAATCAGAACGATAATCCCTGTCGATACGATTTGGACGATTGCATTGAAGAATGCCACACGCCTTGTCCACTGGCCTTCCCGCCATTTATAAACCGCCAAGGCGATTTCCAGAACAACCATCAATATGATCAGTGGCCAGTATGACAGCAGGACATCCTGATTGAAAGTCGGTGCGACAAACTCAAGACCCTCCCCTCTATTGTGATAGACGCCCAACAGCCGATCCGCATTGAAATAGCCCACCGCCCAAATCACAGTCCAGATTAAACTGCCCGCAATTTCAAATTTGGAAATCGCTTTTTCCTTCGGAATATAAACGACTTCTTTTAAATCATCCGGCGTCCACTCCTTGCTGTTCATTGTCAATGGCGCCTGCGACGAAGAACGATCTGCCCGTTCAATCAATGCAATGACAAGTGTTAACCAAAAGAAAACTTGCATAGCCGCATTCACACTGGCACTTATTGCATCACCGATCAAAGAAACCGTTGCATCCAAAATTGTCGTTTCTCCGCTGTTGGTGAAAATGGCTACGATAATGACCACAATCAGCGTCACTGTAATGGCAATGGGCAGGATGAGCTTTAACAGGCTGATATACAGGTCAAAATAACGCGGGCCTATTAAGTGCATCGGCTTGTCCCGGTAACCGCTTGCCAGAACAGCGGGATTTCCCATTTCAGCCAGCACCGCCTTCACTTCCTGTTCCGAAGGATCCTCCGGCAGCATGTCTTCGATAGCCGAACGCAATTCCAGTGCAATGTCCTGCCGGTTCTTTTCCGACAGCCTGCGCGTCACTTCGCCGATATACAGGTCAATCAAGTTCATTTGAACCCTCTCCTTTTAACAGATTGTAAAGTTCCTGCGACGTTTTTTCCCATTCCTTTTTTAATTGTCCAAAAATCTCTTTTCCGTATTCACTTAGGACATAATATTTCCGTGGCCGGCTTTCCGTCGTATCCCAGCTGCTGGTGACGAGTTCCTGCTTTTCCAGGCGGCGCAATAACGGATACAATGTGCTTTGTTCCATCGCAATGCCATTGCGTTCCAGCAATTGCACCAATGAATAACCGTACTGAGGCTTTTGCAATTGGCTGAGCACTGCCAGCGTTAAAGTGCCTCTGCGAAGCTCTGTGGACAAGCTGTTGAACAGGGAATCGTCCATCTGTACACCTCCGTTCCTATACTATGTGACGTACACTATATTTACTGTGTATCATACACTATTTTATTTTTAATAACAATAGTAATTTGATAATTCCATAAATTATTTAATAAATAAAAATTACTGCATTCAAAGCAAGTAAGTATGTTCCCATTTCTCAACAACAAAAGGCATAAATCCAGATTGACTGGATTCATGCCTTGTTCGGGGTCTTTATTTTATTATGCTGCGTATTCCGAATCGCTTGCTTTCAAGCTTCTGTATTTGATAATTTGCACCGCATACCAAAGCAGAACCACTAAGGTGATGCAGGAGCCGATAATCATTGAAATTTGATAATCCATGTTCAGGCCTTCCGGTGCGTAGAAGATATACGTGGATACCACGCCTGTCATAAAGCTTGCCGGCACTCCGGAAATCCAGTGGAATTTGTAGCTTCTCAGCAAGAAGACGGTCGCTGTCCATAGCATCACGGTGGCTACAACCTGATTGGTCCAGCCGACGTATCTCCAGAGGAATGTGTAATCGATTGTTGATAAGTAAAACGTCGGAATCGCCAGTGGAATTGTCACCAAAAGGATCTTCCATTTGCCTTCCATGTTCGTGAATTTTGAAAGGATATCGGTGACGATCATACGAGACGAGCGCAATGCTGTATCACCCGTTGTAATCGGCAGGATGATGACCCCAAGGATTGCCAAGATGCCGCCCAATGAACCCAATAGGGAAATGGAGATTTCATTGACTACGCCTGAAGGTCCTCCAGCCGCCAAAGCCGCCTGCAGTCCGCTCGTGCCGTTGAAGAACGTCATGCCCGCAGCTGCCCAGATCAATGCAATAACCCCTTCAATCACCATAGCGCCATAGAAAATCTTGCGGCCATCTGTTTCTTTCTTCATCGTGCAGGCAATAATCGGGCTTTGCGTAGAATGGAAGCCGGAAATGGCGCCGCATGAAATGGTCACCATCAACAGCGGCCAGATCGGCAGGTCGCCCGGATGCAAATTGGAAAGCGTCAGGTTTGGCATCGGTTTTCCGGAGAATACAAGAGCCACAGCCACCGCAATAGCCATGAACAGAAGAATTCCGCCCAACAGCGGGTAAATCCGGCCGATGATGCGATTGATCGGCAAGATCGTAGCCAGAATAAAATAAAAGAAGATAAGGGCTAAAGCAGCCATAAAACTCAGCGGTGAAATTTGGGAAATCAGCTGGGCCGGCCCTGCCGTAAACGCAGCGGCCACCAACAGCATCAGTACAAGTGAAATTCCGTTGATGAACAATTTCATGTGCTTACCAAGGTACTTTCCGACAATCGTCGGGAATTGCGCGCCGCCATGGCGCAAAGACATCATTCCGGAGAAATAATCATGAACGCCTCCTGCAAAGATGCAGCCGACTACGATCCAGATAAACGCGACAGGTCCGTACAAAGCTCCAGCAACTGCTCCGTATATCGGGCCAAGTCCGGCAATGTTCAATAGCTGGATCAGATTGCCTTTCCACCAGCTCATTGGCATAAAATCAAGGTTGTCTCTTTTTGTATAGGCAGGTGTCGGCGTATTGTCGTCCACTCCGAAAACCTTCTCGATAAATTTCGAATAAAATACATATCCTAGAACTAGAAATAAAAGTGCTCCGAAAAATGTGATCATCTGTTTGGCCTCCTGTTGTCTTGTTTACATTGTGCAATGATACCATGTTTTTTCTAATGATAAATATAATATTTTGAAAAAACAATATTTTCTAACAATTTTAATCTATATTACCCTTTTCCTTTATTTTTTTCAAATAAAAATAAGGAAGAAGTGCCTATTAAACAGGCTCCATTCCCTTTAATCGAAGATAATTTAATTTAGGATTTTTGTTGCTGAGACTCGCATTAAATCTTCTTTTTATTATTTCAATAGTTTTTTGCGCTTTCCAATGGTCTTCTTTGTCTTTTAAGGAATTGGCATTTCAGGTGGTTAACGGAAGAAAAATTGAAAATCAATTTTTCTTCTAAAGAGAAAACTACAGCCTAAAAGCCAATAAAAAAATGCCCTCTAATCGTTAGAGGGCATTCGACGATCAAGCTTTGTTCATATTATGCCCGTTGCCTAATCGCTTCTTGGGCTAATCGTTTCTGTTTCTCATATCTTTTCACAAAAAATAGATACGCGAGCAAAGCCAGCAAACACATCGAGAAAATTGTGAGACCCATAGGAACGGCTGTATCTTCCCCGCCAACTCCAACCAGCGGTGCCGCGAGAGCTCCTAATACAAATGGCAAGAGGCCAAGCAAAGCAGATGCACTTCCCGCTAAATGGCTTTGCGATTCCATCGCGAGTGAAAAAGAAGAAGTGCTCACGGTTCCGATGGATGTCACAAAGAAGAAAATTGGCACGACGACCGCCCATAGCGGTCCTTCTGCAATCACCACAGCCAATAGAATCGTTCCCGCAATCGTCGCCACATACAAAGCCGTTTCCAAAAACTTCTTCTCCGAGATTACGTGAGCGAAGCGGCCGACCGCATAGCTGCCGACAATCAAGCCGATGCCGTTCATTCCGAAAAGAATGCTGAAGGCCTGCGGCGATACACCATAAATGTTCTGGTAAATAAACGGAGTGCCTGAAACATACGCAAAAACACCGCCGATCAGCAGCCCTTGCGCCAATGCATAACCGGTAAACTGACGGTCTTTTAATATCGAAGTGAAATTTGAAAAAGTGGCTCCCAAATTGCTTGCCACCCTTTTTTCAAGTGGCAGGCTCTCGGGCAAACGAAACGCTGTGATTAGAAGAAGAATAAGTCCTACAACCGATAAAGTGAAAAAGACGCCTTTCCAATCTGAAAACAACAAGATGCCTCCACCCATTGAAGGAGCGAGCAACGGCACCAGGTTATTTATAACCATCAGCAAAGCGAAGAGCCTTGTCAGCTCCGGCCCGTCGCTGACATCCCGGACTATTGCCCGGGAAATAACAAGCCCTGCAGCTGCGGCAAAACCTTGTGCAAAGCGCAATGCAATGAATATGTAGATATTTGGAGCAAAGATGCATACAGTAGAAGCTGCAACGTAGACGACCAATGAAAGAATCAGCGGCTTTCTCCGGCCGTGCATATCGCTAAGGGCGCCTGCAACCAACTGGCCGATTGCCAACCCAAGCAGGCAGGCAGTTAAACTGAGCTGGACAAAGGAAGCCTTGGTATCGAAGACCTCTGTAATGTTCGGGAATGCCGGCAAATACATATCAATCGTAAACGGTATAAGCGATGTCAGTGCTCCTAAAAGGATGATAAACCGTGCACGTTTCGCTCCACTTAAATTTTCCATTAAAACAGCTGCCTTTCCTCTTGCTTTTATAAAACTTCATAAAGTTATTTTACCAACTTCGTTTAACTAGTAAACTAACTTTTTTAATATATTGATAATTTTCATATAAAAAAGCGTTTTTCTCAAGTAAGAGAAAAACGCTTTAGACTGTCAAGAAAACCTGACAGTCTGAACCATTCCGCTTCAAGCGGACGCTTTTCGCGGGCTCGCAGAAGTCGCCGCCTTCCGCTTCATTCCATTTTCCTGCTTCTTTACAAGATGTCACGTGTAAAAAAGCGGGAAAATCAAGCATCTTGTAGTTTCTTGCCCTTTCTTGATATGGAGCAAAACAGCGGAGACTCCCGTGGGACAGCGCAGTGCCGAAATCCACTCGGCTGCCAGGCCGAGTTAGTTCGGCGCACGCCCGTAGGAAAGACATCGGGCGAAGCCTGCGAGCCCAAGTCTTTGCGACGAAGCTAGCGCAGCGATGCAGAAACAGGAGCATATATTTTCAGCTGAGCTGTTTTGCGAAATATCAGGGATATTCTAAGGGGGAATTTTTCTATATCTTTCTCAACAAGCTCAAGCGTTTTTCTCGAATAAGAGAAAAACGCTTTTCGCCTTTTAAGCCCCGGGACGCAATTCCTGCCGGTTCATCCATTCCCTGATTACATCGACATACGCTTGCGGTTCTTCCAGGCTCGGCATATGGGAGCTGTTTTCAAACACGTGCACTTCCGAATCCGGAGTCAGGCTTGCGTAATATTCGGTGGTTTCAGGCGTCGCTTCGTCGTATCGCCCGCAAGTGAAAAGAGCCGGTATATCAATTTCGTGCAGGCGTTCGGTTGCGTCGAAATCCTTTAATGTTCCCGTGACGGTAAATTCCGATGCGCCCCACATATAATGATAGATTTGATCATTTGATGCTTCAAAGTCTTTCCTCATTTCGTCCGGCCATGGATCCAGCCGGCATAAGTGGCGTTTGTAAAAAGCCATCATTGCCTGCTTGTATTCTTCCGAATCCGTCGTTTGGTTCTGTTCGCTTTGTTCAATGGCATCCTGCATCTCCTGCGGCAGCTCTTTCAGGTAATTGTGCTGATCAGCTACCCACCGGTGGGCGCTCAATGCCGGCCCTGAAAAAATCACGCTGCGGACGCCGGCCGGTTTTTTTAAAAGATAAGAAGCGGCAAGCATGGATCCCCAGGAGTGGCCGAGAAGATGAAACTCCTCCAGTTCAAGGGCTTCGACCACATGCTCAAGCTCTTCTAGATAATGTTCGACGGTCCATAATTCTTTATCAGCCGGGTGGCCTGAGTTCCCGCACCCCAGTTGGTCATACTGAATGATTGGACGCTCTGCCCCAAGCCCGCGCAGCGGATCTTTGTCATTGCTTTTTCCGCCGGGCCCCCCGTGCAGCAGGAGCAGTGGAATGCCGGGGCCATTGCCAGTGATCCGATACCAGACGTTTCCTCCTTTAACCGGGATAAACCCTTCCGTTACGTTTTCCATTTACTTGTCCTCCTCATCTTTTACCTGTTTTAGTAGATATTCCCCTCTTTTTTGCAAATTCCTTTATTAACCGAAAAAAGAGCTGTTCCGCATATAGCAGAACAGCTCTTAAAGCAATTTTTTAATTATTTCACTTCAACCGTCCAGCCGAGTGTGTCTTCCACTTTGCCTGTCTGGATGCCCGTAATTGTGTCGTATAGTTTTTGGGACAATTCCCCGATTTCATGGTTGTTGATGATCATTTTCTTGCCTTGCCAGTTGAGTTCACCCACCGGCGAAATAACGGCTGCCGTTCCGGTGCCGAATACTTCCTCGATCAAGCCGTCCTGGAATGCCTGGTAAATTTCGTCGATGGAGATTTTTTTCTCTGTGACCGAAATCCCCCAAGAATTCAGCAATTCAATGATCGACATGCGGGTAATTCCTTTTAGGATGCTGCCGTTGAGTGCAGGCGTTACCACTTCGCCGTTGATCTTGAAGAAGATGTTCATGCTGCCGACTTCTTCGATGTATTTCTTTTCAACTCCGTCCAGCCACAGTACGTCCGCATTGCCGAGCTTTTTCGCATTGGCCTGCGCCTGGTATCCGGATGAATAGTTGCCCGCGGTCTTCGCCATTCCGGTACCGCCTTTTACGGCTCTCGTGAATTGGTCTTCGACGTGGATTGTGACCGGCTTCAAGCCGCCGGTGAAATACGAACCGACTGGCGACATGATAACCATGAATTTATAGGTCTTTGACGGAGCGACCGCCAAATTCGCTTCTGTCGAAATGATGAACGGGCGGATATAGAGCGATGTGCCGGCTGTCGATGGCACCCAGTCCTTTTCCAGTTCAATCAGTTTCGTCAAATATTCCAGCACAACATTCTCGTCGATTGGCGGAATGCTTAAGCGTTCGCTCGACAAATTCAAGCGTTCAAAGTTTTTCTCCGGACGGAATAGCAAGACGCGCCCCTCTTCGGTGCGATAGGCTTTCATGCCTTCAAAAACCGTTTGGCCATAATGGAAAATCATAGCAGCCGGATCTAGTGTAATTGGTGCATAAGGAACGATTTTCGGCTCAAACCAGCCTTTGCCCGCTTCGTATTCCATCGTAAACATGTGATCGGTAAAGATGGTTCCGAAAGGCACTTGGTCCTGTGACGGTTTATCTTTCTTTGATGTGCTTTGTACGATTTCCAATTCATTGGTGGTCAACAAGATGAAGCACTCCTTCCAAAGTGAACAATTTATCACGTAATGTGAATAATTATACGCTCACATACAAGTTTTCGAAAGGACTTTTTTTAATACTGAAAAAATTAAGAGAAAAGACCTGCTATCGACAGGTCTTTCATATAAGATATTTAATCTTCAATTGGTACAAGTCCTTCAAAACCTTCAATATCTCCATGCTTTTTATACATTTTTTCCGCATACTCTTTAAATGGCAAGTGAAAATTTTCAGTTGGGTTCCCTAATATAATTTCGAAAACGCCTTCCGTATAGGTGACCAAAAAACTTTTTTTCAATTCCGGATCTGTTGCTAAAATTTCAGCTTTGCATTGTTCCAAATCAACCGGAAAACAATTGAACATCGTCATTTCCAAGTGTCCTCCCTTCGCAATTGATAGACAAACTCCGTATCCTAGATTTTCATGTACATCATGTCCATATCTGCTGGCTTCTTCAGGATTCCGGGATGTAACGGCATTATAGCCGCATCGTCTGCAATGGATATACGTTACGTCAATCTTATAATAATTATCGGCAAAAGCTGAACGTCCGCACTGTGGACATTCCATAGCGTACATAATAGAAGCCATTTTGAATTCTCCCTTTCTCTATCGGAATCTATTTGATAAAAGGGGGTGGTTTTTCCGTCCAGGAATGGTTTTAAACAAGAGGGGGATGGTTGAAGGCAGTGTACGTGGAGGATGTTCCATTCCAGTATATATAATTAGGTTTTTCTGTCAATTTTATCTGAAGAAATTCAATCAGGAAAGAGGAAAGAAGAAAAGAAAATGCTCTGTTCGAGAGCATTCGCTTTCCTTATTTAGCTAAGATACATATTGTATTTCCGATAATCTGATGATATGTAAACTCAACATCCAGTAATAGTTCTGTCAGTTGGAATTTAAAAAATTATCGTAATACAACAGGAAAAACTTAGGTAAAAGGTTCCCTGAAAAATAGTTACCTAAGGTTTTCAACTCTCCTTTTTCTTTTCAACGCTTTCAGCTACTTGAAAAATTTCTACTTCTTTTATCGTTAACATTTTTTGAAAGACGGCTGGTTTCATTAAGTACATATTCACCCAGAAGTTTTCGACATCATCGAATGTTTTCTCTCCGTTTAACGCACAAACCACTGCTTCCTCAAAAACCTTAATTATATATGCTCTCCCATTGCGCACCCTAAAAATTTCACTTCCTTCTTTTAAAGCTCTTATGATGAATTTAATCGGATTAGAATGTTTTGTCATTTACTTTAGCTTCTATGCTTATCCCTACTACAATCAAATTTTATACCAATAAGCACGAAGCAATTATTTTCTTATATTTTTAAGTTAAGTGTTCATAAATGGGAGGGAAGATGCAACATTTCCCCCTTTCTATCCCTCTTTTTTCAATCCATTGCCTAACATCCTCATATGTAAATCATTAAAAAAATAGGGGAGAGATACAACCGCTCTATGGCTCCCGATAAGAAGAAATTTTGGACGAAGGAACAATTATCCTATAAAGTTATATTATCAGAATATTTAGGAGGTTTAATTCATATGCACTTCCATCACTCTGTATACGAAAAATCATTATTTCGGTCGTAATTTGGATCTCGAATTGACGTACGGTGAAGTCATAACCATCACGCCCAGAAATTTCCCGTTCAAGTTCCATAAGGTACAGGATCTTCCAACCCATTTCGCGTTGATTGGCATGGGCATTGTGGTTGATAATTATCCCTTGTATTTCGATGCAACCAACGAAAAAGGGTTAAGTATGGCTGGATTGAACTTCCCGGAATACGCTCATTTCTTCCCGGAGGCGGAGGATAAAGACAACGTTACTCCGTTTGAATTTATCCCCTGGATTCTCGGCCAGTGCCAAACCGTGGAAGAGGCGAAAGAACTTCTTGTGAAAGTGAATCTGGTGAATATTAATTTCAGCGATGAACTGCCGCTGTCCCCCTTGCACTGGATGATTGCGGATCAAACCCAATCGATTGTCGTGGAATCCACAAAAGACGGATTGCATATATACGACAATCCCGTGGGTGTCCTGACCAACAATCCTACATTCGATTATCATTTATTTAACCTGAACAATTACCGTCACCTGTCTTCCACAGTTTCGGACAATACATTTTCAGATCACCTGCAATTGAATGTCTATAGCCGCGGCATGGGGGGCATCGGTCTTCCTGGCGACCTGTCTTCCGCTTCCCGGTTCGTCAAAGCTGCTTTTACAAAATTGAATTCGATTTCTGGTGAGTCCGAGTCTGAAAGCGTTGGCCAGTTTTTCCATATCCTGAAATCCGTGGAACAGCAAAAAGGGCTTTGCGATGTAGGCGGCGGGGAATACGAATTCACCATCTACTCATCCTGTTGCAACATGGATAAAGGAATCTATTACTATACGACCTATGACAATAACCAAATTACAGCGGTGGATCTGCACAAAGAAAATCTCGACGGGATGCAATTGGTCACCTATCCTTTGGTAAAAGATCAACAGATTCACTTCGTGAATTAATGCCCGGAAATAATAGCTGGCCTCAAGCGGTGGGGCATTGCTCCATCAGCACGAAGAGCGAAACCCTTACAATCAGGGACTTCGCTTTTTTGTCGTTTGTTTCAAATTAGTTTTGTACTGCGATAAACCGTTCGTAAAAGTACACTTTTACGAACAGGCTAAAAATGACCCAAAAAGCGAAAAAAAGAACGTTCGTAAATGTCTGAAAACACTTTACGAACGTTCGCTTATTCATAGATACTTTTATGAACACTTTTTGAGTAGTAAGGAGAGAAAAAGGCCATGTTCGAGACGAATCGTGGAGACATTTGCTATGCAAGAAGCGAAACAACACTGCCAATTACTGCTTAAAGTGACAGCTCCTCCGAACTTGAAGCAAAATCAGCGCTTTCTATTTGATAATATCAATAAAATGCGACAGGATCCGGGCAGTCAGCCCCCAAATCACTTTATCTTCATAAAGGTAGAAATATTCCTCCAGATTCCGCGTGCGCCAGCTGTAATCCCGGCCTCCTACAATCAAATCATAAGGGAAGCTTTCCTCCGGCTGGACATCGAAATTGATCTGGTAAACACGCGGCGGATTCTCAAGGAAAAAAGAAAGCGGCACACTGAACAGTTCGCCCACTTCATCCGGATTCGGCTTGAACTCAGCCGACGAGTCAATAAAACCGGCAAACGCGTAAATGATCATACCGAACGGCGATACCATATAATCGAGCGGGAACAAATCCGAAATTTCGTCTTCACTGATTCCCAATTCTTCATCGGTTTCGCGTAAAGCCGCTGATTTCGGCGAAAGGTCCTCGGGGTCAATTCTGCCTCCTGGGAAACAAACTTCTCCTGGCTGTTTCCGGAGTGTTTCCGCCCGTTTTTCAAACAGCACATGGACTTCCCCGTCCTTTTCAATCAATGGGAGGAGAATGGCAAACTTCGCAAAATCGCGGCTCCCCAGCACTTCGGGTTTATGGGTTTGGATTTTTTCGGTTATCTTTCTAGCGTCCATCCAATCACCTCTCATGTAATCGTCAGTATTTCCCTTATGTCTTCCTCCGTCAAAGCAGCAAATGATTCCTGCCCCGACTGGATCACTTCATCAATGAGATTTTTCTTTTTCTCCTGGAGTTCACTGATTTTCTCTTCAATGGTGCCTTTTGCAAGCATCCGGATGACCTGCACTTCGTTTTCCTGGCCCATGCGGTGCGCCCGGTCCGCCGCCTGCTGTTCAACAGCCGGATTCCACCAGAGGTCATACAAAATGACTGTATCGGCTCCCGTCAGGTTCAGCCCGGTGCCACCTGCTTTCAAGGAAATCAAAAACAGATTGCCTTCGCCTTCGTTGAAACGGTCGCATAACTCGACCCGCTCTACCGGAGGCGTCTGGCCGTCCAAGTAAAAATAAGGCAGGCCATGCTTGCTGAGTTGGCGCCCGATGAGGCCGAGCATTTGGGTAAACTGGGAAAAAATCAGGACACGCCGGCCCGAGAGCCGGCATTCTTCTACGATTTCCATCAGCTGATCGAATTTGGCCGACCCTCCTGTGTAGCCCTCGACAAATAATGCCGGATGGCAGCAGATCTGCCGCAGGCGGGTCAGTCCGGCCAAAATCCGGATGCGGTTTTTGCGGAAGCTGCCTTTTGCCAGATGCTTCAGCGCATCGTGCTTCAATTCTGCGAGATAGGCTGCATATAATTTTTTCTGTTCCGCCTGCAGCTCTGAAAACTGAACCGTTTCGACCTTGTCCGGCAGCTCCGTCAAGACCTCTTCCTTCGTGCGGCGCAAAACGAACGGCCGCACCCGTTTGGCGATATTTTCACGCCTTAACTCACTAAACACCCGCCGGTTCGGCAGCAGGTCCGGAAACACGACCTGAAAGATAGACCATAATTCATCAAGTGAATTCTCTATTGGTGTTCCCGTTAATGCGAATCGGTAATCCGCCTTCACCGCTTTTGCCGCTTTTGCCGTTTGGGTTACGGGATTCTTAAAGGCCTGTGCCTCGTCAAAAAAGACGGTATGGAATTGCTTGTCCCGGTAGAGCAAACTGTCCATCCGCAAAGACGGGTAGGAAGTGATGACGACGTCAACCTCCGCCCAATCTTTTAGCGCAGAAGTTCTAATAGCTTTGTTGCCGTCAATGATTTTCGCCTTTAGTTCCGGCGCGAATTTTTTCAGTTCGTTCGACCAGTTGTAGACGAGCGAAGACGGGCAGACAACGAGCACCGGCTGCCGCTTTTTGCGGATGTTCGGCAGCACCGATACGATAAACGCAATGCTTTGCAAGGTTTTCCCAAGCCCCATATCATCTGCCAGAATACCGCCGAAGCGATAGGAGGCCAAAAGCTTGAGCCAATTGAATCCAGTTTTCTGGTAATCGCGGAGCACCGGTTCAAGCGATTCCGGCAATGCTTCATTGATCCGGTCGGGTTCGTTCAGACTCAGCATGAGTTTCGCGAAAGTTTTCCCTGGTTCCGCAAGGCCGCCTTCTTCCAGCCCCTCTACCAATTGCATGCCGTGGATCAGCGGCACGCGGATTTCTTCTTCATCGAGCTCTTCCGCAGACAATCCGAGGTCTTCCAGAAAATGATCGAGCGCCCAAAATTTCGGCGTTTCGATGGACATCAACGTGCCATTCGGAACGCGGTAGTATTTCCGCTTCTCGGAAATGGCCTTTAGCAGCTGCTGGATTTCTTTTTCAGGAATGCCTTTCAGGTCAAAGCGAAAAGCCAGCCAGTCTGTGCGCTCTTTGATTTCCACGCGGATTTTCGGAGCCACGGCCGCTTTCTGGACGCGCAATTTCACTGCGGTCGTGGCATAGACCTGGACCAGCTCTTCCAGTACAGGCACGGCGTGGTAAAGAAAGTCGTACTCGGCTTCTTCATCCTGCAGGTAAAAACCGCCGGGCGTCTGCACAAATTGGCTGTCCTGCATTTTCTTCAGGATGCGCTGTTCCTTGTCCCGCTGGCGCCTCACACCTGGCAAGTACTGATAGCCCTGCTCCAGTTCTTCGCTTGGATTGATCGACATGCGGCCGTAATGGAACTCGAGTCCTGCCAGCAGCCGGTTGTTGACCCGGTCCAAAAAAAGCTTCGCTTTCAGCGGCGTTTCGTTCAGCCCTTTCGTTGCCCGTTCTGCTATATCCACCTCGCCGAGCCGCATCAATCCTGGAATGGCCGTTTCGATGAAATCGCGCAGTCCCGCTGCCGGAATTTGCAGCTCACTTTTGCCAGTTTCTTCAACCAATCGCTGCAATTCAAAAAGCCGGCTGCAGTCTTCCTCTTCCATTTTGAGCCACTGGCCTTCCGAGAAAGCGTAGCCGTACAACTTGAAAACCGTGACCCGCTCAAGCCCTTCCATAAGGAGGCGGTAACCGGCAGGAGCTGTATCCACTTCAAACCACAGCGGCAACCGTTCGCCATACCGGACGCCGTCATACAGCCGCTCTCCCTGCTCAAACACAACCTCTTCCGCCTGCTCCAATAACGACAGCAGCAATTCCCATTCGGCTGCTGAAATCAATAGCGCTTCTTGTTCGCCCGTTTTTGTCAGCTGGCTTTTCATCAATAAACGCAGAACAGCATCCGTTGCCCGGCTGAAATTATGGCGTTCCGGGTTGTAAATGCGTCCCGGCGCATATTCGAATGGCCGGCGGCTGGCGATGTTTCGGAGAAAATCGAACGGATCCGGTATTTTCTCCAAAACTTTCTGGCCGGCATGCAGTTCGATTCCGATTATATTGCCCGCATCACCAAAACTGACCGACCCGCAAACGAATTCCACACGCAAGGTTTGCCGTTTGTCGAAATGCAGGCCTTTGCCGCTCGACTGCACCGGCTGAGTGCTGAACAATCCGTGCATCCGGTCTGCTAAGGGGTTTTGGGTTTGCTGAACTTCTTCGATCGCCAACAGGACGGCCGCAATATGCTGGCAATGAGTCGTTACAAAGCCGACAGGCGGACAGCTGCATGACGCTTCAATTTGTCCCGCAGTCCCTGATTTCACCGTCACGTGAAAACCGCTGCCCACATTGACCGTCCCTTCATGCCCGGCATCTTCCCCAGGCTGCGGCTCAAGTTCGACTTTTCCGCTCAGGAAATAAGACTTGCCCTTTTTGTAGGCAGCCTCACCGCACAGATTTTTAATTTTTGTTTTATTCAGCACCAAATTCATCAGCTGAGCCTTCCTTCAGTCCATATCAGGTACTTCATATTATCGCTAAAACACTCGAGTTAAACAATGTTTACCCCTTTTTCCCAGGTCTTCTTTACAGAAAAAAACCAGGCAGAAGCCCTGGTTTTTTGATTTGTTTTTTAAGGTTTCACGTGAAACGCGCCTATCCTTTTTTGACGAATTCCGATTTTAATTTCATCGGGCCAAAGCCGTCAATTTTGCAGTCGATATTGTGGTCACCCTCTACCAGCCGAATGCCTTTCACTTTCGTGCCGATTTTCAAGACAGATGAACTGCCCTTTACTTTTAAATCTTTGATCACTGTCACGGAGTCCCCGTCTGCCAGCACATTGCCATTGGCGTCTTTCACGACTTTTTCGGCTTCCACGGTTTCCGCTTCTGCACTAAGCACCCATTCATTGGCGCATTCCGGGCACACCAGCATATTCCCGTCTTCGTATGTATATTCAGATCCGCATACCGGACAATTCGGCAAGTTTTCCATTTTGCATTTCCCCCATTCGGTTTCTTAAGTGCATTGAGAAGTTTCTTCTATCCTACCATGCCTGTCCGTTTTGCCGCATAGAAAAAACCTGTATGAGATTTGCCCATACAGGTTTTCAATCCTTAATTTAATTCTCCGGATTTGCGATAGGCGCTCTTCCGAGTTTTTTCAGTTTAACCATTTCTGTGAAGGCTTCTTCGCGTTTGGTTTCGTCAAACTCGCCTACGCTTTTCGCGACAACGATTGTGGCGATTCCGTTCCCGATCAAGTTGACAATCGCACGCCCTTCACTCATGAAGCGGTCGACGCCAAGCAGCAAGGCCAATCCTTCAAGCGGAATTACCTGAAGGGCAGCGAGCGTCGAAGCGAGGACGATAAAGCCGCTTCCTGTAACTCCTGCAGCCCCTTTTGACGTCAGCATCAGTACCAAAATGATGGTGATTTGCTGGCCAATCGACAAGTCCACCCCGAATACTTGCGCAAGAAACACAACAGCCATGGAAAGATAAATCGATGTACCGTCCAAGTTGAACGAGTAGCCTGTCGGAATCACCAGGCCGACAACTGATTTTGAAGCTCCGTAGCGCTCCATTTTGTCCATCATCCGCGGCAATACCGATTCGGAAGAACTTGTGCCGAGCACAATCAGGATTTCGTCTTTAATGAATTTCAAGTAATTCCAAAGGCTAAAGCCGTTCATTTTACAGATGATGTTCAGCACTACAAAGATGAAGATGAACATGGTCGTGTAAACCGAGAACATCAATTTGGCCAACGGCACCAGTGAAGTTAAACCGAAATGGCCGATTGTGTACGCCATTGCTGCAAATGCCCCGATAGGAGCTGCTTTCATGACATAGCCGATGATTTTAAAGAACACCAAGGAAACCCGATCTAAAAAGTCGATGATTGGCTCTCCCTTTTTCCCAAGAGAAGCCAGTGCTACTCCGAATAATACAGAGAAGAACAAGACTTGCAGAATGTCACCTTTTGCAAAAGCATCCACCATATTTGAAGGAACAATATGCGTTACGAATTCAATCCAGTTGATTCCTTGTCCTCCGTTTTCCGTGTACTGAGACACATCGCCTTTTTCCAGTTCACTGAAATCCAGCCCCGCTCCCGGTTTAACGATATTGACAACGATCAAACCGATAACCAATGCCAGTGTGGTCACTACTTCAAAATAGATAAAAGCCTTTCCTCCGACTTTCCCTACTTTTTTCATGTCCCCCATTTTTGCAATTCCCAGCACAATCGTCAAGAAAATAATCGGTGCGATGACCATTTTGACAGCGTTGATGAACGTGTCGCCGACCGGCTTCATTTCTTTTCCGATATTCGGCCAAATCAAGCCAAGAAGCACACCCAATACGATAGCAGCTAAAACCTGAAAGGTTAGATTTTTATAAATTCGCTTTTTCATTTGTTCTCCTCCTTGTGTGAATAGTTAGTCATTTGGATTTCTTCAAATGATAACGCTTTCACTAAAAGAGGAATAGCTTATGGTCATAATGGATGTTTTGGTCATTTTGGTCTTAACTTTTTTCTTTATTGTAAACGTAGCGGTTTACCGGCCGGCCGACTCCTCCGTACTGCAAGTCCAGACGGATGACGCCGTTTTTCTCCAAGTAATCCAAATAACGGCGTGCCGTTACCCGCGCGATTCCGATGGCTCCCGCCACTTCTTCAGCCGAGCGCGGTACTTCCTGCGACTGGATCGTAGCTGTAATTTCGTTCAATGTAAATTCATTCAAACCTTTGGGCAAATAAGCTTCGTCCTTTTTCTTGGCTTGTTCCGAGTACAGCAGTGAATCCAGCTGTTCCTGTGACACTGTTTCCGAACCGGCCAAGCTTATGCGATAATTCCGGTATTTTTCCAGCGCTTGCTGAATCCGGTGAAGCTTAAAGGGTTTCATGATATAATCCACTGCACCGTTTTGCAGCATCAATTTAACCGTTTCGCTGTCTTTGGCCGCCGAAACCACAATAACGTCGACTTCCAGCTTCTGCTTTCGGATTTCCTGCAAAGTTTTAATGCCGTCTTTTTTCGGCATGAAGACATCCAAAATCACTAAATCCGGGTTCAGTTCTTTGATCAGCGCGAGTCCTTCTTCGCCGTTTCCTGCGACTGCTGCCACACGGAACCCTTCGACGCTTTCGATGAATTCCTTGTTGACTTCCCGTACCATCGGATCGTCTTCTATCAATAAAACCATCACTCCGTTGTTAACCGGCATATGCTTCGTCCTCCTCGTCCATCGGGAAAGTAATGAGGAAAGAAGTTCCCTCATCCGGTTGAGATAACACCTGAATTTCCCCTCTTCCTTTGTCGACAATCTGTTTCACCAAGTACAGGCCGTACCCGGTGCCCTCCGCTTTATTGGCGGTGAATCCTTTTTCGTAGAGCTTAGGCAAGTGTTCCGGCCGAATCCCCGAACCGTTGTCTTCTACAAGAATCGCACACATCCCTTCTGACTGCTCGATGCTGACATCGATCCGTTTCGGGTCAATTTCCATCCCTTCAAATGAGCCAAACGCATTTTCAATCAAATTGCCGAGCAGCAGGACAAAGTCATGCTGGTCCAACTCGTTTGGAAATGCGGCAAAATGGCTGTTCGGATCAACTTCCATCTCAATGCCAAGTTCTTTCCCTCGTTTGATTTTGCTTAAAAGAAGGCCTGCGACTGCATCATTGTTGATTTTGTCGTTCAGGAAGTTGGTGACATTTTCTTGTTCTTCCGCTGAATTATGGGCAAGCTGCAGCGCTTTTTCAGGCTTGCCCAGTTGAATGAGGCCCGCTATGGTGTGCAGCTTGTTCATATGCTCGTGGCTTTGGACCCGCAAGGCTTCTACGAAATTTTTTACGCCGGTCAGTTCTTCTGCCAGTTTTGCCGCTTCCGTGCGATCCTGGAAAATCGCCACCGCTCCGATCAGTTCCTCGTCTTTCCGGATCGGGATGCGCGTGCTGACAATCACTTTCCCGCTTACTTTGATTTCTTCATTGTACACGGCTTCGTTTGTTTCAACAATTTCAGGCAAGCGTGTGTCGCTTAGAACGGCACGGATCGGCTGGCCAACGAACGATCCTTTCACTTTGAAAACCTTCTTAGCTTTTTCATTGAAAATCGTAATGATTTCATTGTTGTCTATCGCGATGACCCCTTCATTCATTGCATGAAAAGTAGCGGTCCGTTCTTCATGCATCCGTTTGATTTCGAAGGGCTCCAGCTGAAACATCTGCCTTTTGATGTGGTTCGCCAACAGAAACGAACCCGCTAGCCCAAACAGCAGCGTCAATAAGACAATCAACCCGATCTCCTTTGATAACCCTGCCATAATATCGAAGACGCCTGGAATTTTGTTTCCTACGACGACGACGCCAATCTGATTCAAGTCAGCGTCTTTGATCGGCACAAAAGCGCGGATGACGGTGCCGATTTCCCCTTTCGCTTTTGAAAAATATATATGCTCAGCAAATGCCGGATCTTCATCTGCCCCTGCGGAAAGGGTTCCGATCTTTTCTTTCACGGGATGGGAAAAACGGACTTTATCCATATTCATGACGACGATATAATTACTTTCGTTTATGATCCGGATTTCATCAACCACCGGATCCACTGTTTTCCATCCCCCGGGCTGCTGAACAGCGCTTTTTATATCGGACAATTCCGCAACGGTCCGTGCGGTGTTCATCGACCGGAGCCTCAAATCTCTTTCTTCGGTTTGCTGGATATTTGCAACGATTACAATGCCGCCAATCAGCAGGGAGAAAATGACGACGGCATATGACAGAATCATTATTTTCCAGCGGATCGGCAACTGTTTCATCTTTTGTGCTCCTTTCCCTTTACGAATGAAGGGCTGGTGATTATGCTTACAGTAAAGATTTTTCTTAACTATAACGAACAGTAAGGGTTGCAGCCTCTGCTGATTGAAGTTTCTACAAGGAGGTCCGCTATGAAGAAATCCTCAATTGCTGTGCTCTTTTTGAGCATCAGCATTGTGCTTGTGGTTTACCTGGGCTATCAAAACTTATTCCCTCAAGCAGAACCGCCTTACGATGACGACCAGGAGGGCTTAAACGGCCAGCTCATTTTCAAGTTTAGCCATGTAGTTGCCGAGAATACCCCTAAAGGACAGGCGGCAGCCAAATTCGCCGAACTTGTTGATGAAAAATCCAATGGCACCATTCAGATTGTAGTCTTCCCTAACGGCAGTTTATATTCCGATATTGAAGAAATCAATGCGTTAAAAGATGAACAGGTTCATATGATTGCTCCTTCTACTTCAAAACTCGATATGCTTTCTCCAGAGTGGGGCGTGCTGGATCTTCCCTTCGCTTTTTCAGAATATGACGCAATTACGGAAGGCGTACACGGTCCGATTGGCGAAAAGCTGCTGCAGTCGCTGCAGAAAGAAGGGATTAAAGGGCTTGCGCACTGGCCTAACGGCTTTAAACAGATTACGACCAATAAAGGTCCTGTGATCAGCCCGGAAGACCTGGCGGGCCAGAATTTCCGGATTATGCAGAGCAAAATCATTCAGGCACAGTTCGGCATGCTGGGTGCGATTGCGCAGCAGGAATCGTTTAACTCTACATTTAAATTGATTGAAGAAGGAAAAGTAGACGGTGAAGAAAACACCATTTCCAATATCTACTCGAGGAAATTCTATACTGTTCAAAAGCATATGACAATCACCAACCACGGATATTTGGGATATGCCGTCATGATGAACCAGGATGTTTGGGACCGGCAATCCAACAATACCCAGCAAATCCTGCTGGAAGCGATGGAAGAAACCACCGCTTGGAACGATGAAAATGCACAAAAGCTGAACGAAGAGCAACTCGCTCTTATCAAAGAAAATTCTTCCATCGAAATCCACGAATTGTCCCAAGCGGAGCAGCGGCAGTGGATGGAACGACTCAAACCGTTATACGAAGAATACGAAGAAATAATTGGCCAGGAATTAATGGAGGAACTGCAAGAATTAAAAAAGCGCTACACTTATGAAGATTAATTTTTGCCAGCTGTACAGGAAAGGACCTGCTTCCAAGCAGGTCCTTTTTACAATTTCCCGCTCTTTATTTCTCTCAATATATTAATATTGACTTTTTAAAAAAGCGGAGTAGAATAACGTTCATCGAGAACTAAATACCTCGGCCTAATCCTTGAAAAAGGAACGGAGGAACCAATTTATTGGGGCTAATTCTGCGGTTTTGCAGAAGGGATGAGAGCAACTCTTTCGCCATCCTGCCCGTCAGCTAACTTCGTCGGCTAAAGCGAAGGAGGTCCAAGGACCCCTTTATTCGGGATGCTTTTTTGCACAGCGCAAAAAAAATTCCGAAAAAATGCAGGTCTTTTTGTTATGCCTGCTTTTAGCAAGAGGAACCGTTCAAACATCGCAGGAGAGCCGGGATGAGAAAAATTAGAATGACGCCACTAACACGATAAACCAGCAGAAAAACTAGTTACAGCCACATACTAAAAAACGGAAGGTGTACATCATGGTCTCTGCAATCAAACGATTCTTTATTGGACGGCCGTTAAAATCCAACATGCTGGGCGAACAAAAACTCAATAAAAAGAAAGCCTTGGCAATTCTCTCTTCCGATGCGCTTTCTTCTGTAGCTTATGGGCCGGAGCAAATCCTGATTGTTTTAATCACTGTCAGTGCCACAGCGTTTTGGTACTCGATTCCGATCGCCTGTGCCGTGTTGGTGCTGTTGTCGGTGCTGATTTTGTCGTACCGGCAAATTATTTTCGCCTACCCTCACGGCGGCGGAGCATATATTGTGTCGAAAGAAAATTTAGGCACCAATCCCGGCCTGATTGCCGGCGGTTCTTTGCTGGTCGATTATATATTGACCGTTTCCGTTAGCGTCTCGGCCGGAACGGATGCGCTCACTTCTGCTTTTCCAGGGTTGCATGGCCATAATGTCGCAATAGCTGTGGCGTTTGTGGTGTTTCTTACGCTCTTGAATTTAAGGGGCGTAACAGAATCGGCTTCGATTTTGGCATACCCGGTTTATTTATTTGTCCTGGCGCTTTTTGTCTTGATCGGCGTCGGCATTTATCAGATCCTGACCGGCACGGTGCCTGCTGATCTGCACCCACAGCTTGGCGCGCCTGTCGCGGGCATCAGTTTGTTTATCCTGCTGCGCGCATTTGCCTCAGGCAGCTCCGCACTGACAGGAGTCGAAGCGATTTCCAATGCCATTCCCAACTTTAAAGATCCCGCTCCTGTCAATGCCGCCAAAACCTTGACAGCCATGGGAATTCTATTGGGGCTGCTGTTTTCAGGAATTGTTTTTCTTGCTTATTACTACGGCATTTCGCCGCTTGCGGAAGTGACCGTAGTTTCCCAAATTGCCGAAGAGACATTCGGCCGCAACTTCCTGTACTTTTTCGTTCAAGGGACAACCGCCTTGATTTTGATTTTGGCAGCCAATACCGGCTATTCTGCGTTTCCCTTACTGGCAGTCAATTTGGCGACCGATAAATTCATCCCAAGAATGTTTACGGTGCGCGGCGACCGGCTGGGCTACTCAAATGGGATTCTGATTCTGGGGCTGGCTTCCATCCTGCTGATTGTGGCATTCGGCGGACATACAGAACAACTGATTCCGCTCTATGCCGTCGGGGTTTTCATCCCGTTCACATTGTCCCAGACCGGAATGATGATGAAGTGGATCCGCGAAAAACCGAAAGGCTGGGAACTGAAGTTTGCCATCAACTCAGCTGGGGCTTTGATCTGCTTTACCGTCACCATCATCTTTTTCCTGACGAAATTCACGCAAGTATGGCCGGTCCTTGTTTTCCTTCCGATCATCCTGTATGTTTTTTACCGGATCAAGAGCCATTACCTGGCGGTGGCGGAACAGCTGCGGATTTCGGACCGGGCCCGAGCAGTAGCGGTTGAAGGGAATGTCATGATCATTCCGGTGGCCGGCATCACACAAGTCGTGCAGACTTCCATCGATTATGCCCGTTCATTGAAAGTAGATCAGATTATCGCTGTTTACATCGCCTTCGATAAAGAAGATGAAAAGAAATTTGAAGCCAAGTGGAAACAGTGGCAGCCCGATGTCCGGCTCGCGACGCTGTATTCGCCTTACCGGAGCGTGATTCATCCGCTGATGAAGTTTATCGATACAGTCGAGCACAAAGCCAACGAACTGCATTACCGGGTGACTGTGGTCATCCCTCAATTTATTCCTAAAAGAGGGTGGCAGAATATCCTCCATAATCAGTCGGGATTTCTCATCCGAGCCGCTTTGCTGCTCCGGAAAAACTTGATCGTCATCACAGTGCCTTTTCACTTGAAAAAATAAAAAAGCAAAGTCCGCAAATAAAGCGGGCTTTGCTTTTTTATGAAGTAGTTTTGGCTGAGGCATCTTTATTTTGCCGATTTTTGACTTCTTCCATCTTGCCATAGAAACTTTCTTCCAAATCGATGTCAAAGAAATTCGCAAACTTCATGATGTAAGCAAGGCAATCGGCCATTTCTTTGCCGATATCTTCTTTTACGGTTTCCGACGCCAATTGGAACGCTTCTTCTTCATCCATGCCATTCTGCACATATTTATAAGTCAGGTTAAACGCTTTTCGCAATTCTTCCGCGATTTCAGCCACTTCTGTCGTCAACAGCATGTAATTGTTTAGAAGCGAAGCCCGGTTTTTTTCAAAATCGCCGTCTTCAATGCTCCAGCCCATTTCTTTTTGGTACTGCTTCGCAAATGCCTGTGCTTCTTTCATCTTCTCCCTCCTCCTTCAATCAGTTTCTTTTATTGGCAAGACTGTTGAATACTTGACTTCCCGAAGCGCCAAGTTGGTTTGGATCTTGTTGATGCCCAGCTCATTCAACTTCCGGATGAACGCCTGCAAGTCACTTCGGTTCCGGTTTGCGACTTTCAGCAAATAATCGTACTCTCCCGTGATGCACTGGCATTCCAGCACTTCCGCCATTTCCAGCAAGGCATTTTCCAATGTGTTCAGTTCTTCCGCCTGATGAAGATTTGTGCTGATGAAAATAAAACACAGTAAATCGAAGCCAAGCTTTTCCTGATTCAGTATGGCGACTTGCCGGCTAATGTATCCTTCACTCTCCAGCCGCTTGATCCGGGCGTGAACAGCAGGAGACGATAAATTCACCCGTTTCGCAATTTCTGTATTGTTCATGTCTGCCTGCTTTTGCAAAATATCCAGAATCTCGACATCTATTGGGTCGAGCACTTTGCGGACAATCGATTCCATCGCTTTCCTTCCTTTCATTCTTTTTGCAGAGCCCAAATTTTTAGATTAAAAAATGAATAAATTAAAGATAACATATTATTTTATTTTAATAAATTTCGAATTTATCTTATATAACAGAATAATAATCAGCATCGAACGTTAAAATGATAAAATGTTTTATATCAATTAACCGTTTTTCCCCTCAAAGGCTGAAAGGAAGTTGCCCATGCGTTATTTTTATTATTTATTATTGCTGCTTACCAGCTTTTTATGGGCAGGCAATTTCGTGGTCGGCAAATGGCTGGTGGGCCATGCGTCTCCTATGACTTTGACCAGCCTGCGCTGGATGATTGCGGTCCTTTGCCTGATTCCCTTCGTCTGGATGACAGAAAAAAAGATCCTGCCGCCGCGAAAAGCGATTGTACCGCTAATTTTCATGGGAATTACAGGAGTCGCGCTGTTTAATATCCTGCAGTTTTTTGCACTGGAAAATACGTCAGCCACCAATATCGGTTTGATTTCCACGTTAAACGCGATTTCCATTGCTGTTTTTTCAGCTTTTTTGTTGAAAGAAAAAATCCGGCCACTTCAAGCTGCCGCAATGGGCTTATCGCTGTTTGGCGTCATTTTGGTTCTGACAAAAGGAAACACGGCGCTCCTGTTTACGATGCAGTTCAATAGAGGCGATTTGTATATGCTTGCAGCCGTTGCCATCTGGGGCATTTATTCGGTCTGCAGCAAATGGGCGATGGCTTCCACTTCTCCGGCAATGGCCACTTTGTATTCGGGCATTTTCGGCGTCCTGGTCCTGCTGCCGTTTAATCTAACGGACTTTACGGTAACGGATATCAATGCTTCTTTCGTCTCCTCAATTTTGTACACCGGCGTCATTTCGACCGTTGTCTGCTTTGTGCTGTGGAATATCGGCGTCAAAAAATTGGGTGCTACGACGTCCGGCTTGTTCCTGAACTTCAATCCGGTCTTCACCGCCGTTTTAGCATTTTTCATTCTCGGCGAACAAATGACGGGAGCCCAGTTGCTGGGCAGCGCTGTGGTGATTGGCGGATGTTTCCTCTTCAGCTATTTCGGCACGGTAAAACCGTCCGCTACACGTTCTCAAGACGCAATAAAGGAGTTGTCCCAAAGTGAATTTGGGACAACTCCTTTGCGACGAAGCTAGCGCAGCGATGCAGGAGCAATAGTATTCCCCCACCATTTATTAGAAGCAAGGGGCCGCAAAGAAAGTTTTATTTGCTTGGCTGCATTTGCTTGTTTTTTCCGCTCAACTGCGGAAGGTTGTCTTTTACAGACTGGATGGCTTCTTCGATATTGCCGACAGGCAAAAACTGTTTCTGCGAATCCGGATACTGAAGGCCGGTATGCTTGTAGCGGGAATCGTAATAATGCTCCAGCAGCAATTGGATGGCCGAAGCGAAATCGCCGGATTCCAAATCTTCTTCAATCTGTTTAGCGACCGGCACATGGATGCGCGACTTGATCAATTGGAAAGCTTCCATGCATTCGCTTTGGTGTTCGGTTGGCCGGTAATCCAACAGGATTTCCTTGACCCGCTCTTCCATCGGCATGTCGACGATCAACTGCTGGCTGCTGTTTTTCAAATCGAACAAAAACGGTGGAATCACCACTTTGCCGATGCGGTGGCTTTCCGCTTCGAATAATACGTAAGGGGCATCTTTCAGCGCTCTCAACTGGTGGACCAGCAACGAATCAAACACTTTTTGGTTATGCGGCTCCAGGCCGATCTGGCCGAAAATCGATCCTTTGTGGTTGGCCATCCCTTCAAAATCAATCACCGGATAGCCTTCTTTCTCCAATGCCTTCAGGATTCGAGTTTTTCCTGCCCCGGTATAGCCGTTTAACACAAAAGCTTTTTCAGGTGCTTGCATGACTTCCAACTCGGCCACGACCCATTTCCGGTATGCACGGATGCCTTCTTCCAGGCGGCTGACGTGGATGTTCATCAAGCTCAGGAGCGTCGCAGTTGTCTTGCTGCGCATGCCGCCGCGCCAGCAAAATACCACTTTGTCTCCTTCAATTTTTTTAAAGGAACGGATAAATTCCGGCAATTTTGCTGAGATGATTTCCAAACCGCGCTCTTTTGCCGCGTCTATGCTGACTTGTTTATACAGCGTTCCCACTTCAGCGCGTTCCGCATCATCAAAAAAAGGAATATTGATGCTTCCCGGAATGGAAAAATTCTTATATTCAGAGGGCGACCGGACATCAATGAGCGTCTTGGTCCCATTTTCAATAACTGGTATCAATTGTTCTACATTTATATTGCTATACATCTTTTTTCCTCCAAAAAGCTCTTCAAAGAGCTTTGTCGTTTGTCCTAATTTTTTCAAGTTTGCCTTTTAAGTATACACCCATTGATTTTACTTTGAAGCTTTCGCGCCTCAAACCTCCATCCTGATCGGGCAAATAAAAAAGGCAGACTGTTGCCGCAGTCATGCCTTTTCGAACCTGGCCTTATTTTATCGCCTCATAAAGCCGCATCGGCGGGAGGTTGCGTAGGAGGTATTGATCGTGCGCTTCGGAAAAGTAATCCTGCAAATGAACCATCAGATGCTCGTCTTTCTGGAAAAAAGTCTGGTACGGCAAAAATTTTCCGCCCGGCTTTAGTACGTGGCTGGTCCTTTTTACGATGTCTTCCCGAGTTTCTTCATCCATCAACGAAAACGGAATGCCGGATATGACGTAATCCACTTTACCGATCCCGTACTGCTTGACGATGTTATGTACATTTTCTGCGCTGTCATGGTGAACTTTTAAGCGTTCGTCCCTTGTATTTTTAGTTAAGTAGTCCACAAAATTTTCGTTCTGTTCAATGGCAATGACCATGGAATCCGCAGTTATGTGTTCAAGCAAGTAATCGGTGAACACGCCGGTAGCCGGTCCGTATTCGATGATGACCACTTTCTTGCTGAGGTCCATTTTCCCGCACACTTTCTGCACGCCTGCCTTGGAAGTCGGTGTAATCGAAGCAATGTTCGGATCTTTGATCAGATTTTTCACGTATTCTTTCGTAGTCATTTTTTGGCCCCCTGTTTTTCAATGGTCTGGCTGCAAACAAACTCGTTCCTATAGAACACATTTAAACTATAGCCGCTTCACTGCCTGTCTTTATCCTTTTTCAAAAATTCGTAAAATGTTATTTTTATCATATACCCTTGAAAAAAACGGGTCAATCTATTCCTTAGGCCTTAAGTTGGGGAAGCTGTTAAAAAACTGACCACAACGGTTCAAGTTTTTAGAATCCCTTTCCGGAACCTTCCTCACCCACATGAAAACGGTATGATAGAAACAAGGATGGTGATTAGATGAACACAAAAATTTATTTTGACAATGAGAAATTTACGGCTGGCATGACGCTCCAAGATCCGGCCGAATTCGAAGTGAATAATATGGCGCTCCATGTTTGCGAAAACCCGCAGCACATTGTGGAAAACCGTAAAAAATTGGCGGCTTCCCTGCGCCTTGATCTGAAAGACTTTGTTTGTGCCCATCAAACACACAGCGCAAATTTCCACCGTGCAACAGCGGCTGACAAAGGGCGCGGAGCTGAGCGGCAGGACACGGCCATTGCGGATACCGATGCCTTGTATACAGATGAGCAGGATTTGTTATTGGCAAGCTTTTCCGCCGATTGTGTGCCGGTAATGTTTTACCATGAAGAAAAGGGGCTTGCCGGAGTGGTCCATTCCGGCTGGCAAGGAACGGTTAAAGAAATCACGTTAAAGCTGTTCGCACATTTAATACAGGAAGAACACTGCCGTCCGGAAGACTTTCACGTCCAGCTCGGTGCCGCTCTCAGCCAGGAGAAATTTGAAGTGGACGAAGACGTCTATTTGAAATTCAAGAACCTGGGCTATGCGGACGACTTCATGTATTTCAACGAAGCCAGCGGCAAATACCATATCGACAACCAGCTGACCGTCAAAAAGCAATGCGAACTCGCCGGCATCCCGCCGGAGCAGATCCATATCGACCGCACCTGTACATTTGAAAGCCCCGATGGTTTTTCCTACCGCCAGGACAAGAAAAGCGGCCGGCATTTGAGTTTCATTGTAAAAAAATAACGAAATTGGCGAGCTGCAAGCAAAAGCTAACTCCGGTTCACGGAGTTCGGCTTTTGCTTTTTTCTTTGGTGCCAATCGGATACAGGCTTAGTGTCTTATAAGATGGGGTAAACAAAAACGAAATTGAATCCGCTTTCCTTACGCTAGCGAAAAGGGATTTTCAGCTTTAATTAACTGTAAGAATCTGTTATATTCTAAAAAATGAAACTTCTTCGCAATGAGCTCGTATTTTTTAAAAGAGGTGAGAAGATGGGGTTTTTCAGCCGATTATTTTCCGGAACAGATAAAGGCAAAAAAGCGCCGGCCGTTGAAAAACGGACATTGCGCAATCTGCAAGTAAAAGATTTTGTAACGTATGACCTGATGGACTACGAAGTGGTCGGAAAAATCCATTACAACGACAGCGGCTACACATGGGATGCCTATCAATTGGCAGCTGCCGGAAAGAATATCTGGCTTAGTGTGGAGATGGATGACGAGCTCGAAGTCGGCGTCTACGAAAAAATCCGGATAGCCGGGCTAGAACCCGGCAAAAAGGAAATCAGCTACGACGGAAAAACGTATTTTCTTGAAGAACAAGGACGCGCCTACGTCACTTCATTCGGCCGCAGCGAAAATGTGAACGGGGCTGAAATGGCCTATTATGAATACCTCGATGAAGCGGGAGAATCGTATTTATCCGTGGAAGTTTGGGGCAGCGAAGTGGAAGTCAGCAAGGGGTATGAAATTGAAGAATACGAAGTCACCATTTTAGCAGGAAGTTAACGAAATTGGAGGAGAGAATATGTTTCAATTTTTTAAGCGTGTACAAACCTATGTAGAATCCGAGCTGAATGCGGCACTTGATAAAGCGGAAGATCCAGTAAAAATGCTCGATCAGTTTATGCGGGATATGGCACTGGACATCCGGGAAGCCGAGACGGCTGTCGCCAAACAACTGGCTAATGAAAAGATTTTGAAAAAGAAATACGATGATGCCAGCAGCATGGTTGAAAAGCGTCAGCAGCAGGCTGTGGAAGCGATTGAAGCCGGGAACGAGGACTTGGCCCGCCGTGCGCTCGAAGACAAGCAGAACCATGTCGTTCAGGCGAATTCCATGAAAGAAGCCCACGAACGGGCAGCGAGCGATTCCTCTGTGCTGCGCGAAAAATTGGCAGAAATGAAGCGGGAATACGAACAAATGCAGATCAAGAAAGATTCGTTGAAAGCCCGTGCTGAATCGGCCAAAACGCGCACCAAAATCAACCGGACGATGAGCTCTGTCGGCAGCGACGAATCGCGCCAGGGCTTTGAACGAATGGAAGAAAAAGTCATGCATTTGGAAGCTGAAGCTGAAACATCAGAAGACATGCGCACAGGATCGCGCAGCCTCGATGATGAATTTGAAGCGCTTAAAAAAGGCAGCGCCGTCGATACGGAACTGGCGGCCCTTAAAAAACAGCTTGGAAAAGAATAATGAACTGCGGTCTGCTCTTCTGCGGGCAGACCGTTTCCGTTCAGTTGGAGTGTTCATCTTATGACAAAAAAACGATGGCTAACAGGCCTGGTGGCTGTGGTGCTTTTCCTGTCGGCATGCGGCAGCCTCTCGCAGGCAGAGGATTATGTAGAAAACAATTATACTTTTGTAAATGCCGTGCAAAGTGAAGGCGGCTCAAACAGCCGCGCCATGATGTACCGTTCCGATAAAGACTTGGCGGGCACTGTCGCAGAGCTAAGTGAAGTTCAGGAACCTGAACAGGTCGGAGAGGAAGTCGAAGGCCGTCAGGTCATGGTCTATAATGATGATTTCATCATTTTGACAGAAGACCCGGACAACCCGGGCTCAACGCTTGTCGAAGTGGCGGATGAAGAATTTGTCCGGACGCATTACAATCCCGGCTTTTTCACCGGAATGTTTTTCGGCTCCTTCTTAAGCAACCGGTTTGGATCCGGCTGGAGCCAGTCGCAGGCGACCCGCTGTGCACGCGGCGGATGCTATTCAGGCGGCGGCGGATACAGTTCCATTCCATCAACCAGCACAGGCCGAGGTTCCGTATTCCGCGGCGGCGGGCCTGGTGTCGGGAAATAAATCATAGCAAAGGAGCTTGACCAGTGAATTCATTCTTACTGACTTTTTTGTATTTCCTCGCAGCAATTGCTGTTGTACTCGTAGGCCTAGTCATTTTTGAACTACTGACAAGAAAGTACAAGGACTGGGAAGAAATTAAAGGAAACAATACGGCTGTCGCATTGTCGATTGCCGGAAAGATTATCGGTACATGTGTCATCCTTACGTTTTCCATCCTGCACAATGACACGATTTTAGAAACCGTCGTATGGGGGCTGTTCGGGTTGCTTTTGCAATTCATCGCTTACTTCCTGTTCGAATTGCTGACTCCCCGTTTCTCGGTGGAAGTTCAGTTGAAGGAACGCAATACGGCAGTAGGCATCATTTCATTCGCCGTTTCAGTTGGATTGGCGTTCGTCATCGGCGCCTCGATTACATAAGGCGGTGTGTTGAATGGTATTAGAACAAGAATCCGTCCGGCAAAGCCGGGCGATTTACTATGCATCCGGGATTGTTTCCATCTGCGGCATTATCTTTGAAGTATTATTTGGAGCGCTTGGTTCCTACATTTTAGGAGATGGTGTGAAGCAATACACGCTCACCATCTCTCTTTTTTTAACCGGCATGGGCATTGGCGCGTATATCAGCGAGAAAATGACGCGCCATTTGATCGCGTCGTTCATCTGGATTGAATATTCCATCGGCATCATCGGCGGTTTTTCGGCGATGCTGCTGTTTGGCGTTACCGCTTACCTGCCGCCCGGCACAGGTTCCCTGTTTTTATACAGCGTCATCCTGATTGTCGGTTCTTTGACGGGTGTGGAACTGCCGATTTTGATCCGAAAAGCAAATGAAATCGGTGTGTCTCTCCAAAAAAGCGCGGCCAAAGTGCTGTTTTCCGACTATGCCGGCGGGCTTGTCGGCGGACTGCTCTTTTTGTTCTTGCTGCGCCCTTATTTCGGGCTCGTGAAAACGTCTTTTCTCGTCGCCTTGATCAACGTGGCAGTCGCACTTTGGATTGTCTTCCGTTTTAAGCACGAATTAAAGCGGTTCAAGCTCCATGCTGCATTCGGCGTTTTTTTCCTGGCTATTTTAATCGTCGGCGCTTTGTTCGGGGAACAGGCAGCTTTCCATTTTGAGCAGCAACTCTACAAAGATCCGGTGATTTTTTCCGAGCAGACCTCTTACCAGAAAATTATTTTGACGAAGCAGCAGGACGATACCCGCTTGTATTTGGACGGACAGCTGCAGTTCAGTTCGCTAGACGAGCACCGCTATCATGAAATCCTTGTCCATCCCCCGATGGCTGCAGCAGCCCGCCACGACCGCGTCCTGGTTCTGGGAGGCGGCGACGGGCTGGCGGTCCGTGAATTGCTGAAGTACGAAAATCTGGGCCAAGTCGATTTGATCGACCTGGATCCAGAAATGACCGGACTCGCCCAGACCAATCATTTGTTGACGGAGCTGAACGGCGGCTCCCTTTCCCATCCGAAAGTCAACGTAGTCAACGAAGATGCTTTCCGTTTCCTGGAGACCGCTGACGGCTTTTACGATGTCATCATTATCGATTTGCCCGACCCGAACAATGAATCACTCAACAAACTGTATACAACGGAATTTTACTCACTTGCCCGCAATCACCTCCATCCCGACGGTGCCATGATGGTCCAGGCAACGAGCCCGGTATTTGCGCCGCAAGTGTACTGGACCATTGATAAGACAATCCAGTCGACCGGTCTTCAGACGGAAAATCTGCACGCCGACATTCCAAGTTTCGGCGGTTGGGGCTATGTGCTGGCATCACGCTCTAAAGTGCAGGCAGAAGGCCTCCAAATCATTGAAGATACAGAGTATCTGACCACAGATCTGCTGCCGGCACTCACTGCATTTGGAAAAGACGAAGATGCCGTAATCGAAGACGGCAATGGCAAGATCATCGCTTTGGAGCCCAATTCGCTGATCCGGCCGAATTTGATCGGGATTTACGAAAAGTCCTGGAAGAATTATTAATAAGCAAACAGAGCAAATTAAAAAGGTGCTGAAGCGTAAAAATTTCAGCACCTTAGACTGTAGACAAAGTGTAGAAAAATATAATAGCGATATATAAACCAACCGGACCAGCCACTTCGCTTTCCGTGGGCTCAGCTTCAGTCTCCTCGTCACTAACGTTCCTGCGGGGTCTTCAGCTTTCGCTGTCCCACAGGAGTCTTCGTGGCCGGACCGGTTGGGCGTGTCACTTTCATTCGAAAGTAAACAATAGACTGAATGACGCTCAGCTTTTTAGTTACAGAAGAAAAGCGACACCTTTGGGTAGCCTCCACGCTAAGGATCCGAAGTGAAAGCCGGCGACTCCTGCGGGATAGCGAAGTGCCGAAATCCACTCGGGACGTAAGTTCCGAGTTAGTTCGGCGCGAGCCCGCGGAACGCGTCCGGCTGTAACGGAGGATCCGGGATATCCAAATAGTATGTTGTTTTAGCTCTCATACATAAAAATCCTTTTGTCTACAAGCACAGTGCTGAAGCGTAAAAGCTTTAGCACCTTTCTCATTTAATAGAGTTTATTCAAACAACCCACGTTATCGTTTAAAATATTTCCAATAGTTCATTGAATTCATCAATAGCATAGTCGTAATCTTCCACTTCGCCGAATCCGTATTTCGCAAAGACAAAAGGAATGCCCGCGTCTTTGGCCGCTTTCCGGTCCCCCACTGTATCTCCGACGTACACCGGATCTTTCAAGCCGTTCCGCTCAATGATTAACTTAATGTTTTCTCCTTTTGACAGCCCGGTTCGTCCCGGGTTCTCAAAGTCCTGGAAATATTTGTCTAATCCGTGATAGTCATAGAAGGCTTCGATATAGCCTTCCTGGCAATTGCTGACGATGAACAATTTGTATTTCTTCGACAGGGCAATTAGTACCTCTTCCAGGTTGTCGTAAAGGATGCCGCCCCGTTCGCTGATAAAATCGCCTTCGATTTCTCCGCAGGATTGAATGATTTCATTGTGCATTTCGGCATTCAGATGCGGGAACAGCTTTTGCATGATTTCATGCATCTGGAGCCCCATCGTTTCTTTCAAATGCTGCTTTGTCAGCGTATGATCTATTTTGTCATTCTGTTCAATCGCTTTGTTCCAAGCCATGACGACGGTTTCTCTTGAGTCCCATAATGTGCCATCCAAGTCAAAAATGATGCTGTCCATTAAACCCTCTCCTCTGAACTGATATGACTCCATTCTACCCTTTTCTGCCAAGTAAACCAAACCCTGTGCCACAGCGTAAATTCTTCGTTCTTTTCAGTTGAATTGGGCTCTTTCTTTTATGTATGATAGCGAAAAGCATTGATTTGCAGAGGAGGAGCCGAATGCCTTATACCGATGCACCAAAGAAGTCTGGACAAGAATCAGTACACAATCAGGAACTGCTGGTTGAGCTTTACGAAAAGTACGAACGCCTCGTCTACTCCTTTGCTTACCGGATTGCAAAAGATACGGACATTGCCGAAGTGGCGGTTCAAAAGGTTTTCATGAAACTTTGGCAATCCCACCACTCCGCCCTAAAAGATAGTGAAGATTTTCTTTATCAGCTACTCGCTTTGACACGCAAAACTGCTCTTGAAGTATTGAAGGAAGGTATTGAAGCAACTGCTTCGCCGGAAGAACTGCCCGAATGGCAGGAAAAAGGAGCAGCCCTATCAAACTCTTTGCTGCATTTGACTGCGAAACAGAAAAAACTTTTGCGCTGGTTCTACTTTGAAGGTTTGTCTCAATACGCCATTGCCAAAAAGTTGAATATTCCTCAAGGTACGGTCCATCTCCATATTCGTGAAGCCATTCAGCAGCTGCGCCCTCCCGGGGAAGACGAACGGGAAAAATCCCGTTGCATCATGATTCAGAAATTGCCGGATTACTTCAATCTTCAGATGGCTCAAACGGAAAAAGAGGCTTTCGAAGAGCATCTCGCGGCCTGCATAGGATGCCAGACCGAACTTGCCGAATGGGAAGCATTAACTGAACAGCTCCCTTATTTATCCGAACTGCAACAACCGCCAGCCGGCATGAAAGAACTTGTGCTGACAGCTGTCTTTGGAGAATCTGAACCTGCGCCGCCTCCGCAGCAAACCAATTGGCTTCCTGCACTAGCAGCTGTGGCAGTTCTGTCGGTGGGAGCGAATACCTATCTCGTCTCCCGGCTGGCGAAAAAGAAAAAAGCCCGAAAAAGAAAAGCTTTTCGGAAATGAAATAAACCCCGGATCCCGCTCTCGTTGCGAGCATGGATCCGGGGTCTTTTATTTTTTACTTCCCTTCAATCCGAGCCAAGCACCGACAGCGACAATTCCTACTAGAACACTCCAGAAAGTAATCGTCCAAGCGAACGAATGCGGAAAATCATGGGGCAGGACATGGATTTTTTCATGGGACAAGGTCATGACCAAGAGCTTTACGCCGACCCAGCCCACGATGATGAAAGCGGCAGTCTCCAGCTGCGGATAAGTTTCAAGCAGCTGGACGAATTTATGCGCCGCAAATCGCATGATAATGACGCCGATCAATCCACCGCTTAGCATAACGACAAAAGGTCCTGCATTGATGCCCCCGATATTCGCATCCCCGAGATGCGGCAAGGTCAGGGCCAAAGCAACAGCAGCCAGCATTGAATCGACGGCAAAGGCAATATCCGCCAATTCAATCTTGAACACGGTGGTCCAAAATCCGGAGCCCTTTTTCACTTTCAGGACCGTATTTTCCCCCAGCCCTTTCCGATGATCGTATATATACTTAAACGCAATGAATAAAAGGTAAGCCGCTCCCAGCGCCTGAATCTGCCAGACGCCCACCAAAAGCGTAATCATAAAAAGAGCAGCAAACCGGAAAACAAATGCGGCAGCCAGCCCGTAGAACAAGGCTTTCTTCTTTTGTTCCCCTGGCAAGTGCTTAACCATCACGGCCATGACCACCGCGTTGTCCGCAGCGAGAATTCCCTCCAGCCCCACCAGAACGAGCATCACCCAGGCATATTCCAATAGAATTGCTCCCATTGCTTTTCCTCCTGCCGGTTTTGGCATGTGGTTTCATACTGATTAGTGGCGTCCTTTAATCTACTAAATTTCACTTCCCTAAATACTTCATATGATATACCGATACAGGCAAATGACAACAAAAATCTTATAAAAAAGAATAAAAACCTTAAGCGAAATTTGCGTCCCATGGAAACTTCCGCAACAGAAAAGCCTGTGCACGGATGGCCAATCGCCGCCGTACACAGACTTTCTTAAGTGCTTAAGATTTTAATGACCTGCCGGGAAATGTCATGCGTATTAATGGCCGACTCCACTTGTCCGGCTTCTGCGCAGTCCATAAATTCCTTTAATTCGTAATACATCGTTTCATACTCCTGTGGAATGGAAAGGTCTTCCGTCCGGCCGTCGCGGTATTTAATGATGACTTGGCGCGGGTCGCTGATCTTATTGATTTCGATGACGCCTTCTTCGCCCTGGATTTCGCACGGCACATACGAGTCGGTGATTTTCGAATACATGACGATTGCTTCAAATTCTTTGTAAGCCAGGATCATGCTGCCTTGTCCGTCTGCTCCCGTCGATAAGGAATAGCTATTCGCCAGGACTTTTTCCGGTTCGCCGACAAGATGGATGATCGGCGCGATGCAATAGACCCCGAGATCCATTTTTGCACCGTTGCCGAATTCCGGTTTAAAGGCGTTTTCAATGATGCCTTCTTTGTACTTGTCGTAGCGGGAAGAATACTGGTTGAAATGGAACACAAGACGCCGGATTTGACCGATCTTGTGCAGGTTCTTTTTCAAGTTCAAGAAAGTCGGCGCAACGGTTGATTTCATCGCTTCCATATATGTAGTTTGGTGTTTTCGGGAAGCTTCCATAATGCGCTCCATCTCCGCTTCAGAAATCACCGCAGGCTTTTCACACAGTACATGAATGCCGTGCTCCAACGCTAAAAGGCTTTGTTCCACGTGGAACGAATTAGGAGATGCAATGTAAACCGCATCAATTTTCCCACTTTGAAACATCTCGGCCATATCCGTATAGACGGCTTCCACGCCATATTTTTCCGCAAACTCCCTGCCCCGTTCTTCTGTCCGGGAATAAACAGCCCCTACACTAAAATCAGGCAAATCTTTTGCCGCTTTAAGCAGCCGGTCGGTAATCCAGTTTGTTCCGATAATGCCGAATCTCATAGCAATCCCTCTCCCTTTAACAACACATAATAATTAAGTATAAATTATTTTAGCAGCTGCGTCTTTCATTGTTGAAAACTGAAACAAAATTGGGTCTTAATTTTCTTCCAATCGTTGCGCCTCCACCTTTTTAATTAGGTTGTAAGGAAGTTTAAGCGCTAAACTGCGCCGGATTGCGAACATACGGACCGTCACCACCATAAAAACAGCGAGCGTAAGTTGAAGCGGCGTTGTCCAGTCCATCCAGACATAAAACCCGCAGAGCAAGGCCAACACTGCATGAATTTCTTCTTTCAATGCGAGGGGTTTCTTTCCCGCCAATAAATCACGGATCATACCGCCGCCAAGTCCGGTGAACATGGCCGCCACTAGCATCAAACCCAGGTGGCCGTCAATGAGTTTTACGGTCAGCGCGCCTTGGATGGCGAACGTCGCCAGCCCGATTGAATCAAAGAACAACCCCCACCTCTTCCAGTGCTGTGTCCATTTTAGCGGCAGCATCACAATCACAGCGAGCGTTAAGAACACAATTACAATGGTTTGGGTATCCCAAGTAGCTGATACCGGAGCGCCAATAAGAACATTTCTGATGGTTCCTCCTCCGAAAGCCGTCGTTAACCCCAATACAAATACCCCAACAAAGGAGTATTCCGCTTCAATTGCTACAAGCGCTCCGCTTGCTGCATATGCTGCGATTCCAATAATGAGCAATATTGTCCAATACAATTCAAGTCCTCCTTTTAAAAAACAAAACCACCATTCATCGGGAATCGCTTCCCTGACAAATGGTGGTTAGTTAATAGCACATATGTACCTTATCCCAATCCAACAATCCTTATATGGTATTCATTTCTTGTTCCTGGCCAATCGGCCGGTCGAAAACAAAAACAGAAATTACTTCGTCGTTCTCCACATTGATATCTGTAAATAACCTTTCAAACTTAGCCCCTACCAATTCTTCCATTTCCACTGGCCGAATGTGATTGTACAGCTCCTTGATCATCTGGGTACGAGCCTGCCAAATCATATTCTGTCCATTCTCATTTTGAAGAATAAAATGTTCCACTGCACTTAGGCTGCCACTCATATAAGCGATGGCCCAATTCTTTTGAAACGTAACTTTTATCTTTTCAGGACCTTTTCCGATATGTTTTTTCCGGTAGGACCTGACTAAATTCGCAAATTGCTGTTCAGTCTGCTGCTGTTTGGATGGCGAAATAATCCCAACCTTCTTTCGTAAATACATCATTTTTCCATTTAAATAGTATAGCTACTCTATTATGTTGAAGCAAGTTTTTTGAACCGAATCGCTTCTGACATATAGGAGCTTCACTAGAAAAGCATCCACCGCCAAAATAGACGGTAGATGCTTTTAAATGGATTTCCGTTTTATTGCCCTGTGTTTCGTCTGCCTTGTTCTAGCGCTTGATCTCTGCCAATACTTTTTCATACATCTCGTCAGTGCCGATGCCCGTCAGAAGCGGAACGCCGTCAATGACCTTGTCGCGAATTTTATCCGGCACCAACGTTGTTGACAGCACCACATCGTATTCATCAATCCGGCTGATTTCGTCGCTGACCTTAGACTGGTAGATTTTCACTTCCTGGCTTAAATTGTTTTCTTTCAGCCATTCTTCCACTTTTCCCTTTACGACGGTCGATGTCGCAATGCCCGTTCCGCACATGATCAATAGTTTTTTCATTTAAACCCTCTTCCCTTCTACTGTTTCATCTTCATCTTTCAGTTTTTCCGCATCCGGATGATCGCGTCTCGGCTTGATCTTGTTCTGGTAAATCAAGCCGAACAGAATGAGCAGCCCGAGTGCCGACATGCCGTACCAGCTGAGGATTTTCGGAATCCATACGAATATGAAGGTCGTCCATACCGCTCCGTCAATCAACGAGGAAATGCTCGTGTTCTCCCCCATATCGAAGTTGGAGGCGATGGCCGCTTCTGTAAACAGCGGCGCAATCCAGGTGGCAATGTACAAGCCGATTCCGATATAGATAGCGCCGCCGATTACGGTCCGGATGATATTCCCTCTGAAAATCGGCACCATCAAACAAATCAGGAATGGAATCGAAGCCAGATCGGCAAACGGCAGAACGGAGTTTCCAGGCAGCAGCACCGCCAGGAAAATCGTAATCGGAATCAGCAATAACGCCGAAGACAAGACCGCCGGATGGCCGATTGCCAAGGCACTGTCCATGCCGATGTACAAATCTCGGCCCGGGAAGCGTTTTTTAACAAATGCCCCTGCCGCTTCGGATACGGGTGTCAACCCTTCCATCAACAGCGCCACCATGCGCGGCAATAACACCATGACAGCACCGGTCTGGATAGCGAGCTGCAGGATGCCCGGTATGTCATAGCCCGCCAGAATCCCAATCAGGATACCAATTAGCACCCCGATGATGGTTGAATCCCCCAAAACGCCGAGCCGTTTCTGGATGGTTTCGGGATCTGCCTCCAGTTTGTTGAAGCCTGGAATCCGGTCGAATACCCAGTTCATCGGGATTGCCAGAAAGGCCGACGGCGCGGAAGTCCCGTGTGGAAACGTGATGTTCTGGAAGCCGTAAAATCGCTCGATGTATTTTGCCAATACGTCCGCCATGAGATACAGCAGCAGCAAATGCACAATGATGGTCAGAATGCCGAGCCAGAAGTCGTTCGTCAAAGCGTAGACCAATGAGCCGGTCAACGCGACATGCCAGAAGTTCCAGATGTCGACGTTCAAAGTTTTCGTCAGGCCGAACGTCAATAGCAGGATATTGACGCCGACGCCAAGCGGAATTGCCAGGCTGCCAAGAGACGTCCCATATGCAATCGCTGCAGCTGCAGGCCAGCCTACATCGATTGTGCTCAAGTTAAATCCGAAGTTGTCGACCATCGCCTGTGCTGCCGGCCCGAGGCTGTCCACCAGCAACCCGATGACCAAGTTGATTCCGACAAATCCGATGCCGACGATGATCCCGGCGCGGAGAGCCTTCCCCGGTTTTGTTCCAAGAGCCAGTGCAAAAATAAAAATTAAGATTGGCAGTAAGACCGTAGCACCCAGATCAACAAACCATTGCAGAAACCCCATCGTGTTCCCTCCTTAATTCAATTTTATTTGCGTTTCAAGCGTGTTTTGCGTTTCGCTTCTACGCTTTGCTGGCGATCAGTTCATTCAGCCCTTCTGCATCTTTCACGCCGGCTAATTGCGAGACCGTTTCCGGATCCTGGAACAAGCCGACCAGTTTTTGCAGCGTCTCCAATTGGTCAGCCGGGTTTTTCAACGCCAGCATAAACACCAGTTTCACTTCCACTTCCAAGTCTCCCTGCCCCATGGCCGTAAATCCCACCGGATTTTTTAAAGATGCAAAAGCGATTTTCGATTCGTTGACCATATCCCCGTCGGTATGCGGAATTGCAACCCCGTGAGGCTGAGTCGGCAAACCTGTCGGATAGGACGCTTCCCGCTGAAGGACACTGGCTACAAATCCTTCTTTTACAAATCCTTTATCCAGCAATTTGTTTCCAAGCAGCTCCAGCACTTCTTCCTTGGAAGCGGCATCAATATTGATCAACGCCAATTCTTTGTCTAATTTCACGTTCACTCCCCCTCCTGTTTGTGTAAATGAGTTCAGCGTCTCTAAAAATGTTCCGTTCGATTACAATTGTTCCAACACGGCACATTTGATGTCACTTACATTATAAAAGCGCTTTCATAAATTAGCAATAAAGATTTGCAATATTTAAAAAACAATAGAAATAAAAAACGATCTTTTCTGCTTTGATTCCAGAAGGATCATTTTCTTCATCTATAAAATTTATTGCGCTACCCAATGCAGGTCTTTCATATTCACGGCCAACAAAACAGTGTTGCCCTTTGAAATGCCCTGTGCTTGCTGGCCGGAAAGGCTGCACTCCAGCTTCAGGCCCCCCACCTCTACTTTGCATGTATAAAATCCGTGGTTGAACCGCAGGTCTTGGACGATGCCTTCAAAATTCCATCGACCTTCTCGGCTGGGTTCAGCATTGCCATTCATCAGCTGCAGCGTTTCTGCCCGAAGAATCAAAAAAGCCGGTCCGGTTAAACCGGCACCAGCCGCCGGAAAATCAAAGCCTGCGGATGGTGCGGAAAACCGGCCTTCCGCGATTGTGCCCGGAACGATATTTTTCATCCCTAAGAACGAGGCAACTTCTGCAGTGGCAGGCCGCTCGTACAGCTCTTTAGCGGTACCGACTTGCAACAGGTCCCCTTCGCTCATAATTCCGATCCGGTCTGACAGATGAAACGCTTCTTCGCGGTCATGGGTCACAAAAACCACTGTGACCCCGAGCTCTTTCTGGATGCGGCCGAGCAATTCCCTCATTTCTTCCCGGAGACTCGGGTCCAGCGCACTGAACGGCTCATCCATCAGCAACAGACGGGGATCTGCGACGAGAGCACGCGCCAGCGCTACCCGCTGCTGCTGGCCGCCGCTCAGTTCATTTGGAAAACGGCGGCCGTACCCTTCCAGCCCAACATGAGAAAGCATATTGCGGGCGCGTTCGATGCGTTCCTTTTTGCCGGCTTTCTGCATTTTCAGGCCGAAGGCGACATTGTCTTCCACCGTCATATGCGGAAAAAGCAGCGGCTGTTGGAACACCATGGCAAAGCGCCTTGCTTCCGGAGGGACCTTTGTGAGGTTGGTGTCTCCCGCCCACAGCTCTCCTTTGTCGGCTTCGAGCAATCCTGCCACTAATTTCAACAGCGTCGTCTTGCCGCAGCCGGAAGGGCCAAGCAAGGAAAAAAACTCACCTTCTTGGATGGCCAAATCAACCGGCTTTAAGGAAAACGCGGGGCGCCCGGTTTGTTGAAGCGATCCATATTGTTTTTCGATATTGACGATGCGCAACTCACTCACATTCTCACTCCTCCACTGCTTTTCCAATCCCTGTTTTTTTATTGCGGTAATACCTTTTCAATGCGAAGTCCAGAGCCAGTAATGTCCCAATTGCCATAGCGGCAAATAGCAGGGAATAAGCCGAAGCAATCGCCGGATCTCCGCCGCTGATAAATGGAAACAGCAGGATCGGCAAGGTCACCACCCGGCCGCTGCCGATGATAAATGTGATCAAATACTGGCTTAAGGAAATCAGGATGCTTAAACTGGCTCCGGCTGCAATCCCCGGCAGCAAATGCGGCAGCACGACGTGGTAAAAACGGGAAAATGCGCCGGCTCCGAGCATCCGTGCCTGGTCTTCCCAGTCGGTCGACAAGGTGTTGTAGCTGATAATGACCGCTCGCACGACATACGGCAAGGTCGGTGAAATATGGGCCAGAACAACACCCAGCATGGTCTCAGTCAATCCGATCCGCAAAAACGTCAGATGGATTCCCATGACCGCAACAAATGGCGGAATGACAATAGGAGCGAAAATGACAGCTTCCATTAGCCACTTCCCTTTTATCTGATAGCGGGCCAAGGCATTAGCAGCAGGCACAGCAAGCACTACATTAACGGCAGTTACAATAAGCGCGATCAGCAGACTCACACCGATTGCCCGCAAGGCATCCGAACTTCCGAACAGCACGTATTCCCAGGCCCGCAGGCTGAATGATTCCGGCAAGACATTTGGCCATTGCCAGCCATAAGAGACGCTGGACAAGATCAACGGGATAAATGGGAAAACGATGAAGGCGAACAGGAACAGGAACAAAAGAGCTTTTATAAAGCGTGGAAAGCCTTTCATCAATCCCACCCCTTCAGCACATTCCAGCGTTTGCTGAAGTAATAGACCACCAGCCCCAACAGAACAGTCAGTGCCGCTAAAATGATATTGACCGCCAGCGCTTCCGGCCGGTCAGCCAGCGTGCCGCTTGTATACAGCTGGTACGAATACACCGGCAGGACGCTTGGATAAGTGACGCCCAATAAAAAAGGAACTTCAAATGCAGAAAAAGTAAAGACAAACACAATAAATGTGGCAATGGTCCAGGCAGGCATCATCACCGGCAATACGATATCACGGACAAATTCCCAGCTGCCCGCCCCGAAAACGCGTGAAACATCACGCCAAGACCGGTGAATCCGTGCGAGCACCGGGTACACCATCAATGCGATGAACGGGGCTTCTTTCCAGGCATATGCCAAAATAATGCCCCATCCAAACGAATCGTTGACCAGTACAGGAAAATCCGTTATTTCATCGACCCAGCCAGCGGATGCTGCCAGTTTCGACAAAAAACCGCTTTGCATAAACAATAAAACAATAATATAGCCTCCCACGAGATGCGGAATCGTTAGAGGCAATTGGAACAGGCGCTGCCAAAACCGGGAGCTCCGGCCTTTTTCAGAAGCCTGCAGCATAAACAGCAAAACCGACATCGCTGCTCCTAAAAGAGCGGCGATCACCGAAGACAATGCAGCGATCCGCAGAGTGGTGGCCAGGGAATCCCAAAATGCCTCAGAGTTCAGCAAATCCCGGTACGCAGCAACTCCAAAACTGGTTTCGCCGATTGCCGGGAAGTAGCCCAGGCTTTTCAGGAAACCATCAAAAAGCCCCCCAAAAAACAGGAGGACGATGGTTCCAACGGCTGGAAACAGCAAGAGATATGGTTTAATCTTTTGCAACATTTTCCATCCATCCTTTTTCGATGATCTCGATGTAATCGGATGAAAGTTCAGGGAGGCGCTTTTGCTCCAATTCTTCTATCGGCAGTGTCGCAGCGCCTAAATCGACATCATTTATGGCTTGCTGCTGTTCTGCAGACAACTTTTCAAAATTCAAAGCGGATAAATCGCCCCAGTTTTCAGGGGACAGTTTCGCTGTCTGTGCTTCAGGAGACATCATTTCGTTGATGGCCACCATCGCACCTGCTTTTTGGGAGGAATTGAACGGAATCGACAAATAATGGGTGTTTGCCAATGTTCCGCCATCCAGTACATAAGTGCGGGTCGATTCAGGGAATCGGCCTTTCAGGACTTCACTGGCTGCAAGCGCCGGGTCGTAGCTCATGGTCATCCACACTTCACCGCTCGCAAACAATTGCTCTTGCTTTGCCAGGCTTTCCGGATAGGTTTCCCCTTTGCGCCACAAATAAGGTTCGATGTCATTCAAATACTGCCACATCGGTTCCAAGCGCGTTTCCAAGTCGGCTATTTCAGCTGCCGGCTGCTGATACTGCTCATGCCCTCCCGTTGTTTCGTAGAGCACATGGCGGATAAACGCACTGCCTGTAAAATCCGGCAAAGCCGGATATGTGAATTTCCCCGGATTCTCTTTTGCCCATGCAGTCAGTTCTTCCATCGATTTCGGCGGATTTTTCACCTTGTCTTCATCGTAGACGAGGACAAATTGGGCTTTCCCCCATGGCGCTTCCAAACCTTCTACAGGCTCTCCAAAATCTGCTGCAATTTCAGGTGCCTCCGGGTCGATGTAATCCTGGAAATTAGGCAATTGTCCGCTGAAATCCCCCCACAACAAGCCATTGTCTTTGGCGGCTTTGAAATTCTCGCCGTTGATCCAAATGATGTCCATGCTGCCTTCAGTCTTGCCAGCTGATTTTTCGTCCACCAATTGATTGACGAAATCCTGGGCATCATTCACCGGCACCCGGTTCAATTCGACATCATGCTCTTCCTGGAGGCGTGGAGCCACCCATTCATCCAGGTAGCGGTTAATGTTTTCGTTTCCGCCCCACATATACATATTGACTTCCTGCCCGGCCGCTTCTTCGGTGACGCTTTCCCAGTCGCTTTTCAGCAGATTGTCCACTTCTTCCGCTGTGCTATTTCCCGTTTCATTGGAGCAGGCAGCGAGCGTAAGCGCCAGCAATCCTGAAGCCATGAGTGAAATTTTCTTCATTCGTCCACTTCCTATATTCTTTGATAAATTACGTTTTGCTTGCCGAGTTGTTGAGGCGGCTTCTCCGTTTCTGCACGGCAAGCGGAATGCCCGCCACAATACTAAATACTACAATGGCCAGAATCACAATTTTCGGATTGCCGCTGATAAAACTGCTGCCTAAAAAATTCAAGGCAAAAGTACCCGGAATGATGCCGATGACTGTTGCCAGTGCAAAAGAGATGAACCGGACCTTTGCGACCCCGGCTGCATAACTGACCAAGTCAAAGCTTAATCCCGGAAACAGCCGGAACAGCAGGACATAAAAAAAGCCGTTCTGTTCCATCTGGGACTGAATTTTCCCGGCATTTCCGGTCCACTTGCCCTTGCCCAGGCCGGCGCCCAATTTTCGGGCCACGAAAAACGACAGAAACGCGCCCAGCGACGCGCCGAGAACGGTATAGAGGGTGCCCATCCAGGCGCCGAAGGCCAAGCCTCCGGCGAGGGACAGGATTGAAGCTGGAAAGAACAGCAAAGGCCGGATGGTATATGCCGCAATGTAAATGACGGGCGCCCATAGCCCGAACGACAAAATCCAGCTGCGGAGGTTGTCCACATCAAACTGGAGAACCGAACGGCTAAACCAAACCGCCAAACCCACAGCAACAATCACTAACAGCCATTTTCCCGCCTTTACAGCCTTGTTCTTTCTCACGCGTTGCGGGTATGCGTTGAAATGCCGATGTAGCGGTTTCTCATTTCATTATAACGCTTGCGGTTGACTCCGGCATCTGAGTAGCCGACGCGTGAAGCGGAGCGGAATTCGATTTGCTGGGCTGCATCATTAAAATAGAATTCAATATCGTCTTTAAACTTCAATCCTTTCGATTTCGCAATTGCATGGACATAGTTCTCTTGAACTTGAACGATTGATACGCCTTCATAGCCTTTCAGCATGCCGATCAAGTTTTTCTTCGCCTCTTCCTTGCTGCCATTGTAAGGCCAGGCCGGAACAAATTTGTCCGCTTTGGCGGATTGGGAAGAAACCGCGTTCGGTGTTGATGGAACTTCTTTTAAGCGGCCGTTTTCCACGCCCAATTTCGGCTGGGCATTGTTTTTGATGGCCATGTTCGCGATGCCGATGCCGGCTGCTGCAACGGTTCCATAGATTCCTATTTTTTTCGCAGGAAGTTCCCCGGCTTTTGCCTTGTTGAAGGTTTTGACGACCGGCTGGTTCAATAGATTGTCGACATAGACTTTCTTGCCGATTTTCACCAGTACTTCGCTGTAGGTCGGATACGGATGGATCACGCCCGATAATTTGCCCATGTTGATGTTCAACGACTTGATGGTCTGGATTTGGCTGATGATTTCACCCGCGCGGTCTCCCAAAATGCTGGCTCCCAGGATATATCCTTTTTTGTCCAAAATAATTTTCACTTTGCCGATGCTGTCTTTTTTCGTATTCGCCCGGTCCAAGTCAGCATATTCGTGTTCATAAACCCGAATCGAATCACCGTGTTTCTCCCGCGCTTCTTCTTCCGACAAGCCGGATCTGCCCAGTTCCGGATCCGTGTATGTACACCATGTGACATGCTCGTAATCCATTTTTTTATTGATTGGCAAGATGGCGTTTTGTGTGGCTGTAATGCCTTGCACGTTGGCCATATGTGACAACTGGTAAGGGCCTGCTACATCGCCGATGGCATAGATCCCTTTGGCCGTCGTTTCCAGATGTTCATCCACTTGGATGCTCTTCGAATCGTATTGGACGCCCGCTTTTTCCAGGTCATATCCTGAGACATTCGCCTTACGGCCAAGTGCCACGAGCAAGCCTTCTCCGGAAACGGTCATTTCCTTGCCGTTTTTTTCAATGGTCAAATCGATGCGGCTGCCTTCCTGATTCGCTTTCACAGCGGTAGCTGAAGTATGGATCGTTACGCCTTCATCCACCAGGCGCTGCTGAATCATCAAGACCAATTCCTCTTCGTCTTTCGGCAGGATCCGTTCGGATTTCTCAACAAGCGTCACTTTAATGCCCAAACGGTTTAAGGCCTGCGCCATTTCGACGCCAATCGCGCCTCCGCCAAGAATGGTCATCGATTGCGGGAAAGATTTCTGCTTAAATATGGTTTCATTCGTTAAATAAGATACTTTGTCGAGTCCTTCAATTGGCGGAACCATCGGAGATGAACCTGTGGAAAGGATGATTTTCTTCGCTTCGATGCGCTCTCCGTTCACTTCCACTGTGCGCGGACCCACAAATTTCGCATACCCGTTGATAAAATCAATGCCGGATTGCTTCAACACTTCCGGAGATTCGCCTGAGTATACTTTTTGGATGATGTCCTGGATGTCTTTTAATACGACCGATGTATCGACTTTCAAATCGGGGGTGTATTTTTTTGCGTGGTGAACTTCTTCCGCAATATTGATCAGCGACTTGCTTGGAATACAGCCTGACCACGTACATTCTCCGCCTGGCAGGTTTTTGTCGATCAAGACGACTTTCTTAGAAAAGCCCGCTCCTGTAAATGCGGCTGTCAGCCCGGCTGCACCGGCTCCTATTACTGCGATGTCATACTTCTTTGCCATGTTTACCATTCCCTTTCTGTTTGTCAAAATTTATATTGTAAAACCATCATTCACGTTGCCGTGTTTTAGCGCCCTGCTATTTCAACACGTAAGCGCGATAGCAGGTTCGAAAGCCGAATCTGTTATATACTGGTCCTATCTTATTAACGAAAAGGTGAAGCAGATGCTCGATACACATGCCCGAAAACACGTGCAGCCACTGGTGGAAAAAACAGCTGATTTCCTTTTAAAAAGAGGATTTACTGCCGATGGCGTAACTAAAATCGCCTTCGTGATCGGGGTGTCTTCAGGAGCTTTCATTTACTGGGACCAGCCGGTTCTGGCGGTGCTCGTTCTGTGGGTCTCCGGTTACCTCGATGTCGTCGATGGCACCATGGCACGGAAAACCAAACCTTCCCCTTGGGGCACTTTGCTGGATATCAGCTTTGACCGGCTCGTAGAACTGAGCATCATTATCGGACTGGCGTTCCGTTTTCCGGATTCGATGTGGGCGCTGCTGCTTTTGAGTGCTTCCATCGTCGTCGCCATGACCGTTTTCCTGACAGTCGGCGCCTTGTCTGATAAAAAAGGAATGAAATCTTTTTACTACCAGGCCGGGCTTGCTGAAAGAACAGAAGGCTTTATTCTGTTTACCCTAATGATCGTTTTTTCAACACATTTAACGACATTTACGCTGCTTTTTTTAGCAGTCCAGATATTTACGATTGGCCAGCGCATGGCCGAAGCTAGGCGCCTTTTGAAGTAAAGGAGAGACACAAAGCATGAAGACATTAGTGTTGGTTGGAGGCGGACATGCACATTTGCACTGCCTTGAGCAGTTGAAAAAAGAGCCGCAAAGAGACTGGCGGGTCGTTCTGATTTCCCCTTCCCGCCATCAGTATTATTCCGGCATGTTTTCGGGCTATGCAGAAGGCATTTACCGATTGGACGACATCCGGATCGATCTGCAAAAACTTTGCGAACAAGTAGGCGCAGTCTTTCTCGAAGACCGGATTGCCGGTGTCGACGGCCGCAATAAAAGATTGGCTGGAACAAAAGGCGTTTACCCGTTTGATGTGGCCTCATTCGATGTCGGATCGCAGAGCGATATTCCGGCTGAATTGGTTGAACGGGTTTCCAAGATCAAACCGAATTACCGGTTTCCGGAAGCTTTGGTGAAGTTCCGGGAAGCCGCTTATCCGGTGATTGCCGGCGGTGGAGCTTCCGGAGTCGAAATGGCATTTTCCGTATTAGCCTGGAGAAAAAAGAACGGCTTGCCGTCCAATGTCACTTTGTTCAGTTCCTCTTCTTTGCTGCCTGGCCACGGGGCAGCGGCCAGCAAAAAAATTGAAGCGATTGCCAGGCGAAAAGCCTTGTCTTTTTTCACGGATGAACGAATTGCAGCGATTGATGAACACTCCGTATCAACCCAAAGCGGCCGAACCTATCCGCAATCAGATCTGCTCTGGCTGACCGGCCCAAAAAGCCCCGGCTTTTTTAAGCATTCCGGTTTGATGACAGATGCCGGCGGCTTTCTGCTCGTCAATGAATCCTTGCAGAGCCTCTCGCATCCAGACCTTTTTGGCGCCGGCGACTGCATTGCCATTGGCCGCTATCCTTCGCTGGCTAAAAACGGCGTCTATGCAGTCCGCCAAGGCTCCGTGCTTTGGAATAACTTGAGAAACCAGTTAGCCGGAAAAAAACTGGCTGCTTTCACGCCCCAGAAAAACTTCTTATCCATCTTGTCTACAGGCGGAAGTGAAGCTTTGCTAATGTACGGAAAACGGGCCGCCCACGGAAAACTTCCTTGGCTGCTGAAGCAGCGCCTCGACCAACAGTTCATGCAGCGCTTTAAAAGACTTTATAAATAAGCCAAACCTTCTTTATAGAAAAACAAAGAACGTCCGTACCGGTTTCCAATCCTCGGCGAACGTTCTTTTTGTCCTTTTTTCACTTATAAATTCTTTGCACTATGCCTTTTTCTCCATCACCGCAAAATAATTTTCTTCCCGGTCGGCGAAATTGAACACACGCCCAAATGGCATCTCATCGATTTCCCCAACGGTAATGCCCTGTTCTGACAGGCGGTTATGCAATTGATCGAGCTTGTCTGTATAAAACATCAGCGAAGGCGTTCCCAGGTTCAAGCCTGGCGACATGCTCGCGACAGCTTCTTTGTTATGCAGAACAAGCGTTGTGCCAGCTCCGCTATTCGGCGCAACTTCAACCCATCTCATGCCGCCTGTCGCCTGTTCTGCAACCACTTGAAAACCGACTGCCTCTGTCCAAAACCGTTTAGCCTCCTCCTGGTCATTGACATACAGCATCACTTGCCCAAGTTTATCGATCATTGGTTTCCCTCCTTCGTTAGTTGAACATATATATTCTGAATATTAAAACAACTAATCATCCATGTAAACACTTCTCGATGAATAAAAAAAGAACCTCCATCCCGAAAAGGAATGAAGGTTCATTTACGTATTATTTGCTTAGTACTTCTTCTTTCGCCATCGAAGCAAGTTCGTCTTCTAACTGAAGCGTCTCGGCTGTTGTTTTGTGGACTTCACGGAGAAGTTCCGGATTTTCCATCAAGGAAACGCCGTAAGACGGAATCATTTCTTTGATTTTCGGCTCCCAGCTATTGATTTGTTCTGGGAAGCATTTTTCAAAAATCTCAAGCATCGCATGCACTGCAGTTGAAGCTCCTGGAGAAGCACCAAGAAGTGCTGCAATCGATCCGTCTTCAGCTGTTACGATTTCCGTACCGAACTGAAGCGTTCCTTTGCCTTTGTCGGTGTCTTTGATGACTTGAACGCGCTGTCCAGCGACAACTACATCCCAATCTTCCACTTTGGCATTCGGGATGAATTCACGCAGTTCTTCAACGCGCTTTTCATTCGACAGCAATACTTGCTGAACCAAATACTTGGTCAAGGACATTTCTTTCGCTCCTGCTGCAAGCATGGTGAAGACGTTATTCGGTTTAACTGAACCAATCAAGTCCATGTTCGAGCCTGTTTTCAGGAACTTCGGAGAGAAGCCGGCAAACGGTCCGAACAACAAGGATTTTTTGTTGTCGATAAAACGTGTATCCAAGTGAGGAACGGACATCGGCGGAGCACCAAGCTTCGCTTTGCCGTACACTTTTGCATGATGCTGCTCGACGATTTCCGGATCTTTACAAACCAGGAACAGCCCGCTTACCGGGAAGCCGCCAATATGCTTGGATTCAGGAATGCCTGTTTTTTGAAGCAATGGAAGGCTTCCGCCTCCGCCGCCGATAAATACGAAGTCAGCGTTATGGTATTTGATTTTATCGTCAGCAGTGTCCAGCACTTTAACTTCCCATTTGCCGTCGCCGCTGCGTTTGATGTCTTTTACTGTGTGGTTGTAATTGATCTCCACATCTTGCTCTTTCAAATGCTCAAATAGCATTTTAGTCAATGCACCAAAGTTGACGTCTGTTCCGGAGTCGATTTTTGTTGCAGCAATCGGCTCGTCCACAGTCCGGCCTTCCATAATCAAAGGAATCCATTCTTTCAGTTTTTCAGGGTTATCGGAAAATTCCATTCCGTGGAACAATGGGTTTTTCGACAAAGCTTCAAAACGTTTGTTCAGAAAGTTTACATTGTCTTCCCCTTGTACCAGACTCATATGCGGAATAGACATGATAAAATCCTGAGGGTTGGCGATGCGTTTGTTTTTCACAAGGAAAGACCAGAACTGTCTTGAAAGCTGGAACTGCTCGTTGATATTGATCGCTTTTTTGATCTCAACGGTGCCGTCTTCTTTCTCTGGCGTATAGTTAAGCTCGCAAAGAGCAGCGTGGCCGGTACCGGCGTTGTTCCATTCATTGGAACTTTCTGCTCCTGCCTGTTCAAGCTTTTCAAATACTTTGACGTTCCATTCCGGTGCCAATTCTTTGATCATTGATCCCAAAGTGGCACTCATAATTCCAGCACCGATTAAAATAATGTCTTTCTTATTTTGTTGGTTGCCCATTATAACCTTCCTTTTCTACTCTATTGTTGGCAGATCGAATGCAAATCTTCCGGCTCAGGAAATTCCGAAAATGGCCAAAAACCGCACTTTTTCTGTCTTTATACTAACTACATCACAGCGAATGGTTATTATTTACGTATTCAAACATCTTCTATTATACGGGATTTGAATGGAAAAGTCCGTTTAAAAAACTCGAAAAACATAGAAAAACAAAGCCCTTTTCCACTTTTTCGGGAACTGGGCTTTGTTATCTTCTTTTAGGCGATAAATCGCTGGATGAGGCAGCTCAGCGATTTTTTGTTTTCAATTTGTTACTGCCGATGCCGCCGATTCCCTTTAAGCGTTCGCTAAAAATCATCTTTCTCATCGCCTTCATCACAATTTCAGTATTAAAGAAGGTCTCGTTGAAATAAAGCTAGTTCTAGGTACACTAAGGCGCAACCTTAAGTTGCAAGCTTGTAACCCTTTAAACATAATGCTTTTTAAAGCGCCAGAGTTTCCCTGTAAAATAAAACAAAGAGATTGGACAGCCCAATCTCTTTTTCCTTTTAATAAATACATTCGATATTCAAGATTGGAGTTGTTGTTTCGCAGTATACACCATTACTCGATTGCGGCCTTCTTCCTTTGCCATATAAAGAGCTTGATCTGCCTGGTTCAACAGCTGAAAAAGCTTTCCCTCCGGCTCATTCGGCATTTCCGCTACACCTAAACTCAAGGTGACAGAAATAGCTTCTTTCCCCATAAAGAACGGCTGGCTTTCTATGCCTTTACGAAGCCTGTGGGCTAGTGCCTCTGCTTCTTTTCTTGAATAAGCTTTCAAGGCCAGGACAAACTCTTCCCCGCCGTACCGGGCAAAAATCTGTCCTTCCGTCAATTGTGCTTGGCATACTCTCACTACATGCATCAGCAGCTGGTCCCCTATGGCATGTCCATACGTGTCATTGACCCGTTTGAAATGATCGATATCCATAAGTATGACGCTAAAAGGCATCGAGTTTTCTTTTGCTGCTTTGAATTCCAGCTCGCATTGCTGCAAAAAGGCACGGCGATTGTAGATTTGCGTCAGTTCGTCCGTGTAAGCCTGTTGCTCCAATTTTTCTTGAAGCTTTTTCAATTCGGTGATGTCTGTAAAAATAAGCAATTGCCCTTTTTTATTTCCAGATTGCTCGAGCGGTGAATTCCGGACTTGGAAAACTTGTTCAGATTGCGGGAGTTTCAATTCCTGGGTTTTTGCATCCGTCTCCAGCTTCAACGGAAACGGAGAGCCCGTCAATTCGACCCACAAAAGTTCAAAGTCTGTCCCGTACATCGTTTTGTTCAACTTCGGCCAATTGTGCCGACATGCTTGATTAAACTCAATGAGCCGGTTTGACTCATCGAGGACCATCACTCCATCATTGATGCTATTGAAAATCACATCTTTGGCAATCGGCATTATTGTAAACAGACGGGATGAATTGATGGCCCATAAATACAAGACAGAAGAAATCCACAGCACCATTGGCACCGGATCAATTCCAGGAGGCGCAACTCCAACCAAGTATAAAAAGGACGACGACATCGGAATCAGTTGTCCAAACGCCAACGCAACCAGCTGCAGCCGATACGTTTTGGCTGTTTCCCTCCACCGGAAAACCAGCAGCGAAAAAGCTGCAAACATGCATGCGAATGTAAAAATGCCGTGGACGGCGTACCACGGTCCGATTTCCTGGTAGATAAAAGGAATACCCAGTGCGGCATCAATTTCGAAAGACCGGTAATGCAAATGATGCCAGTCGTTCGTAGCCACCATAATGAAAGATATAAGCGGGATCAGAAGGAGGGCTGCGGCTCTTTTGCAAGTCACTTGGATACCAAGATAGTACATGATGAACAATAGGCCTAACGGGGAAGAAACCGGCATGCCGATATACTGGACCGTTGTCCAAAACTTCATCTGCCCCAAGTTGGCAGCCAATAAGCCCATAGCAGCGGCAAAGCAATAAATGCTGATGGATGCTGTATAAAGCATAAACAAGACGGCAATTTTACTGTAATGATGGCGTTTCAAGAAGACGTATAAAAATAAATACAAATTCAGCACACCGGATGTGCATATTAACGTGACATAGGTGGTCAATTGGGAAGTCAAGGGTCGCTACCTTCTTTATCGGTTACATTTTTCTTTTAATGTAGCACAATCCGAAAAGAAAAACGCCGTTTTTTTATGAATTAACCCAGGGGGAATTTGGAAAGAAGCAATGCAGGAATTTGGGGTTCTTTTCTTGAATAATACAGCAGCGTTTTTTTCAAAAACAGGTACAGTATAAAAACAAAGCGGAGGCGACATTCATGCAATTAGGTGCTTTTTCACTCAGTCTTAATGTAAAAGATATTCATGCATCCAAAGCGTTTTATGAAAAAATCGGATTTGAAGTATTCAGCGGCGATATCGATCAAAATTGGCTCATCATGAAAAATGGCAAAACGGTGATTGGTTTATTTCAAGGGATGTTTGAAAAAAATATACTGACGTTTAATCCAGGATGGGATGAAAATGCGCAGAACCTTGAGGCTTTCGAAGACATCCGCAGCATTCAAAAAAAGCTGAAGGCTGAAGGAATCCCCTTCACTACCGTGGTCGATGAAACAACACATGGCCCTGCCAGCTTTTCCATCGAAGATCCGGACGGAAATCCGATATTGTTTGATCAGCATCGATAAAAAATGGAAAAATGAAAAGGCAATCTGCATACCCTACAAGCAGGATGCAAATTGCCTTTTCTATAGGAATCTTGTTAAATGAGGTTGACCTTACGTCGCAGCTGCCGAAGAAGCCGCCGCCTGGTCCGCTTTGACGCAGTCAATGGCCACAACTAACGCAATCACTACGGTCTCCATTTCTTCATCCAATACCTGTACTTTATAGCTGTCGCCCCAGGTAAACCATTCTTTGCTTACCTGGCCGACCACTTCGCCGTTCTGTAAAATTTGAAAATCCATGTCCCACCAATTCCCCTGGACATCCAAGCCTGCCCCTTCAATCGTGTAACGGGCCTTTAAGAAAGTGAATTCCTTCTTGATCGCCAAAGCTTCCCGGCCATTCACTTCCACGAAAAACTTCGGCAGGAAACTGAAGGTTTTTTTCGTAATCAGTGCGACTTCATCCCTTTTGGTGTTCAGGATGGAAAACGTCTTTGGAATTTGCATAAAACTCCCTTCTACGTAATACACGTCCTGTTCCTGCTGATCTTTCACCGTAAATTTGCCGCTTAGGCTGAAGACTTTTTGTTTGATATAGAATTGCTTCATGGGTGGACCTCCTTTGTAAGTTGGTGAGGAAGAATGAAAAGCATTATCTATAGACTTTTATACGTATCGAATTTAAAAAAGCTTCGTTTATTTTTGATATAGTTGCTTGAGAATGAAATTAAGACAGAGAAGGATGATCCCATGCATAATTCCCTCGCACACATTTTAGAGAATTGGGTCGAACAAATAAATCTAGATGAGTTCTATTTGGTTCACTCATTCGATCGGCTCCTCGCTGAGAAAAGCAGCAGTGAAGCATATGAGTTTATCCCATATATAATTGAGGCCGTCCTCTTAACAACGGACGGCTTCCTAGCCTCTCAACTAATCTTTTATTTGAATTGTTTCTACGGAAAGGCAGATACAACAGAACTTCATCCCGTACTTCTAGATAAGCGAAAAGAACTGGAGAATCATATCTCCCGTCTAAAGGACCCTGACGCTGCAAGGGAATATGAAGAATTAAAAAAGGAATTGCGTTTAAAATAAAAATTTAAGCGCTTTTGAGCTGAAGACCGTCCATTCCTATTTTTAGAGCCCCTGATTTGTCTTCACTTTCGGTTCTGTTTATTAGAACCAGATCAGGCATTATACTAAAGGCAATTGTTCCTTTCAGAAAGGATTTGGGCAAAATGGAAATCGAGAATTTAATCCGGGCAAAGACCCGGCAGGAACTGAGAGATTGGCTGGAGGCAAATGCAGCGGCCGAAAAGTTTTGCTGGGTCGTGGTCAGCGTAATTCCCGAACCCGGCGTCATCCAGTATTTAGATGCCGTAGAAGAAGCTTTATGCTTCGGCTGGATCGACAGCACGAAAAAGCGCATATCCGATACGGAAGTGGCCCAACGGCTTTCTCCGCGGAAGAAAAACAGCAATTTTACCGAATTGAACAAAGAGCGGATCCGCAGGCTGGAGAAATTGGGCTTGATGAAAGAAGCTGGCTTGAAAGTTCTGCCGGATATGCGGCCGGAATCGTTTGTAATCGACCCTGAAATCGAATTCCGCCTGAAACAAGACCCGCACGTATACCGGAACTTTCTCGGTTTCCCGGAACTGTACAGGCGGATTCGGATTGACACCATCCAAAGCTACAGAAGCGAGCCGGATGTGTTCAATAGGAAGCTGGAAAAACTCATTGAAAATACAAGGAAGAACAACATGTATGGTCAGTGGAATGACAACGGCCGCTTGATCGACTATTAAGACACGGAACTGAAGCAACCCCCTGCTTTTAGATTGCTCCGTGATTTTCTATCCATTAAAAAGGGCGAGCAAAGCCTTCATTGACCTTTTATTTTCATTTCTAATATTTTCCTAAATTCTACACAAATTCTCATGTTACTCTCATAATTTTCTCATAATCGCAGGGTAGCTTAGAGAGTATCAGAAGTTGAGGAGGAGTTTAGAGATGAAAATTGTAATCGTGCCTTCAGGTTTTAAAGAGTGTTTGGATTCGGAAGATGTAGCGGCAGCAATGGAACGGGGCGTTAAACGGTTTGATCCGTCAATCGAGACGGTCGTCATTCCGATGATTGACGGCGGTGAAGGGTTTGTCAAAACGATTATCCGTTTAAAAGGCGGCACGGTGGTGGAAAAGCAAGTGACAGGACCCGTCGGCAAACCCATCAGCAGCTATTTTGGGGTTTACAAAGAACACGGCAAACGGATTGCAGTGATTGAGATGGCGGCAGTCGCCGGGCTGAGACTTGTGCCCCGCGATGAACGAAATCCGCTGAAAACCACCACTTACGGTGTCGGCGAATTGATAACGGCGGCTCTTGATTATGGTATTGACCGCATTTTGATCGGCTGCGGCGATTCCGGCACTTCAGACGGCGGTGCCGGCATGGCCCAGGCACTCGGTGTGCAATTTTTGGACAAACACCAGCAACCCGTTCATATCAACGGAGGTGAAGACTTGTTGAAAGTGGCCTCCCTCGCTACTTCCAATGTAGACAGGCGGCTGGAGGACATCACGATTGACGTGGCATGCAATTGGCAGAATGTCTTGTGCGGCGAAAGAGGCGTGGCACGCGTATTCGGGCCGCAAAAAGGCGCCACACCGAAGCAGGTGGACCTTCTCTCTTCAGCACTGGAGCAATATGCCGGGGCCATTCAGCAAGCGACGGGGCTCGATGTCCGCACCTTGCCCGGCAGCGGCGCATCGGGCGGATTAGGTGCAGGCTTATTGGCATTTACCAACGCCACTTTGCATCCCCGCTTTGAAATCATTATGGACTTTATCAATATCGACAAAGAAATTTCCACAGCTGACATCGTCTTTACCGCAGAAGGCAGCTTGGATTTCCAGACGCCGAACGGAAAAATTCCATCGGAAGTGGCGCGGATCGCCAAAATGAGCCATATTCCGGTGATCGCCTTGACCGGAACCATCGGCGAAGGCGCCGACCTCAATTACAAGGCGGGCATCGACGCTTACAGCTGCATCATCCAAAAACCGGTTTCTTTGGAACTGGCGATGAAAAATGCGCCGAAATGGATCGAGGAAAGCACCTATTCCGTGCTGCGCAAAGTCGCGATCGGCTGGCGGATGACCAATAAAGGCGGGTTGAAGAAGGTGTCCAGTTAATATGATGGAAGGATTGGAAAAACAACTCCAAAAGAATCGGCTGTCCATTTCCAGAGATCGCTTATTTTCAAAATCGGCTGTCCTCATTGGCTTGCATTTGTTTTTCCTGGCAGCCATCTTGTTGGCCGATGGATTGGACTACCCGGCCAAAATTTCGTTATTCGCCTTTTTGTCGGCGATGGTTTTATGGGTGGCTACGAAAATCCCCGCCGGATTCGTCGCCGTTTCCCTTATTGCCTTCGTCATCCTGATGAATGCCGCAGAGCCGGAACTTTTATATGAATCGCTTTCCGAGGAAGTCGTATGGCTTATGATCGGGTCGTTTATCATTGGCCAGGCCGTCAAAGAATCGGGACTCGCGGAACGCTTGTCGCTCGCCCTGCTCCGTAAATCGAAGGAAAAAGGACTCTTGCTTGCGGGAATTAGCGCCGTTTTATTCGCCACTGTCTTTTTCATTCCGTCCACTTCCGGCCGGGCTGCACTCGCCATGCCGATCATCAGCCAATTAAGCCAAAAATACAGCGAAAAAGAACAGCGGGTGCTGGTTCTGCTAGCGCCCGTCGTCATCCTGATGAGCACATCCGCTACCTTGATCGGGGCAGGTTCCCACTTAATCGGCATCGGGCTCCTTGAAAGTACTGCCCAGCAATCCATTTCGTTCATTCAATGGTTCGTTTGGGGACTGCCGTTTGCTGTGGCGGCGACACTCCTTTCCTTCTTGGCAATCAAGTGGCTGTTTTGGCCAAAACACGGGGAAAAGCGATTGGAAGTTGAACAAACTGTTGGCTCCTCCCTGATGAAAAAGCAGCTGAAACCGATCGAGAAAAAGACGCTGATCCTGCTGGTCGCGTTGATTGTTTTTTGGATGACCGAAAGCCTGCACGGCTACGACATCGCATTTGTCGCAATGGTAGGTGCCATCCTGGTGATGACACCGAACTACGGAGTCATCAGCTGGAAACAGGGCATGAAATCTGTTTCCTGGAATTTGATCGTGTTTGTTGCCGCCGCTGCAGCGCTCGGGAAAATTTTAGTGGACACCGGCGTTGTGGAATGGCTGGAAGGAGGCATGGTGAACTTTCTGCAGTCGTTTACGGATGCACCGGAATGGCAGATCGTTTTCGTCATCCTGTTTGTATCAGTGACCAGCCATTTGTACATCACTTCCCATACGACACGGGCCATAGTCTTTATTCCGGCGTTCTTGCTGTTCAGCGAAGCGATCGGCGTCAACCCTTCCTCTGTGGTGTTCTTGAGTTTAATCGGTATGAACTATTGCGTGACGTTCCCGGTCAGCTCCAAAGCTTTGCTGCTGTTTTACGAAGACGAAGGCCTCTCGTACGATGCTGGCAGCCTCGTCAAGCTGAGTGCCGTCTTGATGCCGCTTTATATTGCCGTGATGATGCTGTTTTATTTCACGTATTGGCAGTGGACCGGGCTGCAGCTGTAAAAGAAGAGCAAAACAGAGTCATGCGGCAGAGGCTCTGTTTTTTTTGCGTACTTGTATACAGCTTTTTACACCTCTTTCTTCCAGGCCTGAATTTCCCTCTCAATTACCATTTTCTATATGAGAACCCTTTCATTAATTTAAAAATTAAAATTATTTTGAAATACTATAAATTTCTAATTGAGCTTTAAAGCATATTTTTGAAATGAATGACAGGGCTTACTGCATAGGCATTTTAACTAGTTTTTTAAGTTACTCATTAAATCTCGAGGTACCCTTTGACAAAAATTCTATTTCCTATACCATTAAAAATAGAATTAGAATTATTATAGTTAAATAATCATATTAATTGAGGCGAACAACTTTGATTAATATTTTTTTATGGAGTTATTGACTATGATCATTCTAAAAAATTATTAGGAGGAATTTGATATGTCTTTGATCGGAAAAGAAATCCAGCCATTCGCAGCTTCTGCTTACAACGCTGGAAACGGTGAATTTATCGAGGTAACGGAAGAAAACCTGAAAGGCCAATGGAGTGTGGTTTGCTTCTATCCTGCAGACTTTACATTCGTTTGCCCTACTGAACTTGAGGACCTTCAAAAACAATACGCCACCCTTAAAAACCTGGGTGTGGAAGTGTATTCCGTTTCAACAGATACTCACTTCACGCATAAAGCATGGCACGATCATTCAGATGCAATCAGCACGCTTGAGTACGTCATGATCGGCGACCCTTCTCAACGCATCTCCCGCAGCTTTGATGTGTTGGACGAAGAAGCCGGACTTGCACAGCGCGGTACGTTCATCGTTGACCCGGACGGCATTGTACAAGCAGCAGAAATCAATGCTGATGGCATTGGCCGTGATGCAAGCACGCTTGTCGGCAAGATTAAAGCCGCTCAATATGTCCGCAACAACCCAGGTGAAGTTTGCCCGGCTAAATGGGAAGAAGGCAGCGCGACACTTAAGCCGAGCCTTGACCTTGTAGGGAAAATATAAGGAGTTCTGATCATGATATTAGATGCAGATATAAAAGCACAATTAGCGCAATACCTAGAATTGTTGGAAGGCGATGTGCTGCTGAAAGTCAGCGCAGGATCGGACGGCGTTTCCCGAGATATGTTGGCTTTGGTAGACGAACTGTCCTTAATGTCTGCGCGCATCAAAGTGGAACGTGTACAGCTTGAAAGAACACCGAGCTTCAGTGTCAACCGCATCGGCGAAGATACCGGCATCACGTTTGCCGGCATCCCGCTTGGCCATGAATTTACTTCACTGGTCCTTGCTTTGCTGCAAGTAAGCGGTCGGGCTCCAAAAGCCGACGCGAAAGTCATCGACCAAATCAAAAACATCGAAGGCAACTACCATTTCGACTCTTACATCAGTTTAAGCTGCCAAAACTGTCCGGAAGTGGTCCAGAGCCTGAACTTGATGAGTGTGCTCAACCCGAATATCTCGCATACGATGATTGACGGCGGAGCATTCAAAGAAGAGGTTGAAAGCAAAGACATCATGGCGGTACCGACGGTCTTCCTGAACGGCGAACCGTTCTCCAGCGGACGCATGTCGCTGGAAGAATTGCTTGCCAAATTGGGCAGTGCACCGGATGCGTCCGAATTTGCGGACAAGGACCCGTACGATGTTCTTGTCGTCGGCGGAGGGCCGGCTGGTGCCAGTGCGGCCATTTATGCTGCGCGCAAAGGCATCCGGACAGGCATCGTTGCTGAACGTTTCGGCGGCCAGGTGCTGGATACGATGAGCATCGAAAACTTCATCAGCGTCAAGCAGACGGATGGTCCGAAGTTCGCTGCGAGCCTTGAAGAGCATGTAAAAGAGTACAACATCGATGTGATGAATCTGCAGCGCGCCAAGCGTTTGGAGAAAAAAGAATTCATCGAACTGGAACTAGAAAACGGCGCTGTCCTAAAAGGCAAAACCGTCATCCTTTCCACAGGTGCGCGCTGGCGCAACATCGGTGTGCCGGGCGAGGCTGAATTCAAGAACAAAGGCGTGGCTTACTGCCCTCACTGTGACGGACCATTGTTTGCCGGCAAAGACGTAGCAGTTGTCGGAGGCGGCAACTCCGGCATCGAGGCGGCCATCGACCTGGCAAACATCGTCAACCACGTAACCGTTCTGGAATACAAGGCAGAGCTAAAAGCGGATTCTGTGCTGCAGGACCGCCTGAAGAGCTTGCCGAACGTTACGGTTTTGACAAACGCCCGCACACACGAAATTACCGGCACGGACAAAGTGAACGGCATTTCCTATATTGACCTTCAAACAGGAGACGAAAAGCATATCGAACTGTCCGGCGTCTTCGTCCAGATTGGTCTTGTTCCGAATACCGACTGGCTGGGCGACACGGTTGACCGCAATAAATTCGGTGAGATTGTCATCGATCAGCGCGGAGCAACGAATATCCCTGGCGTGTTTGCTGCAGGCGACTGCACAAACAACCCGTATAAACAGATCATCATTTCGATGGGATCCGGTGCGACAGCTTCATTGAGTGCGTTCGACCACCTCATCAGAAGTGAAGTTCCGGTTTTGACATAAAAGACGATAAAAGGACTGTGGAAGAGAGTTGCTCTCTTGCCACAGTCCTTTTTTGCTGCTGGTGTCTGATTCTTATCTATAACCGCCTTGGATATGTCCATCTTCTCTCCTAAGCGATTTGATCAGTGATTCCCCTTATATATTCACTTAAAAATATAGCCAGAAAAAAGCATCTTTTATGGAGATGCTTTTTTTCACGGTTTATATTTGAGGTCGAAGAAAGTGAAAAGAGAATTTACGGCTACCTTTAGCAATACCTCATTTATTTCCCGGGAAATAGACGAAATTTGATAGTCTTAGGACAGCATATTTTCGCTGGCTAAGGAATCGTTCAATCCCCTACTCCAGTTGCTCTTCCTCAAACAGTTGAAATTCTTCAATTCCGCTTCGACCAGGATGCAGCGTTTGCCGCCGCAACCGTCCTCTTTAACGTAACGTAAGTCTTTCGGGTATTGTTAATATCCACGGCTTTTTTTGATTTTAATGGATGCACGTTCAACATTTGTAGATATCGCCTATATCTGTATTACATATTTCTATTTCCATCCTCATGCGTTTTTTATAAATGTGTAATGTTTTATATTTTCCTTTCCCCATTCGTACATCAGCAGAACAATCGGCATTAGGCTTTCTCCTAAGTTGGTTAAAGAATATTCTACTCTTGGAGGAACTTCGGGAAATACTTCCCGGTGGACAATGCCATCTTCTTCTAACTCCCTGATCTGCTTGGTTAATACCTTATGTGTGATTTTTGGGAGCAAACGTTTAATCTCACTAAATCTTAAAATACCTTCTGTTGCCAAATGATAAATAATAACAATTTTCCATTTGCCGCTAATGAGGGACAAGGTCAATTCTTTCTCACAATTAAATTCACCGTTTTCAATTTTCCTTTTTACTTCCGACCGCAGCTCATCCATTAGGCTTCCCCTTTCCTTCTGGTTCTCAAAAGTATCCTTTTGGTAACCTTCTCACAAAAAAGTGCCTTCTTCCAATAAAAAGTATTATATTTTAGAATATATAGAATATAATGAATTTTTATCTTTCCGCAAAGTTGTTTTAGGTCACATCTGGAAGAAAAGCTTGGCATAAACGCCAAATCTCGTATTTGAAAAAATAGGATAGGAGATGGAAAAATGGCAGGAAACAGAGCAGTGGTCTATAGAGGTGCAGGAACGGTAACAGTCGAGGATATCAGCTACCCCGAATTAATTATCAGAGACGGCCCTGGAGTAAACCCTTTAAATGTAGGGCGCAAATGTGATCATGGCGTGATTGTAAAAATCGTTACTACAAATATTTGCGGAAGCGACCAACACATGGTGCGCGGACGCACAACCGCGCCTGAAGGGCTTGTCCTCGGCCATGAAATTACCGGTGAAGTCATTGAAGTAGGGCGTGATGTCGAATTCATTAAAAAGGGAGACCTCGTCTCTGTACCTTTTAATATTGCCTGCGGCCGCTGCCGCAGCTGCAAAGAGCGAGACACGCATATTTGCGAGAATGTAAATCCGGACCGTCCTGGCTCCGCTTATGGATACGTGGACATGGGCGGATGGGTCGGCGGCCAATCGGAATATGTCATGGTCCCTTACGCAGATTTCCAGCTGCTGAAATTCCCGGACAAAGACCAGGCAATGGAAAAAATTCTGGATTTAACGATGCTTTCGGATATTTTCCCAACAGGCTATCACGGCGCGGTAAGTGCCGGCGTCAAACCGGGATCTACGGTCTATGTTGCCGGGGCCGGTCCTGTAGGTTTAGCCGCTGCCCACTCCGCCCAATTGCTGGGCGCATCTGTCGTAATCGTTGGCGATTTAATCGATGAACGCCTTGCCCAAGCCCGAAGCTTCGGCTGTGAAACGGTAAACTTAAGAAAACATCCGGACCTCGGAGAGCAAATCGCTGAAATCCTTGGCGTGCCGGAAGTGGATTGCGCCATTGACTGCGTCGGCTTTGAAGCTCACGGACACGGTGCAGAAGCCGGCGAAGCACCGGCGGCTGTACTGAACTCCATCATGGAAGTTACTCGTGCAGGCGGGCGCCTCGGGATTCCTGGACTGTATGTAACCGGCGACCCGGGAGCTGTCGATGAAGATGCGAAAATCGGAACTTTGAAGGTGCGCTTAGGGCTTGGCTGGGCAAAAGCACACACTTTTGTAACGGGCCAAACACCGGTCATGAGATATCACCGTGACTTGATGATGTCGATTTTAAGCGGAAAAGCACAAATTGCCAAAGCGGTAAATGCCACGGTAATTTCGTTGGACCAGGCACCGGGAGCATATGCTGAATTTGACCAAGGAGCTTCCAAGAAATTTGTCATCGACCCTCACGGAATTCTTAAGTAAGCAAGGTATTCTTCTACATGCCCATAAAAAACAAGGAGGTTCGTCCCTGTGAATAAAATCACTTTGGATTTGGCAAAAGAACTCATTGCCGGTGCAGAAGAAGAAGCAAAGAATATTGGAGTTGCGATGGTTATAACGGTGGTCGATGACGGCGGGAACCTGGTGGCGATCCACCGGATGGACGATGCCTGGCTGGCAAGCATTGACATTGCCCAAAATAAAGCATGGACAGCCGTGGCGCTAAAAATGCCTACATCGGCCCTGGCAGAAGCAACGGTCCCTGCTGCTGAACTTTACGGGTTAAATACGACCAATAATGGGCGCCTTGTCGTCTTTGGCGGTGGAATCCCTCTTGTCGTGGAAGATAAGGTAGTAGGGGCAATAGGCGTCAGTGGAAGTACCGTGCCTCACGACGTTCAAGTGGCGGAAGCAGGCGTAAATGCGTTCAACAGCAAACTAACATAGTTAACATCTTTATATAAAAAAGAGTCAGTATGAGTATACTGACTCTTTTTTATTGGAGCAATCAGAACAAAGTGATGGAATTTGCTACAATCCTGCTCTCCTACTCCAATTGCTCTTCCTCAAGCAGCTTGAACCCTTCAATCATCGTATCTTCTTCCACTTCAATCAGGATGCAGCGTTTGCCGTTGTAATTGACTCCTTTGACGTAGCGCAAGTCTTGCGGGCTGATCTTGATTTCCGCCACTTTCGTGTTGATTTTGATGGATTTGGAGGTGTAGCTCGGAACGACGTGGCTTGCTTTCATTTCGTAATTTTTGTCTTCCACGACTTGCTGAAAGGCTCTTTCCACTTTTTCCGGACTGATGTCTTTGGCACCGCTTGCCTTCAAGACGCGCGTCACCTCCACCGTATCCAGAACCGGCGTTTCTACATCTTCCTTCTCCGCTTCTTTTTCCACTTCCAGCATGAGGTTGATTTCATCGTAAAGCCCGGCAAGGGTTCTTGAATTCACTTCTTCGCCGATCACCGCTTTGACGATTTCCTCAAACACCGCCTTGTCTTCCTCGGCCGTCATGATTTCATCGCCATTTAATACGGTCTCGATAAACCGGTAATCGGGTTTGTTCACTTTGCCCGAAGCATAGACGATGTGATTGACATCTGCGGCATTGTCCGTAAAGCTCGGGAACAGGAAACCGCCGATCGGGGAAGCCAGTTTAATGACCGGGTCGACCAGCACATTCGATTTGAATTCTTTCTCCACAAAATCAAATACCAGCGAACTTTTCGGCAGTTCGGTCTGGTTCATGCTGCAGAGGATAAAAGGAGTGGTAAATACTTCATCCCGCATATCGATTTCCGTTTCATCCGGCTGGCGTTTTGTCGTCTTGAAATACGTCCCGCGAATGAAAGTGACGACCATGTCTTTTTCATAAGGGGTTTCTTCCACCATCTTTAAGGCGATGCGCTGCATATTTTCTTTCCAGTCATCCACGTCATCTGTCTCAAGCCCTTCGTACAAGAGCCGCTGTGTATGGTCAGCCTGGCCTTCTTCCTGCGGCTGGAATTTCACTTCAAACAGCTTCTGGTCCAGTTTCCCGCCAAGCACTTTCTTGAAATTGTTCAGAAACAGCTCCTGCTGCTCCCGGTCCAACAGGGAGAATGAACGGTTCTCTTCATGAAAGATCTCCGTGCTCTCGCCTTGAATGTATACATTATAAATTTCAGCGATTTTCAGTAAATCCGTATCAAGCTTAAATCGTTTGCGAATATCGGCTATATCTTTCGTATTCATTGCTATTTCCAACTCCCTGGCTAGTTAAAATCATTAAGTCACAAAAAAAGAACCGCCAAAGCGATGGTTCTGCTTTTGGCGCTCCTTTATTATAACAAGTTTTCAGATGGAAGAAGACATACGGCCCATTTGGGATTTATCCAATCCAATGAGAGCTGTAAAAACAGGTTTGAGCTATATGATTTAATTGGCAATGCCGATCGACGAATTTTCATATCGGGCATCATTCAACGCCTTTAAGATGAAATGAGCCACGTCCTCTCGGGCAATCGACTTGGATTTCTCTGGGACCCCCGTCGCAGCTTCTCGGTAATTGCCTGTAAAAGATCCATTCGTTAAGCCCATCGGCCGGACAATGGTGCAGGTTAAGCCATGCGCTTCAATCCAATCCACAGCGGCCCGGTGATCCTTCAGGGCGTTTTTCAGCATGCCCATCATCAGTTTCCCGCTGACGCCTGGAAGCTCCTGATAGATTCCTGCTGATGCGGTATAGATGATCCGTTTCACGCCGTGCTCCTCCATGCCAGCCACAATGTTTTTCACCATTTCTTCGAGCTCGGATGGTTTTTTCATCCCCTGGCTGGAGCCGAGGCAAGACACAACCGCGTCATGGCCCGCAATGGCAGCGGAAACTTCCGCCGGATTGAAGGCATCTCCTTGAACGACGTTCAAATTCTCATGTGTGACTCCTAGCTTGGACGGCGTCCGTACAAACGCTGTGACTTCGAACCCGTTATCTACTGCCTGCTTCACGACGGATTTTCCGACACCGCCGGTTGCGCCGAATACGATGATTTTCATGGGATTCACCTCTTTCACTTGTTTCCTGCTTATTACTTACTTATGATACGGTTCTCCGTAGTAAATCTAAATGAGGTTTTATTCAATTATTCTACTTTAAAGAATGTTTTCTTCAATTACAGTGGATTCTATTCTTAGCTAGGTTTCATCAATTCTCTTACATGATTTGCAAACTCATTAAAATCGTATCCTTGTTTATTTATAGTCATTTTTTGGTCCCTGATCCATCATAACCTCTACCATATTTGAAGATCCCATCTTAAGTTTAGGTCTATATTCCGAGTTCGGCTTACTGTACAGCTCTATTGGACTGATAATCACACCGTCCTCTGTATTTTGAAGAATACCGGGCACACAAGTATAAATTCTGTCATTATTGTTTGCATTTTTGGAGGAGATGGTAACGGAAGTGCCGTTGTGATTATCTATACTCATGGATACCTTGTATCTGTAGAATGAGCCTGTTCCATTTGACTGAGCAGAATAAACCACAGGAACCACTGCGAGAATATCATTCGTCAATCTTAATTTAATGATCTCTTTCTTAACTGAGCCACTGTTTCGCCCAACGTCTCCCATATGTTCTACTGCGCCGTTGCCAAATCGGCTGAGAGGCGGGGTTCCCATCGCCCCAAACATAGCGACATCCACCTGCTTGCCATTCTTCGTGTAGACTAAAGCATATATATCGTAGTCTGTTCCCGTCTTCCAGGATACTGTAGCTGTAATCTCCGGTGTTTTATCAATTATAATCGGCTTTTGACCTTTATCAAGATTTATCTTGCCTTTTACTTTTTCAAGATTTATCGATGAAAATGCATTCTGGCTGCTTTTATTTTTAGGTTCCGCGGAGAGGTTCTCAGGCTCTTTCGGCTCTGAAGGCTTTATCGACTCCATCGGCTCAACTTCTACTCCGTAATTCTTACATAGCCCTTCAAGACCCGAATTAAATCCACGCCAGATTGATTTGGCTTTTGTTTGGCCATTCCTTAAGTATAATTCCAATACTACTATTCCATTTTCCTTTGAGAAGTTAGCGGGGGTTAACTGGATACTACTATCACCGCTGCGTATCTCTGCCTTTAAGTTTTTTACATTTGAAAAACCCGTGTTATTATCCTCTGTAAGCGTAACAGCTATTTTAGTAATGCCTGGAGGGACTTTACTCAGATCAAAATCAATTTTATGTACTTTTGTATTCCCTAATTTCGTAGATGGCCTAAGAGTGGCTGCTCCGGAAGAGCTCTCTGGCTGATTATAAAATATAATCCCATTGTCTCCCTGCACCTTTTCTAGATCAGTTAAGAGAAAAGCCGTTAAGGAAATATCTATTGCATCAGAAATTTCGTAGCTCACCGTAACCTCACCTTTTGGAGAATTCAAAGCGGTGTTTGCCCCCATTTGAAGCAGTTGATTCATTTAAACCACGCCTTCCTCATTTATGGATTAACTAGGTGTTGTAAAGTTTTTTTTTATGATCTATTTTCTTTCATTGTAACAAAAATTTACATTTCGTTGGAATATATTTATTGGTATTCAGCAACCAAACTTCAATAAAAAGAAGCACGCTTGATTAATTCAATAAAGCATAAAGGTGTAGCCTTCTCATTAAAGAAGAGTGCGCCTTTCTAGTAAACTCTATAAATGAAAAACACCTGCCTCAGACTTCTATGTAAGAAGAAAAAGGCAGGTGTTTTCTAAAATTTAATTGTAATACAGGTTCTCAGTTGGATATACCGGATCATTGGTGATGTCGATTCCAAGCTTCTTAAAGGTTTGTTCATTTTCTCTATTCAATATAACCGTGGAATGAGCTTGGGTGTCTTTTAAATTTGGCAATTGCTTATAAGCCAGCTCAGAAGTAGGATTGGTGACCGCACTGATTGCCAGTGCAATGAGCACTTCATTGGCGCTTAATGTCGGGACGCGGCTGTTCAAGTCCTCGGTTTTCAACCGTTGAATCGTTTGTAAAATCATCGGCGACAACAAATTAATTTCATCGGAAATATTGGTCAATTTCTTCAACCCATTCAGAATCGCGGCTGCCGAAGCATCCATCAGAGTGGTCGTTCGACCGGTGATCATCTCGCCATTCGGCAGTTCTATCGCAATTACGGCTTGTAAATTCGTGCTGTCATTTTGCGCTTGGATTGCTTTCGCATAATTGCGGGCCGGCAATACAGGTGCCCGGTCCTCTTTCTTTAAGCCGGTCTCTTCCAGAATCACTTGCATGTGGCGTACACTGTCTTCATCGGCAAGCCCTTTTTTATAGTCGTTCTCTACGACAAAACTGCGCCGAATGATTTCCTGCTTGGCAGCTTCCTGCACGACCATATCGTCGGTGATGCCCGATTTCAGGCGATTAACCCCCATATCAGTCGGTGAGCTGTAAACAGAGTCTTTGCCGGTAATCCTTTCAATAATCCGTTTGATGACAGGAAATGTCTCAATATCACGATTGTAATTGATCGCTACTTTCCCGTATGCTTCATAGTGATAATTATCAATCATATTTACGTCTTTTAAATCGACGGTAGCCGCTTCATAAGCGATGTTTACCGGGTGCTTTAGCGGCAAGTTCCAAACTGGAAAAGTCTCAAACTTGGCATAGCCAACTTCATTTCCCAGTTTGTTCTCATGGTACATTTGGTTAAGGCAGGTGGCAAGCTTTCCGCTTCCCGGGCCAGGAGCCGTTACGACCACGATTGGCTTTGTCGTTTTAATATAAGGATTCGTCGCAAATCCTTCTTCCCCAAGGACCGCGTCCACGTTTGTCGGATAACCTTCGATTTCGCGGTGAATACAGACGCTAATTCCGCTTCTCTCAAGCTTTGTCATAAATACTTTGACTGTTGGTTGTCCTTGGTAACGAGTGATCAGGACACTGTTGACAGAAATGCCATATGCCCGGTATTCATCAATTAAGCGCAAGACATCTTGGTCATAAGTGATGCCGTAATCTTCACGGACTTTGTTTCGTTCGATGTCTCCAGCGTACACACAGATGATGATTTCCGCATTTTCTTTCAGTGTATGCAATAGCTTGATTTTGGCATCTTCATCAAATCCAGGCAAGACACGCTTGGCATGTTTGTCGCCTATCAATTTTCCGCCAAATTCCAAGTAAAGTTTATCGTACTGCTGCACCCGTTCTAGGATGTAGGCTGATTGTTCTTGCAAATATTTCTCCGAATCAAATCCAATTTTTTTCATTAATTTCAGTCCCGCCTTCTATGCTTCAAGCTTTCTCTTAACTCGCTAGATAAAAACGCCTTAAGAGAAAATCCTAGCTAAAATTCACCTTTTACCATTATAAAGCTTTGAAAAAAAAAGACAAAGAAAACCCAACCTACGCATTCGATGATTGAATGATTCTAATAAGCGCACTGACCTCACTGCCAATGTAATCAACCGAAATAACGAAATTTAGAACTGTGTTTAGCAAATCCAAACGTCCTAAACCTTATTTACTTATGATAAGGCTCATTCTTCATTATCCGGAAAGCCCGGTAAATCTGCTCCACCAAAATCAGCTTCATCAACTGATGGGGAAATGTCATTTTCGAAAACGACAATTTCTCATCCGCCCGCTTCAATACTTCCTCATGGAGGCCAAGCGATCCACCGATGACAAAGACAATCTTGCTGCGGCCGTAGGTCATGAGGGATTCGATGTCCTTCGCCAGCCCTTCGGAAGTTTTCATCTTGCCGTCGATTGCCAGCGCAATGACGTATGCATCCGGCGAGACTTTTGCGAGGATCCGGTCCGCTTCTTTCTTTTTCACGATTTCCATATCCGCCTCGCTTAACTGCTCCGGCGCTTTTTCATCCGCTACTTCAATTTCAGCGATTTTTGCGTAGCTTCCAAGCCGCTTCGTATATTCTTCAATCCCGGCTTTCAAGTATTTCTCTTTTAGCTTCCCAACACTGATAATCGAGATATTCACAACTTATCCCCTTTTACGCTAAATTTACAAACAAGTTACCCACAAATGTTATGCACATATCCACAACTTTTTCTACATCTTGTGCCCGCTCATTCGTTCGCCACAAGATACAACGCAGCTTCCTCACAGTAATCGCATTTTGTGGATAACCTTTCTTGTTCTGATAATTCTGTAAGAATAGGATAACTTTTTGTCTCTGCCACAAACATGTCCAAGCCATGCTCCACATGGGTTTTACAGCACATTATCTTCATATTTTCTCCCCCTTTCGATTTCCGAATATTCCACACAGTTATGCACAATTTATTCACCTTTATCCACAATCTATTCTAACAGAAGTCAAACCCTCCGGATAGCGAAGCTTTTACCAAGCTGTGGATAGTTGGTAACTCTCGTTTATCCTAAAAGTTATCCACATGTTATTTTTCTGCTTTCACGAACGATAGTTGTCATTTGTTAAGAGGGAGTTCATAAATATTACAATAGCATTACAAAGGAAAAGACTTAATTTAAGATGAAATCATTCTATTAATTCTCCTTTATTTAGCACTTTAAATAATTCTTATATGGACAAAAACGAAGGTCTTTTCCCTCTCAATTTGCTCCTTTCCTTCTACAGAAAGAGCGGATGACGGTGAAAAACGTCCATCAGGAGCGATTTCTTAAGTGCTCTCCCTGTAAAACTCTACAAAAAAACCACCAAACGCCGTTAAACGTTTAGTGGTCTCTTCTCCCTCTATCAAACTTCCGGAGGCGGTGCACCCATAGCGGCCCATTCCTCTTTCGCCGGCCCGTACAGCCCCGGCACCTTCAATCCGGCTTGACGCATCAACACCGTCATCTGGCCGCGGTGATGGATCTGGTGCGTATACAGCACCTTCAAAATCGTTGCCACATTCCACATCTCACCGTACATATCGTGCTCTTCTTTTAAAGTCTCGTCCGTCCAATTTTCTTTCATCGCCGTCACCATCGATTGATTGGAAAAACGGTACGCTTCTGCAATTTCTTCCGCTGTCTCCGGAACCGGCGCGCCAAACTTCGCACTTGAAAATTGAAGGCCCGTGTGGCTGACCATTTCATCCAGGCTCGTCACTAAATGCCACCCCAAGCGCCCGAGTGTCCGATAGCCATCCGCAACTTGCTGCTGGAGCGATTCGTCCGTCAAGGCATCTAGGATCCGCTGGGTCGCTGCCGCTTCATCGTGCCAATCCGTAAAAAATTCTTCCAAATTGGTAAACATCGTCTTCCTCCTGTCATGTCTTTGTTTGTACTTTATTCGTGAAAAAATCCGCTTTTCCTGCATAAAAAAAGGAGTTGTCCCAAAAGCAATTTAGGGCAACTCCTTTGCGACGAAGCTAGCGCAGCGATGCAGGAGTACAATGTTTGCCCTCGCCACTTTCCGCTTCACTTCGTTCACTTTTTTTATAAAGTATCTCTTTTATTATAAAAAGTGAAAGAGCAGACATGCTATTTATTCATAGTTATCTAACGATATGGAGCAAACCAGCGGAGAAAACCGTACTGCTCCTGCGCAAGCTCGTCGCAAAGACATGGCTTCGCAAGCTTCAGCCATTGTCTTGCCTGCGGGAAAGCGAGACAGCTGAGACCCCGCAAGAAATGATTGGGCTTTGCCCAATCATTTGCGACGAAGCTAGCGCAGCGATGCAGGAGCACAAGGTTTTCGAAGCGGCTGAGGAGGCTTGGCGGATCGCCCGCGGCAAGCGCAGCTGGTTTGCGAAATATCGGAGATATTCTAAGGGGAATTTTTTTTATATCTTTTTCAACAAGCTGAAAAACGGATCCATGTATGGATCCGTTTCTCTTTTTTACAACGCGGAGTTATCAACAAGCTCCAGTTCAAAGTCCATCAATTCGCCATTTCGGTAAGCTTTGACTGCCAAGGTATCGCCAATTTTCTTTTCGTTGTATAAATGCTTCCGCAATTCGATGATGTCGCCGACCGGTTCGCCGTCCATCTCAACAATTACATCAAATTGCTGCATGCCTGCTTTAGCCGCTGCGGAGCCGTTCACAACCGAGTTGACGACTACACCTTCCTTGACGTCTGCCGGTAGGTTCAAGGTCTCTTCACGCTGCGCCTGAGGCACTTGTACCAAGTCCATTAACGTGACGCCCATCGCCGGACGGATCATTTCGCCGTTCTGTTCAATCGACTCGAGTACCGGCAACGCTGAATTGATCGGAATGGCGAAGCCGATTCCTTCAACCGCATCGGTCGCAATTTTCATTGAGTTGATGCCGATCAGCTGCCCTGCCAAGTTAACAAGGGCGCCTCCACTGTTGCCTGGGTTGATCGCTGCATCTGTCTGCAGCACTTCTGCCTGCCAGTCTTCTGAGCCATTGCCGTCCAGATCCACCGGAACCGCCCGGTCTGTCCCGGAGACCACGCCGGTCGTTACCGAACCTGAAAAATCAAGGCCGAGCGGGTTGCCGATTGCAATGACTGTTTCGCCACGTTTCAATACATCCGAATCTCCAAGTTCCACAACATCTGGCACATTGGTATCGTCCATCTCCAGTACCGCCAGATCCGTCCAGACATCGCTTCCAACAAGGGTCGCTTCCACTTTTGAACCATCTGACAGCGTCAATTCGATGCCGCTTGCGCCTTCAATCACGTGATGGTTTGTCACCACATACGCTTTTCCGCCTTCATTTTTATAAATGACTCCTGAGCCGGTTCCAACCGCCTGTTCCTGCCCTTGGCCCTGTGACCAGAAATCGTTGGCCGCCTGCAGATTCGACACACCGACTACCGCATCCGCTGCCTCTTCCACCGCTGCTGTTACATCTGTCGTGATTTCAACGGAAGTTGTCGCTGATTGCCGGTCCGTTTCCGTTAGTTGTGTACTGGTAGCTGTGTCATTTTTCGGAGCAAGCCCCGGCACTGAAGAAAACAATAGCCACACCAACAACGCGCCAATTGCCACTCCTGCTAGGCCAGCCAAAAATGTGCCTGCGCGGCGCGGTTTCGGCTGTCCTGACGGATTATTGTAATATCCCATTCGTTTCATCCTCTCTTCGCTCTTCCTATACTCTTATATAGCCTTAGTTTATGAAGGCGAAACAGACAATTCAAGCGGTAAATATGGCGAAAATGAAAATAAAAAACCGGAAGCATGGCTGCTTCCGGTTTTTATTCACTCACACAATCACTAATTCAGTCGGCACATTGGCGTCGGTATCCAGTAAATCAACGTATTCCCCGACAATGATGCCTTTGGTTTGCAAGGTTTGCTCGACGCTCATGCGCGCCAAGTCCTTCATATTGTTGTCTTTGCTTAAATGCGACAAGTAAATGCGCGTCGGCTTTTCCGCCATGACTTCGCTCATCGCCACTGCCGCATCTTCGTTTGATACGTGTCCGACATCACTGAGGATGCGGCGTTTGACGGACCAAGGGTAGCGGCCCATCTGCAGCATGCCGACGTCGTGGTTGCTTTCAAACACAAATGCATCAGCTGCCTGGATGACGCCCTTCATCCGGTCGCTGACATAGCCCGTATCGGTGATGAGCGCCAGCTTGCGGCCATTTTCATGGAACACATAAAACATGGGATCTGCTGCATCGTGCGATACCGCAAAAGATTCGATATCAAGTGAGCCGAAGGTTTTCACCGTATCCATGTCAAAGTGGAAGCGCTGTTCCATAGGAATCGCGCCCACCAGCCCGTCCATCGCCTGCCAGGTTTTCGCATTGGCGTAGATCGGCACTTTGTGTTTCCGCGCGACAATTCCGAGGCCTTTAATATGGTCACTGTGCTCATGCGTCACCAGAATGCCGTCCAGGTTATTCATTTTTTTGCCGATTGCGGCAAACAGCTCTTCCATTTTCCGTCCGCTGAGCCCTGCATCGACCAAAAATGAATGCTGGTCATTTTCTATATAAATAGCATTGCCGCTTGAGCCGCTTGCTAATACGCTAAACCGCATAATAAAAATCTCCTTATTGTGTAACTTCTGCTTGCTCTGTCTTTTTCAGTTCAATGACATCCCCTTTTACCGCATTCACAAAAAATTCTTCTGCCGTTCCGTCTTCGAACGTCGCTTGAATGCGCCATGTTGGAAGGAACATCTGTGTATTTTCTGATACCGTTACGTATTCCGAATAGCCAAGATCGGCTGAATCGATTTCCGTATTGGATGGCAGGAATCTCTTCTGATAAAGGTTATGAATCGCCTGAACAGGTGAAATCAGGTCTTTTTGCTGTTCCCCTTCGACGATATTCTCGAAGATGGCTTGTTCATAATGCGTAATTTCTCCATCGTCGTTCCAGTAAACCTGCAAGTTTCCACTGTCGCTGTAGAACAAGGGCTCCCCGTTGATTTCCTGAAAAAACATGGCTCTTTTTTGTTGTTCTTCAATCTTCCATAAGCCATATTGTTCTCCTTCGTAAATGGTTTCTTCTACGAATTCCTCCAGTGTTTCCGTGCTTATTTTATCGTCAAGCGGTATGGGTTCCGTAAAGCTGACGGACAATAATTTATCATTTCTCCGGTTCTCTTTCAAGTCTACACCCGGAACGTCCGTCGCTACAAATGTTTTCATCGTGCCCGTCACATAAGGCAAAGTTCCAGCGGATTCCGGCAAATCAGCGTACGTGATGCCTTCCGCTTCCAGCTTTTCTTCATTCGAAGATTCTGTGAGGAAAACCACGCTTTCCGCTTCTTTGTACCGCTCCAGATACAGAGAGTACAAAAACACATTGAGTATGGCAAAGACAATGATGAAAATGGATTTGGTTTTATTCCAATCCAACTTGCCCACCTCCTAACTCTTCTTTCGTTAAGCGGGTCCATACGCCTTCGGATTTAAAGTACCAGGCCGGCTGCAAACTCAACAGCCGCGCCGGGTCTTTGTCGTCCAGCGTCAGCTCATAGCCAGGTACGATATCGGTAATGTTCTTCAGGTCCTGCTCTTTTAAATGAGTGATGGCATGCAGCGCCGCTTTTCCTGAAGGCAAAATGGCTGTGCCGGTTTCCGCCCACGATTCCAATACATAGAAAGGGCGTTTATAGCGGAATACCTGCTCCATTTCCGCGTCAATTCCCCATACCAGCTCCAACTCGGTTGAAAGTGTCGGGCTGAATACCGGCATATTGTCTAAGAAAAGCCGGTACTCGATCTGCTGATTCAAAGGACTCATCGAAAAGTAGCGGTAGTCATTTGTCCAGCCGCTATGGCTATTGACAAAGTCGACCGTTTCAAAAAGCAATTCGGACGGAATAGCGGGATCCTGTGTTTCCGCTTTTGGCTGGACGTAATTGATGCTTTTTTGGCTGCTGTCAACGCTCATCAATGCATCTGATTCATCGCTGTATTCTTCATTCGCCAAATCGCCGGTAGATTGGACGCGGCCTGGATTTTCAAAAAGCCCGTCCACAAACTTCTGGCTCGCGATATCTTCCTGCAAGTATCGGTAGGTATTCATTTCGAATGCACTTTCCGGCACATAAATCGGCAAAGCCCCGATGTCTTCATTGGTGATAAAAGTTTCATACTTAAAAGCGGGCTCCACCACTACCGATTGGAATTGTTCCAATTCTGAAGCGGGCACATTTGCCTGGAGCACGCGGCCGGTTCGGGTGTTGATGAAGTAAAGCGTGAAATCGGCATTTCCCGTTTCGCTCCAGTCAACTACCAGCCGGTCGAACGATGCTTCCGGGATGGTGTCAGCAGACACTTCCATGATGGTATCGAAAACCGGAAACGGCACCGGTCCCGGGAAATACAAGACGGCACGGTTCGGTTCATGCATATAGGATTTCAACACATTCATCGGCGCTTCTTCAGCAAGCGACAGCACATCCCGGATTTGCCATTGCTTCATGACTTCCAGGAGCCGATCGACTTGCTCTTTTTCGGTTGTTCCGGTAACCACATCATTATAATGATAAAGCACTTTGCTCGGTTGGACGACTTCTTCCATGGTTTTCGTCTTTCCAAGAGCCACTTCAATGGCCGGCGTCGTTTCAATCCGGTCAAATCCCGGCGTAAATGTCCAAATGATAAAGGTCAGGAAAAGGCTGAGCGCAATCAGCAAAAACAAAGCGATTGATTTGATGTATTCGATATACTTCATTCCCACTCACCTCCGACATCCTCTTCAAATGGCAGCGTGAAGAAAATAGTCGTCCCTTTTCCGTACTGGCTTTCAGCCCAGATATGGCCGCCATGTGCATTGATCATTTCTTTTGAAATGGCAAGGCCAAGGCCCGTGCCTCCCATTGCCCGGGAACGCGCCCGGTCAACCCGGTAGAACCGGTCAAAAATCTTATCCACATTCTCTTTTGGAATGCCCATGCCCTGGTCGGCAATGCGGATCAGAATAAAACCATCTTCGATGGTCATCGCAAAGCGGATTTTCCCGCCTTCCGGCGAATACTTGAGCGCATTGGAAATGATGTTGTCGATGACTTGCGTCAATTTGTCCGGATCGATTTCGACAAAATACTGTTCGTCCGGAAGTTCGCGCTCAAAATAGACATTTTGGGATTTCGACATCTCAAAGCGGTCGATGATGCGGTTGAAGAATACATTGAACTCGACCATTTCTTTGTTGGTTTCCGTTTCGCTGGCATCCATTTTCGATAGCTTCAGCAAATCGTTGACCAGGCGGATCATCCGTTCCGTTTCAGTCTGCGTAACATTCAAAAACGTCGGAGCCAGTTCCTGGTCTTGCCACGCTCCGTCAGCAAGCGCTTCAAGATAGCTTCTCATCGTAGTCAACGGCGTACGCAATTCATGCGATACATTGGCCACAAATTCACGGCGTTCCATATCGATTTTTTCCTGTTCGGTATTGTCATGCAATACTGCAATAACACCGTTCACAAAGCCGGTTTCTTTCTGGATGACTGAAAAACTTGCCCGCAGGAGCGCACTTTCGTCATACGAACTGAAATCCAGCGTGATGGCATCTTTTAAATGGATCAAATCTTCAAAGGTATATTCGGAATCCAGCCCCAACACGGAAGTGATTGGCCGGTTGATGACCGTTTCACGTGAAACATTCAGCAATCGGAGTCCGGGATCGTTGATTAAAATAACGCGCCCTCTCCGGTCGGTCGACAGAACGCCGTCGGTCATATTGGCAAGTACAGACGCCAGCTTCCGCCGTTCGCTTTCTGTGGACTGCTGGGATTCCTGCAGCCGGTTGGTCAGGTTATTGAACGACTTCGCCAATTGCCCGATTTCGTCATTTCCGTAAACGCGCACCTTCCGGGAGAAATTCCCTCTCGCCATTGCCTGGGCTTGCCGCCGCATATCGGAAATCGGCTTGGAAATCGTCTGGGCTACCAGCACACCGAGCACTGCCGTTACAGCCAGTGCAATGGCGGTCCCGACTGCCAAAATGGCGTTGATGTCGTCCATCTGGTTGTAGACATTTTCAATATCCGCTTCCATATATAAAGTACCGAGCACTTCGCCGCCCTCTGCGATAATCGGCTGAGTTCGGACCCACACTCGGTCTGCTTGGTTATTTACATACGTCCGTTCATCGGGCGTTTCCGCCACAATCGACTGCGTCACGATATCCAGTGTGGAACGCTGGCCGACCAAAGACTGGTTGTCTGTGGCGGAAGAAGCCAAAATCCGGTACCTGGCATCCACTACCCGGATTTCATCAATGTCCGATGATTGAAAACCAGCCAGTACAGAGCGCAGGCTTTCTTCAATCGTCGATTCTTCTTCGGTCCGCGGTTTGACCATTTCTTCCCGTACACTGAACTCGACAATATTCATTCGTTCTTCGATCGAGTCCTTAAAGTTCTTAGTTAAAGTTTCCTCAAGCTCTTGCGCAAAATAAAGGCCGATGATCTGCATCGCCAATAAGATCAATAAGAGGTAAATCAACACAAATTTCACATGAATCGATTTAAAAAAACTTACTTTCTGCATTCAACCTACTCCTGTTCAGGATTCCGCAAGTAATACCCTACTCCCCTGCGGGTAACGATCCATGCCGGATGGCTCGGATTGTCTTCAATTTTTTCACGAAGGCGCCGGATGGTTACATCGACTGTCCGGACGTCCCCGAAATAATCATAGCCCCAGACGGTCTGCAGCAAATGCTCGCGCGTCATCACTTGGCCAATATGTTTTCCAAGGTAATGCAATAATTCAAATTCACGGTGCGTCAGTTCAATTGTTTCATCGCGTTTTTGAACCAGATAGGCATCCGGCTGGATGATCAATGACCCGACTTCGATATCATTCGAATTCGGCCCTTCTTCTTCAAGCGGCACAACATTCTGGCGGCGCAGGTTGGCTTTCACCCGTGCAATCAGTTCACGTGTAGAAAACGGCTTGGTAACATAATCATCCGCTCCCAGTTCAAGGCCCAGCACTTTATCGATTTCCGAGTCTTTGGCCGTTAGCATGATAATCGGAAAATCGAATTTCTTACGGATTTCCCGGCATACTTCCATGCCGTCGCGGTTTGGAAGCATGATGTCCAAAAGCATCAAATCCGGCTGCACTTCCTCCGCGATTTTGATGGCTTCATCCCCGTCGTACGCACACAAAACATTAAAGCCCTCTTTTTTCAAATTAAACTGCAGAATGTCTGCAATCGGTTTTTCATCGTCAACAACCAAAATGGTTTTACTCATTTTTCTTTTCCCCCTTAGTCCAACATTTACTGATGGAATTTCGTCCGATGTACATTCTTTTCTACCCTTTACTTTATCACTGTTTTGGCGGTTTCGCACCTCTCACTGTCTGCCCGCTATTTCCCGGGAAATAACGAGGGGACGAAATGAAAAGGCCGGACGCTAAAAGGCGTCCGGCCTGTAGATGGTTACTTGATATATTTTAACGGGTCTTGCGTAACGCCGTTCAAAGAGACTTCAAAATGCAAATGGACGCCGGTAGATCGCCCGGTATTGCCCATATTCCCCAATTTCGTTCCTTGCGGGACTACATCTCCGACTTTGACGTCAATCGAAGACAAATGGGCATAGATGGTTTCATAACCGTTTTGATGGTCCACCACTACCCGCTTTCCAAATGTTCCCGCTGCTCCGGCCGCTTTTACCACACCATGGTCAGCAGACTTGATGGCCGGTCCGCTTGAACGGGCAATGTCGATGCCGTTATGGAGACGCCCCCAGCGATGGCCTCTTTTGCTGGTGATTTCGCCGCCTTCGGCCGGCCACGTGAATGTTCCGGTGCCGACTGACGGGGGAGGCATCGTACCGTTTGAAACGATATGGTCAATCGGCTCTAAGGTGGCTTGTTCTGCTAGGACTTCTTTCGAAACTTCCTGGCCGTTGACGGTTTCCACTTCCGAGGTAACATGCTTTCGGCCGTTTTTGCCTTGCTGCTTAAGCTTCGTTTCGCCCTTCAATAACTTGGGATCGTCTTCTTTCAGAGACTTATGCGGAATCAGTGCAATCTGTTTCTGCTGTTTTTTCACGTTCACCGTCACTAAAGGTCCGGCTGCCGATACATTCAACTGGGTGCCTGGCGCTAATTGAGCAAGGTTGATGCCCGGATTCAAAGCCGCAAGCTCTTCTGTTTCCATGCCGAACGCATCCGCCAATTTTTCGGCTTCATCGCCTTCACGGACAATGTAAGAACGCTCTCCCGTCAGCAAGTATTTCGCAGCCTGATCCGGTTCCATGACACCCGCCGGATTTGCCTGTTTCGCAGCTCCCGACAAGTTCTTGGTAATTGTTAAATCGATAAGGTTCGCCTGTCCCGGCTCCAATTCCGGCAAAGGTGCATTTGTCCGCTTCCGCTCTTCCCAGGCGGCCAGCTCTTCCGGGGTGGCGTAGGCCAGTTTCAATTGCTGGATCAAGGCCTCGTATGCCGCTTGATCTTTCACTTGAAGCACTTCCCGGCCATTGACTGATAATGCAAAAGCGGAAGCTTGGATTTCCACTTCTTTAGCAGCTGCCGCTAAAATTTCCTGTTCGTTTGGCAAACTGCGTTCAAACACTTTCTCTTCAACCACATTGAAGCTTTCGTCCACTTCCAGATCCAAAGCGGCAAATTGCGGCTGCAGCTGACTGCGTTTTTCGTCCATCATTTTTTCCACTGCCTGGTCGTCCGAAACTGTCCCCAGGTAGTGCCCATCATTATACAAGTGGTAAACCGGCTGAAGGCTGTGCTTGTTCTCTGACGTTGCAAATACCGGTGTGAAACTGAGCCCTGTCAGCAACAATGCTGAAGCTGCAGCTGCCTTTAAAAACGTCCGGCCGGCTGCCGGTTGTTGAATGTTCTTCATAAGTATTCGGTAACTCCTTTTGCTTCTATGTAAAGCCCGCTGGCTTTCGTGTGATTTAAATGAACCTTTCCCACTCTAGCACAATTTACCTTTAAATTAGCTGATTTTGAGGTCTGTAATCCAACTGAAGCATTCTTGCCAAATCCTTCTAAAAAGCCGAGAAAGACCAAAAAACCGACCCTTTTCTTGTATGCAGAAAGTAACAATCTTTTTTGCTTAACTTCAATAAAACACGTTTTTCCTATCACTTTTCTGTAATATTTGTCATATTGCATCCTGAAAATACCATGGGAAATGTGTCTTTTCTGTTAAATCCGTTTCCACTCATCAAAAAAGAGCTGAAACGGATACCGTTTCAGCTCTTTTAGGCTGTCGAGAAACCTTCGAGAACCTTTATGCATGTAGCTCTAAGTGGACGCGTTTCGCTTCATTCAGTTTAACTCTTTTTATTATAAAGAGTTGAAGAGTATGCATGCTATTTATTCATTTCTCTCTGCCGATATGTAGCAAACCAGCGCAGACGCCAGCGGGAAAGCGAGAAAGCCGAGACCCTGCAGGAGCGAAGCGACGAAGCGGCTTGGCGCTCGCCCGCGGCAAGCGAAGCTGGTTTGCGGAATATCGATTTAATAAGAAATATCTTTCTCAACATGATAAAAGAGCTGAAACGGATTTCGTTTCAGCTCTTTATATTTAATTTCCATTATTGCATATTAACGCCAAACGCTTGTTACGATGTTCGTCTGGTTGCGGTCTGGACCGACTGAGAAGATGGAAATCTGGACGCCTGTCAACTGGGCAATGCGCTCCAAGTAATGGCGTGCGTTTTCCGGAAGTTCATCCAACGATTTGCATTTCGTTACATCTTCCGACCAACCTGGCAGTTCTTCATAGACCGGTTCGCAATCTGCAAGCATGCGCAGGTTTGCCGGGTATTCTGTGATCAGCTCACCGTTGTAGCGGTAAGCTGTACAGATTTTCACCGTTTCAAGGCCTGTCAATACGTCAATCGAGTTAACCGTCAAATCCGTTAATCCGCTGACGCGACGTGCATGGCGGACAACGACACTGTCGAACCAGCCGATGCGGCGCGGACGTCCTGTTGTCGTGCCGTACTCTTTGCCGACTTCACGGATCTGCTGGCCGACTTCATCAAACAATTCCGTAGGGAACGGGCCGTCGCCAACGCGTGACGTATAGGCTTTACATACGCCGATGACGTGCTGGATCGTTGTCGGGCCGACGCCGGCACCGATCGTCACTCCGCCCGCTACCGGGTTTGAAGAAGTAACAAATGGATATGTACCTTGGTCGATATCCAGCATCACGCCTTGTGCGCCTTCAAAAAGAACGCGACGGCCGTCATCGATGGCATCGTTCAATACTTTTGAAGTATCGGTTACATACTTCGCAATTTCCTGGCCGTATTCATAATACTCTTCCATGATTTCTTCAACCGTGAAGCCTTCCGTTTCATAGAACTTCTCGAACATCCGGTTTTTCTCGTTCAAGTTCATGCGAAGCTTCTCCTCGAACACAATATGATCCAAAAGATCCGCCATGCGGATGCCGACACGCGCCGCTTTGTCCATATAAGCGGGCCCGATGCCTTTTCCTGTTGTTCCGATTTTGTTGGCTCCGCGTCTTGCTTCTTCCACTTCGTCCTGCTTGATGTGGTAAGGCAAGATGACGTGTGCGCGGTTGGAAATGCGCAGGTTTTCAGTTGTGACGCCTCGTGTATGCAGCGCTTTAAGTTCTTTTACAAGTGCTTTCGGATCTACTACCATACCGTTGCCGATCACTGAAATTTTATCCTTGTAGAAAATCCCTGATGGAATCAAATGCAGCTTGTACGTTTCGCCGTCGAAAATGATGGTATGTCCGGCATTGTTGCCGCCTTGGTAACGCGCAATTACTTCTGCGTGTTCGGATAGAAAATCCGTAATTTTCCCTTTTCCTTCGTCTCCCCATTGCGTTCCTACTACTACGACTGATGTCATCGTCCGCACCTCCGTTAGGCTTATGCCCTTGTTTCAACAGACTCAATTGTACCAAGCAAAAGGATCCGAGTCAATGAAAAATACAAGAAAACACGAACGATGAATGCAAACTCACATTCATACGTTCGTGTTTTTAAAAGTCACCACCGGATTCGTGCTGGCTCCAGTCGATTGTGACGAATTTATTGTATTCCTTCACGAATGCCAATTTAACCGTTCCGGTCGGGCCGTTACGCTGCTTGGCAATAATGATCTCAATCATGTTCTGATCTTCAGTTTCTTTGTCGTAGTAATCTTCACGGTACAGGAAGGAAACGATATCGGCATCCTGCTCAATCGATCCGGATTCACGCAAATCCGACATCATCGGCCGTTTGTCTTGCCGCTGCTCAACGCCACGGGACAACTGGGAAAGCGCGATAACCGGCACTTCCAATTCCCGCGCCAAGCCTTTCAGCGAGCGGGAGATATCCGATACTTCCTGCTGGCGGTTCTCACCGGATTTTCCGGGTCCCTGGATCAGCTGAAGATAATCGATCATGATCATGCCTAGACCGTATTCCTGTTTCAGACGGCGGCATTTCGCACGGATATCATTGACCCGGATTCCCGGTGTATCATCGATAAAAATTCCGGCGTTGGACAAGCTGCCCATCGCCATCGTCAATTTGCGCCAGTCTTCGTTCTGGAGCGCCCCGGTCCGCATGACTTGTGCATCGATATTTCCTTCTGCACAAAGCATACGCATGACTAGCTGTTCAGCACCCATCTCGAGACTGAAAATCGCGACGTTTTCGTCCGTTTTGGTGGCTACGTTCTGCGCCACGTTCAATGCGAAAGCCGTCTTACCGACAGAAGGCCGTGCAGCCACAATAATGAGGTCGTTTCGCTGGAACCCTGCCGTTATCTTATCCAGGTCCCGGAAGCCCGTAGGAATGCCTGTAACGTCGCCTTTGCGGGTATGCAACAGTTCAATGTTGTCGTAGGTCTTCACTAAGACATCTTTGATGTGAATAAAGTCGCCGGCATTTTTTCGGCTAGACACTTCCATCATTTTCTTCTCTGCTTCAGCAAGCAGCGCCTGCACTTCGTCTTCGCGCGTAAAGCCGTCTTCCACAATTGAAGTCGCTACGCGGATCAGACGCCGAAGAAGCGATTTCTCTTCAACGATATGGGCGTAATGCGCTACGTTCGCCGCAGTCGGAACCGCATTGGCAATTTCCGTTAAATACGACAGGCCGCCGACGTCTTCCAGTTCTTTTTTGGCGGATAATTCTTCTGTAACCGTTACAACATCAATCGCTTTGCCATGGTCCGATAAATTGAGCATGGTCTGGAAGATTTTCTGGTGCGCGATGCGGTAAAAATCTTCCGGCATGACAATTTCAGCCACGGAGATGAGCGACTGTGGTTCTAAAAAGATGGCCCCAATAACCGATTGCTCGGCTTCATGGTTATGCGGAGGGACGCGATCTATTGTTTCGTTCATTTGGTTCATGGGCTTACGCTTCTTCTGTTACGTGGACTTTAAGCGTAGCCGTGACATCCTGGTGTAATTTAACCGGAACGTTCGTGTAGCCTAGAGCGCGGATAGCATCGTCCAACTCCATCTTGCGCTTGTCCAGTTTGATGCCGTGTGTTTTTTCAAGTGCTGTCGCTACTTGTTTTGTTGTAATCGAACCGAATAGGCGGCCGCCTTCACCGGATTTCGCTTTCAGTTCAATCGTCAGGCTTTCCAGTTTTTCTTTCAGCGCTTTTGCATCTTCCAGCTCTTGGGCCGCTTCTTTTTCCTGCTTTTTCTTTTGGCCGGCCAATTGGCTGATAGCTGCCTGGTCCGCTTCTTTCGCCAAGTTGTTTTTCAGCAGAAAGTTATGGGCATAGCCGTCTGCTACGTTTTTCACTTCACCTTTTTTGCCTTTGCCTTTTACATCTTTCAAAAATATTACTCTCATTCCACTTTTCCTCCCTCATACTGTTCCGTTATCACTTGCTTTAATTGAGCGATTGCTTCGTCTATCGTCGCATCAGGCATCTGGGTTGCCGCATTCGTTAAATGGCCGCCGCCGCCCAGGTTCTCCATAGCAATCTGGACATTGACTTCACCCAATGAGCGGGCTGAAATGCCGATTCCGCCTTCGCTGCGTTCTGCAACCACAAATGACGCGTTGACGTCCTTCATCGTTAACAGGATGTCCGCCGTCTGGGCAATCAACACCGGGCTGTAGATCCGTCCGGCCTCGCCTCTGGCAATGGCAATGCCATTGCCGACAAATTCAACCGTCTGAACGATTTTGGCGCGTTCGACGTAGGTGTCCAGGTCTTCTTTCAATAAACGCTGTACAAGCACCGTATCGGCCCCGTTTGAGCGCAAATAAGAAGCTGCTTCAAACGTTCGGGCGCCGGTGCGCAGTGTAAAGCTTTTGGTATCGACAATAATGCCGGCAAGCATTGCCGTCGCTTCCAGCATCGACAGCTTCTCGTGTTTCGGCTGATACTCAATCAGCTCCGTGACCAATTCCGCTGTCGATGATGCATAAGGTTCCATATATACAAGCATCGTATTGGTGATGAATTCTTCTCCGCGGCGGTGATGGTCGATCAAGACAACCCGTTCCATCCGCTGAAGCACCCGTTCATCGATCACCATCGACGGTTTATGGGTATCCACAATGACCAGAAGGGAGTTGTCCGTCATTTCGGCCAGCGCTTCTTCCGGCGTGATAAAGCGGTCAAACAATTCGTCGTCCTGGCGTATCTCTTCCATCAGGCGCATAACCGAACGGTCGTATTCATTGAAATCAAGCACGATGCTGCTTTTAACTTTGTTCATCGCTGCCATTTTCGATACACCGACGGCTGCCCCGATGGCATCCATATCCGGCAATTTATGGCCCATCACGAAAACGTGGTCGCTTTCCTGGATCAAATCACGCAGCGCGTGCGAAATGACGCGCGCCCGCACCCGTGTCCGTTTTTCGACCGGATTCGTTTTGCCGCCGTAAAATTTCACTTTGCCGCTCGGGTTTTTAATCGCGACTTGGTCGCCGCCGCGTCCGAGCACCAAATCAAGGCCGGACTGGGCCATGCTGCCAAGCTCGACAAGTGATGCAGATCCCGCACCCACTCCAATGCTCAAAGTCAGCGCCAGATTGTCTTTTGACGTCACTTCCCGGATATCGTCCAGAATGGCGAACTTCGACAGTTCCAGCTCTTTTAAAATCGATTCATTGAAGACCGCCATGAAGCGGTCTGAAGAAATCCTTTTGACGAAAATGCCGTAATGCGCGCCCCATTCGTTGATGAGCGATGTCACCAGGCTGTTTAAATTGCTTCGTGTCTGGTCATCCATCCCTTGGGACAATTCATCGTAGTTATCGATAAACAAGATGCCGATCACTGTCCGGTCGGCGTAGTACAAGGTTTCGATTTCCACTTGTTCGGTAATATCGAATAAATAAAACAAACGGTCATCCGCCTTGTAATAAACCCGGTATTTGCGTTCGCCCAAGGCAATGATCATATCGGAAGCTTCTTCAGATTTCACCAATGTTTGAAATTCATCCGATAAGCTGTAAAGCGATTCCCCGATCAATGTGTCGTATTCCAGCGTTGATGTCATATAAGGGTTTGCCCATTCAATATCGAAGTTCTCATTGACCAGCAAAATCCCGATCGGCATTTCCAGAAGTGCTTCTTCGCCGACTTTTTTCATCCGGTAAGACAGCGTTTCTATGTGTTTTTCGGTGGCTTCGTACACCCGCTTTTCGGTAATCCAGGCATAGACAAACAGTGCACCGAAAAGAATGATGAATATGCCTCCTACCCATTCTGACCTCAACGAGATCAAAATTGCCGCTGCCAAACCAAGTATCAGCAGCGCCAATAAGGGGATTCGAAGTTTTCTTTGTCTAAAAAAAGCCGACATTTCTTTTCAGCTCCTCATTTTCCTTTGAAGTCATGTGCCCGTTTTACCCATCCCCGGATATCAAAACCGAGATCTACAATTCCGACAATGCTCGTAAACGACTGCAATGGAAATGCCAGAATCGTTACAAGAACAGCCACCCATTTTGGCCAGCCTTCTTGCTTGATGTAAAAATGATAAAAAGATACACCTTGCAGGAAAAGCAGGAATTGAAGCACAACGGATGCATTCATGAAAATCATATAAGGCATCGTTCCCGGCTGCAAATCTGACAGCATCGAAACGAGCAAAACAATTAAATAATACCATAATACACTTTTCGGCAATTTCATATCCCGAAAAGGCGGAAATTTTGGAACTTCAATGCCCAGACGCTTTAACACCGGCAGCAAAATCAGCAGCAACAGCCATACCGATATGAAAACCGACAGCACCAGCAAAGCCGGCAGCAAGGTTTCAAATGTCAGCGTCAGCTGATTGGCCATTTCATCAAACTCTTCCGTAGAAGCGCCGACCCGGTCCATTAAGGCACCGGTCTGTTTAAAAGATGCTTCCATCGCTGTCAGCATTTCTTCAATCACATTGATCCCGAGCAGCCAGATCGATGCCATGTACTGGAGCATCACCGATAACAGCAGCACGATGCTTGAAGCCATGAACATGAACAGTTTACTTTTTTTATAAAAAATCGACAGACCGATGACAAGGCCCAGCGGAATGTGGATCAGCGCAATCGGCAAGGCGAGAAGGCCGCCGACAATCGCTGATAAGATCAAACAGACCACCGAAAACAGAGCTGATGCTTGCCAGGCGTACTTGGCGCTGTACCAGGCGATCGGCACCGCTAAAAATAATGTCGTGACGACATTTAAAAGAGGCACGTATACAGAGATGGCCAGTAATACGGTAAATACGGCCGCCATCAATGCCCCTTGAGTAAGTTGGCTGGTTTGTTGATTTTGCATTTGCTTGTTTTTCCCCTTCTTTCGGGTGGATTTCATCCTTGTAATTGTAACATGATTAAGGTTTTGGAACAAAAAAGGGAAGTCCCGGAAGAAAGCAGGGACCGATTTTGGACCAAAAAAAAAAGACCGGTTTCCCGGTCTCTTCTTTCGAAAGTAAAAAAGCATAATTGCTTTTCTTACTTATCTTTCTTCCGCAACAAACGGTAGAAGTGCCATGATACGAGCGCGTTTGATAGCGATTGTCAACTTACGTTGCCATTTAGCGCTTGTGCCTGTAACACGACGTGGCAAGATTTTTCCTCGTTCAGAAATGAATTTCTTCAACAAGTCAGTATCTTTGTAGTCGATGTATGTGATGTTGTTAGAAGTGAAATAACAAACCTTTTTGCGTTTCTTTCCTCCGCGACGTGGTGCCATATCGAATTACCTCCCTTTTAGTAGAATTTTTCGTTCACCGTAAGTCCAGTCCGTCTTAGAACGGCAAATCGTCATCCGATACTTCGATCGGGCCGCTGCCGCTTGAGAATGGATCCTGGTCTACACGTGTATAGTTTTGCTGACTTGGCGATTGATTGTTCTGCTGATAGGACGGCTGTTGTCCTTGTGAACGATCTGCATTAGCCCCAGAGTTTTTCGGTTCAAGGAATTGAACACTGTCTGCGACTACTTCAGTCGTATAAACGCGTTTTCCGTCTTGTCCCTCGTAGCTTCCGGTTTGAATGCGGCCTTCTACACCTGCCAAGCTTCCTTTTTTCAGGAAGTTTGCTGTGTTTTCAGCTTGTTTGCGCCAAACAGTACAATTGATAAAATCCGTTTCCTTTTCGCCTTGCGCATTGGAGAAGGTACGGTTTACAGCAAGTGTAAAACGGGCCACCGCCGCTCCGCTTGGAGTATAGCGAAGATCAGGATCTTTTGTCAGTCTTCCGACTAAAACAACTCGGTTAATCATCAGAATTCAACCTCCTTTAGTCAATATTTACAGCTTCATATGCTTACGCGTCTTTGCGTACAGCGATATGACGGATAATGTCTTCGTTAATGTTCGCAAGACGTGTGTATTCGTTGATAGCTTCAGAACCAGCGTTTACTTTTACGATTTGGTAGAAACCTTCACGTAAATCGTTGATTTCGTAAGCTAAACGACGTTTACCCCACTCTTTCGACTCGATGATTTCAGCACCGTTTGAAGTAAGGATCTCGTTAAAACGCTCAACTAGCGCTTTTTTCGCTTCCTCTTCAATTGCAGGCTGCATGATGTACATTAATTCATACTCTCTCATCGTGTTGTCACCTCCTCATGGACTTGGGCCCTGCTGATTCCAGCGGGCAAGGAGCAAGCAATTCATATTATTACTCACATCAATGTATTGTATCATAGATGAAGATGCGCCGCAAGCATGTTTTTCAGCTATGGATGGGCTATACTGAAAGCAATTAGCGAAGGAAGTGATGGGATGGAACCGACGCATACGATTGAACTCAAAATGGAAGAAATCGCGCCAAAGGCATTATGGACCAACGTCTTTTTAGTCGTGCTTTTTGCCGCTGCCTACCATTACCTGGCCGAACCGTTGTCGTTCCGCTTTTCTTTGACTGGCATTTTCCTATTTATTTTCGGCTATATCGCCCTGATTGTGCTTCACGAAGCGTTTCATTTGATCGGCTTTCTATTGTTCGGCAAGGTTACGCTTGCGTCTTTGAAATACGGCGTCAATTTAAAACTGGGCATCGCCTATGCCACAACGACCACCGCTCTCCGCAACAGGGCCATGAAAAAAGCGCTGCTGCTGCCTTTTTGGGCCACTGCTGTTATTCCGACTATCCTTGGTTTCTGGCTGGACAGCCAAGTGCTCGTCCTGCTCGGCGCTATGCTCGCTGCCGGTGCCATCGGCGACTTTTACATGTACCGGGCGCTTCTTAAAGAACGCAAGGATGCCTGGGTGCTGGACGATCCGGAATTGCCCCGGCTCCATATATATGAACATAACCCCAATCAAAAAAGCGCTGATCAATGATCAGCGCTTTTTCATATGAATTAATAGGCGCCTTCAACTGCTAATACGTCCCAGTTGCCGCTCTCCACTTTTTCTTTTAATTGTTCTTTCATGGTGGCTACATAAACGGCCGTTTGCAAAACTTCTCCGTCTGTCTCCACTTCGATTCTCACTTTGTTGAAAAGATCTGTGGCAGCTCCGCCTGAATAATCTTCCAGGTAGTCGATTGCCGGCCAAAGCGCTTCAGGAATGTCGTAGACTTCTCCCTGCACTTCGCCTTTGCCGTTTACATCCATTGCCGGATAGCCAAGCCCGGTATCGTAGAGATCCCCTTTTGCTACTGCGTGTTTTGCTACTAATGCTGCTTCTCCCAGATAATCATGGTACTTGCCGCCGCGTTTCAATGTTCCATATACAAATAATAACATTTTAATCCTCCTATTCAAAAACCGAATGCGATTAGGCATCCGGTCATTTTTTAGTTTTATCCATGGCTAAGGGGTCTTTACGTTTTCGGACTTGCTTATTTTAATAAATGGCCTGTAGAAAGGGAACGCCGTTTCGCTTTTATTATCCAGCTGCAACGGCCAGGTTCTCGGGTCATAAGCCAACCCGGTGTCTAGTTCAGTGCCTAGCTCTTCGGCTCATAAGCCAACCCGACTGTGTGGCATAAATCGCCGCTTCGCCGGTCCGTCTTATGCCTGTCGAACCTGAACGGCCGTTTCACTTTTAAACGTTAAATCTAAATAGCATGACGTCTCCGTCTTGTACTACGTATTCTTTTCCTTCTTGGCGCACTTTACCGGCTTCTTTAGCAGCAGCCATGGAACCTGTTTCGATAAGGTCCTCGTAAGCTACGGTTTCTGCACGGATAAATCCGCGTTCGAAGTCCGAGTGGATGACGCCTGCGCATTGAGGGGCTTTCATGCCTTTTTTGAATGTCCAAGCACGTACTTCCTGCACACCGGCAGTAAAGTAAGTAGCAAGGCCAAGCAAATTATACGAAGCTTTGATCAATTGATCCAAACCGGATTCTTTGATGCCTAGCTCTTCCAGGAACATTTCTTTTTCTTCGTCTTCCAGTTCAGCCATTTCTTCTTCGATCTTCGCACAAACGACGATGACCTGTGAATTTTGCTGAGCAGCATAGTCGCGGACTTTTTGTACATATTCGTTGTCTTCTGCATCAGCAATTTCATCTTCTGCTACGTTTGCTACGTAAAGCATCGGTTTCAATGTCAACAGATTCAAGTTTTTCGCAATGCGCAATTCGTCTTCCGTGAAATCGATTGAACGCGCCAAATCTCCAGCTTCAAATGCTTCACGAAGTTTCATCAATACCGGCTCTTCTGCAACGGCATCTTTGTCTTTTTGCTTCACTAATTTAGCAGCACGGGCAATTCGTTTTTCGATGCTTTCCATGTCCGCAAGAATCAATTCCAAGTTAATGACTTCAATATCTGAAATCGGATCAACTTTCCCGGATACATGCGTAACGTTTTCGTCAGCAAAGCAGCGTACCACTTGAACGATCGCATCCACTTCGCGGATATGCGAAAGGAATTTGTTTCCAAGTCCTTCACCTTTGCTGGCGCCTTTTACGATGCCGGCGATGTCAGTGAATTCAAAAGCTGTAGGAACGGTTTTCTTAGGCACAACCAGCTCAGTCAATTTGTTTAAGCGCTCATCCGGAACTTCTACGATCCCGACGTTTGGATCTATCGTACAGAACGGATAGTTGGCTGCTTCAGCCCCCGCCTTTGTAATAGCGTTGAATAATGTGGATTTCCCCACGTTTGGTAAACCTACAATCCCTGCAGTTAATGCCAAAGGATTCACGACCTTTCTTCTCTCTAACACGAATTATTTTTAGCAACCATTCCATTATAGGAACGAAATATCAATCTGTCCATTTTTCAAAACTTATATAAATTCATTACTATTCCTATATAAGTATTGTCTTTATACTCATATAGAGTTTTGTTTTATTCCTCTTCTGCTTTCACTAAAACTTTCTTGATTTTTTTATTGAATTCAACGCGTGGAATCATGACGCTGTGCTGGCAGCCTTCACATTTGATGCGGATATCTGCACCCATTCGGATAATTTTCCAGGCATTTGCCCCGCACGGATGCCCTTTCTTCATTTCCACGACATCATTCAGACCATATTCTTTCTTATCCATGGCTCTGTCTCCTTTATCACTTTTTGGCAATAACGGATGGATTGGACTCTTCAGGCGACCGCTGTACCATAACCATCCGCGGGTACGGAATTTCTACACCTTTTTGATCCAAATATTCTTTTAAGTCCCGGCGAATCCCGCGGGAAACGGCAAAATGCTGCATTGGCAATGTTTCTGCCGTAATTCTCATGATGATTTCTGTTGTAGTAATGTTTTGTACGCCCAACAATTCCGGCGGTTTTATAATCTGCTCGTACTTTTCAGGAAGATCCACGAGAAATTCCTGGATCAAGCGCTCCACGCGTGCAATATCCGATTCATATGAAATATTTACATCCACTACTGCAATCGAATTATGGATCGAGAAATTTACCACATCCGTCACATTGCCATTCGGGAAAATGAAGAGCTCCCCCGTAAAACCTTTTACCTTTGTGGTCCGTAAACCAATTTCTTCGACGGTACCTTCTGCTTGGCCGATCCGGACATAGTCACCTACCGAAAACTGATCTTCAAAAATGATGAAGAATCCGGTAATGACATCTTTCACTAAGTTCTGGGCACCAAAACCAACAGCAAGACCTAATACCCCGGCCCCGGCAATCAGCCCTGTAATGTCAATTGTAAAAGCAGACAACACTGCGATGATCGCCATAAAATAGACAGCATAGGTAACAACATTTTCCAGCAGTTTCGACATCGTCTGCTGCCGCCGTTCGTTGTATTTTAACGGACCTTTAATGCGCACCGAGAAAGTTTTCCGAATCAGCATTTTTGCCACCCGAACGACAATTCCAGCTACGACAATAATCATAAGAACTTTCAAGCCGACAAAACCGATATTGAGCCACATTTCATTGTCGAGGAGAAGTTTCTTCCCCTCTTCTACCACTTCTTCTGTTTTCCTTACCGTTTCTGAAGTTACTGTTTCTGCAGTCACTGTAACACCTTCCTACCTCCGGTTAACCTAAATTCATCTTATAGATTACCGTAACAATTAATCCTACTACCAATACTCCAGGCAACAAATTAGCAACTCTTATTTTCGTGAGGCCGATCATGTTCAGGCCAATGGCCACAATCATGACGCCTCCCGTTGCGGTCATTTCCGTAATAAACATATCAAGCGCATCATCCGGAATGATCAAACTGATCTGCGTCGCAAACAACGCGATCAACCCTTGATAAACAAATACGGGAATAGCAGCCAGCATGACGCCAATTCCAAGCGTGGAAGCCAAAATGATCGATGTAAAACCATCAATCAAGCCTTTGGAAATCAAGACACCATGTTCATTGCTAAGCCCGCTCTCCAAAGCACCGATGATTCCCATCGCACCAATTACAAAGATGAGTGTCGCTGTGACAAAGCCTTGGGCAATACTGCCTTTGCTTTCTTTTTTTGCACCCATCACGTCTTCCAGCCAGTGTCCAAAATCATTCAACTTGTCATCTAAATTCATCCATTCGCCGATAACCGCACCCAAGACCAGACTAATAATCACTACGATGAAATTCTGGCTTTCAAAGCCCATTTGCAGGCCAAGAACCACGACTGCCAGGCCAATCGCATACATTACCGTTTCTTTCATCTTCTCAGGAATGTTTCGGAGCGCACGGCCGATGAATGTTCCAACTACAATCAAAATAGCGTTGATCAGCGTTCCCAAGAGAACCATCTTTCAATTTCCCCTTCCGCTCTCCTTTTACAAAACAGAACCTATTCCCTTACTCAGGGAATAGGCACGGATCAGTTTAAAAGTTCGAGTATGCGTTCCAAATCTTCTTCAGAGAAGAACTCTATTTCAATTTTCCCTTTGTTCTTCGTTTTTTTAATTTGGACATTTGTTCCGAAACGGTCTCTCAGTTCCGACTGTTTTTCTTCGATAAACAAATCTTTCTTTTTCTCGATTGTTTCACGTGGAACATCTTCATTTAAACGCTGAACCAGGTTTTCCAACTGACGGACATTCAAGTTTTCTTTCACTACTTTTTCAGCAGTTTCGGGAATCAGCTTTTTCAAGCGCAGTCCAAGCAAAGTACGGCCATGTCCCATCGTCAATTTCTTGTCTGAAATCATATCGCGTACGTCTTCAGGCAAAGCCAGCAAACGGATGTGATTGGCAATATGTGGCCGGCTTTTGCCAAGGCGGAATGCCAATTGCTCCTGTGTGATATTCAATGCTTCCATTAACTTCTGATAAGCCTCTGCTTCTTCAATCGGCGTCAAGTCTTCCCGCTGCAGGTTTTCAAGGATAGCCAATTCCATCATCTGCTGGTCTGTCAATTCTTTGACGAGTGCCGGCACTTCAGTCAATTTTGCCAATTTAGCTGCGCGGAACCTTCTTTCCCCTACAACCAGTTCAAAATGCTTTCCAGATTTCCGGACAACAACCGGCTGCAAAATGCCATGTTCTTTGATCGATTCCGACAATTCCTGCAAAGCGGTTTCATCAAAAACTTTGCGCGGTTGGTAAGGATTAGTGCGGATTTGCGTGATGCTGATCTGGTTGATTGTTTCTGTCTCGCTTAATGATTCGCCAGGGAACAATGCATTGATTCCTTTTCCTAATCCTTTAGCCATTCTTAATCACTTCCCTTGCTAATTCTAAGTATACTTCTGCCCCGCGGGATTTCGGATCGTATATAATGATCGGTTCTCCATGGCTTGGCGCTTCGCTTAATCTTACGTTCCGTGGAATGATCGTCCGGTAAACTTTGTCCTGGAAATACTTCTTCACTTCTTCAATTACCTGGATCCCTAAGTTTGTCCGCGCATCGAGCATCGTCAATAAGACGCCGTCAATTGCCAGGTCATGATTTAAATGCTTCTGGACAAGACGGATCGTGCTCAACAGCTGGCTCAATCCTTCCAATGCATAGTATTCACATTGTACCGGAATAATAATCGCATCTGAGGCAGTCAACGAATTGATCGTTAATAATCCCAATGACGGAGGACAATCAATGATGATGTAGTCATACAGTTCTTTAACTTCTTGAAGCGCATGCTTGAGGCGCACTTCTCTTGAAATAGTGGAAACCAGTTCAATTTCTGCACCTGCCAGCGAAATGGTTGCAGGCACTACGTGAAGATTTTCAACTTTTGTTTCCTTGATGGTATCTTTCACATCCACGTCATCAATCAGTACTTCGTAGATGCACTGGTCAACGTCGCCTTTGTTTACCCCGACCCCACTTGTCGCGTTTCCTTGGGGATCGATATCTATTAAGAGAACTTTCTGGCCCAAATAAGCAAGGCAGGCACTCAAGTTTACTGATGATGTTGTTTTTCCTACGCCGCCTTTTTGATTGGCGATCGCAATAATTCTACCCACTCTTGCACCAACTTTCTTTCATACTTCTCTCATTTTACTGCTCAAGTATAACTAATTCCATTATAAAAACAAAAATAATGACAGTTTCTTTCCTTATTGTAACAAAACAATAGCCATTTTATCGTTACATTCCCATTAAAAAAGCTCTTTCCGAAATCGGAAAGAGCTTTTTTATGCTTTTTTCTTAGGGATCTTCACGGTAATCTGGTAATACTCTTCGTGTTCTTCTTCTTCAGCCGATAAGTTGATCCCGCTTTTGGTGACCATGCTTAACGATTCCTTGATGGTGTTCATCGCAATCCGAATATCGCGGCTGACCGCTTTTCTTCTCGGCTTGGCCTTTTTCGGTTCAGTGGACAGCAATTTTTCGACCCGCATCTCCAGCTGCTTGACGTTCAAACTTTGTTCAACAGTTTCATCGAACATTTTTTTCTGCTTGTCTACATCTTTGATTTTCAGCAATACCCGTGCATGGCGTTCTGTAATGATGCGGTTTAATAAAGCCGTCTGGATTTCTTCAGGCAGTTTCAACAGCCGAAGTTTATTCGCAACTGTCGATTGCCCTTTTCCAAGACGTTGTGCAAGGGCTTCCTGGGTAATGCCCTGGATTTCCAGCAGGTTCTGATAAGCATTTGCTTCTTCAATCGACGTAAGTTCTTCCCGCTGCAAGTTTTCGATTAAAGCAATTGATGCTGTTTCTTTATCGCTTAGCTGGCGGATGATGGCCGGAACTTCTTCCCATCCGAGAGAAGACATCGCCCGAAAACGCCGTTCCCCTGCAATGATTTCGTAATCGCCTTCTTGATCCGATGCCCGGACTACAATAGGCTGAATAACGCCATGTATTTCAATTGTGCGAGCCAGCTCTTCAATCTTCTCTTCATCGAAAACTGTACGAGGCTGAAACTTGTTCGCGCTGATTTTAGCAATCGGCAATTTCACTACTTCTTCTGCAGCTTTATTGACTGATTTCACTTCTGTTGCCTGTTCTGCTTCTTCTGCTTTATCGCCGCTCCCGAAAAATCGGGAAAAAGGACTCTTCATCCTCTAGCACCACCTTTTAAAAGCTCACTTGCTTACTTTATAGTTGTCTTAACCGCTTCTTCTCGGTTTCCATGTTCCACGTGAAACATTGCATGTTCTCTTTTTATGCCTTAAGCAATTGGAGATTTATTTGGCACCCCGGGTTTGCGCGGGTACTTTTTCGGCGTTTCTTTAAACTTGCGGAAAACCTGAATGTGACGGTCGCTTTCTTCTATAGGCAATTTAAACGAATGGATGCTTTCTTCTTTAACCCCTAGTTTCAGCAAAGCTTTCTCAGCATCCTTTAATTCGTCAGGCGCTGATGCTGCTTTCATCGCAGCAAAAAGCCCGCCATTTTTTACGAGCGGCACACACAGTTCCGCTAAAACGGAAAGCCTTGCCACTGCTCGGGCCGTGACCAAGTCATAGCTTTCCCGGTGTTCGGACTGGCCAAAATCTTCGGCGCGGGAATGAATGAACCGGACATTTGATAAGTTCAGCTTATCGCTTAAATGATTCAAGAATTGGATGCGCTTGTTCAATGAGTCTACGATGGTCACTTCAATATGAGGGAAGCAGATTTTCAAAGGAATGCTCGGGAATCCTGCCCCGGCTCCCACATCACAAACTTTAAGCGGCTTCGTGAAATCTATGTAGAAAGCAGCCGTAATCGAATCAAAAAAATGTTTCAAGTAGACAGACGGCTGGTCTGTAATGGCCGTTAAATTCATTTTTTCGTTCCACTCAACCAGTTCTTCGAAGTAGATGCGGAATTGATCAAGTTGAGCCGGAGTCAAATTGATTCCTTTTTCGCTGAGGGCGTCTTTGAATTGTTGTTCGTTCACTTGGTTTTTTCCTCCCTCTTTTTTATGCTGTTCTATGTGTCAACCAATAGGCATTCCATTATGTAAAAATGGGCTGGTCTCTGCCAGCCCATTTGTTATGTGTCTAGCTTATCGCCTTTTTTGCTCGGTCAGGCGCCTGCGCTTTTATTTCTACAGCTTCGGCCCCAGATAGGCGTCTGCGCTTTTTTATATCCAGCTCCGGCGCCTGGGGCCTCGAGGTCTTAAGTCATCCCACTCTGGAAATCAGGATTTCCGGCGTGTTCTGCCTTAAGCTTGTCGGCCCCAGATAGGCGCCTGCGCTTTTTTTATATCAAGATGGAATTTTTGCAATTCTACCTTGTTCAATATACACCAAAAGAATTGAAATGTCAGCAGGGTTCACACCTGAAATCCGGGAAGCCTGTGCAATCGACAGCGGACGCACTTCGGCCAGTTTGCCGCGTGCTTCTGTTGCCAGACCGGAAATTGAGTGGTAATCAATGTTTTCCGGGATTTTCTTGTCTTCCATTTTTTTCAGTTTAGCCACTTGCTGAAGCGATTTTTCAATATAGCCTTCGTATTTGATATGGATTTCGACTTGTTCTTTCACTTCGTCTTCCAATTCAACTTCTGAAGCCGTCAATTGGGCAATCATGTCATAAGTCATTTCAGGGCGCTTCAATAAATCTGCTGCCCGGATGCCGTCTTTCAATTCACTGCCTCCTGCATCACGGATCAATTGCTGCGTGATGTCATTCGGTTTGATCATTATGCCGCGGAGGCGTTTGATTTCCGCTTCGATGCGGTCTTTTTTCGCCAGGAATTTGGCATAGCGCTCATCGGAAATCATGCCGATTTTGTGGCCCAGTTCCGTCAAACGCATATCTGCATTATCGTGGCGCAGCAAGAGGCGATATTCCGCACGCGACGTCAGCAAACGATAAGGCTCGTTTGTGCCTTTCGTGACCAAATCATCGATCAATACACCGATATAGGCATCGGAACGGCTCAGAATCACTTCTTCTTTGCCCAAAACTTTAGCTGCAGCATTAATGCCGGCCATCAAGCCCTGCCCCGCCGCTTCTTCGTAGCCGGAAGTTCCGTTGATCTGTCCTGCTGTGTAGAGATTTTCAAGCTGTTTTGACTCGAGCGTCGGCCATAATTGCGTCGGTACGATTGCATCGTATTCGATGGCGTATCCAGCACGCATCATTTCCGCTTTTTCAAGCCCTGGAATCGATTCTAACAGTTTTCTTTGCACATGTTCAGGCAAACTTGTTGAAAGCCCTTGTACGTAAACCTCGCGCGTATTGCGGCCTTCCGGTTCAAGGAAAATCTGATGGCGCGGTTTGTCGTTGAAACGCACCACTTTGTCTTCTATTGATGGGCAATATCTTGGGCCTGTCCCTTTGATCATGCCGGAATACATCGGCGACAAGTGAAGATTTTCGTCGATGATCTGATGGGTTTTTTCGTTTGTATACGTTAGCCAGCATGGCAGCTGATCCATGATGAATTCAGTTGTTTCGTAACTGAACGCACGCGGTTCTTCATCGCCCGGCTGGATTTCTGTTTTGCTGTAATCAATGGAGTTGCTGTTGACACGCGGCGGCGTCCCTGTTTTAAAGCGGACGGTTTCAAAGCCGAGCTCTTCCAGGTTTTCTGCCAGCTTGATTGATGGCTGCTGATTGTTCGGCCCGCTGGAATAGCGCAAATCGCCAATGATGATTTCGCCGCGCAGGAAAGTTCCTGTCGTGATGACAACGGATTTTGCCCGGTAGATGCCGCCAACTTGCGTGATCAAGCCGGTCACTTTGCCGTCTTCCACCACTAATTTTTCAGCAATCCCTTGGTGAAGCGTCAAATTCTTTTCTTCTTCCATCAGGCGTTTCATTTCCTGCTGGTAAAGCACTTTGTCGGCTTGTGCGCGCAGTGCGCGGACAGCCGGCCCTTTTGCTGTGTTCAACATTCTCATTTGAATGTGTGTTTTATCGATAACGCGCCCCATGGCTCCGCCAAGTGCGTCAATTTCCCGTACAACGATGCCTTTTGCGGGTCCGCCAATTGACGGGTTGCATGGCATAAATGCGATCATATCCAGATTCATCGTCAACACAAGTGTTTTCGCACCCATGCGAGCGGATGCAAGAGCAGCTTCTGCTCCGGCATGTCCGGCTCCTACGACGATGACATCGAACGTGCCTGCTTCGTATTGTGGCATGTTCGTTCATTCCCTTCGAAGTTTATTTCCCTAAACAGAACTGAGAAAATAATTGGTTCAACAAGCCATCATCTGCTGTATCGCCGATGATTTCCCCTAAAATTCCCCATGTTCGAGTGACATCAATTTGAATCATATCGACCGGCACATCCATATCCGCCGCCTCAATGGCATCCGAAATGGTCTGGTGTGCCTGGTGAAGCAGCGCAATATGGCGCGCATTGGAAACATACGTCATATCCCCTGCTTCGATTTGCCCTTCAAAAAACAGTTCAGCAATGGCTTCTTCCAGCTGGTCAATGCCTTCTTCTTCAATCAGCGAAGTGGTAACCAACAGTTTATCGCCTGCCAGCTGCTGTACGTGATCCAGATCGATTTTCTGCGGCAAATCGGTTTTATTGATGACTACAATATAATCCATATCCCGAACCGCTTCAAACAATCGTTCATCTTCTTCCGTCAGCGCTTCCGAATAATTCAAGACATAAAGAATCAAATCAGCTTCTTTCAGCACTTTGCGCGAACGTTCCACGCCGATCCGTTCCACAATATCTTCCGTTTCCCGGATACCGGCTGTATCCACCAAACGCAGCGGCACACCGCGGACGTTTACATATTCCTCGATTATATCACGGGTCGTTCCCGCAATTTCCGTTACAATGGCTTTGTTTTCTTGCACCAGGCTGTTCAAGAGAGAGGATTTTCCGACATTCGGACGTCCCACAATAACAGTTGAAAGGCCTTCTCTCAAGATTTTGCCTTGTGAAGAAGTCTGCAGTAATTTTTCAATTTCTGAACGCACCCATAAGGCTTTTTCAAGCATAATCGGACGTGTCATTTCTTCGACGTCGTCATACTCCGGGTAATCGATATTCACTTCCATTTGTGCAATGGATTCGAGCAAGGCTTGGCGAAGCGTCCCAATGAGCTTCGACAGGCGCCCTTCCATCTGGTTCAATGCCACATCCATCGCCCGGTCGGTTTTGGCGCGGATCAAATCCATGACCGCTTCCGCTTGGGATAGGTCGATACGGCCGTTTAAAAATGCCCGTTTCGTGAATTCTCCAGGCTCGGCCAAACGCGCGCCGGCGCGAAGCACAAGAGCCAATACCCGATTGACGGACACAATGCCGCCATGGCAATTGATTTCAATGACGTCTTCGCGGGTGAAGGTTTTTGGGGCTTTCATGAACGATACCATGACTTCTTCCACTACTTCCTCCGTCCATGGATCTGCCAAATGGCCGTAATGAATCGTATGCGTAGGCTGCGTCGCCAATTGTTTTCCGCTGGGGGCGCGGAACAGTTTATCCGCAATCCCGATCGCCTCCGGCCCGCTAAGGCGGACGATGGCAATGGCGCCTTCACCGCTTGGCGTGGAGATTGCAGCAATTGTATCGAATTCCATGGTACTTCGTCCTCTCTATTATAGAAAAGTACAGGGGCCTCTATTAAACCTGCACTTAAAATGAATAAAAACAAAAAAATCTGGCCAGAAACTTATCCCCAGACTTTTTTCGAGCGCAAAAAACGGATTTTCCCTTTAAAAAAGTTGTCCACATGTGGACAACCAGCAAAAGCACATGACTTTCTAACATATTACAATAGCATAAATGGCTGGAATCCGAAAGGTGAAGCGCTTGGTTTTCCCAAAAGTTTCATAAAAGAATGCATAAAAAAACGGCTTGCAAAGAGCAAGCCGTACACAATTCTTTATTTGGCCGGATCAGCCGCGTTATTTCAGAGGTTCGATGACCAGATAACGGTTTGGATCTTTTCCTTCTGAATAGGTGTCGATATCCATCCGGCGCGATAATGCCTGATGGATGACTTTCCGTTCGTAAGACGGCATCGGTTCAAATTGAACGCGGCCGCCGGTCCGAATCGCTTTGTCCGCCATCCGATCCGCCAACTGCTCCAATGTTTCCTGGCGCCGCTCCCGGTAATTTTCCGCATCCAGCTCCACCATCATAAATTGGTTAGAGTATTTATTCGCGACCAGCTGGGCAAGCTGCTGAAGGGAATTCAGCGTATTGCCGCGTTTGCCGATCAGCATGGCCACTTTTTCACTTTCCAGATAGAAACTGACTTGTTTGCCGCTTTGCTTATGCGTAATTTTTAAGTCTTCAATCATCATGCCTTTGGCAATGGATTGAATGTAATCTTTCGTTTCCTGGATGGCTCGCTCATTTGTTGCTTTTGGCGCTTCTTCCACCAGTTCTTCAAAAATTTCTTCCGGTTCCGCTACCGCCGTCTCCGCCACTGCTTCCTCTTTTTCAAGCGGTGCAGCTTCCGGTTCGTTTACGATGACTTCGACTTCAGCCGGTTTGGATCCAAAGCCCAAAAATCCCTTTTTTTCGTTCTGGATCACATTGACCGTTACTTCTTCACGTGTTGCCTGGAGTTTTTCTAATGCTGCAGATATCGCGTTTTCAACAGTTGTACCCGTCTGCGTAATCTGTTTCACTTTTTAGCCCCTCCTGCTTTCGCTTTCGTTTTAACAGGTTGCTTCACTTCTTTTCTTGCTCCAGCTGCTGGCGCCGCCGGAACCGGCTCTTTTTTCTCCCATGGCTTGTAAATAACCAGGTTTTGAATCAAGGAGATGATGTTTCCGATTACCCAATACAAGGTCAATGCGGATGGCAATACGACACCAAATCCGATGATCATGACCGGCATGAAATACATCATGATCTTCATTTGCGGGTTGTCCATAGCAGGACCGGTGCGCAAAACGATAAATTGCATCAAGCCAGCAATAACAGCCAAGATAATGCTTGGTTCAGCTAGCGGGAAAATCAAAAATGAACCAAGGTCGATCGACGGAGTACTGTTCATCCGGCTGATTGCGTGATAAAAACCGATCAAAATCGGCATTTGGATCAATACCGGCAAACAGCCCGCCATCGGGTTCACGCCGTTTTCCTGGAACAATGCCATCATTTCCTGCTGGTATTTCTGCTGCGTGACTGCATCTTTCGATTTGTATTTCGCTTGCAGCTCTTTCAATTTCGGTTGTACTTCCTGCATGCGTTTTGAGCTGCGGGTCTGCTTCACCATCAATGGCAAAAGCACCAAACGGATAATGATTGTTACTGCAATAATCCCAAGTCCGTACGTTCCAAGCAAGCCTTTGAAATACGTAATGACCGAGACTAGAGGCCAAACTATAAATTCGTTCCAAAATCCTTCACTGTTTCCACTGATCGGCTCATTGAACTCTGTACAGCCGGCAAGCAGCACGGTCGCTGCCACCAGTGAAATAAGCAGTACTATTCGCTTATTCAACCTTCTTCCCCCAAACTTATTTTCAATTGCTTCTATAATAGCATTCTTGCAATAACTCTTTCTACTTCCGAGGCAAAGCACGGGCAATTTTTAAAACGTGCTCCAAACTTTTCTTGCTTTCATGAAAATCCAAATTGGCCGCCTGTTGTCGGGCGATAATAACGTAATCCGCATTTGGCAGCACATCGTCTTTCAATTCGAGGAAAGTTTGACGGATATAGCGCTTGATGCGGTTTCGCGTAACTGCGTTTCCTACTTTTTTGCTGACGGATAATCCCACCCGAAACTCCGGCTGATCGTTTTTCAAGACGTAGACGATAAACTGGCGATTGGCAAAGGATTTTCCTTTTTTAAAGATTCGTTGAAATTCCGTGTTTTTCTTGATTCGTTGTTGCTTATTCATTTTTTCACCTGCTTATTTTGGTTCATTTCCGCTGAAAATCAGCAGAAAAGAAAAAAAGACCACTGATGCGGTCAGTGGACTTAAGCTGATAATACTTTTCTTCCTTTGCGACGGCGTGCAGCAATTACTCTACGTCCGTTTTTAGTGCTCATACGTGCTCTGAAGCCGTGTACTTTGCTGTGTTTACGAGTATTTGGTTGGTATGTGCGTAATGTCATGGTGACACCTCCTGAATAAAAGTTAACTCTTTTCTCAAAGACAGTCTTGACTATTATATAGCCGGCATGCTTCAAATGTCAATGTCTTATTAAAAAGGAGAAACAATCACCGATTTTGCACTATAAATACCAGGGTTTGCAGATCTCCAGCAAAACTGTCCCTCTTTTCTGCTTACCTCCCCTTATTTTCTTCTCCCTCTTTTACTGAACGGATTCGAAAAGAAGTTTTGCCCTTGCTGCTTCATATGGGAGAAAAATTAAAATCCATCTACAAAATCGCTTGAATTCTTCTTGGATTTTTCATTCTCCTTTTCGCTTCGAGTTATCCACATTTGCTTCAGGAAACCCAAAAATTATTGTGCACCAATATTTTCCGAAAAAATTTTATCCACACCCCTTATCTACAACTTCTGCACATAAGAACCCCCTGTGGATAGCTTTCATGTGTACAATAAAGGAAATGTGGATAAGTATAAGTCGTTCTTGTAATGTCTCGTTTTTTTTGTTAACATAGACTTGTTTTCACTTGTTAATAATTTTTAGCCTAAATAAGTTATCCACAAACTGTGGGTAAGATGTGGACAGTTATTCACGGGCTTGTTTATAAAGGTTATCCACAGCCTGTGGTTTTGTGTATGGTATACTTAAAAAATATTTACATATAAAGGAGACGAGCTATTGGAACACTTAGACGAACTTTGGTCGAGTGTCTTAGCCCAAGTTGAAACTAAAATCTCCAAACCAAGTTTTGAAACGTGGTTAAAATCAACAAAACTTTTATCTTATCAGAATGATACAGTGACAATTTCAGCGCCTAATTCATTTGCACGTGACTGGTTGGAAAACCATTACGTGCATTTAATTACTGGGATTCTTTCGGATTCAACAGGTGATGATCTGCTGATAAAATTTGTTGTGCCCAAAGATCAGGATATGGACGATTTTCAACTCCCAGCCCCTCGCGTAAAACCAGGGCAGAATGAGCATCAGGAATTTTTGCCTGGCATGCTGAATCCCAAATATACATTCGATACGTTTGTAATTGGATCCGGCAACCGCTTTGCCCATGCTGCGTCACTGGCCGTAGCGGAAGCGCCTGCAAAAGCGTACAATCCGTTGTTTATTTACGGGGGAGTAGGACTTGGCAAGACACATTTAATGCATGCAATCGGACATTATGTCCTTGAACACAACCCGAATGCCAAAGTGGTTTATTTGTCTTCGGAGAAATTTACCAATGAATTCATCAACTCGATCCGGGACAACCAAACCGTTGATTTCCGGAACAAATACCGTAGTGTCGATATTCTTTTGATTGATGACATTCAATTTTTGGCCGGCAAAGAGCAGACGCAGGAGGAATTTTTCCATACGTTTAATACACTCCATGAAGAGTCGAAACAGATTATCATCTCGAGTGACCGGCCGCCAAAAGAAATTCCGACACTGGAAGACCGCTTAAGATCCCGCTTTGAATGGGGATTGATCACGGATATTACACCGCCGGATCTGGAAACCCGGATCGCCATTTTGCGCAAAAAAGCGAAAGCGGACGGCCTTGATATTCCAAACGATGTGATGACCTATATCGCCAATTCCATTGATTCGAATATCCGGGAACTTGAAGGGGCATTGATCCGCGTAGTGGCTTATTCTTCTTTGATCAACCGGGATATGAGTGCCGAACTTGCAGCAGAAGCGCTAAAAGACATCATGCCGAATTCAAAACCGAAAGTGATTACGATTTTGGATATCCAGCATGCTGTCGGAGAGCAATTTAATGTGAAATTAGAAGATTTCAAAACAAAACGCCGTACAAAAGACATTGCATATCCACGCCAAGTGGCCATGTATCTGTCCAGAGAAATGACGGATTTTTCTTTGCCGAAAATCGGGGAAGAATTCGGTGGGCGTGACCATACAACAGTCATCCATGCGCACGAGAAAATTTCAAAAATGCTGAAAGACAATCAGCAGCTTCAACAAGACGTCAAAGATATTCGAAGCGCGCTTGGCAAGCAATGACCTTGTGGATAACCGCATAATTTACAAAGCAGTTTGTGCACAGCTTATCTACATGTGGATAAGCTGCTTTTGTTCAGAAAAACGGGGTTATCCACATATTCACAGGCCCTACTACTATTACTGTTTTAAGTTCCTTAAATAAAATATATATATAAGCGAGGTTCGAGAATGAAATTCGAGATAAAGCGTGAACGATTAGTCGAAGGTTTAAATGATGTAATGAAAGCAGTAAGTTCAAAAACAACGATTCCGATTTTGACAGGGATCAAAATGGATGTTTCTTCAGAAGGAATGAGATTGACAGGAAGCGATTCAGATATCACGATCCAGACATTCATTCCGGCAGAAGAAGATGGAGAAGAAATCATCGGCGTATCTCAAGGCGGAAGCATTGTTCTTCAAGCAAAAGTATTTGGAGAAATAATCCGTAAGTTGCCAACGAATGAAGTGGAAATCGAAATTACTGGAAACTTCCAAACGCATATCCGTTCAGGGAAATCTGAATTCCACTTGATTGGCTTGGATGCATTGGATTATCCGCAGCTTCCGGATATCCAGGATGACCGTTTGTTTACCATTCCGGCGGATCTGTTAAAAACAATCAACCGCGAAACGGTATTTGCTGTTTCGAGTTCGGAAACACGCCCGGTATTAACTGGGGTTCATTGGGAAGTAAAAGACGGGGAATTGGTTTGTGTTGCAACAGACAGCCACCGTTTGGCACGCCGCAAAACAAAATTAGAAACTTTGCCGGAAGGGGAATACAGTGTCGTAATCCCTGGGAAAAGCTTGACCGAACTCAACAAAATTCTGGACGATACTTCAGATCCTGTTGAAATCGTCATGACGAACCAGCAAGTTCTGTTTAAATCCAAGCATATTTTGTTCTTTTCGCGTCTGCTTGAAGGAAACTACCCGGATACATCCCGTTTGATTCCTTCTGAATACAAAACAGAAGTGACGGTCAACGGGCGTTCGCTTCTTCAGGCAATCGACCGTGCTTCTTTGCTTGCCCGAGAAGAACGCAATAACGTTGTGCGTTTTTCTACAAATTCCGGCAATGAAGTAGAAGTTTCTTCTAATTCACCGGAAGTCGGAAAAGTGGAAGAGCAGCTTCAAGCCCAAAGCATTGAAGGCGAAGAATTGAAAATTTCATTTAGCGCCAAATTCATGATGGATGCTTTGAAAGCAATTGATGGCCAGGACGTACTGATTCAATTTACCGGAGCGATGCGCCCGTTCATTTTGAAATCTGCGCTTGACGATTCGATTTTGCAATTGATTCTTCCTGTCCGGACCTATTAAAAACAGAAAAGACCCTCTAGGATAGCCATAAAGGCTATCCTTTTTACTTTTTACCCTAAATAGGGTAAAATAGAGGGATAGACTACGAATTGAAGGATGAGTGCATTTTGAAAGAAATCGGGATTGAAACAGAATTTATTACACTTGGGCAATTGCTGAAAATGACAGATACGATCAGTTCAGGAGGCATGGCAAAGTGGTTTTTGAGTGAGCATGAAGTTTTTGTAAACGGAGAAGCGGAAGATCGGAGAGGCCGTAAGTTGCGTCCGAACGATACGGTAACGATTCCAGAAGTAGGGGAGTTTCGTATTGCAGTAGCTGAAGGCATGAGCTTCGATGTGGATTGACCGCCTCGAGCTCCGCGACTACCGGAATTACGAGACGCTTGACTTGTCTTTTTCTCCTGAAATAAATGTCTTTATCGGGGAGAATGCGCAAGGAAAAACCAATATTATGGAATCCTTGTACGTTTTGTCGATGGCAAAATCGCATCGAACCACCAATGATAAAGAATTGATACGCTGGAATGCCGATTATGGTAAAATTAAAGGTGATGTTTTCCGTAAATACGGGAAATTGCCTTTGGAAATCACTTTGTCCAAAAAAGGCAAAAAAGCAAAGGTCAATCATTTGGAACAGCGGCGGCTCAGTGATTACATTGGCCAATTGAATGTTGTGATGTTTGCGCCTGAAGATTTGAATTTAGTCAAAGGGAGTCCGCAAATCCGCCGTCGGTTTATCGATATGGAAATCGGCCAAATTTCTCCTGTCTATCTTCATGATTTATTGACATATCAGAAATTGTTGAAGCAACGGAATCATATACTTAAGCAAAATTACGGCAAACAGGCCATCAACGATGTCATGTTCGATGTTTACACGGAACAATTTATCGAAGCCGCAGTAAAAATCATCCAAAAACGTTATCAGTTCATGGAATTATTGCAAAAATGGGCTGAACCGATCCATCACGGCATTTCCCGGGGGCTGGAACAACTGCAAATCCGCTATCAACCGATCAGCGGTTTAAAGCCCGAATGGACGCCGACCGAGATGGCGTCTTTTTTAGAGCAGAAACTTGCTGAAGTTCGCAAACGGGAAATTGAGCGCGGTTTGACTCTTGTCGGCCCTCACCGCGATGAATTGCAGTTTTTCGTGAACGGCTATGATGTCCAGACTTATGGTTCGCAAGGCCAGCAGCGGACCACAGCGCTTTCCTTAAAGCTGGCGGAAATTGAATTGATCAAGCAGGAAGTCGGCGAAGCGCCTGTTTTGCTGCTGGATGATGTACTGTCAGAGCTGGATGATTACCGGCAGTCCCATTTGCTGAATACCATCCATGGTTCTGTCCAGACCTTTGTGACGACAACCAATGTAGATGGAATTCAGCACGAAACAATTCAAAATGCCCGTCTTTTCGAAGTATCCCAAGGGATGGTTAAGGAGTGACGCGTTATTTATGTGCACATTGGAAAAGAGCAGACAATCCGAATAGCTGAAATTGTTGCCGTCACCGCGCATGAACATTACGTGCCGGCTGCTTTTGTGCGGCTTCTCGTCCCTTTAGATAAAGTAAAATCATTTATTGTGACCGACGATTTTGTCTACGGTTCGCCTTTGCGGGCGCAGGCCATCTTGAAAAAGATCCGGCAAAACCGGTTATAAACAAACCAATGGAAAACAGAATGTTGTAAGAAAGAGCAGGTGAACGCAGTGGCAATGGAAGAAAAAAATCTTCAACCCTCATATGATGCGAATCAGATTCAAGTTCTTGAAGGCTTGGAAGCAGTACGCAAAAGACCCGGAATGTATATCGGTTCAACAAGTTCAAAAGGGCTTCACCATTTAGTTTGGGAAATCGTAGATAACAGTATCGATGAAGCATTAGCCGGTTATTGCGATGAAATCCAGGTAACAATCGAACCCGGCGAATGGATTCGTGTAGATGACAACGGGCGAGGCATTCCAGTTGGCATGCAGGAAAAAATGGGCCGTCCGGCTGTAGAAGTCATTATGACTGTCTTGCACGCAGGCGGTAAATTCGGCGGCGGCGGATATAAAGTATCCGGCGGTCTGCACGGTGTTGGGGCATCGGTTGTTAACGCTTTGTCCGAAGTGACAGAAGTATACGTTAACCGCGATGGCAAACGCCATTACATTAAATTTGAACGCGGAGCGGTTACAGAAGAACTGCATGTGATCGGCGACGCTGAAAATACAGGTACCACCATCCGTTTTAAAGCGGACCCGGAAATCTTTAAAGAAACGACCGTCTATGAATTTGATATTTTGGACCATCGCTTGCGGGAACTGGCTTATTTGAACCGTGGTTTGAGAATTGTTGCCCGTGATGAGCGTGAAGGCGAGCAAAAAGAGAAGGTCTACCATTTTGAAGGCGGGATCAAATCTTACGTTGAACATATGAATAAATCCAAAGACCCTCTTCACGAAGAGGCGATTTTTGTAGAAGCTGAACGAGAAGGCATTTCCGTAGAAGTCGCGATGCAATATAATGCCGGCTATGCAGCCAATATTTTTTCATTTGCCAATAATATCAACACGCATGAAGGCGGAACGCACGAATCCGGCTTTAAGACAGCTTTGACGCGTGTTGTGAATGACTACGGCCGCAAAAACGGCATGCTGAAAGAACAAGATGCCAATTTAACGGGCGATGACGTTCGTGAAGGGTTGACTGCTATTATTTCGGTTAAACACCCGGATCCCCAGTTTGAAGGCCAAACCAAAACGAAGCTGGGCAATACTGAAGTCAGCACAATCGTCAACAACCTGTTCTCAGGCGGTTTTGAGCGATTCCTTTTGGAGAATCCAACGGTTTCTCGCAAAATTGTGGAAAAAGGCATCATGGCTTCGCATGCCCGTATGGCGGCCAAAAAAGCACGCGAATTCACGCGCCGCAAATCAGTGCTCGAAGTATCGAGCTTGCCTGGTAAACTGGCGGACTGTTCTTCGCGTGATCCGAAAATCAGCGAGATTTACATTGTTGAGGGTGACTCAGCCGGCGGCTCGGCAAAATCAGGCCGTGACCGCCATTTCCAAGCCATTTTGCCGCTGCGCGGTAAGATCTTGAATGTTGAAAAAGCCCGTCTTGATAAAATCCTGACAAACGCTGAAATCCGCAACATCATTACAGCACTAGGCACAGGAATCGGCGAAGAATTCAATTTGGCGAAAGCGCGTTACCATAAAGTAGTCATCATGACAGATGCGGACGTCGACGGCGCCCATATCCGGACTTTGTTATTGACGTTCTTCTTCCGCTACATGCGTCCATTGCTTGAAGCGGGTTATATTTACATCGCCCAGCCGCCTTTGTTCCAGATCAAACAAGGCAAGCACGTGGATTATGTTTATACCGATGCGCAATTGAAAGAAGCGCTCGAAAACTTGTCTCCAACACCGAAACCGAATATCCAGCGCTACAAAGGGTTGGGAGAAATGAACGCGGAGCAGTTATGGGATACGACAATGGATCCGGACGTCCGTACCTTGCTGCAAGTGACGTTGACCGACGCGATGGTGGCAGATGAAACTTTCCATATTTTAATGGGAGACGAAGTTGAACCGCGCCGTAACTTTATCGAAGAAAATGCGAAATACGTTAAAAACTTGGACGTTTAAGTGATGTAGAGTTGAGAGGAGGCTGCGGATATGGCTGAACGGCCTAGCAGTGGTGTTGAAGAAATAAATATAAGCACGGAGATGCGCACATCGTTTTTGGATTATGCAATGAGCGTTATCGTTTCCCGTGCACTACCGGATGTGCGTGACGGGCTGAAACCTGTCCATCGCCGCATCCTATATGCAATGCATGATTTGGGAATTACATCGGATAAAGCCTATAAAAAATCAGCACGTATCGTCGGGGATGTTATTGGTAAATACCATCCACACGGCGATAGCGCTGTTTATGAAACGATGGTCCGGATGGCGCAGGATTTCAGTTACCGTTATATGCTCGTTGACGGACACGGAAACTTCGGTTCGGTCGACGGCGATGCAGCAGCTGCCATGCGTTATACAGAATCAAGAATGTCAAAAATCTCCATGGAACTATTGCGTGATTTAAATAAAAATACGATCGATTACCGGGATAACTACGATGGCCAGGAAAAAGAGCCAATTGTTCTGCCGAGCCGATTCCCGAACTTACTGGTAAACGGAACATCTGGTATCGCAGTTGGTATGGCTACTAATATTCCGCCGCATCATTTGGGTGAAACAATTGACGGTGTGTTGGCATTAGCTGAAAACCCGGCGATTACGACAGAAGAATTGATGGAATTTATTCCAGGTCCTGATTTCCCGACTGGCGGCATTATTTTAGGGCGCAGCGGTATTCGACGCGCTTATGAAACCGGCAGAGGCTCTATCATGATCCGTTCGGTGGTGGATATTGAAACCAAACCGAACGGCAAAGAAGTAATCATCGTCAACGAACTTCCTTATCAAGTGAACAAAGCCCGCTTGATTGAAAAAATTGCGGAGCTCGTGCGCGATAAGCGAATTGACGGCATCACGGATTTACGGGACGAATCTGACCGCAACGGTATGCGCATTGTCATTGAAGTGCGCAGAGATGCGAGTGCCAGCGTCCTGTTGAACAACTTATACAAACAGACAGCAATGCAAACAAGTTTCGGGATCAACATGCTGGCGCTTGTCGACGGCCATCCGAAAGTGTTGGGAATTAAAGAAGTGCTTTTCCACTACTTAGAGCACCAGAAAGTGGTCATTCGCCGCCGTACTCAATTTGATTTGACGAAAGCGGAAGACCGCGCACATATCCTTGAAGGTTTGCGTATTGCATTGGATCATATTGATGCCATTATCGCTTTGATCCGCGGCTCACAGACGACTGAAGAAGCCCGCAATGGCTTGATGAGCAATTTCAATCTGTCAGAGCGCCAATCACAAGCGATTTTGGATATGCGACTGCAGCGTTTAACCGGACTGGAACGCGATAAAATCGAAGAAGAATACCAAGGTTTGGTTAAGCTGATCGATGAACTTCGCGAAATTTTGGCGAACGAATACCGGATTCTCGAAATTATCCGTGAAGAATTGACAGAAGTGAAAGAACGTTTCAGCGACGAGCGCAGAACGGAAATCACTTCAGGCGGTACGGAAATGTTCGAAGATGAAGATTTGATCCCAAGAGAAGCGTCTGTTCTGACATTGACCCATAACGGGTATATCAAACGGATGCCGGCAAACACGTTCCGCAGCCAAAACCGCGGTGGCCGCGGCGTCCAGGGAATGGGCACCAACGAAGATGATTTCGTTGAGCACATGCTTTATACCTCTACCCACGATACAATCCTGTTCTTCACGAGCAAAGGGAAAGTGTATCGCAAAAAAGGGTATCAAGTGCCGGAATACGGAAGAACTGCAAAAGGCCTTCCGCTAGTCAATTTGCTGGAAATCAGCAAAGACGAAAAAGTGACGGCTGTCATCCGCGTGAAAGAATTTAAAGAAGATGCCTTCTTCTTCTTTACGACACGGGAAGGAATCAGCAAGCGGACACCGGTGTCCAATTACGCCAACATCCGCCAAAACGGGCTAATTGCCATCAGCTTGCGCGAAGAAGATGAATTGATTTCCGTTAAGCTAACCGACGGCAACCAGGAAATCGTCATCGGAACACGCGACGGCGCATTGATCCGTTTCCCTGAAACCGATATCCGCAGCATGGGCCGGACAGCAAGCGGGGTCCGTGGAATCCGTTTGCGCGAAGGCGACCAGGTTGTCGGCATGGAGATTCTGGAGAAGGACGATAACATCCTTGTCATCACAGAAAAAGGATACGGCAAACAAACCAAAGAATCCGAATACCGTGTTCAATCCAGAGGCGGTATGGGAATCAAAACTTGCCAAATCACCGACAAGAACGGACCGCTCGTGGCTGTCCGGACAGTCAACGGAACAGAAGACATCATGCTGATCACCATCAATGGTATTTTAATCCGCATGGACGTCAACGATATTTCACAGACTGGCCGAAGCACACAAGGCGTCCGCCTAATTAAGCTCGCTGAAGAAGAAACCGTAGCTACGGTTGCCCGAGTGAAAAAAGATATTGAAATTCCAGAAGGCGCAGAAGAAGCCGAAGAAGATGTCGATTCCACATTGATTGAAGAAAGTGCGGAAGCGGATGTCTATACGGAGGACGAAGTTGTGGCTGATGAAGAAGTAGATCGTGTAGAAGAAGAAATAGATGAAGACGAAGAGTAAGATTTTTAAACCCGCTGATTTGTTCAGCGGGTTTTTTTATTTGGCGCTAAACGAATATTTCTTGAACGAGAGAAGCTTTGGGTTGCCAAAAGAGTCCGGAAAGAATGAAGCGGGATCCTGTTCTTTCTATATAGAGGAAAAAGAAAACGGAAGCAGAAATCTTCTTACGGCTGTCGGATCGATCTAGTTTATAGTGGCTCAGGAAGATGAAGATCAGAGCGAAGAACAGCCAGCAAAAACTGAAAAGTTTCCTGGAAGAAAAAGAATTTACCAAAAGCAGAAGTTTTTTTCGTAAAACTGTTGACGCGAATATTATGGCATGGTATATTAATCAAGTCGCCAATGAGTGACACACAACATGAACCTTGAAAACTGAACAGCAAAACGTCAACATAAATTGTTTGAGCGCTTTGGCGCGAAAACGAATTTATGCGAGGATCGTCGCAAAGCGATCCGAGCACAACTTACTGATCAGGCAGTGCCAGATCAAGCGACTCGCGCGTTCTTCGGAACAGCGAGACGCCAGCAGAATTTGAGCAATCGGTTCTCTATAATGGAGAGTTTGATCCTGGCTCAGGACGAACGCTGGCGGCGTGCCTAATACATGCAAGTCGAGCGGAAGTTGAAGAGCTTGCTCCTTCAACTTTAGCGGCGGACGGGTGAGTAACACGTGGGCAACCTGCCCTGCAGATCGGGATAACTCCGGGAAACCGGTGCTAATACCGAATAGTTTTGGGTCCCTCCTGGGACCTAACGGAAAGACGGTTTCGGCTGTCACTGCAGGATGGGCCCGCGGCGCATTAGCTAGTTGGTGGGGTAACGGCCCACCAAGGCGACGATGCGTAGCCGACCTGAGAGGGTGATCGGCCACACTGGGACT
>NZ_JABWTK010000019.1 GCF_020071995.1 Planococcus chinensis | reverse complement strand
ATTAACGTGAGTAGTACTCAATAGTATCGAAAACCCTTTGCACTGTAAGGGTTTGGTGGGCTGTTTCAAAAAGCTCCCCCAGAAGTTCCCCCAGTTCCTACATATTCATAATTCGTGAGAAGGATTCCACAGACTCTTCCTCAACCTCTTTTAAGGCATGGCCATAAACGCTGTGAATCATTTGCGGAGTATTCCCCAGCCGTTCAGCTATGGTTGGGACAGGTATCTTCGCTTGAATTAACAAAGTACAATGCGTGTGCCGGAGTCCGTGTGGCGTAATATACTTTAGATCCGTCTGATTGAGGATTCGTTCAAAAGCATATTTGATGGTGTTGTCGCCAATCGGTTTTCCGGACTGACGGGAAATGAAAATAAAATCAGTGTCTTTCATTTTCTCACCGAATGTCAGCATGGTTTTTTTGCACCAGGTCCGGTATAATTTGAGTTGGTGTAGGACCAAGTCGTCGAGCTTAATTGTTCGGCGGCTTCTTTTTGTTTTCGGCTTGCGATCGCCGTTAACGTCCCGAGTCCGGCCAACAGTTAATGTTTTCTTCTCGAAATCCACATCATCCCACTGGAGTCCTTGTGCTTCACCTCTTCGCAAGCCCGTATAAGCCAACAGGTAAATGAACGTATAGTTCGTGATGTTCTCTGTATCCTCGGCTATCGTTAAAAATTCCCGAAGCTCTTCTGCAGAATAATAGTTCTCACTGCTTTCTTCATCCACCAGTGAAATCTTCGAAAATCGATTCCTCGGAATGATTTCATCATCCACAGCTGCATTAACGGCAATCTTAAACAATCGGTGGAATAACTTCACCGTACTCGGTTTGTATTTCTTCGCCAGGACATTCAAGTACTCGCGCTTATACGTACTCTTATCCAGATCAGCAAGCCGGTAATGGCCGATTAATGGTTTCATTTGGTACTGAATCGCGTTCTTGCGCTGCAACAGGGAAGAAACAGCCCAATCACCTTTATGGGTTTCATACCAAATATCCAACCACTCCGAAATGGTAAGGCTCGAGTTTTCGACACGTTTCGTATCGCCGTTGATTACTTGCGTCTGAACTTCCAGTACACCTCTATACGCATCCTTCTCTGATGCAAAACCTTGCTTCGCTTTCTCGCGACGATTCCCTAATGAATCATAGTACCGGTAACGGAATCCCCATAGTTTACTTCCTTTGCGATCCGTATAAGAAAAGACATGCTCATATTTTTTAGATTTGGTTTTTGTCATTATTTTTCTCCCTCTTGCGTGGACAGACACTCAAATGGGGGACGAAATAATTTTAAACACCACCTCCTTAAATGGGCTTGATATTAAGTGGATCAAACGTAATTCGATAATTCTTATGTGTGCAGGTGCCACCGTACTTTACATTATAAAATTCCAAAGCGCTTTTTAAGTATGTGTCAGTAATCTCTAAGTGAGTACAAACATCTTCAATCGTTATGTATCGAGCTTCGTAGCATTGAATTAATTTGTCGAGAGAGACAATTTTCTCATATCCCCATCTGCGGGCAAGAACTTCAAGCTTTCTTTTACGAGTGTCGTTATAGTCCAGGATATCCCCGTGCGTGGTTTCGTGATGCCCTATTTCTTCTGCGAGTACTCCCGTCTTTTCATACGCCAGCAGCCTTTTGTTTATCCGGATGGAATTGTCAAAGTAAAGTCCAGAAAGACCTTTTGGCATGTAACTATCCTCTTTTATGTCCAAATGTGGATACTGGATCATTAATCGCTCGAATCTGGTCATGCAAAACCCTCAATTCTTTCGCTGTGATTTGATGAAATCGATATACTTCTTGATCTCTTCGATTTCTTCCTCCGTTACATCTTCGTCGATGTGTGCAGCAATCGTTTCGATTCCGCGTGATCCCACTTCTTCGCCTTCAGCCATGCGTTGTAATTGATCTGTTGTGATACCGAGTCCGGCACAAACTTTAATTACGCTGTCCACACTGGCGTTACCAATTCCTCTTTCAAGCATTGAAGAAAGGGTCGAAGGTGCAATTCCGATTTCTAAAGCAAAAGCACGACGACTTTTCCAATTTTTATCTATCAATTCTTTTACGATTTCTGCTCTTTTATCCATCATTATCCCCCGTTTTGTACGAAATTTCGTTTTCTATATCGCTAGCGTACTACATTTTAAATAGGAAGTAAAGTGTTTTTGGACAACTTTTCGTTTATTTATTTACTATATGCGTTGACAATGAACGCAATTGCGTTTATAGTTTAAATATCAAGTGAACGCAATTGCGTTTATCATGAAAAGAGGTGGAGAAATTTGCTGATGAATTTAAGGGCAGAGATGGCCCGGAGAGGCATTAGGGGCAAAGACCTAGCTATCCTCTTAGGCGTCCGGTATTCAACCGTCTACGACAAACTGAACGGAAAATATTCATTCAGTTTTGACGAAGCGCTCGCGATCAAGAAAGCGTATTTTCCGGAACATAATTTGGAGTACCTTTTCGATAATGAGGACCAGTCCAGGAAGGTAGAAAGTGAGGTGATGTAAATGCCGATTGCAAAAATTAATTTGGACATCGATCAGGAAGAGATTCGCAGACAAGTAAACGAAAAACTCGATACCGCAATTCACCAGACGCTATTTACGTGGGATATAGACCAAATGGCTAAAAGGACTTGCATGAGTAAGTCCTTTCTGGAGAATGAGTTCCTGCACGATCCACGGATGAAAATACTGGAACGCAGGAAAGAGAAGGGCAAGCGTTATTGGTTTTACGAAGAAAGCTTGGGAGCAATGAAGAAAATCATGGACGAATGGTAATCAAATAAAACGCGTGGACAGACGCTAATTAAAAATCAAGGGGTGGATTAAATGATTCACAGTGGCAATATCTTAATTGTTATGGGGATTGGAATAATCACTATGCCGATTATCACGATATATTCATTGGCATGGTACAAAGCGTATGAGCACGAACGGAAAGCGCGAAAAGCACGGACAGCCCACAGACGTATTGCTACTCATTACCAGCGGCTCCAGGGAAGGTTATTGCTTGCAGGTGGTTCGGTAACAAGAGGTGATGGCAAATGAAACAGGGGAAACGCTTATCACGTAATCAGCGCCAGCACTTAGCAGCATTAGGATTTAATCCGTTCGAATGGTTACTGTGCAAACAAGCAAATGGCATTTGGATATTGGAACATACCCGGACACTGGAGCTCAAAGAAATCGAAGCGCCAAGATAGGCATTTATTTTTTGGTAACTGACTGTAAATTTTTTCTTGAAAGTTAGGATTTAAAAACAGCTCTTGCTTGTAATTGGTAATCGAATAGGAAAAGGAGGAAGTGCAAATGGTCTTTTTGAAGGTCAACGAATTAGGCGGCGGCCCAATCATCGTAAACATGGCGAAGGTTGAACAGATTACACGTGAATCCGGAGACATAGCAAAACTTTGGTTCTCTGTGGATGCGGAAGACGTACTGGAAACAGAAGAACGGTTCGATGAAGTTGAAAGCATGCTTCAGGTAGCTCTTACCGGTTATCCAGGAGTTGTATCGGTGAAGCAAATGGAAATGGTGGTTCGGTAGTTGCTGCGCAGTTGAAGGAAAAGGGGGAGGTTTAAGAATGGTAGAAGTTGATATTTTCGTAACATCGAAAATTCCTAATAATAGCAAATGTCGTTTTTGTAAATCGAAAGAAGTGCTTTTGCGAACGGAAGTAGAGAATGACAATGAAGTTTTTGTAATAAACCTTTGTAAGAATTGTGCCAAAGAACTAAATGCTCAATTAGAAATAATGCTTTCATAGTTGGCCCAAACTACGCAGCACCGAAAGCAGGTGAACCAAATGGACATACAACACCCGGACATTGATCGGATCGAACGCATGGGGTTTCCAGAAAAAGAATACCTGGACTATGAGCGACAAAACGAAATGGAGGAAGAAGAGAATGAAATTTAATCGCAGTGATTTAAAATTCGGCAATCCAATTGAACAACCTTCACAAGAATTAGTTAAAAACACATTGGGTTTACACAATGCATCACTCGAAGACGCATTGAAATACGGCGGAGATTTAACGCGTGCAGCCATCGGTTCCATGGATTTACAAATGACTAAGAAGAATATAATCGTCGATACAAAAATCCATATGTTGATTCCAGGTATGTGCCCGGCTATTCCAGGATGGCATACAGATGGAGTACCGAGAGGATCTTCGCTCGACCCAACGGCAAAGCTAGCGCCTAACATTCAAGCACAAGAAGAAATGGACAGCCCAATTTTCCACTTACTTGTTACAGGTGAAGCTTGTCTAACTCAATTCCTTGAACAGCGCAATGTCGAACTGGAAGTACCAGAAGTGCCTGATTCGAAGCTTTACAAAATGGTTTCTAAGCAAGTAAATGATCGTGTAAATAGTGGCGAGTTGTCTTATTTCGAAGCTCCTAGCTGTACGCCGGTAATGTGGGATTGGTGGGAAATCCACACTGGAGTAGCTGCAAAAGCTCATGAATGGAGATTTTTGATCCGTGTAACTGAATCAGATATCCAGGAGCCTAAAACGGACTTGAGAGAAATCATTAGAACACAGCAACAAGGATATATGCCGATGGAGTTTGGCTGGTAAATCAAATGGCCTTATTTTTTTACCAACTGACTGTAAATTATTTCTTGAAAGTCAGTCAATAGCACATAAGACATTGGGAGGAGGTGAGAGAAATGGGAGAACAAGCAATCGAAGCTGCAGTGAATGTGGTCAATGAAATGCTGGAAGCGAACAGCGGCAATTCATTCTTAACGGATGAACAGGTATTGGCGTTGACGGTCATCGTTTTAGAAAAAAGCGCAAAAAAATAGACTCGATAACTGTTGGCGCAGTTCGAGTCACGGCGTTCCGTTGTGGTAGAGGAACAAGAATTACTAATCTGTGCTTATTGTAGCACATCTGGAGGTATTTTCAAATGGCTTTCAAACTATATGAACTCACAGCAGCCTATCAAGAGGTGCTGGATCTAATCACTGATAACGAAGTTGAACACGAAGGCTTCGCAGATACATTGGAATCAATCGATGATGCCATTGAAGAAAAACTAAACTCAACGGCTATCATCATCAAAACGCTCGATGCTCAGGCAAAGGCGATCAAGGAAGAAGAAGACCGGTTAAAAAAACGCCGGCAAGCTTTAGAGAACAATTCCAAACGGTTAAAGGCTTATGCAGAAGACGCGCTAATCGCTACAGGACGGGACAAAGTCAAAGGGTCTACATTTACCCTTCGCATGCAGAACAACCCGCCTAGCGCACTGATACTTGATGAAAAAATTATTCCTGGACATTACCTAATCGAAGTCGCTCCAGCCATAGATAAAAAAGCAATGCTCGAAGATTTGAAAAACGGCATCGAGGTAGAGGGTGCAGAGCTTCAACAGAAGCGCTCTCTCCGGATCGTCTAGGAGGATGAATGATGAAAAAATCTGAATCAATTACCGAAATTGCTAAAGCTTTATCAGCATTTCAAGGTGAAGTTAAACAACCAATGAAGGATAAAGATAATCCGTTTTTCAAAAGCAAATACGTCCCACTTGAAAATGTGGTGGAAGCTATCACGGAAATATCCGCAAAACACGGATTAAGCTTCATCCAATCGCCAACAAACTCTGAGGACAAAGTTGGCGTCACGACATTGCTAATGCACTCAAGTGGAGAATGGATTGAATCAGAACCGATTTATGCAAAGCCCGCCAAGACCGATGCCCAAGCGACAGGAAGTGTTATCACTTACTTGAAGCGTTATAGCTTGGCCGCCGTGTTCGGTATTACTTCAGATGAAGACGACGATGGTAATGCTGCCAGTGAACCAAAAGGCAAAAAAGATGAAACGACAGCACCGAATGAAAACACTATTTCTGCGGCGCAAATAAAAGCGTTGGGTGCAAAAGTTGGAAACATCGCAAAGGCAACTGGGCAGGATCAAGCAGCTGTTTATGCGAGCGCCTGTAAACACTTCAGTATTAACAAAGCAACGAAAGACTTAACAAAGGCAGAAGCCAGCAAAGTAATCGACTATCTGGCGAAGTTGGAAGGGTGAGGTGAATGGCTGGATGGTTTTCCGTTCATAGAAAACTCAAAGACAGCACAGTGTTTTCGGATCCATTCATTTTGAAGTTATGGATGCTTTGCCTGATGAAAGTCAGCTATACAGAACATGAGCAACTAGTTGGAACGCAAGTTGTTAAATTACAACCTGGAGAATTCGTGACTGGAAGATTTGCTCTGGCAGAAGAGTATAACAAGGGTTCTGCACCCAAAAATAGAGTTAACGACTTAACGATATGGCGATGGCTTAAACTCCTAGAAAAACTAGAAATGTTGAACATCAAATCATCTAACAAATTTAGCGTCGTTACAGTACTTAACTGGCAAATGTACCAAGGAAATGAACAACAGATGAACATCAAACGAACAACAGATGAACAACAGATGAACACAAACAATAAAGGTAACAAGGAAAACAAAGGTAATAAAAAAGATACTGTTCAGCACGCAGAACTATTCGAGTCTTGGTGGAGCCTTTACGGAAATAAGAAAGGCAAAGTGAAGTGCGAAACCAAGTACGCTTCGCTGCTGAAAAAGTATTCTCACGAACAGATCATAGAGGGCACGCACCTTTATCTAAATCATCGTGAAGGCTTGGCTAAGAGAGGAGAGTTCGTTCCTCAACAAAAGAACCCTCTCACTTTCCTTAATGGCGAGCACTTCAATGATGAATATGAGGGTTCGAACGATCCGGTCCATGTGATAAGCAAGCCAAAAGAATATGTGCCAAATTTCAACGCAGGAGAGGATTAATATGCAGGCAGAAAAAGCTGTACTGGGAACCATGCTAAAAGAGCCCCACCTGATTAACGAAACGAATCTGCAGGTAGACCAATTCGAAAGCGTTTATCATCGAGAGCTTTTCAAAGCCATGAAGGAACTGGATGCCAAAGGAAAAGCAGTGGATGTAGTTACGTTAATCACCTACGTCAATCCGCAGCTGTTCGGCGGCGCGAATTACTTAACCGAACTCCAGAACCTTGCGAACGAAAAACGCTTCGAAGATCACGCCAAAGCTGTCCAGGATGCTTACCGCGAAAAAGAAAAGCGAAACATCATTAGCACGGCGCAATTGGAAAACTGGGATATCGATTCAATCATGTCAGAGCTGAATAAGATTCAGGATGATGATGTGAGCGATCACAGTGATATAACCGGATTGACCATTGATGTATACGAAGCACCTTATCACAAGGTCGAAATGAAGAAGGGCGCTAACACCGGCCTAACAAGATTGAACCTCATGACAAACGGGCTGCAGGATGCGGAACTAACCATTTTAGCGGCTCGACCTTCAATGGGTAAATCAGATGTCATGCTGCATCTAGCAAAGCAGGCTGGATGGACAGGTTATCTGCCAATTATTTTTTCTCTGGAAATGTCTAGGGTGAGCCTGAGAGACAGATTGATTGCTTCAACTGGCAGTTTCAATCGCGGGAAGATGAGGGACCCACACAGCATGCTGTCAGATGGGCAGAAAGAAAAGTGGATGCCAGCCATTAACCGGTTAAGTGAAACCAAGATACAGATATTCGATAAAAGTGGTCAAACCTTACCGGAGATCCGGATGAAAGTCCGCAAGATGGCGAGTCAGCACAAAGACCGTAAGCCAATCATCTTTATCGACTACTTGACGCTGATCAAGCCGGTTGAGAACACCAACAACATGCACTTACAAATCGGGACCATCACAAAAGGCCTTAAAGCTATCGCTAAAGAGTTTAACTGTCCGGTAGTCGTACTAGCTCAATTAAGCCGGGGAGTTGAACAGCGACAGGATAAACGGCCAATGCTCTCCGATTTACGGGAGTCGGGCAGTATTGAGGAAGATGCAGACGTAGCAATGTTCCTGTACCGAGACGCTTATTACAGCAAGGATGATAACGACTCTTCATTAGAGATTATCGTCGCCAAGAATCGTAACGGTGCAGTCGGAACGGTATTTGCTACTTACAACAAATTTACTGGGGAGATTACCGAAAATGACGGTCAATGAATTGCTGGCCGCAGCACTCGGATATGAAGAGTCGCTCTTGGCACACAGTTTATATAGCGGTCTGATGGATGGCGTTATAAGTGGGACCGATCTAGTAAGCGAAAAAACTTACAGCTTAATTGATTTGGATAAGGCGAAAAGCATGAAAGACCAAAACGTCTTAGGCATCCAATTCATGAGATTGTATTCGGTCCCTTTAGGAGATTCATTATTTGCCATGTTCTTCGCACCAGATGAAGAGAAAGCGAAACAACTATATAAGAAAGAATTCAAACAGAACTGCAAAAAGATGTACCTGGTTGATTACGGCATGGATATCTCAACTTACTGCTTAGAAAGCAAGAAACACCAAACGTGGAGAGAGTTAAGAGATAGCCTGCCGGTTCTGCCGGCCTACGTCGGAGTATTCCAGAAATGAGGTGCAAACGATGATGTTTCCAAAACAGACACACGCCAGAAGAAAGCCGAAGCGCAAAGAGCGTGGGGCAATTAACAAGAAGCAATACCAGTTGGCATTAGATTGGTTCGGAGACACATGCTCCATCTGCAACGGCGCTCCAATCGAAATGCATCACGTCACCTTCAGAAGCGCCTCTGGGAGGGGTGGATTTAGAAACCTAATGCCACTTTGCAAGAAGCATCATATGCAAGCACACCAAGACGCCAACTTTGCAGACGAATTACGAGATATGCGATACGAAGCATTCGGAAAGCTTTATTACACAGACGCTTACGATCTACACGATATCGGATTAATAGACGAGCCAACGGAACAAGCCTTTGAAAACTACATGAATGAAATGGGGAAATTTAGATGATAAACAGAGTGGTACTAGTCGGAAGATTAACAAAGGATCCTACGCTCACATATACTCCATCAGGTGCAGCTGTAACACGATTCACATTGGCTGTAAACAGAACCTTCACGAACGCGAATGGTGAAAAGGAAACGGATTTCATTAACTGCACGGTATGGCGAAAACAAGCAGAAAACGCTGCGAACTTCTTGAAAAAAGGAAGTCTGGCCGGAGTAGAAGGACGTATCCAGACTGGAAGCTATGAAGGGCAGGATGGCAAGCGCGTTTATACGACTGAAGTTGTTGCGGACAGCGTTCAGTTCCTTGAACCGAAATCGAGCAATCAATCTAATGGACAGCAGAATACAAACCAGAACCAACAGTCAAGTATTGATGAAGAAGATCCAAATTCGCTTCCCTTCTAGAAAGGATGAAAACACATGGACCTAATATGGAAAGATGTAGTCGGTTATGAAGGCATTTATGAAGTCAGTAATACCGGTGAAGTAAGAACGCATGAAAACAAAACGACTTTCACTGAAATGCATGGGAAAAGAAAGTGGAAGCAACGGGTTCTAAAGCAAAAAATTTCAAAAGATAATACTTGCCGCGTCAATTTGTGGAAGGACGGAAACGTGCAAACTTGGTTGGTACATCGTCTGGTAGCATTTGCTTTCATACCACAAGTGCCAGGCAAGGATTATATAAACCATATCGACGGAAGCCGTTTGAATAATCACGTTTCCAACTTGGAATGGTGTACGCATAAAGAGAATAACAACCATGCCTTTGACAACGATCTTATGACATCGAATAACAAAGTAGTTTTACTGAACGGAACAACAAAGGAAGCGCATTACTTCCGAAGCATGGCGCAAGCTGGTGAATTTCTAGGGAAAAACAAAGGTTATATCTCAGGGCAAATTGCTAAAGGTCAGTTCGAAGTAGAAGGGTTTCTGATTTTCCTCCACGGAGACAAAGCGTTAGAGGTCTTAGAATGAGGCGTTTCGTAATCCCTGGCACATTACCTTCAATGAACGAAATTATAGCCAAATCGAAACAGCATTATGCGGTGTACTCAAAGATGAAGAAGAAATTCACGCAGCTTGTCATAGATAGTGCGGAAGGATTGCCGGTCATCGAATCGGCAAACTTCCACATCATCTGGCATTGCAAGGATAAACGGAAAGACAAAGACAACATCATTGCCGGCCAGAAGTTCATCTTTGATGGATTAGTCGATGGTGGCATATTGAAAAACGATGGATGGAAAGAAGTCGGCAATATCAGCCATAGCTTCTATATAGACAAAGCCAATCCACGGATCGAGGTCGAAATATTCGAGGTGAAAGATGGAACTGAATTCGACAGTACAAATGCTGCACCAGGCAACCAAACGTTTATCTGAATCCAGCAAAGAAGTGTTCCGTCTCGCTAAAGCAAAAGCAGAAACAGAACGGGCCTATCGCTCAGAGTTAGCTAAAGTCATGACTGCCATGCGAATGGATAAAGTACCAATCGGAGTTATCGGAGACTTAGCTCGCGGCGAAATAGCGGATTTGAAGTTCGAAAGAGACTTAGCTTCAGAAACCTATCGCGCTGCACTCTCAGCAATGGAAGCGTTGAAGGTGGAAATTAACGCGCTTCAATCAATCGCTAAATATCAATCAGAAATATAAAAAGGAGTGTCCGGCAATGAAAACTGAATTTCAACGCACGGGACGAATCAACTTAACAGCTACCAGCCAAAAGGAACTGGATCAACGGATTGCCGACTTGGAAAAGCGCGGCTGGACATTGAAACAAGTCATTCCGCCGGAAGAGAAACATTTCAGTGATTTCTCCATCGGTCCACGGAATAAACGGACCATCGTCAGAACAGGTCCAGGCTTTGCAAAATATCGGGCGGTCATGGTGCCGCGTAGTTGATGGAAACGCTGAATAAAAAATCAGGAGGAATGAACATGGAAGTTTTAGATAACTATCAAGCCTTGGAAGGTAAGACAATAGCGTTTACCCACATGGCGCAGTTCGCAGAACAAATTACTATCGCGACTACTGACGGTTGTATTTTAATGGCAAGTTTTGATTTCGGTATTACGGAAGACGTGGAAATCTATGTTCTTCCCAAAATGAAAGTTCTTCAAAAACTGGAGTCTGACAGAGGCAAATATATTCGAGAAGAATTAGGCAAAAGAAATCTATTCGATATAAAAGCATTTAAAGAACAGGAAAAGGCTCGTCTGGATAAAAGACAAGCAGAGTTTCGTGCCGAGCGAGAGCGTAAGGAAAAGGAAGAATACGAACGCCTAAAAGAAAAGTTCGAATCATAACCGTCCGCCCAAATAGCGCGATAAGAAAAAGGAGGAAATCACATGGATCCATTATTCGTCATCGTCTTTCATGCCTGCCTGTTATTCGGAAGTACAGGAGCGTTTGCTCTGTATCTAAAGGGAGTGGAATTGAAATGAACCTAAAAGAATCTAAAGCGAAACGCATTGAAATATTAAAGAAAATTGACGTTCTCGATAAAGACCGGTGCGAAGTTTGCGCTGGCGAGAACGTAGACAAAGGAACGCGGTGCAAATGTCCGGCAGCTGCGGAAGTAAGAAAGCTCGGAGAAGAGTTACTTAAGTTGAGTGCCAGTAGCCGCCGGCGTCACATTGATAAGCATATTAGAGAAATGAAGGAAACAGGTATTACCACTAAGCTGTATCGCATCTTAAGAGAATACGAAATCACAAGTGAAGATATACAGAAACTCTCAGGCATGACCCGTAGTGAATACGCTCATTGGAAACTGGAGAACAATCTGGTTAATCCAAAGAAGGTAGAAGCTATGAAGAAGGTACGTAAAGAAATAAAGCGCAAAAAAACAATTGATGATAAGTACATTAAAATCGCCAATGCGAATGGTATTCCAACAGATGCCCTATACGATCGAGTGTTTAAAAAGAAGTGGGATATGGAAAAAGCCACGACAGCTAAATTCATTCAGAAAGTAAACAACGTGCAGGAGTGGATTCCCCTGGCAGAAGCAAACGGCATCAGCTTGAGCACATTGCAGAGAAGACTCCGTGACGGCATGAGAATCGATAAGGCTGCCACTATACCTGTGGAAGGGAAGAGAGCGAAATGACCACAATCAAAGAAGCCGTGTTAACCACAATTGAACAGCATATCAACGAACAGAATGCGAAAGGCCTAAAGAATTATGGCCAAACCTTAGATGAGTGCCCTGTGGAAGATTATAACTGGCAGAACATGATAATCGAAGAGTTGATTGACGCTTTGCAGTATCAGCAAAAAGAAATCAAACGGATCCGGGAGGAATCAAAATGACAATCTTCGCTAACAAATGCATGGGGTACGAAAACACGGATGCTAAAGAACGCCTGAAGGGTTATAAAGTCCAAACGGATCAAGAAGAAAAACAGCCGGATACAACCGAGCGTTACCAAATCTTCAATGCTGCTGAACTCGTGACAATCGGTGATTTGAGTGTAGGCGAAATTCCACATCAAATGGAGCGTGTTGAAATCCCAGAAAGCCTGCTGCTGAAACAAGGAAACGAAAAGCTGAAAGCACATATCGCTTCGCTGGAGGAACGACACGTTAAAGAGTCACAACTCATCGATGAACTACGCAGAGACGTTAAGGATGCCAATAAGGAGCGATACGCAGAGATTGAACGCGGTGACGAATGGCGCACGAAGTATCGGAACATTGAACGAGAGTTAAATAAAGTGAAAGAAGCGCATTCCATCAAAGTGAGCAACTTAGAAAATGAAGTGAAACGTCTGGATCAAGCGCTTCACTTACATGCAGAAGATGAAACCCTGTTATTCCTAACCATGCAAAAGGCTGTGCAAATGAGAAGCCGGGTAACGGAATCTGTGGAAGAGGGAGGGCGCTCCACTTGGATCTGATCTGGAAAATACGTGAATGCAAGACGATGAACGAACTGGACCATCTGCGGCAGGAAATTGCTGTCGCAGGCATGTACGGAGAGATACCGGACTTTGGATTCTTGAAGCGTGAGTTTTTGAAGAAGAAGGAAGCATTGGGGGCTAAGAAATGAGTGAGTCAGAAACCCTGAAGTATTTGAATAGAAGAATAGAACATGCGGAAAACAGAATTGACCTTATAAGAACGAAACAAGGTGACAATGCTAGTCAAACTCATACTTATCATGGTGGGTGGAGTCTCGGCTACTGGGAAGGTTTATGCAAGGCTTACAAAAACACACGCGACTTATTATTGGAATCGGAGGCGACAGAATGAATCTAACTGACAAAATCGAAAACTGGGCGATTGACCGCAACTTGCACACAGCAGAGCCTATGAAGCAAGCTGTGAAGCTCGGAGAAGAATTCGGGGAACTGTGCAGCGGATTAGCCAAAGACAAGCCAGAAGAGGTGCAGGATGCAATTGGTGACATGTTCGTGGTGCTGACGATTCTTGCGATGCAAACGGGAACGAACATTTTGGATTGCGCGGATATCGCTTACAACGTTATCAAAGACCGCAAAGGCAAAATGGTAAATGGCGTATTCGTAAAGGAAGCTGATTTGAATGAGTAAAGGCGCAACCTACACAGCTGAAATCGCCGTAGTCAAATTGAAGAAGGGCGTACCGTCAGTTATCACTGTGGATGGTAAACGCTATGTATTAGATCCCAACGGAAAATAGGAGTGAACGCAAGTGAGTGAAGAAGACCGCAAATTCTACATCGAGTGGCTGCTCATCAAACATCCATTCAAAGCGGAAGAGTATTTTACGAAAATGGATGACCGGCAGTTACTTACTGAGTATGAGAAGTTGAATGAATATGTGTGAGGGAGTGGAGTAATGGCGAGAGTCTTATTGTGGATATTCACGGCAATTAGTTATATCGGTTGGGTTATCGGTGAAGAACACTTTTTAGTATTTTACGCTTTATTCTCTTTGTTAGTTTTTACAGAAACAATTAGAAGTATCGCATTGAAAAAAGGAGCGGATGAAAAATGCAGAAAGTCGACGATTTACTAAGCAAGATGCAACTCTATTTATACAAATTCGGGTTTTTGAAAATTGGCAACAAGTTACAGGATTTTAGAAGCCACTTTACTATAGGTGGTGATAAATCATGACCCTATACACCATCCTACTAGGCATCACCCTTATCCCTAACCTTCGCATTCAGCAACGCAGCAATGTACCGCAGAGGCGAACAAAGAGGATACTCCAAAGGCTACCAGCAAGCGCAAACGGAAATCGTGATTGAAGAGTTTGTGAAACAGGAAAACGGCGAATGGAAAAAGCTTGATAAATAAAGGAGGCACTTCTGTGGAAGACAATACGATGAAATGTGAAATTGATTTAGGCAACAATGCTGTTTATATCGTCATAAATGGGGATTTAACCATACTCGACGAAATGCTACACGGTACCGATACCATCCACTGGAATAAAGGTGCGGTCGACGTGGTACGATCGCAACGCATTCGCTGTGACGGCGGAAAGAAAGTTTCCGGAACACTGGTTAAACAGGAAGTTTGAGAGGGATTTTGTGGTATAATTAGATAAATTAGTAAAGTTGAGGAAGAGGTGCGATATGAGAGTTACGAAGAAGAATATATACTCGCTAATCGGTAAGAAATGCACCGTTAAGTTTTCCAAAAGTACTTATATCATCGTCGGCTTGAATAGCAAAGGCAGAGCGCTACTGTTAATCGAAGGCGAGGAGGACGGAATAATAAATAGAAAGCAAGCTTATATATCGGACGTTAAGTTGATTGAAGATTAATCGCATCACCAACTAAATAAATCCAGAGCGAAAAACGCGCGGATACATTTCAGGAGTTCCCCCACTCCTACTTGTATTCGCGTTTTTTTATGCCAATTTGAGGGAGGAATCTCCACATGACGAAAATGAAACCATCAACATTTAAACACATCGAAGCGGAGCTCGCTTCCTTCCATGATACAAAAAAGGAAATTGAGAAACGCCGCGAGGAAATCATGAATCCGACCATGACGGAAGAATTAGTTGGTGGACGCTCAAACGAACCATCCGATCCGACAGGAAGAATTGCAACTCGCCTGGTAATGGATAAACGCTTAGGAGAATTAGAACGCATCGAATCAGCCATTTCAAGCGTCTACGACAAGCTTGCCGATAAACCGAAGCAACTGGTTCACCTCAACTACTGGACGCGCCACAAGAAGACGTGGGAAGGTATGGCGATGGAGCTGGAAGTAGGACGTGCTACTTTATTCAGATGGCGGAATGAAATTATCAAAGCGATTGGTGAGAATCTGGGTTGGCATTAATCTGTGGAAGACAAAGGAGTGATAACGAATGGACAAAGATACAATTTTTGATTGGTGGTTCAACAAAGGAAATAAGAACATAACCATCAAGAACTTTAAACATATTCGTATTAGAAACTACATTGAATATGGACATGACCCTGAGATTAACACCAAGCGTAGATGGGGCATCCACACGAATGGTGCAAGAAAAGGAAATCCGAAAGACAGTTGTTTGGATTGGCAACTTGATTTAGGACACATACACATTAACTACACCGATTTTAATTACAACTGTAAACACAGGTGAATAACCGTTTTCACAGACTTAACAGCAAATTGATACTCTCATGAGACTTTCGAGGGGTACTTTCCTGATAAAGTTGTAATATGGACTACTAACATAGTTCATCCTCCACTTTTCTCTCGCTGTGCATTCTTGCATTGCGGGAGTTTTACATTGTTGGTATCATTTAACAAAAAGGGAGGAATGAACATGTCACAAGAATTGCAAGCGAAAATCAATGAACGCAACGATCAAATTGAAATGCTCAAAGCGCAACTCAATCACAAATCAATTGATAAGAAAGAAACGAAACGCATCACCAAAGAAATCGCCAACTTAGAGAAGATGAATAAGAAGGCGGCGTTTTGGGGCGGCGTATCAACCAAACTGGAAACAGGCGGCGCACAGCTGCAACAAACCGGCAAGTCAATGCAGAAGGCTGGACTCCATACGACAGCTGCTGTGTGGACGCCAGTTATCTATGCAGGCTATCGCGTGGCTAAGAGTGTTAAAGGGAAGTCGCCAGAGTCAGACTTGGTATCGCTGGTGAAAGAATGCGAACAGGCTCATGCAGAAGGAAAGATTACTGAAGAGCAAATGAAAGAATACATTATCGACTTTACGAATAACTATTACCGGAAGTAAACATGAAGCATCTACCTAATCGGTGGGTGCTTTTTATTATGCGTTGAGGGGAGTGATGCCTGTCAGTTATCTAACCGTCACTTACGGAGAACAGGAGGAGATCACATCTATCTCGCTGGCTCGGCGTTAAGAGTAACGTATCAGGCGCTTGGCTGCTTCGGCTGGGCGCTATTCTATCCCCCTGTGGAAGGAGTGCGCATATGCTACAACTCATTATCATATCCGGCTTCATCCTAACCATGTGCATCACCATTCCTTTCCTCTTCATCTTCACATACATCAACAGAGACAGGCGGGATTGATATGGCTGCACCGCAACGCAAATGCTTTCATCCATCTTGCCGAAACTTTATCGCGTTCACTCGAACGTATTGCGAGAAACATGAACCGAATAAAGAATACAACCAAGCAAGGCGGCGATACGACAACACATACATCAAGTTCTATAAGACAAGAGCTTGGTTAAAGTTAAGACGTATTGCCTTAATGCGTGATGACTTCATGTGCAAAACATGCGAACGCAATGGAATCATCAAAGAAGCTCAATTGGTTCACCACTTGATTGAAGTTAAAACGGATTGGGATAAACGATTGGAATTAGAAAACCTTGAATCCATTTGCGAAAGTTGTCACCAAAAGATTCACAAGAGATAATTATTCATTTTTATTTTGTAAGCCCCCCACTTTCCAAAACCCTTTGAAAATATTTGGCTAGGGGACGGTCGGGGCTCTTTTTAATGAATTCTCCCCGAAACTATGTCCCAAATACCAAGGAAGCGAGGTGAAAGAATGGCCAGGCCTAAAAAATTAGTAGATGCGTTGAATAGAAATATCAGCAAAGCGGAAATTGAAGAACGCCGAAAAGAAGAAGAGAGTCTGGAAGAATTTGAATCAATTTCTTTGACCGCGCCGCCTTGGTTAGAGGGTGACGCCAAAGAGGAATATGAAAGAATTATTCCACTCCTAAAAAAACTCCCCATCGCTTCGCTTGATCTCGCATCAGTTACGATGTACTGCGATTTCTATGCGAAGTATAAAGAAGCTTCTCAAACTGTGGATATAGAAGGCACGGTAATTACCCAGTTCGATGCACGGGGGAATGAGAAGCGGATTGTTAATCCAAAATATACGGTTATGGGTGACGCGGCTAGAATGGTTCGCACTCTCTCCGGAAGCTTAGGCATGACAATTGATAGTAGGATGCGAATTGTAGTGCCGAAGAAAGAAGAAGTTGTGGATCCGTTTGCGGAGATGATGAAAGATGATTGATTTTACTACGGATTATGCGCGCAAAGTTTATAAAGGCGATATTATGGCATCCTTCTTGGTAAAGAAGCAATGTGAACGCCACTTGCGTGATTTGAAGGAACTGAAAGGCTATACCTTCTATCCAGAGAAAGCAAACAAGGTAATTAAGTTTATTGAAATGCTGCCGGATATTAAAACTGGCGAATCAATTACATTGGCTGGCTTCCAAAAATTCATTATCGGCAGTTTATATGGTTGGGTTGATGAAGTTGGAAACCGACGTTTCAGTAAAGCGTATATCAGTATGGCCCGTAAGCAGGGGAAATCGATACTGATAAGCGGAATTAATATTTACGAGTTTCTGTTCGGGAAGAATCCTAAGCTCGGCAGACAGATTTACTGCACAGCAAACGCCAAAGAACAAGCGAAGATCGTGTGGAATATGGTACGCGTGCAGTTGGAACAAGTCGCTAAACGTTCACCTTTCATTAAAAGCATTCTTAAGATTACAGAATCGAAGAATGAAATCTTAAATACGAAAGATGGAAGTGTTATTAAACCGTTGAGTAAAGATACCAGCAACCTTGATGGATTTGAGCCGTATGTGGGCACGTTAGACGAGTTTCACGAAGCTCGGGACACTAAGACGATTGAAGTATTAGAGTCCGGTATGGTGCAACAGGCGAACGCTCTGACGGTGATTATATCCACAGCAGGCTTTCACTTAAATGGGCCAATGTACAAGGAATATCAATACGTTAAAAAGTTATTATCCTGTGCGGAACACAACGAAAACTACTTTGCGTATGTCGCTGAAATGGATTCTATAGAAGAAATAGCGAATGAATCCAAATGGATCAAAGCGAATCCGTTGCTGGAAGTTGAAGAGTTGCGCGAATTGCTGGTAAAGAACTTGCGGAAGAAGTACAGCGAAGCGGTCCAGAAGGATGATTTAGTTGGAACGCTGGTGAAAAATTTTAACATTTGGCAATCAGCTGGCGAAGATAGCTACTTGAAAGCAACGGACTGGGAAGCCTGCAAGACGGATGCACCATTCACTGTGGATGGCAGAGAGGTCTATATCGGGTTGGATTTATCGCGCCTGGACGATTTAACGGCCATTGGGTTTGTGTATCCCACAGATAATCAGAAGCAGTTTGTGGACGCGCATGTATTTGTCGGAACGAAGGGCGGTATTGAAGCGAAAAGCGAGCGCGACAAGATTGATTATGAAGCGTTGGTGAAAACGGATTATGCCACATTGACAAATAGTGAGTCCGGCATCATCAACTATAAGCAAGTTGTGGAATGGTTGGTCGGTTATATAGAAGAACATCAATTGGATGTCAAAGGAATCTTATACGATCCGTGGAATTCTCAGGCAGTTATTACCTCGCTTGAAGAATACGATTGGCCGCTGATTGAAGTGGCGCAAAACTTCAGGAATATCTCGGAGCCGTTGAAGCAATTCCGGCTGGATGTATTTGAAAAGAATGTGCTGCATAACGGTAATCCAAACTTAAGTATTGCAGTGAATAACGCAGTCGTGCGCTATGACAATAACAGCAATATCATTCTGGATAAGAAAGTGAACCGGAATAAGATTGATGCGATTGTGGCGGTTACAACGGCTTATAGCCAAGCAATGTTCCATGAATTTGATAACAACATTGAAGATTACATCTTGAGCGAGGACTTTGGTTTTTAGGAGTGGAGCAAATGAATATCGGAAAAATCACAGGCGCATTCAAATTGATGGGTCTTTTTTTATTGGCAAATGTTACGGCTATCTTCTTTTTGCTCGGACTAATTGCAATCAATTACGCTATTTATCTGTGGGATATGCAATGGGGCTTGATTGCTACGGGCATCAGCTTCATATTGGTCGCGCTTATCATCAACGGCGAATCAGGAAGGGGGTGAATAAATGGGCATATTTATTAAAGGAGAAACGCGGGCGCTTCACACAGATGAAGAAATGCAATTGCTAGTGAGCACGCTACCGGGCTTTGTAGGTGTTGATTCAGCGGAGTACACGGGCGTTGAAGCGATTAAAAACAGCGATGTCTTCACAGCGGTTATGATGATTGCATCTGATTTGGCGAAGATGCGAATACAGGTGACGAACAGCGGTATACACGATCCAACGGACAAACTGGAAACGTTATTCAATGTGCGACCGAACAAAGCGTATAACGGCTACATCTTCAAATTGACGGTGTTTGCAAATGCGTTGTTAACCAAAAATGGTTACATCGAAATCGTACGCAGTCCACAGGGAGAGCCATTAGAATTGTATCATCTGAAAACTTCGCGCATGGCGTTGAAGCAGAAAGCCGGATCTACGGAATTGTACTATGAATACACAACGATCGATGCAAATAACAAAGAGAAAAAACGTAACATTCCGTTCGACAATGTTGTGGATGTCAAACCGTATTCATTAAACGGCACGGATGGCATTTCGATTCTTGCCAGCTTGACCGAGGATTTGGACACACAGAAGTACAGCAAGAAATTTTTCGCCAACTTCTTCAAAAACGGAACACAGGCGGGCGGTTTGCTCACCATGAAAGGTTCCAAATTGTCGAAAGATGCGCGTGAAAAATTACGCGACGAATGGCAAAAATCAAACTCAGGTCAAGCACAGGCGGGCAAGGTATTGATTCTAGATGAAACGATGGATTATAAGCAGCTGGAAGTCGATACCGAGATTCTAAAGCTTATCAACACAAGCCAACACAGCACCGCACAGGTCGCTAAAGTTTTCGGTATCCCTTTGCACCGGTTCGGTATTGTGACGTCTAATATGAGCTTAGAACAGTCTAATTTGGACTATCTGTACAACACGCTTTCTCCTTACATGGAAGCGGTTATTGCAGAACTTAACTTCAAACTGATTGCGCCGGCTTATGACGGGTTGAAGTCGTTCCGGTTTGATACCGAGTCTTTCAAGATGGCGGATTCATCCACATACATCAATAACCTTAAAACACAAGTGGATACCGGTTTGTTAAGTCTGGATGAAGCACGCAAGAAGTTGGGACAGGAACCGATACCAGGAGGGTTTGGCGCAAAACACCGCGTTTCGCTGAACTACGTGGCGATTGACAAAGTGGATGAATACCAAAACGTAACATCTACTGATAACCGACTTCTCTCGGAGGGAGGTGAAACAAATGAGTGAAATTGAAAAGCGCTATCTTGATTCTGTGGAAGTCCGAGCGGCAGACGATACGGAGAAACGAATTGTGAGCGGTTATGCGCTTCGGTTCAATACCTGGTCGAATAACTTGGGCGGCTTCATTGAAACGATCGACCCTGCAGCATTAGATGATGCCGACATGACCGATGTACGCGCACTTTACGAACACAGTCCACAGATGATTTTAGGACGTACCAAAGCCGGTACACTGAAATTGGAGAAAGATGAAGTTGGTTTGCGCTTTGAATGCGAGTTGCCTGATACGACATATGCGCGTGACCTGTACGAAAACATTCGAAACGGCAACATCAGCCAGTGTTCGTTCGGCTTCAAATTAGAAAAAGGCGGCGATTCCTTGCGCTTCGACAGCCAAGATAAGCTGTACCGTCGCACTTTGAAGAAGATTAAATCCATTTTTGACGTATCGATTGTGGCGTATCCAGCTTACAGCGATACCGATGTGGCTCCAGCTCTCCGCAGCATCCAGCAAACAGAAGAGTTGGCGGATCTGCAGAAGGCACGCGAAAAAGAAGCGGAGAAATTAAAAATAGAGTTGGAACTTCTGTAGGAAGGAAGTGATCCAGTTATCTCGGTGAAAGCGAACACCGTTAACAAATGCGTTCACGGGTGCTTCTGTGGAAGGCATCCTTTTTGACGTTACAAACTAAAGGAGTGAAGCAAATTGGCAATTGAAGAGTTGCAAAACAACATTCAGACGCTCGAAGAACGCCGAAGCGCTTTGAAAGAGGAAGCTTTTAAGGAATTGGAAGCCGATAATCTGGATAAAGCGAAGGAATTGCGTTCGGAAATCGGTCAAATCGACCAAGAATTAACGGAAAAACGCAGCGAATTGGAAGCAGCGGAACAACCGGAAGAGAAGGAAGAAGTGCCTTTGGAGCAGGAAAAAGAAGAAAAAATTGAGGAACACAAGGAGGAAAAGAGAAGCATGGAAGATATCAGAACGATTGTAGAAGAAAACAAAGGGCCATCAGAAGAGCTGGAAGCATTCCGTCACTATCTGATGACTGGTGAAACGCGTGCGGAGGTTACAACTGCATCAGAAGGAATTGTGGTGCCGGAAGAAATTGCAACAGAGGTTATTAACTTAACAGATGCAATGGTGTCACTTGATAAATACGTTCGTGTGAAAAACGTAACGAACAAACGCGGTACACAGCCGGTCTTGGATGCTGCAGGAGACAACACGCCGCTGCCGAGCGTTGCGGAATTGCAAGCGAACCCACAGTTGGCAATCCAAGCTTTACGCGATCTTGATTACGACATCCAGACATACCGTGGCTACATCCCAATCTCGCGTGAAGCGCTTGAAGATTCGACAAACGCAGAAGAAGTTGTACGCCAGGTATTGGCTAACAAAGTTATTGCTACTCGTAACGCACACATCCTAGCGGTATTGAATGCACTTCCAGCACAAGCTGTGGATAGCGCAGATGGTTTGAAAGCAATTCTGAATACGCAAATCAAACCAAAATACAACAAGCTTTTAATCATGTCTCAATCAGCTTACAACGCTATTGACACATTGAAGGATGGCAACGGTCGCTACTTGCTGCAAGATTCAATCACGGCTTCATCAGGCAAAGTATTGTTTGGTAAAGAAGTTGTGGTATTTGAAGATGAATTGATTGGCGCAGATACAATCTTTGCTGGCGATCCGGCTTCTGCAGTTGTTCTATTCAACCGTTCACAGTACCAAGCGAAATGGACGGACTACATGCACTTTGGTGAATGCTTGATGGTGGCTGTACGTCACGACGTTAAAGCGCTATCCACAGATGCAGTTGTACGCATCACGTTTACATCAGCACCAGCAGGAGTGTAATAAAGGAGGAACTTAAATGGAACTCCAACTTTTAAAAACACACCTTCGCATCGACCATGACTTCGAGGATGATTTGCTTCTCGATTACCTCTCATGGGCCGAAGCGGAAATTAAAGACAGCGTGACGACGGAATTATTGCGGGATGAAAGTTTCTTTGCGGACAATCCGCATTATAAACGTGCGCTCGTCTTGCTCGTTGGACATTACTTTGAGAACCGCGTTGGATATGCAGAGAAGAGTTTGGCAGAAGTGCCGGACGGTATCCTATCAGCGGTTCAAAAGTTGCGAGGTTCTTACGTCTCACTGGCTGAGGTGATTGAGAGTGTCCAACGTTAATCAATTAAATACACGCATCCAGATTATCGGCATGAAGGCGAGCGAAGGACCGGAAGTTGGCGAAGAGATCGAGCAAGTCGTCCACGAATGTTGGGCACGCATCGATACAGTTCGCTTCCGTGATATGGAGCAGGCAAAAGCCAATAACACGTTATCGGACATCAATTTCACCATTCGGGATACGCGCAGAGGGTTCATTCCCACTAACAAACATTCCATTAACGTTCTTGATCCGATGTATGAAAATAGGCTCTATAATATCAAGTCGGTGCAGCCGAATATGACAGATAAGCGATTTGTCACATTGATAGCGGGGCTGGTTGAATGAGCGTAGAGATTCGCGGCATATCAGAAGTGTTGGCAAATATACAAAGCCAGTTAGGAGCACAAGCGGTTGAACGCATTAGCGATCAAGCATTAAGAGATGCGTCGCTTGTTTTCAAAAGTTCTTTAATTTCGCAGTTAGAAACGTTTAAAGACACGGGTGCAACTGTGGATGAAGTCACCTTTACTGAACCTTATTCAGTGAACGGTGTACGCACCATCACGGTCCATTGGAAAGGTCCGAAAGGGCGTTACCGTGTCATCCATTTGAACGAATACGGCACCGTAAAGAATCCCAATCCGCGAGGTAAGGGAGCTATTGCGCGTGCGTTGCAAGCGTCGGAAGCGGCATATAAACGTGCCATAGCCGAATCGATAGGGAGGTCAATCTAATGGATGTGATGATGAAAATATACAATGCGCTGATGGCTGATGATTACATCAAAAAGCAGGCAGGTGGCAGGATTAAATTTTATGAGTATCCGGAAACGGCGACACTTTCGCAACCGGCCATCATCATCGATTCATTAGGTCCGCCACTTGATTCGGATTACGGCGACAACGATCCGCTTGCAGAAGAATACCTATTCCAAATTGACGTATGGACGAAAAACCGCAATCAAACGAAGGAATTAGCGCGAAGGGTGAAAGAAGTCATGCGCAGCATCAACTTCAATTATTATGCGGGCGGCGTCGACGAATACGACAAGGAAACCAAAATCTATCGGGACGCGAGGCGATTCCGAGGGAAAATTTATACCGAAGATGTGGAGACGCTTGTATAAGGTGTCTCTTTTTCTTTGCCCAAAAAACAAACAATAGGAGTGAATTGAAAAATGCCGAAGAATTACAGAGCATCAACAGGAGTTAGCGAGTTTTACTATTCAGAATTGGACGAATCAGATGTAGCAACACTAGCGCCAGAACGCATTGAGTACCTGCAAACCATCACTGTGGAAAGCCCGCAGGAACCAGTACGCGCATACGGCGACAACAAAACAGCGGAAATCGCAGTATCAAGCGGTAACACTACCGTAACTTCTGCATTCCACAAGTTGCCTGTAGAAGACCGTAACCGTTTGCTAGGATTGGAAACAACTGTGGACGGCTTATCTTCATACGGTTCTTCTGATACACCGCCTTACGTGGCTTGCGTATTCGCAAAAACACACGAAGACGGCTCAAAAGAATGGGTTGGCCTACCAAAAGGCATGTTCTTGCGTCCAAATATTGCAGGCGAAACGAAAGCGGACGGCGTAACGTTCGGCACGGATGAAATTTCTGCAGAGTTTATGGACCGCGATGTTGCTGGTTTCAGCGAAGAAAAATCCGTTATCTTCGGGCGCGACGAGAAAGGTTCAACAGTTGCGCGTGATGCACTATTTGCAGCTGTATTCGGTCAGGCATACCCTGGCACTACAACACCGGCGGGGGTGTAAGGAATGGCTAAAGAAAAAAGTTACGTAGTCGTACATGACTTCACAGACTTGCAGGATAAGAATAAAATTTACCGCACTGGCGACACTTACCCATCACCGGCTAACAAAAAAATCAGCGAGAAACGCTTGAATGAATTGGCATCGAAAGATAACAAGCAAGGCATTCAGGTGATTCGTGCGGTGGAGTCATCCACAGAAGATAAGAAGTAATTGACGGAGGGGGCTTATCCCCTCTTTTTTTAATACCAAAAACATTGGAGGAATACTAAAATGGCGAAATCGATTGAATTGGTAATGAATTTTGAAACAGGTGAGAAGAAAGAGTTTTTCCAGCCACAGCACATTAAAGGGTCGGTAGCGCTTGAAGGCTTAACGCTCGGCAAAAAGATTGATAAAAAAGGCGATAACATCGAAGAAAAAGACATTCGCGAAGTGGCTTCTTTTGTGGCCGGCAAAGTATACGGCGGCGAATTTACAGCAGATCAGATGATTGACGGCATCCACGCAAACAACCTATTTGAAGAAGTTATGAGCCAACTTGGTTCGGTGCTCGGTGATGAATCGGGAAACGCTACGAAGGCGAAGAAACGCTAACAGACGATGATTTCACCTATGAGAAGCAAAAAGATTATTTTGACTCAATGGTAAAAGAGTTGTTAAAAGCTGGTTGGAAATTGAATGATATTCTCGACTCTCCCATGTATTACCTGGTGGAAGTATTGAACGACAAGAAAGTTGAGAAAAAACAAGAAAAGTCCTTGATCGCCGCATTCGGAGGTTAAGGGTATTTTTTTGAGTTTTTGAGGAAAGGAGGGAATTGAATGGCGGATGTCATACGAGGATTATCCATTGGGTTAGGGCTGGATACAACCGGCATTGACCAAGGGATGAAGTCCTTGAATTCCAAACTCAAAGCGGTTAACAGTGAAATGAAAGCCAATATGAGCGCATTTGACCGTGGCGAAAAGTCGGTTGAAAAATACCAGACGCAATTGACCGGAATGAATAAGAAATTAGAGTTGCAAGGCAGAGCTGTGGAAGCTGCACGGCGTGAGTACGAGAAGATGGTCCAACAGCACGGCGAAGGGTCGCGGCAAGCGGAACGTGCATCAACTGTCTACAACAATCACGTCTCAGACTTCAATAATCTGCAACGTGTAGTTCGTGATACAACGCGCGAATTTCAAGAGTTTCAACGCGAGCAAGAGGTATCAGCGAGTGCGTTCGGTCGTTTAGCGGATTCGATGGAAAGAGGCGGCGAACGAATTTCTAAAGTTGGCGACAACATGAAAGAAGTCGGGACCAACTTTACGAAATACGTCACAGCACCAATTGCAGCGCTCGGCATCGGAACTGGAATTGCGGCAGCGGATGTAGAAAACTCTGCGGTAAAGATTCAAAACACGCTTGGATTAACCCGCGAGGAAGCGGAGAAGTTAACGGCGGTGGCGCGGAACATCTACAAAGATGGCTTTGGCGAATCTGTGGAAGAAATCGACCAAGCCTTATTGCAGACGAAGCAGAACATCAAAGGGTTGAACGATGAAGATTTGGAAGAAGTCACACGCAAGGCGCTTATCCTGGGCCAAACATGGGACGCAGATGTAAACGAAGTAACGCGGGCCGGTAACAACTTAATGAAAGGTTTTGGTATCGAGTCGCAAGAAGCGTTTGATCTGATGGCTCACGGTGCACAGAACGGGCTCAACTTTTCCAATGAAATGTTTGATAATCTAAGCGAATATTCCACGCTATTTGGCAATATGGGCTTCTCGGCAGAAGAGTATTTTGAATTGCTGCAGAAAGGTTCGGAAGCTGGCGTTTATAACTTAGATTACGTAAACGATGTTATGAAAGAGTTTCAGATTCGCGTGAAGGACGGTTCTAAGGCTTCCACAGATGCAATGGAACAGCTATCCGAGGAAACCAATGGCGTTTGGAAAGCCTTCCTTAAAGGTGACGGGACGGTTAAAGATGTTTCCAACGCTGTGCTTGCTGAATTGTCCGGAATGGATAATCAGGTAAAGGCGAATGAGATTGGCGTCGGTTTATACGGAACGAAGTGGGAAGATCTAGAAGCGGATGCGATGTACGCACTTGGTGGCATAGGTGAAGGGCTTGAAGGCGTAGATGGCACGATGAATACCATGTCGGAAAACCTTGAAAACAGTTTCTCTCAACGCTGGCAGTCGGTATGGCGCAATGCGAAATCCGCACTACTGCCAATCGGCGAAACACTGCTCGGATTTACCGAAAGCGTGATGCCTAAGATTGAATCAACTGTGGAAGGCATATCGGGTTGGGTTGCCGGATTATCCGAAAAAGGAAGAATAATGGCGGTCGTATTTGCTGGAATCGCAGCAGCTATTGGGCCGGTATTAATTGCAGTCGGTTCGTTTATTAGCATGGTCGGCGGTATGATGACGGCACTCGCACCACTGGCACTTAAAATTGCGGAAGCTGGCGGGTTGCTGAAATACTTGCGGTTAGGTTTAGCGGCTCTTACGGGGCCTGTCGGGATTACAGTTGCAATTATATCAGCCTTAGCTATTGGATTTGTCACGCTGTACAAGAATTCCGAATCGTTCCGAGAAGTAGTCGGCAACTTGATTGCCAAAGTGAAAGAATTGGCTTCACAAGCACTCGCTATGTTACAACCAGCGATTGCAGCGGTCGTCGGTTTCTTCAAAGACCAGCTATCCACAATCAAGCAATTTTGGGATGAAAACAGCAGCACGATTGTCGGGGCGCTTGAAAATATCGCTACTGTGGTCGGCATCGTCATGAAAGGCATTTTCGCAGTTATTCAATTTATCATGCCGGCAGTGCTTGCATTGATCCGTGCAGTATGGGGCAACATCAAAGGAGTTATCAGCGGAGCGCTTGATGTCATTATGGGTGCGGTTAAAATATTCGCCGGTTTGTTTAGTGGTGATTTTGCAAAGATGTGGGAAGGTGTTAAGCAATTATTCAGCGGGGCCATCACATTCCTGTGGAATTTTATCTCACTCACCTTCTTTGGTAAGGTGCTGGGTGGCGTTAAGTTGTTCGTCGGCGCGTTCAGAGGGTTCTTTGCTGGCATGTGGGCAACGTTGAAAACGATGTTTACGGGAGCGTTGAACGGCATTAAGAGTGGGGTGTCGAGTTCTTGGTCAGCCATTGCCACTACCACAACTCGCGTTTTCCAAGGGATATGGAACTTCATCAAGAGTATTTTTGGATTTATTAAAGATGTGATTGTTGGCGCGGTGACGGGTTACTTCCGGATTATATCATCCATGTGGACTTCCATATTTAATATCACGCGTTCCATTTTCTCGGGTATCTTTAATTTCTTTAAATCGATTTTCAGTAACATTTTCAGTTACATTTCGAGAATAGTCGGCAATATCTTCAGTAAGGTGAGCGGCACATGGAATTCGTTGAAAGATACGACTTCACGCGTGTTCGGAAATATTTTTACTGCGGTCAAAGGTAAATTCGATGACATTGTAAACGCGGCCAAGAACTTACCACGGCGCATTGGTGATGGTATCGGATCAATGGCATCTAAAGTAAAAGATGGCGTTAACCGTGTTGTTAACAACTTAGCCAGCACGCTTGGCAAAGGCGTCAACGGCGTTATCGGCGGGATTAACTGGGTACTTGGTAAAATCGGAATCGATAAGGATAAAAACATTCCGAAATGGACGGTTCCCAAATACGCTCACGGTACACACGGTCATCCGGGCGGTTTAGCAATGGTCGGCGATGGTATCGGTTCAAATGCAGGGCGTGAATTGATTCAGACGCCATCAGGAGAGCTTGCACTTAGTCCATCCACAGAGACATTAATTAACCTGCCAAAAGGCACACAAGTGCTCTCTGCGAAGAAAACGAAAGAGCTGCTAGGCGAAGTACCAAGATACGCGAACGGGGTTGGAAACTTCCTTAATAAGGCGTGGGAAGGTACGAAAAAACTAGGCGGCAAAGTGAAAGATGTGGCTTTCGATGTGTGGGACTATGCAACGAATCCTGGCAAGTTGCTGAATAAAGCATTGGAGCTTCTTGGCATTTCGAAACCGAAAGGCGGCTCACTTGCTGGTAATATGGCAGGCGGCGCTTATACGAAAGTAAAAGATAACGCGATCAGCTTCATTAAGAGACAACTTGACAACTCCGGCACAATGGCCGGCAGCGGGCACGGCTTCGGCTCAAAATTCCGCTTAACATCACGTCGCGGCTTCCGGATCAACCCGGTTACAGGTATCGGACAGATGCACCAAGGGGATGACTGGGGCGCGCCTTCTGGCACGTTAATTCCAGCGCAGGCAGCCGGTAAAGTTATTCAAGCGGGCTATCATTCGATTCGCGGTAATTATGTACGCGTTAAGAGTGGGATTATGGACCGTTTGTATCAGCACAACAGCCGGAACTTGGTGAAAGTCGGTCAGAACGTGAAACGCGGTCAAGCAGTCGGTACCGTCGGTTCGACAGGGCGTTCTACGGGTCCTCACCTTCACTATGAGGTGCGGAAGAACGGCGTAAACGTTAATCCTTACGGATTGGAGACAGGCGGTTTAGTCAAGTCGGAACAGCTGGTGCGAATCGGCGAAAAGAATCGTGAAGAGGTTGTAATTCCGTTGCATCCATCACGGCGTACAGATGCGATGAAATTGTTGGCACTTGCTGGCAAACGCATTATGGGCGGCAATGGCGATAAAGGTGTAACGCGTCCGAATCAATTACCATCTGTGGGCAGCAACGCAAGCGAAGACCAGAGCATTTTAAAAGCTTTACTTGCAGCTACAATGAAGCAGAACGAAATCTTGATGCAAATGCTGCAGAAGGATTCAAACGTTTATATGGATGGCGGCGCATTGGTTGGCGCAATTGGTGGCGACATCAATACGCAGCTTGGCGGGTCATCCAGAAGCAGTGCATACATGAGAGGTGAAAGGATATGAGTATCAAGCTATTCGATTTGAGCATGAAGGAAATACAAATGCGCGGCGTGAAATGGTTGGAGCTCATACCCGACCCTCCACAGGTTGAACGCATTACGGAAAGCGTATGGGACGGGGAAATTACGCTCGGTAAACGGAGGTTGAGTCGGAAGTTATCGGCTCGCTTCTTTTATTTGGCGGATGGACGCAGCGACTATAAAGTGTTGCGGAATGAAATCTTTTCCCTACTGGATCCGATTCAAACGTTTTACGTTATCGATACGGACTTGCCGGAACGCAAATGGAAAGTGGATATTGATACGCAGTCGTTGACACGATTGAATGCTGTGGCCGGCGAGTGGGCGGTGGAATTCGTTTCTGCTCAAACTTACGCTTATTCCGTATTCAATACGTTAAACGATGAACTGTACAAATCCACAACGTTATTAATGAGTGCCGGTTTGAACGGGAATGCATCCAAAGCGGATTACAAGCGCACCACATCGACGTTCACCATTTACAACGCAGGAGACGGACGAGTGGAGCCGGAGAATTACCCGTTGAAAATTACGATTAAATTAACCGGTTCATCGGTAATAGCAAGCGACATACGCTTAATCAATTCTTCCACAGGAGAGGAATGGCGATATCGCGGCACGTTCCAAACGGGTGACACTATTACAATCGACGGCGTGAAAGCGGAACGGAATGGCGTGAACATCGTCGGCGCAACGGGTCCGGAGTTCGGATTGATTTCATTGGCACCGGGCATCAATAATTTCACAGTAACAGGATTGAGTGGGAGTTTCGAAATTACTTTCGATTTCCCTTTTTTATATCTCTAAACAACAGAAGGAGGGAACGCTGTGGCTTTTTTAACAAATACGTTTCAAATCGAAGCGGATATTAAGCAAAAGAAACACATCGGCAAGCCAGTCATCACGGCAAACGATACCAGCACATTTATCGTAAGCGTCCAGGATAATGGTGTGCCAATGAACATGAGCAAAGTCACGAAAGCTGTGCTCGTCAATCTTTGTCCAGATCGGCAGGTATTCGAAACTGTGGGCGTCATCCAAGGCGATGATAAAGTGGTATTCGATTTACCGGCGGAAGCGACCGCAGTAGCTGGCACAGTCAGAGCGACGGTTCAGCTGCACGGCAATGAAGAACGTGTGAGCACCATTAGCTTCAATTATGAAGTGGCAAAAGATTTAAGAATGCTGCACAATCCCACAGCTAGAGAAAAAATGCTGATTGAAGTGGCATTGCAAGACGGGCCGCTTTATATCGAACAAGCAAAAGTGGCGGCGGAAAAAGCGGAGAAAGTGGCGGCGGAAAACAAAACACGTTGGCTCCCTGCTGTGGATACCGTAGCGCTTCGCAATTCAACGTACCCGAATCCGGCTCACGGTGATACGGTGCGGGTCAATACGGAAGCAACTATTTACCGTTTCCAAACGGGCACCGGATGGATTAAAACGGACCAATTTAGCCCTACGGCGATCGATCAAGTTACCGCGCAGTTGGCAGAAACGGCTAAGAAGTCAGAAGTGCAAGGGTTGGTTACGAATAAAGCGGATATCAGTTACGTTGATTCGAAAGTCGGGCAAATCGTCAGTGGTTCACCAAAAGGAACATACGCCACACTTACCTCCTTACAAACAGCTTTCCCTACTGGAACAACTGGTGTTTATGTAGTAACTGCTGATGGTAAGTGGTATTACTGGACTGGTTCTGTGTGGGCGGCTGGAGGTACTTATCAAAGTACAGGATTAAGCAATCAAACTGTAACTCCAGAAAAAACAACGTTCGCTAATAAAAAGATATTAAGCAATAACTTGTTTAATGTAAATACAGCTTCAACTGGATATATAATCAACTCATCAGGCAGTCTGTACGCCAACCCTTCCTATGATGCCTCTGATTTTATCCAAGTTGACCCTAACACTCCATATTCTTTTTCGGCTTCAAGTAGAGTTGTGGAATACAACTCTTCAAAAGCTCATATTAAACAAACTGATAGTGTTACTAGCGTAGTAACTGGGGAAACGACCGCATATATAAGGGTGCATTATCCTACGGGAAGAGCTAATTATCAGGTAAACAAGGGGAATGTGTTGCAACTCTATGATGTTTTTGTAGAAGGGACGACTATTCCGAATCTCGATCCACAGTCGATTATTATAAGAGATAATAGTATTACTACCCAAAAAATCGCCAATAAGAGTGTAACGGCGGAAAAGTTGGATATCATTAATATTACCCCTTCTCCAAACTTGCTAGATAAAACAAAAATTAAAAAAACAGGGTATTATCGATATTCGGATGGAGTTTTTGTGTCCAGTACCAGCTACTTAGCCAGTGATTTTATTGAGGTGGTAGTTGGGGAGAAGTACGTTCACAAAACTGCCGGGAATGTAACTTTTTGGGATGAGAACAAACAATTTATTGTAGGGTTAGATGGAGTTGCGTCCAATCCTTTTACTGTTCCATCGGGTGTTAAATACGCAATCATAACGGTGTATTATACTAATATTGACTCCGACATGTTGGTAAAGGGAACGATATTTCCATCTGCATATATTCCTTTTGAACAGAAAACTTATACCCTTTCCAATGATATTGTCGTGAATAGTGAATTGAGCGGGAAGAAATGGAGTGTGCTAGGGGATAGCCTAACCGAAGCAATGAGTGCCACCATTCCGTATCATGCAATTATCTCTAAAAAGTACGGGATGAGCATAAGCAATCACGGAATTTCAGGAACTCGCATTGCGGTGATTGAAGGACAAACAAACCCTATGAGCGAAAGGTTTGCGAATATGCCGAATGATGCCGATATTATTACCGTTTTCGGTGGTACGAATGACTATGGCAGCAATGTCCCTTTAGGTACGATCAACAGCGTGGATAAAACAACTTTTATGGGTGCATTGAATGTCCTGTGTTTGGGGTTAATTCAGAAATATCCGGGCAAGAAAATCGGATTTATTACACCTATGCAGCGTGAAGGTATGGACGTCGCCAAGATGACAAGTTATGTGAATGCGGTGAAAGAAGTGTGTGGAAAATATTCGATCCCGGTTTTGGATATGTTAAATGGGGGCGGCATATATCCCAACGATCCTAATATAAAAACCACCTTTATTCCAGATGGACTTCATCCCAATAATGAAGGACATAAAATTATGGCGAGACGCATAGAAAGTTTTCTGAAACAATTGTAGCAATACATTCGTTTTGCTATATTTACTTTATTTCCCTCTTTTGATAAGCTATTACTATTAATAAAGAGAGATGGTGTAGAATTGAATAAAAAACATATGGTAACTATATTAGGGGATAGCTACAATCCTCAGGTTTTATTTTTAGATGATCTTCCGACTATCGAACAGCTAGAACAATTAGTAGATTTACATGGTGGTACAAAAGCTTTCGTGTCTCAAGGTGTCTTATACGATTTTAAAGAACAAGTGTAGGAACAAACTGCGCGGTAACAAAAATGAATAAAACAGATGAAGAGTGTCCATTCGGATGCTCTTTTTTCTATGCAAAGAATGAGGTGAAAGCATGATTGCCATAACGGATATTATGGGCGAAACGCGGCAAGTGACCGGCATAAAAACGGCGGTGCGCTCGCGTAAAGTGAACGGCGAAAAGACAGTATCGTTGGTGGTTATTCCCACAGAAACAAATGGACATTCGTTTGAATCCGTGGATACCGAATCGCGATTCACGTTCCAAGGCGAGCCGTACATCATCAAGAAGGTACAGGAGAAGAGTGTGGGGCGTGTATCAATCAAGACAGCAGAAGCCGTCCACAGTTTCTTCGATGACATGATAAACAGTTTCCAGTACGAAACGTTTACCGGCTCACAAACTTTTGCAGCGGCATTGCAGCGCGTGTTCGGGCCAACTGCCTATAGCTTCTCGATTGTGGATAGCTTCACGGCGGAACAATTCGAGAATTTCGGTTCAGATAATTGCCTGGCGTTGTTCCAGAAAGTGCTGGAAAGGTATGGTGCCGAGTTTGAAGTAATAGGCATGCGCGTCTACTTAAAACGTAAAATCGGTCAGGATACCGGCTTTCAATTGCGCTGGAAGCACAACATCAAATCAATTGAGAAGCAAGTGGATACGGAAGGATTAGCCACAATAATACGCGGGTTTGGCGGCACTCCGAACGATGCTGGGAAGTATCCAATAGAGCGCGAATATCGGTCAAACGTTGAACTATTTGGCGAGCTGCATGCCAGCGCAGTATATAACGAAAGTTTGTCCACAGTGGCAGGGATGGACGCGCATTTAGCTAAAACGCTGGTTTCCGAACCGCAGCTCTCCATCACGGTCGACATCTCAACTGTGGATGGCGTAGTGAAAAATGAAGGGGATCGCGGTTATATTTTCTACGATCCAATGAAAATCAAAGTGGAAGCGCGAGTGGTGGAAATTACAGAAACATTCGAGTATGCGGACCGCAAATGGAAAGCCCGGCAGTCGGCTGTAACGCTCTCGAATTTACGGAACAAATTAACCGATGTGACAACCCGATTCGCGCAAACGACAAAGCGCGTAGACCGGCTGTTTGATGGCAGAGAACCGTTGCCTTATAACGTGTTGCCAGAAGCGATTCGGACAGCAGCGGAAGCCATTAACAACAGTTTGACGGAAGTACAGTATCCGCCAGGGCAAGGCATCACTTTGCAAGACCCGAAAAACCCATTAATTATGGTTCGTTTAACATCGGCGGGCATCGGGCTCTCGACAAACGGCGGCGTAACATATCGCACCGCCATGACCGGAGTTGGTATCGTTGCAGATGAAATCGTAACGGGCGTGCTTCGCGCAAACAATGTAACGATTCAAGGAGAGAAAAACTTATTCTTTTGGGATGGTACAGGATTGTGGGCCTATAACCCAAGCGACATGACGAAATACGTCAAGTTGAGTTCTGCCGGCCTGTATATAGCAAAAGGAGCCGTAACGATTGAACGTCCAGACGGCTTCAAAATCATCAGCAACGGAATGAGCGCGTTCGATGTAAACATTCAAGGCGCAGAGCCTACCTTCCACAGTCCGGGGGTTACCTTGGTACAACGTTCTTACGCGCAATGGTTGAGCACACGAAGCCAACAATCTGTGGATTTCAACCAATATTCATTCGAGCACAAGGCACGCTATTTAAAAGTTCGGTATCGCGTACTTGCGGATCCAGGCAACACAGCACACTTTGAAATCTGGCGAAACGGCGAAATAGTTGCTTCTGCTTATACAGCACAATCAGACGAATATAGTCCCGGCACACTTGACGGGTACACGTTAACGGTGGATTTAGGCGTACCTACAGGACAACCTGGCAGCTTCCAGATTCGGATACGCAGCGAAGTTGAAGGAAAAAGCGCGTATGCCATGGTATCGCGGAAATGGTTGGAGGGATAAATGGTGGAAGAGACTAAAAACATACAGTTATTTGTGAACGTTGATGAAGAAGGAAATATTATTGATGCGCAAATGGGCGTGAATATCGTACAAAGTGATCCGTTTCCTTTCTTCTTTTTGATCGATGAAGAAATGGCGGCGAATATTAGCGATTATAAAGTGGTGATTGAAGGAATGAAACCAAAATTGGTTTTAAAAAGCGCTGAATAGGCGCTCTTTTTGTTTTCCACAGGGTGGGGAAGGAGGGGAAACATGACATTGATCTACGTGCGTTTAATTATTTGGAAGCAAATGAGTTACTATTCCGTACCGACAAATTACCGCGCAAGCGTAAAAGAAGGACTGCGGCAACGTGGCTACGATATTAAAGGAAATAAATTGTAACCGTAGGGGGGTTATATATGTATGAACAGTTAAAAAATCACGACGAACGAATAGTAACATTGGAGAGCGCGACACTGGATCACGCGGAAAACATAAAAAAGATACTGGAAAACGAATCAAGGCAAGAGGAACGTATCGCCAAGATGGAAAGCAGCTACATCAACTTAGAAAATACCATCATGAAGGAAAACCGAGAAACCCGCCAATCGTACCAGGCGCAGACGGATCGGCAGTGGGAATTTATCGAACAGGTAACGGGATTCAAAGAATCGGAATCGAAACGCAAGCATGAGTTTAAGATGCACAGAGCGAATCAAGTGGCGGGTATCTTATTGAAGGTTTTAGGCGGCGGGGGCATTCTCTATCTATTGGTGCAGGATTGGCTACTTATGAAATAAGGGAGGAAATAAAATGAATATCAACTGGAAAATAAGATTCCAACATGGGCCATTTCTAGTGGCTCTTTTTTCGTTGGTGCTAATACTGTTGCAACAAGTTGTGGCAGCGTTTGGCTACGGTTTAACAGAAGCATTCTCGGAACAGGCGACAGGCATCTTCAACACGGTTTTAAGTATCTTGGTGTTGCTCGGCGTGGTATCAGATCCGACGACAGACGGAACTAGCGATAGTCCACAGGCCTTGCGTTATAACAAGCCGAAGAAAGGCGGATATTAATATGGCATACGAAATCATCAACAAGTTTATACCAGCTTCCAAGTATCCAATCAAAGCGCCGTATGCAATGGATCCGCAGTACATTACCTTCCACAATACAGCCAATGATGCAACCGCATTAGGTGAAATCAGCTACATGACGAATAACAGCAATCAGACTTCGTATCACGTCGCTATTGACGATAAACACGTAGTACAAGCCATTCCGTTCAGCCGGTCAGCTTGGCACGCAGGTGACGGTCAGGGCGCTGGTAATCGCAAGTCAATTGGTATTGAAGTGTGTTACTCGAAAAGTGGCGGGCCGAAGTATGCAGCAGCGGAAGAAAATGCGATTGAATACATTGCTCATATCCTCAAGGATAAAGGGTGGGGCATCGACCGCGTGAAATGGCATCGTGATTGGTCAGGGAAGAATTGCCCGCATCGTGTATTAGATGAAGGAAGAGCAACAAGTGTACGCAATCGGATCGTGGCGAAGGTAGCGGAATTGAAAGGGCAAGTGGTGCCTGCGGTAATGCCTAAGCCTTCCACAGAAGTACGCGACTACTTCATGAAAGGTGATAACCTGCCAGGCGTTAAGTTGCTGCAGGGTAATCTAAATAAACTTGGCTTCCCTCTATCTGTGGACGGCATCTACGGAATTGGCACGGAGAAGGCTGTAAGAGCGTTTCAACACCAAAACGGATTGATAGTAGATGGTATTGCTGGAAAGGCTACGATGAGCTTAGTAAGCGCGAGAGTGGCAAAGCTGAACAAGCCGGCGCCGAAACCAGCACCAAAACCAAAGGAGAAACCAAAAGTGGAGAAAACTAATGAACCGTCAGCATGGGCAAAGGCGACAATTGATAAAGCAAAAAGTATCGGAGTGACAGACGGCACACGACTGCATGATCCCGTAACTCGGGAAGAAGCAATTGTCTTGGCAATGCGTGCAGCTGGACTTGCGCCTAAATTAAAGTAAGAACGAATAATAGTATTACTACACAGCAAAGCCCCGGACTGCGGAAACAGTTTCGGGGCTTTTTTTATTTACTTTCAGATTTTAATCTTCTTTTAAAATTAGAAACTTGGGCTTTGGTCCATAAAGGCGTGGAGGCAAGTATTTGCACGGGTTCAGGAAGACGAGGTCTAACTTTTTTTCCTGATTGTTGCCGAGAAAACTTAGTGCTAAGGCGTGCTTTATCCCATCCAATCATTTCCGCGAATTCTTTTATTCCTACCATACTAATTGTATCCCCTAATAAAAATGGATGCTCAATAAAATATGAAATGTTTTCTTCTATAGAAGGCCCTTCTTCTTCCAATCCTTCGAAGTCTTTGAGCGAATCATTGTGAGCTAAAACAAGTTTTGTTTTGATTTCATCATTTCTCAGCCACCGTTGCGCCACTTCGATTAAATCAGGATAATCCGCGAAATCTTCTTCAATTAGAAATAACATTACTAATTCTACTTCCTGTACTGTAGTCATGTAAATCCTCCTCATAAGTGTTATCTTTGTTATCTATAATGATATATATAAAAGATAACTTTGTAAACACTTTTATTGAACTAGAGGGCTTTTTTATTTTGTCTTATAATAGAAGAACCAACACAAATGGAGGTTCTACTATGAGCGCGTTAATATCACAAGAAGATATGAATCAATTTGAAAATATGATTTACTTGCCAATGGTTTTGAGTGTCCTTACTAAAGATAGAAAACTGGTCGATGATGCCGGATTCAAACTGAAAGGGCCGTACCAGGAGTTAATCGATCAAGCCATTAAGTGTGTGGAGAAAGATATGAGAGAAACACATGCATACTTAAGAGCTCGTAAATTAAAAATCGAGCAGGGGAGTCGTAGCGATTCCGCAACAGAATATATCTTCTATCACGATGGTTACCAAGATATGCGCCGATACTTAAACCTCAGACTAAGAAACCGGACGGAAGAATTAATCCGTGTTTATTTGCAATTAGGTTCAATGCAAGAAAAACCCTCCGCCAATTAACTGGTAGAGGGTTTTCATTTTATAAGAGTGCTGTCCACGCGATTAATAAAAAGTCCCCCAATCTTCCCCCAGTTGACTACTGGATTAAAGTATATTCCACAAAGCAGAAAACAAATAAAAAACCCTGAAACCGTTGATTTAACAAGGTTTTCAGGGTTTTAAATACTATCGTTTACTAAGCACTTTTATTAACGTGAGTAGTACTCAA
>NZ_JABWTK010000018.1 GCF_020071995.1 Planococcus chinensis | reverse complement strand
CAGCGTTCGTCCTGAGCCAGGATCAAACTCTCCATTATAGAGAACCGATTGCTCAAATTCTGCTGGCGTCTCGCCGTTCCGAAGAACGCGCGAGTCGCTTGATCTGGCATTGCCTGATCAGTAAGTTTGCGCGGGCCGTTTTGCGCGGCCGTTGCTATTGTTGACGTTTTGCTGTTCAGTTTTCAAGGTTCATGTTTTGTGCGCCGCTCATTGGCGACTTTATTAATATATCCTACTTGAGATTCGAAGTCAATACTATTTTAAAATATTTTTTCGCGTCGTCTTAAGGACATGTATAAATATATACCGCCCAGCGGATAAAATCAACCCTTTTTCTTAAAAAAGATTGATTTTATTTTTTGGTAGTCTGCGACAAACAGGATAATCCCCGCCAGCACTACACTTCCACCGACAATCTGGCTGACGCTTAATGTCTCTCCAAGTATGTAATAAGCCAGTATTGCCGCTCCTACCGGCTCAAAAAGAATGGCAATGGAGATCACATTTGTGCTGACCCATTTAAGCGACCAGTTAAATAATGTGTGGCCAAGCAAGTTTGGAATGATCGCCAATAACAAGAACCACATCCACTCGCTAGCCGGATAAGGACCAAAAGATTCTCCTTTGAATATGATATAGAAGAATAATGTTATCGTACTAACTCCATACACTACGAATGTGTAGGTAATTAACGACAGTCGCTTTCTAACGTCCTGGCCAAAAAGAAGATAACCGGTAATCAATGCACAGGCGATTAAAGCTAATACATCTCCATATAAGGCCGTTCCGCTAATTCGGAAGTCTCCATACCCAATCAATACACTTCCCAGCACTGCAATCATTCCTGAAATTAAGGTTTTGAGGGAAATATGCTCTTTAAAAAATAGATAAGTTCCGACAAAAGCGAATAACGGCTGCAGCGTAACCAAAACCGTGGAACTTGCTACAGACGTATAATTCAATGATTCAAACCATAAGATGAAATGAAATGCTAAAAAAACTCCCGCGATTGTAGTGAAAATCCAATCTCTTTTGCTTAGCTTCTTGATTTCGTGGGTATATTTCATAAAGAAGATTGGACTCATAATCAGAATTGAGAACAACATGCGGTAAAATGCTGTAACTCCCGAATCAGCAGATGTCATTTTCACGAAGATGGCAGAAAGTGCCACTGAAAACACGCCGATTATGATTGGAATAAAAGGATGGACTACTGGCTTTTCCATATAGATGCCTCTCTCTCTTTCGAACTTCCGTTTCACGTGTACATATTTTCACACTTCCATTAGTGTGACATGTCCAATCTTCTTTATCAATACTCGAAACGAAAGGAGGCCAAACTTATGGATCTTTTTTCTGCCCTAGAAATTTCCTCACTCGAAACTTTCTTGAAATTATTATTAGCAGCTATATTAAGTTTAGTAATCGGGTTGGAAAGGGAATTAAAGAGAAAGCCCGTGGGCTTGAAGACAAGCATTGTCATCGCTACTTTCAGTTGCCTATTGACGATTATCTCCATTGAATCGGCATATATCGCTAAGGGAAGCGAATACGACAATGTGAACATTACGATGGACCCGCTCCGTTTAGCAGCACAAATTGTTTCCGGCATCGGTTTTCTTGGAGCCGGCGTCATTTTAAAGCGAGGCAACGACTCAATCTCCGGCTTGACCACTGCTGCGATGATTTGGGGAGCGGGCGGAATCGGGATTGCGGTTGCAGCCGGTTTCTATATTGAGGCCGCTGTTTCTGTGCTGATCATTTTAATCGGAATTGAAATCATCCCTCCCCTCCTCTTTAAATTGGGGCCAAAGAGGCTGCGGATGGTTGAGGCCAATATCCGGGTGATCATTTCAGAACAAAACGCAATCCAGAGCGTAGTGGATGAGATAAAGTCAATCGGCGCGGTAGTTGAGGGTCTTTCTATTTATGATCGACAGGAAAAAGAAGGGCAAAAAAAGCACGCTCTTACAATTCGCGCCTCTTTTCTCCAAGAAAAAGAAACGATTGTTCTTTATCAAGAAATATGTAAGATCAAACATGTTGAACGAGTTGAAATTGAATTGATTAGTTGAGGAGGAAAATGAATGGGAGAATTTTTCACATTGCTTAAAGGCGGAAACAAACCTTCTTTATATGCAGCCATTACGAATACGTTTATCGCTATTATGAAAGGTGTTGCCTTCTTCTTTACCGGCAACGTGGCAATGTTTGCAGAAACCATGCACTCAATCGGCGACGCGGCGAACCAATATTTCGTCTTTATCGGTTCGGCATTGTCCAAAAAAGCGCCAACCAAACGATTTCCAAACGGATTTGGCCGCTTGCTGAATATTGTACTTCTTGGAGCTGTCCTGATAGTCGGCATCATGGCTTATGAAACCATTGTTGAAGGTTGGCACCAATTAACCCATCCAGTCGAAGCAGAAGGATTTATTATCAGCGTTATCGTTCTATCAATTGCTATCATTTTAGAAACTTTTGTTTTATATAAAGCTGGGAAAGAAATTCTGCATGAAGCTGGCATTAAAGGAGGAGCGTTGGCTCCGTTAACGACAAGTTTCGCTCATATGAACCGGGCAAAACCCGCAACGAAACTAGTGTTTCTGGAAGATTTAGTCGCAACTTCCGGTGGCGTGCTGGCATTGATCGCAGTATTGATTGCCCATTACACCGGCTTCCTAGCAATCGAAGGTGCTGCGTCTATTGCCATCGGATTAATGATGTTCTACGTAGTCATGAAAGTATTTCTTGAAAATGCACGCGGAGCTATCGGAGAAACCGATGAACAAATGGTCAATCACATCGCCCATTTACTAAGTGAACACCCCGATGTAAGAGATATCCGCACATTAGAAGTTGTGAAGGAAGGCGAATATCTCCACGTGGAAACAAAAGTGGAAGTTAACCCTTCCCTCAATGTAACGGATGCAGACTTGCTTCAAGACCGTCTGGCTGAACTGATTCTGAGCCAACCAAGTGTTGATGATGTTATTGTTTCTTTGGATGCAGATGACGGGGTTAAACATTGGACGCATGTAAGCAAAAATCCTGAAACCACACCAAATATTAAATAATAAAAAAAGCTTGAGCACATTTAAACTGCGCTCAAGCTTTTTCTAATTATAAAGAAGCTTGTAAAATTTCTTTTACATCTTCGTCTTTTAGTTTTGTGAAATTGCCAAATTCTCCGTAGACCATCGCTTTTTCAACCATTAAATCGATTTTCGAATCATCGATGTCGTAGTAATTCAAACGCGTCGGTGCACCAAGAGATGTCCAGAATTCCTGCAGACGTGCAATTCCTTCGAATGCAGTTTCTTCTTCCGTTTTGCCTTCCGGATCCACGTCAAAGACGCGTACAGCCATTTGAGCAAATCGGGAAGGATTTACTTTTACGTTATGGCGCATCCATTGCGGGAATAGAATTGCGAGTCCGCCAGCGTGAGGAATATCGTAGACTGCTGACACAGCATGTTCGATATTGTGCGTAGCCCAGTCGCCGTTATACCCCATCTGAAGGAAGTTGTTCAAGCCCATTGTGCCAGCGAATAGAATCGTTTCGCGGTGCTCGTAGCTTTGCAGATCTTCCAATAGCTTCGGTGCTGTCTCGATCACAGCTTTTAAAACCCCTTCACACATGCGGTCTTGTACCGGTGTATTTGTTGCATTATTAAAGTATTGTTCGAAAATATGAGACATCATATCCACAATTCCATAAACCGTATGGTTTTTAGGGACCGACATTGTATAGGTCGGATCTAAAATAGAGAATTTCGGGAATGACAGCGGGCTGCCCCAACCATACTTTTCTTGTGTTTCTTCATTGGTGATAACCGAACCGGAGTTCATTTCTGAACCGGTCGCCGCCAAAGTTAAAACCGTGCCGAACGGCAATGCGCTTTCCGGCTTGGCTTTACGGGAAACAAAGTCCCATGCATCGCCCTCATATGTAGCTCCGCAAGCAATCAGTTTCGCACAGTCAATAACAGAACCGCCGCCTACTGCCAAAAGCATATCAATGCCTTCTTTTTTGCAAATTTCAATGCCGCGTCTAGCTGTTGAAATGCGCGGGTTCGGCTCTACTCCTGCCAATTCGAAAACTTCCAAATTCGCTTCAGCCAGGGCCTGCATCACTTCATCGTATAAACCGTTTTTCTTGATGCTGCCTCCACCGTAGACAACCAAAACTTTCTTGCCGAATTTCGGCAGCTCTTTCTTGACTGCTGCCAACTGGCCTTTACCGAATATTAACTTAACCGGATTGTAAAATGAAAATGCATTCATCTGTTCAGCCTCCTTTTCTTCTCCTATTATGGATATTCTGTATAAAAAACGCAAAAAATTTAAACCAAAAAGCCGCCCGGAATAAATCCAGAGCGGCTTTTCTTTAAATGCTTATACCCATCCACGGAAGCGAGCGGCTTCTGCGGTTCTGCGGGCTCCTACCATATAGGCGGCAAGGCGCATATCGATATTGCGTGTAGTCGCAACATTATAGATATTTTCGAAAGCGTCCACTAATTTTTTAGTTAATTTTTCGTCTACTTCTTCTTGAGTCCAGTAATAACCTTGGTTGTTCTGTACCCATTCAAAGTAAGAAACGGTAACGCCGCCGGCACTTGCCAGTACGTCAGGAACTAAAAGAATGCCGCGTTCAGATAAAATCTTAGTCGCTTCTGCAGTTGTCGGGCCATTTGCCGCTTCAACTACGATAGAAGCTTTGATATTAGGTGCGTTTTCAGCTGTAATTTGGTTAGAAATCGCGGCTGGAACAATAATATCGCAATCCAATTCAAATAATTCTTTGTTTGTGATGGTGTTATCAAACAAGGTAGTCACTGTTCCGAAACTATCACGGCGGTCAAGCAAATACTCTACATCCAAACCATCCGGGTCGTGAAGTGCACCATAAGCGTCTGAAATCCCGACAATCTTAGCACCTTGATCATGCAAGAATTTAGCCAAGAAACTGCCGGCATTCCCGAAACCTTGAATTACAACACGGGCGCCCTTCATTTCTAAACCACGTTTTTTAGCAGCTTCATTAAGAACAATGGTTACACCTTGAGCAGTTGCTTTGTCCCGGCCTTGAGAGCCCCCAAGAACAATCGGTTTTCCGGTAATAAATCCAGGTGAATTGAATTCATCAATTTTGCTGTATTCATCGAACATCCAAGCCATGATTTGAGAGTTTGTAAAAACGTCCGGAGCCGGAATATCTTTGTTCGGCCCAACGATTTGGCTAATCGCGCGTACGTAGCCACGGCTCAGTTTCTCAATTTCATGCATAGACATTTCTCGTGGGTCACAAATAATGCCGCCTTTACCGCCGCCATATGGCAAATCTACGATTCCGCATTTCAGCGTCATCCACATAGACAAAGCCATAACTTCTTCACGGTTTACTTCAGGGTGGAAACGGACTCCCCCTTTGGTCGGTCCGACAGCGTCGTTATGCTGCGCACGGAATCCAGTAAACACCTTTGTTTTTCCATCGTCCATCCGCACGGGAATACGAACTTCCATAATTCTCATAGGTTCTTTCAGAAGTTCATACATAGCTTCTTCGTATCCGAGTTTATCCAATGCAGTTTTGATAACGTTCTGTGTTGACGTCAACAAATTCAGGTTTTCAGCCATTGTTTTAATTCGCCTCTTTATATCATAGTAATTACTCCGCAACTAGTGTAACATAATTCACTTTGCATGTGTCAGGAACATCTTATTTTGAGAAGACTTTTTGGATGCGCTCAATTGCCCAGTCCAGATCTTCTTTTGCAATAATAAGCGGCGGAGCAAAACGGATTACTGTATCATGCGTTTCTTTGCATAATAGCCCCAGTTCTTTTAATTGTTCGCAATATGGACGAGCCTCTTCTGTGAGCTCCATTCCAATGAACAATCCGCGCCCACGAACTTCTTTAATAGAAGGATGGTCAATTTCACGCAATTTGTCCATGAAATATTCACCCAGTTCCAAAGAGCGGTCAGCCAGCTTCTCATCCTGCAATACTTCCATCGATGCAATCGATACTGCACAAGCAAGCGGATTACCGCCAAATGTTGAACCGTGGGAACCCGGGTTAAAGACACCAAGAACTTCGTGGTCGGCTACAACACAAGAAATCGGGAATACGCCGCCGCCAAGTGCTTTTCCGAGTATGTACATGTCCGGATTTACATCTTCCCATTCACAAGCGAACATTTTACCAGTACGCGCAAGGCCGCATTGGATTTCATCCGCAATGAACAAGACATTGTTTTCACGGCAAAGCTCTCTAGCAGCTTTCAGGAATCCTTCTTCCGGCATTATGATTCCAGCTTCGCCTTGAATTGGCTCAATCAGGAATGCAGCGGTATTCGGCGTGATGGCATTTTTCAAGGCTTCCAAATCACCAAAAGGGATCAAGTTAATGCCTGGAAGCATCGGGCCAAATCCTCTGCGGTATTCAGGGTCAGACGACAGGGAAACAGCCGTCATTGTACGGCCGTGGAAGTTTCCATTGCACGCAATGATCTCCGCTCTGTTTTCTTCAACGCCTTTAACGTCATATGCCCAACGGCGAGCTGCTTTGAAAGCGGTTTCTACTGCTTCAGCTCCCGTGTTCATTGGCAATGCCATTTCTTTGCCGGAGATTTTGCAGATCATTTCGTACCACGGAGCCAGCATATCGTTGTGGAACGCACGTGAAGTCAACGTCACACGGTCAGCCTGATCTTTTAATGCCTGGATAATTTTCGGATGGCGATGCCCTTGGTTAACTGCAGAATAAGCAGACAGCATGTCCATGAATTTATTGCCTTCCGGATCCGTTACCCAAACGCCTTCTGCTTCCGTAATAACAATCGGAAGTGGATGGTAGTTGTTAGCACCGTACTTTTCAGTCGTTTCAATAATTTCTTGTGTTTTTGTCATGTTATTTCCTCCTTTTTTAAAAAAGGCAGACTTAACGTCTGCCTCTTTATGAATTATTATAACATTTAACGAATTATTATAACATCTCTGAAGTTGTTTTTGCTTGCATATGAAGTGTCAGGTAATCCGGTCCGCCCGCTTTCGAGTCAGTTCCAGACATATTGAACCCGCCGAATGGCTGGTATCCAACAATAGCGCCTGTGCATCCGCGGTTGAAGTACAGGTTTCCGACATGGAAATCTTCACGGGCCTGCTCCAAATGTTCACGATTGTTTGTAATAACTGCTCCAGTCAAACCGTATTCAGTGTTGTTGGCGATTTCGATTGCTTCAGTAAAGTCTTTTGCTTTTGAAATGCCGATGACCGGGCCAAAAATTTCTTCTTGCATAATGCGTGAGTTCGGATCAAGATCAGCGAAAATTGTCGGGTTCACGAAATAACCTGTAGAGTCATCTCCAGTACCGCCGGCAACTAGACGGCCTTCTTCTTTTCCGATTTCAATGTAGTCTGTGATTTTTTTGAAAGCAGCTGAGTCAATAACCGGTCCCATAAAGTTGTTTTGGTCCACAGGGTTTCCAATTGTCAGTTCACCCGTTAATTCGATGACACGATCTACTACTTGGTCGTATACATCTTCAACGATGACAGCGCGTGAAGCTGCAGAACATTTCTGTCCACTGAAGCTGAATGCAGATTTCACGATGGATTGTGCAGCAAGTTCAAGGTCCGCTTCTTTATCTACGACCATTGTATCTTTCCCGCCCATTTCAGCGATTAAACGTTTCATCCAGATTTGCCCTTCGTTCACTTTAGAAGAACGTTCTGCAATGCGAAGTCCGACTGCACGTGAACCCGTGAATGAGATAAAGCGAGTTTTCGGGTGATCTACCAAGTAATCCCCTACTTCTCCGCCAGGTCCTGGAATGTAGTTGACGACGCCTGCCGGCATGCCCGCTTCTTCAAGAACTTCGATGAATTTGTAAGCAACTACCGGAGTTGTTGAAGCCGGCTTCAATAGAACCGTGTTTCCAGTTACCATCGCTGCAACAGTTGTACCAGCCATGATAGCGAAAGCAAAGTTCCAAGGAGAAATGACAACACCCACACCCAAAGGAATGTAATCGTAGCGGTTGTACTCGCCCGGACGGCTTTCTACCGGCATGCCGTCTTTAAGGCGAAGCATTTGGCGTCCGTAGTATTCAAGGAAATCGATGGCTTCAGCTGTATCTGCATCTGCTTCGTTCCAAGGTTTTCCTGCTTCTTTCGTTAGAAGAGCAGAGAACTCGTGTTTACGGCGACGGACGATTGCAGCAGCTTTGAACAATACGTCTGCACGCACTTCCGGTTTTACTTTTTTCCATGTTTTAAACGCTTCAAGCGCGCTTTGCATCGCTTTTTCAGCTAAGTCTTTATTTGATTTAGAAACGCGGCCTACGACTTCTTCTTTGTCTGCCGGGTTGAATGAGACGATTTTATCTTCTGTCATGACGCGCTCGCCACCGATAATCAATGGGTAGTTTTGACCTAAGTAAGCTTCAACTGTTTTCAAACCTTCTAAATAAGCATTGCGGTTCGATTCAATTGAAAAATCAGTAAATGGTTCGTGTTTGTAGGGAATCATGTAAATCCTCCTCGAATTTGGATATGTGCAAAAAATATTTGCACTTCTAATCTCTTTCCATATATAATAATGCAAAAGATTATTGCATTTTTCAAGTATTATCTATTAAAAAGTTCAAATATTTTTGAGGTGATTGGATTGACTACTGGAGAAATAGATTTGTCGCCCTTTTTAAAGTTTGCAGCAGAACATGTAGCAGTAGGAATTCACGCTGTAGATCTAAAGGGGAAAACCATTTTATACAACCAAAAAATGAAAGAAATCGAAGGTTTTGATTTTGAGGAATTAGCTGACCGCTCTTTGCTTGAAATGTTCCGATTCGAGCAGCACGAAAGCACCCTACTCCAAGTTCTTCAAACCGGTGAAGCTGTCTTAAATGCGAAGCAAACTTATTGGAATCGAAAGGGCCAACAAATCACCACGTTGAATGATACGTATCCAGTTGTTCAAGAAGGCCAGTTAATCGGTGCTGTCGAATTGTCACGTGATGTTACGACGCTTGAAAAAGTGGTTTACCAGCCTTTGAAAAAATACGAAGAACCGATTACATTCAACAGCATTACGGCTGTTTCCGACAGTATGAAAAAAGTGATTGCCACAGCTGAAAAAGCAGCGACGACCAAATTGCCGGTACTTTTAATCGGCGAATCGGGCACAGGCAAGGAATTGATCGCCGAAGCCATCCACTGGGCTTCTTCTTCATCCGGCCAAATGAACACGCTTTATTGCCACGGGGCAAATGAAAAATTGATCGACCAGTTAAACCAGGATTTGTCCGGCGGCACCATCTACTGTGAACGGATTGACTTATTGCCTCCGCCTTTACAGGTACAGTTGTTGAAGATGGCACAAAAGCAGATGAATGGGGATACGTATTTCATTGCAAGTGTCGGTGAAGATCCCGTTGAATTGATTGCTTCCAATAAGTTGTTAAAAGAGCTTTACTATTTCTTTTCAGCCATGACGATTCAATTGGAACCGCTCCGGAACCGCAAAGAAGACATTATGCCGTTCATCGAGGATTATTTGTCGCGCCACCGCATGTACTTCGGCTCACGAGTCAGCCGCTTGGACAAAGAGGTGAAAAATCTATTCACGGCTTATGACTGGCCGGGCAATTTAAAAGAACTGGAATTGCTGCTCGATGAAACCACTTCCTTGATCACGACGCAAGAAAGCATCAGTGTGGACCTGCTCCCGCAGCACTTCAAATCGAAAACCATGAATAATACTGCCTTGACCCCTGAAGATTTTATCATCCGGGCCGGCAAAGATTTGCTGCCGCTTGATGACTATTTGCTGGAAGCTGAGATGTATTATTTGTTAAAAGCCATGGATCTCCACGGAGGAAATGTAACGAAAGCAGCGGCAGCGCTCGGCATGAGCCGGCAGAACCTGCAGTATCGCTTGCGAAAAATCAAAAAAAACGAAGCACAGACATGATGTCTGTGCTTCGTTTTTGCGTTTTGGCTGTAAGGCCGTTTCCGCTTTTCTTACTGCCCTGAACGTTTGATCCATTCTTGCATTTTGTCTTTCAATGAGTTGAATCCTTCAGAGTCGTTTTCGTTTACGTGAGACTGAAGAGATTGTTTTGGTTTTTCAGTGCGTTGAGCTGCTGGTGGCTGCTCTTGCAATGCACGGATTGACAAGCTGATTTTTTTAGATTTTTCGTCAACTTCCAAAACTTTCACGTTAACTTCCTGGCCTACTGCCAAGTATTCGCTAACTTCTTTAACGTAGCCGTGTGTGATTTCTGAAATGTGGACCAATCCTTGAGTCTGATCGTCCAATGCTACGAATGCGCCGTATGGCTGAATTCCTGTTACTTTACCTGTTACTGTGTCGCCTGTTTGATATTTTGTCATGTTCTACCCGCTCCTATACTTATCTAATTATCCTGTACACCTATTGGCATCTGTATATTATAGCACAATACATGCCCAGTAGTAAAATCAGTATGGATTAAAGTCTTCCATCCGCCATCCTTTTTCGGTTTTCACCATGTTTAGCGTATACCCTTCAGAAGAATCCGCCGTTATCAATTCTACGTTCAGCCCGCCTCTTATGCGGTCTTCGATATAGCCGTAGTAATTATAATCGACAGAAAAATTCACAGTACTTACTTCATGGAACATGGGGTAATAATTGCCGGATAAGGACACTTCAAAGCTTTCAGGCGTTTGTTTCTGCACAGATTCCTCTGATAAAGCCATCATCATTTTTGTATTTCCTTTTTCCAGCGCCAGCAAATACACGGCGCCTATTTCTGCCGGTGACATTCCGTTTAGCAGTTCTTCGTTAGCTTGATCAGAAAACTTTTCATACAGACTTTCAATTTTCTTTACAAAATGCGCTTCTTTGTCAGCTAAATCATAGCTCTCATAAAGCTGAGTCCGCACAAGCCACGTTTGGTTGTCCGAAGCTACGAGCGTTTGGGCTTGCCGCCACATCTTTTGTTCATCTTTAAAACTGATCATCGGCTCCATGTAAACATTGGCGCCGATTCGGTATGGGCTGTCTGCCGCTACTTCCAAATAGAGAGCTTCTTCATTGAGGGAGGGCATTTTTCTCCAAGTGGCCATGTATTCATCCAAAGACGGCTTCTCTTCTTCTTCAGCCAATAGATGCCACATCGTTTCTGCATCTTGCAGCCCATTGGCATAATCGAAGAGCAAAACAATTCGAAGAGGCGTCACCCCTTCCAGCAGTTTCAAGTCATGGTTCTTTGAGAAATTGCCGTAAAGCTCAGCAATTGGCGAAGAGTCGAATTTAGCCATTTCAACCCTCTCCGCCTCCACTTCGAAATTTCCAAACGGCAATTGCGCTGCCAGTGCGCCGTCCTTTTCCAACTCCAGTGCTTTTAAAATGTCTTGGTAAGCCAACTGATCGTAGCTTTTTGAAGCGGTCCAGCCGCTTGCTTCCATCTCTTCCAAAATCGGCAGCATGATGTAAATCATCGGATTTTTCGTTTGCATCGCCAATTCTTTCCACGTACGCTGGAATTCCGGCTTGACGACTCCGTTTTGATCGAAGACCGGCTGATTTTCACTGCCTTTTAAGGTCAGCCAAAAAGATTGCATGAAAATCGGCACGTAAGTCTCGGAGATTTCACTGGTACCCGCCTCAAGGAGCAATGCTTCCTCCATCATCATCAGTGAATGAGACATTCCTTCAACCGGCACCAGCAGCCCTTGCTCATCAAAATAGGGTTCATTCATCATCAAATTAAATTGATTTGTGGAAAACAAATACGAATTTAAAACATCATTTGCATAAAAAGTTTCCATATTGCGCCGCGTGATAAAACGGTCTTCCGACGGATGTTTCATGATGGTCAAGCTTTGTTCCCGCAATCCACCCAATAGTTTTTCGATGTCTTCCGGAAACTCATCGTTGTTTGCCAATAGCTTTTCTGCAGACATTTCTCCGTTAAAACGGACTTGTGAAAGCTCCGTCGCATACCGCTCGAACATCTTTGTGTCTGCTTCAATCAATTCAGTTGTTTTCAGTTTGTAATTGCGGAGGAATACTTCCACTTCCTCGCCCACTAGAAAAGCATCCGGAAACTTCAACTCCATCCCTTTGGGCGTCTCAATTTTCAAAAAGAGCTTATTGACTTCATGCTCCATTTTCTTTGGATCGTTTTTCAATTTTTTGATCGCTTCCTTACTGAATACTCTTTTCTTCGCTGCATCCGCTTCTTTGACGTAAGCAAATTCTTCAAACGTTTTTGGATCTATTCCCAAGCGCCCAGGTGAAGATTTGCGGATGCCGTCGTATTCCGCCTCCCAAGCTTCCACCATGTCTTGGGTGATGGTTTCAGCGGCAGCGGTCTCCGTTGAAGAAGTGATGTTCGGGTTGGGGTCATTTAAAAGAAAAGAAGCGCCAATTACGCCCGAAATGAATATTCCGGCAGCAACCAGCAAAACGAGTGTGCGTTTGTCGGCTTTTATGTTTACTGGAGATTTTCCATCTGCCGCCAAATCCTCGCCTTGTTCTTCTACGGAAAAGAGTTCATCCTCCGGAAACGGCAAAGAAAGCCGCGCATATGATTTTGCGGCAAACTCCAGTCTTTTCTCTGTCTGCGCTTCCCCCTCCATTCCCAATGAACGAGTGAGTTCGGCCTTTGCCGCTGTGAGCTGATCGTTTATCTGCTGTTCGGTTTGTTCTGTAATCCATGCTGCTTCTTCTGCGTTTTTCTTTATGAATGAAACTAAAGCAAGTACAATCCGCTGCTGTTCGGGCAAAGCTTGGATCGCCGCATGCGTTTCCCGGTCTTCTTCAAACCGGAGCACTTCTGTTTCCGCATCGCCCGTTTCCTTATTAAATGCATGAAGTTTGTTTATTGCAGCCTGCCATAATTTTGTGTCTGCCTCATTCGGTTTTATCCCGGGCAACACTTTATATAACGCCTGGAAAACGGCAAGCTGATAACTTCCTGACAGTGCAGCTGGAATGCCGTTTTGGAATCCGAACTGGGCAATCCTCGCTTGGCATTTCCAGCACCACTCGATAAAGTCCTCACGGCTCCCGTTTTGCGCACGCTTAAAAAGCTCTTCCACTCCACACCCTCCTTTGTCATGAATATTCAATCTTTTCCTTTTTCTGTTTATTATACACGAGAATTAACCCATAAATCATTTCCTGCTATTTTTTTCATACGTGCTCGTGTAGAATGAAAAAATATTTAGAAATAGGAGTGAAGAAATGGAAAAACGTGAACAATGGACTTCCAAAATCGGATTTATCCTTGCAGCAGCAGGGAGCGCCATCGGATTAGGCGCGATTTGGAAGTTCCCATATGAAACCGGTTCAAATGGCGGCAGTGTATTTATCTTGATGTTCATTGTCTCAACCATTGCGATCGGTTTGCCTATCCTGCTTGCCGAGTTTGTCATTGGACGGCGTGGCCAGGCAGATGCAGTATCCGGTTTAAAGAAACAGGCTCCCGGCAAGAAATGGTTTTTAATCGGCTGGTCCGGCTTCTTCTTCTCGTTCATGATTCTGTCTTTTTACAGCGTTGTGGGCGGTTGGATTTTGTCTTATCTCGGCCGTGCCTTATTGCTTCAACTATCGAACTTAGGGGATGCAGATTTTGCCAATTTGTTTAATGGCATTATCGGAAACCCGCTGGAAGTATTGATTGCCCAAGCGCTCTTCATGTTCTTGACCATTTGGATTGTCCAAGGCGGTGTACAAGCCGGAATTGAACGCGCCAGCAAAATTATGATGCCGGCATTGCTGTTGTTCTTCCTTGTACTGATGATTCGGTCGTTGACGTTAGACGGCGCTTTTGAAGGCGTTAAGTTTATGTTTGTACCCGATTGGTCATTCTTTACGTTTGATACAGCCTTAACAGCACTTGGCCAGGCATTTTTCTCGCTGAGCGTCGGAGTTGCAGGTATGATTACATACGCTTCTTATTTATCAAAAGCGGAAAACCTGACACGGTCTGCCCTTAGTGTGGTATCGCTGAATATCGTCATTTCCATCATGGCGGGCCTGATCATTTTCCCGGCCGTGTTTGCCCTTGGCTATTCGCCGGACCAAGGTCCTGGACTTGTGTTCATCATTCTCCCAGCTATATTCGATCAGCTGTTTATGGGTGAATTCCTGATCATCATCTTCTTTGTGCTTATGCTGTTCGCTACACTGACCTCATCCATCTCGATGCTGGAAATTGTTGTTTCGATCGGTGTCAAAAACAAATATGAACGCCGCCGCAAACTGGCTTGGCTTTACGGGTTGATGATTTTTGTCGTCGGCATTCCAAGCGCTTTATCGTTCGGTGTCATGTCTGAACCGTTTTTGTTCGGCTATACATTCTTTGACTTTATCGACATTCTCACCAGCAAAATCGGCTTGCCGCTCGGTGCGCTTTTCACTGCCCTTTTCGCCGGCTATGTACTGACAAAAAAAGATACCGCATTGGAACTTGGCGGAGATTCCACATGGGTATCGATTTGGCGAATCCTGGTTCGTTATGTTGCTCCAGTCGCTATTGTTATTGTCTTTATCCAGGGAATCCTGGACGTTTTCTAAAAATAAATACCTAAAAATGCCATAATTTCGTTTATCGAAATTCTACTTTTATGGTATCATTTGAGTAAGGAAGCGTCTTATTATGCAAAGGAGTGTATGAATTTGAGAGAAGATTTGCACGCCCAACTAAAATTCCTGCGGGAAGAACGCCGTTTATCACTGGATGAATTGGCTTTGAAAGCACGCGTCGGCGTCGCTCGCCTCCAGGCATACGAATCAGGGGAAGAAACACCATCTGTACAAACTATTTTAAAGCTTTCAAATGCGCTAGAAGTGCCAGCTTCCAATTTGCTGGACTCATTGGAAGCAGCTAAATAAAAAAAAGCTTTCGGCTCATGCCGAAAGCTTTTTCTTTTTAAATAATGGATTTTGCTTCGTATTTAAGTCCAAGCAGTTTATAGGAAATGTCCACACATTTCTCAAGAGGAATCCATTTGCCGAAAGAGAATTCATAAATCTTTTGAATCTGTTTTGCCAGATCGGAAGGATGGTCGAGCAGGTGAAGCTGGGCTACCACATCCACAATTTCCATATCGTAGCGGCCTTCCCCGACTGTAAACGGATCCCATTCTTCAAGAATTCTTGCGGCTTTACGATTCATTTCACTTGTTTCCATTTAATTTCACCTGACATTTCTATTATGCTAACAGCTATAATAGCATAGAAATGGAAAAAAGAAAGAAAAGAAATTCTGGCGGCGGTTTCTCCACCTCCTGATGGATTCCTCCTCTTTGGGCGCACCAAAACATCAGCTAATATAAATTCTAATTGCCGCAATAGTTTTTTCTATCAAAAAGAGGGAAATCCATATTAATTGGATTTCCCTCTTTTCATCATTTTTCCAGAATCTCAATCGAGTCGATTGTGATGTCTTCTACGGGTCTATCTTGCTGGGTTTCAGTGGCAGCAATCGCGTCCACTACGTCCATGCCTTCAACCACCTGGCCGAATACGGTGTGTTTGCCATCAAGCCAAGACGCCCCGCCCATTTCTTTATATGCTGACTTTATTTCTTCCGGATGGTCTGCGGGTATTTGTTCGTCAGGAACTTCCGTTGCCTGAACAATGAAAAACTGGCTGCCGTTCGTTCCCGGTCCTGCATTGGCCATTGAAAGAGCTCCGCGGATGTTGTATAAATTCTTGCTGAATTCATCTTCAAACGGTTTGCCGTAGATGCTTTCCCCACCGCCTCCGGTGCCGGTCGGATCGCCGCCTTGAATCATGAAGCCTTCCATTACACGGTGGAAAAGAAGGCCATCGTAATAGCCGTTCTCGGCATGCGTCATAAAGTTCTCGACGGCTTTAGGTGCCAGTTCCGGGAAAAGTTTGATTTTAATGTCGCCCATCGATGTCTTCATTGCCACTAACGCTTCGCCTTCTGCCACTTCTTTTGACAATTGCGGATATCCTTCTATCACTTTTGCTTCAGAAGCGGTTTCGGACGATGTTTCTGTGTTCGCTGGTTCAGTTGTTGATGTTTCGCTATTGGTATTGCAGGCAGCCAAAAAAGCTGTAAGCAATACGATTGGCATTAATCTTTTTTTCACTGTATTCACCCCGCTTCATTTTAGCATAAAGAAATTTTTCAGTCAGTTCAGGATTTTATTCCACTTCTACTCTCCGTAAAATTTTTAGCCGAATTTATTGAATACACTTGTAATTCACCTTACTTTTTTCGTGTGACGAAATATATTATACTAGAGCTAGATGCATGGTTCAGAAAGAAGGGGTTCCGAATGGATGCACAAAAAAAGAATTTCTTTATCATTATGTTCTCAAATTTCCTCGTAGCGGGAAGCACCACCATGATTATGCCTTTTTTATCGCTTTATATTGAAACGCTTGGCAATTATTCAGAAGCATATGTACAGCGGTGGGCGGGCCTGGTATTCGGCGTGACGTTTGTTGCGGCATTGTTCATGTCCCCTATTTGGGGCAGGATTGCGGATAAATACGGCTACAAACCCATCCTGATCATCAATGGCTTCGGGATTGCCATCAGCATATTTTTGATGGGGACAGCCGACTCTGTCCATGAATTGTTTTTAATCCGGCTGTTCATGGGCGTAGTTACCGGCTTCATCCCCACGTCCCTTGCGTTCGTCAGTTCGCAAACCCGCAGAGAAGAAGCGGGCAAGACGCTTGGCACATTGCAAATGGGAAGTGTATCAGGCACTTTGTTCGGTCCGGTGATTGGCGGATTGATGGCCGATGCTTTTGGCTTTATTTATACGTTTGTCATCACATCCGGCGTTATCGGGATTGCGGCTCTTCTCGTCGCTTTCGGACTGAAGGAAATCAAACGGGTGAAGAAGAAAGACGCACATGTTTATGCAAGAAAAACGATCATTCAAGGGATACTGAATCACCGGCTGCTGTTTAATGTCATGATTATCACTTCGCTGATCCAAATCGGAAACTTTTCCATACAGCCGCTCTTGTCGCTGTATGTCGCTCATTTGACCGATGGTTCGCAAGTGGCGCTTTTGGCCGGGATCACGTTCAGCGCGACCGGTGTCGGGAATTTGTTGTTTGCCCGCCGCTGGGGACGCCTGGGAGACCAGATCGGCTACGAAAAAGTGTTGACGTTTTTGCTGATTCTCGCCTTTGTCTTTATCGTGCCGCAGGCCTTTGTAACAGAGCTATGGCAATTGATGATCCTGCGCTTGCTGTTCGGGATTGCTGTCGGCGGTATGATTCCGACGACCACTGCTTTGATGCGCAGAGAGGCGCCGATTGAAATCCAAGGGGAAATCATGGGCTACAACACCAGCTTCCGCTTCCTTGGCAATATCATCGGGCCGATATTCGGCGGGGTTGTCAGCGGTTTTATCGGCATTCCGTCTGTATTTATTGTGACCGGAACGCTTTTCCTTGTCTCCTTTGTCTTTTTGAAATACACCACTTCCAAACCGGAGCAGGATTTCGAAGATGTACTGCTCGAACAGGAATTGAAATCGATGTAATAAGAAAAGCGCAAGCGCCCGTATAGCCTCGACAAGCGCTGGAAGCCTCACCGATAATGGCGTTCTTTGTCATTGGCGGTGAGGCTGGACGCTGGAGGCTGGACAAAGAAAAAGCCGATTTTCATCAGAAAATCGGCTTTTTTTATTATCTCTTCTAAATTCACAAAATTAACTTAATTGAGTTTCTTCCTATCTTAAAAGACTTGGAAAAATGGATGCAGGAAGATGAAGGCTTGTCTCCATCGGTGCAAATTATCTTCATGTACGTTATAATTTCTCTAGAAAGTCATCACGTATTCGCTTGGAAGGAGGATTCATTTGTCACTTGTGTTTTTGATTTTCTTACCTATAATTGCAGCTCTTTTTGTCCCGCTGCTATTTAAAAAAATCGGCCAAATTCATACCGGCTGGTTTGTTTTAGTTGTTCCAGTGATTTTATTCATTTACTACGCTTCGCTACTCCCGGTTACAATGGACGGCGGCACGCGCGTTTCAGAATTCCAATGGATTCCTTCACTCGACCTCTCATTCATAGCCTATCTGGATGGATTGAGCCTCTTATTTTCGTTGCTCATAACAGGCATCGGATCTCTCGTCGTCTTGTATTCAGTGTTTTATCTGGATAAAAAACGCGAACAATTACATAATTTCTACGTTTATCTATTGATGTTCATGACTGCCATGCTCGGCATTGTCCAGTCCGACCATCTGATTACGCTTTATCTGTTCTGGGAACTGACTTCGATTTCTTCATTCCTATTAATCGGTTATTGGTATACCCGTGACCGCTCGCGGTTTGGTGCTTTGAAATCGATGATGATCACCGTATTCGGCGGATTAATGATGCTTGGAGGCTTTGTGCTTCTTAGTATTATGGGAAATACCTATTCCATCCGCGAACTGATTTCCCAGGCTCCAGAATTCATCAGCCACGATTTCTTTACATGGGCTCTGGTATTGATCCTGCTCGGCGCATTTACGAAATCCGCGCAATTCCCATTCTATATCTGGCTTCCTGATGCCATGGAAGCGCCGACACCGGTCAGCGCTTACCTGCACTCAGCCACTATGGTTAAAGCCGGCCTTTACCTGGTCGCGAGATTTACACCGATTTTCGCCGCTTCCGGAACTTGGATCTGGCTTGTAACCGGAGTCGGATTGTTCACCATGTTCTGGGGATCGTTTTTCGCTCTCAAGCAAAAAGACCTCAAAGGAATCCTCGCCTTCTCTACAGTATCTCAGCTTGGATTGATCATGAGTTTGCTGGGCGCTTCTGCACTTGGCTTCCACGTGGAAGATGCGGCCGGTACGGTATTTAAGTATGCTGCTTTTGCTGCTATTTTCCACTTGGTCAACCATGCGGTCTTTAAAGGCAGCCTGTTCATGGTCGCAGGAATCGTCGACCATGAAACCGGCACACGCGATATCCGCAAACTGGGCGGTTTGATGAGCCTCATGCCAATCAGCTTCACGATTGCCATGATCGGTTCATTCTCGATGGCGGGAATTCCGCTTTTCGGCGGTTTCCTCAGCAAGGAAATGTTCTTGACTGCAATGCTTGCCATTGCTGAATTCGATTTGTTCTCCATGGATGTATGGGGTGTGTTGTTCCCTGTCCTGGCTTGGATCGGCAGTGTCTTTACCTTTGTTTACAGTTTCTATTTTGTGTTCCATACATTTGCCGGCAAACACAAGCCGGAAGAGTTGCCGAAACAAGCACATGAAGCACCGATCGGCATGCTGGTGTCTCCTGCCATTTTAGCCGTGCTTGTAATCGCCATTTTCTTTATTCCGAATGTGGTGGGTGATTGGATTGTTAAACCTGCCGTACTGGCTATCCAGCCATTCTTGTACAGCAGCCCCGCTGAAATTGATATCCATGTTTCGGCTTGGCACGGTGCGAACACCGAATTCTTTATGACGCTCGGCATCTTTGCAATCGGCGGTTTGCTGTTCTGGTCATTCCGCAAATGGAAGCAGGCTTACGAAGTATTTCCGGACAATGTTTCGCTCAACCGCTTATACGACAGCTTCATGTATTTAAGCGACGGCGGAGCCAACCGCTTTTCGGCAGTTTACATGACCGGGTTTATCCGCTCTTACCTTGTCTATATGTTCGGATTCCTTGTATTGATTGTACTAAGCACTTTGGTCATTACCGATGCCTTTGTTCTCGATTTGACCAATAACGCCCCGATTGGCGTCTATGAGATTATCATTCTAATCGCTTTAATTGGCAGCACAATCACCATTTTGGCTGCTAAATCCCGATTGACTGCCATTATTGCACTCGGGGCCGTTGGATATTCTGTTGCTTTGTTCTTTGTCATTTTCCGCGCACCGGATTTGGCATTGACTCAGTTGGTCATTGAGACGATTTCCGTCGCGCTGTTCCTGCTGGCATTCTACCATTTGCCGAAAGTCAGCAAAAAAGAAGAACGCATCCGCTTTAAACTCGGCAATGCCGTGATTGCGCTTGGCGTCGGGGTTACGATGACAATGGTCGCTTTAGCTTCCCATTCACAGAAAATCCTGCCTTCAATTTCCGAGTATTACAAAGAAACGGTTTATACGGAAGCCGGCGGCGGAAATATTGTCAACGTTATTCTGGTTGATTACCGCGGATTTGATACGCTGTTTGAAATTACTGTTCTTGGAATCGCCGGGATTGGCATTATCACCATGATTAAACTCCGTTTGAGCAAAAAGGAGGGGCAACATGAGAACAAATGATGTGATGCTTCAAACCGCAACAAAAGTGGTGACTTTTATCATTTTGATGTTCGCTGTCCACATCTTTTTCGCCGGCCATTATACGCCGGGCGGAGGGTTCGTCGGCGGGCTTTTGACCGCAAGTGCCATCGTTTTGCTGATGCTTGCCTTTGATATTGAAACCGTGAAGAAAATCATTCCGTTTAATTACGTTATGATGACGGCAATTGGATTATTAGTGGCACTAGCTACTGCCGGTGCATCGATCCTATTTGATGTTCCATTCTTCACACATGCTTATGATTATTTCGATTTGCCGCTTCTTGGCAAAACGTCTTTGCATTCAGCTGCATTGTTTGACTTAGGCGTCTATTTGGTTGTTGTCGGTGTTACGATGACCATTATTCAAACGATTGGAGAGGATGAATAATGGAAATTATTATGTCAGTCGTTATCGGTTTTTTGTTTATGGCGGCTGTTTACTTAATGCTTTCGAAAAGTTTGATCCGCATCATTATCGGTACAGGTTTGCTCAGCCACGGGGCTCATTTGCTGCTTTTGACTATGGGCGGCCTTAGCGGTTCCGCTCCTCCTGTAGTGGCAGACGGCGTCAGCACTGCTGACTATGCCGATCCCCTTCCGCAGGCGCTGATACTGACAGCGATTGTTATCTCTTTTGCAGTAACATCGTTTTTCCTGGTCCTTGCTTACCGTGCTTACCAGGAGATTGGCACAGACAACATGAATTTAATGAGAGGAACTGAAGACTATGAGTAACTTACTTCTATTTCCTGTCTTAATTCCGTTGCTGTTTGCTACTGTTCTGTTGTTTTTCCCTAAGAAGATCCGCATCCAGCGGATTCTTGCTGCGTTAGGCGCCGGACTGGCTTTAATCGCTGTTTTGTTTTTAATTGCCAAGGTGAAGGCAGATGGCATTCAGGCGGTTACTTTAGGCAGCTGGGATGCACCATTCGGCATCTCGATGGTGTCTGACCTGTTCTCGGCACTTTTGGTGCTCAGTGCAACGGTCATCACCTTATTCATCATTTTTTACAGCTTTCCGACTATCGGTGCTGCCCGTGAGCAGTCCTACTATTATCCAGCAGTTCTTTTCCTATTGACAGGCGTAAACGGCGCCTTTACGACTGGCGATATCTTCAACTTATTCGTATTCTTTGAAGTATTGCTAATGTCTTCGTATATGCTCATTGTCCATGGCGGAGAAAAACCGCAGCTGCGGGAAAGCATCAAATACTTGCTGGTTAATATCATTTCTTCCGCGCTCTTTGTCGCCACTGTCGCTTATTTGTATTCAGTTACCGGCACATTGAACATGGCCGATTTGGCCTTGAAGATTCCGCAGATCGAGGCGACTGGCATCTTAACAGTAATTGCAGTCATGTTCCTAGTGGTATTCGGGTTTAAAGCAGCCATCTCCCCTTTATACTTTTGGCTGCCAGGTGCATACTATGCACCGCCGATTCCGATTTTAGCCTTGTTCGGGGCTTTGCTGACGAAGGTCGGGGTATATGCGATTATGCGTACATACACCTTGTTTTTCACAATGAACACCGATTTCACTCATGAATTGCTGGCAATTATCGCTATCTTGACAATTCTGGCTGGCTGCATTGGGGCACTTGCCTACTTCGATGTTAAGAAAATCATCATCTACAACATCATTATTGCAGTTGGCGTGATTTTGTTCGGCGTTTCACAACTCAATGAAGCTGGAGTTAATGGCTCAATTTTCTATTTAGTCCACGATATGCTGATCAAAGCAGCCTTGTTCTTCCTAGTAGGAATTATTGCTGTCATCTTTGGAACGTCAAACTTGCGCCAAATGGGCGGATTAATCAAAACCTATCCGTTTCTTGGCTGGCTCTTCCTGGTTACGGCTTTCGGGCTTGCCGGAATCCCTCCCCTCAGCGGATTCCCCGGGAAATTGCTGATTGTCCAAGGCGGATTTGAAGGGCCGCAGTTCTGGGGCAGCATTGTCGTTCTTGCCACGAGCTTGCTGGTGCTGTTAAGCGTCATCCGGATTTTCATTTATGCGTTCTGGGGCGAACCGGTTGAAACGGTTCCTCTTAAAAAATCGACTTACCGCAAAATGCTGATTCCTTCAGTGCTGTTGGTCGCGCTCACCGTATTATTGGGCGTAGGCGCTGAATTGTTCATGCCTTATATCAGCGGTGCAGGCGAGGTTCTACTAAACCCATCCATCTATATAGATGCGGTATTAAAGGAGTAGATGAAGATGGCTTTGCAAATTTTACTTAATTTCTTTTTAGCCGGAGTTTGGATGTTCATGACCAACGCATTTACTCCTACAGGTTTTGCAGTCGGCTTTATTGTGGGATTGCTGCTTATTGTTCTGATGCGCAGATTCTTTTCCTACCGGCTGTATACATCGCGGATTTGGGCAGTCATTTCGCTGTTCTTCCTATTTCTAAAAGAATTGGTACTCTCCAGTTTCTCTGTGTTTAAATTGGTGGTTCAGCCGCGATTGAATATCCGGCCCGCTGTTTTTGAACTGGAGACTGAATTGACGCACGACTGGGAAGTGACTTTGCTTTCCGCATTGATTACCTTAACTCCTGGTACGCTGGTGATTGGAATATCGGAGGATCAAAAGCGGCTGTATATTCATGCTATCGATTTTGATGACATTGAAGATGCTGTATCTTCCATCAAGAACACTTTTGAGCGTGCGATTCTGGAGGTGAGCCGCCCATGATGACCTTTTACTGGGTTTCCCTTCTCATCATCAGCTTTGCATTTTCCGGTCTTCTATACCGGCTTATAAAAGGCCCTACGGTTGCAGACCGTGTAGTTGCGCTGGATGCACTTGGTGTAGCACTGGTATCGATTGTGGCGCTGCTGTCGCTTATTATCGGAACCGAGTTTTTCTTGGAAATCATTTTGCTGTTGAGCATCCTGTCATTTATCGGGACAACGGCATTTGCGAAATTCATTGAGAGAGGAGAGATTTTCGATCGAAACAACAATCGTTAACATCCTCATCATTATTCTAATCAGCGTAGGCGTCATTTTCAGTACGGTTACAGCGCTTGGGCTTGTAAGGCTGCCCGATGTCTATACTCGTACGCACGCAGCTTCTAAAAGCTCTACATTAGGTGTGATGTGTATCCTTGGCGGTACATTCATCCACTTCCTGTTCATAGAAGACCATTTTAACCCGCAGCTAGTGATTGCCATCGCGTTTTTGTTTATCACTTCTCCTGTAGCAGGACATTTAATCGGCCGGGCATCTTATATGTCGGGCATTCCGCTTGCAGAAGAAACGGTACGCGATGACATGAAGATAGCGGTAGAAAAGAAAAAAGGCGAACAAAAATAAAACGAGCCGGAAAGCAGTTGCTGCTTCCCGGCTCGTTTTTCTGTCTTATTGTTCTTCTGCCATTTTTTCAACCATCATTGCAAGTGTACGGACCATTGCGCCCGTTCCGCCTTGCGGCCCTAAATCATGCGGAGATGCTGCATGCGAGGTGCCAGCGATATCCAAATGAATCCACGGCGTATTTTCAGCAAATTCACCGACAAAGCCGCCGCCAAAGATCATGTGGCCGTCACGGCCTGGCGAGTTGTTCAAGTCCGCAACATCACTTTTACGAATCCGTTTTTTGTCGCGTTCAGTCAACGGCAGACGCCAGACAAATTCGCCTGTTTCCAATGCCGCTTCCATAAAGGTTTCAAAAAAGCCTTCATCGTTTGTCAAAGCGCCTGTTTTGTCATTGCCAAGCGCCACGATTACGCCGCCCGTCAATGTTGCCACATCAATGATATGTGCAGCGCCCATTTGTTTCGCATACGTCACCGAATCAGCCAGTACCAAACGGCCTTCCGCGTCTGTGTTCAGGATTTCAATCGTTTTGCCGCTCAGAGATGTGATGACATCATCCGGCTTGAATGCGTTGCCGGACACCATATTATCCGTAGAAGCAATAACAGCTACAACATTTTTCTCCGGCTTCAATTCACCGATGATTTTCATGGCGCCAAGTACCGCTGCAGCGCCGCCCATGTCGCCTTTCATGCCGACAATGCCGTCTTTCGGTTTCAAGGAATAGCCGCCTGTATCGAACGTAATCCCTTTTCCGACAAGCGCTAATGGGTTATCAAAGTTATCAGTGGCTTTGTATTTCAACACGATCAGGCGAGGTTCTTCAACAGATCCTTGGTTTACTGCAAGAATCGCACCCATTCCCAGTTCTTCAAGTTCCGCTTTGCCCAGAATGTCGGTTTCAAAGCCGTAAGTTTCTCCAAGTTCCTGTGCATAATCCGCAAGTGCTGTCGCAGTCAAAAGATTTCCCGGCATGTTGACGAGCGTCCGTGCTTCGTTGACCGATTGCCCAAATACTTGGCCAATGAAAGCCGATGCCTGGACCTCATCTGCGTCTTCTTGTGTCAATAATGCCAAGGACTCTAAATGGACATCCGCTTCATTTGATGAAGTTTTGTAATCATCAAAACGGTATGTGCCCATCCCAATGCCTTCCGCTGCCAAGTAGGCTGCGTCTTCTGCACTGATGCCGTCGTTTTGGAAAGAATCCAAATATACTGCCGCATGCTTGATTTTCTTCTTCAACAACTCTTTGCCGACTTGTCCAAAAGCAGCCCGGACATCGTCTTCCGTCAGTTTTTTCCGGTCATTCAAACCGACGAACAAAACACGCGGAATCGAACCGGATAAAGTCGGATATGTAACCAGGGCATTTAAATCAAACGACAGATCATGTTTTGTCCAGTCTTCCAGCTTGCCGTTAAAGCGCTCAGAAAAATCGCTCCAGCCTTTAGTATTCTCGGGATGGCGGCTAAGGCCGACAATCAAAATTTCCGCTTCAAGATTTAATGCATCTTGCTGTACTTTGAGTTCCATGAAAATCCCCCTCTATTTTGCTTTCCTTTTCAGTTTATCATGTCTGCTCTTTTCCGAGTAGTTCGTTACTCGAAATAATCAAAAGAATGTTTTTATTTGCCTCGGGCTAACAGTGAAGGAAAAATATAAAAAAACGCCAGACCGGTTTGCCGGTCTGGCGTTTTCGATATAGCCTTTAAAACATTTGGTACCCCATTTTGCGAAGAATTTTCATAACAAAGCCTGATGTTACCGCGCCGGCAAACCCTGCCAACAGCACTGCTATATCACTGCCTGTCAATGAAGTCAGCGTATTCCCCAGCATTGAAAAAGACTCGCCCGGGTTTGTGAAGTAATCGAAAAAGCTGACATCGTCAATGATCAACAGCACCACTATCGGATAAACGATCGCCATCAGCCACGTCATGCGCAAAAGCATATTCAACAAAAAGCCGATGCCGAAAAACATCACAAAAAATAAAAGAACCGAAATAATTAACTGAACAATACTAATTGATGTACTCATGAATTCTAACCTCCGATATTCCTTTCATCAGTTTACCCGAAATGCCGGAGGCTTTCAACGACGCGAACCAGAGTTCATCGCTTTGTCAAATATGGACAAGAAAAGCGGAAGTGCCTGTTCAGCTCCGACAGGCGTAAGACGATCTGGCGAAGCGGCGCTTTTTGCCGCACAGCCAGAGTGGCTTACGACCCGAGGAGCTAGGCACTGTAGCTAGACACTAAAAAAGCGCAGACGGCCTTCTAGCCCCGACAAGCGCTGGAGGGTTTGGCATGAATGGCGCACTTTGCCATTCGAGACAAAACCGAAGCGACCTCGAGGGGCTGGCCGCCGGAGCTGGACACTAAGAAAAGCGGAAAGAGCCGCTTAGCTCCGACAGAAATTCCTTGTGCACAATAAAAAGACGTCTGTGGAGTTGCCTCCACAGACGTCTTTCGGGGGATCATTTTTTGCCGGAACCTGAACAGCGGGAGCACGTTTCTGAACCGCCCAATCGCAGCTGGAAGTATCCTTGGCCTGCACAATAAGGGCATTTGTTTGTAGGCATTGCCTTTTTCAAAACTGTCATTCGAAACACCTCCCTCTGTTATTGTTTGTAATATTCTGATAATATATCACGTCTCTTTTTATTATGCAACAATAGAAAAAGGTGATGTAAACGGATACATCGCCTTTTTTCTTCCGTATTCCACTTTTATCTATCATATTCTCTATTTTTTAAAAAATAATTTATATGTAGAATATCCGAAAACGTCTCCTGGATTTACATCTTCTATGGCTTCGAATCCTTCTTCAAGCACATAATTCACCATTTCCTGAAGCATGACGGATACTGAATCATCTTCTGCCAATTTCTCTGGAGACAACCAGGCCGCTTCATAAAGTTCCGAAAGCTGGGCAGCGACCGGTTGATCCTCATCACTTGCTTTCAGTAGAAAGACAGCCATATTGTCGCTGATTTCCTCCCGGATCACACCGGTCCGAAAACCGATCATTCCAAGCAGCTCACAATCAATTCCGGTTTCTTCTTTCACTTCCCGTATCGCTGCTTCGTCAACGGTTTCAGTCGCCATGACAAAACCTGCAGGAAGCGACCATTTGCCGTTCAGCCCGCCATATCGCTTTTTCACGACCAGCCATTCCTTTCTGGAGTTTATTACTAAACCCGCTGCTCCGAGCCAGATATTTCCACGTTTGTGTGCTGCCATATCCATTTCCTCCTTTAACAAAAAAAGCCCCCGCAAGCGGGAGCTTTTGATCTAATTATAGAACGTTGAATTTACCTTTTTTCATAACAAGACCAGGTCCGCCAACCAATAGCAATGCACGGTTGTCGATCATTTTCTTCATGAACGAAGCACGTTTTCCTGTAATCTTCTTGCCGAATACCACACCAATTGCATCGTCTTCGCCTAAAGAACAAACTGTTCCTTTCAGGTCAGGAACGAATGGCATCGTATCTTCGCCTTTGATCAAGGAGTTGATGTTTTTCGCTACTGTTTCACCTTGCTGCATAGCAATCTGTGCAGTCGGTGGATACGGACGGTTTGTTTCTTCGTTAATCATCAATGCGCAGTCTCCAACGATAAAGACATCAGAGAAGCCTGGAGCACGAAGATCCGGTTCCACTTTCACACGGGCACGCATGTTTTCAATACCTGACTCTTCGATCAGTTTGCTGCCGCGTACGCCTGCTGCCCATACCACTGTGCCGGCTTTGATGAATTCGAAATTGTCATCGCCTTTTTTGATGTTAACTCCTTCAGGCGTCGCTTCGACAACCGGAGTTCCGATTGAGAATTCGATTCCTTTGGATTCCAATTTGCCCACTGCATAGCTGACAAGTTCAGGATCAAATCCAGGCAATACCATTGGCGCCGCTTCTACACATACGACACGCACTTTTTCGCGAGGTACATCGTATTCTTTGCATAGCTCAGGCACACGGTTCGCAAGTTCGCCTAAGAACTCGATTCCTGTGAAGCCGGCTCCGCCGACAACGATTGTCAAACGGCTATCGTCTTTCTCTTCTTCCGCTGACCAGTTCGCAAATTGGAACTCGATATGCTCACGGATATAACGTGCAGCTTTAACGTTTGCAATTGAAAGCGCATATTTGTCAAGGCCAGGAATTCCGAAAGTTTCCCCTTCAAATCCTAGACCAATCACAAGATAGTCGTATGTAAAGACACCGTTGTCAGTCGTTACTTTCTTGCCTTTTACATCGATTGCTTCAACTGTTGCTTGAACAAATTTCGTTTTCACGCTATCGATTACATCTTTGATATCGTAACGGACTTGTTCTGGAAGAAGTGTTCCGGCAGCAGCTTCGTGAAGCCATGTGCTTTCGTAATGGTATTCGTTTTTGTTGATCAATGTAATGTCAGCACCATCTGTGCCTAATACCTTCTGCAAGTTTACTACAGTAGTCAAACCACCGTATCCTGCTCCTAATACTAAAATTGAGGGTCTCTTAACCACAATCGCAACCACCTTCAAGTCATTTTTAAAGCTTATATACTCCTACACTCTATATTAGACCTTTTGTATACCGTTTTCAACTCACAATTGCCTTGCTGTAAGCTTTATCCATCAAGTGTGATGGAATTATTACGGATAGTTGAAAAGAAGCGAAAAAACTTGTGCACTGTACTTGCTTTCTATAAAAGCGCCTTCATCACTCGGTTTGTTTCCAACTTAAAAAACCTTCTCAAATGAGAAGGTTTTTTAAGTTTAACAGCTTTCCGGCGTACCTGCTTTTTTAGCAGTCCGGAAAGAAGTTCCACAGCCGCATGATGCGATGGCATTCGGATTTTCAATAGTAAACCCGCCGCCCATCAACGACTGTTTGTAATCAACTACTGTACCGTTCAAAATAGGTGCATCTTCTCTCGCTACTAAAATACGGATGCCGAATTGCTCCAATATATCATCATCAGAGCCCTGTTCTTTTTCAAAGCCCATTCCGTATGTTAATCCGCTGCAGCCTCCGCCTTTAACGGCTACGCGAAGAAATGAATCTTCTTCTTCGTTATGGCGCATCATTTCTTTGACTTGAAAAGAAGCCGCTTCAGTAATTTCAACTACTTGTGCCATACCTATCACTCCTCTTCCATCATCATAGCAATAAATGTTCACCCGCTTCAAGCGAACAAGCTTGTGCGAGGCGTTAATTATATGTAGCAAAAAAGGGACCTATGACGGGTCCCTTGGCATTAAAATACTTGCTCTACTTCTACAACGCCAGGAATTTCTTCCATCAATGCGCGTTCAATCCCTGCTTTTAATGTAATGGTCGAACTTGGGCAGCTGCCGCATGCACCCAGAAGACGAAGTTTTACGATTCCATCCTCCACATCAACAAGTTCACAGTCTCCACCGTCACGCAAAAGGAATGGACGCAATTTATCTAGGACTTCCATTACTTGGCTTTCCATCATAGCTTCAGTCATTTATATCGACTCCTTTCATTATAATCATTATAATGTGATTGAGAGGAAAAAGCCACTAATGAATTTACAGGAGGTAGACTTAAATGCCGAAAGAAATCTCGATTGAAGTTTACGGAACCGATGTTATTTGTGCCAGCTGCGTCAACGCCCCTTCTTCCATAGATACGTATGAATGGCTCGAAGCGGCCATTTCACGTAAATACAAAGATCAGCCATTTTCAATTACCTATATCGATATTGAGAAACCGCAAGACCTGGAACACCGCAAAGACTATGCCCAGCGGATCCTGGACGATGAATTTTTCTATCCGCTTGTATTAGTAGAAGGCGAAGTTGTCGGCGAAGGATACGTCCAGTTGAAGCCTGTATACAAAGAACTTGAAAAACACGGCTTTTCAGCAGAAGCCCAATAAAAAAAGCGCTCAATTGAGCGCTTTTTTACTTTCTCAGCCATTATGCCATTTGTACATCCAAAGTACGCCGGACTTCATCAAGCGGGCGATGCGGCCTGTTACGGTACGGTCTGCCAAATAGGCAAAACCTTGCTTTTTGCCGAGTGAACCGAGGAATCCTTTAAGCTGGATTTCCGGCATCTGCTCAGGCAGCGGCTGGTTTCTCCAAATTGCAGACAGCACTTTTACAATTTGCTCTGCTTGTTCTTCAGCCAGCTGGGCAGACGGTGCCATTGGCAGCGCTGCACAGTCGCCTACAACATAGACGTTTTCGTGATTCGGAATTTGGTGGTACTGGTTAATGACAATGCGTCCGCTGCTATCGCTTTCGAGACCAAGGTCACGCACGACTTTAACCGGCTGGATGCCTGCAGTCCAAACCACTGCATCCACTGGAATGGTATCTTCGTGGTTATAAAGAAGATTCGGCTCCACTTTCGTGATGTTGGAGCTTGGAATCACTTCCACATTGTTTTTGTCGAACCATTTTTTAACGAAATTGCTTAAGCGCTCTGGGAAATCCCGCAAGATCCGTGGGCTTCTGTCGAACAGCTTGATCTGAAGATCTTGTCTGCTTTCACGCAATTCGCTTGCCAATTCAATTCCGCTGAGGCCAGCGCCAACAACGCCAACTACCGCTCCTGAAGGCAGGCCTAAAAGTGTTTTAAAAGTCTCGCGTGTTTTGCCGATGGTCTGGATACTGTACGTGAATTCATCAGCTCCTGGAACGCTGTGGTATTTGTCTTCACAGCCCAGGCCAATGACCAAGTCATCGTATTCGATGCAATCGCCGTTTTCCATGACAACGCAATTTTCATCCATACTGATTTTCTCGATTTCCCCGTGGACCATCGTCAAACGGTCGCTTTCAGGGAATGCCACCCGCACTTCATGATCCGACGCTGTCCCTGCCGCAAGCGCGTAGAATTCCGTCTTCATGCTGTGGAAAGGCGTTCGATCGATCAAAATGATTTCCGTATCAAGCGGAAGGTTATTGGGCAATAGGCGAAGCAATATCCGCATATTTCCGTATCCACCGCCGAGTAAAACTAATTTTCGCATAAGTATCTCCCTTTTCATCCGTATATCTGCACAATTTCTCAACTAAGAGTATAGCTGATTGTGATAAGTTTCACAAGCTATTATACAGAAATCAATTAATTGACTATCGCTATAAAAAAAGGTAGGATTTCAGAGTAGTGAGGTGACCAAAATGAAACCAATTGTGGAATTTTGCATCAGCAATATAGCAAATGGATCACAAGAATCTTTTGAAAAACTGGAACGGGATCCGAATCTCGATGTGCTGGAATATGGCTGTTTAAGTTATTGCACAAAATGTTCGGAATCTCTTTATGCACTCGTAAATGGTGAAATCGTCGAAGCAGATTCACCCGAAGAGCTGACCAAGAATGTTTATGAGTTTATAGAAGAAAACCCTTTATTCTAAGCCGTTCCCAACGGCTTTTTTATATGGTCCAGACTCCAGCGCCCAGATTCCAGGGCCATAAGCCAACCCGGCTGTGTGGCCGTCGAATCTACACGGGCTCTTGCGCTTTTCTTATATGGTCCAAAACCCAAGGTGTTCCAGCAGATACGTCGGCTGAACATCTTTTTTCATTACATCTTCCATCGGCGTAACGCCGGTGTTAACATGGGCCGTGTCAATTTCAAAATGGACGCCTGCTAAAATATCGGTGTCGTAATTATCCCCGATCATGACCATGTCGTTTTTTTCAAATCCGTGTTCGTACAAAATGGCGTCGAGCATATGCCCTTCCGGTTTGCCGATATACACGGGGTCCACTCCTGTAGATGCAGCAACAAGCGTTGTGAATGCGCCGTTTCCTGGCAGCAAGCCTCTTTCCGACGGAAATGCCAAATCGCGGTTGGTAGACAGAAAGACGGCGCCTTTTCGAACTTCCAAACATGCCGTTGCCAGCTTTTCGTAGTTTACAGCAGGATCAATCCCCATCACCACAATATCAGCGTCTCTTTCAACTTGCGAAATGCCTTCTTGCTCCAACGCCTGGCGAAGACCGTCTGAGCCGATCATAAAGACCGTCTTATCCGGATACCAGCGTTTGATGTATTTTGCAGCTGCAAGAGCGGAAGACATAATTTGGGACTCCGCTGTCTCTATGCCAAACCGCGTAAGCTTTTGGTGGAGCTGCAGCTGCGTCATCGATGCATTATTCGTGACAAAAAACGGTTCAATGCCCTCTGTTTGGAGGCGGCGCACAAAAGCCACCGCTTCTGCGATGGGTTCTGTTCCCCGGTAGACCGTGCCGTCCAGATCAAGGCAATAGGCTTTATAGGTTTTCATTATTAGACTCCGGCAAAAATGCGGATACCGGCCCCAGCTCGTGTTCCAAATAATGTTCAACTTTCGGTGCAAACTCTTTTAGCGGTCCGTAGTTGGCGCTAATAACATCCAGCAATTCCTGATGGTCCACTTTCATGAATTCCCGCACCAGCATTTTGCGCAGTCCGATCACCTTTTTCAACGGTTCATCCATTTCCGCCGTAATGACTTTTTCATCCACCAAAATATCAATGATATCCTCGTAGCTCCCGGGATCCCGCATGATAAACCCGTCAATCATGGAATTCCCCATATCGATCATCGACTCGACCAAATTGTTCGCAAGCCGCTCCAACGCTAATTGGTCCACCAAAGATGACCACTCTTTCTTTTCTTCAAACAATTCCACCAATGCAGCCATATGAGCTGCTGTTTCTGTAATCTGATTTCTATCTATGAAATACATTTATAACCCTCCATTAAACTTAGCTGTTACATGCTGTTCTCTTCTTTATCATATCATATGGCACGAAAAAAACCCTCGCCAGATTATGAATCTGTCTCGAGGGTTTCCGGTTGTTGTTCTGGTTCAGGTGCAGGGGCTTTGCCCACTTTCTTGATGACAAAATAGGCACAGCCGAAATTGCAGTATTCGTACAAATAATCCTGCAAGGTGCTGATTTTTGTGTCGTATGTCGCTTTATGATTGGTATCTTCAAAAAAGCCTTTCAATCGGAGCTGGCCATATCCCCAGTCTCCCAGTATATAATCATATTTTGCCAGGATCTCGCTGTAGCGGTTTGCCAGTGCTTCTTGCTGGAACCCTTCCCGGTAATCGATTATCACTTCGTATTCCCATTGATCTAATATAACCATCTTTATCACCATCCATTAGCTGTCTGAAACAGCTGCTTGTATATCTCCAAGACGTTGGCGTTCTTTTGCGGCTGCGTTGACTTGCTCATCGGCATGGTAACTGCTCCGGACAAGCGGCCCTGACTGGCAGTGCGAAAATCCTTTTTCCATCGCAATTTCCCATAATTCCTTAAACTCTTTCGGCGAATAATATTTCTGTACCTTCAAGTGTTTTTTGGATGGCTGCAAATACTGCCCAATCGTCATGATATCAACATCGTTTGCCCGTAAATCGTCCATGACTTCAAGGATTTCTTCTTTCGTTTCACCTAGACCGAGCATCAGCGAAGACTTGGTCGGAATTTCCGGACGGATTTCTTTTGCCCGCTTCAACAGTTCGAGGGAACGGTCATAAGTTGCCCGCGCCCGGACTCTCGACGTCAGTCTTCGGACGGTTTCGATATTGTGGTTTAAAATATCGGGTTCCGCCGCCATCAGTCGTTCAAGGTTTTCATACACTCCACCCATATCAGAAGGCAGAACTTCAACAGTTGTAAATGGATTTAAACGTTTGATGGCGCGCACAGTTTCAGCAAATACTTCCGAGCCGCCGTCTTTTAAGTCATCACGGGCTACAGCTGTTATCACCGTATGCTTTAAATTCATTAATTGCACAGATTTGGCTACACGTTCCGGCTCCTGCAGATCCAGTTCATTCGGCAACCCGGTTTTGACCGCACAGAAACGGCAGGCACGGGTACAGACAGCTCCGAGAATCATAAATGTGGCTGTTCTGCGCGTCCCCCAACATTCATGGATGTTTGGGCAACGGGCTTCTTCACAAACCGTATTCAAGTTGTTTTCCCGCATCATTTTTTTCAGATCCGTATAGTTTTCATTTGTATTAAGTTTGATTTTTAACCAATCGGGCTTTCTTAGATGTTCCTGTTCAACTGACACGCTCATCGTCCCCATTCTGTTAAGTTATGTATGAAATCATTCCATTCCAAATGTACCATAAAGAACCATCCCCTACAATATAACAAAAGTTGGAAGGCTCTCCAATACCATAGAAAAACCCGGAAGCGATTGCTCCCGGGTTTTCATCTTAAGCTGTTCTTTTTGCAGCTCTGCTTTTGCTGACAGCATGCAAGATGCTAGCAGCCAAGCCGCCCCAAATGATTACCATACCGATTATCATTACGACAATTGCGCTAATTGACATGTTATGGTCCCCCTTACTATTTATCTTCTTCAAACTGGGCATGGTCTTTATGCCATTTGCCGAGGGAGAAGAGAATCCCAAACACAAGTGCGGCAAGTGCAACACTCGTACCGCCGAGCATGATGAACGTATCCGAATACCCTTCGTAGTTGCCGGTTTCGGTATCAAATTCCTTCAGAAGGTTGGTTTTCAATAAACCGAACATCATATAACCCAAAACAATTGGCGTTACGATGCCCAGGCAGATTTTCCACCAGCCGCCAAGGTGAATGTCTGAAATGGCATTGGCATGGTCCCGCAGCAGATCCACTTTACGGAAAGCCCATACGACCAAGATCACTTCAACTAATCCGATTGCTGCTACACCAAATTGGTTGATGAAATAATCAGCTACGTCCAGGAAGAACAAGCCGCCTTGTGTAGCAAAGAGAATGGAAATCAATGCAGCAAGCCCGCCGCCAAATGCAACTGCTTTATTGCGTGAAATCCCGAATTTTTCAGAGAATCCAGCAACGTAAGTTTCCGTGATGGAAATCAATGAAGTAAGTCCGGCCAACGTCAACGACAAGAAGAACAAGGCCCCAAAGAATCCGTTAAAGCCCGGGAATTCACTGATGATTTGCGGGAACACAACAAATGCTAACCCTACGCCTGCTGTAGCTACATCCGCAACCGCAACCCCTTGCTGGCTCGCCATAAACCCAAGTGCTGCAAAAACTCCGATTCCGGCAAGCAATTCAAAAGCCGAGTTGGCAAATCCGGTGATGAATGCATTGTTTGTAATATCCGATTTTTTCGGCAAATAACTTGCATAAGTGATCATGATAGCGAAAGCGATTGATAAACTGAAGAAAATATGTCCGTATGCCGCTACCCAAACCTGAGGGTCCATAATGGCATCAAAATTCGGTTTGAAGAATGCCTCAAGCCCGAGTGCAGCACCATCAAGAGTGACAGCGCGTATAACGACAATCAGGAAAATGACCACTAATGTCGGAATGAAAATTCGGTTCGCCATCTCAATTCCTTTTTTGACTCCGGCGAAAAGAATGCCAAGCGCAATAATCCATACAAGCGCCAACGGAATAAATACACCCCATACAATTCCGCCGGTTTGACCTGGCTGAACAGTTAGTTGAAGAAAATCTTCAAATAAAAATGCCTGTGTATCGTCTCCCCATGCCTGATTGAACGAAAAGATCGTGTAACGCATTGCCCAAGCAATAATAACTGCATAATAAGTGGATATGACGAATGAGACGAATATCGCCCACCAGCCCATCCATTCCAATTTTTTGCCGCTCATTCTAAAGAACGATAGCGGTGCTGATCCGCGGAATTTATGGCCGATGGTGAATTCCATAATTAGAATTGGTATCCCTGCGGTTAACAGAGCGAATAAGTACGGTATAAAGAATGCTCCTCCACCATTTTCATAGGCCACGTACGGAAAACGCCAAATGTTCCCCAGACCTACAGCTGACCCCACAGCTGCCATAATGAAACCGGCGCGTGTTCCCCATTGCGAACGTTCCATTTTTTCTCCCCCTTGTTTTCTTCCATTTCCTTTCCAGAAAAATAGGAAGTTTGTTTATTTTCAGATTATTTACTAATCTAAAAATAGTATAACGAGGAGGCTCTGCAAAGTAAAGATAATTCAGCAAGGTTTTTACAAATAACTATTGCTACAATAATAAAAAAGCAGAGAACCAGGTTCTCTGCTTTACATATCATAGAGTTTTAGCACGTTTTTCAAGAATAGTGGTGCGCCGCGACCAAGCTACGAATAATATCAAAAGAATAACCACAACTGCTCCTAAGGCCAACCACAGGGATTCTGTGAAACCTATGACAATATACCCGATTGAAGCAATGCCGGCAGCTGTCAGTGCATACGGAAGCTGAGTTAATACATGGTCCATATGATTGCTTCCTGCTCCCGTCGAAGACAGGATGGTCGTGTCGGAAATCGGTGAGCAGTGGTCACCGAATACAGCTCCAGCCAGTACTGCAGACAAAGCCGGCAATAATAGCTCAGGTGCAGCCTGGGCCATGATGTTCCCCGCAATCGGTAGTAGAATTCCGAATGAGCCCCATGAAGTTCCGGTTGAGAAAGCCATAATTCCTGCCAGTAAAAACAGCAGAACCGGCAGGACTTCAATTGGCACATTGTTTTCTGTGACAATTTCTGAAAGGTAAAGCCCTGTTTCAAGCGCGCCGATCAAATAACTTAATGACCAGGCAAAAATCAGGATAAACACAGCAGCGGCCATGGACTTGATGCCCGCGATAATGCCTTTGCCCACCCATGCAGCGTTTGCTGTTTTATTGTGTTTCATTTGAAGCAAGTACAGCACAATCGAAGTGGCGGCTCCAAGAAGTCCACCGGTCAACAACGAAGCCGGGACATCGGTGTTTTCAAAAATCAGCCAGATGTCAGCGACTTGGCCGGCATTCTGATAGCCCGTCCAAATCATGGCAAGGATCGTCCCGGCAACTAATAACAAGATTGGCAGCAACAGGTCCCGAACATGGCCGTGTGAATGGCTTGGAAACTCTTCTTTCATTTCTCCAGGAATTGTTTTCTTTGGATCAAACAATTGCCCTTCAACAATTGCGCGTGTCTCGTGTTTTTTCATCGCTCCGAAATCCACGTCCCGGATAGCGACGAAAAAGACGATCGCCAGTGTGGCAATTGCATAAAAGTTCATCGGCGCCATCAAGACGAACGACTCGAGTGCAGAAGACTGAACATACGTCTGTTCCGCCAAAATCGTCGCGATGATTCCGATAATCGCTGCTCCCCAGCTCGAAACCGGTGAGATAACGCAAACTGGAGCGGCTGTCGAATCAATAAAATAAGCCAGTTTGGCACGTGAAATCTTATAGCGGTCCGTAATCGGCTTGGCTACTTGCCCGACTGCCAATGCATTGAAATAGTCATCAATAAAGATGACGATTCCCAAGAATACCGTCAGGACTTTTGCGCCTCTTCTTGACTTGATGCGTGTAGCTGCCCATTCTGCGAAAGCATGGCTTCCGCCGGACAAGCTGACGAACGCAGTGATGATCCCTAGCAGCAGCAGGAAGAGAAGGATAAAGACGTTATAAGCGTTAAATCCTTCATCCCAAAACGTAATAGCAAATGAATTGTAAACTTCCCGCAATGCTTCCAGCGGCGCAAATGATGTCAAAATCAAAGCTCCGGCCACAATTCCCGCTCCGAGCGACAATAGAACGCGGCGAGTTAGAAGCACCATGACAATCGCAATGATTGGCGGCAAAATCGAAAAAATAGTGTTTTCCATGTTACAGATTCCTCCTGTTTTTTAGGATGGAAGAGAAAGAAAAAGGGCCCACTGTCTCCCAATGGATACAGTCAGCCCTCTACAATTCGTCTGTGCGTTCAAACACCAAACAACCCTGTAGCTCTTCGTTTAAATTAAAACTTAAACGACAGTGGCATTCCTATTCAGAATACCCCCAGCTCTTTTTTCAGTGACAGCAAAAAAAGAACTTCGGCAAAACTTCCTTTCGGATGTGTTCAACGTTGTCACACTCACACATCGTACTAATAAGTTTTGCGGCCTCTACCCATCAATATTTATTTCATAGTAAGCATAGCCCATACTTTTTACAAAATCAAATGTATGTTAAGTCCGAATTTTCTTTCAACGAATAGCTTTGCTCCGGAAATACTGGCTGAAAACATCCCGCAGGAATTCCGGCATGAAATACTTTTTCGGAGCGCGCTTTAGCGATGGGAAAAAGTAGCCGAACGTAAACATGTCCAACGTGATAAGTTCAAACGTTTCATCATGGGTTGCCGGTTTCCCGCCGACGAACAGTTGGTGGTTTTTCACCTCCAGGCCTACCCGGATCATTTTGCCGACGACCGCCCCCCGGAATCCCATTCCTTTCAATTCGATATGCGGCCACTCTGCGTTTAAGGACTGCATGTAAATTTCTTTCAGTTCTGCACCGGTCAGCTCGATCAAGCATGGATTGATCGGATGCGGCAGCATTTTATGGAAATCATAGCGGGTCGCTTTCCCTAGCGGCATGTCTTCCATAAACAACCCGGCATTGAATAGCGCACAAGGGGCACCTGAAAATTCCAGCAAAGCTTCCCCGAACAATTCAGCAAGCTCCGAGTCTTTGAACCATTCCGCTTTCAACTCTTTTTCATTATAGAAAATCGGTTCACTCAATTGGGCTTTGCCTTGTTCGATCAGCAGCTCATTGAATGTGCCATCGCTTTCTTGCAACGTCGCTGTTTCAATCAGCTGTGCTTTTTTCTCCTGCCGCAAAGGTTCAATGGTCACATGGCCGATATACATACCGAACTTCCCGGCAGCTCCAAGCAATGTATCTCCAATCATTTTCCCTTCATGGAAAATATGATGGGTATGGGCTCCGAGAATGACGTCGATATCGGGGCATAGTTCCGCCAAATATTCATCCTCTTTGACGCCAAGATGGGACAGGCAGACAATCAGGTCCGCTTCCCCTTTAATAGCCTCTACGGCCTCTATAATAGCGTTTTTCGCGTCTGAAATCGTCCAGCCAAGGCGTTTATAGAAAGGCGTGAATTCGGCTGTAGCTCCGACCAGTCCAATGGTGTACCCGCTATTTGTTTTGATGAGCCGGTACGGTTTCGCCCATTCAGGACGTTCGCCGTTCGGTTTATATAAATTGGCGACAACAACATCAAAATCAGCCTGTACATATAAGTCATCCAATTCTTCTTTGGACAGCGTGATGCCTTCGTTATTGCCGATGGTCACCGCGTCGTATTCGGCATCATTCAGCAATTCCACATTTCCTTTCCCGGCTGTTCCTTCAGTGTAGGGATGCGAGCGGTCGACATGGTCGCCGATATCGAGGATCAGGCAGATATCCCCTTCTTCCTCGTGCCAGCGTTTCCGCTCACTTAATAAGTTTTTGATGCGTGGCCAATTCGAAAAATGGCTGTGCAAATCGTTTGTATGATAAATATGAATGGTCTCACCCATCACTTACACCTCTTTAAGAACTGAATAATCCTTCGTAAATCGAACGCACCCCCAATACCAATAGGGCAATGCGCAATATGACGACAAGCGTCTCAGACTGAAGTTTTTTGTTTAACCCTGCCCCTATTTTTGCGCCAATATAAGCCCCGGGCACGACAGCCAATGTGTAAATCCATGGAATATTGCCAAGTGAAAAATGGGTGATGGAGTTTACGATCGCTGATAAAAATACCATGAACATGGAAGTGCCGACTGCCACATGCGGCGGAAATAGAAAGAGCAGGATCATGGCCGGCACCATAATGGAACCGCCGCCGATGCCAAACAGGCCGGAAGCAAATCCTACAGCGAATGTCAGCACAAGCGCTGCCCAAATCGGGTATCCATAAACGTATTCCTTGTTCATAGAATCTTTAAAATGATACTTTTTGCCATTGTCGACAAACCAGTGGACTTCTTTTAACCGGTCCCGAACCAATAGCAAAATCGCTAGAAAAACCAGCAGAATACCGAAATACAGATTAAAAGAAGGCAAATCCAGCCCCTTATTCACAAACGCTCCGATGATGGTTCCAGGGGCACTGCCTGCAAAAAAGATAAATCCGCTTTTATAATCGACGGTTTTCACTTTCATATAGGACAGCGTGGAAGAAAGCCCTGTAAAAATCATCATAATCACCGAAAGCCCAACAATTTTCTGCGGAGACAATTCAGGAAAAAAAGCAAACGCCGTGCCGAGAAACAGCATGGCTGGTACGAGAATGACCCCTCCGCCAAGGCCAATCAACGCACCTACGATTCCTGACAATAAGCCAACAATCGCAATTAGCACAAACACCATTAAAATTCACCTTCAAACAAATCGAGCTGTTTCTCATGGAGCCCTTTGAATTCCAGCTCGTTCATCTCTTGAAATTGTTTGGCATCTCCCGCCGCATGGCCGCCTGAGTTATTATTGAAAATCACATACACATTATCCGTTGATTGTTTTAAGGATGCAACGGCTTCGCTGATTTCTTCCAGCTCTTTTTTATTGTAATCGTACAAGTAACGGACTTCCCGCCATTTCTTGGCATTGCCGGGATTCAGCCAGCCATGGACATTGCGGCCATGCAGCCGAAAGAGCACTTTGTCTTCCCGGGTGGAAATCGGCACTAACGGAATGGAGCCGTCACCCGCCTGCGGTTCATCGCAAACGGAATGGATCAAGTTGTTTTCCCTTAAAAACTCGATCGTCTTCTCCTGCAGTTCCGGTGCATACCAAGACTGATGGCGAAACTCGACGGCCAAATCAAACTCCTGCAGGCGCCCGACAATCTCCCGGATCTGTTCGACATTGTCCCGCTGGCAATCAAACCAAGGCGGAAACTGAAGCAGCACCATCGCCAATTTTCCCGCTTCCTTTAAAGGCCGAATCGACAAGAGAAACGCTTCAAACATTTCGTCGCGGCTCTCGAATGGGTTTTCCCCGCGCTGATGCCCGGTCATGCCTTGATAGGCTTTCACCACAAACTGAAATCCTGCAGGTGTCTCGTTGATCCATTTGCGGATATTGCGCTCAGGTTGGACTGCATAGAACGATGAATCCAATTCAACGATTGGAAAATGCGAGCTGTAATCAATGAGTTTTTCTGTTTTTTTTGAGCCTGGGCTATAGACGTCCGGATGGTCTCCCCACCCCGTCAAACCAACGTATATCATCGTCCCGCCTCCACTATTCGTTATTATTTTATGATAGCACACAAAAAATGGGGCGTCTTTTTGGAAGATGCCCTTTGCCGCAACTACAAGATTTCCAATAAAAAAAAGCAGTTGCTGTACATTTCCCTGCTTTTGGATGTGCTACACTTTTTTTAAAAAGATTAGGAGATGAATTTCATGAAAAAAGAATGGGACCATAGAGGAATCATCGGAAAATTTGAAGCCCACCGCAGCGAAGAACTGGCTGTAGCGATGAGCGCGTATATGCGAAATCAATTCCCCTTTCTCGGAATCAAAACGCCTTTGCGGAAAGTATTGCTGAAGGAACAGTTTCAGGAATACCAGCTTCCGGAGCCGGAACGTTTACCAGAAGAAGTATGGAAACTGTATACACTGCCGGAACGCGAGTACCAGTATGCGGCCATCGCCCTACTTGAAAAAATGGTGAAGCACTTGTCGCTTGCTGATCTGCCCTTTTTACGCCAATTGATCGAAAGCAAGTCCTGGTGGGACAGTGTCGATTCCATCGCTCCGCGCGCACTCGGCTATGTCGTTCAAATCCAGCGGGATGCCGGGACCCTCACAATGCTTGAATGGTCTCAAGCCGATAACATGTGGACAAACCGTGCGGCTATTCTTCATCAATTAAAATATAAACAAACTACCGACACGGCGGTACTTAGCCGCATCATCCTGGAGCACGCCGCTTCGTCTGAATTCTTTCTCCAAAAATCCATTGGCTGGGCACTCCGCGAATACGCTAAAACCGATGCCGACTGGGTGCGGACTTTTGTTTTGGAACATGAATTGATGCCCCTTAGCAAACGGGAGGCACTAAAAAATATCAATAGGTAAAAGCCCGGCGCTTATGCGCCGGGCTTTGTTATATTCTTTACTATCATTGGTGAAACGTACTGCTTCCGTCCATGCTGTTAAAAGATTCCACCGAGGCCTTTTCCGCCAATGATCGATTTTGCAGATTCGAACAGTTCCTTCTTTTCATTCTCGTCAATTTTTCCATCTTCATGAGCTTGTTTGGCTTGCTCCATCACTTCTTTTGCCTGCCCCAAGTCTGCGTTGCTAAGCTTTGCTTTCAATGCATCGAATGTTTGACTCATGTCAGCATTCCTCCTTGAAATTTACTTACCTAGCTTGTTTACCCCTTAAATGAACAATAAAACGGCATCGTTTTTTACCATAAAAAATAACCCTTGGCATGAGCAATCTCATGCCAAGGGCTGTTAACAACTTTATTAACCAATAGAGCCTTCCATTTCGAACTTGATCAAACGGTTCATTTCTACCGCATATTCCATTGGAAGTTCTTTTGTGAATGGCTCGATGAAGCCCATGACGATCATTTCTGTTGCTTCCTGCTCAGAAACGCCGCGGCTCATCAAGTAGAACAATTGCTCTTCAGATACTTTTGAAACTTTCGCTTCGTGTTCCAAAGAGACGTTATCGTTCAAGATTTCATTGTAAGGGATAGTATCAGAAGTTGACTGATTATCCATGATCAATGTATCACATTCGATGTTTGAACGGGCGCCATCGGCTTTACGGCCGAAGTGCACGATTCCGCGGTAAGAAACCTTACCGCCTTGTTTCGAAATGGATTTCGAAACGATTGAAGAAGAAGTGTTTGGAGCCAAGTGAATCATTTTCGCTCCAGCATCCTGGTGCTGCCCTTTGCCGGCGATTGCAATCGACAAAGTCATGCCGCGTGCGCCTTCGCCTTTCAAGTAAACAGCCGGGTATTTCATCGTCAATTTAGAACCGATGTTGCCGTCGATCCATTCCATTGTACCGTTCGCATCCACGAATGCGCGTTTCGTTACAAGGTTATAGACGTTGTTTGCCCAGTTCTGGATGGTTGTGTAGCGGCAATAAGCATCTTTTTTCACGATGATTTCAACTACTGCAGAGTGCAGGGAGTTTGTCGTGTAAACCGGTGCTGTACAGCCTTCTACGTAATGAACGCTTGCGCCTTCATCAACGATAATCAATGTACGTTCAAATTGGCCCATGTTTTCCGAGTTGATGCGGAAATAAGCTTGAAGCGGAGATTCCACTTTTACGCCTTTTGGTACATAGATGAACGATCCACCAGACCATACAGCTGTGTTAAGAGCCGCGAACTTATTGTCTGCAGCCGGAATAACTGTCTGCCAGTATTCGCGGAACAAGTCTTCGTTTTCACGAAGTGCAGCATCCGTGTCTTTGAAGACGATGCCCATGTCTTCCAATTCCACTTTCATGTTGTGGTAAACCACTTCAGATTCATACTGAGCAGAAACACCCGCAAGGTATTTTTGTTCAGCTTCAGGAATCCCTAATTTATCAAATGTCGCTTTGATTTCATCCGGAACCTCATCCCATGAAGTCTGGCTCGCTTCAGACGGTTTTACGTAATACGTAATTTCATCGAAGTTCAATGAACCCAAATCGCCGCCCCATTGTGGCATTGGCATTGAGTAGAACAATTTAAGAGCTTTCAGGCGAGATTTCAACATCCATTCCGGTTCGCTCTTAATGTTCGAAATTTCTCTTACGATATCTTCTGTAAGTCCACGTTTTGATCGGAACACTGACACATCTTTATCGTGGAACCCATATTTATAATCACCGATCTCCGGCATTTTTTTTGCCATCGTCGTTCCTCCGTTCTGTGTTACGATTTTTCTTCGCTTTTTACGCCTTTTTCCATGGCTTTCCATGCAAGAGTAGCACATTTAATGCGTGCAGGGAATTGGGAAACACCTTGCAATGCTTCGATATCCCCTAAATCGATTGAATCATCGTATTCTTTTCCTAGCATCATATCTGAAAAGATATGCGAAAGCTGCAACGCTGTTTCGACGTCTTTGCCTTTTACCGCTTGGGTCATCATTGAAGCAGATGCCATTGAAATCGAGCAGCCTTCACCGTCGAATTTTGCATCTTTGACAATATTGTCTTCGACTTGCAGCGTCAGCTGAATCCGGTCGCCGCATGTCGGATTGTTCATTTCGATATTCACACTGTTGGATTCAAGTGCGCCTTTATTGCGCGGCGTTTTGTAATGATCCATGATCACTTGCCGATAAAGTTGGTCTAAGTTATTAAAAGACATTATTGAAATACTCCTTTGCTGTACGCAGGCCTTCCACTAAACGATCGATATCCGATTCGTCATTGTAGACGTAGAAGCTGGCGCGTGCTGTAGCAGTCACATTCAGCCACTTCATCAGCGGCTGCGCACAATGGTGTCCAGCACGGACAGCAATGCCGCTCATATCCAGAACAGTTGCCACATCATGCGGATGGACATCATTCAAGTTAAACGTTACAATTCCTGCACGTTTTGCGGGATCTTTCGGGCCATAAATTTGTAGCCCTTCGATGCCGCCCATTCTGTCCATCGCATAAGCAGCCATTGCATGTTCATGCTGCTCAATATTATTCAAGCCGATTTCATTCAGAAAATCGATTGCAGCACCGAGGCCAACCGCTCCTGCAATAATCGGTGTGCCGCCTTCAAATTTCCAAGGAAGCTCTTTCCATGTTGAATCATATAAGCCGACAAAATCAATCATTTCCCCGCCGAATTCAACAGGTTCCATTTCTTCCAGCAACGCTTGTTTGCCGTACAATACGCCGATTCCAGTCGGACCGACCATCTTATGGCCGGAAAAAGCGAAGAAATCGCAATCAAGCTGCTGAACATCGATTTTCAAGTGAGGCGCAGCCTGAGCACCGTCTACAACAAGAACGGCTCCATTTTCATGGGCAATCTGCGCAACCTCTTTCACCGGGTTCATCGTGCCAAGCACATTCGAAACGTAGACCATTGAGACAATTTTTGTCCGTTCAGTAATCGCTGCCCGCACTTGTTCCAATGAAATCGTGCCGTCTTCTTCAAGCTCAATGTACTTCAGAATCGCTCCGCGTTCTTTTGCGAGTTGCTGCCATGGAATGATATTGGAATGGTGCTCCATATAGGTGATGACGATTTCGTCGCCTTCTTCCACATTCGCTCTGCCATAGCTTTGGGCTACTGTATTGATGGCAGTCGTAGTCCCGCGGACGAAAATCACTTCTTTGGCATCATTGGCATTGATGAATTTCCGGACTTTTTCGCGTGCGCCTTCATACTTTTCAGTCGCCCGGTTGCCGAGCGTATGCACGCCGCGGTGGACATTGGAATTGTCAAACTCATAATAGTTTTTCAATGCTTCAATGACCTGCACCGGTTTTTGGGAAGTGGCCGCACTGTCCAGATAGACAAGTGGATGGCCATTAATTTCTTGATTCAGTATCGGAAAATAGCTTTTTATCTCTTGGTTGATCATTAGCGGACTTTCCTTTCGATAACCTCCGTCAATTGCTTTTTAACGCCTTCGATTGGCAGCACATTTACTACTGGTGCCAAGAAGCCGTGAATAACAAGACGTTCAGCTTCCTGTTTTGTGATGCCGCGGCTCATCAAATAATACAATTGAAGCGGATCTACTCGGCCAACTGAAGCAGCGTGGCCTGCGGTTACATCGTCTTCGTCGATTAAAAGAATCGGGTTTGCATCGCCGCGTGCTTTCGGGCTCAGCATAAGAACACGGGATTCCTGTTCAGCATTCGCTTTTGAAGCACCGTGTTCGATTTTGCCGATGCCGTTGAAAATAGCGGATGCCGCTTCTTTCATAACGCCATGCGTCAAAATCTGGCCTTCTGAGTTTTTGCCCCAATGCGTTACAGTTGTTGTAAAGTTCTGTTTCTGAGTGCCTCTGCCAACTACAACCGTTTTTGTATCGCCAGTTGAGTTGTCGCCAATCAGGTAAGTTGTGTTTTCAGAAATCGTATCGCTGTCGTTCATCATGCCAAGCGCCCATTCAATCGTTGCATCGCGCTTCGCAACTCCACGGCGGTTGATATAAGCTGTAAATCCTTCAGCCAATACGTCTACTGCACCGTAAGTGATTTTTGCGTTATCTTCTGCAATAACTTCAGAAACGATGTTTGCGAGCCCGTTTGCTTGGGGTACTGTTGAAATATAAGTTTCAACATACGTTACTTGGCTGCTTGTATCTGCTACAACCAACACGTGGTTGAACAGTGAAGCATCTGCGTTGTCGTGGATGAATACCACTTGGACAGGCTCTTCAATAACAACGTTTTTCGGTACATATAAGAATACGCCGCCGTTTAACAAAGCTGCATGAAGCGATGTCAATTTATGCTCTTCCGCTTTTACAGCTTCGTTCATAAAATATTTTCCGACTAGGTCTGCATGGTCACGGATCGCTGTGAAAATATCAGTTAAGATAACTCCTTGTGCTTTCAGTTCTTCAGGCAACGCCAAGTATGCCGGTGTATTGTTGTGCTGGATATAAAGATTTTTCTGTTTCAAGTCAACAAGAGACTGCACTTCTTCCGGAAGCTCCGTAAGTGAAGAATACGTTGAGCTCTCTGTTGAATGCACAGGAAACTCAGTAAAGTTCCAGGCAGCAATTTTCGTTTTATCAGGTTTTGGCAACGGCAATACTTCTGCAGCTGCAAGCGCCTGAACGCGCAAGTTTGTAAACTCTTCAGGTTCTGATTTAGAAGCCGAGAAGGAGCGTACGTCCTGCTCGGTTATTTTTAAATTCGTTTCAACCGTCACGTTAGTTTCCCCTTCCAATTAAGCTTCTTGTCCTACAGTCTCATCTTCGATTCCAAGTTCCGCTTTGATCCAGTCATAGCCTTCTGCTTCCAGTTTGTGAGAAAGTTCTTCTCCACCGGATTTAACTACGCGGCCCTGCATCATTACGTGAACGTGGTCAGGCGTGATGTAGTTTAACAAGCGCTGATAGTGAGTGATGATCAAGCAGCCGAAGTTTTCGCTTCTCATTTGGTTAACGCCTTCCGATACAACTTTCAATGCATCGATATCCAAACCGGAGTCAATTTCATCAAGAACTGCGATTTTCGGTTTGATCATCATCATTTGAAGAATTTCATTGCGTTTCTTTTCCCCGCCTGAGAATCCTTCATTCAAATAGCGTTGCGCCATTTCCTGGTCCATATCAAGAACTTCCATTTTCTTGTCAAGTTCACGGATGAATTTCATCAATGAAATTTCGTCGCCTTCTTCGCGGCGGGCATTCATAGCCGAACGCATAAAGTCAGCATTTGTTACTCCAGAAATTTCACTCGGGTATTGCATGCCAAGGAAAAGGCCAGCGCGGGCGCGTTCGTCCACTTCCATTTCCAATACGTCTTCACCGTCTAAAGTAATTGAACCGGATGTTACTTCATATTTTGGATGCCCCATGATAGCAGAAGCCAAAGTTGACTTACCTGTTCCGTTAGGTCCCATGATGGCATGAATTTCACCTGTATTAATAGTTAAATTTACACCCTTTAAAATCTCTTTACCTTCGATTTCAACGTGCAAATCTTTAATGACCAAAGTTGACATGTAAATACCTCCATAAAGTTGATGTTGAATGGCAAACCATTCTTAATTAGTATCATTCTAATCTTAACCGAAATCACCATGAGTAGCAAATCATTAAACCGGAGAAGATTTTTAGATATGAGCTTTTCAAAATGCTGTATTTATTGCAAAATACGGGTTTTCGGCACAGTATTTCTGAATCATCTTTATTTTCAATAGAAACTCACTAAATGAGAATACATATCAATCAAAAAACCAGCACCTAAAGGCACTGGCTTAAACATACTATATTAATCACGGTGTACCAGACGTTCGATCTTCGCAGCCGCTAGCTGCCCTTTTTGATAGTCTCGTTCTCTCCGCTGCTCTACTTCTACAATTTTGTTTGTGTCATTTTGGTATTCATCAATACCAAATCCGTGGACGTCTCGAAATGCCTGCTCCATTTTCTCCGTGTGCTCAATTCCGTGTGAATCGATAGTGAACCATTCCTTTCGAATTTGTATTTCAGTATCTATTATACCCTTGTTTTCCCACCTAAAACCCAGGAACAGCAAATTTGTCAGAAAATAGCACTATCGTCATACAAAGTGGAAAAACCTATAAAAAGACCCGGAATAGGAATATTCCGGGTTAGACTAACATAATTAAATGGGACAATATAAAACACCTTCGAGATGGTACACTTTTAACAAGTACACAAATCGGAGGTGTTTTTGCATGGGCAAAAACGTATATTCAAGCGAAATTAAATGGGCTGT
>NZ_JABWTK010000017.1 GCF_020071995.1 Planococcus chinensis | reverse complement strand
CATGTATTAGGCACGCCGCCAGCGTTCGTCCTGAGCCAGGATCAAACTCTCCATTATAGAGAACCGATTGCTCAAATTCTGCTGGCGTCTCGCCGTTCCGAAGAACGCGCGAGTCGCTTGATCTGGCGTTTGCCTGATCAGTAGTTGTGCTCGGATCGCTTTGCGACGATCCTCGCATAAATTCGTTTTCGCGCCAAGGCGCTCAAACAATTTATGTTGACGTTTTGCTGTTCAGTTTTCAAGGTTCATGTTTTGTGCGCCGCTCATTGGCGACTTTTCAATATTACCAGCTTCTATTTAAGAAGTCAATAACAAATTTCAAATATTTTTTCGTGTGTTTCAAACCTGAAAAACACGACATCAACTAATATATCATTACTCCTCGATTCGTGCAACACTTTTTTAAAAATAAATCGACTTAAAACTAATAATAGTCTTAAGTCGATCCATTCACCTCTTATTACACTATCATCGAGCTTATAAATTAGTCACGTGGACGCATTTGAGGGAACAATAGAACGTCTCTAATAGAAGCCGAATTCGTTAACAGCATAATCAAACGGTCAATCCCGATTCCGAGACCACCCGTAGGCGGCATGCCATACTCCAATGCTTCGATAAAGTCTTCATCCATTTCGTGCGCCTCGTCATTGCCTTCCGCTTTTTCGACCAATTGTGCTTCAAAACGCTGACGCTGATCAATTGGATCGTTCAACTCGGTAAAAGCATTCGCATGTTCGCGGCGGACAATAAATAATTCGAAACGGTCAGTAAAACGTTCGTCTTCCGGATTCTTTTTAGCCAACGGAGAAATCTCCACAGGGTGGCCGTATACAAAAGTAGGCTGAACCAACTCTTCTTCTACTTTCTGTTCAAAGAATTCGTTTAAGATATGGCCTACTTCCATAGTAGGTTTGATTTCAATGCCGTGTTCTTTAGCTAGGGCCTGAGCTTCTTCTTTCGACATTTGTTTCCAGAAGTCGACTCCTGTATATTCTTTGACAGCGTCCGCCATGTGTAGACGTTTCCAACCTGGCGCCAGGTTGATCTCGTCTTCACCGTATTGAACAGTGGTTGTTCCGAAGACTTCTTGTGCAACATGTGCAATCAAGTTTTCAGTTAGAGCCATGATGTCATTATAGTCTGCATATGCTTCATATAACTCAAGCATTGTAAATTCCGGGTTGTGGCGCGTAGAAATCCCTTCGTTGCGGAAGACGCGGCCGATTTCATACACTTTCTCCAATCCGCCGACAATCAAGCGTTTCAAGTGAAGCTCGATAGCGATGCGGATATACAGTTCCATATCTAGCGCATTGTGGTGGGTAATGAACGGACGGGCTGCCGCTCCCCCTGCGATAGAATGCAGCATCGGTGTTTCCACTTCCAGGAATCCTTGGTTATCCAGGTAGCGGCGCATCGATTGGATGATGCGGCTGCGCAAAATAAACGTTTCTTTGCTGGATTCACTTGTGATCAAGTCTAAGTAGCGCTGACGGTAGCGTTGCTCTACGTCTTTTAAGCCATGGAATTTTTCCGGAAGCGGACGAAGCGCTTTAGTTAAAAACGTCACTTCTTTCGCTTTAATGGATAATTCGCCAACATTCGTCTTGAAGACTGTCCCTTTTACGCCCAGGATGTCGCCTAGATCAACTGTATTGTATAAATCATATGCTTCTTCGCCAATTGCATCTTTACGGACATAAATTTGAATTTGGCCTTTTAAATCTTGAACATGGGCAAAGCCCGCTTTCCCTTTTCCACGCTTCGTCATAATACGGCCTGCGATTACAACTTCATGCGGATTTTCTTCAAGTTCCTCTTTAGACAACTCGCCATATTGGCTGATGATATCCTCTGAAGAATGGGTGCGTTCGAAACGCGCGCCAAACGGATCAATTCCTTGATCTTGGAAAGCTTGCATTTTTTGGCGTCTCACCAATATTTGATCATTTAACTCTTCTGACATGTCCTACACTCCTTTGTATTTAAAAACCACGCTCGTTCGTGTATTTATCTATTGTACACAATTTCTATTCGTTAGACATAAAAAAGCTGCCACAAAATCGGGGCAGCTTGTCTATCAAAATTAAACCTCACTGCTCACAGCTTTACATCCTGCCCGTTCTACCGCAAAAATGCATCGACTCCGTCGTAAGTTTTCCATAGCTGGACGCCTTCCGGATTCAAAGGATTGGTCCCTAGTGACGGATTCACTTCCAATAAAGGAACCAGGACAAAAGCCCGTTCATGCATGCGCGGATGCGGAACGATGAGCCGCTCTGATTTCATATTGTCTTGATTATACAATAAAATGTCAAGGTCAATTGTCCGCGGCCCCCACCGGACAAGCCGCTTGCGCTGAAGTTTTTTTTCTACTTCCTGGCACACATCCAACAATCCCAGTGCCGGAAGATCTGTCCAGACATGGACAACCATGTTCAGAAAGGGCTCCTGTTCGGTAAAGCCTACCGGTTCTGTTTCGTAAAGGGAAGAAATCGCTGCTACGTCGATCGATGGATGTTCCACCAGCATCCGGACGGCTTGCTTGAGCATGTCCAGCCGGTCTCCCATGTTCGAGCCGAGTGACAAGTAACTTTCGTTCATACAAATTCCCCTCGCGTCAGTTCAATGGCGACCGACTTGTAATGGCCTGGTATCGGCGGATCCGGTTTAATCATTTGCACACGAATCCCTTTCACAAGCGGAAATTCGGAAAGGATACGTGCAGCCACGTCTTCCGCTACAGCTTCCACCAGCTTTTTCGGTTCACCTTCCACAATCTGGCGGCACGCTTCGTACACTTCTCCATAATGGACTGTGTGAATAAGGTCGTCTGTTTCTCCGGCTTTTTTCAAATCGACCGCAAGCGAAACCGTCAGCCGGAAGCGCTGGCCCAGTTTTGTCTCTTCCGGGAAGACCCCGTGGTAAGCGTAAAACTCCATATCGTTTACATGAATATAATCCATTACTCCACTCCCTTATATATTTGCTTGCCGGTTAATACATCAAGCATACGGACGGCTCGGCTTGTTTCTTTCACATCGTGGACGCGGACGATCTGACAGCCTTTTTCGACTCCGTAGCAAACCGTGGCAAGCGACCCTTCCAGTCTTTCACTTACCGGTACATCGAGCACTTTTCCAATCAATGATTTACGGGAAGTTCCAAGCAGGACCGGATAACCAAGCGCGACAAATCGATCCAAAAGCTGCATCATTTCAATGTTATGGTATATGGTTTTTCCGAAACCAATGCCCGGATCCAGCCAGATCTGCTCTTTCGCAACCCCAGCGTCCAGTGCAATCTGAATGCTTTCTTCCATGTCCCGCTGAATGTCTCTCCAGAAGTCCGTGTATGACGTATCGTTACGGTTATGCATTAAAATGATCGGCACATTGTGCTTTGCTGCTATTTTGGCGATTTCCGGCTCGTACTTAGCGCCCCAAATATCGTTGATGATATGGGCTCCGGCTTTAACAGCAGCATCAGCCACTGCCGCTTTATATGTATCGATTGAAATATAAGCGCCCACTTCCTTCACCAAAGCTTTGATGACCGGAACTACACGGCTGATTTCCTCTTCATCCGATATCAGCATATAGCCTGGACGGGTAGATTCGCCGCCTACGTCGATGATGTCCGCTCCGTCTGCCACCATTTGTTTGGCACGGGCGACCGCCTGCTCCACCGTCGAATAGCTTCCCCCGTCTGAAAAGGAGTCTGGTGTAATGTTCAAGATGCCCATCACCCATGTTTTTTCATTAAATTCGATTGCCATTTGTTTCACCTTCCAGTTCTTTAAGTTCTATTTCCCGGGAAATTACCGTGCCGCTGCCCCTATCTTAACGCGTATTGAAAATCGCCACAATAAAAGAGCATGCACGAGGCATACTCTTTCACTTTTGAATTTAGTTGTTTTCTTCAAACTGATAAAGCGGTGTACTCAAGTAACGTTCTCCATTTGACGGGATAATGGCCAATACTTTTTTGCCTTTTCCAAGGCGCTTCGCAACTTGAAGCGCTGCGTAGATGGCTGCGCCTGAAGAAATCCCTCCAAGAATGCCTTCTTCACGCGCTGCTTGGCGGGCCGTTTCAAACGATTGGTCGTTTGTCACTTGGATGATTTCGCTGTAGATTTCTGTATCCAGGATGTCTGGCACAAAACCAGCTCCGATTCCCTGAATTTTATGCGGTCCTGGTTTGCCGCCTGAAAGCACTGGTGAATCTGTTGGTTCAACAGCTACAATCTGGATATCCGGATATTTCTCTTTCAATACCTGGCCGGCCCCGGTGATGGTTCCGCCCGTTCCGATGCCTGAAATAAATGCATCCAGCTGATTGCCCATCGCTTCGACGATTTCCGGCCCCGTAGTTAAACGGTGCACTTCCGGATTCGCTTCGTTTTTAAATTGCTGCGGCATAAACCAGCCGTTTTCATCAGCTAGTTTTTCAGCCGTCTTAATGGCGCCATTCGGTCCGTTCATGCCGTCTGAACCTGGAGTCAATACAAGTTCCGCGCCGTAAGCACGAAGAAGATTGCGACGTTCCATGCTCATCGTTTCCGGCATTACTAAAACCGATTTGTAGCCTTTGGCTGCTGCAATCATCGCCAAGCCGATACCGGTATTGCCGCTTGTCGGTTCGATGATGGTATCGCCTTCTTTTAAATTACCTTCTTTTTCAGCCGCTTCGACCATAGCCAAAGCAATACGGTCTTTTACACTGCTGCCGGGATTGAAGTATTCTAATTTCAAATAAACGTCTGCATCTTCAGCACCTGTCATGCGGTTTAATTTAACAATAGGGGTTTGCCCGATCAATTCAGTTACAGAATTCCCAATACGCGCCATTTTTCAACACTCCTAATTCCTACTAGTTTTATCTGCATTGTACTCCCTTTATCGTATCAATGTTAAATGTTTATTGTCAAACTGCACGAATTATAAGAAAAAAGGCACTTCCAGAAGGAAATGCCTTTTCTTTATTCTCCGTAAAACCATTCGGCGTCAAACTCTTTCCAGAACGCTTCCGGTGTTACAGACTGCGGCAGCTGCTCAAGTGCCAGCTCGCGGCTAATATGATCTTTTACTTCTTTAAACGAAAAGGTTTGCCCTTCCGCTTTTTCCGTCACTGAGATGATGGCGGTGCGGCCGTCTTTCAGCTTAAGCGGATCTGAGTAGCCATCCACTTTTACCGAAGTGACGGTTTTAGCAATGGCCGGGTCTATTGAATTTTGATCAGCGGAAATATAGCCGATATCACCGCCCAAGCTTCCGGTGGCCGTATCAAGAGAACGTTCGCGTGCGAGCGCTTCGAAGGAAGAGCCGTTTTTCAGCTCGGAAAGGGCTTCTTCCGCATCTTTTTCGGAATCCAAGACAATCATGCGCGTGCGGTATGCATCTTCGACGTCATAAAGCGATTGGTTCTCCTTATAGAACTTCTCGATTTTATCGTCTTTAATTACAATATCTTTGGTCAGGACTTTTTCAAGGATTAAACGGGCCTTTACTTTATCCTTCAACAATTCCGGATCATCTCCGGTTAAAGTGGATTCGGTGCGGTCCTGTCCCGAGCGCAGCATCGCCAATTCCAATTCAATTTCTTTCTCGCTTACTTTGATGTCATATTCTTTTGCTGCCGTTTCCATCACTTTTTGATTGACCATTTCCAGCAAGACATCACGGCCGTGTTGTTCTTCCATAGCCGCCATCCACTCTCCTTGGGTAATGGCTTCACCGCTGACCGAAGCAACTTCTTCGGTATTTTCAGGTGCATTTGGAATCAACCAGGCGATAAACCATAAAAGATTGGCGATAAGCAGCACAAGGATCATGAACAAAAGCGGGCCGGGTTTCAGTCTTTTTTTAGGGCGCCCTGTAGATGTGTTTGCCGGAGGTGCAGTAGGGCGTCTCCGATTATAATTTGAGCTCATCGATGAAAGATTCCAACTCCTCTTTAGAATAACGATAGGTTTCCAGGCAGAAATGGCATTGTGCTTCCGCCATGCCGTCTTCTTTGATCATTTTTTGGATTTCATGCTGGCCAAGTCCAAGAATTCCAGCTGCAAACCGCTCTTTCGAACAATTGCATTCGAATTTCACCGGCATCGTTTCCAGAATTTGAACATTTCCTTCTCCAAGCACTTCTTCCAAAATTTCTTCGGGAGACAAGCCCCGCTGAATCATTTTAGAAACCGGTTCGATGCTGGAGAGGCGTTCTTCGATTTTGGAAATCGTCTCATCATCGGTATCTGGCATTAATTGTACAATAAAGCCGCCTGCCGCCAGAATGGAATTATCCGTATCCACCAGTACACCAAGGCCTACAGAAGAAGGCACTTGTTCTGAAATGGCCATGTAGTACGTAAAATCTTCGGCAATTTCGCCGGAAACAATCGGCGTTTGCCCGGTGAAATTATCCCGGAGCCCTAAGTCTTTTACAACGGCGAACATGCCTTCCGTCCCTACAGCGCGGCGCACATCCAATTTTCCTTTGTCATTCAACTCAAAATGGGTTTGCGGATTGGTGACGTATCCACGCACTCCGCCTCTGGCATTGCTGTCCACCAGAATCGCGCCGAGCGGGCCGTTGCCATCCACTTTAATGGTGACTTTGTTGTCGCCTTTTAGCATAGCGCCCATCATCACGCCGCCTGTCATTGTTCTGCCAAGGGCTGCCGAAGCAGTCGGCCAGGTCATGTGGCGTTTTTGCGCCTCAGCTACTGTTTGCGTTGTATCGACTGCAAAAGCACGGACACTGCCATTAAAGCCGAGTCCTCGCACTAAATAATCTCCCATATTCATCATCGTTCCTTTCATTGCGCTTGGTTGCGCTTGTAAATTAAATAAAGTCCTTTCAATGTTAAAAAAGGATCCACTTTATCGATCGCTGCGGATTCGTCGGCAATCAGCGAAGCCATGCCTCCGGTTGCAATCACTTTCGGCTGCTGTTTGCTCTCCGCTTTCATGCGGGCCACAATGCCTTCTGCCTGTCCAACATAGCCATAGACAATTCCGGACTGCATCGCGGATACCGTATTTTTCCCTACCACACTGGCAGGGCGGGCAATTTCAATGCGCGGCAGTTTCGATGCCCGGCTGTACAACGCCTCAGTTGAGATGTTGATGCCCGGGGCAATGGCGCCGCCCATATATTGCCGATGTTCGTTGATATAGCAGTAGGTAGTGGCTGTCCCGAAATCCACAATAATTAACGGGGCTCCATATTCTTCAATGGCAGCGACCGCATTTACAATCCGGTCTGCACCCACTTCCCGCGGATTATCGTATTTTATATTCAAGCCGGTTTTGACGCCCGGGCCCACAATCAATGGTTTGATGTGGAAATACTTTTGGCACATCCGTTCCAAAGCCGCCATGATCGGCGGAACAACTGAAGACATGATGATGCCGTTGATCGAAGCAAACGTTAATCCGGCATCAGTTAACAACGCTTTCACCTGCATGCCGAATTCATCTTCTGTTTTGTGGCGGTCCGTTTCCAGTCGCCAATGGTGCAAAAGCCGATCTTGGCCGTAAACACCTAATACAATATTGGTGTTTCCGACGTCCATTACTAAAATCATAATTGCGCCCTCGCTTATTCAGGTTTTTCCAAAACATCATACCATATTTTCAGAGAAATAAGAAAAGCGTTAGGACCTATATAAAAAGAGCAGGATAATAAAAAAGCTGTCCGTCCCTTCGAGGGAACAGACAGCTTTGATGGTTTTGCTTATTTGCGTTCTTCTTGAATTGGACCTGAAGAGCTTCCGGAAGTACTTCCTTCTTTCGGCAAATCTCCTGATGATGGATCGTTAGGAGCGCCTGTTACGTCAGGAGTTTCATCCTTCGTCAAATCCACGCCTTCTTTTTCAAAATCGCCGTTCAATGCTTCGTATGAACGTTCAGGAAGCGTGCCGTGTTCTTTCAAGTGAAGAATTTGGGCAGCATCCAATGTTTCAACTTCAAGCAATGTTGTAGCAATCAAATCAAGTAGATGTTTGTTTTCAGTCAAAATTTCTTTCGTACGGATATACTGCTCTTTGATAATGCGTTGAATTTCTTGGTCGATTTCAAACGCAATCGCATCCGAGTAATTTTGCTCTGAGTTAAAGTCGCGGCCCAGGAAGACGTTTCCGCCTTGCGCCTGACCGAATTGGATCGGTCCGATCTTATCGCTCATACCGTATTCTGTTACCATGCTGCGGGCAATTGCCGTTGCACGCTGGAAATCATTGTGGGCGCCGGTTGACACTTCACCAAAGATGATATCTTCTGCCACGCGGCCGCCGAGCAATCCAGCAATTTTATCCAGCAATTCCGGCTTCGTCATAAAGTAACGGTCTTCTCTTGGAAGCATGACAGCATATCCGCCGGCTTGTCCGCGAGGAACGATGGTTACTTTATGGACAATATCCGCGTCATCCAAGATTAGACCTACAACTGTATGTCCAGATTCATGGAAAGCCACGATATTGCGTTCTTTTTTCGAAATGACCCGATTCTTTTTGGCAGGACCGGCAATGACGCGGTCTGTTGCTTCATCAATATCGGACATGTCAATTTTGAGTTTACTGCGGCGAGCTGCAACAAGTGCCGCTTCGTTCAATAAGTTCTCTAAATCCGCACCCGAGAATCCAGGTGTGCGCTGAGCAATTGCTTTCATATCCACTGTTGGATCAAGCGGTTTGTTGCGCGCATGGACTTTCAATACTTCTTCGCGTCCTTTAACGTCTGGACGGCCAACTGTGATCTGGCGGTCAAAACGGCCAGGGCGTAGAAGAGCCGGATCCAGAATATCCGGACGGTTTGTTGCTGCAATAATGATTACGCCTTCGTTCGCGCCGAAACCATCCATTTCAACAAGCAATTGGTTCAATGTCTGTTCACGCTCATCGTGTCCGCCGCCAAGACCAGCTCCGCGCTGGCGTCCAACTGCATCAATTTCATCAATGAAAATGATACAAGGAGAATTTTTCTTCGCGTTTTCGAAAAGGTCACGAACCCGGGAAGCCCCGACTCCGACAAACATCTCTACGAAATCCGAACCACTGATAGAGAAGAACGGCACGCCTGCTTCTCCGGCAACTGCACGAGCCAATAAAGTTTTACCGGTACCCGGAGGCCCTACAAGCAAAATCCCTTTTGGAATGCGCGCGCCGATATCAGCAAATCTGCGTGGGTCTTTTAAGAAATCAACAACTTCGACAAGTTCCTGTTTCTCTTCGTCAGCTCCAGCAACATCGTTGAAGCGGACTTTGTGTTTCTGATCGTCGTACAACTTCGCTTTACTTTTCCCGAAGTTCATCACTCGGCCGCCACCGCCGCCTTGTGATTGGTTCAGCAAGAAGAAGAAAAGAATGAAGATAATAATGAATGGAATGATCCCTGTGAAGAAAGAAACCCAGCCGCTTGTCTGCGGAGCTTTCAAGTAGTCAACGCTGACTCCTTGGTCTGTGGCAATTTCATCAATTTGTGTTATCACTGCTTCATTTTCCATTGGAATATTCGTAACAAATGACTGGTTTTCGTCATAGCCTTGAAGCTTCCCTGTTACTTCGTAAACATTGGCATCCGGCTGGATGGTCACTTCAGTGACAGTACCATCTTCCAATGCCCCCAAAAATTCGTCGTATCCTATATTTTCAGTCGGTTGGGCGCTGTTGTTGAACGTTCCCAAAATCCCGATAATCACTAGGAAAATCAGTAAATAAAATATGGTGTATCGAAATATTCGATTCATTCCAAGCCTCCTCACAAAGTTTCCCAAAACTATACTAAATACTAACATAGGAACATTTCAGCATACAACGAAAAGCTCTTGGCTTCCCTACTGAATTAACGGTTTGTGAACTTCTGTTGACTATTCTTGGTCTTCGCTATACACCGACGGTTTTAAAATCCCGATATAAGGCAGGTTGCGGTATTTTTCTGCATAATCCAGGCCATATCCGACAACAAATGCATCCGGTACTTCAAATCCGATATAATCCGCTTTCAAGTCCACTTTCCGGCCTGAAGGCTTATCAAGAAGCGTAACGATTTTAATCGAATTGGCTTTCCGGTATTTAAATAGATCCACCAAATAGCTGAGTGTCAATCCACTGTCAATGATATCTTCAATAATAAGAAGATCGCGGCCTTCCACGCTGGTGTTCAAATCTTTCACGATTTTTACTTCTCCTGAAGAAACCGTCGCATTGCCGTAGCTCGAAACGTCCATAAAATCCATTTCTACGTAGCAGTCAATACGCTTCATCAAATCTCCCATAAATGGCATGGCGCCTTTTAATACACCGATTGCCAACGGGTATTTGTCCTGGTAGTCACGGGTCAACGTTTCCCCTAATTCCCGCGCTTTTTCCTGCAGGCGTTCTTCTGAGATTAATATTTCTTCAATGTCTTTCTCTAGCATGGTGGACCTCCTATAATCCGCTTTTTGCGATCTTAACTTTTTGTTCTATCAATACCCAGTTATCTTCATCGCGCTTAACCCGGCTGAAGAAATTTGACGGGCGCAAACCTGGCACAAATACTACGTCGCCATTTTCAGTTGCAATGACAGGCCAGTCACCTCTCAAAGAGACAGGTACTTTTTCATCAATCATCAAGCGCGCCACTTTTTTCGGATGTTCCATTCCGGCAAGCTGAATTCGGTCGCCCGGCTTGCGGTTTCTGGCAAGCAGCCGGATTGCGCCTTCTGAAGAAAAATACCAAAACACATGGTCTTCTCCAGGTTCAGCAAGAGATAAAGGAACTGCTTTGTAGCGATACCCCTTCAACTCTCTCGACCATTCAGTTGAAATGGAAGAAACATCTTGATCTGCGGCTTCTCCAATCGGATGGCGGCTGAAAAAAACCGAATCGTATTGGCGAACCATCATACAATTTTGCGGCAAATGTAAAAAAACAGTACCGGCTGAACCTTGCATCACTTCCTGCACTTGTTCCACCAACTGCTTTGTGATTACGACTTGCTGTTCATTATATAGATAGTTTAATAGTAGTAGAACCATTCTTTTTTGTAAAGCAAGTGCTTCTTTGCTAAAACTTTCAGCCGAGAGCCTGAGGCCATTGTCCTCACGGCGGATCATCCGGTGCAGCTTTTCTTCAGCCAGCTCCATTAAAAACTGCTGATCCTGCTGCATCGAGCCCGCCAATTCGGAAAATTGTTCCGAGACCGTCCGGTTTTCTTTTTTTAGCAGCGGCACAACGGTATGGCGCAGCCGGTTTCTTGTATAAAACTCTTCAGCATTGCTGGGATCTTCCCGGTGTACCAGGGCATGTTCTTTTGCGTAATGTTCAATTTCATCCCGGTTAACCGCAAGCATCGGCCGGATCAGCTCCCCTTCTCCGAAAGGACGGCGCTGCGGAATGCCAAAGCTTCCATATTGCAGCGTGCCTCTTAAGCCGGACATTAAAATGGTCTCGAGCTGATCATCCGCATGATGCGCTGTCGCAAGTTTGGATGCATTCGTTTTTTCCATAACTTCCTTGAAATAGCCATAACGCTGTTCCCGGCATACCTGCTGCTTATTTCCGCCGTCCTTATCCAGAATTTCCGGAATCGGGATATCCCGGCTAAAGCAAGGAATTTGCATGGCCTGGCAAAACGCTTCGGTAAACAAGCGGTCTTGCAGCGATTCTTCTCCCCGGAGCATGTGATTAACATGGACCGCATAGACGGAAATGCCAAGAAAGCGGTCATTCGATTTCAGAAAATGCAGCATCACCAGTGAATCGATGCCGCCGGAACAGCCGATGAGCACTTTGTCCCCCGGCACAAGCAAACGATGCTTTTTTATATAATCCATCATTTTTTTGTGGAACTTCTTCATGCGGACACCTCGTTTGCTGTTCTTGCTTGTGATTATAAGCTTTCTCGAAAAAATTTTTCAAATTGCAATTGACACTTTAAATGTTCGATAGTATGATATTAAATGTTCGTTTAAACAAGGCGGCGTAGCTCAGCTGGCTAGAGCGTACGGTTCATACCCGTAAGGTCGGGGGTTCGATCCCCTCTGCCGCCATAATAGATTGATGAAAAGCAGCATCCTGTCAAAGGATGCTGCTTTTTTTATGCAAAAATCCATCGATTTGGCTGCGGTGATGGGCATCATGCTGCAGGAATCCCGCTGCATAAGATGCCACCGTCGTTTCACGGCTGCCAACTTTAAAGGCGGCATTCCACCGGCCCTCTTCCAATTCCTCGATGTCCTTCGCCAGGAGCGCCCGTTCCTTTTGGGCACGTGCCAGCACTTCCGGAAACGCCATTTGCTTTGCCGGTGCGACTGCAGCTGCGTTAAAAGCATCAACGTCCGGAAAAGGTGCGACTTGCGCCCCAGCCTTCAGCAGCGGCAGGCGCTGTTCACGGATAAACCGGTCCCACTCCGCTAAGTGCAGAACAATTTCAGCAATCGACCACTTGCCTTGTGAAATCGGTGTATGTGCATCCTCTTCAGTTTTTACTGCCGTATTTAAGGAAGCCAGGTAGATTTCATATTCTTGATACGCTTCTAGAACTTGTTCTTTCCTGATAACCCTCACGCCCCAGACATTGTTGATAAAAAAAACGCTCCCCGGATTGAGAAGCGTTCTACTGTAAATTGTTGAGCTGCATTGAAGCATTTCCTTATGCTATTAAAACAGCTAGCAAGTTATCCTCTTCTTGCGCCGCGGCCACCACGTTTAGATTCTGTTGCGCGTTTCAATGAAGTCATGTTCTCTTCACTTTCCTTCAGGAATTTCGCCATTTTCGTTTCAAAATTCTCTTTAGGCGCGCGCTCAAATGAACGGTTGTTGCTTGGGCGAGGACGCTGCGGACGTTCTGGACGCTGCGGGGCGCCTTCTGGCTGAGGTTTAGCTTTGCGGATAGAGAGGCCGATTTTGCCGTCTGCTTCCACATTCATCACTTTAACTTCGACCATTTCGCCTACTTTTAGATGATCGTTGATATCTTTGACATAATTGTCGGCGACTTCACTAATATGCACAAGGCCTGTTGCACCAGTCGGAAGCTGAACGAATGCTCCAAAATTTGTAATACCTGTTACTTTACCTTCTAACTTGCTGCCTACTTCAATCGACATAAAAAAAATGCTCCTCCTTAAAAATTAAGATGACACCGATTTGGGCCATATGCTTATTATAGCGGGACTCTTCCCACTTTTTATTATAACCATCAAAAAAAGAGTGTCAACTGACTACTCTTTTTCATCCTCTTTTTCTTTGCTTTTTGATTTATCTTCAGGAACGGTGAAAATGATCTCCCCATCTTCCGATAAGAAATACTCTTTGCGCGCCAGTTTTCCGATGTATTCTTCGTCGTTCAACAAAAGAATCTGCTCTTTCAGCTGGGCTTGCTCTTGCTCCACCGCTTCCAGTTCTGCTAAGGCCTGTTCACGCGCTTGCTCTTTTTCTGAAATGGTCTGGGATTGGGCATAAATGGTGGTGCCGATCCAAATGCTCGCCATAACCACAATAGCGGCAAAAACCGATAATCTTCTCATCAAGCGGACTTTATGAGCTTCACGCCGTTCAACCGAGCGGACATAGTCATTGCGAATTGAAGTGACTTCACCCGTCTCTACTTTCTTCTCTTTCTTCAAATTCACGACTTATTCCCTCCCTTCGGTTACTTTGTAGCCATTATACACGATAACACCAAGGCTCGAAAACCCTAAAGTACAGAAGATTTTCCGAATTTTCCCTACTTGCCCTGAAAGCCCTTCACGCCAGTTATAAAGTTACTTTCCAAAAATTAATAAAAATACTATTGACTTAATTTTTATGCAGTTTATAATATGGTTACTATACTTTATATTCAAATAAACAAAGAGTAAATTTGCATTTCTTAATTCTATCAGTTAATAAATATACATTTTTAGTGAATAAAAGAATGGAGTGTGAACATATGGCAGGATTACTCTCGCTTTCAAACGGCGAATCGTTTAAAGGAAATTGGCATGGCAAAACAAGCGGCATTCAAGGGGAAATCGTCTTTTATACCGGGATGACCGGATATGAAGAAGTATTAACCGATCCTTCTTACCAAGGACAGATTATTGTGTTTTCTTATCCGTTAATCGGCCAATACGGCATTCAAGCCGTTCATGTCCAATCGGGCAACATCCAGGCTGCCGGCATTGTGGTCGCGGAATTATACGATGGACCGGTTGAAAAGGGCGCCCTGACTCTGAGTGAGTTTGCGGAAAATGCGCAGGTTCCGATTATCAGCGGCGTGGATACGCGGTCAGTCATCCAAACCGTCCGTGAATTTGGTACGATGCCCGCTTATATGGGCCCTGGTTTTTCCCTTCCGGCTTTCTGGAAACCGGTGAAAACGGATTTCTTTTCAAACAGTATGCCGGAAGGAGACATCCAAGTGACAGGCGATGGAGACATTCATATCGGCTTGGTTGATCTTCAGTATAAATCCTCCATTTTGGATGAACTGCTGAAGCGGAACTGCAAAGTAAGCATCATCCCCCATACCTTGCCGACAGCAAAACTGGACGCGCTACAACTGGACGGCCTGCTGTTTTCAAACGGACCGGGTGACCCGGCGGCACTTACACCTCTGTTTCCTACATACCGCGACTGGGCAGAACGCTATCCGACATTCGGCATTTGCCTGGGGCATCAAGTGCTGGCATCCGCTTTTGGCGCCAAGACGACTAAGCTGGCATACGGCCACCGTGGAGCCAACCATCCCGTTGTCAATGTAAAAACGAAGCAAGTCTCAATGAGTTCCCAAAATCACAGCTACGTCGTAGAAGAAGACAGCATCGAAGAAACGCCGCTGTCGGTTCTTTATCAAAACGTCAATGACGGCAGCATTGAAGGGCTAGAGCATCCGGAACTTCCGGTCCTGACGGTGCAGTTCCATCCGGAAGCGGCTCCAGGACCTGCTGAGCACCTCCAATTATTCGATCAATTCCTTTCCACGATACAACAGAAAAAGAAGGTGAAAATCCATGCCTAAAAAGCAGGGCGTAAAAAAAGTGCTGGTGATCGGCTCCGGCGCCATCGTTATCGGACAGGCAGCTGAATTTGATTATTCCGGCACACAAGCATGTCTCGCGTTAAAAGAAGAAGGCATCGAAGTCATTCTGGTCAACAACAACCCGGCAACCATCATGACGGACAAGACCGTTTCGCATAAAGTTTATTTTGAACCGCTGACGGTGGACAGCGTAGCAGCCATCATTGAAAAAGAACGTCCGGACGGTTTGCTTGCGACAGTGGGCGGCCAGACCGGTTTGAATTTGGCGATGGCCCTTTCCGACTCAGGCATTCTGTCCAAATATGGCGTTTCGCTTCTTGGCACCAACATCAAATCGATCAAGCAAGCAGAAGACCGGGAGCAATTCCGCTCGCTGATGAATGCGCTCCATGAACCCGTGCCGGACAGCGACATCGTTTATTCAACGGATAGCGCTTTGGCTTTTGCTGCACAGGCCGGCTATCCGCTGATCGTCCGCCCTGCTTATACTCTTGGCGGTTTTGGCGGCGGCATCGCCCAAGATGAGCAAACGTACTTAACGCTCGTGACCCAAGGGCTCAGTGCCAGCCCCATCAATCAATGCCTGGTCGAGAAAAGCATTGCCGGCTATAAGGAAATTGAATACGAAGTGATGCGCGATGCAAACGGCACATGCATCACCGTCTGTAATATGGAAAACATGGACCCAGTCGGCGTCCATACGGGCGACTCGATTGTGGTGGCGCCTAGCCAAACGATGACTGACCGGGAATACCACATGCTGCGCACGGCTTCCATCAACATTATCAAAGCGTTAGGGATTATCGGAGCCTGCAACGTGCAATTTGCGCTGCATCCGGAAACCTCTGCTTATTATTTGATCGAAGTAAATCCGCGCGTCAGCCGTTCGTCAGCACTCGCGTCGAAAGCGACCGGCTACCCGATTGCTAAAATTGCAGCGAAGCTTGCGATCGGCTATACACTCGATGAATTGAAAAACCCGGTGACTGGCACCACCTTTGCAAGTTTCGAACCGGCGCTTGACTATGTCGTGGTGAAAATTCCACGCTGGCCATTTGATCAGTTCCAGACGGCCAACCGCAAACTAGGCACGCAAATGAAAGCGACAGGCGAAGTGATGGCGATTGAGCGCAGCATGGAAGCCGCTTTCCAAAAAGCCATCCGCTCTTTGGATATTCCGCTGGACGGCTTCCGGTTGCCAACTCTTTCCGATATGGCGGATGCCCAATTGGAGAAATTGGCGATCGAAGCAGATGACCGCAGGCTCTTTGTGTTACTCGAATTATTGATCCGGGGAAAAAGCACGGAACAGCTGCACGAGATGACCGCCATCTCCCCGTATTTCTTATATGTCCTAAACCGCATTGTCAGTGAATGGCGGAAGCTTCAAACAGAAACCTGGAACAGCATGACGCATGCCCGTCTGCTTCAGGCAAAAACTTTGGGGTTCAGCGACCAGCAGCTTGCGAATCTTTGGTCCATTCCGGTTTCAGAAGTTTGGGGGCAACGGAAAAGCTGGAGTTTGCTTCCGGCTTATCGCGTAATTGATACGTGTGCGGCCGAATTCCGTTCCCAGACGAATTATTTATACTCCACTTGGAAGGGCTCATCCGATGCGCGTGCACTGAACGCTAAAAAAGTGGCGGTCATCGGCTCCGGCCCGATCCGTATCGGCCAAGGAATTGAATTCGATTATTGCTGCGTCCACAGTGTCCTGGCATTGCAAAAGCATGGCTATGAAGCTGTGATGATCAACAACAATCCCGAAACCGTCAGCACCGATTACGAAATTGCCGATGCTTTGTATTTTGAACCGCTAACGGCGGAAGACATTTTAAACGTGCTGGATTTCGAAGGCATTACGCAAGTCATCGTCCAATTTGGTGGCCAGACTTCGCTGAATGTGGCGGCTCAACTGGAAGAAGCCGGCATCACCGTACTCGGTTCTACCGCTGATCTGCTGGATCAAATGGAAGACCGCGACCGCTTTTATTCATTCCTGGAATCGGCCGGCCTTCCGGTCATCCCAAGCTTTACCGCAAACAAAGCAGCCGAAGTATCGGCTTATGCCGCGAAGCTCGGCTATCCGGTGCTCCTACGCCCTTCCTACGTCATCGGCGGAAAAGGCATGATTGTCCTCCACGATGAAGTGGAACTCACGAAGTGGCTGGAACATACCGCAATGGAATTCCCTGTCCTTGTAGACCATTTCATCACCGGCAAAGAAGTAGAAGCGGATATTCTGACGGACGGCGAACATGTCTGGGTGTCTGCTGTGTTTGAGCACATTGAAGGCACAGGCGTCCATTCAGGCGATAGCATTTCCATCACGCCGCCTGTTTCACTGACTGCAGAAGCGATGGAGAATCTGACGGCCACTGCCGAGCATATTGCCCGCAGCATGAAGTACACCGGCTTGTTCAATATCCAGTTTGTTTATGAAGGCGACCAGCTGTACGTCATGGAAATCAATCCGCGGGCTTCCCGCACCGTGCCGATCAGCTCAAAAGCAACAGACGTTCCGCTTGTCCAGCTGGCAACTGCATTGATGCTGGGCATTCCGTTCAACGAACTCGGCATTGAAGAACAATACAACGGGCAGCCGCAATATACCGTGAAAGCACCCGTATTTTCTCATATCAAGCTCCCTGGATTGTCGCCGGTGCTGTCTCCTGAAATGATGTCGACCGGTGAAGTCATCGGACAAAGTCCCGATTCAACCGTTGCCATGCAAAAAGCGCTTGACGGTGCTTCCCAGCAATTGGCGGCCCTTCAAGGCGGCGGCACGGTCTTCATCACCGAGGCTTCCCTGCAGCAAATCGATCAGCAGTTCTGGAAGCAGCATGGTTTCGGCTTTTGCACAGAAGCGAGCTTGCCTTTTGAGCAGTGGCTGAAAACTGCCGATAAAAAAGCTTATATCGACTTGACGCCGGACCCGGACGCCAGCCAAGCTGCACAAGCCGCTATCCACCGGCTTCATGTGTGGACCCGCAAAGAAACGATTATTGCTTATCAAGAACACGTTACGGCCATTCACGGATCATCGAAAGGAGTGCTTGTTAAATGACGATTGCTTTGCCGCTCGCACCACAACTCGTTCAAAACCATCTTTTATCGTTAAAAGATTACAGTTCCTCTGAAATTCTGGATCTCCTGTCGCTTGCAGCCGACTTAAAAAAACCGGAGAACAAATACTTGCCTTTATTGGAAGGCAAAGTGCTCGGCATGATTTTCGAAAAATCATCGACCCGCACGCGCGTTTCGTTTGAAGCAGGCATGCTTCAGCTCGGAGGGCACGCCATGCACCTCAGTACCCGCGACATCCAGATGGGCCGCGGCGAAACCATTGCCGATACGGCAAAAGTGCTGTCCGGCTATTTGGACGGCATCATGATCCGCACGTATCATCAGGACACCGTCAAGGAATTGGCCGAACACAGTTCGGTGCCGGTCATTAATGGCCTGACAGATGACTTCCATCCTTGCCAGGTGCTTGCCGATTTGCTGACCATCCAGGAACATTTCGGGACAGCTGCCGGCAAAAAAATGGCTTATATCGGAGACGGCAACAATATGGCGAACTCCTTGATGATCGGCGCTGCCAAGGTGGGCATGGATATTTCCATCGCGGCGCCTGCGAAGTACGCTCCAAAACCTGAAATGTTGGCACTGGCTCAGGAAATTGCCAAACAGACCGGCGCCAACATCCACGTAACGACAGATCCGGTGGAAGCCGTGAAAGACTGTGACGTGATTTACACCGATGTCTGGGCCAGCATGGGGCAGGAACAAGAGGCACTTGAACGCATGGAACATTTCAAAGGGTTCCAGGTCAACGAAGCGCTTGCGGCACATGCCAACGAAGATTATATCTTCATGCACTGCTTGCCGGCACACCGCGAAGAAGAGGTGACCACCGGCATTTTGGAAGGCCCGCATTCCGTTGTTTTTCAGGAAGCTGAAAACCGCTTGCATGCCCAAAAAGCTTTGCTTGTTGCACTCATGGCAAACTAATTCATACAAAAAAGCGGTTCCGGAAGCATGTGCTTCCGGAACCGCTTTTTGTTTTGCCAACTCTTACGCTTCGTCATCGATGAATTCAGGTTCCACTTTTTCAAGCTTTTCTTCATTCAAGATGGTGTACATATTGGCGGTTTCTTCTTTTCTTGCATTTTCTTTTAATTGTTCTACCCGTACTGTCACTACTTTTTGGCCAAAACGGATTTGCAGTTCGTCGTTTTCTTTTAATACGGAACTGGCTTTTCCTTTCGTGCCATTGATGGTGATGCGGCCTTGGTCGGCCACTTGTTTAGCGAGCGTCCGTCGTTTGATCAAACGGGACACTTTCAAAAATTTATCGAGTCGCATGGGTCAGTCTTCCTTTCTTGCCATAGCTTTGGCTTCGTTCCAAAATTGGTCAAGCTGCTCGAGCGAATAATCGCTGAAATCGCCGGTGCCTTCTTGTACGCGTTTTTCCACGTGGCGGAAGCGCTGCTCAAATTTACGGTTGGCATGCACCATTGCCTGCTCCGGCGACAATTCGTAGAACCGGGCAATATTCACCAAGGTGAACAGCAAATCGCCAAGTTCGTCCAATTGGCGGTCTTTAGAACCTTTCGCCAGTTCCGCTTGGAATTCCTGCAGCTCTTCTTCGAATTTCTTCCAGGCGCCTTCTGCATCCGACCAGCTGAAGCCGACTTTCGCCGCTTTTTTCTGGTAGTTGTAAGACGTAATGAGCGACGAACTAAAGCGCTCCTGGCCATCTAAAATCGATTCGGCTGCCGGTTTTTCCTGCGCTTTGATCGCCTGCCAATTGGCTACCACTTCATCGGCATCTTCCACTTCGGCATCTCCGAAAACATGCGGATGGCGGCGGATCATTTTCGAGCTTACAGACGCGAGCACATCTTCGAGCTGGAAATAGCCATTGTCCTGGCCGATTTGGGCATGCAGGAATACCTGCAGCAGCACATCGCCCAGTTCTTCCGCTATAGCTTCGTCATCCTGCTCTTCAATCGCCTGAATCAGCTCGTGGGCTTCTTCAAGCAAATAAGGGCGCAGCGACTCATGGGTCTGTTCACGGTCCCACGGACAGCCTTCCGGACTTCTCAGCTGGGCCACGATACTGCGGAAAGTCTGCCATTCCTTCAAGCGCACGAGCTGGTCTTTTGCCGGCGGCACATAAACCGTTGTTAAATTGTTCACTTCGGCTGCGCGGTCAAGTTCATAAAGCGGCACTGTGCGCAGAACTTCGTCCGCTGAACCGGCTGCGGTGACAATGGTCACCGGATACTCTTCCGGATATTTTTCCATCAGCGTCAGTTTGACTTCCGAAGCGCTGAACGAATCATACACTTGGGCAATTAAAATATGCTGTGTCATGTTGACATCGTCGCTTTTCATCTCCGTTCCGTCAAGAAGCTGAAAGCCTTCAATTGGATCGATGCGCAGCGCACCGAACAAAGCGTCCAGAAAACTATGTCCTCCTTCAATCGACAGTTGGCAAGCTCCCGCTTTCTCAGCTTCGATCAAATTTTGGACGGTCTGTTCGGCCACAAGCGGATGTCCGGGAACCGCATAAATGACGGATTGGCTTTTCGAAAGCTCCACTAATGTATCCGCAATTTCTGCGTATACCGGCGCAAACGTGTCGTGTTTCTCGTAAACGGCATCGAACGACGTGAATTCCACACCTTCTGCTGCCAATTCCGTCAGCACCGGATGGTCCTGGGTGCGGACGTATAAGTTCGCTGCTTGTTTTAATTTCTTGTAAACACCGAGCGGCAGTTGATCTAAATCCCCTGCGCCCAGCCCGATTACGTGTATCGTATTCATCTTTATCCTCTTTTCTGTTGTCGGATTTTCAACTGGAGGCCGGCCAGCTTCCGGCCGAACGGGATAATGTACCATTCTTTCTCCGTAATGATCCGGCTCTTGGCAATCAGCAGAAGAAAGACGATTGCCCCAAGCGGCACCGCTGTCAACGAAGTCAACAAAGCGGACAGCCGGCTGGCGGCGCCGTCAAACAACACCATGTCCGAAAAAAGAGCCCAGCCGATCACAATCATCCCCATCGCGGCAGTTGATGCGCCGATCCAGCCGTAGTAACGGACCGGTGCAAAACGGATCGGCCAGACCCGTTTAAAGTATTGAAGCAAGCCGATGACAATGAAGGCTAGACCTAAATTCCCGGCAACCGCTGCGCCTGTTACTTCCCATAGCGGCACAAGCACCCAGTTGCCGATGATTTTAATGAGTAATCCGCCGGTCAACAGCAGCGCCGGCACTTTCACTTTGCCTAAGCCGTGGAGCATGGCAGTCATGATCAACAGCAGCGACATCCAGACAATCTGCCAGCTGAAAATAATTAACGTCAGTGATTCATCCCGCGTCTGGAACAGCATTTCATTGACATACGGCATGACGAAAGTCAGGCCGGCAGCTGCTGCAAACGCAAACAGAAACGAAATGCGGAAAGCAAGCCCCGCATACATCTGCGCCGAACGGCCGCTTTCTTTTTTCGACATATGCGCCACCAGCGGCACAATCGTCAAGGCAAGCGATGTCGCAATCAGGATGCCAAACTGGACAAGCGGCTGGCCGCGGTCGTACACACCTTTTTGTTCCATGGCGAGCGTCCGGTCCAAGCCGCTTTCCGTTAATAGCCGAAACACCGTGAACGAATCCGCCAATTGAAAAAACAATAAAATCAATGAACTCATGCTGATGCTGAGCGAAATGGCCGTCATGTTTTTAATGACCGGCCAAACACGCAGCTTAGATGCTGTTTGTAATTTGAAGACGCGCTTGCGGAAATAAGCCACCAACAGAATGACACCGGCAATTTCCCCGGCCACTGCACCGAACATTGCCATCTGCCCCGCAGCATAAAGGGAAAATCCGCTTGAGACGACAACCCAGGTGCCCAGCAAAATGACCGTCACACGGATGCCTTGTTCGGTAACTTGTGAATAGGCAACCGGCGCCATGTCGTTGTTTGATTGGAAATAGCCTTTTAACACAGCCAGCGGCGGCATTAACAGCACCGCAAAAGCCCCCACCTGCAGCAAACCGCTTAAGTTGGAATCTCCCATCCAGCCTGCCAGCAGATCCGAACCTATATATAAGCTTAGGAAAAACAGCGTCGAAATGACGACAATAAACCCAAAAGCGATTTTCAGGATCGAGCCGTGTTCCCGTTCGTCGGAATCGGCCATCATTTTCGACACGGCAACGGCAAAACCGTACGATGTCCACGTGCTAAAGATGCCGATGAACGGGTAAACTTGCTGGTAAATATAAAATCCCTGGTCCCCCACCAGATTTTGATAAGGCACCCGGTAAACGGCGCTGAGCAGTTTAACGATCAAGCCCGCCATCGTCAAAAGAACAGCGCCTTTCATAAATGTCTTCATTGTTCCTTCATTGGCCAACGGGCTTCACTCATTCCCTGTTCAAAATTAACTCACCGTTTTTTCTTCGCGGAGCGATTCCGGAATCAATTTCATCATGCCTTCAAGCACATCAAACGGATGATGCTTGCCGGATTTGTTTTCGTCAATGGTCATGACCAATTGTTGGCCCGACATGCTGAATCCGACTGCACGTCCGTAAGCTGCTGATTCTTCCACCAGCTTTCCGCCGTTAACGGCAGCGGTGCCGTCTTCAGACAAGCGAATCGAAATCAGCTTGCCGTTTTGTTTGATTGTTTCGACGCCGGTCTGGCGCGCCCAAATTTTCATGCGGGCAATGCGCAGCAGGCGGTCTGTTTCAATCGGCATATCACCGAAGCGGTCAATCAGTTCGTCTTGCAGTTCAGCAACTTCCTCTACCTCTTCAATGCCTTTGACGCGTTTGTACATCTGGATTTTCTGGTAGCCGTCGCCAATATAACTGTCCGGAATATAGGCATCGATATCAAGCGAAATCTCCACTTCCGGAATTTCTTCTTTTTTCATGCCCGTCCGGCGTTCTTCAATTGCCTGCTCTAGCATTTGTGAATACAAATCAAAACCGACCGAATCGATAAAGCCGTGCTGCTGCGAGCCAAGCAGATTCCCCGCTCCCCGGATCGACAAATCACGCATGGCGATTTTAAAGCCGGAGCCGAGTTCGGTGAATTCCTTGATAGCCATCAAGCGCTTTTCAGCGACATCGGTCAGCACCTTGTCGCGCTGGTACATGAAATAAGCATAGGCGACGCGGCTTGAACGGCCGACGCGTCCACGCAATTGATAAAGCTGCGACAAGCCCATGCGGTCCGCGTTGTGGATGATAAGCGTATTAACGTTCGGGATGTCGATGCCCGTTTCAATGATGGTCGTCGTTACCAAGACGTCGTAATCGCCGTCTAGGAAACCGAGTATGACCGATTCAAGTTCCGTTTCGGACATTTGCCCGTGGGCATAGCCTACCCGCGCTTCCGGCACCAAAGATTGGATTTCTTCCACTTTGCGGGTCATGTCGTCCACCCGGTTGTACAAGAAAAATACTTGGCCGCCGCGCGCCATTTCCCGTTCGATTGCCTCGCGGACAAGTGCACCGTTGTATTCCATGACATAGCTTTGCACCGGAAAGCGGTTTGCCGGCGGAGTTTCGATGACAGACAAATCACGTACACCGATCATCGACATATGGAGAGTCCGCGGAATCGGCGTTGCCGTCAAGGTTAAGACATCGACATTCGTTTTCATTTGCTTGATCTTTTCTTTATGGGTAACTCCAAAGCGTTGTTCTTCATCAATGATCAACAAGCCCAAATCTTTATAGGCGATGTCTTTTGACAGGATCCGGTGTGTGCCGATGACGACATCAACCGAGCCATTCTTCAAGCCTTTGACCGTTTCGGTCTGCTGCTTCTTGGAACGGAAGCGGCTCATCAGCCCGACTGTAATCGGATAGTCTTTAAACCGTTCGCTCATCGTCTCAAAATGCTGCTGGGCAAGAATCGTCGTCGGCACCAAAAAGGCCACCTGCTTGCCATCGAGCACCGCTTTGAATGCGGCACGAATCGCCACTTCCGTTTTGCCGTATCCAACATCGCCGCAGATCAAGCGGTCCATTGGCCGTTCTTTTTCCATATCGCGTTTCACTTCGTTGATGGAGCGCAGCTGATCAACCGTTTCTTCGTACGGGAATTCAGCTTCGAACTGCCGCTGCATGTCCTGCTCTTCCGTAAACGCATAGCCTTTTAGTGCTTCGCGTTCAGCATACAGTTTGATCAAGTCGTCGGCAATGTCCTGGACCGCAGCCGACACTTTGCGGTGCGTCTTTTTCCATTCCGCGCCGCCCATTTTGTGGAGTTTCGGCTCTTTTTCTTCCGAAGCGATATATTTCTGGATCAAATCAATCTGGTCGACCGGCACGAACAATTTATCGTCCGCTTTGTAGATGATATGCAAATAATCTTTATGGACGCCGCCGATTTCCAGCGTTTCGATGCCGACATAGCGGCCGATGCCGTGATGGATGTGCACGACGTAGTCGCCCGGTTTGATTTCCGAATAACTCTTGATGCGCTCGGCGTTGGTCAATTTTTGCGGACGCGTTTTTTTCTTCGCCTGTTTTTTAAACAGTTCCCCGTCCGTCAAAATGGCCAGGCGCTGCAAAGGCATCTCAAAACCGCCGGACAGGTCACCGTCCACCAAATACATCTTGCCGCCTTGGATGTTCGTAGACGCGGTCACAATTTCCGCGTCCATATCATAGTCTTCCAGCACAGAGCGGACTTTTTGCAAGCGCTCCTGGCCTTCGGCAATGATAAACACTTGGAATTTCGCCTGTTCCCAGCGCTCCGCTTCCGTTTTCAATAAATTCATCTGTCCGTGGAACGATTGCATCGGACGGCAGGAAAACGTGATGGAATTTTTCACTTGTATGGAAGGGAATGTTCGGACAAACAAGGACAGAAACGCCATTTTTTGTTTGGTTTTATTCAAGACCTCGCGGAAGGAATAGGACAGGCGCAAATTATGCAGGAATTTCCCTTCTTCCAAAAGCGAGACGATCCAATCCCCTTCTTCACGTTCCAAAGTATCCGTCATTTCCTGGATGCGCCCAAGTTCATCAAATAAAATGACGCCATTTCCCGGGAAATAATCGCTTAAACAGGCCGACTGCGATTCGACGAGTGCTGCATATTTTGCAACCTGATCCGGCACATTGCCTTCACGCAGCATTGTAATGTCGTGTTGAATATGCTGAAGCAATGCTTCTTTCGTATCTTCTGCTTTGATTTTCTTTAAGGAAGCGGCCAGTTGGTCTTCCAATTTCTCGGCCAATGCCAGCTGCTGGGCTTTGGACAGCACCAGCTCATTTGCCGGCAAAATGCACAGCGATTTCATTTTTTCCAAAGAGCGCTGGTCTTCAGCGGAAAACAGCCGAATGGAATCCACTTCCGTATCAAACAGTTCGATGCGGGCGGGATGCTCAAAGTTCAACGGATAGATGTCAAGAATCCCCCCGCGCAAGGCAAATTCCCCCGGCGTCGTCACCATTGGGGTGCGGGAATAGCCCATTGCGACCAGCTTCAACAGCCATTGATCGGCATCCAACTCTTCCCCTTCTGCCGTACGCAGCGTGGAACTTTCCCATTGCTCATGCGATGGCATTAATTTGCGCATCCCGGCAACTGGCGTAATGTAAATCCCTTTTCCGACACTGTACATATGGTCAAGCGTATCCATCCGGTGTGCCCGCAGCTCCGGTCCTGAAAACGACACATCGGCCGCAATCAGTTCATCGGCCGGATACAAGTGGACCAGTTCTTCCCCCATCAATTTAACCAAGTCATCATAAGTACGCTGCGCATTCAGTAAATTCGGCGTCACAATCAATAAAGGCTCCTGCATGTCCGACCAGACCGTCTGGTAGAAGACAGGCCGGGCACTGCCGGACAAGCCCGAAATCAAATGATGGTCATTGCCTTTTTTCAAATCAGCTATGAATTTCTGTATATGGGAATCCTCTGAAAACACCTGCAAAATTTGTTCCATTTAGATTCCTCCTTTCAAGGTAAGTGAGTAGATCGATCAGTATGGCGGAAACAGAAAAAAGCTCTGAACGCCAACAGCGCCAAAGCGAATTTATGATCCATTAAAGTTATTCATGACTTCCGGGTATGCTTTCGACAGCCATAGCTCACACGCTTCTGCGCTTTGCTTGACCGCTTCTGCCACTTCCGGGATTTCGTTGTCCGAAAAACGCGACAAGACATAATCCGGAACTTTCATGCCTGCCGGTGGACGGCTGATGCCGATGCGGATGCGGTTGAACTGCTGCGTCCCTAAATGCTGAATCAGCGACTTGATGCCGTTATGTCCCCCTGCACTGCCTTTTTGGCGCAGCCGGAGCTGGCCCGTCGGCAAATCCAGATCGTCGTAGATGACAACAATGTCTTCAATGGCGATATCGTAATAATCCATCAACGCTCCGACACTTTCTCCGGACAAGTTCATGTAAGTCAGCGGCTTTAACAGCATGACTTTGCCTTCAGGCCGGTGAATAATCGAATACATCCCTTTGAACTTCGTCTGCGTCAAAGGCGCACTCCATTTAGAAGCCAGATAATCAATCACTTTAAACCCAATATTGTGCCGCGTCTGTTCATATGTTTTGCCGGGATTCCCCAAGCCAATAATCAGTTTCATAAGAATCTTCCTTTTCTTTTTCCTGCTAATTATTTTATCATATTAAGCTTTAAAACAGAAAAATAGGGACTGTCGCTAGACAGCCCCTGTATTTTCTTTGATTACTCTTCTTTTTGGTCATTCTCCGGTTCGCCGCCGATTACTTCCGGTTCAGCATCTTCACCTGCAGGTGTTTCAAGCTCATCCAGTTCATCCTGCGTACGCGGAGCTGTTACAGAGACAAGGATAAAGTCATCTTCATCCAGGATTTCATAGGAAACCGTTCCGCGGATATCGCCGACTGTCACTGTGTCGCCGATCGCAAGGTTTGCTGCGTCGACTTCAAGCGCATCCGGAATATCAGCCGGCTTCACTTTGATTGTTACTTCGCGGTTAGGCTGGTTGACTACGCCGCCTTCTTTTTCTCCAGGTGATTCGCCGATCAAATGTACAGCGACAGCTACTTCAAGCTCATCTGACATATTGACTGCCAAAAAGTCAACGTGTTCGAAGCTGCCTTTCAAAGCGTCACGCTGGAAATCGCTCAATACCACGTTTAAGGTTTTGCCATCCAGTTCCAGGTTAATAACCCCGTTGCGTCCGGATTCACGTAAGGTTTTAATCAAGTCGATTTCAGAAACTGCTACAGGCGTAGTTTCTGTCTGGTAGCCGTAAACGACGCCAGGCACGATTCCCTGTCCGCGCAGTTCCGTTAATTTAGAATGCGGTGTACCCGCTTCTCTTTTTTGTACTGATATTTTTGATGTCATATACACTCATCCTCCAGTTTAGTTGTCCATAACAGCTATTTACCCTGCTGCAGGAAAACCAAACCTAAAGGACTAATAAGCATGTATTCAGATCAATCAAACAAGGTGCTGACAGATTTTTGTTCATGGACGCGAACGATGGTTTCGGCCATTAACTTAGCTACAGAAAGCTGTTTGATTTTCGGAGATTTCTTTTCTTCCGGCAAGGCGATGGAGTTGGTTACAATCAATTCTTTAATAACGGAGTCGTTGATCCGTCCTACCGCAGGGCCAGAAAGTACCGGGTGCGTACAGCAAGCGTATACTTCTTTTGCTCCGCTCTTAACTAACGCACTTGCCGCAATGGAGATGGTCCCGGCTGTATCGATGATGTCATCGATGATGATAGCCGTTTTGCCGTCTACATTCCCGACGATGTTCATAACTTCCGCCACGTTTGGACGCGGGCGGCGCTTGTCAATGATGGCAATCGGCGCTTTCAGGCGGTCCGCCATCTTGCGGGCACGCGTTACCCCACCATGGTCCGGTGAAACGATAATGACGTTGTCCAAATCGATGCCGCTGTCGTTCAAGAAATAATCTGAAAGAAGAGGTACAGCCACTAAGTGGTCAATCAGGATATCAAAGAATCCTTGGATTTGAGGCGCATGCAAATCAAGTGCAATGACGCGGGTTGCTCCTGCTGTTTCCAGAAGGTTGGCCACCAATTTCGCAGTAATCGGTTCGCGTGAACGCGCTTTACGGTCTTGGCGGGCATAGCCGTAATAAGGCATTACGACGTTTACAGTACGGGCAGAGGCACGTTTTACTGCATCAATCATGATCAGCAGTTCCATTAAATTCTCGTTGACCGGCTCAGAAGTCGATTGCACGATGAAAACATCACAGCCACGGATACTTTCTTCAATATTAATCTGGATTTCCCCATCGCTGAAGTGGGTAACTGAACTTTTTCCAAGCGGCAGGCCGATATGTTCGGCAATTTCCTCCGCTAACTTCTGGTTCGAATTCAAAGCGAAAATTTTCATCTTAGTGGTTGCTGCATCAATTTGATAACTCATTTCGTGTGTAGCCTCCTATTATTTTCTTGAGTTTAATTTAGTGACATAGCCTTCTTTATTTTCTTGACGTGCACGGGCGATCGCTAACGCATCGCTAGGCACGTTTTTAGAGATGGTGGATCCTGCAGCTACGTAAGAGCCTTTGCCGATGGTAACTGGGGCAATCAAATTCGAATTGCAGCCGATAAACGAGTCATCTTCAATTGTCGTAAGGAATTTGTTCTTGCCGTCGTAATTGACGGTAATCGTTCCACAGCCAATGTTGACGTTGCTGCCGACGCTGGCATCTCCGATATAGCTCAAGTGCGAAACTTTGCTGCCATTTCCAAGCTCTGATTTTTTCACTTCGACAAAATTGCCGATTTTCACTTCATCGCCCAGTTGAGTCTGCGGACGAAGATGTGCATAAGGGCCGACAGCCGTATCGTTGCCAACTGTGCTGTCGTATACATGCGATGATCGGATAACTGTACGGTCTCCGATAATACTGTTTTCAATATGGCTGTTCGACGAAATCAAGCAGTCTTCACCGATTACGGTATTGCCTTCGATGATGACATTCGGCTGAAGCACCGTATCAGCACCGATTACCGCTTCAGCGCTGATATAAGCTGTTGCCGGGTCGATGATCGTGACGCCTGCACGCATATGCTTTTCAGCAATACGGGCGCGCATAATACTTTCAGCTTGGCTTAATGCCACCCGGTCGTTGACGCCAAGTGTTTCATCAAAGCTGTCTGTTGCATACGCTGCCACTACTTCGCCTTGTTTTTGAAGGATTTCAATAACATCCGGCAAGTAATATTCGCCTTGCGCGTTGTTGTTGGATACCAATTTCAGCGCTTCAAATAATGCCTCATTGTCGAAGCAATACGTGCCTGTATTGATCTCTTTCACTTTTTGCTCTTCAATCGAGGCATCTTTCTGCTCAACGATCTTGGAGACGCTTTCGGATTCGTCGCGCAAAATACGGCCATAACCAGCCGGATTGTCGGCAATTGCCGTCAAAATTGTCGCTTTTGCACTCGTTTCAGCATGATGGTCAAGCAAGGATTGCATCGTTTCCGGACGAATCAGCGGTGTATCTCCGCAAACCACCAAAGTCGTGCCAGACAGCCCTTCAATCAAAGAAGCAGCTTGCTGCACGGCATGGGCTGTTCCCAGCTGTTCTTCCTGCAACGCATACTCGCTTTTCGAGCCTAATTGTTCTTTTACTTTTTCAGCGCCATGGCCGACAATTGTGACAATCTTTTCGACGCCGAGCTGTGCCACGTTATTGGTGACATGCTCTACCATCGGCATACCGCAAACAGGGTGAAGCACTTTGTAAAGTTTTGACTTCATCCGCGTGCCTTGGCCAGCGGCTAATACTACTGCATATGTATTCGTCATGTAGTCAGGTCCTCCAATCAAGTGATTTGTTATCTATTTCATTCATATAGTGGATATTTTAGCTTTTCCTTATTGACTATAGCGGAATAACCTTGATTTTTCAAGGTTTCCGAGCATGACAATACCATGACATTCTCAGAAAGAGGACAAAAAAAAGAGCCCTATCTGCAATAGAAGGCTCCTGAGATGGCGCATTTAAACACCGGCTTCTTCAAAGACCGGGTCATTTTCGCTTTGGTGGTATGCGGCTAAGATCGCTTCTTGAAGCTTGTTGCGTGTCCCGGAATTGATTGGATGGGCAATATCCCTGAATTCTCCGTCCGGTGTCCGCTTGCTTGGCATCGCGACAAACAATCCTTCATTGCCGTCAATCACCCGAATATCATGCACAACAAACTCGTTGTCCAGTGTGATGGAAGCGATTGCCCGCATCCGGCCGTCTGTTTGCACACGCCGAAGCCTTACGTCGGTTACTTCCATTGTGTCACCACCTTTCCTCTTGGATGCATTTTGTGTTGCTAATATATGTAATTCGATACAAGGGACTAATCTCCTTCAAAAATTACAGTATTTATTAGAAAATTTCATTAATAATTTCAGGCAAATAAAAACCACCCCGAAGGATGGTTTTACGCTGTAATTTTTGCAATGACTTCGATTTCCACTTTTGCGTCTTTCGGCAAGCGCGCCACTTCAACCGTCGAGCGGGCGGGCTTATGATCGCCGAAATAAGAAGCATACACTTCGTTAAGCGCCGCAAAATCATTCATGTCTTTAATAAAGACCGTGGTTTTGATGACGTTTTCCAAAGAAGAGCCGGCTTCTGCCAGGATGGCTTTCAAGTTGGCAAACACCTGATGTGCCTGTTCAACGATTGAGCCTTCGACCATTTCCCCTGAAGGCGTCAATGGAATCTGGCCTGAACTGTAAAACATTTCCCCGGAAATAACTCCTTGTGAATAAGGCCCAATGGCCGCCGCTGCTTTGTCTGTCGCTACAAATTTCATCTTAAATTCCTCCATTCGTAAAATAGTTTCCTTCTTCCAATGCAATCGTCCGCTCTTTCTCGCTGACTTCGTGCAGTTTAACAAGCGACAAGTATTTTTCAACAAGGCGCTCGTCGGAATGCTGTGCTTCCACCAATACAGCTACTCCTGCCAGCGTACAATCGAATTCTTCCAGCAAGTTTTTCATGCCGTTCATCGTTCCGCCGACTTTCATAAAGTCATCGGTGATGAGAACCCGCTGTCCACTCTTCATGCTGCGTTTTGACAGCACCATCGTCTGGATGCGCCGGGAAGAACCCGACACATAATTGATGCTGACGGTCGAGCCTTCCGTCACTTTGCTGTCTCTTCGAACAATCACAACCGGCACATTCAAATGGCGGGCAATGGCATGGGCAATCGGAATCCCTTTGGTCGCCACTGTCATGATGACATCAACTTTTGCATCCGCAAAAGCGGACGCAAAAACTTTGCCAACCCGGTTCATCATGTTCGGGTTGCCGAGTACATCGGTCATGTACAAATAGCCCCCTGGCAAAAGCCGGTCGGAATGGCTAAGCTCCTCCATCAATTCTGCCATGATGGCCTTGATTTCCTCTTTATGGAGCTTTGGCACATACTTCACGCCGCCAGCTGCTCCAGGCACTGTCATTAACAGCCCGATCCCTTTTTCTTCAAACGTCTCTTTGACAATCCCTAAATCTTCACTGATTGACGATTTGGCGGATTCATAGAGATCTGAAAAATATGTAAGGGGAATTAACTTATGTGGATGGTCCAAAAGATAATGTGTCATATCAACTAACCGTTCACTGCGCTTCCACTTCATAATACACGCTCCTAAATACGAATGATTTATAGAAAATTTACCATAAATGTACGTATTTAAGCAAGTGGCTCCCGTTCACCGATCAAACGGACCGCATAAACTTCGGCACAAAAACCTCTCAGGCCATTGTAGATGCGCGGAATCCGGGCTTCCTGCTGCACGAGCCCAAATACGGTCGGGCCGCTTCCACTCATCAATACGGCGTCTGCTCCAAATTTCTTCATCTGTTCTTTAATCTGGGCAACTTCCGGATACAAATTCAACGTGACGCTTTCCAGGGCATTGCCTAAGTTGGCGCACATCGCATTGTAATCGCCGGCTGAAAGCGCTTGGATCATTTCCTGCGTATTCGGGTGCTCGGCTTTTTTAGCGTCGAATGCCCCGTATACTTCCGCGGTGGAGACGCCAATGGTCGGTTTCGCTAAAATCACCCAGCAGTTGGGCGGTGCCGGCAGCTCCTGAATAATTTCTCCACGGCCTTTGGCTAAAGCCGTCCCACCGTAGACGCAAAAAGATACGTCTGAACCGATCTTCGCTCCGAGTTCCGCCAGTTCATCGAGGGACAGATTTAATTGCCATAATTGGTTTAGGCCTTTTAAAGTCGCAGCTGCATCGCTGCTTCCTCCTGCCAGTCCAGCAGCAACTGGAATTTGTTTGTCCAGCGAAATGATGACCCCTGATTTGATGTTATACGTATCTTTTAACAACTGGGCGGCCTGGTAAGCCAAGTTGCGGGAATCATTTGGAACAAAGCGGTCTGCGGATTCGATAAAGATTCCACTTTCCGTTGCTTTCAACCCGATCCGATCAGCCAAGTCGACTGTCGTCATGATCATTTCGATCTCATGATAGTTATCGGGGCGCTTATGTAAAACATCTAACGTTAAATTGATTTTGGCAGGCGCCTTCACGTAGAGCATCCCACTGCCTCCTTTATATTCTGATGAAGATTATTTTAACACATGAAGCGCGCTTGGGGAAAAATGGAGAAAATAAACAAAAAAACTCACAGCCGTTGAAGCAACGGGCTGTGAGTTTCAAAAACAATATGAATACCGTTCATTATTTAACAACAAGTTCTTCTTCTGTTCCTTCATAGACAACAATTTCCACTGCTTCTGTCAGGATGTCTGCGTAGCTGTAAGACACACGTTCAAATGAATGCTCATCTTGATCAAGTTCAATTACGAACACCGAGTGATATGTTTCTCGCAAGATTCCGGCGCGTTCGACCGTTTTCTTACGTCCTCCATTTGCCTTTAAAATCAACCGTTTTCCAATATGTAGGTCCAACGATTTTTTAATATCCGCCAAAGTTTTGGGCATCTTGTCTACACCTCACTATAGACAAAGTCTACCAGAAATTGACCGTCCAGTCAAGTAAATTTCTAATTTTATCAGCGAAGTGTATAAGATGTCAATATTTTTTTATCCGAAATACCTGTCCCTTTAAAAAAGATGTGCCATAACTGTAACAAAATGAAAGGTTTTAGGAGAAATATGGATATAATTTATCCGCCAATAAGCCGAATTCTTTGATAGATAGAGTTTCTCCACGGCGCGATGGATCAATTTCCGCTTCTTCCAGCGCCTTTAAAATCAGTTCTTTTTTCTCTTTGCCGTTCGGCATAGCCGTTTGCAAGTTGTTCAAGATCGTTTTGCGGCGCTGAACAAATGAACCTCGGGTCACTTGGAAAAAGAAATCTTCATTAATGACTTTTACCTGGGGTTCGGGACGCTTGATCATGCGGATAACAGCCGAATCGACATTGGGCTGCGGCATAAAGACCGTCTTCGGCACCGTTAATGCCATTTCCGCTTCTGTGTAGTACTGAATCGCGATAGACAACGAACCGTAAGCCTTGGTGCCCGGCTGTGCCGTGATGCGCTCTGCTACCTCTTTCTGGAGCATGACCACGAGCGCGCGGATCGGCAGCTTTTCAAGAAGCAGTTTCATGATGATCGGTGTAGTCACGTAATACGGCAAATTTGCCACGACCACAATGTCTTCGTAGCCAGTCAGTTCTTCATTGATGGCTTTCTCGACATCGGCTTTTAAAATATCCGAATGGATAATGGAAATATTGTTATAGGGCGATAAGGTATCTGCGAGTACGGGCAACAGGCGCTGATCGATTTCAAAGGCCAGTACTTTGCCCGCTTCTCTTGCTAAATGTTCGGTTAAAGCACCGATCCCCGGACCGATTTCAATGGCAGCGGACTGTTTGGTCAAATTCGCTTTGCCGACAATTTTCCGCAGAATGTTCGGGTCGATCAGGAAGTTCTGGCCAAGGCTTTTCTTGACGGTCAAGCCGTGTTTCGCCATAATTTCCTGCGTACGTATAGGTGTTGCAATATCTTTCGTCATTAAAGTTCCTCCTGGTTTAGCGCTTGCACAGCTTCAATAAATTGTTTTTTCGTAATGCCGAACATATGGAGCCTTTTCTGAAGCTGTTTGCCGTTTGTATAGCCGATTTGAAGCATGGCCCCTAAACGGGTTCTGCGCAGTTTCGCTTGAGGATGAGCGACGAGTGCTGCGTCAATCAAATCCTCCATTGTTATTTCAATTGCTTGTTCTGTCTGGCGCGGTGTATATACAGCAGCTAAAGCCGCTCGAATGTCTTCGTCCTTTGCATGTTCAATGCCGAGGCCTTTGCCGTTTTTGGCAAGCGTTTTTTCTTTGGCTAAAAAGGCGTGTTTCACCCCTGGCACATGTTCTTCAATAATAGCACGGATTCGCCGTCCGGGATAATCGGGATCGGTAAAAACAATGACGCCGCGTTTCTCCTGTGCATGGGCGATCCGCTCCAAAGTCTCTTTTGAAATGGCAGAACCATTTGTTTCCAGTGTATCTGCCCCTACTGCGCGCTTAACTGCCACAGTATCATCTTTTCCTTCTACTATAATAATCTCTTTAATGTTCATGGTTGTTCCTCATTTCCCGCGATTCTTGTTTTATTTTACACACAGCCGGGTAGAATAGTAAAAGGCTTTCCCGGGGAATTCCCAAGAAAGCCTTGACCATCTGCTCCTTATTAGTTTAGGATGGTTACTTTTACTTGCTTGCGCCCAAATGCAATCGCATCTGAGTGATTGGCCACGAACAAATCAATTTTGTTTCCTTTGATTGCGCCGCCTGTATCTCCAGCTACTGCATAGCCGTAGCCTTCAACATACACTTTTGAGCCAAGCGGAATCACGTTCGGGTCTACTGCAATGACTTTAAGGCCAGGGTTGGCTTTCAAGTTAATGCCTGTAGCTGTAATACCTGAGCATCCTGCACAGCTAGCTGTATAAGCTGTAGCCGATACGTAGAACTCTTTGCCGCCTGATGGCGCTGCAGCTGTCGTAGATGCTGCGGAAGCTTTTCTTGAAGGCTCCGCTTTTTTCTCAGGCGCTGCTGCTTTAGCAGGCGCTTCTTTTTTCGCAGCTGCTACTTGAACAGGAGCTGCTGTTTCTTTTTTCGCTGATGCTTTGGCAGTCGTGCCGCGTGAAGCGCTGGCAACCATTACTTTTGTGCCGACTGCTTTTACTTGCTTCGTCGGTGCTTTCACTGTTTTTTCGCTTTTAAGGGCACGTTTTACTTCTTTGCCGTTTTCTTTAACCACTTCATATGTTTTAGCTACAACGCCGTTTTGGCCTTTTTGGACAAGTTTTTCCTGTCCTTTCAATAGACCGGCATCTTTCTTCGTTTCTACTGCAAATTTCACAGAATCTTCCACTACATCGGTGACCTTTTCTACACGAACGACTTGGACTTTGGAATTCGGAACCACTTTTTCTTCCATTCCGTTTTCAACGCGGTCAAGTTCGCCTAGCGTAATTTTGTTCTGTTTTAAAAAGTCAGCGACCGTAGTCGAAGTGGACCATACTTTTTTCTCTTTCAAGCCATCGACAAGTGTTACTTCATAGGCTTTTTCAACAGAAATTGCTGTATCCTCATCTACTTCTTCTTCTAATGCAGGGGTAATTTTATCATGTTCCGTCACTTCAACATTCGCTTTTGCCAAAATTTCCTTCACGGTATTCTCTGTTGTCCAAGCCGCTGTTTCTTTGCCGTCAACTGATACTGTGTATTGTTCGGCCTGATCCCATTCAAGTGCTACATCTTCTTTAATGGCTGTATCTGCAGAATGGCTCAAGTAATCGTCTTTGCCTACTTGAATTTCCTGTTCTTCCAAAAATGCCCCAATGGTGTCGGCATGGGTTTTGACTTCCGTTGTTTCGCCGTTCGCTGTCATTTTCACTGTATTTTTTGTGCCTTCATAAATGGCAAACGTCAAAACAGCCGCAAACATTAAAACAGTGGCAATCGCCACCGCTAAAGATTTCCCACTATATAAACTTGATTTCTTGTTATTATTTTCTAGATTCTTCGTCAAAAATAACTCCTCCTTATTCACCTGAGTGATTATATAGACTCGATTTTACTGTGTCAAACAAAATGGGCCTGTTCTCTTTTGATGATTATTGGCTGAGCTTGAAAAACTGCTCTGCGTTCCGTGTCGTGATGCGGCCGACTTCTTCTGCCGAAATGCCTTTTAAACGGGCAATTTCTTCCGCGACAAGTGGGACATAAGATGGTTCATTGCGTTTTCCCCGGTAAGGATGCGGTGCAAGGTACGGTGCATCCGTTTCTATCATCAAGTGCTCCAAGGGGATTTCTGTTGCTACTTCTTTTGGCTTTTTGGCATTTTTAAACGTAACCGGTCCGCCAAGTGAAATCATAAAGTTCATGGCGATGCTTTCGCGCGCTGTTTCGACGCTGCCGCCGAAGCAGTGCATGACGCCCCCTACTTCATGGGCTTCTTCTTCTTTCAAGATGCGCAGCACGTCTTCTGTCGCGTCTCGATTATGGATGATAATCGGCAATTGGACTTTTTTCGCGAGCCGGATTTGCTTGCGGAACACTTCCTGCTGGATTTCTTTCGGGGATTTATCCCAGTAGTAATCCAAGCCCGTTTCGCCGATGCCGACTACTTTGTCGTGGGCTGCCAATTCTTCGATCCATTTTAAATCTTCTTCTGTGCAATCGATGGCATCAACCGGATGCCATCCGACTACGGCATATATAAACTCATGTTTCTCGGCAAGCTCCATTGCACGTTCAATCGTTTTGCGATCAAACCCAATGACAATCATTTTTGTAACATTGTTTTCTAAAGCTCTGTCGATTACTTCATTTAAATCTTCGTCGTACTGGTCTGCATTTAAATGGACATGGGTATCAATGTACATAACGCTCTCTCCTCACATTAAACCTTATTTTAATCGTTTCCTTCGTTTCTTTCTTCACACCAATATTACATTTAGATAACAAAACATGTTATTTAGATAACAAATAAATTGAGAACGGCGTTTTTCGCCTAATAAAATCCAAAATAAAAAAGGGCTGTCGCGTAGACAGCCCTTTCCAAATTGCGTTATATGCTTCGTGATTTATTTAATCTGTGCTCCGTTCGGCAGTTTTTGATCTACTGCAGCGAGTGTTAAATACCCGTTTTTCTCACCGGCTAAAATCATCCCTTGAGACAATTCGCCGCGCAATTTTACAGGTTTCAAATTAGCCACAACGACGACTTTTTTGCCGACCAGTTCTTCCGGTTTATAGTGTTCCGCAATGCCGGATACCACTTGGCGCTGTTCATAGCCGAGGTCGAGCTGCAATTTCAGCAGTTTCGATGTTTTCGGCACCGGTTCGCTGGCCGTTACAGTCGCTACCCGCAAATCCACTTTCATGAATTCATCAATGCTGATTTCCGGTACGTCCGGCACTTCTTCAACGATCTCTTCCACCACTTCTTCTTCTGCCGGCATATCTCCGCGCATCTGATCGCGGATATAAGCCACTTCCGGTTCTACTTCAAGGCGCGGGAAGATCGGAGTGCCTTTTGAAACAACTTTTGTGCCTTCTGGAATGTGGCCAAAGCTTTGAAGTGTCTCCCAAGCCAGCGCCTCTTCATTCAGGCCAAGCTGTTCGACGATTTGTTTCGGTGCATTCGGCAAGAACGGCTGCAGCATAACCGCTGTCATGCGCAGACTTTCTGCCAAATGAGCCATCGCAGTAGCCAATTGGCCTTTCAGCGCTTCGTCTTTAGCCAATACCCATGGCTTTGTTTCATCGATGTATTTATTCGTGCGGGAAATAAGCGCCCACACCTCGCTCAATACGATGCTAAACTGCATTTTTTCCATGTGCTGTTCATATACCTCGACCGTCTGCTTCGCCACTTCTTGCAGAGCGGCATCGAATTCTGTAGCTTCTCCGTGGAGCTGCGGAATTTCGCCGCCGAAATACTTGTTGATCATCGAAACGGTCCGGTTCAACAAGTTCCCTAAGTCATTTGCAAGGTCAAAGTTTGTGCGTTCTACAAATGATTCCGGTGAAAATACCCCGTCTGAACCAAACGGCAGTTCACGCAATAAGAAATAGCGTGTTGCATCCAAGCCGTAGCGTTCCACGAGCATTTCAGGATACACCACATTGCCTTTTGATTTCGACATTTTTCCGTCTTTCATCATGATGAACCCATGCGCGAAGATTTTCTTCGGCAGCGGCAAATCAAGCGCCATCAGGAAAATCGGCCAATAGATCGTATGGAAACGGACGATGTCCTTACCGACTACATGGACATCTGCCGGCCAGTATTTGTTGAAGAGTGAGTCATCATCGGAACCATAGCCAAGTGACGTAATATAGTTGGACAAAGCATCCACCCATACGTAAATCACATGCTTTGGATCTCCAGGAACCGGGATGCCCCAGTCAAATGACGTTCGGGATACCGATAAGTCTTCCAGTCCCGGCTTGATGAAGTTGTTGATCATTTCATTTTTGCGGGATTCCGGTTCGATGAATTCTACATTGTTTTCGTAGTAATCAAGCAAGCGGTCCGCGTATTTTTTCATATTGAAGAAATACGATTCTTCTTTCACTTTGTGGACCGGGCGGCCGCAGTCCGGGCAATTGCCGTCCACTAGCTGGGCTTCTGTATAGAACGACTCGCATGGCGTACAGTACCAGCCTTCGTATTCGCCCTTGTAAATATCGCCGTTATCCAAAAATGTTTGGAAAATCTTTTCGACGCCTTTTTTGTGGCGTTCTTCTGTTGTGCGGATAAAGTCATCATACGTGATGTCCATTACCGACCAAACTTGCTTAGCGGAAGCTGCCATGTCGTCCACATATGCCTGTGGCGCAAGACCGGCTTCCTGTGCTTTTTCTTCAATTTTCTGGCCGTGTTCGTCCATTCCGGTCAGGAACCGGACATCAAAACCGCGCAAGCGCTTGTAACGGGCCATAGCATCGGAAGCGACCGTTGTATAAGCAGTCCCAATATGGAATTTTCCGCTTGGATAATAAATCGGGGTGGTCAGATAAAAAGTGTTATTGTTAGCAGTCACGAAAAATTCCTCCAGTTTGTTTGTATAGTTCTTATTTTAACGAAGTCCCCAATATTGTACAATCTTTCGATTCTGAGGCTTTTTTCGACAATGACGAAGAAGTTAGAACATTGTGAAATATTACCGTTTCATTTCATAATCCAATAGAAGGACAAAATTGTGATAAAAAATCCTTTATTAATCACTTTATTATTAATTAATAAGAAAATTTATTATAAAGCCGATAGTTTTTTATTGACCAAATTGCCAGTACTTGGTATGATTTATGACAGGAAGTGGTAAATGTCGAATTTTGACGAAAAACATCCGACAAATTTGAAGGGAGATTATTATTATGAAATCGACAGGAATTGTACGTAAAGTTGACGAATTAGGCCGTGTGGTAATTCCGATTGAATTGCGCCGTACTCTAGGAATTGCAGAGAAAGATGCATTGGAGATCTACGTTGACGACGATAAAATTATCTTGAAAAAATATTTGCCAAATATGACTTGTGCCGTAACTGGGGAAGTATCTGATGACAACATGCAGCTGGTTGGCGGCAAGTTGATCTTAAGCCCTGAAGGTGCAGAGATGCTGGTAAAAGAAATTCAAAATAACTTGAAAAAATAAGCTTAAGCCAATAAAAACCGGAGCGCTGTTGCGTTCCGGTTTTTTTGCATGGGATGTTTTAGATATGATAAGCCTGGTAAACTTCACGCTTCGGCAAATTCCGCTCATGCGATACTTGTTTAATGGCTTCTTTGGACGTCAATTGCTTTTTTTCCATTAGTTCTGTTACATGGTCGGCAATGGACAAATGCTCCCACCATTGCTCGATTTCTGCAACATCCGGCGAAGCATTTCCTTCTAGTACAAGGCAAAATTCTCCTCGTATAGTATTCGCCTCTGCCCACTCGACGGCTTCTTCCACGGTTCCCCGCAAAAATTCCTCAAATTTTTTCGTGACTTCCCGGGCCAAGGTGATTTTCCGTTCATCGCCAAAGGCTTTTTGGATGCTTTTTAAACTGTCCTTCAAGCGGTGAGGCGCTTCGTAAAAAATCAAGGTCTCTTCTTTTTGGCTCAAGGTTTCCAGTTCCGCTTGGCGGTCTTTCTTGTGGCGCGATAAAAATCCGTAAAACAGAAACGGCTGCGGAGCAATGCCGGAAGCAATCAATGCACTGAGAGCGGCATTCGCTCCCGGAACCGGAACCACCGGATAATCTTCTTCCACCACCCGCCGTACGATATCCTCGCCGGGATCAGAAATGCAAGGCATGCCAGCGTCGCTTACCAAAGCGACGGACTTGCCTTCATTCAAATAGGAGAGGATTTTAAAGCCTCCGCTGTCCTGGTTATGCTCATGGTAGCTGACCAGCTTGGTTTGGATATCGAAATAATTGCACAGGTTTTTTGTATTGCGGGTGTCTTCTGCGGCTATGACATCCACTTCTTTTAAGACACGGATCGCGCGTACAGTCATGTCTTCCAAATTGCCGATCGGCGTCGCCACTAAGTACAGAGTCGCTTTGTTTTCCATAAAGCTTTTTTGGGATTTCATTTGCCATCTTCCTTTCCTTCAGCAATATAGTGAATTTTTTGTGGTTTTGATAATTGCTTGAAGGCATATTCCGCTTTCATCGCAGCGGATTTCGTATCGAAACTTTCATGGTGGATCATTTCGACCGGACCTTTGGCTCGTGTGTATTTTGCCCCTTTTCCTGCGTTATGGGCTTCCAGCCGTTTTTGCAGATCATTCGTATACCCTGCATAGTAGGAACCATCGGCACATTCAAGGACATAAAAATAATGGTTATTCGTTTCCATAAAGCAGTTCTCTCACTTCTTCTGTATATTCCCCGTTTTCTCCGTATACAATCAGCGGCGGCAGAATTTTCAAGTCCGGCTTGCCGTCTTTAATGCCTTCAATCAATAATGTATTCGCTTCTTTTCCCGCTTTCGGGTACACCAAGCGGACCCGCTTTGGCTCCAGCCGGTTGGCCCGCATCGCAGTGATGATATCGATCAGCCGTCCGGAACGGTGCACAAAAGCAGCTTTGCCTCCCTGTTTCAACAGCTTGCTGGCTGCCTGGACCGATTCGTCCAATGTTAAATGGATTTCATGGCGGGCAATCGCCATATGTTCACTGAGGTTTTTGTCGCTCAATTCATGCGCAGGGAAATAAGGGGGATTGCATGTCACCACATCAAATTTTTCAACGCCGAGGCGTGCGGGAATTTCCTTCACATCTCCTTCAATGATCCGGATCTGTTCTTCAAGCCCATTGTACTCGACGCTTCTTTGGGCCATATGGACAAGCCGCTCCTGAAGTTCCACGCCGATAATGGCGGATTCTGTACGGGCGCTTAAAAACAACGGAATGGCTCCGTTGCCGGTACATAAATCGACAATTTTCCCTCGTTTTAACGGCACATACGCAAAACGCGCCAGCAGTACAGCGTCCAATGAAAATGAAAATACCGACGGACTTTGAATGATGCGCAAGTCTTCCGCCAGCAAATAATCCAGTCTTTCGTCATCCAACAACATGTTTTCACCTCCTATACACAGGAAAAGGCTGCCGCCACACGGGGTGTCGGAAGCCTTTTCTGTTTGTTTTGCTCCAGCACCCAGGTCTCAGGCGCTTCCGCTTTTCTGTATGTCCAGCTGCAGCGCCTAGCTCCTCGGGTCTTAAGGCAGCCCGCCTGTGCGGCAAAGAGCCGCTTCGGCAGTCTACCTTAAGCTGTTCGGAGCTGCCCAGGCGCTTCCGCTTTTCTTTAGTTTTGTTTATTTAAGAAAGATAAACAAAACAGGCAATCGTCGCCTTTTCTTGAGCTGCCGAAATGTACATGGCATACATGATAGCCTTCGTGGTACAAACGCGCCAAGTTATCGTAGCCTTCTCCGATATCCATAGCTGCTTTTTTCAATTTTATCGGATCCACTGCAGCTGTTTCCGGAACCGCTTGATGGAGTTCATCCAATCTCGCCCGCAAATGATGGTTCTCCAATTGCAATGCATGATGTTCTTCCATCGTATGAGCAACTACGGCTTTCAATTCCCGAAACTGTTCTTGGATGGATTCGAGCTGCTGCTCGAAATCCATGACCGTGTCCAAAAAGTTTTTCTCTTTCACTTAAAACCACCTCACGCTCTCGTTCCTTGGCCCATTATCTCACTTAATGAGTATTCTAATGTCTGTTCCTGCTCAGTTAAGCGAATCTTCAACACACGTTCCAATATATTCATGCCTACGACACGGCCATCGCCATCCGGCGTAGAAACCCGGGTGCCAACGTCCGGCATTTCTTTTTTCGCCGTTTCGTATTCATCGTTCTCGTATTTCAGGCAGCACATCAAGCGTCCGCATAACCCGGAGATCTTCGAAGGATTCAGCGACAAATTCTGGTCTTTTGCCATTTTGATCGACACGGGCTCAAAATCGCCCAAAAACGTCGAACAGCACAGCATCCGTCCACAAGGGCCGATGCCTCCCAGCATTTTTGCTTCATCCCGTACGCCGATTTGGCGCAATTCGATACGCGTCCGGAAAATAGAAGCCAGATCTTTTACCAGGTTGCGGAAGTCGACACGCCCTTCCGCTGTGAAATAAAAGATGACTTTGTTGCGGTCAAATGTGTATTCCACGTCCACCAGCTTCATTTCCAGCCGGTGCTCTTCAATTTTTTGCGTTCCCATCTCAAAAGCACGTCCGGCTTCCAAGCGGTTTTCTTCTACTTGCTGGCGGTCCCGTTCACTTGCAACACGGACCACTTGTTTTAAGGGAAGCACGACATCGTGCTCCTCCACTGTTTTGACCGGTACGACCACTTTGCCGTATTCAATCCCTCTTGCCGTTTCTACGATGACGTAATCGTCTTTTTGGATCGCAAACTCGCCAGGGTCGAAATAATATATTTTACCCGCTTTCTTAAAGCGGACACCAATTACATTGTACACTTGCTTATCCCTCCTGCAGGTTCAGCATTAACTGCTCCATCAGCAGCGTTCGGTTCATATTGCGCGGCAATTGCTGCTTGGCCTGCAAAACAGCCTGCAATTGCTTGGAAAGCACGGGATATGAACGCTGAAGCGCCATCTGTTTCCATAGTTCATCCATATCTGGATAAGTTCGAGCAGTTTCAAGACCCGCTTTTACCGAAGCGATGTCCCGATATGCAAATAATAACATGTCGAGCCCTCTTTCGGTATCTTCTTTTTCTTTAAATACTGGAAGCCATTCCGATTGCAGCAACAAAAGAGCTTCATGGACATTGCTGTTTACAGCTTCCACTAATTTTAACACAACTTTGCGCTGTTGAATGAAAGCTTCATCTGCAGCCAGCTCTTTCGCTTCGTCCAAGTTTTGCGTCAGCATGCTGACCGTCGCAGCAAGTGATGCCGTCATTCTGTCGCCGACCAGCCGCTCCATCATTTTCGGCCGTGACAGCGGCTGAAACGACACCAGCTGGCAGCGTGAACGAATCGTTGTCATGATGGCATTCAAGCGCTCCGTCAACAAAATCGCCGTGACGTTCATTTCCGGTTCTTCTAAAAACTTCAGCAATGCATTGGCAGAGGCATTGTTCATGCGGTCTGCATCTTGAATCACATATATTTTACGGCCTGTACTAAAACCCGTTTTATTCATATTGAAAATCAATTCGCGTATTTGATCGATTTTGATGTTTTGGCCATCCGGCTCAATGAACACGATGCTCGGATGGTTTCCGGAATTGTAAAGCTGGCAGCTTCGGCATGTTTCACATGGAACATTTTGTACTGGATGTTCACAAAGCAGCAGTTTCACAAAAAAGTGCGTCACTTCCGTGAGCCCTGACCCTGCCGGCCCCTCAAACAAATAAGCGTGAGCCATTCGGTCTTTTGCGTATGCGCCTTGAAGCCTTTTCATGACCACTGGCTGCATCTCCTGGAATTCTTCGATGGTCTTTTGCACACTTTCACCTTCATTCAGCCTTTGTAAAAAATCCCGTGTTCCAGACGGAGCACGGGATTCCTCTATTCTTTATCCCTATATACCGAAGACAAACTGTCCGTAAACGTCCATTTGGATCAACTGCCAACCGGTGAAGAACAAAAATCCCCGCCGGTTGAAGTTTCACTTTATCGCTTCACGCATCAAGCGTTTTTAAGAACACTTAAAAATGATGGAATTGCTCAATTGGCAAGACAAAAATCGTCGCGCCGCCTACTTCCACTTCAACTGGATATGGAATATATGAATCTGCATTTCCGCCCATCGGCGAAACAGGTGCAACCATTTGTTCACGTGAACGGCAGTTGTCCCGGATTAAATCCATTAAATTCGGCACCAGGCCGTCTTCAACACCAATCAAAAAAGTGGTATTCCCTGAGCGCAAGAACCCTCCAGTACTGGCAAGTTTAGTAGCCCGGAAATCATTTTTGGTTAACGCATTGGATAAACGATTACTATCTTGATCTTGCACAACTGCAACAACGAGTTTCATCAGCACTCACTCCTTTTTCGTATTCCTTCTATATAAGTATACCATGAAGAAAGGGGGACGCCGCATATCTTTCCTGCGGCCGCCCCTTCCAATACCCGATCAAACCCAGCCCAACGCTGTCAGCGATTCCCGGGTTTTCCGTCTGTTCCGATAAATTCCGTGACACGATAGAACGCATCCGCAAATACCTGATCCATGCTGTTTCCAGCGTCTACGACTTTGATCCGCTCCGGATCCTGCCGAACAAGCAGCTGATAGCCTTCACGCACCGCTTCATGGAATTTCAACGACTCCACATCCAGCCGGTTCACTTCACGGCCGGCGTCTTTTTCGATGCGGGCAAGCCCGACGGCCGGCTCTACATCAAAATAAAGCGTTAAATCCGGCATGTATTCATTGATGGCAAATTTATTGATAGCGTAAATCTCTTCTATGCCAAGACCTCTCGCGTGACCCTGATATGCCAAACTGCTGTCTATGTAACGGTCGCATAGCACGACTTTTCCCGCTTTCATAGCCGGTATGATGCGTTCCACTAAATGCTGTCTTCTGGCAGCTGCATACAATAGGGCCTCTGTCCGTGGATCCATTTGGACATTCTCCCGGTCGAGAATCACTTTCCGGATTTGTTCCGCGATTTCGATGCCGCCCGGTTCCCTTGTGCAAACTACTGTATGTCCCTGCTTTTCCAGCGCAGAAGCCAAACGTGTTAAGATGCTCGATTTCCCTGCACCTTCTCCGCCTTCCAGCGTAATTAAATAACCCATTCGTTTCACCCGTTTTCTTGATGTTGTTATTCTTCCACTATACAGGAAACTGAGCATTTACAGGCAAATAAAGCCTGATCAAAAACTTCAATCAGGCTCATTCCTCGTCTTCTGCCACTTGATACGCTTCATTGTACAATTGCAGCTGGCTGTTGATTTCCTTGTCGCCGTCTTTTCTTTTCACGTAATGGTATTGTCCGGATGCATCTTGTTCGCGCGCTTTGACATTGTCCTTCAAAGCCATTTCCAGCACATGCTTCACTTGTTTTTTGATCCGGCGGCTATGAACCGGAAAGAGAATTTCAATGCGGTTTTCCATATTCCGCGTCATCATATCGGCTGAAGACAAAAACGTCTTTTCTTCCCCGTTATGATAGAAATAATAGACCCGGCTGTGTTCGAGCAATCTGCCGACAATGCTTCGGACCCGGATGTGTTCGCTGACTCCTTTGATGCCGGGGCGCAAGCAGCAAATGCCTCTTACAATCAAATCCACGCGCACCCCTTCGATCGAAGCTTCGTACAACTTCTTAATGATGGCTTTGTCCGTAAGCGAGTTCATCTTTGCAATGATGAGGCCATTATTGGATTTGCGGTGGTGCTTGATTTCCGCTTCAATCATCTCCAAAAAATCTTTGCGGATACTGAAAGGCGCCACGGACAATCGATGGAATGCCGGTTTTTCCGTATAGCCGCTCAAATAATTGAAGAAGTTCGTCGCATCCACACCGAATTCCCGGTCGGAAGTGAAAAGGCTCATATCGGTGTAGATTTTTGCCGTTTGATCATTGTAGTTGCCGGTCCCCAAATGCACGAAACGGGCAATCTGTCCGTCTTTTTTGCGTACAACGAGCGTGATTTTGCTATGGGTTTTTAAATGCGTGATGCCATAAATGACGTGGCACCCAGCCTGTTCCAATTCTTTTGCCCATTGGACATTGTTTTCTTCGTCAAATCGGGCTTTCAATTCCACCAGCACCGTGACTTGTTTTCCGTTTTCAGCTGCTCTTTTCAAAGCTTTGATAATGGGCGAATCACCGCTTACCCGGTACAGTGTCTGCTTGATCGCCAGAACATCCGGGTCATCAGCAGCTTTTGACATAAACTCCACGACAGGCCCGAACGATTCATAAGGGTGGTGCAAAAAGATATCCTGTTCAGCCACTTGATCGAAAATGTCTTCATCGGAAGCCAAATCGCGGGGCGGCTGTGAAATTCGTTTTTCGTAGACAAGCTTTTTGTGGGTTTTCTCCATTTTTTTATAGAAGTTGAAAAACAAAGTCAAATCGATTGGACCTTCTACTTCATAAACGTCTTTTTTATTGATTTCAAGCGCTTCGGTTAAATACGTGAGCATCTCAGGATCAATGCCTTCTTTTTGCACTTCCAGGCGGACAGCCGCCCCCCATTTGCGCTTCCTCAGCTCTTCTTCAATTTCTTTCAGCAAGTCGCGGGCGCCTTCTTCATGAATGGTCATATCGGCATTGCGCGTAATCCGAAAAACAGATGCCGACACCACTTTAAACCCTTGGAACAATTTGCTGATAAAATGCCGGATGACGTCTTCCAGCAAGACAAAACGTTCTTTGCCCGCCTTGTCGTCCAAGTAAACAAAGCGGTCCAGTACGGCCGGCATTTGGACAATCGCTGTCTTGAACGGGGAAGCCGCTTCTTTATCCCGGTCCTCCAGCAAAATGGCCAAGTTGATGCTGCGGTTCAACAGCATCGGAAATGGCCTGTAGGCATCAATCGCCAGCGGCGTCAGCACTGGAAATACCAGTTCATCAAAATACGCTTCTATTTCCTTAAGCTCACGTTCGGTCAACTCGTCCATTTTATGGATCCGGACGCCATGCTGCTTCATTTGCGGGAGCAGTACATCGCGCAAAGTTTTGTACTGCAACTCCACCAACTCATGCGTTTTATTGCCGATTTCCTTCAATTGCTGCCGCGGTGTCATCCCTGCCTTATTCTCTGGCCGGGCAAATCCCACTTTGACTTGATCCTGGAGGCCTGCCACCCGTACCATGAAAAATTCATCGAGGTTCGAGCTGAAAATCGACAAAAACTTAAAGCGCTCCAGCAAAGGGTTGCGCTCATCCAACGATTCCCTTAATACCCTTTCGTTAAATGCCAGCCAGCTGAGTTCTCTATTATTGTAATAAGAAGGGTTATCCAGATTAACGGCGGTTTTCTTTACGTTCGGCACCTGTTCCACCACCTTTTCATGTCAGACTTTTGCTTTCTCGCCAGATTAGGAGAGCCTAGAAGCAATTAATTTTTCATAAATTGAAATTGAATGGATTTCTTCAGCTGTTTTTCCAAATGTTTCTTCTGTTTTTCCGCTTGGTACTGCTCCGGTTTCCAATCACTGTTGCATTGGATTTTAAACACCAGTTCCTGATTGTCTAACGCTTCGATTTGGATATCCTTGATAATGTCCCGCTTGGTTGCATTTAAACTGTATGCCAGCTTTACAATAGCGCCAAATAAGCTGTATTTGGCCAGTTCGTCTTTTGTGAACCAATCCTCATACATCGCTGCATTGCGTTTAAACACTTCCCGGTTTTTAAAGGAGGCAATCAGCGCCACCGTCATTCGGTCTTTATGGAGCAAGCCGTCAATGGTGCGGTTTGCCAATAAATAAAACGTATGCTGATGGCTCGCTTCTGCATCGATGTAGGAACCCAGGTTGTATAAGGCGCTGCCCAGGCGGATATATTTTGTGTCATTCGGCTCTAAAGAAAAGACACCGCATTTCTCCAGTTCCCTGAAAATCATCGTAGCATTCGCAGTGACATGGGTGGCATGTGTAAGGTTGATGTCAAAATCGCTGGCCAGCTCATAAAAACTTTCTTCCAGCACATTCGGAAAAATGGAAAGCTCGAAATCTTTGATCATCTCTTCATAAAATACGCCGTCACGCAAGCCTTTTCTGCTTAAGGCAAATGTATCCGTATCGATATAATCCATCAAGTGGACAAACACCTCGATGGCCGGAATGATAATATCCGCCCGGTCTTTGGTTAGCCCTTCCACTCGCTGAATTTCTGAGAAGTCCATGCCCAACAGCATGCTATGGACGCTTTTCACATTGCTTTCGGACATCATGTACTGATGGATACCGGCTACCGGATAGCCGATGTGTTCCTGATGAATCTGGGCCAGGTTCCGCGCACTTCCCCCGATGCCGATCAAAGGCAATTTCTTATTCTTCAGCCAAGGCAAAATGCTGAACTGCTCTTTCAGAAACTTCCGAAGCGCCTTTAATTCCTGTGCAGTCGGTACATCGTTTTTGACGAATTGCTGTTTTAGCGACAAGGCGCCAAACGGAAAACTATAGAAATAAATCAACTTCCGTTCCTGGAAATACGTGATTTCCGTACTGCCTCCCCCGATATCCACCGTAATCCCGCTTTCAAATGGCGTGGAGTTGACGACCGCCAAAAAACCGTAGTTTGCTTCTTCGAATTCGGATAAAATCCGCATCGAAAAGTCGGTCTCCTTTTCCACCCGATCCAAGATCTCTTCTTGGTTATTGGCTTGCCGAATAGCAGCTGTCGCAACACATCTGACTTCATTGAGATTATGGTGCCTCGTCACTTCCTGAAAGCCTTGAAGAGTATGTATTAAAACATCCATTCCTTCCGGCTCCAGCTTTCCGCTTTCCGACAAATAATTGCGCAGGCGCGCTACCGCTTTGACGTTTTCGCTTTCTGTCAGCCTGCCGCTTTTATCACGCGAGTAAATCACGAGCCTCATCGTATTCGATCCAATATCCACAATGGCGTACTTTTCCTGGTCCATCATAGTCTCCACATCCCGCCTTGTAAAATTTCGTATACTTTACCATACCCAATTCTCAGCATTTATTGCCTTTTTATCTCAGGCAGCACACAGATTAATTTTTCTTCCAGCCGGTGTTCTCCTTGAATCTGCGCTCCAGTTGCCAAATAATCGGCCAGTCCTTCAAGCTTTTCGAGGGTCCATTTTTCCCCTGGAACAATCAACGGAATGCCTGGCGGGTAAGGGACGACCATGCCGGCAGAAATTCGCCCAACCGCCGCTTTATAAGAAATCCATTCACGGGTCTCCGTGTCCATTTGTGAGAAGGAAATTTCAGGAACACTGATAGTCTGCTGAATCGGCATCTTTACCGCAAGCGCATCTCTCGGGTATTGATCCAGTGCCCTTACCGCTTCCTTCACGCGTTTTCGCACTTCCGCAAAAGGATAGGCATGAATTTGTTTTAGCAAAGGCAAAATCAGCAGCACTTGATAAGGATCCGCCAATTCCGCATGGATTCCGGCTTTCTCCAGCTGTGCCTTCAGTTGGAAGCCATTATAGCCTTCCACCCGGAGCATCAGCTTCAACGGATCGTCCGATTCAAAGACTTCCAGCTTCGGAATGCTTTTCAGGCCTCTGATGAATTGTTTCCGCTTGTCTTCGAAATACCGGATATCCGGCTGCGAATAGGTTTCGACAAAGGCGCGTGCGTCATCAAGCGAAGCCATAATAAGATAAGACGGACTGCTCGACTGCAGCATCCGCAAGTATTTTATGATTTTTTCTCTGTTCACCAAGTCGCCTTGGATATGTAAGAAAGACCCCATCGTCATGGCCGGCAAAGTCTTATGCGCGGAATGGACGACAACATCAGCGCCGTATGCCAGTGCAGAAGCAGGAAATGGTGTGCCGATTTGAAAATGGGCACCGTGTGCTTCATCGACCAATACAGGCATTCCCTGTGACTGGCAAAACGCAATGGTTTCCTTTAAGCCGGCCGTCGCCATGCCGTAGTAATTCGGGTAGGTCAAAATGACGGCAGCCGCTTCGGGATGAGCTGTTACGGCTGCTGTGATATCTGCAAATGCCACACCGGATGCTGTCAGCGATTCCTCATCCCACTCCGGCGCCACATACACCGGACGTGCTTTTGCCAGCTCCAATGCGTGGAAAATAGACTTATGTGCATTGCGCTGGACGATGACCATGTCCCCTTCTTGGCAAGACGCATAGACCATCGCCAAATTGCCGACTGTCGAACCGTTTACCAAAAAGAAACTTTGGTCTGCGCCGTAAGCTTCCGCCAGCAACTGCTGCGCCTCCTGAATAGCCTCTTCCGGATAATGAAGATCGTCAAGGCCTGTCACTTCAGTCAAATCGTATGGCAGCGCTGATCGCATCTCGGACGGCAACGCCGACAACTCTCCGTTTTTATGCCCCGGTACATGAAATGAAATCGGCTGCTGTTGTTGAAATGCAGTTAAAGCATCAATTAAAGGTCTGCGGTGCGTCATAAATCTCCATCCTTACATCTTCTATTTGAATTACGTCCATTATACCGGAATGTCCCGTCTTTAACAGTTTGTTGGGCATAGAGCATCCGGTAGAAATAAAAAAAGAAAACACAAAAAAGCCGCCGCCGGAAATACCGGCAACGGCTTTTTTTACTTGGCCCAGCAATGTCCTACTCTCACAGGGGGAAACCCCCAACTACCATCGGCGCAAAAGAGCTTAA
>NZ_JABWTK010000016.1 GCF_020071995.1 Planococcus chinensis | reverse complement strand
AGCGCAGAATATCAAAAAAATGACCCTCCTGCTTAACAGGAGGGTCTAAAAACTCGATGTTCAATTGATTTTTCATTCAAAAACAAAGAGCTTGATGGTCAAAACCTTAGTTTCTCAACAAGCTGAAGGGAAACAAAGCATCGAGCTTTGTTTCCCTTTCGTGTTTATGGCTCAATTTACTGCAAGCCGTACGGCACTAATCCTGCTTTTTTCACTTTGATGCGCCATACTTCGTTTTTCGAGGATTCTGTTATATACAGATAACCATCATGGAATGCCAGATTCGTCGTAAACGTTCCGGCACTTTCAGGCAGACGGATGGTGCCGTATTTGAATCCGTCTTTGTCCTGGACCACAATCTGACCTGCCTGGAAGTGGGCAACGTAAAGATTTCCTTCCTTATCTACCGCTAAGCCATCCGGTCCGATGCCGCCTTCATATTGGCCGAATACATATGGTGTTTCAGGCGAAGGCGGTGCATTTTTGGCAGGCACTGCGAGCATCCGGTTTTTGCCGAATTCGGATATATAGACGCGGCTGCCATCAGCGGAAATCGCGACCCCGTTCGGATAAGCGATTTTGTCAGCGAACAGGATGGGGTCTTTGCTGCCGGCCGGCAAGTAAAAGACCCGGCCAACCGGATTCGTGGCGCTCGATCCCATCGGTTCCGTAAAGTACAAGCCGCCGTCTGCGTCAAACACCAAATCGTTCAAGCCGTTCAAGGCTTTCCCTTTATACGTGCTGACAGCCGTTTCGCTTTTTCCGGTTTTCGGGTCGTATGCGTGGATCACGCCCGTAATTCGCTCCCACTGGCCCCGGATACTTTCTGACTTGCCGGACCTTGTCTCCTTTTACCGTCAGCAGTTCCCCAGACATCGGGCTCACCATCCAGATGTTCCCTTTGCGGTCAAAGTTGATGCCTTCCATGAATCCGCCGTCGCCTTTCACGACTTTTTCCCATTTGGCTTTCGCAGGAATGATTTCGGAAATTTTGTGGCGTTCCTCTTTTGGCACCGGTTTCGTTTCGTACGCTGATTTAACACCGGCGAAGCCAGCCGCTATGAGAAAAAGCACGACGAGTATGGCAATTGTTATTCCTCTTTTTTTCACTTTCACAACTCCTCCTTCTTGGATCGATTGTTACTGCCACAGTTCCTGTACAGCAAAGAAAGATTTTGCAGGTATCACCTAATTAGTGAATGCACTAAACGATTTTTCCTGCAGCGGAAACTGTTAGTTCAGAATATACAGTTGTGAAAGAATAAAGACTACCCGTTAAACCCTTTGAATTTTTTTATAATTCAGTAAGTATTTCTCTTTTATCGAAGCATTGAAATTGTTAGACTGGTAAGGTTTATTGGCACCTTTACTTATCCACAGGAAAAGCCTATTTTCTCGATGACAACATGAGAAAATAGGCTTTTTCATTATTGTTTTATTCGCCGTGTTTAGAAGCCAGTTGAAGCTTACGAGCCGCCATTAGTGACTTGTTCCGCGGGCAAGTAAACTCCCATAGCAGGATCAAACTGCAATAAAACTCCATCACCGTCAATTTTATACGTGGCGACTGCCATTTCTCCTTGCCCTACTTCAATAATTAAATAATTGTTCTCGTCAAAAGACATTTCGTAGCTATGCGTTGAAAAATCAATGCCTTCGTTGTGGCTGATTAAATCCAGCGTTTCCTGTTCGGTCATGTTGGTAGACCCTTTTCGGATAGTATCACTTTGGGCAGCATCGCTTTGAGACACTTCTGTATCAGGTGCAGAAACATTTTCTTTATTTGTTGTCTTATCTGATGAATCGAGCCCGTTGTTTGAGTTGGCTTGTTTAGTCGAAATTCGATCGTCCGCTGCGATATGATAATAATTATTCGCAAACCAAACCGAAACAATTCCTTTCGTTTCTTTTAATTCTTTTGGCACTTCTAATAAGTACAACAAGGTATTTTCGTTCAACGATGGAATTGTCATAATGCTGGCAGGATGCAAGTCTGATCCGTCTGCTGCCAACAGCGTCGAAAATCCACCAAATTCATAGTATTGGTCATAAATCACTTTAGAAGCAAAAATAGAATCCGCCTGAAGTTCTGTCGCTTTTAAATTTTTAACCTTCATTTCCAAAACCAAATATGTATTTGATTGATTTTCTGGTTCGTAATAAGAGGACAACGTACCAGGATTCGGTGAAGCAACCTTGTCGGTATAATACATATTCTCCAACGTTAAATTCGCATATTGCTCCATTTCAATTGTTTCCCCAATAGAGATAAATTCTTTATTTGCATTATTCTCTTCCAAACTTGTAGTAGAAGTATAGGTTTTGCCATCAATCTCAGCTATAATTTCAATTGTTTCCTTTGAATCAAACTTTGGCACTTCTGCAATATAGTGGATTACTGCCGAAGTCAAAGGCTCAAGTGAACTGAATTCCCCGTCTTTCAACATGCTGGCGTTATCAACTTCTTTTTTCTGAAACGTTTGGTATTCTTGCCCGCCAATTTCATAGGACAATTTCATTAGCTCTCCTGACGTTTTCTCGGCAGAATACAAGTTTTTCATATGTACAGTGACATCCAGAAACCGGGATTCGGAATTTTCCACTTCCATCACCGTCGTAATCGAAGCGGGATTCGGAGGCGAAATCTGCTCAGTTGCGGCAATATTAATCACATCGTATTCCAAGATTCCGTCCATTTTTTCCGAATTTCCAAGATTGAAGGCCAAGGTTTCCTTTTCTTCTATCACTTGAGGCTCTTGCATAGCATCATTGCTACAAGAAGCCAGCAGCAATGTACTTGCCAATAGGCATGCTTTCCATTTCATATAGTTCATCCTCTGGGTTTATAATTTTTTCGCAGTGAAATCAGTAAAATTATTATCAAAATTAATTTGTTAATAATTGGATATACTTCTATTAATTAATATAGGCTTATACCTTCCATAAAGCAAATCAATTTTTCCTTTACTCACTTTTATCTCCATCCTTATATAGCAAAAAAGCAGGGAAAAGTTTGCACTTTTCCCTGCCCTATTAATAGTTGATTGATTATTACCGGTTCGTTTTAACTAATTGAAACGAAGTCTTATCCAATTACCTTGATGGTCTCTACCGTGGAAATGACTTGTCCCCGAATCGCAGCCAAGTATTCCTTCCGAAGCTGTTTTTGCTCCTGCTGCTCAGCTTTCGTCAACCCTTTCGTTTTCTGCAAAGCAGCTAATTCATTAATTCGGTTCAAACATGTAATCATTTTCTTAGGCCCCTTTCACTGAGCAAGCATGTAGTTTTCAATCTTTTTTAATCAGTTAGTTCTTCTATTATTCCATTTCATGAATTTCAAACGGAATGAGTGAATCAGTCAATTGTGCACGGAGCGGCTCGTACTGCTCCGGCAGCATCAATTTTCTACCCATCGTTTCCAGTGCTTCATCATGCGCAAATCCTGGAGGGTCTGTGGCGATTTCAAAAAGGATTTCTCCGTGCTCCCGGAAGTAAATCGCGTTAAAGTAATTGCGGTCTTTTACTTCTGTCACGCCGTATCCCTGGTTCCGGACATGTTCCTGCCAGTCAAGATGATCCTGGTCATCTTGTGCTCGCCAGGCGATATGGTGCACCGTTCCGACACCCATTTGGCCGCGGCCAAGCGGCGTCCGTTTGACGTCGATGATGTTCCCGATGTCGCCGTAAGCGCGGTAGCGCGTCAAATCACCTTCTTCTCCGACCTTTTCAAGCCCTAAAACGTCCAACAGGGTTTTGCCGGTTTGTTCCGGACGTGCAGAAAGCAAAGTTGCCCCGCCGAAGCCTTTAATCGCCACTTCCGGTGTAATGCTGCCGGATTTGTAGTTGTTCACTTCGCCCGCTTCCCGTTCCACGAGTTCTAGCTGAAGGCCATGCGGATCTTCAAACATTAGGTTCATTTCGCCAAAACGCTCCTCTTTCGCAAAAGAGATGCCCAGCCGTCCCAGGCGTTCTTCCCAGAACGGCATGGCGCCTGGCGGAATCACATAAGAAGTCACGCCGACTTGTCCAGCTCCAACTTTTCCTTGATAGGCATTCACCCACGGGAAGAACGTAATGATCGTGCCCGGTTTTCCGCCATCGTTCCCGAAGTACAGATGATAAGTGCCCGGGTCATCAAAATTGACGGTTTGCTTGACCATCCGCAACCCCAGCACACCGGCATAAAAGTCGACATTTTCCTGAGGATGTCCGACGATAGCTGTAATGTGGTGAATTCCCGCTGTTTTTTTCATCTTTTATCCCCCTTTGCACTCATGTTTTGTAATAGCTTAATTGCATTCCCCGTAAATCAAAGACGTTTTTCATAATATTGATCTGAAATGCGCTCAATGCACATTTCAGGTTCTTTTGTGAAGACGAAGTTATGCGTTTACGGTTTTAAGTCGAACCGATTTAAGTGCAGTTGCCCAAGGAATGACTTGGTCCAGCATTTGGTTAACGGAAGCTTCCTGAACCGGAGCCGCTTTAAGTACGGCGCCGTTTTCGAAATCGGTAAACAGCGACAAGGCCGGGTGAACCCGGACATCTGCTACGGACAATTCCCCAAGAATTCCGCGCAAGTGTTCCGCAGCACGCGCGCCGCCGACTGAACCGTAAGATACGATGCCCGCCGCTTTGTCATTCCATTCTGCGCGAAGGTAATCGAGTGCGTTCTTCAAAGAAGCTGTGATGGAATGGTTATATTCTTGTGCGATGAAAACAAAGCCGTCCTGGGACGCAATCGCTTCGGACCATGCCGCTGCGCCGGATGCGTCTGTGCCAGCTTCGCCAAGCAATGGCAGTTTGTAATCTGCGATGTCGATGATGGTGTAATTGGCGTCGCCGCGTTTGTCTGCCAATTCTTTTACCCAGTTGCCTACTTGCGGGCTTAAGCGCCCTTCACGTGTTGATCCTAAAATGATGCCGATGTTTAATTTTGTCATTGTTGTTTCCTCCTCTAGTTTAATTGCTTGTTGTGTGCCAAATAAATTTGAGATAAAAATCGTTGTTGCTGCTCCTAGCTGACTTCATTAAATCCGCCTCTATTATCTCGAATTCGAGATAATAGGTTAAAAAAATTTAAGCATGCTGGACTAGTGAATTTGTGCGGTCATAACTTTTGAAGTGAGAATAAAGCATTCAAAGCTTTTGACCTTTTTATCTCGAATTAATTTATCTTTAATATGAGATAAATATATCATGCCTTTTTCAAGCTGTCAACACCTTGGATTGTTCTTCGATGTATTTAATTTTTTCCATCAAAAAAACAACCGGAAAATCCGGTTGCCTTTGGCTTTTCATCTACTTGCTGCGAAGCGGTTGCAAGGCATTTGTCCAGGCGTTGACTTGATCCAGCATGATATTGACCGACTTTTCATGGAAAGGTGCCGGCTTGAACGTGCCCGTCTTTTCGAAATCTGTAAATATAGACATCGATGGATGCGCCCGTACAGTTGCAACCTGCAATTCTGCCATGATGATCCGCAAAGCCTCTGCCGCCCGGACGCCGCCAGCTGAGCCATAGCTGACAATGCCGGCCGCCTTGTTGTTCCATTCAATATAGAGATAATCAATGGCATTTTTTAAAGCCGAAGTCACGCCCCGGTTGTATTCCGGGCAGATAAAAACATAGCCGTCCAATTCCGCTATTTTCTTTGACCAGGGAATCGCTTCCGGTGTCTGATAATCCTGGCTGGCCGCTGCTGAAACCGGTTCTGCATACATCGGCAAGTTGAACTCCGCCAAGTCGACAATTTCATAGTCGGCGTCTCCCCGTTTGTCCGCAATGCCTTTTACCCACTCCGCGACTTGCAGGCTTTTCCGCGCTGGCCGCGTGCTTCCTGTAATGATGCCAATTTTCGTCATAAAATGATGCCTCCTCCATTTGGAATTGGTGCTTCAATCTTTGGACGCTGTGCATCTGAATATACTGTCATCATAAGACTTATTTCTCTCAAATTCAAACTATTCAACCGCTTCTCTTCTACTAATGGCTAACACAGCCAATAGCCAGCCTGTATTGCATGGCTGCAGAAATAAAAAAAGAGCCCAACGATGGGCTCGAACGAGTTTAGCGGAAAGTTTTGATTATCATTTGTCCATGTTTCATGCTCCTGCTAGGCATCCGGAAACAAGCGCTGAAGCGATTCCTTCAACTGGGGGTTTACACTGATGATCGGGCGCACGGACTTTGCCCGGGCTTCCGCTTCCTGGATGCTGTCGGCTTCCCCCAAAGCCAACAAACTGCCGATGACAACAGTCCCTGCCCGGTTGCTGCCGCCTGCACAATGGAAGTATATTTTTTTGCCTTCATTATAAGCATCCACGACTTGATCGATGGCTTTTTTGACCGATTCATCCTGCTGTTCATCGGATTCATTCATGATTGGGCTGTGGATCCGGTTATACCCATAGTCTCCTTCTGCCGCTTCTGAACGCAAGTCAATGACCACATCGATCTGTTCTGTATCAAATGCTTTTTGAGCATCTGCTGCGCCGCCAACGAAAATGCGGCCTTTCACCAATTCCTGATAGGTTTTGTTCATTTCACTTCCGCCTTTCTTGATTTAGTGGATTCACCAAGACGCGTTTTTTTCTCTTATCACATACTTTATAACGTTGCTTCTTCAAATGCATATAGCCGATTTTCACTTTCCATAAACAGAGCCATTGCTGCTCTACACCCCTAAACCGCTCCTAAACGAATTACCCTATTTACTTGCCGGTCTCGGCAAACTGGCGGATGCGTTCACCGATTTCATCGCGGACATTCTGGAAGACGGTCCATTTCTCTTCTTCCGTTCCTTGGGCTTTTGCCGGATCCGTAAAACCCCAGTGGTCGCGTTTTACATGAGGCGGTGTCATCGGGCATTTGTCTGCGGCGTCGCCGCAAAGTGTCACGACAAAGTCGGCATTGTTTAGGATGGTTGTGTCGATGATATCCGATGTATGTTCGGAAATGTCGATTCCCACTTCGTCCATCGCTTTGACGGCTTTCGGATTCAAACCGTGCGCTTCGATGCCCGCGCTTAATACTTGCCACTCATTCCCAAGAATTTCTTTTCCCCAGCCTTCTGCCATCTGGCTGCGGCATGAATTGCCCGTGCATAGGAAATATAATGTTTTTTTCGTCATTGTGTAAAACCCCTTTTTCATCCGATTGCTTGTCATGTAATCATATCTGAAATTCATTAAATGATGAGCTGCTCAGTAATTTTTTCTCTTTTAAAACATATCAGCAAATGCTTATATGTTCAAGAACTCGTATAGAATAAAGCCAAAAAGCTGCGGGAATTAAAAAGGGCATGCCTAAGTCGGCACGCCTGCGTTTTATTTTAAAGGTAAATCTTCATCAATTGCCGTATGTGTCCCTTTTCAAAGGAATATCGTTGAATTCCGGATGAGTAAACATTTCTTCGTAAGGAATCGCCGAGTTCACGTCGTATTCGCCGCTTTCCTCGTTGTATTCAAAAATCACCAGTTGTTTCCAGCCGCTCATCGTACCTTCGTCGACGATTCCAATTTTATTGGGTGCGAGTTGGATAATGCGATCTTCGGGGTTTTCCATACTGACAGGAACTTCCGTATAGGTTTCCTCCGCTTCTGTCACCACATTGGATACAATAATAATTAAACAAATCAAGATCCCGCTTAAAACCACTTTTAAATAAAGTCCGTCCTTCATTCTATCTTTCTCCTTTTTATCATTGTTTCCTATGTATTTTGTGCAGTTTTTGATTCTTTCATTCCGATTAGGCTTTTTTCAATTGAGAATGCACCAGATTGAGAATAATAGAAGCCAGAACCAAAAGTATAGATAATTGCAATAACCATTGGGCATGATTCAGCGCCGGATTGTTAAAAACGTATAGGGCCAGTCCGATAGCAGCCAACGCAGAAGCCACTCCTAACCCCCATGCGATTCTTTTTGAAGCTGATTTAATCAGTTCAATCACCTCGTCAATTTATTTTTCACGAGAGAAATAATGAAAATGATGGCCGTGAAAAAAATCACTGTAAATGCTACATCAAACCAATTAACAAATTCCATTGCTTCTTGCTCCTTTCCTACTGGGCTTATGTAAAATGAACTTCAACGCCATGCGAACTTTTCATCTAATCCGGCAATTTAATAGTGAGTCATGAAGCAGCTCTTTAAATTTGCTGATAACACACTGGCTGACCTCGATTTTTTAATGTTTGATCATTCAGCAGGATCGTTGCCATCAAGTGTTGGTGAGTAGATGAAATTCCCGAGAAAAAGACCGCCTGCCAGACCTCCCGTCATATACCAATTGGCCTTTCCTAAAAACACATAACACAAAACGACAGAGATTAGAAAAGTCAAAGCGGATACGTTAAATGCAGCTTTTATGCGTTTGTTCATCTAGCTAACTCCTCCACTAATGATCGGCTTTTTATTGTAATCGTCTGCAACGGCATTCCTAGAAGACATCCGTTTTACTCGTCAGTAACTTCGGGTATATCCATTCTTTTCTAACTATTGAAGGGCTATGCCGATCAAGATGAACAGCAAAGACAAACAAAAAAATCCAGCCATAAAATAACCGAAATAACGCAATCCCTTTGGAAGTTTCTTCATCTCAATCGAACTTGGAGTACCTTCGATATTCTGCATATGTTCAACTGCATCATTAAATGGCTTCTTTTCCTGCAAGTGAATCGCCTTCCTTTAACTGAGTATTCGACAGACAAAATATGGTTATTTTAATATTAACAAATTTAACCAGCAGTGCCTATGCTATATAAAACAAAATCGAAGAACTATAGCGCATTCAAGAAGCCACTAGACATGAAAGCTCATGAATCAGCTCTTTTTCTTATTCCACTCAAAGCGGCTGCAATTTCACTAGAAATTTCATCCAGAGACTTGGTTCCGTTAACCACCCTATCGGAATCAGGCAGTACCGTTTGAAGCATCTCCAGATACGTTCTTCTGCCTTCTTTGGCATAATGCTGCATTTGCAGCATGATTTCAATCGTCGAGCTGTCCATGAAATCCCGCTGCATTCGCCGGGCCAAGGCGATATCCAAAGGTGTATCGATAAAGAAAGCAAAATCGATGTACCCAGCCAACTGCGGATGCTGATAAGCAAATGGATAATCCATCAAAATATACTCCAGCGGTTCATTAAGCAGTTTTTTGAGATCCTGTACAAGCGGGTCCAATTGCCATTGGGCGTAATTTGCCCCTTCATCGACCCAAGCAAGTACGTCCTGCGGGCCATCAAATATGTAATCATCAAAGAAAAGGGCTTTCGATTTCGGCAATTGTTTCAACAGGTGCAAAACGCTAAATGTCTTGCCTCCTCCTGAAACGCTGGCAATGCTAATAACAAGCGGTGTTTTCGATTTCATAAGCCTTCTCCCTTCTCTTCATCGACAAAAGCAGAATTGACCACTCCGTATTGCCGTCTAATTAATCGTGGCTAAATCCAAAGGCATCAAGCTTTCCGACTCAATGACAAGAGCTGTCATTCCTTGTTCAGTCGAAGCTCCGTGCCACTCTCCGGTTTTCCATAAGATCGCTTGCCCCGCTTTTAGCTTCAGCGGCTCTTGATCTCCAGTTTTAACGCTGCCCTCTCCTTCTGTAACGATAAAAAGTTGAGAGACCGTTGCTTGATGAAAACCAATTGTTTCGCCAGGCTCTAAAAACATAAATCCGATATGTGCCTCGCTGTCGGCTTTCGCTATGCGGGCCAGGGTGAAATTCGAATCAAATTTGGTTATGCGCCGACCTGCCTCTTTGCTGAACGAGTAAACTTTCATTATGCCCCCTCCTCATCTACCCTTATGCTAAAGAAAATTTCTGTTAAGTAATAGTCTTATAATTCGAAAAACCTTGTGTTTCAATGGAATTATTAGGAAATTATGTTTGTTTCATTAATCAAGCTATCAATTATTTTATTTTTGATGGTTATAGTTTTACCGTTCTAGATAGTAAAAACAGGATGTAAAGATCGGAGAGCATATGAAATACAAAATTGCCTTTTTTGATGTAGATGGCACATTGAAGGATGATCGGGATGGACGCATTTCCGGCAGCACCAAAAACACAGTTGCAGAACTAAAGCGGAAGGGAATCCAACTCGTGGCAGCGACAGGCAGGCCGTTGTCGATGTGCGATGAGATTCGGGATCTCGGAATTGATTGCTTTATTACCTCGAATGGAGGATATGTAAAGCATCAAAATGACATACTCCATAAAGTGCCGCTCGACTCCGGCATTTTGCAAGAAGTCATCGAATTTGCGCAGACGGAAAAACATGCGCTGTCGTTTTACACCGAAGGACTGCACATGACGGATGTGAGAGGTCCAAAAATATTGTCGGCTTTAAAAGAAACATTATCGCTAGAAGATTATCCTTCGGTTCATCCATTGATCCATCAAGAGGAAGTCTTTCTGCTTTGTTTATTTGCCGATGAAGAAATGGTGAAGAAGTATAGATTTCGCTTCCCCGACCTTTCATTCAGAAGATGGCATCCTTATATCGTAAATGTCTTGCACCGGGAAGTATCCAAATCGGCAGCCATCAAAAGTGTCTTGTCTCACTTTGGTTTCGATTCATCCCAGGCTATTGCTTTCGCCGATGGTGACAATGACATAGATATGCTGGAAATAGTTGGCCTTGGAATTGCGATGGGTAACGGCGGTGAACGCTTGAAAGCTTCCGCCGATTTCATCACCAAAAAAGCGTCAGATAATGGAATTGAATACGCGCTGCGGAAGCTTCAAATCCTTTAAGTCGGTAGTTGCACGAAAGGAAAAGCTTCCTATTAATGAGAACCTGGTCTGCTATCTCTTTAGACGAAGCATCATTCAACTTCCTCTACATTACAAAAACCGCTTAAGCCTTTCTATCCTTTACTTCATATAAGAATAGATGTATGGTGTAGGTATAATAATTCAGAATAAATTACACAAATCGCTGTATGAATGCGCCAATCCAAAGCAGTTCCGATTGGCAATACACCAATTGAGCAGAGTATTCCGGACAATAGAGCTGGTAAGAACGCCAAAGAGAATGACTATTCTTTTTGGCGTCTTTTTTTATCGTTCTTAAGTCCGGCATGCCACATATTTCACCTCCCTATTTTTAAGACGAATTTAAAGGAGTGTTTCAAGTGACAGAAAAGCAAAATATACCGACTCTTATTTCTGCGTACACTGAAAATTTTTTAGAAGAGCATTTCGGTGAGAAACCGGATCACGTGATGGTCACCTTCCAGCCCCCTTTTCTTCTTATTTACTTAACCGGCTTTCTATTGCCTGCTGAAGAAATTTTCCTGAAAAACGGGAAATGGGACACTGTTCTGGAAACCCGTGATATACTGATTCATTCGGTTAAAGATGATTTTTTGAAAGGATTGCAGGATTACAGCGGCCAACAGCCGGCCAATTTATACGCCGACTGGAATTTGTCTAAACGAAACGGCTTATTGATGATTCCTCTGGAAAATGGGAGCACGGCAAATGACTTCCATAAGCCAGCAGATGTTGACCAGGAAACGCTGGAGGAAATTATTCTTTTGAACAGCATACGAACTCAAAAAAAACCGGACCAGACGAATCTGTACTGGCTAAGCGATCAGATTCTTCTCGTTGAACGGTTTGGTGTCCTTGTAGATATTGAAAAACAGCTGATCAAAAATGGCATCACCGAAGAACTGCGTTTGGCAAAGCGGCCTATGGAATACCGGATTATTGAACTGTTTAATCTAGAATCCATCCTGAAAAGTTCAGTCCAAGATTTATTTGTAGACTGGGACTTTCAGCAAGACGTAAGTTATATGGTTCTTTTTTTAGATAAAAAGGAAAGTTAAAGCTCAAAAATACTGGCACAGATTACTTAACATGCCGGCTGTCACTCGCCGGGAAGGAGCTTTTGGCTATGCCTGGAGAAAAAAACACCTCATCGGAAGTATCGGGGTATATGTCCAATTTATTGCGAAAACATTTCGGCAAAGGCCCAACCTCAGTGTATGTCACAATAAGACGCCCCTATATTGCCATCCACTTCAGAGGATTTCTCAGTCCAATGGAAGCGATTCTGTTAAAGCAAAACGAATGGAAGCGTGTACTGGAGACGAGAGATTTGTTGATGAATGAACTGAAACCTCAAATCCAGACTGAGTTGCTGAAATTAGCAGGTCTGGACTTTGCAGAATTGTATGCGGATTGGAACCTCCCGATGCAAAGCGGGTTAATAATTGGCGTAATGGACGAAAAAGCAACTGCTGCAACACTCCAATGGCCAACTGAATTGAACCGGAAAACTTTCCATAAAAAAATCGAACAAGTCAAGGAAGCAGTCGAACGAAAACCTGGATCAATTGAAAGCATTTGGCTAAGCAATCGCACTTTATTGGTGAAACAAACTGAAATTATGGTCGGCATTGAAAGGGCCTTGATCGCTGAAGGTTACGGCGAGATTTTGAAACTGGTCAAACGCCCCCTTGAACGCTCGATGTTGTACGAAGCGGGCTTGGAAGAAACGTTGCAGAGAAAAGTAATCGAGATTTTCATGGATTGGAATTTTGATCAGGATGTCGGTTATCTCGTGTTGCTCTTAAGCCCCGATGTAAAGGAGCAATAAACTTTTTCCACCCCATCCGTTCTTTAAGGAATTGAGAACGCTGGCCATAAACTTCGAAAAAAGAAAATTTTGAGTTTGCTAACGTGTACAGATGAGAAAATATAAGTAGATCAATGGATTTGATGAATTCAAAACCCTTGATTTTGGCTTGGTTCATTTGACATTGTATAACTTCCTCAGTATGATTGAACCATAAAATCATTTAAATGCTATTCACATATTTTTTTGACCCTGTGAATCCGGATACTATTACAACGTACAGCAAACCTGCTGTGAACATAAGAGTATGGTCGAGTATACCAGACAATAGAGCTGGAAATAACGCCGAAAAAAGTGCAGACTTTTTTCGGCGTTTTTACTTTTTGCAGCTATTGAAGGTATTTTTGAAATCACTGCAATAACTGAAAGCAAAAATTATTCACTGGATATTTCTTGCCTTCTCTTTCCTGGTTTAAATGATTAACAGAAGTTTTGAATAAAGGAGGAAATTCCATTGGCACTTTCCAAGTACAAAAAGTCTTATGAAAAAATTGCCATGGGCCTGTTATCTTTTACGCCCGGCGAACAGAACCTGAATGTCCTCCAAAAATCAATGCACCGCTATGAGGAAGACCCGAATTGGCAATTGTATTTATGGAAAGAGGAAGACGATTTCATCGGAGTTATTGGAATTGAGTTAAAGGAGCATACTTTCAGCGTCCATCACGCTTGTGTTAACCCCTCTTACCGAAATGAGGGTATTGGGCGTGACATGGTTGAGAAAGTACAGCAACTCCATGAACCTCTCGCATTATGCGCAACACCAGCAACAAAAGATTTTCTGGCGAAATGCTGGGACCGTCAATACTCCTGAGCAACGGATATTTTTTATGACAAGAACTCAATCATATGCTGAAATGTCTAAGTCCAACAAACCGAACAGAAAGGGATGAACCAATATGCAAAAAGCCGAAATGGATCAGGCACCTGCCAAGGAAAAAGTGGCTCACATTCTAGAAGCCGACGTTATTGAACAAGCCGGGAAATGTAATGTCGTCAAAAAAAGAATTATAGAAATACTAGTGGAGAATCACTCTTTCACTTGTATGCTTGATCATGACATTTCGTTCGAAAGTGTATCAAAGGATGGCACTGCTTTTAATAAAGCCGAAATTTTTTTGCTTCCTGAAGAGTATGCGGCATTCTTTTCGGCTTTGAGCGGGCATAGCATTCCTTTTCCTGTTCACTACCGGCAAGGGCAGCGTGTAAATCCGCATATCATTAGTGTCTGCATAGAATCCGTAGAACCTCCAGAACATTTTGCAGAACGCCTTTCTGCAGCTTTGCAAATTATTGAACACATAAGCTGCCAAATAAAGCAGTAAAACATCAGCCCGAGATTAATTACATTGACTGCCAACTGGTAATGCTTGCCGGAGGATTCCACTTGTTTTTTCTGACAAGTGTTTTTCCTTGATAGAAGGTGGAAAATATTACAAAATGGTAACATCGCCTAAAAATGAGTTTAATTGGAATTTTTCCTGGCTATAGATTGGTGTAACAAAAATACCATTCTAGGAGGAATTGAACATGGCAAACCAAAACGATGACAACAAAATGAGTCGTGAAGAAGCTGGACGTTTAGGCGGAGAAGCAACATCGGAAAGCCACGGCAAGGAATTCTATGAAGAAATCGGTTCCCAAGGCGGCCAGAACAGTAACAGCGGAGGCAATAACTCTGGTGGCAATAACTCTGGCGGCAACAATTCAAACGACAACAAGATGAGCAAAGAAGAAGCCGGCCGCAAAGGCGGAGAAAACAGCAACAGCGGCGGCAATTCCTGATAACGAAACTTATACAAAAAGGAGAAAGTGCACAAAGCGCTTTCTCCTTTTTGCTGTTTCACATATTTTCCTTTACCTCCCCACAAATTTTTCCTGTTCCGCAAGAAAATTTCATGGTATACTTCGTACTTTGTAGACTATTATTTGAATTAGCAATACGCATATAATTTGAATCAAAAAATAAAGGGAGGCAATTATATTTGGAAACCATCATCCTACAATTAATGGAAGTGTTTAAGGGGCTTTCCTACTTCGGGATCATGCTTGCTTTGACATTTGAATTCATGCCGGCGGAGCTGGTCTTGCCTTTAGCAGGTTATTGGGTGTATCAAGGCGATTTGATTTTGTACGGCGCTATTTTAGCCGGTTCCATCGGAGGCGTTCTTGGACCGTTAACACTTTATGCCCTTGGAAGATACGGCGGACGGCCGATGGTGTTAAAATACGGCAAATACTTCTTGGTTACTGAAGAACATATTAACAAGTCCGACCGCTTTTTCGAAAAATACGGCGGCGGTGTCGCTTTCTTCGGCCGCTTTTTGCCGGGCGTCCGTACAGCTGTCTCCATTCCATGCGGCATGGCAAAAATGAATGTTTGGAAATTCATCTTTTATACATACATTGCGATGCTTCCAATCACAACCGTATATGTTTATCTGGGATTCAAACTTGGGCCGCAGTGGACCCAAGCCGGTGAAATTTTTAGCCAGTATGCCAATCTGCTGTTGGTGCCGATCGTACTAATTATTGTCTTTATGATCGTGAAAAGACGAAAACGAGTCCGTTCTATTTAAGTTTCAGCATTTCAAAGCTGAGTCAGCAATCAGAACAGGCAAATTAATTCCATCAAAAAAGACTTAAACATGGGCGTAAAACTTCTCTTGCATCCAGTGTTTAGGTCTTTTTTTAATTAATGATTTCTCTATTTTCTTTATTCATTCTGCTAAACTTATTGATTTTCCCAATTCCAAAGTTCCACTTCTCCAAGCTGTTCTCCTTGTACTCCCTCTACGTCTCTCAATTTCAACAATTCTTTTACCGGGCCCGTCACAACTGCTCCGTAAGTAATAAATCCGTTTTCTTCTAAAAACTTATAACGCTCCTTTAAGTGACTTAACCCCAAAAATGTTTCGTAATAGGAAGCTGGTTTTTCAGCAAGCAATTTCTTTATATTTCGTTGCAGTTTCATCCATAAAATTTCTTAACTATTTTCCATCGCTTAAAAACGGTCCTTTGATGGCTAAATCTATAATTCGTTCCCCTATATATTTTCAAAGAAAAAAGGACTCCTCCCGGAATCCTTTTTCTCATATATTTATACTTTCACTTTGGCTGCGCAATTTGAATGAAATTGCCGCATGTGTCGTCAAAGACCGCAATCGTGACCGTGTCCATTTCAGTCGGTTCGATTGAAAACTTAACCCCTGCATCCACTAAGCGCTTATGTTCAGCATGAATATCTGAAACACCAAACATGGTGGCGGGGATGCCTTCAGCAAAGATTTTCTGCTGGTATTCCCGGGATGCCGGATGGTCATTCGGTTCAAGCAAGAGCTCCGTACCTTCCGGCTTTTCAGGTGAGACCAATGCAATCCATCTGAATTTCCCCATTGGAATGTCGTGCTTTTTTTCAAAGCCGAGTGTTTCGGTATAAAATTTCAAGGCTTTGTCCTGATCTTCTACAAACAAACTTGTGACGATGATGTTCATTGGGGCTTCCTCCTTTTACAATTCCATGTTGAACCTTGCAAACAATGCCGCTCCATCGATGCAATGTTCCATCAATGCCTGCTTATCGTTCAGTCGATCCACCTGTCCAGCAAATCCTTCAAAGGTTCACTATTATACCGGAGTATCCGGTACTTCCCCTTCCTTTCAGATTTCACTAAGCCGGCCTCGTCCAATAGAGCCAGATGCTTTGCAATGGCTTGCCGTGATATATCGAGTTTGTGTTTTGAAATGAGGCGGATCGTCAATTCGTACAAAGTCAGTTCATTGCGTTCCACCATTTCGTCCAGGATCAGCCGCCGGGTCGAGTCACTGAGAGCTTTGAATATTGCGTCGTCGTTTTTCATATCTTCATTATACGCAACCATATGGTTGCATGTCAATTTATTTTTAAACTGCATACAACTTCTTCAGCTCTTTTTGGCCAACTTCCTTTTAATCAAACCCTTTACAGACACTTTAAGTCCTTAATACAAACAAAAATTTTTAAGCTTTTTGTGCAATCAGGATATACAAAGAGTCCGACGGAAAGTGTTTCTCCGTAATCCGAAGTCCGGCATCCGTTAGCGCCTGTTCCATTCCGGCCAAATTAATCCTTGGAGCATTTCGATTTGAGCCGCCTTTAAGTTCCAGTTCCACACAAACCAAGTAGCCATCTTCTTTCAGCACATCCTTCAATTGCATCAAAGTTGGCAGTAAAGGCTGGATTTCATGCAGGACCAATGAAGCGATAACAACATCGATTGTTTTGTCCGGCAATGGGATTTCATCATGAAGCCCTTGAACCGTTATGACGTTTGAAAGATTTTCCTTCAACGCCTTTGAACGAATCATTTCGAGCATGCTGTCATCCAGATCTAATGAATATACTGGCCCCTCTATGAGTTTAGCTGCTGGAATGGAGAAATAACCAGTGCCAGCCCCAAAATCCAATATAGCGGCATTCTGTTTTATCGGAATTAAGTTCAATAGTTTTTCCGGCGGCAATTCCGCTCTTCTTTTCGGGCTATCTAAATAAGATATTTTCCCTTTGTGGTGGTGCTGTCCATGAGTGTGATTGTGTTCGTGTGCCATCATTCATTTCCTCCTCTTTGCCATTTTGTAAAAACGGCGTTATTCGTTCACTTGGCTGTTTTAAAAAAGATATTAAAGAGTTTTATTGTCTTTAATTAAAATAAGATTACCACCGAACCTTCTGTAAGTCAATTTACTATTGTTTTTTCTTATTCCTCTCTGATTTTTAAATAAAATACTTGCAGGTGACCTTACGTCACCAATTAGGCTATAAATAACAAACTAAGTTGGAGGGATTAGATTGGCAACTGAAACATATGAGAAAAACACAGATTGGAATTGGCGGGATCTATTGGGTTTGCTGTTCCTGGTATTGGTGATTGTTCCATTTCTTATTGAATACAAGTTATTTAATGGACTGCGAGATTTTTTCCAAAATGAACTTTATGCCGGCACATCCATCGGCTTAATCATGTCCCTTATTTTTATGGCTGCACTTTTCTTTATCGTCTTAAAACCCAGAAAACAGACTTGGGCAGCTGTCGGAGTCCGTTCCTTTTCGCCGGGATACTGGAAGCTCATCGCCGGTTGGACATTTATCTTAGTCTTAGTCAGTGTTGGATTGATGGTCGTCATGTCTTTTATAGGGATTGGTTCCGACAACAGCAAGACCGAAAGCCTCCAAACGGACATGAGCGTTCTCCATTTCATCATCGCATTTGTTTCCGCAGCCATCATTTCACCGGTATACGAAGAGATTTTTTACCGCGGGTTTCTTTACCGGTTCTTCCAAAGCCGCTGCGGCATTTTATCGGGCATGCTGCTCAGTTCCGTTATTTTCACAATTGTCCACATCCCGACCTATAACACTTTGCCGGTCAATTTCGTATCCGGCCTTGTTTTCGCCTGGGTCTACCAAAAAACGGGCTCTGTCATCCCAAGCATTATTATCCATGGAGTTTTTAATGGCATCGCCGTAACCCTTACAGCAATGGCTTAAGCTGCTTAGAGTCCCAATAATCGACTGGTTCCTTTTTAGAATGTTTCTTTTCTGCTTGCGCTTTCCAAAAAATCTATGACAGCCGGTTCGATCGGATACAGTCCGAGTTCCTCGGAAGCTTCTGATGATTTCCGGACTTCCCAAAATGCTTCCTCAAGTTCCGGGCTGCCAAATGTTTCATCGGATAACAGTTCTGCGTCTTCTGAAATGAGCAGCCCTTCAGGTGAATGGGGAGAAATCCCTTTCTCCAGGCACAGCTCAATCCGCTTGATCAAATTGATCCATTTTTTCGTTGCGGCGTCATCACTCTCCAGTTTTGGCAGCTGGCTTTTCAAAGTGGTTTGCTGCTCCTTGGAAAAATAACGGCTCCACTCTTTTTCTTTTTCAGCACCCGCGACCAGTGCAACCAAATCCTCCCAGTGCAGGCTCTCCTGCAGGTCCAGAATATTTAGCAGCGACTGTGTGTGCTTCAACGAGGCATGGAACCTTTCGATTTCTTCTTTTAGAATTGCCTTATGTGCCAGCAACACCGCCGCCATCGACTGCTCTGCAAGGATTTGCCGGCTGTCTTCCAGGGACAGGTTCAACGATTTAAGCAAGAGAATTTTTTGCAGATTCAGGATATCTTCTTTGGAATAAAGCCGTTTTCCGCCTGCCTCTTTTTTGGAAGGTTCCACTAAACCAATCTGATCGTAATAGCGGATGGTCCGAACGGAAACGTTCAATAGCTTGGATAATTCTCCAGTAGACAAATAAGCGGGTTGTTCTTTTGAAATCATTTTACTCCTCCTTGGTCAGAAATAATGGCAGATCCACATTTTTTCATTCAAAATGGTTGTCCTCTTAATTGTAATATTTAATGGGAAATATGGAAATAAAAGTTATGTTATTGTGCTAGAATATTGTTGAGGTGTTGAACTTGGAAAACATTACAATATTCATTGCATTGGCTGGAGGATTTTTGGCATTTGTCTCTCCCTGTTGTTTGCCTTTATATCCTTCTTTTATTTCGTACATAACCGGTGTCTCCGTAAACGAGCTAAAGGAAAACAAGCAGGCTTCTTTCAGGAAGAAAATCTTAGTTCACTCGATTTTCTTTTCGTTAGGCTTCTCCGTCATCTACTACATACTTGGTTTTTCGTTAAGCACAATTGGCGGCTTATTCCGGACGAACCAAACCTTGATCCAAATGCTTGGCGGCATTTTCCTGGTTTTCATGGGCTTGTTCTTAATGGGCATTATCAAACCTGAATTTATGTTCCGTGAAAAACGGCTCAATTACCAAAAGAAATCCGCCACTTACTTGAATTCGTTTGTGGTCGGCTTCATCTTTTCGGCCGGATGGACGCCTTGCATCGGACCGATCTTCGGTGCCATCATCACGTATGGAAGCTTAGTCAATCCTGCTCATACGATTGCAGTGGTAACCGCCTATTCGCTCGACTTCTGTGTGCCGTTTATCATCATGGCGTTCATTATCGGAAAGACGAAATTCATCTTGAAATACTCGGCCGGACTGATGAGATTTGGCGGCGCCATCATTGTCCTTTTAGGCATCATAATTTACTTCGACAAAATGTATTATTTGAACATCTAGACTGCCGACCTCCAAAGCTTTATGGAGTCTCTTCTTATTTAAACCTAATTGGAAAAAGGAGGTACATTTAATGAATATGCAAAAAGAAACAATTACAGGTTATAAGGATTTAGATATACCTTATTCACTTATCACGCATGAAGAACAATCAAATAAACTGGCTATATTCTTACCCGGCGCCGGGTATACGACACAAAGACCCTTGTTCCACTACACAGAAGAAATCATGCTGAAAAAAGGATGGGATGTTCTGAACGTCAACTACCGATACAACGATTCGGATTATGACAATTTTGATATGGACGAACTGAGTACGGCGATCAAACTGGATGTGAAGACCGTTATTGATGAAGTGCTGAAAGATGGGGCTTATAAAGAATTTTATTTAATCGGCAAATCACTTGGAACAATTGCATTGTGCACCGAACTGGAAAGAGCTGCTTTTAAAGATGCTAAAGTGGTTTGGCTGACGCCTTTAATCCACCGGGATGATGTATTGAATACAATAGTCCGGAGTACCAACAAAGGCTTGTCTTTTATAGGCGACAACGATTATTGCTATTCTGAGGAACGATATAATTTGTTGATGGAAAACCCGAATCTGGTTTCCCGGCTCTTCCCCAATGTGGACCACAGCATGGAATATAAAGGCGATCCTTTTAAATCGATTGATACGTTGAAAACAATCATGGAAGAGATCAATCAGTTTTAATTGCATCAATTATAAGCCACAAAAAAAGGATAGCAGATGCTATCCTTTTCATTTCGTTGTATTTTAAGACTACCTTTTTCAGTATCATTGAAATGCATAAATAGCTGCTATTAGAATAGAGGCAGCAAGGACAAAATTGATTAATCCATCTACTTTTCGTTTTCCGAATTCAGAAATTCCGGCCGCTACGAACATTATGACGAGCCCTAGCAACATAAAAGGCAAAATCCCTGCAGTGTTTCCTGTCAGCAAACCGTAAGCGGAAAATGCGAGTACAATCGTTGCAAAGATGATGACCAGTATTTTCATTTGTCCCAACTCCCATTTTTAATTACATACAATAATTAACGGGCTCTTCTCAATCATTATACTCGCCTTAATAATGTTTGAATAGTCAAATTAATAACAGAAATATTTTATTCAAATGAGGGATAAAAGCTTTGCTGCTCTGCAAATGAAGAGACAACGACAAATAACTGCCGCTGTCTCTTTATCTAATAAATACCTATTCTCTTTATGAGCTGCATACTTCGAGGGCCAGGAGTATGGCTGGCTTCTAGAAATCTGGAACGGGGTCCTTCTAAATTTGCTGCTTTAAATTTTTCCACGATACGGCATATAAGGCTGAATCGGCACATTTACGATCGACAAAGGAATTTCAAGTGTATCGCCCATTTGGATATGGTAAGGGGACGTCAGCCGGTTGGCTTGTATTAAATCTTGCACCGATAGGCCATATTGATCGGCGATATACTCCAATGATTCTCCGGAAGCCATCCGATGCTCTTTTCGCACCTTCTCAATCTTGCAGGCCGATTGTTTGAACTGCGGCTGCTTGGAAAGCGGATCGACGAAATCGGCCGTCAACTCGTTTGCCGCTTCTTTCTTTTCCCAGCTGCCAAAATGGAAAGGCACAAACACCAAGCCTTTTTGTACCACATCTCCAATCCGGGCCGGCACTTCAATCCAGCCGCGGGGTGACGTTATCCGCACCATTTCGCCTTGGACAATCGACATGGCTTTGGCGTCTTCGGTATGGATTTCCACGTAACCGTGCTGGGCAGCCATGTGCAAAATGGGCGAACGCCCCGTTTTGGTGCGGGTATGCCAGTGCCAGACCAAACGGCCGGTAGTAAGCCACATTGGATAGTCTTTTGTAGGCTGTTCGGCCGGCGGCAAAAAATGTGTCGGGTGCAATATCGCCTTGCCGTCCGCTTTCTTATCCGCAAATTCTTTTTGGGTCAGCGCCCGTCCGGTAAACTGATTCTTTCCATAGCTTTGTGCATAATCTGCATGCGTATGGAATTGAAAATCCGAATATAACCGCGGTGTTCCGAGCGAGTTTTCGTCCGGAACCGGCCATCTTAAACCATTGTGCTTTTCCAGTCTTTCATAAGTGATTCCTGTCATGTCACAGGGCCGGCCCTTGGAAATGCGTTTAAATTCTTCAAAACATTCTTCCGGGGTCGCAAACGAAATAAGCGGATGGCCATCCTTGTCTTCCAAGCCCATTCGTTTTGCAAAATCGAGGAAAATGTCAAAATCGGATTTTACGCCTTCAGGCGGATCGACAGCTTTTCGCAGCAGATTGATGGTCCGGTCTGCATTTTCCATCGTCCCTTCCTTTTCTCCCCATAAAGCGGCAGGCAATACGACATCCGCAATGGCGGTCGTTTCAGTAAGAAATGGGTCCTGCACAACCACAAACGTCTTTTCCATCGCTTTTTTTGCTCGCTGTCGGTTTGGGAGAGAGACCATGGAATTCGTTCCGATATTCCAAAAAAGGCCGATTTCTCCTTTTTCAATCATGGCAATATGCTCTTCAATCCCTTTTTCCGGTCCGACCGGCAATGTCATCATTTCCACATTCCATAAATCCGCTATTTCTTTGATATGATCGGGATTGGAATGGTTTCGTTGTGCGGGATACGTCCCTACACCACCGGCTGTACGGTTTGCAGAAGAACTGGGCTGGCCAGCCATATGGAGTGGCCCGCTGCCCGGCTTGCCGATCAAGCCTCTGATTAAATGTAAATTGTTAATGGCTACACAAGCAGTAGTCGCATCTGCACTTTGGTACGTTCCTTGCAAAGTCGTCGTCACTAAAGATGAGGTCGTTCCGAGCTGTTCGGCTGCACGCTGTAAAGTCTCGAGCGGAATCCCTGCTGCCTCAACTGCCCTTTCAAGCGGCCATTCCTTGAGCGATTTAACCATTTCCTCCATCCCGATTGTGTGTTCAGCGATAAAATGGGTATCAATATGCTTGTTTCTCACTATTTCGCTGATCAATACATTCAGCAATGCCACATTAGAGCCCGGATACAATTGAAGGTGCAGGTCTGCTTCTTTTGCCGTCAGTGTCTTTCGCGGGTCGACGACAATCAAATAGGGCTTGCCGGTTTTTTTCTTGCGCTGCATAATCCGCTCAAACAGCACTGTTCCTGTTTCCGCAAGGTTATGTCCAAACAACATCAATGTCTCTGTTTCGTCTATATCGTCGAAAGAAGCCGGCGTTCCATCTGCACCAAACGACTGCAAGAGGCAAAACTCTGTAGTCGCTGTACATAGGCGGGTATTGGCGTCCATCAAATGCGTCTGCAGACCTGCTCGCCCTATTTTGGCAAGCGTATAATAATCTTCCAAAAACCCTTGACCTGTCGAGTAGATGCTGATGCTGTTGCTTCCTTTTTCCTTCAAAGTCTGCTTTGCTTTTTCAACAATCAAATTCATGGCTTTGTCCCAAGAAGCAGGCTCCAAATTTCCATCCTTGTTTCGGATAAGCGGAGTTTTCAGCCGGTCCGGCGCGTTATTGGCATACCATTGGTTTTCGCCTTTTGGCCCGAGTCGGCCCCGATTGATTGGATGGTCGCCATTGCCTTTGATGCCGACCACTTTTTTGTCTTTTACAGCGATATAACATCCACACCCTACTGAGCAAATATTGCATGTGCTGTAAACCCATTTATCGACTTCTCCCTGGCTGTAAATGTTTTGGTCGATGCGCTCCTCTTCCCATGCCATTGCTAAAACCCCCTATCGTATTGTCGGAATATAGAAAGTTGGAACCACGAACTTGATTTCTTCTTCCCCGTAAATCGTTTCAAGCTCCATCGCAGCTTCTTCTAAATTCTTTTTCATTTCTGGAAAAAGCGGCTCCAGTTTTTTTGCCACTGGTTTTGACGGAAGATCCATCCAGTCATTGGCTCTGCCCCAAGCACTGAACAAAGGATTCGCAATTTCATGGCAATGGTAGACAATGCTGATTTCCTCTCTGACCGCCGCAAGTTTCGCTTCTTCTTCATTGCCCAATTCCGGCAACAGCTTCTGCAGATTTTCTTTTTGCTCTTCCATAGCAGCTCGGACCAAAGTCAGTAGGGGGTGGTCATAAGCTTCTGTTTGCTCCAGAAACTTTTCCGTGGTGCTCAAAACTTCTGAAAATAAAGATTGCAGCTTGTTCGCCATCCTGCTCACTCCTCTCATTCTCCTGCATAAAACACCATCCACTCCATTGAAAATAATCATTTTAAATACTTTATAAATACTTGTTCTGTTTAATATTCTGAAAATTACAGATAATAGTCCATACCACTTTGCAATCACTCATTAAACAATTGCATAAATAACCTCTTTTCCTCGTGTACCCTGATTGATGTAAAAAATCTGTATAAAAAAAGAAGAAACCGGCTAAGGATTTCTTCTCATTCGGAAACGAGCTGGAATTGGTATTTACTCCGATTCCTTAATCAGCTTGTCGACCTCTTCTTCGATTCGTTTTACATCATAGCGTTCAAATAGCGGCTTGATGTTTGATACAGTATTTGTTTCACAAGCTACAAACGCCCAGTTCAACTCTTTCATTGCCAGCATGTCTTTTACCTTTTCCGTCGAGAACGGCAAAAACGGGTTTAATAACTGGCTGAGGTTCGCGATGATCAGCATGCACGTGGCAATCGTTTGATCACACGAAGCCCGGTTTTCTTTGATTTCTTTCCACGGTTCTTTTTCGTCAAAATATTTATTGGCAAAGCGGACGAACGCGAACACTTCTTCAATGCCTTCTTTGAAATGGCCTTCCTCGATTTTTCGGCCGACGCTTTCATACAGCCCTTCGATTGTTCTTTTTATGCTTGTATCCACTTCCGCTTTTGGCACGGTTCCTTCGTAGCTTTTCTCAATGAATTTCAAGGTTCGGTTGATGAAATTTCCATAGGCTCCGAGCAGTTCGCCGTTGTGGCTGTAAATAAATTCGCGCCAGGAAAAATCCGTGTCGCGGTTTTCAGGCGCGTTGATGGCTAAGAAATAGCGGATGGAATCCGGGTTGTATCTATCCAAAATATCCGGCACCCACACAGCCCAATTTTTGCTTGTCGACAGCTTCTGTTTTTCAAGCGTCAAGTATTCGTTGGAGACGATATGAGTCGGCAAGCCCTGGACGCCAATGCCTTTTAGAATTGCCGGCCAAATGATCGTATGGAATGGGATATTGTCTTTGCCGTGGACATAATAAGCCTTTGCATCTCCTTGCCAGAATTCTTCATCGCTCTCGTGATTTTCAGCAGCCCATTGCCGGCTTGCGGAATAATAGCCCGAAACGGCTTCGATCCAGACATACACCTTTTTATCTTTATAGCCCTCTACCGGCAAAGGGACGCCGTTTGGCAAATCCCTGGACACTGCCCGGTCCAACAGCCCTTCTTTTAAGTAGCGTTCAGACAAATGAATGGCGTTTTCGCGCCAAGCACCCCTCTCCTTTGCTTCTTTAACATAGGCCTCAAGTTCTCCTTGAAAAGCACTTAACGCAAAATAAAATTGTTCCGTTTTCTTCACCGTCGGCGCATTTCCGCAAAGCTTGCATTTCGGCTCCAGTAAGTCCAGCGGATCCAAAATGGTTGAGCAATTGTCGCATTGATCGCCGCGGGACGGATGGGCACATACCGGACAAATCCCTTCTACATACCGGTCAGGCAAAAAACGCTGATCAGTTTCACAGTACATCTGGTCGGTTTCTTTCTTATAGATATGGCCGTTTTCCATCAAGTCCAAAAAAATCCGTTGGACCGTTTCATGATGAAACGCACCATCTGTCCTTGTATACAAATCGTAGGTGAAGCCGAGCCTTGAGAAACTTTCCGTAAATTCCTGATGGTAGTGATCGGCGATTTCTGTGATTGTTTTCCCTTCCTGATTGGCCCTGATCGAAATCGGCGTTCCGTTGCAGTCACTGCCTGAAACATACAAAACCCGCTCGCCTTTTAACCGGTAATACCTCGCCAAAATGTCCCCCGGCAGCAAGGCCGCGATATGACCCAAATGCAACGAACCGTTGGCATACGGCCAGGCGCCTCCAATAAATACGCTCATCTTCTCCACTCCTCTTTTAGAAAGTAAAAAACCCCGCCTTTATCCGAATCGAATAAAGGCGAGGTTTACTCGCGGTTCCACTTTAATTTGCTGCCAACTCGCATCAACAGCCTCAGTCAGTACAAAGCTTCTGCTCCTGTACTGTGGCTTTGATAACAAGTGCCAACTCTTGTCGCATTCTACTGGTTCCAAACGGAAAGTTCAACGCGAAGCTCCGAGGCCATTTTCGATTGCGCATTTTTGCTTCTTTTCAGCTGCCGAAGCTCTCTGGAAAAAACGCAGTCAATCTACTCTTCTCATCAACGCTAAATTATTTATTTTTGATTAGTATATCTGCAGATGCCATTTTTTACAAGATGAGCTTGAAGTTTTATTTTATGATTCTGTATGGAGCGTTGCGTTCAAGGCTTTTCCAATTGGCTTCATAAAGAAATTAAGGATCCAGCCTCTAAAACAAACCGTCAACACCGTTCCAATTCCGATCGGCCCGCCCACGAGAAAAGCCACAATCAAAAAGCCAAGATAGATCAGCGTCCGTGAAACAAAGAGGTCGGTTCGCGTTAAGTCTTTAATGATTAAGGTCAACCGATCTATCGGAATGGGGGCGAAATTTGTCAGGAGATAAGTGGCGGTCCCCGCTCCGATTAAAACCAGGCCGAAAATAAAGCAAATGGCCTTGGCGCTCCAGATTTCAGGTGTGACCACGCTGCCCAAGAGAAAAAGCCATAAATCAATTCCAACGCCTGTAATGACTGCTGTGACCAGTCCCAACAATTCCGGCCGATGCCTGGTTAGTAAAGAATGGCAGCCGATCATGAGGACAGCCAGCAAGACTTCCCAACTCCCAACGGTTAGCCCCACCTTAATAGACAAGCCCACCAAAACTGCGTCAAATGGCGACGTCCCTAAGTCAGATAAGATGGTTAAGGAAATGCCAAGGGCCAGTCCCATGATTCCCAGCAGGAAAAATGCAAAGTTTGCGTATGGCTTCTTCATATTCGTTTTCCATGAGACAGATCTTTCGTCATAACAATATGAGGGATTCCGTCTTCCATAAAGACAGCCGAGCGGCTCTCATAGCCCAGTTTTTTATAGAAGCCTGCTGCCTGCGTCTGTCCGTGTAATTTCACTTGGGCTGCGCTTTGGCTTTCGGCAATTTCCTCCAATGACCCGATAATGATTTTGCCGATTCCCAGTTTCCGGTACGGTTCCAATATGCAAATTCGCTCCAGTTTCCCTGTTTGCTCCAGAAACCGGATTCTCCCGGTTCCTACAGCTTGCCCGTCGTAAAATACGAGTATGTGCTGGCATGGGCTTCCAATCACGTCAAATTCATCGAATTCATCTTCTATCGCCACCTCTTGTTCATTCACAAAAACTTGTTCCCGAATCGCAAAGGCCTTCTTTAGGTCTTGTTCGTTCGATATAAGTTTGGTTTCCATATCCTTCACCCCTAATGGTTTAATAAGAATTTCATTTTCCTGTTGCGTTGGCGGTCCATTTGCAGTACATTCAATATATACGATATTTTATTGCAAATGCAACAAAAACTTTTTTTGAAGGAGCTCCTTATGAAAGAAATTCTGCGCGAAATCGGCATGATTGCCCGGGCCCTGGATTCCATCAGCAACATCGAATTCAAGGAATTCGATTTGACCAAAGGCCAGTATTTGTATTTGGTGCGGATCTGCGAGAACCCTGGAATTATCCAGGAACAATTGATCGACTTGATTAAAGTCGACCGCTCCACCGCCACACGGGCGATTCAAAAGATGGAGGCAAACGGGTTTATTGAAAAGAAAGACGATCGGGGCAACAAAAAAATCAAAAAGCTGTTCCCAACAGGCAAAGGCAACGCTGTCTATCCGTTCATCAAACGGGAAAACGACCACTCCAATAAAGTGGCATTGGACGGTTTTTCTGAGCTTGAAGAAGAAATGGCTTTTGAATTGCTGCAGCGGATCCGGAAGAACATCGAAACGGATTGGGATTTTGTGAAAAAAGGAAACAAGCGGGATTATTAAGCAAAGGAGCGAAAGTTCAGATGACGATTAAGAAGTGCACCTTGGATGATGCAGTCGAACTCCAGGCGGTCAGCAAAGAAACATTTACGGAAACCTTCCAGGAACAAAATTCACCGGAACATTTGAATGCCTACTTGGAACGGGCTTATAACCTGGAGCAATTGGAACGTGAAATAGCCAACCCCTCTTCTCACTTTTACTTTGTTCTATACGGCCAGCAAGTCGCGGGTTATTTGAAAATCAATACCGGGAATGCCCAGTCGGAAGAAATGGGCGACGATTCGCTGGAAGTTGAACGGATTTACGTAAAAAAAGATTTTCAGAAACACGGGCTCGGAAAGCAGCTGCTCAACAAGGCGATGGAAATGGCTTTGGAGCTAAACAAGTCGAAAATCTGGCTTGGCGTTTGGGAAGAAAATGACAATGCGATTGCGTTTTATCAGAAAAAAGGCTTTGTGCAAACAGGCGCCCATTCGTTCTTTATGGGCGACGACGAACAAATCGATTTGATCATGACAAAATCACTCCAATAACAGCTACTGAAAGGCGGTCCATCATGTACATTCCGAAACAGTTTAAAGTCAGCAATTTTGAAGAAATCCGGGAATTTGTCCAGCAAAACTCCTTTGGGACATTGGTCACCACTCGAAAAGGAAGGCCCATTGCCACCCACCTCCCTTTGCAGTGGACCAAAGAAGGTGAAGATACCTTTATAACTGGACATATGGCATACGGCAATCCCCAGTGGCGGACGTTTGAGGCGAATGATGAGGTTCTGATCATGTTCCAAGGCCCGCATGCCTACATCTCTTCTTCCTGGTATGAGCACGAAAATGTGCCGACATGGAATTACCAATCGGTCCATGTTTACGGAGCGGCCCAACTATTAAGTGAGGAAGAATTGAAGCAGGACTTGGCGAAACTGTTATTGAAATACGAAGAGCACCGGGAGAACCCGGTCTTATGGGACAAGCTGTCTTCAGAGTTATTGGAAAAAGAAGTAAAAGGCATTGTCGGATTCAAAATTAAGATTAAAGAGATCCAGGCGGCAAACAAATTAAGCCAGAACCGCAATGCACAGGATTACGAAAACATCGTAGCGAAACTCCACGAAGAAAAAGATCCGAATTCCCATCGGCTGGCAGAGGTCATGGAGAAGAAAACACCTTCGCCAAAGAATTAACTTCCTATCGGACACTTCTTTTGAAAATGGGAAGGATAACGTTATACATGAAATCTCAGTTAAAAATCGCTAATTGGTTATTAGGGGTAGACTCCGATCAAACTCAGGAATTCTATGCTAAAGGTGTAGACGTATGCAATTGTGCATACTGCAGCAATTTCACAGCTTCCACTGGAAAAATGAGTGCAAAGTTCATCACTTTGCTTGCTGCACTCGGAATCGACCCGAAGATGCCTGCAGAACTCTCAGAATTCCCATCCAACGAAGAAGGGCTTCATACGTACTTAGGTTTTTACCATTTCACAGGAGGAGTTATAGAAGGCAAACTGATTACTTCCTCTGACTGGAAAGAATCCAACACGCTGAAACTCGATAATTTCACCATCGGTTTCTCAACGGAATTAATGTTTGTTCCTGAAGATTTTCCAGCGCCGGTTCTTCAGCTCGAGTTTGAAGTGGATCTTCCCTGGGTTTTGGATCCTTTAGATAAAACAGCTGATAATTAGTGAAATTTAAAATCCTGTAAGCCCTTTGCGAAGGACGTACAGGATTTTGTGCCTTAGACTAAAAAGACGTAATATTCCGCGTTAAAAATGGTTGGCTTTTTCAAAATAAAGTTCTTTTACCGTTTAAGAAACCCTGAAAAGTCCCGGGCCGCTTCTCTTGCATCCTGTATCAGTTCCATCAGGAAGTTATCGGGTTCGCTCCTTTCCTGGTGAAGATGCCTTAGTGCACAGGTTTCCAACATATCCATGGAACATTCCTTTAGAAAATTCCGTAAAAAATCATGTTCTTTCAACTGGAAGACCGGAACGAGCGTGTCGTCTTCTATCTGCAGATGGAAGCCTTTTTTATTTGCCAGTTGCTGCGTGTTTCTTGTAGCCACCAGTACTTCAATCCATGATTTCAACTGGCCTGGAATCCCGAATCCAATCGTTTGTGTAATGAAGACCACAGCTTCTGCATCCGCTATTTGTTCAAGCAAAAGACCGTATTCCTTCGTTTTCCCTTCTGCCTCTTTTACTCTGTTTTCTGAATTGAAATCCAAAGCCGGCAGCTCCGTTTCAAATATATCCACTTCCTTGACTTCGTAATCTGACTGGCTGGCGCGCAGCTCATCCAAGAATGCTCTGGAAACGGACGAACTGAAAGAATCGGCCCGAGTGTCCGGGTTTGCGACAATGCATAGAATTCTTTTTTCCATACTTCCTCATTCCTTTCTTTTACTCCTCATATGACCGTTCTGGACAGTTCTAAACCTTCTAACCATAGACCGCTTCTTCGAACAAAAAACCGTTTCATTACGTTATTGGTAAATAGGAAAACAGCTGCCTTTCAATTATACTGATAATTCAAAAATCTTTCCTCTTTTCTGCAGGAATCCATTCCCGCTGTAGAGAATTTTACTCAATTAAGAAGACAAACTATAGGAGGAGATAAAAGTGGATTTTGCGTATAAACAAATTTTGGCAGCAGTGGATGGGTCAGATGAAGCTGCATGGGCATTCAAGAAGGCTGTGGAAATTGCGCTTCGAAACAAGTCCGTATTGAATTTAATCTACGTCGTCGATACCCGTTCGTATTCCGCAATGACGAAGCGTGTTCCAGATGTTGATGACCGGGTTTTCGATCACGGGAAGGAACTGCTCGAACGCTACAAAAGAAATGCGCTGGATGCAGGCATCCCAGAAGTAAATGTGTTTATTGCTGCCGGATCGCCGTATAAAGTCATCTCGCGCGACTACGCAAAACGGGTGGAAGCGGATTTAATCGTCTGCGGTGCCCAAGGCTTGAATGCCGTGGAACGATATTTGATGGGAAGTGTATCCCAACACATCGTCCGCAGCAGCCATTGCGACGTTCTGGTAGTCCGGACAGGCGACACAGAAGACGCGGCAGAGACGTCAGAAGCAGAAAGAGCGTAGCTTGAGCAACTCAATGCCGTAAAAATCCGGCGGTTCCATAAAAAACAAAACACCTTTCGTTGAATAAAGGAAATGCAATTCCTTTAAACCAACAAAAGGTGTTTTTTCTGTCTTTATCACTGGATTCATTTCTCAAAGAAAAAGCTAATTGAACCGGACAATCATTCGCGCTTCTGCTCTACCAGCTCTTTCAATTCTTTCATCACATTTTCCGGAATGCCACCTGTTACTCCGGCCACCAAATTCTCAGCAGCTTTCATGACCATCGCCTCGCGGGTTTTGGCCGTCGCTGAACCGATATGCGGCACCGCTGTCACTTGCTTCATCTTCAACAACGGATTTTCCGGGTCGACCGGCTCCTGCTCAAACACATCGAGTGCCGCACCGGCAATTTCTCCTGCTTCCAGTGCACCGATTAATGCCTGTTCGTCCACTACGGCTCCTCTTGCGGCATTGATTAAATAGGCTGTGGGTTTCATCCGGCGGAACTGCTCCGCCCCCAATAGACTGCGAGTCGACTCGGTCAACGGGACAATCAATACGACAAAATCGGATTTTTCCAGCAGCTCGTCCAACGGGCTGTAGCGGATGCCGTATTTTTCTTCAAGCTCCGGTTTTGGCGTCGTCGCGTGGAAAAGGACGTTCATTTCAAACCCATGGACGGCTCTTCTGACGATCTTCTCGCCAATGCGGCCCATTCCGACAATCCCCAGCGTGGCATGGTGTACATCCACCCCAAACAATTCCTCCGGCTTTGTGTCTTTGGTCCACTTCCCCTGTTTGACAAACTCATTCATTTCCGGCACCCTTCTTGCAGCTGACAGCATCAGTGCAAAGACCAGATCGGCCACCGTTTCGTCCAGTACAAATGGCGTATGCGTACCGATCACACTGAGTTCCTTCATCGCTTCCACGTCAAATGAATCGTAGCCGACCGATGTATTGCTGATGATTTTCACCTGCGGCGCTTGTGCAAGAAATTCACGGGTAATCGGCGGGTTTTGGACCAGCAGCCCATCTACGCTTTTCGCTTCTTCCAGCAAAACAGCGTCCGGAATGCGTTCTTGTTTGTTCCAGATTTTGTAGTCGCAGTATTTGGCTATGTAGGCTTCTATTGCCGGCGGCACCGGCCTTGCTACGAATACTTTTGGTTTCATTTGAATTCCTCCTTCGCTTGTGTTGAAGATCCATTGCGTTCATCCATCTTTTTTCAATTTGAAGGTTTCTTCTTGCCTGCATCCTTTGCTTTTCGCTCCAGCGTATTCAAATGCAGCTTCGCTTCTTCCTCGTCAAACGAACTGAACCAACGGTAATTGGCCTCATCGATGATCCGGAAATGCTGGCTCACCACATTCTGCTGCAGCTTGTACGCTCCCCGTTTTTCAAGTTCTTTCCACCAAACCTTCCCGCCCATCGTCTTTGTGGACGCCCGCTCGATATTGTTGAACGTCACCAGCCGGACCACTTCCAGCGGATCATCCCCTAAACCGTTCTGCAGAATTTCACTTTGCTCAAATAACGCCACACACGTTACCGCTACGTTCCAGCTGGCTTCGGCTCTGCCTTTTTCAATTTGAATCAATGTCTTTTTGGATAGGCCCAGAATTTTCGACATTTCTTCTTGTGAAAATTCATTTTCCAGCCGGATTAACCGCATCTTTTGCGACACGACTTCAATTAATTCTTGTTGATTCATCCAAACACCTCTAGTTTTATTTTCACTTATAGTGTAATATTACACTTAATATAACATTAGAACACAACTTAATCAATAAAGGGTTGGTGAAAGCGATGAAAAAAATTGGGTTGTTTTTATTATACTGCTTTATCTTGTGCTTATCGGCTTACTTCTATTCCGCTCATCTCCATGATTCCACTGCAGAAGCGCACCAGCGGCTTTTGCCCGTCAAAATCAAAACGGTGAAACCAGGGACAGACGAAAAGGACCTGCAGCAGCTTGTACAGAATGCCAACCGGAGCGGAGACATTCTTTCCATTGCCGGCATGCAGCACAGCCAAGGCGGGCAGACCGTGTATCCGGATGGCATCATGGTCGATATGAAGCCGTACAACCAGATACTCGAAGTCGATGAAGACGCCAAGACAGTCACCGTGCAAAGCGGGGCCACATGGGCGGATATCCAGGAAGCAGTCAATCCGTACGGCCTGTCGCTGAAAGTCAGCCAATCGCAAAACATTTTTACCATCGGCGGCTCACTCAGCGTCAATGCCCATGGCCTGGATATCCGCCATGGCGGTTTGTCGAATACGGTATTGTCGATGCGCGTCCTGACTGCTGACGGAGAAATCCAGAACTTGAGCCCCACGGAAAACAAGGAGCTGTTTTATGCGGTGATAGGCGGCTATGGCTTGTTTGGCATCATATTGGATGCCACGTTTCAGCTTACCGAAGACGAATTGTACGTCACGGAGACTCAAAGCATGGATTTCCGGGATTACCCCGCTTATTTCAAAGAGCAGGTGAAAGCGAATCCGGAAGCCAAAATGCATTTGGCGCGCCTTTCCATTGCACCGGAATCGCTGCTCGAAGAAATGTATGCCATCACGTATAAGACGGCTCCGGACCAAAGCAAGCTTCCTGAGCACAACCAGTTGAAAACGGAAAACCTCGTGGCGGTGCCGAAGTTTTTCCTAGGACTGTCACGCATCAATGATGCCGGAAAAGAAACATTTTGGAAGACCCAGAAAACGTACACGGAAGGGATAGACGGGAAGCTCGTTTCAAGAAACAACGTCATGCGGTCAGACTCGGAATTCATGGAATACGACAATAGCCGGAAAACGGAAGTGCTACAGGAATATTTCGTTCCCGTCGATGAATTTGAATCGTACATTCCGGAATTGAAAGCCGTTTTGGAAGCCCATCCCGATTTCAATCTATTGAATGTCACCGTCCGCTATGTCGGCCAAAACGACAATGCGGTATTATCGTATGCCAAAGAAGACATGTTTTCTTTGGTGCTGCTCATCAATCAAGGCACCGATCCTGAAAGTATGGCAGATACGCGGGAAGTCGTGCAGGAAATGATTGATGTGACTCTCGCCCATCACGGCAGTTATTACTTGCCTTATTTCGGCTATCCGACCAAAGCGCAAATGCAGAAAGCATATCCGAGAACAAATGAATTCTTCCAGCTGAAAGACCGCTACGACCCGGACCACCGCTTCAAAAATCTGTTTTACGAGGAGTACCGGCCATGAACTACAACCGTTTCATCTATTATCAAGGCACCATTGGCATGGCGTCCAGCATGATTTTCCCATTTTATATTCTGCTCATCAAAAATGTCGGAAACAGCTATGCGCAATTTGGCTGGGCTTATGGCCTGTTCGCATTGACAGCGGCGCTTTGCTTTCCGCTGATCGGGAAATACGCAGACCGCGTGGGCGACAAGACTTTGCTAAGCGTCTATTCCTGGGGGATGGCAGTCCTTCTCCTTTGTTTCCCTTTGGCCACTGAAGTTTATCATGTCTACATCCTGCAGGTGCTGATGGGCGTACTTGGGGCTGTCCAGAAAAACTCTGAAAAAACCGTTTTGGCACGCTATGTAACCAAAGAAATGGCCGGCACCCAAATCGGCCGCTACCATGTGTGGACGTCCATTGCGGCAGCGATTGCAGTGATTGCCACCGGCTACCTCGTCGACTTCCTGACGATTGCCACGATTTTTTACATTGCTTCTCTTGTATACGCCTGGAGCGGCATGCAGTTAATGAAATTGAAGGAAGTTGAAGCGGAAATATGAGTTTTCTTCATGCTCAGCGTTGTCAATCGCCGCGATTTTTGGAAATACGACCAGTAGTTTCTGAAATACAACCAGTAGTCGCAAATTTACGACCAGATGTCACCGAAATACGACCAGTAACGCCGAAAATACGATTCATAAGCGAAAGTTGGCTAATATTAAGAAGTCTCGGCATATTAAAAAAGGAGGAACTTGCAGCCAAGTCCCTCCTTTTTTAATAGCGGTTCGAATCCACTATCTCATTTTACATACCCCATTACTTCTCCTTCAATTTCAGAAAGCAGAAGCGTTTCCTGGTTGCCTCTGAACCAATCATCGCCCGCCACAAACACTTCATCCTCTGCTAGTCGGAATGCGGGTGTTGTCTGTGAAAAGACTTCTTTCATCGATCCGACATTCTGTTCAGATCCTTGTTCTTTCAGGGCGGCATCGTATTCTTTAAGAGTCCCGATGCCCATTCGATGTGCCTTGCCGTAAAAAGTATCCAGCTGCTGGCCATTGACATAGAATTGCCCTTCTTTGATTTCGATTGTTTCCCCCGGAAGTCCGATCACTCGCGAGACAGTCTTCTTTTTCCCATCAAATGCTTCTATTTCATAGACAATCACATCTCCTCTGGAAACGGATTTGTCCTCATAAACTTTGGGGTCAATCAATAAAGGATAAACAGTGTAATCATGATTTCCCCGGTCCATCGCATCGTACTTAAAATTCAAGATTTCCATCGGCGCCTCGTATTCCGTAAAAACAGCAATTTCTGCCTCCGTGTCGGGGTCAGTCAGGACAGCAGTTTCCGGCTGGCCGAGATTTGTGTTTTGCGGCTCTGGCTCACTTTCATTCAAAGTCAGGACCAGAAATAGGCCGGCGGCTGACAGCAGAAGCGCAAAAATAGCGGCGTGTTTTATGGAACTCTTACTTTTAGCAGAAGCTTCTTCCCGATTAACATTTTTGATTTCCAATCTGATCTTTTGTTTCAAGGACTCCTTGAACCGGGGAGCGCTTCCGATAAACGCATCCATGTCACGCTTAAGCTTGTTCATCCTGAAACCCCTCCCATTCGCTTGCATCGACTTGGTCTTTCAACAGCTTTTTTGCTCTTCTCAATCTCGTTTTGATTGTGTTCTCCGAGCAGTTCAGCAAATGGCTGATTTCTTTCGTCGTGAATTCCTGGTAATAGTAAAGAAGGATGGCTTCCCGGTATTTAATTGGCAGCCCCAATACTTTTCTTGTTAAATTGGCTTGACCCGCTCGGACTTCCACATTTTCTTCTGGAGACTTTCCGCCTGACATCAAGTTTTCGATGGTATCCGTAAACAAGGCCCGCTTATTTTTCCAACTTCTTAGATGGTCATGGCATTTATTGATGGTTATTTTGGAAAGGTAGGTTTTCAGCGAGGAGCGGTTTTCAAACTGATGCGACTTTTGATAATAAGATAGGAAGGCTTCCTGCACAATGTCCTCAGCAGCTTGCCAGTCTTGAACGTAAAAATAAGCCAGGCGAATCAGTTCTTCGCCGCAGCTGTCCATAATATTTTCCATCTGCTCATCGCATATTTCAGATTCGTTTAAGTCCCTGGCCACAGCCCCACCCTCCCTTTACTTTATACTTCGTAGACGTAAGATTTTCGGGAATAGTTTCATTTTAAAATTCCACTTCAAGTATAGTCATTTATAAAAGTAAAAAAGAAGCTTTTTACAAAGATTCCTACCTTTAATCACGTAAGTAAATATTTTTATTTTAAACAATTTGCGTTTCTTTCCCCTTCACTTTAAGCCTTCAAAAGCTTCGTATTGATTGAAACGATCACTGCACTCAGCCTAATAAAAAATCGCCATTTTGCAGATTGACCACTCCCCATACCACACAGCCACCAATACATAAAGAATCACAAAAATATAATACCAGCCCATTTAAGGGTCCCGCCAAATATGCAGTTTTGATGGAGTTTGGCGTTTTCCGTTTAACGGAAGGGTGAACGGGAAGAAGTATAAAGAAAAATAAAAAAATGGAGGTTTTAACATGGCTCATGATCAACATCAGGAACTCATCCAAATTTTGCACGAGTGCGCTGCAGCGTGCAATCACTGTTTTGATGCTTGCCTGCAAGAGGAAGATGTGAAGATGATGGTTCAGTGCATCCGGTTGGACCGGGAATGTGCAGACATCTGCGCCTTTTTGGAACAGGCAATTTCGAGAAATTCGCCGTTTGTGCCGGAACTGGCAAGAGTGTGTGCTGCAATCTGTGATGCATGCGGCGACGAATGCGCGAAGCACGCAGATCACCACGATCATTGCAAACATTGTGCGGAGGCTTGCCGCAAATGTGCAGAAGCTTGCCGCAACATCGCGTAATTCAAAAAGGCCCGCTGGAAGAAGTTCTTCCAACGGGCCTTTTCTAGTGGTACTCTAATCCATTGCTTCGTTGCTCCATTTATAGCCGATTCCCCAAACCGTGAGGAAGTGCTGATCAATCGGAAAGCCGGCCTGGCGGATTTTTTCCCGGACATTGCGTACATGTGAATCGATGGTACGTCCTTCCGTCTCCGAATCAAATCCCCAGACCAGCTGGATCAATTGTTCCCTGCTGAAGACTTTATCGGGGTTTTTCAATAGCTGGCCGAGCATCAGGAACTCTTTCGGCGTCAGCCTGATAGATTGTCCATTAAAGCTCAGTTCAAACCGGTCCTCGTCCCATAGCAGGCCATCGACTTCGATGCTGTTTTTAGACACTCTTCTGCGCAGCAAAGCCGCCATCCTGGCCAGCAATTCCTCTTCGTTAAAAGGCTTGGTCACATAATCATCCGCGCCAAGATTTAATCCCTTAACGATGTCCTCTTTTTGTTCCCGTGCCGTCAGCATAATGATCGGCACATCCGAAAGCTTGCGGATTTCCCGGCACAGCTCCCAGCCATCCATTTCCGGCATCATGACATCCAGGAGCACCAAATCGTAGCTTTCTTTTTCCAAATAATTCAGGGCTTCAAAGGCCCCCACTGCTTTCGTGCAAACATAATGGTGAGGCTTTAAATAAAGCGCCACTAAATCCAGCATCCGCTGTTCATCGTCCACCAACAAAACCTTCTGCAACTGGCTCCCCCCTTTCCAATACAATCCGGACGGTCGTCCCTTTCCCGTAGTCGCTTTGAATGGCGATTCGCCCGCCGTGCGATTCGACGATTTCCTTTGCAATGGCGAGTCCTAATCCGCTGCCGCCATACTGGCGCGACCGGGATTTATCGACCCGGTACAGCCGGTCAAAAACCAAGGGAAGCTCTTCTTCCGGAATGCCATTCCCTTCATCGCTGACGATTATCAGTACGGTATCTTTTTCCAACCTTCCCAGCAGCGTTACATGGCTGCCTTTGTCCGAATATTTGCGGGCATTGTCGAGAATGTTCAGCAGCACCTGCTGAAAGCGTTCACGGTCAATGAACGCCGTCACGTCCGGCTGGCAATGAACCTTCAAGGTGATATTCTTGTCTTCGAATGCCGGCCGGACCAAGGCGGCGACTGATTCAAACAACGCGTTCACGGAGACCGCCTTTTTTTGAATTGGAAACTGATTGTGGTCCAGTTGTGCGAGTTCAAACAATTGCCGGATTAATTCCGTCAAATGGGCGGTTTCCTCGCGGATAATGGAAATGTACTCCCTTTTTTCATCTTCAGAAGCACCCGCCCTGCCGGCAATATCTGCATAGCCCTTTATATAAGTCAGCGGAGTGCGCAGCTCATGGGAAATGCTGGCCAAAAACTCATTGCGCTCCCGCTTCAGACGATCCAAATCGTTAGACAGCCTCGTGATGGCGTTGGCCAATTCACCCAGTTCATCGTTCCGGTCCAAATTCAATTGAACTTGATTATTTCCTTTGCTCAATTGTTCCGTTGCTTCCTTCATCCGGATCAGCGGCAGCGTAATCAGGCGCGACAGTACAAAGATGGTGACAACCGTAAGGCCTGCAGCAATGATGCCCACCAGCACAAACTGATTGCGGAGGTGATTGACGATTTGCTTGATCAACGCCGTTTCAGCAAACATGAACACATGTCCCTGATGTTCTCCGGCAATGGTAATAGGGCTATCGGTCGCGATAAAGCGTTTTTCGTCCCACTCATCCACCAGAATTTCCCCTTGTTCCGGCACCTGGCCAAAATCCGTATGCTGCAGCACATCTTCCATTTCAGGTTCAATGGAATCGGAGTGGGCCAATTCATTGCCAGCGGCATCCGTGATGATGACTATAAAATCAGAAGCTGATTCCATCATGGCGACATGGCTCAACGTCGCAGCCGTAAAGCTGTCTTCCAGAACTTCGCTGTGGGTATTGCCCCGGGACAAAAGGTTCGCCATGACCTCATCCACGCGTTCATCGACAAACGTCACATACAAAATCAAAAACAACAACGATTCCACAATCAGGATAAAAATGAAAAACAGCGCTCCGATTTTCAATGCAAGTTTGTTAAACATAGCACCCTTCTTTCAGACTCAACAAACGGATTCGGCATTTCACAAAAACCATCCGTTTCAAATCATATGATTTCAAGTTTCTATTCGGTTTTCCCAGCATCCAGCAACTGCTTCCAGTTTTGCGTGCCGTCTTCTGACAAATAAGCGTGGCCGCGCAATGTATAAAAAGCCAGTTCCTGCCCATCAGCCGGATTTTGCGCAATATAGGCAATGGCGTCATCCGGCAGTTTCGGTATATCCATTTGTTCCTGCGCCTCATTTTCCATAGTATACTGCATTAAAACCGCAGCTGTCCCAAAGCTTCCGTAAATCAGGCCCTCTTTTGTGAAATGCACTGCTGTGCCTCTTTCACCATCTGGCGTCAAATCCCGGAATGTAGCCCCGGCGTCTTTTGAAAGAAAAACTCCCGCTGAAGTGGCCGCTGCCACGTAATTCGAATCGGTCGGATGAAGCGCTAAAGATGCTGTGTCTCCTACAAGCCCCTCGGCCTTCACAGGCTGCCACGTTTTCCCTTGATCGCCGCTTTTGTAAACGCCGGCTTCCAATTTGGAATTCTTTGCTGGGTTAATCAAAAAGAGGTCATGGCTGTTGTATCCTGCGGCCATCGCATGAAAATCCGTTTCTCCTTGAAAATCGATTTCTTCAATGGTTTTCCCGCCGTCTTCACTGCGCTGAATCCCCAGGGGATTCGGCAAGTCCGAGTCAGCGCCCGGATGTCCGGATGTATAAAAGCCTTCATCGGTTGCATTGAACCCCATATAATCGTGTAAATTATCCGGCGTTCCAAACCACTCGCTATCCCGGTAGATTTTCAGCCCATGATGCGAAGCGAAATACAAAGCATTTTCATCCCCTGCATAGCCCAGTCCGTGCACGTGGCTCATGCCCCCTTCAAACGGCACTTCATAAGAGTCCGCCGCTTCCCCGCTGCATGCGGCCAGCAAAAGCGCCGCCACTCCCAGTGTGAAAACTTTTATCTTTTTCGTCATGACAGTATTCCTCCAAATTCATTTTTGAGCATTTTCCCGTTACCAGTTTACAATAGAATTCTTGAGTTTTTGTGCAGTTTCTTCCTAAGCAAGTTCATTTGTCTCCAATCCACTAAAAAGCAACATCAAAATGTCATGGTTCCTGCACACAAATTGCATAGTTGCCGGGTAAAGTCCTTTTATAACTTCACAGAAAGAAGGAATCACCATGCCGAAAAACAAATGGAAGACCGGAATCCTGCCGATTTTTGCAGTTATCGCCCTAAGCGCCTGCAGCACAAACAGCGAAACAAGTGAAATGCCGATGGACAACGCACCGGAAGAACACATGAATGAGGAATCCGGCCATATGAATATGGACCATTCGGGTTCCGGAGAAGTGCCGGCAGATTTGAAGAAAGCCGAAAATCCGGCTTTTGAGGTGGGCAGCAAGGCAATAATTGAAACCGGGCATATGGAAGGAATGGAAGGTGCGGAAGCGGAAATTGTCGGTGCCTTTGACACCATCGCTTATGTGGTTTCCTATACCCCGGAAACTGGAGGCGAACCGGTGAAAAACCATAAATGGGTGATTCACGAAGAACTTGAACAGCCCGGAGATGAACCCTTACAAGCCGGTGATGAAGCGACACTTGCAGCGGATCATATGGAAGGAATGAACGGGGCAGCTGCCACCATCGATTCAGCTGAAGAAACAACAGTCTATATGATCAATTTCACGCCCACAACAGGCGGGGACCCTGTCACCAATCACAAATGGGTGGTTGAAAACGAATTGTCGCCAAAATAGAAAACGTTGATCAAAATCTCTCAAAAACAGTTAAAAAGGCAAGCCAAGCGGTTCCCCCCCCCCCCGCTTGGCCTGCCTTTCCCATTCTCCAAATGACTTCATCTTCCACTCTGCTCATTTCTCTGCATCCATGTACTCCAAATCTTGCAGTATGATTTTAAACTTAATCAAATTCTCAAAATATATTTCATAACTTACTATCTTCCTCAAGGCCAATCGGATAAACTAAAGAGACATGGGAATATATGCCTTTTATAATTAACTGAAAAATTTTTTCGAGCATCCGAGGTCTGTTAATCAACAGCCTATTGATATGTTTATTCCATTTGAACCGCAACGCTTTAATTACCGGAGGGAGATCTTTAGTTATGAAGTACTTTTCAGAAGAAAAAGGCCAGGATATTTTGGCTTCTACCGCTCTTTTTGACTTGATCAAAGATCCAGTTTTTTTAATGGAGAAAGACGCTGATTCCTTCCGTTATGCCTATGTAAATCCATCTGCTTTGGCACTTATGCCAACACAGGATCTTATTGGCAAACGCATTGAAGATGTGCTGTCGCCGGAACACAGCAGAACTGTCATTCACTTCCATCAGAAAGCCCAATCCTCAAAGAAATCGATAGAATTTATGGACGGCATTGAGACGGAACACGGTGAGTTTATCGGCGAGACCGTGCTCAATCCGACTGTTGCCGAAAATGGGGAATGCCGTTACATACTCGCTGTCATCAGAGATGCCACAGAACGGGAACTAAAAGAACGGGCGCTGCAAAAAACGCGGAAAGAAATTGAAATTGAACGGAAAAGATTGAATTCGCTTATCGAAAACAATGCAAATGCGGTATTTGAATTTGACCACAATAAAATTTTCATCCGCAGCAATCAGATGGTGACCGAGGCTATCGGTTTCAGCGAAGAAGAACTGCTCGGCAAATCCATTGTCGGTTTGGTGCACGAATCTTGCCTGGAAAATACGTTATTTCATTTTGACAAAGCGCTTGAAGGCACTTCTGTTGAATTTGAAACAACTGTCTATACGAAAACGGAACAGTGGCTGCAGTTTTACGTGAACACCATTCCAATCGTAATTGATGGAAACGTAATCGGAGTATATGCCATGGCAAAAGACATCACCGAACAGAAAGAAACAGAACGGCTCTTGAGAGAAAGCGAACAACGGTACAAGTCCCTGTTCGATAACCACCCTCACGGCATTTTTACATTTGATCGAAACGGCAACCTGGAAAGCGGAAATACGGGGGCAGAACAAATTACAGGCTATCGTATGGAAGAACTGCTGGTGCAATCCTTTAAATCCATTCTTTTGCAGGATGAAATGGAAAAAACAAAACACCATTTTTACAAAACGATCAATGGCAAGCAGCCGGAGCGTTTCGAAATGGCTTTCCGCCATAAAAACGGCCAGCTGATCGACCTTCAAGCGATGAACATCCCGATCATAGTCGATGAGCAATTGGTTGGATTACACGGCATCGTCACCGATGTGACGGAGATGAACCGTGCCCAAAAAGCCTTGACAGAAACGAAAGAAGAGCTTGAAGTGTTCTGGAAAAACTCCACAGATCCTATTTTTTATATCGATACAAAAGGCGACATCCTGAAAGTGAATCCGGCGTTTGAAGAAATATTCGGTTTTACGGAAGAAGAAATGATTTCGGGCAAAGGCACCATTATTCCGCCGCACATGGTCAAAGACCAATTCGAGATTGTCGAAAGAATTCTGAATGGCGAAACGGTAAACTCTCATGACACCATCCGCATGACAAAATCCGGACAACCGCTCAATATCATCTCTTCTTATACCCCGGTGCGAAATGCGGCAAAAGAAATCATTGGAGCCACTATCATTTATAAAAATGTGACGGAACTTAAAAAAGCCGAAAAGGAACTGCAGAAAAGCCAAGAGAAATACAAGATCATTACAGAAAGCACATTCGATATCATCACCTTGATCAACCTCTCCGGATTGATTGAATACGTATCGCCTGCAAACGAAAAAATTCTGGGCTATCCGGATCATGTTTATATCGGCAGCCCTTTTACAATGAATGTCCATCCTGAAGATGCATTTGATTTAATGGAAAGTATCACATCCCTTATTGACGGAGGAAAGCCGGCCACTGTTGAAATCCGTTATTTGCATCGGGATGGCCATTATATCTGGATGGAAGTGTCGCCTACTCCGGTCATAGAAAACGGAGAAGTGAAACGGTTATTTACCATTGCCCGGGACATCACTGAGCGGAAAAGGCTTCAGGACAAAATCGCGAAAATGGCTTTTTACGATCATTTATCCGGTATCCCTAACCGCAGAACGTTTGACGACAAGCTGCAAAAAGCCATCGATCAAGCAAAACGTTCCGGCAAAAAAGTGGCAATTCTTATGCTCGACGGGCGTAAGTTCAAACTAATCAATGACCGCTTTGGCCACGATGCAGGAGATGCTGTCATCAAGGAAATGGCGAAACGGCTCCAAGCTTGTGTCCGCCCGATTGATACAGCGGCGCGCTTAGGCGGAGATGAGATGGGCGTGGTGCTGCCTGAACTCGATTCCAAGGAAGAAGCCGAAAACATGGCACAACAGATTTTAAAATCCTTTGAAACGCCATTGAATTTCAATGGTTTTGAAATCAAAATTGGTGCCGGGATCGGCATTTCCCTTTATCCGGACCACACGGACAATGAAAAACAACTGATCAAATACGCCGACATGGCTTTATATGAGGCCAAAAAATCAGAGCAAGACGACTATAAAATTTACAAGTAACGCTGCAAGGCTTTTCTTTGGCTGCTTCCTTTCCTATAAATTGCCTAAATTCAGCGGTTGCCGCTTTGATGCTGCTATCTTACTCTTTTTATAGCCATCTCATAGGAAAATGTGCATTCCTGCAGGTTATTCAAGCTGGTATAACGGGTATAGCATATCCGAGACGTCAATAATACGGAGGAGGAAATCGCATGGACTCTGCTATTTGGTGGTACATAGCACTCGCAATAGTTGTGGTGGGGCTAATCATTGCAGGAATTGGAGTTTTCTTATTTATAAAAGGAATGAAAGAACCGATGAAAGAAATCAAAGGTTCAGCCGACAATTTAAAAGGGCGCATGGACAAGCTCAAACTGGAAACCTCAAGCCTGTCGCATACTGCGAATGAACTGAAAGAAGACATGCAAGTGAAATCTGAAAAAGTCAGTGTCTTTGTGGACGCTGCTAAAGGAACAAAGAATTCGGTGCTCGATTTGAATTCAGCGGTACGGACTCAGACAGTCAATATCGCGTCAAGAGTGGACCACGACAGACAAAGCGTGGCACAAGTCGATCAGTGGAGCAACACGGTAGTCGGATTAGTCAACTTCTGGCAAGACCGCAAGACTGCTAAAAAGAGCCAGTCTGACCAGTTGTTTATCCCCATTTCGGGTAAGCGCCCGCAATAACAAAGAAATAAACAGATTTAAAAAGGCAGCCTGAGGGCTGCCTTTTTGACTGGGCTGATACGTGTGTTTTTCAGTTAAAGGACAAAGTAAAATATGGAACTGTTGTTTTTGGAATCAGAGATTTTTTTCCGACTGGCGGAACGCCGAAACGGCTGATTGCAGTTCGATTTTTGCTTCGTCGACAAGTTTGCCGATCATTAAGTCGTGCTCTAATTCCGGTCGGTTGTACTCTACATTTAATTCGATTTCTGAATCGTAAGGAGAATCGATCGCTGTTATTTTCACTAAACTCGTCAAATCGGTAAAGGTTTCATTATCGTTCCAGCCTTGAATCTCCACTTCCCAAAAAGGAACGCCCTCTTCAGTCAGACCTTGGCCGATGCCGTCATCAAGTTCGATGTATTTCCAAAATTTCATCAGACTACCTGCTTTCAAATGTTGTTGGTCACCTAGTGTCAAAGATAGCACAAACCCCAATATACCATACACAAAATTCAATAGTAGAATTAATTTTGTCATTCTCTTAACTATTCATCCTGACGCTATGAATTTCCTGCTTATAGCCCGTTATTGCACTCGGATAAACTCTGTCTCATAGTCTTTGTTCTCGCATCCGGTCAAAATATAATCGGGATTGCCGCCTGTTTCAACAGCTTCAAACTCTGTACATATGGTTTCGATGACTTCTCCAGAACCATATTGGTCTTCCCTTGAATCATAAATGGACTTGATCGCCTTGCCGTCAAATTCAAGGTCCTGGTAGATTGGATCGCCTTCTGTTGTATAAAAAATCACTTTTATATGGTCCGGTTCCCGCTGCTGAAAGTTTTGCAAAAAACGGTCCAGGCGATCAAAGTTCTCCCTGTCACCTGAATTCTTAATTTTAACGGTATCCTCTTCTGGAAAAGAATCATGCTCGTTTTGGCAACCGAACAGCAAGAGACAAGCCATGAGTATTAATCCTGCCTTTTTCATCTTCAATCTTCCTCTCCTTCTATTTTCGCTTGACCGGCTAAAAATAAATTGATAAGCACAGTTTTATTGATATGATGAAGAAGCAAGTATCTTACAGAAAATAGGAGAAATTTATTTATGGGAAAAAGGATATTCTTTGTAATGCTCGCTGTATGCTTTTTGCTGTTTTCTTTGTTTTTCATCTACTCTTTTTCGATGTCCCATGAATCCGTACCCAGCAAAAGACAAGTAGAAAATACAGTCAGTGCCAATGATCTTCAAAAATTCGGACCGGTAGAAGGCGCCTTTTTGCATACACCGAAAAACTACGGCTTTTACAACAAACATCGCCTTTACATTGTAGAACAGTCTTTAGGAAACCATGAAGAATTCAGCGGTTGGTATGCGGTTATTGAATCAGGCGAAGCCTTAACTGCAGAAGATGAAGCAGCACTGCAGCTTTATGCCAAAAAGGAAAATCCGTTGAACGGTTTGGAATACAAATCGAAGCACAAGATGCGTGTTTATCAGAACGGCGAAGTCACTAAAGAAGAATGGCTTTTAAAAGCGGTTTTCTTTCCAGATGAAGGCAGGTACTTGTCGTTTGTTCCATTAGCGGATCCTGGAGACCCGGGGTTCAATTTGTTTGCAGAAGGGTACAAAAAGTTTCTGGATTTTTAGAATACGCTTCACTCAATTCTAAAAAAAATCATATTCTTCCTCGTTTAGCACTTGATAAAGGAACACTTGCCGTTCGGTAAAGGCGATGAAGTGGCCGGATTCTGAAGGACTGAGGCCTCTTGCTCTTCCCTGCAGCGTGCCTATTAATTGCGGTTCCTGTTCCCCAATTTCCAATTGGTATACTTGTCGATTCGAATTATAGGGATCAAAAAAGTAGGCAAACTTCCCTTTGATGCAAAGGCCATGCGAACCGTGCAGTTTCTCTGGAACGGAATAGGAACGGGAAGTCCGTTCTTTTGGATTCACTAGCACCAACGGAAAATTGGTGTACGGAAAAAGCCAGATTGTTGGCCCCTTCCCTTTGCAAATCGCATAGCAATCAAATATTTCCGGGCTATCCAATAAATCGGAGTGATACCTGAATAGTACTTTCCCTGTCACATCAAATAGCACGAGCCCTTCGGTCGAAATGCCAGTCCCCATTGTTCCTTCATCGAAATAGCTGACCCAGATGCCTTCTTTTCCAACCGCTATGCTTTCGGTTGCCATTCCGCCATGAAAGGAATGGATAATTTCTCCATTCAAATCCATCACAAACAAGTTTTCCTCTCCATTTTCATCGCCATATACTGCAACCAGGATTGTATTGCGATCAATCCATCTGATGAAGCCCAGCTCTTCTGATGGAAAGTTAATAGGCACTTCCTTTTCATTTACAAGTACTTCACTTTTCTTTTCTTTCTTCAAAAGCAAAGCAAGCCCGCAGCCCTCTTTCCAGTCTGTGTCAATGATTTCCTGTTGGATCGCTGGTGGCACATCTACCGAGTAAATAATTTCTTCGATCAGTTTTTCGTTCATCATTACGCCCCTTCAACTATCGTCTTCCTTCAGCCAGTTTGCACTAATTGATTTGCGGATATTTCATCCTGTGAACCAATCAGGATTTATCCAGATTCATCTTTGCGCTTGTGATTACAATGCTTTCGCAATAAAAGTTCAGCAAGTCATCTTCATAGTCTTCTACCAGGTAGCGGCGTTCTTTTTCAAATCCCGCTTCTTTAAGATTGCGTATACCAAATCCGGAAATCTGGTTAAATGCATTCCCAAAGCCACTCAGACTGAGAGAGGACACATTGTTGAACGTCAAGTTCATTTCGAGTTGCCCTTCGGCCGCTTCTGAACAAAATGACATATCTAAAACGGATATTTTCTCACAAGCAGATGTGTACTCTTCATGGTATTGAAAAGATTCGATTCTCAGTATAGTAGGCGGCTGAAAGTTAGGTATTAATTTCTCCAATCCGATTTCTTCGTACCAGGCTTTATTCATAGCAGCCCCCTTTCAGGAATTTGCTTATACATGTGTTGAATCAATCCCTTGCAATTTTTGCAGATAAACTTTCACTGTATATTTTCTTGTAAGCATGCAATACTAAAAGTTTAAAACCTGGAAGGGAGTACGCCTATGAATCAGGTATATGTAACGCAAGAGGCTATAAATTCAGACGAAGAATTCATTCGGTTTGATGAAATCGAAAACGTTTCAAAGTTCTATATTGGCCCTTGCAATGTGGAAAATTATAACGAGTTAACTCGAGACATCTTAATTGAGTTTATTTGTGCGCAAGCCAACTTTCCGGTTTTTCTGACATTCGAGCCCTATAAGGACGTTGTCGAAAGGATCGAACGTGCTTTTCAAAATAAACAAATTCCATATTCCTTAAGATTTGAACGTCAAAAAAATAAAAGCATCCCTGTTTTTCTTGTGGCCATTCACGATTCTACTGCTTTACATTTTGTCTTGCAGGAAACCTATTGGTTAGCTTCATCCAATCAATTCTACGTCTTTTCTTTTTCTGAAAATATTAGGTACAGCCAAGAAGTGATGAAAAGCATATTCGGATTTAACAAATCTATCTTATTGCCCTATATCCAAATGTCTCCCCCAGCTACAGTTTTAAAAGTTTGGCATGATGGACAAGGGTTTCTTCTTTATACCTCGGACAGCCGATATTCATCCGTTGAAAAATTGATGAGGAGTTTTCCAAAAAGTAGGATTGTAGAGAGAATTTGATTCGAGCTTGTCGCGATCCATCTGTTTTTCTCTTCATTGACTATATAGTGATTTGTATCCCATTCCTCACTTAAACAACGGAATTTCTTGACCCGACAACAAATCCTCAAAGAAAATCTTATGATCCGGAAAAAGAGCTGGAGGCAAGTCCTCCAAATGGAAAAAGCAGTTGCTTAATGATTCTTCATTCGCTTCGATTAAATGGCCAGTATAGTCTCTGCTGGAAAATATAATCTGCACTAAAGAAACCTGGTCTCCATTTGCAAAGGTTTTATCGTATTTGGGTCCGGAATAAATTCCAAACAGCTCCAGCTTGCCCAGTTTAAGCCCTGTTTCTTCAAAAACTTCTCTTCTGGCGGTGTCTTGAACATTCTCCCCTAACTCCATAAAGCCGCCGGGCAGTCCCCATTTGCCGGTATCCGACCGTTGCTGCAAGAGGAGCCGGTTATTTTTATCAAAGACAAAAGCCCCTGCTATAACCATGATTACTTTCTCATGTCCAACCATCGATCTTAAACTTTTAATGTAATCCATATATAGGTCTCCTCCGCCGTTCCTTAAAAAGCAGCAATCTTTCCGTTTTCTTTGCATCCGAATCCTTTGTTTCTAATTTCTATTAAGCCTCAATCTATTCTTACCGTCTCTTTAAATTCTTTTCCCAGATATTCGTAAATGATTGTGACGGACGGAATGGCAGTGCTATCTTTGACCTTTAAGCCGTAAGGTGACGGCAGGTTTTCGGCGTTTCCTTTCGTGCCTGTTCCAGGTTCAATTGCCACCGAATCGTAATTGGCAAAAGTAAATCCTGGCTCGTCAAACGTATCTGTCATGGCAAAGCCTTCTTGTTCCTGTTGAAGTTGGATTTTGGCTGTTTCGGGTTAGTCCACGATATTGACGAGGATATCCCGAATATAGACCTTATTACCTAAATATTCCTTATTCTTACAATACATTTTAAACGTTAGAGACACAACCACTTTTTACGTTTTGTAATATCCAGCTTTATTCTTTGCAGAAAGATGTGCTAAACCCTTTAATTGACTTGAAAAAGATTAACTTCGTTTATTTTTGGGAAAAGAAAAAGAAATAGTTAGAAACTCACAGAAAGAAGAGTGGAATTATGTCTCCCTTACTCGAAAACAGCCAGTCAGCCAGGAACTATGCCACCCATTCAAATCAACTACAGGCAATCAAGAAAAAAATCATCGAAACCAGCCTTTACTCGGTCGATCTTCTTCATCCGTGTGAACCCGGACACACAGCCTGCCAGGTGCTATTGACTGTCCATCCGCCAGCTCAAGCAGCAACGGAGTACATACTGCCGGTGCGCATCAATGCATTATCGACTAAAACAGAAATACTAAAAAAGGTTTCAAAGGCTGTTCAAGTCCATTTTGACCAAAGCGACTAATAGATAGCTTTTTAATAAAATAAATTAAGTGGCGGCCCTTCCAAGAGGTCCGCCACTTTTTTATGGATTAAAATTCTACTCGTTCTTTTACTTGTTTTATTCTCACTGCATGTTTAGTTAAAATCACGCAGTATGAATTATTCCTGGCGAAGAAATACGGATACTTCCATCGGCACATATAAACAAAAAAGGGATGGCATGGGCCATCCGCAGAATGCTATTTCAATTTTTCATCCAGGAAGCTGAACACTTCTTCCAGGTTCTCTTCCGATGTAAACGGCTCGCCTCCATGGACTGCCCCTTCAAAAATGGTGAGTTCCACTTGATTCTCTCCCAAAACAGCTTTCAGGTTTTCAGCAAAATTGACCGATTGCTGTACCGGCACGTTTGGGTCAGCTGTCCCGTGCTGGATCAAGAAGGCCGGATCGTTTTCGGTGATATACGATTCCGGGTTCGCTTTTTTCACTTCCTCTGTCTTATCTAAAAGGCTGCGCCCCATGTATTTGCTTTCAGGAGAGTCGTCAGCACTTCGTTCGCCGAGCTTCGGTGTGATGCCTGAATCGGCAAACTGCTCATCGATTTTCAGAAAGTCGATCTGGCCATACCAATCGACGACTGCCTGCACATCCGAAGTGTAGTTGATGTTCTCCCTATTTTTCCCTTTCAGCTCATCACTGTCGCCGCTTGTGCCAGCAAGTGCAGCCAAATGCCCGCCGGCACTGCCGCCCCAGGCAGCTATTTTGTCAGGATTCAAGTTGTATTCTTCCGCATTTGCTTTCACATGGCGGATTGCTGCTTTGACATCGCTGATCGCGGCAGGGAAAAAGGCTTCTTGCGACAGACGGTAATTGACCGCTACGACTGCATAACCGCGGTTGACGCCTTCAAGCATCGGCGCAATATCAGTACCTGTTTTATCTCCCTCCTTGAATCCTCCGCCGTGGATGGCGACAATGACCGGGAACGGCCCTTCTCCTTCATTTGGCAGGTAAATGTCGAGCTTTTGGGCTTCGGACAGACTAGCGTATGGAATATCTAATAATTGGTTTTCAATAAAGGAAGCATCCACTCCTTCAGAAGAATCTTTTTTTATGTCTTTTGCTTGAGCTGTTTCAGAAGCTTCAACAGTTCCATCACTTTCCAGCAAAGCTTCTTCAGAAATATCCGTTGAACAACCGGCCAGTAAAGCAGCGGTGAGGGACATTGAAATAATTGGGTACAATGATTTTTTCATTCCGTACAACTCCCTTTTGTTTTGGTTGATCTTTCGATACATTGATCGTAACAAAACAATGTGGCACAAAAATGGCAGAAAAACGATGCAAAACGCACGTTTTTCTGCCATTGGTTTCAGAATAAAAAACATTCAATATTATGCCCGTCTCAAGGTAATAATAAAGGTCGTTCCCGAATCGCCTTTGCTTTCCACTCTGATTTTTTCGCCCAGCTGCTCCATAATTTCATGCGCGATGGAAAGCCCGAGCCCACTTCCCGTGCTGGTGTGCGACAAATCTTCTTTAGTGAAACGACCGAAAATATGCGGCAGGATTTCTTTGGAGATCCCTGGCCCGTTGTCCGATACCCGGATTTCTGCCTTCTTCCCGGTCGTCTTGGCATCAATCACCACTCTACCTTGTTCGGGGGCGAATTTAAAAGCATTGTCCAGCAAAATTGTCAGTACCTGAATGATCCGGTCTTTGTTCGAATAAGTTTCCGGAAGGTTCTTCACCCGCTCGGTAATCTGGAGTTGGAGATCCAGTTCATCCGCCAAAATGGCAAATGGCTCGACAGCTTCTTCGATCACTTCTATTGTATCCACGACCGATTTGTCAAAGGCCACTTTCTTATGCTGCAGCCGCGACAATTCCAGCAAATCGGCAATGAGTTTCTCCAGGCGTGCGCTTTCTCTCAGAATGATGCTGTAATACTGATCGATTTTTTCGGGATCAGTCACCACATGGTCCGCCAAAGTCTCCGTCAACGCCTTGATCGAAGAAAGCGGTGTTTTCAATTCATGGCTGATATTGGCAACATAGTCTTTCCGCATCTGATCCAGTTCATTTTTTTCTCGAATAAATACAGTGAGAAACGCAAGGATAATAATTGTCCCGATTGCCAACGTGACGAAAAACACCAGGTAAAATCCATCCAGCGCCGCCTGGTAGGCACGTGCTTCTTTTAATAAGAAGATGCCGCCAGTTACTTTGCCGTTGTGGACAATCGGCTGGCCAATGATGATGGCCCGCTTCGAATAGCTTGGCACTTCGTGAATCTCTACGGCCATTTTGCCGCTGATGATTTTGGGCAAATAGGACGCCAATTTCTTGTTCACTTTGGCATTATCGGAAGACGGCACTCCTTCATCGGTGTATACGTCCATTTCTTTGCCGTGCACATCAAACGCTTTTACCAAAAAATCGTCGGTCCGGCTGATTTTATCGCCTTTCGCCACTTCTTCACCGATTAAAGTTAAAGGCGGCTGAAGTTCTTCAATTTTCGACTCGATAAAATAATGCTTGATGGCAAAAGCTCCGAGCAGCTGGCCGGATATGAAAATGGCCAGTATGACAAAAGCAATCCACAGCTTGCTTGAAAATAATCGTTTCATAGGCCCACCTCGAATTTGTAGCCGACGCCGTAGACGGATTTGATGGAGAAATCGGGCGAAGCTTGGGCGATTTTTTGGCGGATGCGCTTAATCATTGTATCCACCGTGCGGGTGTCGCCGGTGTAGTCATAGCCCCATACTTTGTACAGCAGCTCTTCCCGGCTGACCACTTTGCCTTTATGGTTGACCATATAGGCCAACAAGTCGACTTCTTTTGCCGTCATGTCAATCACTTGGCCGTTCACTTGAACCTCGTACCCCGTGATATCGATGGACAAGTTTCCCGCTTTCAAGTATGGAACACTGTCTTTTTTCGGCTGGACCCGCTTCAGGATGGTCTTGATCCGCACCACCACTTCACGCGGAGAAAACGGCTTCGTAATATAGTCATCTGCGCCGATTTCCAGACCGATGATCCGGTCCACTTCTTCGCTCCTCGCGCTCAGCATCAAAATGGGAATGTCGCTCGTTTTCCGGATTTCCTTGCAGACTTCGGTGCCGAAAAGGCCGGGCATCATAATATCCAACACCACCAAATCGAAGTGCTGCTCATTTAAAAGCTGCAAGGCCAGGTTCCCGTTGTATACCGACACACTCTTCATCCCTTCCGCTTCCAGATAAGCATGGAGGCTTTCATGGACGGCTTCACTATCATCACAGATTAAAACGGTTGTGTATTGTTCCATTGTGCATACCCCTTTAACCTTTTCTGTTTACTGTATTTTAAATCTATTATTTTCACTCCTATGGTTTCACATATCCCGATATAAAGCAATTCCTCTTTTTTATTAAAGCCGAAAAAGGTCCGCAAAGGAGAAACACCCCTTTACGGACCCTTTAAACAATTCCATGAAATGGACCGCCACCAGCTCCTGAATTACACATCACGCTTATTAAAGCTGTAAATGGAAAACATCACCGCGACTGCGCCGTACAATACCGCATAAGCAATCATGATATTGCCCGGCACGGAGATGCTCGTAAACATGCCGCCTTGCGCCATGGAAAGCGGATTGTCCGTCGTATCAAATAAAAACACGGTCATTTTGCGGTACATCGAATCAATCGGAAACACCAGACTCATGACGATGCCGATGTTTACAAGGCTCGCTTTTTCGATGACTGCCCCGAACTGTTCGATAAAGCCGCCGATAAAAGCCGCACCATACAGAATGATTGAGATGATTCCGGCATTCAAGGTCGTCATCCGTGTGCTCAACAATACACCGAACGCCACTAAAACAAAGGGCTGAATCACGAAGACACTGACCGCTTTGATCAATTGCAGCGGCTGGAAATCCAGCGACATCCAATCCGCTCCGATTCCTTGATGCAGCAGGAGGATGCCAAAAAATACACTGGCGGCATAGGCAATCAGCAGAAAAGCCAATCCAATGAACTTGCCGAGTACAAATTGGGAACGGGCAATCGGCCGCATCAGCCACGTATCGATTTGGTGGCTGGCCACTTCTCCTGAAATCGAGCTGACGCTGGACATGATGGCCAGAAGCGCTGTAATAAACGATGAAAAATAGAGGCCGACCCCCAGCAGCTGGGAGGAGATAAACTGCTGCATGAGAAAGACTTCTGTTCCCTGGCCGGAATTCCCCACTTCTTCAGCGCCTTCCTGTCCGGCAAAATAAATGGCCGTTCCGTAAAGCGCCAGAAAAATGAGCGTCATGACGACGGTTATCAAAAAAATTCGTTTGGTTACCATTTCTTGAATCGTCAGTTTAGCGATGGTCCACATAGGCGCTCTCCTTTTTGTGATTCACCCAGTGCATGAACACGTCTTCAAGGTGCGGAATGATCGGTTTCGCTTCAAAGACATTTACCCTTTGGGCAGACAAATAGTGAAGGATTTTGGCAATGTCCCGCTCCTGCTCAAGCTGGAACAGCCACCGCGTCCGCCCTCCCTGTTCGCTGCCTTTTTGGTAATTCACCACAAAGGCCGGGAAAGGTGCAGCTAATATACCTTCAGTCACCACTTCCACTTGGGCTTCGATTGTCATCAGCTCCCGCCACGGCCCTTGTACAATCATTTCCCCTTCATGGACAATTGACACATGGTCGCAGACGGATTCGACTTCTTGCAGCAGGTGGCTGTTCAGAAAAACGGTCTTCCCCTGGTCCCGCAAATACACCATCAGATCCCGGACGTCTTTTCGCCCGATGGGGTCGAGAGCCGACGTCGGTTCATCCAGAAAAATCACTTTCGGGTCATTTAAGATGGCACAGGCTAGGCCAATCCGCTGGCTCATCCCCTTTGAAAATCCACTGATGCGCCCCTTTTCCTTGCCGGCCATGCCAACGAGCTCCACCACTTCCTGAATGCGTTTGTTCCGGTTACGTACCGGGATTTTGCACAGTTCGGCATGAGCGTCAAGCAGCTGTCTGCCTGTCAACCAGTCCGGATAGCGGAACAGCTCCGGCAAATACCCGACTTGTTCCCGTGATTTTACCGTGCCGATCGGTTCGCCGAGAATAAAGCCTTCGCCGCTTGTCGGCTGCATCAAGCCGAGCAGCGTCCGGACGAACGTGCTTTTCCCTGAACCGTTCGGCCCTAAAAATCCGTAGACAATGCCTTCCCCAATCGACAAAGTCACATCCTTGATGCCGCCTTTGCCATCATATGTTTTCGTCAATGAATTCGTCCGGATGACGTCCATCCTCTTCCCCCTTTATCGCAAGAAAAGCCCAGAGCTTGATGAAACCACTCTGAACTTTTCTTTCCTATTCATTCACTTGTTCACTTAAATCTACCAGTTCTTCAGCGCTTACACTGCCTTCCGCAAAGATGGTATGGATTTCGCCATCTGCCTGCCAAACGATGTAGGAATGTTCGTCGCTTTCAACAGCAAACCCTTCCCCATCGCCTACTTGAACTTCCGTCATTTCCGATCCTTCTGTTTGGGCATACGGAATCGGCAAAGTCGATTCGATATTGTCGATGCCGGCAATCTGCGTCTTCACGTTTTCAGGCAAAAACGGAAGCGACAGCAGCGTCGTTCTCAGCTGCTCGATCGAGACACCATCCGGCACTGTAATTTCCGGTGATTGGGTATGCATATACGAAACGTATTGGCCGTTCATTGAGTAATCGGTGTGAACAGCTTCAGAAGTTGCGACCGAGAACGGCTTGCCGTCGAGCAAAGCGTCAAATTGCTGGTCAGAACCCAATTGGCTCAACATCCGATTCGCTTTTTCGACGTCCAGCGTGAACGTAATCGTCGAAGCCGGCATCACGTTTACCCCTTCCACTTCGAAATCTCCGAGTGCCGGTACCGCATGTCCTGCTGTTTCAGCAGCTTGTTTTGATTCAAAATAAGTGGCTTCTGCGGCGGATTTTGACATTTCCAGCTGTCCGATGTCTTTCAAGTCAAGTGTGCCTTCTTTGTTTTCACTGACCCACGACTCGATTTCCTGTAGGTCATTTTGCGTCAGCGTCACGATTTCAAAATCGTTCACGCGGAACAGCGACAAAAATTGGTTTGCTTCTACCCGGACTTGCGGGTGGGCAAGCGTGCTGAACAAGGCGGCTGCAATCGCTCCTGAAACAAGCAAACGTTTTGTTTTCGTTTTCAAGGTACTCCATCCCTTCCTGTTTTTCATCTCTTGAACGGCAGCCGTCTTCCGGCTTCCGCCGTGCTGCAGGTTTTCTTCGAACTGTGCCCAGGCCACTTCCAAATCAAGCGGAACTTCTTTCGCTTCTAAATTCTTCTCACAAAAAGAGTTCAGCTGCTGCAACTCGAGAATGCTTCTGCGGCATGCTTGGCAGTTTTCCAAATGCTTCATGATTTGCTTTTTTTCTTCGCGGCTGACTTCTCCGTCCAAATAAGCCTGCAGCCTTCCCACATCGCGGCATGTCATTGGTCGTCGCCCCTTTCCTCCGCATAAAAATCCCGAAACCGCTTTTTTGCCCTCGCTAATAAGGTACCGATGGATATTTTTTCGAGTCCATTGCTTTGGGCAATTTCTTCGTAGCTGTATCCTGAATACTTCATGATTAATATGTCGCGGTCCCGCTCAGATAACTTCAACAAAACTTTTTGGACTTCTTGGGCATCTTCGAGCTCCAAGTAACGGTCTTCTACAGACCCGACCGCATTTTTCCCGAACCGCTTTTGCTTTTCCTCTCGTGCATGGTGGCGCTTCTCGGTCCGAATATGGTTATAGGCGGTGGTAACAGCCACTTTTGTCAGCCATCCCTGGATATTTTCAATCGCTTTCCGGTCGGCATGGTATAGCTTCACAAAAACTTCCTGGGCAATGTCTTCTGCCAAGGCTTGCTCTTTCACAATGACCAGAGCTTTCCGGACGACCAGAGAATAATGCTGCTTGAATAACTCCTGGAACGACTCTTCGCCTGACGAATTGCTGTGGCTGTCGGACAAATTCGCCTTCACCTCCATCATTGATGCCTCCTTCCAGAAAAGCCCTTACCTTAATGACACCATATTACTGAATTTTGTGACATTTAACGAGATATTTATTTTATTTCTCATTAAAAAGAAATTACTAAGGAGATGATTTAGAACTCGCTAACTTTTACATTGAATTTATCACAATATTTATTGATATACAATAAATATTTATTCCTTCTTAATTAATATGCAGCCGATTAAAATATATCTTATTCCGGGCAGGATATTGGCCATAGTTTACAGAAATACGTCGATAAAGCTTTTATGACAGGGGGAATTTAAGATGACATTGGCGTATAAACACATATTGGTGGCTGTTGACGGATCGGATGAAGCGGAATGGGCGTTCAAGAAAGCAACCGGCATTGCCAAGCGCAACGCAGCTGTCCTGAATCTGATTTATGTAGTCGATACCCGTTCGTTTACAGGCGTCAAATTGCACGAACCGGATATTGAAGAACAGGCTTATGATTATGGAAAAGAACTGCTCGACAGCTACAAGCAAGAAGCTCAGACGATAGGTGTATTAGAAGTCCATACCTTTCTCACTCCCGGTTCCCCCAAAAAAGTAATTTCACGCGATACTGCCAAAAAGGTCGAGGCGGATCTCATTGTCTGCGGTGCCTCAGGCATGAATGCTTTTGAGCGTTATTTAATGGGCAGCGTATCGCTGCATATTGTCCGAAACAGTTCCTGCGATGTATTGGTGGTCCGCAGACCTGAAACAGAATAATTCAAAGCGCAAAACGGAATGCCCCGAGTAACAAGGCATTCCGTTTTTTAGTTTATCAACTAGTTGAGGGCGTTTTGTAACTGCTGAACTCTGCATACGGACTTTTACTTTTTACTGTATTCAGGGAATTTCAGGTGAGTCTCTTTGAAATACGGCATCTATTTCTTGCCGGTCACAGTCCAGGATCCAGCCATTATACTGTTCATATAAAATGCGGATGTTCTCTGTGTTTGCCGCCAGAACATCGCATCCCCGGTCATCGTATAAATGAAAGATTAGTTTCTTAGACAGATTTATGAAATAAACTTCAATTCCGCTTTCCGGATTATTCTTCAAAATTGTCGTCGGATGATTAAAATCTTCATAACAGATGGCCTGCAGCAGTTGGACAAAGCGAAGATCGGTTTTCTGGCATTTCAGGCTAAAGCGGTGGATGGCCATCGCATCCTCTTCATCAAGCTCCTCCTCCATATACTCTCCATATGAAAAAGTTTCTAGCTGCAGTTGATACAAGCTGCGTTTATCTTTCACATACTTCCGGTATAGATTGAGCGGTTTCTGTTGAAGAATGGTACTGGTTGGCCTGGCAACAATGTCCGTCACCAGCAGGAGTTCGTCTTTTTCATCGAATACTTCATTAAACAAGGTAACGGCCCGGTGATGTGCCTGGACCATAAAATTTGGATCATGAAAAGAAAGAGCAGGGTCAGAAATCTCAAAACGGATGCCAGGTTCCCAGGAATAAAATAAGGCCGGGCTCAAGATAAGCCCATCGAAATTGTTGGCTAAAAATGCTTGTAACGGATATTTCATCGATGACCTCCAAACAATTTCAGTTTGTGTAATAACGGGTTTCTAATAAATAGCGGTAACTTTAGCAAAATGCATCATTTAACTAGAAACCGACATTGCGATAAAAAGAATTGATGCTGCTTAAATATAAATTAAAATTTCCTTCTACGCTTGGGCAGGTGCTTCTTTTTCTTGTACGATACATACGGCTCCTGCTCCACACACTCAAAATATTCGAGCGGGAAATTTTGCGGCACAGAAGTATGGATTTGACTCCCTTCTTCGTAAGTGACTTCTCCAATTTTTATATCACATTTAGCTGTGAGTTTATAAAGTTTGTTGCCCAAGCTGCATCCTCCTTTATCCAGCAAAAATGAAAACCGTTAAGAGTCATTCGACAATTAGTTTCTACCTATGAGAAAGTTTAAACTACCATTCTCTTTCAATGCAAAAGCTGTCAATTCTCCTTACACAACACCGTATCATATTTAACATCTCTCTTTTACCGTTCCCTCTTATCACCTAAACAATTTCTGAAACAGTAAAACCAATCCTATAATGGCTATAGCGGTAATAATGAAGCCTGGAATACCGATTGAACTTAACATCATAATTCCTCCCTTTTTTTAATAACTGAAAGCCCTAGTTAATTTCATCTTGTTTCGTTTTCCATTTCGTTAAGAGCTGAAAAATCAGCTTTACTCACTCGGCCAGACGTAAAAAATAGATGAAATCCCGTCATTTACAGATTGATCAAAACATTCTAGGGATTCTAGAAGTTCCGGATCTTTTTCGTAGCGCTCCCGATGAACAATGAAGCGGTCTTCCACTTTTTGCATTGCCCATCCTTCGCTCTGAATGTATTCAGTTGCTTTTGTTAAAGCAGATTTCATGCTCGTTGAATTTACCCAACAGTTTATAAAAGCCCCTTCAAGTTCTTCCTCTTCCTGATTCCCGGGAAGCGGTACTGCTTCCACCATAAAATAATAAATCGCTATCTTTTCTCTCCTCCCTTTTTACTTTTCGTATGAGTAGGGAACGTTTTTTCATCGCTCCACAATTACTTCCATTGGCAGGAAATATGGAAAATCGGATGGCGTATCGGCAGGGACAACAATTACACGGTCGCCTACTTCCAACTCTTCAAAGGAACTTACGTCTCCACTGAAAGTCGTCAGATCGATCAATTGCATTTCTTCTACCACCACTTCAGAATTTCCGGATGGCAGCTCCACCATAAAACTTGAATCTTTCTTTTCTACTACGGTTCCTTCTTAGTTTCCGCAGGCTGCTAAAAGAAACAGTAATATGATTAGAATACCTAGGAGTTTTTTCACTTTGCCACCCCTCAGCCCACAAAATTTTAACTCATTTGTTCTCTCCATCGGTTCTGAAATTCATTAAATTAGTGCATTACATACTTCCTTGAAAAATGTAAAATAGCTTTTTCGACCATCTCGGCGTCATTTTGCATTTCGCCAGAACAGAACCGCCTTGAATATCTTTGTTTTAAGTGGTGAAAGTAATTGGACGATGCGTTAATTTGCTTGTAAGCTTTACTCAAATAAACGTACCATATTTTTACATAAATTCCTATAACAATATAAACGTTCCAATCTACTTTGCTGAAATAATGGATATACAGAACTTATTCCGATTGCAATACTGAAGCTAGGCAGCTAACATGAATTTCGCCTATCGATTTGAGCAATAGGATTTAACATAAAAAAACCTTTCTTTGCCGAAGCGAAGAATAGACTAACATAATTAAATGGGACAATATAAAACACCTTCGAGATGGTACACTTTTAACAAGTACACAAATCGGAGGTGTTTTTGCATGGGCAAAAACGTATATTCAAGCGAAATTAAATGGGCTGT
>NZ_JABWTK010000015.1 GCF_020071995.1 Planococcus chinensis | reverse complement strand
CAGCCCATTTAATTTCGCTTGAATATACGTTTTTGCTCATGCAAAAACACCTCCGATTTGTGTACTTATTAAAAGTGTACCATCTCGAAGGTGTTTTATATTGTCCCATTTAATTATGTTAGTCTAGAACGCTCAGCTGGTTGGATGGGTTTCATTAAATTAAGCGATTTGAACATATTCGCGCGTGCGTGCATCTTCCAGCAGCATATCTTTAAGGCGCTGCTTGCCCCGGAACAAACGGGATTTCACGGTGCCGATCGATACTTTCATCGCTTCCGCAATTTCAATCAGCGACAATTGATGAACGTAGAAATAAAGAATCGTGGTACGGTAAATTGAATCCAGCTCAGAAATTTTGTGGCGGATCATCACAGAAACATCCTGCTGCTCCAAAATTTCAGATACACCCGCTTCGTCAGAAGGGATCAAATCAAGAAGGGATACATCCAAGCCTTCCGGCTGGTAAGCCACATGCTTGCTGCGGCGTACATTTTTGCGGTAGCGGTCACGGAAAGTGTTCATACAGATTGTCGTCAACCAAGCTTTCAAATGATCCACTTCCTGAATCGATGACTCATAGCGCACAACTTTCAGCCAAACTTCCTGCATCAAGTCCTCCGCTTCAGCTTTATTGCGGGTCAATTTCAAACATAGATGATAAATATAGCGGTTGTATTCTGCATATAAACTTTCCATGATCGTGCCTCCGTCCGTTTTTCTTATTAACCTTATTGTGCCCTATCCGAAACTTACGCTCTATCGCTTTCACTTTCATTAAACTTACAAAGTTGTAATAAAGAAATGCGAAAGCGCCTGTTCAGCTCCGAAAAGCGCTGGAGGACTGGGCAGTGATGGCGCACTTTGCCATCGCAGACCAGTCTGAAGCGTCTCGAGGAGCTAGGCGCTGCAGCTGGACACAAGAAAAGCAGAAGCGCCTGTTCAGCTCCGACCGGCGTAAGACGATTTGGCGAAGCGGCGTATTTCCAGCCGCACAGCCAAAGTGGCTTACGACCCGAGGAGCTAGGCGCTGCAGCTGGACAATAAGAAAAGCATAGGCGACCGGTTAGCCCTGACAAGTAAGATATGAACCAAAAGCAGTTTGGTCTGTATCTTTGCGACGAAGCACATAGTGCTGCAGGAGCAGGGTTTAGATAAATTGGCTGCATGCTCTTCTGTTTTCAGCAGGCAAGTCTGAAGCGTCTCGAGGAGCTAAGCGCTGCAGCTAGACACCAAGAAAAGCGGAAGCACCACTTCAACAAAAAAAGAGCTGCCGCAGCAGCACTTTTCCTTAAGCTTTATCTCCATTGATATTTACTTCTTAGTTCTTCCAACCTTTCTCACGTCCACTAAAATCAAAGCGCCTACCAGCAGAAGCCCGAGATAGCCAATGGCCGGATAAAGCCAATTTACCAATTGCGTAAATCCGGCAAAACTCAGTCCAAAAGCGGCAAGCCCCGCAATGATTACAAAAAGCTTAAATTGCTTCGTACCCATAGTTGTAAAACGTGCAGAAAAGGATAACAACAAACTTACGGCCGTATTATAAATCATGCTGAAAATAACAAGCGCCATGACAATTCCCAAAATCGGCGAAATGTTATCTGCCAGCCTTAACATCGGCAAATCTGCTGTTCCAACCACGTTAACTTTTGAAAAGATGGCCAAATAACTCAATAAGATTAAAATCCCAAAAACAAACCCACCGATCATTCCGCCGCGTGCTGCCACTTTTTCATTTTTTTCCGCTCCTCCAAGTACGAGCGCCATCGCAGTTGTCAATGCAATGGCAAGTGAAACATAATTGATCGCTGCTATAAGCCAATGGGGGCCAGCAGATAACTGCTCTTTGGCAACAAGATTCAATTCTGCAAAACTGGCATCCATTGTGGCTAAACTATAAACCGCAATACCGACAACCATTACAATCAAGAACGGTGTAATGCTTCCAATTATCGTAATCACTTTTTTAACATTGAGCATGATTGTAGCAATAATCAGAACGGTGATGATGATCCGGCCAGTTACAGGCGAAAGGCCGAATTGTTGAGAAAAGATAGAGCCGGCACCTGCTACCATAACTACTAAAATTCCAAATAAAGTGATGATTAAAGTATAGTCGATGATTCTTCCTACAACCCGTCCGCCAATGCGAAAGACAGCTTCTTCATGGGAGACGGTCTGGAGCCGGCTCCCCAGCCCCGTCAGGACTTTCCCTAGATAGGCAAATAAAATTGCAGCAAGTCCAACGCCCGCTAATCCCCAATAGCCGAAACTAGTAAAGTACTGTAAAATTTCCTGCCCCGATGCAAATCCTGCACCTACAATAATTCCAATAAACGCACTGGCAATTTTCAAACTCCTCTTCATGACATTCTCCTTTCTCATACATCAGATTCAATTCCTTTTTATCCTCGTAGAACCCTTTCTTTATAGATTTCCTTTAGATGGGGCAGCTTAAACGGATTTTTTTCATAAAGTGGCCACTTTAAAAAGACAAAAAAAGACCCTGTATTATACAGGGTCTGCCATCATTTCTTCTTCTGTAAGTTTCGTAATGGTCAAGCGGATAATGCGGTTGCGGTCCATTTCATTCACTTTGACGTGAAGGTTTTCGTACGTAAATTCTTCGCCTTCGTCCGGCACATGGCCCAATTGCTGCATCACAAAGCCGGCGATCGTGTCATGATCGTTTGGCACTTCCACCTTGAACATATCATTGACATCTTCAATTTCCAGTCGGCCATGGCAGGACAATTGCGTATCGGTCATTTCAAAGACAAGTTCGTCTTCTTCCACGTCCGTCTCGTCTTCGATATCCTGGCCAATCATTTCTTCAATAATATCTTCGTTGGTGACAATGCCAAGCGTCCCGCCGTACTCATCCAAGATGACCGCCATATGCTTTTTCTTCGCCATCATCATTTTAAAAACTTTCTCGACGCTTACTGATTGCACGACGAAGAGCGGGTTGTCATCCATCAATTCTTCGATAGTCAAATTCGGGTTCATCGACCACTCAATCAATTTCTTCGAATAAAATAAGCCGACAATATTATCCAAGCTTTCTTCATAAACCGGATAGCGGGTATAAGAAGAATCCAGGATTAAATCCCGTACTTCCTCATAAGTCGATTCGATGGCAATGCCCACCGTATCGGTACGATGAGTGGACATGACGTCAGATACATCTTTATTCGGGAAATCGAGTACCCCTTTGATCCGTTCGGATTCCTCTTCTTCAAAAGTCCCTTCGGTAGAGGCAATGTCCACCATCGAGCGAAGTTCTTCCTTCGTCAATGTCGCTTCTTTTACTGCCCCTTTGGATATAATGCGGATAAAGATATTGGTAAACTGTGACAGCAGCCATGTGAGCGGTTTTAAGATCACAACAAAAAAACTGATGGCCGGCGCCACTATATAGACAATGCGGTCTGAAAAAGTTGCCGCAATTGTTTTTGGCAATACCTCACCAAAAATAATAAGAATCACTGTCAATACTGCCGTTGCGACTCCGACTTCCCAGCCTCTTGTAATCGCGATCGTTGTCACCAAGGTTGGCAGCAAGATGTTCACAATGTTGTTTCCAATCAAAATAGTCGTAATCATTCGGTCCGGCTTCGCGATCAACTTCTGTACACGCTGCGCTTTCGCATCGCCTTGTTCTGCGCGAAGATGGACCTTCATCCTATTAACAGCTGTTAATGCTGTTTCACTTCCGGAGAAGAAAAACGACATAAATAAACAAATTCCTAATGCAATAAACAAATTTGGTTCCTCCAGTGTATAAAACACAATTTTTTACGAGCTCTTTCCGTATGAAAGATTATACCATAGCAATTTTCCAATTGTCGAAACACATAGCTCCTATGTTATAATTTTTCCATAATTAAAAAATAGGAATTGAGGGATAAAATGAATGCACAAATGATAGACGAGTATTTCAAGAATCACCGGGAAGACCATCTGGAAGAATTAAAGGCATTCTTGCGCATCCCTTCGATCAGCTCATTGTCCGAGCATAAAGACGATGTTCGCAAAGGCGCGGAATGGCTGCGCGATGCTATGGAAAAAGCGGGGCTTGAAAATGCGAAAGTTTTTGAAACGGAAGGACATCCGGTCGTTTATGCTGACTGGCTCCACGCCGAAGGCAAACCGACCGTACTGGTATATGGCCATTACGACGTTCAGCCGGTAGACCCGCTGAACCTCTGGGAAACGCCGCCTTTTGATCCGCAAGTCCGCGACAATAAATTGTATGCACGCGGTGCAAGCGATGACAAAGGGCAGACCTTTATGCATGTGAAAGCAGTTGAAGCTTTACTCCAGTTGAACGGAGAGCTTCCTGTGAACATTAAATTCATCGTTGAAGGCGAAGAAGAAATCGGCAGCCCGACACTTCCGAAATACGTGGAACAAAACAAAGAACAGCTGAAGGCTGATTTGATCGTCATTTCCGATACAGGCATGCAAGGCCCGGGCCGTCCGGCTGTCTGCTACGGACTGCGCGGCCTTGCCGGCATCCAGATTGACGTGAAAGGGCCAAAAGGCGATTTGCATTCCGGTCTTTACGGCGGCGCCGTGCAAAACCCGCTGCATGCCATCGTTGAAATCCTGCAATCATTCCGCGATAAAGAAGGCGTTATCCAAGTGGAAGGTTTCTACGAAGATGTGCTGGAAGTCTCGGACGAAGAGCGTGCAGAATTCGCGGCGCTTGAATTCGACCTTGAAAAAGAAAAACAGGATTTGGGCATCACCGAAGATTTCGGTGAGAAAGGCTATTCGTTCGTTGAACGTACATGGATCCGTCCGACACTTGAAATCAATGGCATCACTGGCGGCTTTTCCGGCGAAGGCATCAAAACGGTACTTCCTGCTGAAGCAAGTGCAAAAATTACATGCCGTTTAGTGCCGAATCAGGATCCGGACGATATTGTCGCGAAACTCCGTGCGCATGTCGAAGCGAACAAGCCAAAAGGCGTGACTGTCAAAATCTCTGACTTCGATAAAGGCCAACCATTTTTGACGCCTTACGACCATCCGGCCATCCAGGCGGCAGGGCGTTCGTACGAAAAAGTCTACAATGTCAAAACCGCATTTACCCGCATGGGCGGATCGGTGCCGATTGTGGCAGTATTCGACCAAGTGCTTGGCTTGCCGGTCGTGTTGATGGGTTTTGGCTTGTCTTCTGAAAACTTCCATGCGCCGAACGAACATTTCCACTTGGAAAACTTCGACAAAGGGCTTCGCGTCATCAGCGATTACCTGTTCGAAGCAGCAAATTTATAATCAATGGACAAAGGCCTTTCCGATTTCCGGAAAGGCCTTTTCTTTGTGGTTGTTCAAGCATGCCATTTACGAAGACATATAAGCGCCGCCGTTGATGTGAAGGAACTGTCCCGTCATATAGGCGCCGTCAGCAGAAGCCAACAGTACAAAGCTGCCCGTTAAATCCACCGGCTGGCCCGGCCGGCCGAGCGGCGTCGATTTGCCGAATTCCGCCACTTCTTCTTCTGAATGGCTTGATGCGACGAGCGGTGTCCAGATCGGCCCCGGGGCGATGCCGTTTACCCGTACACCGTCCGGAGCAAGCTCCTGCGCCATCGCCCGGGTGAATGCCACAATGGCGCCTTTGGTGGTGGAATAGTCCACTTGTCCGGTCTGGCCCGCATATGCATCGATGGAAGACGTATTGATAATTGAACTGCCCGCTTTCAGATGGGGCAACGCCGCTTTTGTTAAATAAAACATGGAAAAAATATTGACGGCGAAGGTTTTCTGCAATTGTTCTGCCGAAATATCCAAGATACTTTCCTGCCGCGCGGCCCATGCCGCATTATTGACCAAAATATCAAGCTGGCCATGAAGTTCGATGACGTCTTCAATCGCTTTCCGGCAAAACACTTCATCTGAGATGTCGCCTGCGTGCAGCGTACAGCGCACATCCTGCTCTTCAATCAAATGCTTCGTTGCCTCTGCATCAATATGTTCATCGTAATAAAGGATCGCCACATGCGCTCCTTCTTTCGCAAAACCGATAGCCGCCGCTTTGCCGATGCCGCTGTCTCCGCCTGTAACCACTGCCACTTTGCCGGCCAGCTTGCCGCTTCCTTTGCGGCTCTTCAAGTCAAAAATCGGCTGGGGATCCATTGCTTTCTCGAGGCCAGGCTTTCGTGATTGGGATTGGGGCGGGATGCCTGCAGCCAAGTATTTTTCCTGCGTCAAATCCTCCATCAGAACACGCTCCTTTTTTCTCCTTGCTATACCCGCTTTGCAAAAAAACAACTCGTTTATTCAACTGTCTCGGGTTGATAGGGATGCTGTACAGGGTTTCTTTCTGATGGGGAAACTGGTTAAATAAAATCAACAGTATTTTCCCTGGAGGCGTAGCATGGTCGTTTATTGGATTGCAGCTTATATGATTGGAAATATTTTGACCGCGTGGTGGGTCGGCAAATGGAAAGGGATTGATTTGCGGAAAGAACGGAGCGGCAACCTCGGCGCCCGGAATGCCGGAGCCGTTATCGGCAAATCGGCTTTTGTCCTGACATTTCTAGGGGACGCGGCTAAAGGCGCGGTTGTCGTAGCACTCGGCCATTACGCAGGTTTGGCAGAATGGGTGGTGTCCGTTGGCGGCCTTTCCGTGATTTGCGGACACCTTTTTCCCTTATGGCTAAAAGGGCGCGGCGGCAAAGGCATTGCGACGTTCATCGGTGTCAGCTTGTCTTTGGCTCCGTTCTTTTTTCTGGTCATGTTTCTGGCTTTCGCCCTGGCCTTCCCCCTCTTGAAAAGTGCGACATTAACAATGCTGGTCAGCTACGCGGCGTTTATCTGTGCCTTGGCTTTCACTGACGGCTGGATGGACTACTGGCCGCTTATTGTGGCAGTGATCCTGATCTTGATCAAACATCAGGCAGATATCCATGAATCATTCTACAACCGGTTTCCCAAACAGTAGGCATGCGATGCTGGCTAAAGATTTTACACCAGCGGCAAGATGTGCCTTTTTTCTGGACCCATTTGTCTATCGAAGGGTTTCCATACGTGTTATAGTTTAATTATTCAAAATAATTTTATGATAGGATGGCTGAAATGAAAAAACCAATAGCATGGGTAATGGATACGACAGGGTATGTCACGGAAGAATTCAAAGCTCATCCAGACGTTTATATTGTGCCGCTCAACATCCATTTTGGCACAGAAGAGTTTATTGATGGCGTGGATTTAACCAATTCGCAGCTATATGAACGCATCAAAAAAGCGACCGAATTCCCGAAAACTTCTCAGCCTGCTGCCGGCAAATTTGCCGAACTGTACGAAAAGCTGCAGGAAGAGTATGAGTGCGCCATTGCGGTACATGCATCAGCCAAATTGAGCGGCACGATTGCTTCTTCAACCGCCGGAGCTGAAATGACAGGATTTAAAGTTTATGCCGTTGATTCTTTGGCGCTGTCTTATGGCTTGTCCGGTTTGATTGAACGCGGCATGACGCTTGCTGCAGGCGGAATGGCTGCTGAAGACATAGCCGCACAGCTCGAAATGGAAACAAAAAACTTTCGAAACTATATTTTAATCGGCAATCTGTCTCAATTGTACAAAGGCGGACGCATGAGCGGTGCCCAGTATTATCTAGGCAGCCTCTTGAAAGTAAAACCGATTGTCCAAATAAGCGCTGAAGGAGAATTGTTGCCGATTGATAAAGTGCGGTCCCACAAAAAAGCAGTTCAGTATTTAATCGACCACGCCAAGGCGGACCACGAAAAATTCGGAATCGATACGTTCCAAGTCATGCATGGCAATGTACATGCTGAAGCTGAAAACTTTAAGCAAGAGATCTTAAAGTTTAATCCACAAGCCGATGTGCAAATCGGCGATTTAAGTTCTTCCCTTGCCGTCCATGCCGGGGAAGGGACAATTGCCTTGATGTGGAGAAGACCTGTAAAGTAAGGGCTTCAGAAAAGTTCGGTCCGTCCCTGCACGGCCGCCCATTTTCCCCTTTTCCTATTCAAGTTTTACAAGCAGTTGTTCTGCTACAATAGAAGTAGAATGATGAGCGAGGTGGATTTAATGCAACATGTAGAACGGGAACTTACAGAACACGTAATGCTTTGTGATGCAAAAGGCCAATTAAATCCGGGAGCCATCGGCTATGCACGCCAACCCATCATTGTCAGCAATTTGCGCGGCAATTTCATGAGAAAGAAAAAATGGAATTACTGGTGTATTTATGGGGAGGAAATCCTGTTTTCCGCGACAATTAGCCATCTGGATTATGCAACTGTCTGCTTTGTATACATGTTAAATTACGAAACGCAGCGGTTTTATGAAAAAACCATCGTTGTCCCTTTTACCCGCCAGCTGAAATTATCAGATGAAGTGCTCGACACTTGCCACTTCCACCACAATGACATGTCTATTCAAATTGACTATCAGCACCACAACACACGGCTTCAAGTAGATGTGGGCGATTTTGACGGTGAAGCACTGCATGCTTTGTTCACTATCCAACACCCTGAAACGTACGATTCGCTCAACGTGGTGATCCCCTGGAACCGGCAAACTTTTCAATTTACCGGCAAGCATCTGTCGTTGCCCACTTCAGGAACGGTAAAAATCGGCAATCGACAGTTTGAATTTGAACCCGAATACAGCTTTGCCGTCTTGGATTATGGCCGAGGTGTCTGGCCGCGTGAATCTTCCTGGAATTGGGCGATGGCTTCGCAGCGCTCGCTTGGCCGTTCAATTGGACTTAATTTTGGCGGCAAATGGACAGACGGCACCGGCATGACGGAAAATGCATTTTTCGTCAACGGAAAAATGACCAAGATCCACGAAGATGTTCTGTTTCACTACAATCGGGAAAATTATAAGGAACCATGGCTGATTCATACTAAATTCTCCGATGATGTGAAATTAACATTCACTCCATTTTTTGAACGCACTTCCATCAGTGATATGAAGCTGGTGAAATCCGAAGTCCATCAGCTGTTCGGCTATTACAACGGTTATGTCCGGCACCCGGACGGCAAAAAAGTAAAAATCCTTCAAGTGCTTGGAGCAATTGAAGAACATTACGCAAAATGGTAAAAGAGGCACAATGGCAGCCCTTCGTAAAACGAGATCTTCACTCTCACTTTACGGAGTACAGCACCATTGCGCCTCTTTTATTTTAATTCGTTCAGCATCCGTTCGGGATAATCAGTGAAAATGCCGTGAACACCGATTTTTTGAAGTTCCTGCGCATATTCAAGGCTGTTGACTGTCCAGACATAGACAATGGCCCCTTTTTGCAAAGCATTCGTTGTCATTTTCCGAAAAGCGGATGGCAATGAAATATGGAGCCGATTCGTACCAATGACGCGGGCATAATCATAAATATCCACATAGATTTGAGACGTGATAATGGCCGATTCCAAATCCGTTTCCAAGCAGACTTTCTGTACATCTTCGTGATTAAATGAGGAAATAAGCACCCGGTCGAGCATTCCCTTTTTCGTCGCCAAATTGATGACTTTGTCCACCAATCCATCATATGGGAAAATATCCGATTTGATTTCAATATTCAAGCGGTGATGGGTATCCTGAAACACATCCATTACTTCAGAAAGTGTAGGAATGCGTTCCCCGCTCCATTCATCCGAAAACCAGGAACCGCAGTCGTAAGTTTGCAGTTCTTCGAGCGTTTTGTCTTTGACATACCCTTTCCCGTCTGTTGTCCGGTTGATTTTCTCATCATGGATGACGACCATTTTGCCGTCCTTTGTCAATTGGACGTCTACTTCGACGCCATCGATCGGCAATTGCGCAGCTGCTTGGAATGCTGCCAGTGTATTTTCCGGGTAGGTCCCTGAACACCCTCTGTGTGCATAAATCTTCATGTCTTATCCTCCTAAATCTCTGTCCGCAGTTCCCAAAGTTCCGGGAAAAAATAATGGTCCAGCACTTTTTTCAAATAATGGACGCCTGACGAGCCGCCAGTCCCTTGCCTGAAGCCGATAATGCGTTCAACGGTTTTCATGTGGCGGAACCGCCATTGCTGCAGGGAGTCTTCAATATCAACCAGTTTTTCTGCCAACTGATACAGCTCCCAGTGGGACTCTGTATCCTGATAAACAGCTTTCCATGCTTGTTTAACACTATCGTTGCTTTCGTAAACCATTGTAATGTCCCGGTCCAGCAGTTCCGGATCTATTATAAAGCCGCTTCTTGCAAGCTTTTGAATAGCCGCATCATAAAGGCCGGGTTTCTGGAATGCTGAAAGAAGTTCCTGATGGAGCTCTTTTTCATTTTCATAAATTTTTAGTACATGTTTTGTTTTATACCCTAAAGCGAACTCAATCATGCGGTATTGATAAGATTGAAAGCCGCTCGCATTTCCGAGGGCGCCCCGGAACTTCAAATAATCGGTCGGAGTCATGGTGGCCAATACGTCCCACCCTTGAATAATCTGAGATTGTATTCTCGAAACCCTGGCTAATTGCTTAAAAGCCGGCTGCAGATCGTCCCCGTTGATGCAGTTGATAGCTGACTGCAGTTCGTGCAAAATCAGTTTCATCCATAATTCGGAGACTTGATGGATAATGATGAACAGGGTTTCGTCATGCTGGCCGCTTACCGGCATCTGGGCAGAGAGCAAGCCATCCAGCTGCAAATACTCTCCATATGTCATATTTTTTTCGAAATCTGTATGAATTCCTTTTTCAGAAGCTGCTGCAATGTTCTGGCCGTTTGTGTAATCTTTCATGATGACCACTCCGTTCGGGCTCGGCTTTTTCTATCTCCGCTCAGCTCCATGCAACGATTAAAAACAGGAAATTCGGGAATACAGAATTTAACTAATTTAATTCTGAAAGGATGACTTCCATGACCTTCAAAAAAACATCTGTCCTCACTGCATTAATGCTTTCTTCCACACTCGCCCTGTCAGCCTGCGGCGAAAGCGACGAAGTAAATGAGCCCGTCGGCAACGAATCTCAAACGGATCCGGCACCCGGTTCAGGCGATGCCTCCCCTGGCGGCGGAACCGATGAAGAAAGCATCGGCGGCGATACATTCGGCTTTACCGAGTTTAGTGTAGATGTGGATTACCCGGACCAGGATGACGCCATCGATATCAGCTATGAAGAAGACCGCGACAATATAGAAGCCAGTTACGAAAACAAGTTGGAAAATCAAGATTTAGCCGGAGACGAGGCTATGGATGAAATCGAACCTGTTTTCCAGACCCTCGATCTAACTTCTGATATGACTGATGAAGAAGCCATCGAATCAGTTGTAGGCGGCTTTGGCATTGAAGCAGGCTACAAAACGATTGAAATAGAAGTGCGCTTCTCCGACGGCACGGAAAAAGAATTTAAAGGCCAAGGAAACTGATTCCGCCACTCGCCATCTGCCTCAGCAGATGGTTTTTTTGTTGAATAGATTAAACCCGTTTCCAATAAGCGACGGTATTGATGGGCTGAAAACCTGCCCTTTCGTAGACGCTTAACGCATTGTTATCCGTTTCCACATCAAGCAGCACCTGATGCTTCCCTTTTTGGAACGCCAAATTACGGCTCCATGCCAAAAAGGCCTGTCCGTATCCTTTTCCCTGCTCTTCAGGATGGACGGCAAAAGCGGTTACCCAAAGCTCATCTTCTTCTGCAATCAAGGTCGCTGTTGCCACTAATTTTCCGTCTTTTTTCATCACCCAGACATCTCTTCCCGCTTCTTCCAAGTTATGCGCCATCACCGGAATCACTTCTTCATCAAAAGCTGCCCGCAAAAGCGACTCCAGTTCTTCCCGTTCTTCGCTGAACTGCGTTACCGATACGCCTTCAGGCAGATCCACGGTTTCCAATGCCTCTACACCCAGCTGGATTTCCTTGAAGTCTTCGCTATAGCCCAAACTCGCAAGAAATCCGGCGGCTTCCGGATCTTCAATAAAAGCCGCCAATTCGCTTTCGGCTTCGCGCTGCGTATGCCCGTGATGGATTCCTTCAGCAAGTGCGGATCCAATGGACTGCCTGCGGTAATCCGGATGGACAACTGCCGACCATTCGTAATGATGAAGGCCGATGATGTCAACGGAAGTGGCAAATCCGATCAATTCCCCTTCTTCGGTATACGCAACAACGGCAAATCCGCGGGTATGCGGCTGGTCCCACACCGGTTCTTGGAGCACCACGCTGTAATCTTTTTGAAATAGAGCAAGTAATTTTTTCATATCGCTAATTGTTTGTGAATCCAGCGGAAATGATTCGATAGACAGAGAAATATTCATATTCCACCAACCTTTCTAGTATTATTTTCATCCTAACATATGATGACAGAATTGACCGTTTTTTTACCGTTCTGTATCAATCGTTTAAATGCCTAAAGCTTGGGATATACTGAATTGGTTAGTTTTATATTCGGAGGTTATCGTCTTGGCAAAACAACGTTTAACTTGGGTGGATATTACAAAAGGGTTTTTAATGATTTTGGTTGTTATCGGCCATTTTTCCGGTCCGATGCCCACAGAGTTTCCGCTCGTTAAGTACATCTATTGGTTCCATATGCCGGCATTCTTTTTGTTAAGCGGCTTGTTCTTTAAGCCGATCACTGACAATCAGCAATTAAAACCGGCTATCCAAAAACGCTTTATGCAATTATTGGTCCCATACATATTCTTTTTATTGTTGCTGACGTCCATTAAATACGGCATGGCGATCGGCGAAGGCACATTTACCGCGGCATTCCTAAGACAGGACCTGATTGAACTGGCTGTCGGCGGCCGTTTTCTCCGCGGTGAACACGGGGTTTTCTGGTTTGTCACCGTGATGTTTGCCACTTATCTCCTGTTCTTGTGGATTACGCGATTTAAGCGGTCCGTCCAATTGATGATGTTGGCAGGCTGCTACATCCTAGCTCAACTTGAAGGAAATTTTGCGATGAGCCTGGCGAGTGAACCCGATGCAGCTTCCATGCAGATTCCCATGCTTTGGAATTTGGACGTTGCGCTGCTGGCCGTTGTCTACTACGCCATCGGCTATTACTTGAAATCCTTCTGGATGAACATTCCGAAGTACGCCATTGCAGCGGCTGCGGCCATTTCGCTTGTGGCTGTGTCGGCTGACCGGGCCGGTTGGATCGATTATCATTTGAGCATGAAGTTTCTGCGCTACGACCATTTCCTGCTCGACTTGGTCATCCCGCTTTCCTTTACGCTGCTCGTGGTCGGCGTCTTTCAACTATTGGCAGCCAAAGCCACTTTCCCGTGGCTGGTGAAAATTGAAGAGCATTCAATTTCAATCATGTACCTGCATATCTTTATCGGTTTCCTGGTTGAGGATTTCCTGCCATTCAATTTGTTCACTTATACAGCACTTGGTTTATTGGTCCCGATTATGCTGTCAATCGCCATTCCCAAAACCATTCCGCTTGGCGAGATCCTGCTTGGTCGATTCAAGCCAAAAACACGCATGCAATTGCATTAATGAAAAAAAGGCTGATCCGTTTTCGGATCAGCCTTTCGTATGTAGACAAAAGAATGTTTATGCTTGAGAGATGAATGAACATCCAACCAGACGTGCTGGATCCTCCGTTTCAGCCGGACGCGTTCCGCGGGCTCGCACCGAACTAACTCGGAACTGGCGTCCCGAGTGGATTTCGGCACTTCGCTGTCCCGCTGGAAAGGCATTGGCCGAAGCCTGCGAGGGCAATCCTTTGCGACGAAGCTAGCGCAGCGATGCAGGAGCAGCGATCTTTTCAGCGACGAGGAGACTGAGGCCGAGCCCACGGAAAGCGAAGTGGCCGGGCCGGTCAGGTTTATGCATATGCATTCATTTCATTTAAACTTTGTTTACAGTCTGAAGGCTGATCCATTTGCAGATCAGCCTTTTCCATTTCCTTTTATAATTTTGCATCCGCCAGCATATTGGCGTAGATGCCGCCGCTGTCGATCAGTTGTTGCTGGGTACCGAATTCCACAAGTTCCCCCATTTCCATAACCAACACGAGATCAGCTTGCCGCACGGTATTCAAGCGATGTGCAATAACAAAGCTGGTTCGTCCGGCCATGAGCCGTTCGAGTGCTTCCTGGATTTTCAGTTCGGTCACGGTATCGATGCTGCTTGTCGCTTCATCGAGCAGGAGGATGACTGGATCAGCCACCAATGCCCGCGCAATGGATAATAATTGCTTTTGTCCTTGGCTGATCATCGACCCGTCGCCTTTCAGGATTGTATCGTAGCCATCCGGCAGTTTGACAATAAAATCATGGGCATTCGCTTTTTTCGCGGCTTCGATGATTTCTTCGTCTGTCGCATCCAAGCGGCCGTAGCGGATGTTTTCCCAAACCGTCGCCTCAAACAGGAACGGATCCTGCAGCACAAAAGCAATCTGCTTGCGCAGGGTTTCGCGCGGCATGTCTGCAATCGGTGTGCCGTCCAGCCTGATTTCGCCTTCGTTGGCATCATAAAATCGGGCAAGCAATTGCATGATGGTGGTTTTTCCCGCACCAGTGGCTCCGACAAGGGCCGCTGTCTGGCCGATTCCGACGCTAAAGCTGACATTGCGGATTGTCCAGTCTTCCTCCGCTCCTTCATACTTGAACGATACATCATCAAATTCGACATAGCCCTGCAGTTCTTTGTCCGCATTTTGGATTTCATCGTCTTTCTCTTCAGTTTCCCCCATGATGGAGAATACGCGCTCTGCTCCGGCAATCGCCGACAGCACGGTATTGAACTGGTTAGCTAAGTCATTAAGCGGGCGCGTAAACTGGCGGGCGTATTCCGTGAATATGACAATGACGCCAATGGAAATATCGCCGTTCAATGCCAAAAGTCCACCGGCTCCTGCTACAATCGCAAAACTGCCGTTGTTTAAAAAGTTCATGACTTTCGGGATAAACCCGGAATACGTCCAAGCCCAGAATCCGGTTCTCTGGAGGCGCTCACTTTTCACCAAAAACTCATCCATGACCCGCGGTTCCTGGGAAAAGGCTTTAATGATTTTCTGTCCTGAAATGCTTTCTTCGATCAAGCCGTTCAATTCACCGATCGCTTGCTGCTGTTCCTTATAGAGGCGTCCGGTTCTTTTCGTAATCCACCGCATGGCAATAAACATCAGCGGAATGATGATCAATGTCAGCAACGTCAATAACGGGCTCAGTATCAGCATGACGATCATCGTCCCCGTCAGCGTCAGAACGCTCGAAAACACTTGGATAAACGAGCTGTTCAATGTTGTCGAAACGTTCTCGATGTCATTGGTCATCCGGCTCATCAACTCGCCGTGCTGCCGCTTATCGAAGAAGGACACCGGCAGCCGCTGCAAATGCTTGAACAGCCCTGTACGCATCCGGTAAATCACTTGCTGGGCAATGCCAATCATCCAATAGTTCTGCAAATACATCGTTAAGGAGTAGCCGATATAAACTAGGATGAGCCAAAGTACAATCGGGCCCATCCCTTCAAAGGTTTGGGGCACGATGTAGTGGTCAATGATGTACCCGATCAAGTAGGGGCCCAGTAATGCCAGCGCCGAACTGATAAATACCATAACCAGCACGGTGACCAGCAGCATTCGGTGTTCATCGACCAGTTTCCAGATCCGCAGCAAAGTGGACTTCCAGTTTTCAGCACGCTCTTGTTTTTTGGGGGCATCTTTCGCCAAATCTTCTTTCTTTATAACCGGTTCATAGCCAAATGGCCGCCGAATGGCATCAAACATATTCATCCACCTCTTCCTCTTGCTGCGAAAGCGCTATTTGCCGGTAGAGCTCCGACGTTTTCATCAGCTGTTGGTGTGTGCCGTACGCTGAAATTCGGCCTTCTTCCATCAACAGAATGCGGTCCGCTTTTAAAGCCGTCCGGATTTTTTGGGTCACCACAAGCATCGTGGCATTTTCGCGTTCAAGCTCTTGCCATAAAGCCGCTTCTGTTTTCACATCGAGCGCACTTGTGCTATCATCCAGGATCAGTATCGACGGCTTTCGGACTAGCGCCCGGGCAATGGACAGCCGCTGTTTCTGACCGCCCGACAAGTTAACGCCTTTTTGGCCGACACGGGTTCCATAGCCCTTTGGAAACCGCTCCACTGTTCCGTGGATTTGGGCTTTCACCGCTGCCCCTGCCAGTTCTTCCTGCCTTGCCTGTTCTTTGCCCCAGGACAAATTATCGGAAATCGTTCCGGTGAAGAGAAGAGACTGCTGTGGAACGACGCCGATCGTTTTCCGGAGTGCCCGCAACGACCAGCTTTTCACATCACGGCCATGGATATAGACGGTTCCTTCCGTCGCATCGTAAAAGCGGGGAATCAGCTGCAGCAGCGAAGATTTGCCGGAACCGGTCGCTCCCATGATCGCCAGTTTTTCATTGGGATTCATTTTAAACGAAATGTTTTTCAACACAGGATTTTCTGTCCCTGGATAAGTGAAAGAGACGTTTTCAAATACCACTTCGCCCCGGCGGATTGCCTGCTCTTCGCCCGCTTCTTCTTTTTCGCGGACATCGTCAGCCACCAGCACTTCTTCAATCCGTTCGGAAGAAGCTTTCGCACGGGCATAAGCCATAATAATAAACGAAAACATCGAAAAAGCACCGGTCATGCGCATAGCGTAATTGATAATTGCGACCAGTTCTCCAATTTGGGCGCCGCCCTGCCGAATTTCCGAAGCGCCGAACCAAATAACTGCCAATAATGACAGGTTCATGCCGAGCAGCAGAATCGGCAAAATGATTTCCATGACGCGGAGTGCTTTGACCGTGTCCATCTTCAACGACCCGGCTACTTCTGAGAAACGGCCAGACTCGTATTTCCCCCGCAAATACGCTTTAATTAAGCGCACTGCTTGCAAGTTTTCCTGAATCATCCGATTTAAGCGGTCAAGCCGCAACTGGACAAAACTGAAGTGAGACACGCCTTTTTTGACCATAATGTATAAGAAAATTAATAAGACCGGAAAAACAATTACCAAATAAAGCGCCAGCTTGGCGTTCACCACAAGCGCCATGACCATGCTGCCGACAACGAGCAGCGGAGCGCGGAGCATGATGCGCAGCCCCATGAACAGCACTTGCTGCACCATTGTGACATCACTCGTTAAGCGTGTGATCAAGCCGGATGCTGGAAACTTGTTGAATGTGGCGAGCGAAAAAGACTGGATGCGGCCATAAACCGCTTTGCGCAAATCAAAAGAAAAACTTTGCGACACGTGGGCCGCATAATAGGAATTAATGATCCCAGCGACAAAAGCAAGCCCGGACATGGCTACCAGTACAAGCCCATACTGGATGATCCGTTCCTGGCTCCCGGCAAGAATTCCGTCATCAATGATTTTTGATATGACAAGCGGCTGAAACAACTCCACTGTCAATTCCAAGAGCATAAAGAATAATGCGATTATGATAAGCCCTTTATATGGCTTGGCGTAAGAAAAGACAGTTTTCACCTGGAAAAACCCCCTAAGAATTTCGAAACACGAATCTTTTATGTTGACTATTATGCCACAATTCTCTGACAACAGACAGTTTTATTCCCTGAAAAAAAGAAAAAAAGCAGCACCTTAAGAGGCGCTGCTTTCGGAATATCCCGCTTTCTTTTTTTTCGGTTTTACATTGCCGGCGAGAGACAGCCAAGTGACAAACACAAGCATGATCAGTGCCCCGCCGAGTTGCGCGGGTGCTAGTAATTGCTGGAACCAAAACACTGAAATGACCATGGCCGTCAATGGTTCAACAGAAGAAAGAATGCTCGTTTCCACCGGAGAGATAAAGCGCATGCTGCTCAAGAACAACACAAACGCCACCGTTCCGATAACGATGATGGCCGCCATCGCCCAAATGGCACGGACATCCTGGAACTTCGTCCATTCCGAAGAAAGGAATATCGGTTTGGCAAGCCCCATAAACGCTCCGCCAAAAAGCATCGACCAGCCGACTACCAGCATGACGCCCCATTCCTGCATCAACCGCGCCGGGTAAAGCGTGTAAAACATAAAAGTCAGTCCCACAAGGATACCCCAAAACAAGGCTTCTCCGCTGATTGCCAGTTTATCCAGCGAGCCGTTTGTCAGCAAAAGAAACAAGCCGATCAAGGTTCCTGCCATGCCGATGATTTGGTAGGACGGCGGGGATTTTCTCTGGCGCAGCGAGACAAACAGGATAATGTAAACCGGGGCAAGAAATTGCAGCAAGGTCGCGACGACTGCATCACTCGCTTCAATTGCCGAAACAAAGGTGTACTGAACGCCGAGCATGCCGAAGACAGCAAAAATCAGCAATGGGCGAGTCCAGATCCTTCCTTTGAAAATGGAAGTGATCTGCACGCCTTTTAATTTTAAAAAGCCGAGCAGGAGCAAGCCGGCTAGTATCAAGCGAACTGTCGATAAAAACTCCGGAGAAAATCCGAAGGTGCTGAGCGACCATTGCATCAGCGGCCCTGTCGCTCCCCATAGCATTGCCCCGCTTATAATCATGGCAATCCCTTTAACACGATTCATCGAATCTCTCCTTTCACCGAAAATACCTCTTCCTTTATTTGAATGGTTCCAATCATTTTAAAAAGCTATATTCAGCATTAGGCCGGCATAAACCGCCCCTACAAATATGAGTCCGAACAGCAAAGACAGCCAAGGCGACAATTTCTTTCTATAGCCCAGTACCATCAGGCCGAGACACATCACGCCGATGGCAATCAGCAAAGCACCATTCAAAGAAAAAGCAAAAGACCCGTCGATTGGTATGTATTGCGGTCCTTTCAGCAGTTCGATGAAAGGCGCCGCCCCTTCAGAACGGAGCGTGTCATTGATGTCGTGGGGCGGTGCTTCTTTGCTCATAAAAGCTGTCCAAGTAAAGACCAGCAAAATCAACAAAAATTCAACTTTCAGCCACGCACGTTCATAGACGCCTTTTTTATTCAAAAACCCATTGATCAAAGCTGCGGCCAGTATCGGAATAATTGTCAAATGTTTCAGCAGCAGCATCTGGCCATAAGGCAATACCCACGACTTCGCATAATCGGCAGGCGTAACAAAGAACAGCATAATGACTACGCCGCTGATAAACAAAGCCGCTAAACAGGCAATTGCGAACGGCGTGAACCAGGCAGTGAATGGCTTCCAGTTCGAGCCGTCATGTGCGAGCCAAGCTACGTGCAGCAGAACGCCGATCCACAGCGACATGGAAAGAAAATGTAGAGAATGGCTAAAAAACCCGGCCCATAAATTCAAGGTAGAAACATGGCTGAAAAAGCCGACAATCAAAACCAGAGCGCCGGTATAATAAGCACGCATATGCGCTGACCCGTTGTAATAAACCGTCAGGCCCAACAAAATACAAAAAAGCAAAGTGAGGACCCAGCCGTTCCCAATACGAAAATCCATCAAAACCCGGAAAAACGTGCTGAACACTTCTTGGCCGCCGCCTAAAAACACAACCAATTCAATGACCGGAGCCAAAGAAAACAGTGAAACCCCCGCAACACTTAGCAGCTGCAACCTTCTGGAATCGGGAATTTTCGGTTTACGTTCTGCTGGAACAAAACCTAAAACAATGGAGCCAATCATATAGGAAAACGCCAGATACAACAAGACATCCGAAAACACGGTAAAAAAAGTCATGATTTTTTCTTAAGAAGCTTGTACAAACTGAAACCGATTAGTACAGCTGCCGCCAGGAGAAGAACGGTCGACAATAAACCGCTGCCTTCATCAGTTTCATTCGCTTCGGAGCTTTCTTCTTGTTGTTCCGTGGCCAAATCTTCCTCCGCTGCCAGCTCGTCTTCCGCTGTTTCGTTTTCAGCAGGTTCTTCTTCAGCAAGCTCTTCTGCTTTTATCCCAAATGGCACTTGCCCTTCAATCGGATGGCCGTCTTCCCCTATGATTTTCCAGGTAATGATGTACTGGCCATTCGGAAGCCCTTCTTCCAAGGAACCCGTCATGACATTATCATTTATAGAAATATTTTCCACGTCATAATTTTGTTCAGGGCCTTCTAATAACATGGAACTTCCTTCTTCAATAACTGTGCCAAAAACCAACTCTATTTCTTCTGGCTGGACTGGCAACACTTCACCTTCCGCTGGAGTAGACGACGTTAGTGTAGTGTGTGCTTGTGCTGAAAGTGGTGTTAGCAACATCAAAAATAACAATAAAGTGATAGTTTTATTCATTTCTTATTACCTCTTCTTTCATTTCTCTCATTATTTTCTTTTTTTCTTCCACCATTCTCTCACGGCTGATAAAATAAGCATAGTGAATATCTGTTAAATTTTATTTACAATATTTTGAAAAGGATGACTATCTTCCTTTTCTTCTTTATAATGGAAATAAAGAGAAAATTCAGTTGGTAAATTTCTCTTCAACCGACGGACTGTGAAATGGACCTGCCGGTCGTTTGCGGCCGTAGCTCTCCTGTTTCAAGAAGCGGAGCTTACTGCCTGTTGAAGCAGGAAAAACTATGGAAAAGGAGCGTTATGGAATGAGTGAATTGCAAGACCTACTATCGAATAATCTCGTTTTCAACCACATCCCTTTTCCCATTATCATTATGGACAAAGACGGGCTTGTTGTATGGTGCAACCGCCATGCGGAACGCGTTTTCCAAGTCGAATCAAGTTCCATCAAAGGGCAACTTTATCCTTATATGAACCCTGAAAAAGCTGCACTTTATAAACATTCTTGGGAAACGATTTTACATAGCAAAGAACCTATCCGGTTTGAAGATGTGGAAGTTGGCTTGGGAACCGGCGGACATACATATACAACAATCGTCACTAAAGCGTTTGCCGCAGACGGCGAACAGTTTATCATGTCTATTTTTGAAGTGGATGAAGTGGATGAAGAAGGCTCAGCAAGCAGAGAATTGAATAGCTTGCGAAACGGTCTGGACGACTCGTTCATGCTTTTGTATTTTGATGAAGAGTTTCTGATTACGTATGCCAACCCTCTATTTTTAAAATTGAGCAAATGGACGCCCAAACGGATTCTCGGCAAACCGATCTGGCAAATGTTCGGCGAAGCCGGGGAAGATGTTCATTTTGTTGAAACGCTGACCGCAACGCTGAAAAACGGCAAGGTCTGGAATGGACAAGCCAAGAAACTGAAAAAAGACGGCGACGTCTATTGGGTGGATTTAACCGCCATTCCCATGCAGGTCAAAGGCGATGACACCTATTACATTTTCCTGGAGAAAGACATTACAGCCTCCAAAAATGCGCAGCATCACTTGGAGGCCATCGCTTTCATCGATCCCATTACGGGCCTCGAAAACCGGCATCGCCTGGAACAAGTGGTCAATGAATTCATTGAAGAACGCAAGCATTTTTCTTTTGTGTACATGGATATTGACCGTTTCTACACGCTGCAGGATGTTTCGGATACGGATACCGAAAACGAACTTCTTGTCGAATTTACGAAACGTTTGCGGATGTACTTCTCTGACTCGATCATTACCCGGGCAGGTTTGCACGAATTCGCTTTGGTGACACCGCTCAGCAATTGGTTTATTGAAGGCTTCCTTCATTATTTGCAGCAGCATCCCATCTATATGCACGGCACCGCAATCCCATTGACCGTCAGCGGCGCCATTACGCGTTATCCCGAAGACCAGCAATCGTTTGTCCATTTGATCAAGGCTTCGCATGCGACAATCAAAAAAGTGAAAGAACGCGGCGGCAGCGCCATTTCCGCCCTTACTTCCGATGACCACGAACGCCTTAACCGAACTTCCCTTATTGAACGGCGCCTGATCCATGCGCTGGACCGGCGCAACCTGCGTCTGCTTTACCAGCCTCAAGTCAATTTGAGTACCGGCAAAGTGGAAGGCGTGGAAGCGCTCGTACGATGGGAAGACTCGGAAATTGGCATTGTGACGCCGGATGAACTGATTCCAATCGCTGAAGAAAGCGGCATGATCCATGAAATCGGCAAATTCGTGCTTGAGACGGTCTGCGCTCAACAGCAAGAATGGAAATCGCGCGGCATCGATTTGAACGTCAGCATCAACTCTTCGATCCGCGAATTCCGGGACAAGGACATGGCAAAAGTTTTCCTGGAACAGCTTGCACTGAACGAAGGAGTGGCAAACTCGCTGACAATCGAAATTACCGAGAAATTCGCCTTGGAAGCTGAAGCGGAGCAATCCATCATCAAACAGATGAAACAACTCCACCAAGCCGGTATTTCTTTCTCGCTTGATGATTTCGGAACCGGCTATGCATCGTTCCGTTATATGCTCTTGCTGCCCATCTCCAGTTTAAAGATCGACCGGGATATTATCCAATCGATTACCAAGCAGGAAAAAATGCAGAAAATGATCAAAGGCATGATCCAATTCGGCAAGAGCTTGGATTTCCAGGTAACCGCTGAAGGCGTTGAAACCAATGAACAGCTTGAACTGCTTCGTGCCATGGACTGCGATATCATCCAAGGCTATATTTCCGGGCGTCCAATGGAAGCCCATGATCTGGAAAAGTGGTTGAATTAATTTAAAATCGGTATGGCCCTGGCATTAATCCGGGGTCATACCGATTTTTCGTTGTATCCGCTTTGCTTGCTGCTTAAATACTGCTTGCATCAGCACTTCCGCAAAGACAAGCCCCATCGCGACAGCCCCTGAAATCATCAAAGCTTCAGAAGCGAATTTTATAGCTTCCAGGTAATTGTTTTCCACAATATTCCGCATGGCATTGTACGCCTTGCTTCCTGGAACCAGCGGAATGATGCCGGCAACACTGAAAATGATCATTGGCATCCGGAACTTCTTCGCCAATAAATGGGCAACAAGCGCCACGCCGAACGCACCGGCAAAAGTCGCCTGGACGGGATCGCCCAGCACAAGCTCGTAAATCCGGTAAATCAGCCATCCTGTCATGCCGACCAAACCACAGCTGATTAAGGTGCGGCGCGGTGTATTGAAAATGACGCCAAAAGCACCGGCCGCCAGAAAACTAAGAAACGCCTCCAATGGCCAATTCATCCAATCTCCTCCTAAAATGATAATACAAGGGCGATGCCGCCCCCGATGGCAAATGCCGTCAAGAATGCTTCTGCCCCTTTCGACAAGCCGGAAACAAAATGGCCGGCCATTAAGTCACGCACGGCATTGGTAATGAGCAGACCCGGAACCAGCGGCATGATCGAGCCAATAATGATGGTGTCCCTGTCAATCCCAAATCCGGAGTAGACCGCTAATATGGCCAAGATCCCAATTGCAAGAGATCCGATAAATTCAGCAAAAAACTTTACCCGGGTTCTTTCCAAAATCGTTTCCACGATAATATATCCCGTACCTCCAAAAACAAAGGCAAACGGCAAATCGTTCCAGCTGCCGCCAAGCAGTATTAAAAAACAGCCGCTTGCTGTGGCAGCTGCCAGGATTTGCAGCCAAATATTAAATTTATAATTGTTTTGGTCGATTTTTTCCAGCTCTTCATAAGCCTGCTGAAGCGTCAATTCCATCGCAACCAATTTTCTGGAAACCGCATTGACCAGCGCTACCCGCTCCAAATCGGTCTGGCGCGCATTGATGCGGACAAAACGAGTCGGAAGTTCATCACTCGGAGAAAACATGATGCCGGTCGGCGTCACAAAACAATGGGAGTTCGTCATTTTTTGGGAAACCGCCATCCGGATCATCGTATCTTCCACCCGATAGGTTTCCGCTCCATTTTCCATCAATATTTTACCTGCTAGCAAAAAACAATCCAGGGCAAGCTCGCGCCTTGTTTCTCCAGTTTGAACCACTTGCTTTCCCCCTTAGCTTTTATCCCGTTTTAACGGACAATCAGTGGAAGATTAGCGATCCCCCACTGAAAGATTTTTATTTTATTCCTCATGATAGCGTATTTCGCCAAAAAATTAAACGCCCCTGAATTACAGGGGCGTTTAATTATACGATATTATAACATACTTTCAGCTTTATGGTTTCAAGACGACCTTCGTGCAATCATCTGTGTGGTCATTGAAGATTTGGTAAGCGTCGCTCGCTTTTTCGAGCGGCATGATGTGGGAAATGATTTCACGCGGGTCAAACTCGCCGTTTTCGATTTTTTCATAAAGCATCGGCATCAAATGAATAACCGGCGCCTGGCCCATTTTCATCGTCACATTGCGCTCAAAAATATTACCAAGCGGGAATTGGTTATATTTTAGTCCGTAAACCCCTGTCAATTGAATGACACCAAATTTGCTGACAGCGTCTTTCGCAATATCGATTGCACTTAACGTTCCGCCCTGCAGCATCAATTTCTGCTGGATCGCTTCAGCTGTAGATTTCTTGCCGTCCATTCCGACACAGTCGATGACTACTTGTGCGCCGCCGCTTGTGATTTCGTGGATGAACGCACCCATATTATCGTGCTGTGTGAAATCGAATACTTCTACATTGTTCATCTTTTTCGCCAGTTCCATGCGGTAAGGAATTTCATCGACCGCAATGACGCGTTTCGCGCCTTTCATCCAGGCGAACTTCTGGGTCATCAAGCCGATTGGCCCACATCCTAAAACGACAACAGTGTCGCCTTGCTTCACCCCTGCGTTCTCAACACTCCACCAAGCGGTCGGGAGTACATCCGATAAAAACAATACCGATTCATCTTCAAGTTCCGATGATTCCGGAATAACGAAAGGCATGAAATTCCCATAAGGTACGCGCAAATATTCCGCTTGTCCGCCCGAATAGTCCCCGTAGCGCTCTGTGAAGCCAAAGTATCCGCCAGTATCGAAATGCGGATTGCCGTTTGAATTATCGCACTGGCTCTCCATGTCATGGCTGCAATAGAAGCAATGTCCACAGCTTACGTTGAACGGCAGTACAATGCGGTCGCCTTTTTTTACTTTGGTCACTTCAGGCCCTACTTCTTCTACGATTCCCATTGGTTCATGTCCGATTACATAATCTTTTCTTGCAGGCAACGCTCCTTGATAAATATGCAAATCAGACCCACAAATTGCTGTCGATGTGATTTTGACGATAATATCATCTTTTTTCTCAATTTCCGGATCTTTCACGTTTTTCACTTGCATATCTTTTACGCCTTGAAAAGTTACTGCTTTCATCCATATCCCTCCGTTTTTTCAGAATACTTTCCTTCTTCCCTGTTTCCGCTAATGGAAAACGTCATAAAAAAAACAGGCGAAGAATTTCTTCGCCTGTTTCCGCTTAATAGCTTAAGGTATTCAATAAACCGAAGGTATCGGTTTCGTAACTTTTCACTTCGCTGTTCGCTACAGTAAACAAGGTATCGCCGATGGAAAGGATGCGCTGGACACTGGTTTCCCAGTCTTCATATGGCATATCAGCTTTCGCTATCAAATTAGCCTTCTCACTGATGCCTTCCGGGGTGATGCTATAAATCATCGCTCCTTGCGCTTCAAAGTTAACATTGCCGCCCGCGGCTTCTTCATACATTGTCACCGGGAAGCCGAATAGATCCGATTCCGGATGGACGAATAAAGCTTTGTGATCGTATTGCAGCGGTGAATAAGTGCCGCGGCCTCCGATGATTTCCGTATCCTTTTCCTTTGGATTGGCGAAATCACTGACATCAAACAAGGAAATTTTCATGCCTCCTGTCACGACAAGCGGTTCCCCGTCTTTGACAGGTTCCAGCTTGGTGTCGGAGCCAAACCCGATTAAATGATTTTCATCCAGAGGATGCAGATAATTCGAGAACCCCGGAATCTTCAGTTCACCAAGGACTTTCGGAGAAGACGGAACCGAGACGTCAATGACGAATAAGGGATCCGTTTCTTTGAACGTCACCATATATGCCGTATCTTCGATAAAGCGGGCAGAATAGATCCGTTCACCTTTAGCCAAATCTTCTACAGATCCCACTTGCTTCATGCCGCTGTCCAAGATAAACAAATGGTTTTTGGAAGGTGCAGCTTCATCCCACGCTACGCCTTCAGTCGTCACGACCCGGAAATGCCCATTGTACTCATCCATTGAAAATTGGTTGAGGAGCGTTCCGGTTACTTCACTTGATGCCTGGAACTGGACATCCGTTCCGTTCAGCATGAACTTGAAGATTTCCGTATTGGCGAAATGCGGCATCCAAATGGCCATGCCAGCATCCCCTTCTATGTTCTGTTCATCGATCGGCATATAATGCGAAGCGGTTAAATACAGCGATTCTTCCGTCATATACAGCTGCTCACTGCCGCCTAAAAAGCCTTTTGTCACAACGGTGTTTTGCTCAGGCTGCGACAAGTCAATGGCCGTTATGATGCTGTAGCTGCCTTCCATTGACCCCGGCAGGATAGAGATATTCTCAAAAGGCATAGGCTGAAGCTCCCCAACTCCTTCGGAATCATAGGTATGCGGCCGCAATTCGCCATTGTCCTGCTCTTCAATCGCCCAAAAATCAGGATACACATTGGTGACGTAATACAAAATGTTATTGGTCAGGCGCGCATTATTTAAATTGCCTTCTGTGCCGAATTCACGGAGTTCCTGCGGCGCTGTCGGATCCGCGATGTCGTAAAGATAAACAGAAACCAGGCCGATATGCGATTGGTAATTTCGGATTGTGCCTTCAAACGGAATGGCTGTATAACGGCTTCCAAGTACAATCAGTGTATCGCCCGATATAAACAACTGCTGCGGATACATCTCCTGTTCGAATTTGATTTCGCTTGCGACGCTCATGGCTTCCGGATTGCGGACATCTGTGATGAGAACCCGGGAATCGCTGATCGAGTAGATGTAGGAACCGTCCGTTTTCACTAAATCGGCTTCATCCACTCCTTCCACCTGATTATTGGTGGTTGAATGTTCGCCCCCGCTTTCTACTCCTCCGCTGGTTGCGCTGCTGTCGGCGGACTCTTCCGTAACGCCGCCTTCGTTGTTGAACATGCCAGGCTGTTCGTTATTTTTCTGCAGTTCCAGCAATTGGGTAAAATAAGCTTTCAGTTCTTCCTCGTTTGCCAGCGTTTTGATTTCTTCCTGGACACTGAACGCCACTTCTTTTACATCGAGTGACTTTAAGAAATCCCTCTGCAGTGCTGACTTTTTGATATGAAGTGTGTAATTGCCGGTCGGAATCTGGGGAATCTCAATTGTTTTTCCGTTTGGATGGAGTGCCATCTCGACTTCAACCGGCTCCCCGTCTTCATCCGTCAGATACAAATCTCCTCTTTGGATGGCTTCCGGATCGAGCGCTGAAGAAAAGTTTGCCCGCCATCCTTGTTCCGCCAAAGCAATGGAAGATGCACTTACCGATACCTTATCGTTCATCCAAACAAACGACAACGCAATTGCTGCAATGGCCGCTGCAATCAATAGCCAAATACTCCTTTTCTTCATATTCGCCTCCGCCTTTCAAACCGCTCTTTTCCCATTAGACAGGAAATAACGGAAAAAGTTACAGAATTCCCTGGATATTTTTCAGACTCGATTGAAAGGTTTGGAAAAACAAATCAGGAGCATGTACTGTTTTTCCGCCGCCTTGCGCCGACTGGGCATTGCCGCCGCCTTTCCCATCGGTCAACTGAAGAAGTTCCTGTAAAACATCTTTCATATTGCCTTCCGCTTCTTCGCCTTTTGCACAAACAAAACGGATACTATCGTCTTCCGTGATCAAAAACAGCAGCACTGCTGACGGATGATTGGCAATCGTTAAGCGCGCCAATTGCTGTACTTCTTTCACCGGACGGCCGGAAAAAACTTGCTGAATGAATCCGGTGCCGTTCTCGGGCTGAATCATCTGCGCTTCTGCTTCGAGCAGTTTTGTCCGCAGTTCTTTCATTTCCTTATCCTGTTCCGCTTTTTCATGCAGCAGTGCATCGGCTGCGGTGGGCAAATCAGTCAGTGGGGCATTGAGCTTTTGCACCAATACATTGGTCTGATCAAGCAGCAAATCGAAATGGTCCATAGCCCGGTTTCCACATAAGAAATACAAACGCGTGCCGCCTTTCGCTTTTTCTGTCCCGATGATTTTAATCATTCCAATGTCTGCTGTATTTTTGGGGTGGGTGCCGCCGCAAGCGTTCAAATCGACCCCGTCGATTTTTACCAGCCGAATATCCCCGGTTACCGCCGGCGGTTTTCTTAATTCCATCGTCTGTGCTTGACTCTCGGAAACCCATTCCGTGGAAATCGGCAGGTGCTTCCGGATGACGTCATTTGCGGCCCGTTCCGCTTGCTGCAGCTGGCTCTTGGAAATCTGCGGTGCATTTAAATCGATGGATACCCGCTCTTCCCCTAAATGGAAACTGGCTGTCTTTAACTGATGATAGTCGTCCAAAACAGCACTTAAAACATGCTGTCCTGCATGCTGCTGCATATGGTCCCACCGGCGATTCCAGTCAATTTCTGCTTTAAAGCTTCCTTCTGGCAGCGGATCCGCCGTGTAGTGCCGGATTTCATCTTCCACACTCTGCACATCCAGCACCCGCACTTCACCAATATAGCCAGTATCGGACGGCTGCCCGCCGCCTTCAGGATAAAAACAGGTTTGATCCAAAACGGCATAAGTTCCTTTCTCGTCTTCGCCGCTTGCAATGATGCTGACAATTGCCTCTGAAAGTTCCGAATCCTCGTAATAAAGTTTTGATGTCATAACAATAACCCTCTTTCTTTTTGAATAGCTCCCTCTCTTTAGTTTACAGGGAACGGATTAGTGGAAAATAATAAGTGAAAAAAGTTTTGATCAGTGGAACGATTTGTCCTCCTGATTATTCTTTGGTGCAGCGAAACCACGCTTGGAAAGGCGGGTATTTTTCTGCCCTGTACGTAACAGTTACCTACTAGGAGGGTTTACGCATGCCAAGATTTGAGCGTTCGGTTTTATTGTATAACGGCGCAGCAGGTGCGTCTACGAGTGAGACAGTTCTTCCTTTGGCCGTTCCGGCTTTGGCCAAAGCATCCAAAAAACTGGAGCTGGTTCAAACCCATTCAAAAGAGGAATTTGAAGAAGCCTGCAAAAATGCGGCCGACACAGCGGATGTCCTCTTCGTGGCTGGAGGGGACGGGACAGTCCATACCGCTGTCCAAGTATTGTCCAGCCTGGAAAAAGCCCCGGTCCTCGGTATTCTTCCGAGCGGAACCTGCAATGATTTTGCCCGTACACTCACCATTCCGATGGCACTAGATGAAGCGGCAGAAGAACTGATTGAAGGCGAAGTGAAAGAAATCGACTCCGCCCGGATCAACGATCATTCATTCTTGAATTTTGCCGGCATTGGGCTGATTGCGGATGCGTCGATGAACATCGACCCGGACTTGAAAGATCGCTATGGAAAATTAAGTTATTTCATGAGCGCCCTTCAAACCATGCGGCAATCTGAAAACTTCTCGATTTCCATGGAAATCGATGGCGTTCACTACATGGAAGAAGGTGCCGCCGTGCTGATTATGAACGGCAAATCGATCGGCACCCACACCTTCCCACTCAGCACCATTGATCCTGCCGATGGCCTGCTTGATATATTCATCATCCAGACGCCGTCCATCGCCGCGATCCGCGAATGGTTTTCACTGTCACAGCCGGATGTTTCACCTGAAGAATTAGACCACATCACGCATCACCAAGGAAAGCATATTGTCATCCGGACTGAAGACGAAATGGACGTCGATACGGACGGTGAAATTTACTTGAAGACACCGGTCACGATTGAAATCCAGCCGAAGAAATTGGAGATGCTGGTTCCAAGAACGCCGGAAGAAACTGCAATTTCATAAAAAGCACAGGAAAAAGGGCTGTCCAATAAGTCGAGTAATAGACTTATTGGACAACCCTTTGCTTCTAAAAAAAGATGTGGTAATACTATTGCTCCTGTTTCTGCATCGCTGCGCTAGCTTCGTCGCAAAGGAGTTGTCACATATTACTTTTGGGACAACTCCAGCTTGTTGAGAAAGATATAGAAAAAATTCCCCTTAGAATATCTTCGATATTCCGCAAACCAGCTGCGCTTGCCGCGGGCGAGCGCCAAGCCTCCTCAGGTGCTTGCGCACCTTGCGGGGTCTCGGCTGTCTCGCTTTCCCGCAGGCGTCTCCGCTGGTTTGCTCCATATCGAAGGAGAACAATGAATAAATAACATGCCGACTCGTTCACTTTTTATAATAAAAGTGAACTTTATTCAAAAAGTGAACGGAATGAAGCGGAAAGTGGCGACTCCTGCGGGAACAGCACGAGCTGAAGACACTGGACTGAGCGTAGCGAAGGAAGCGGCTGAAGCCGGGCCCGCGGAAAGCGTCCACTTGGAGCGAAATGACTTAGAGAATGGAATGTTTCTCGACAGCCTGGAGTTGTCCCAAATTACTTTTGAGACAACTCCTTTCCTATTCTCCAAATGGCCACTTCGGCAGCATTCGGTTCAGTTTTTTGTCTTCCCGTTTGCCGAGCACGTATTCGGCCTGCATGATGGTATGGATTTCCCGGGTGCCTTCGTAAATGACAGGCGCTTTGGAATTCCGGAGAAAGCGGGCAACCGGATATTCATCGGAATAGCCGTATGCACCGTGGATCTGCACGGCATCGTCTGCCGCTTTGTTGGCAAAATCGCAAGCTTGCCATTTGGCCATTGATGTTTCACGCGTATTGCGCAGACCTTTGTTTTTCATTTCACCGGCGCGGTAGACGAGCAGCCGGCTCATTTGGAATCCAGCCTCCATATTGGCAATCATTTGCTGGACCAATTGGTGTTCGCCGATCGGTTTTCCGAAAGTCGAGCGCGAATGGCAGTATTTTACGCTTTCTTCTAAACAGGCCATAATCAATCCGCAAGCCCCAGCTGCTACAGTAAACCGGCCGTTATCAAGCGAAGCCATGGCTATTTTAAATCCTTCGCCTTCTTCACCCAATCGGTTTTCCGCCGGAATCCGCACATCATCAAAAAACAATTCGCCGGTATTGCCGGAGCGGATGCCGTATTTGCCTTTGATCGCCTTAGACGAAAAGCCTTCGCGTGTCCGTTCGACGATAAAGGCACTGATGCCATTGTGCTTTTTCGCTTTATCGGTATACGCAAATACGATAAAATGGTCGGCTACGTCACATAAGGAAATCCAAGTCTTCTGGCCGTTCAGTATATAGTCATCGCCGTCCCGCACAGCTGTAGTGGAAAGGGCCGCTACGTCCGAGCCTGCGCCCGGTTCCGTCAAACCGAAAGCCCCTATCTTTTCTCCTTTCGCCTGCGGCACAAGAAACTGCTGTTTTTGCTGCTCGCTGCCCCATTGCAAAAGCGTCATGGAATTGAGGCCGGTGTGGACAGACACCGCTGTGCGGAATGCGGTATCCCCTCTCTCCAGTTCTTCGCAGACTATCGCCAGCGCGTTATAATCCATTCCGCTGCCGCCGTACTTTTCCGGGATGCAAACGCCCATCAGTCCAAGGTCGGCAAGCCTTTTCCAAAGACTCTGATCAAATCCACCGGTTGCATCCCATTCGGCGATATGCGGCAGGATTTCATCGTCTACAAATTGCCGCACGGTTTTCCTAAGCAATTCCTGTTCCTGTGAAAATTCAAAATCCATCCCATGTTCCCCCTTTTTCTTCTCAGCTTTGATAAGCAGAACGATGTATCGTTTCGTGAATTTCTACTCCGCGTTTTGCCATTTCACTAATATATTCATCCCCAGGTACGATAAGCTCCGGCGGAATCGCTCCCCGCTTTTCGATAATGCCGTTGCCGATCATTTGAGCCACAACGGAAATCGTATAAGCGGTTGCACGCGCCATAGCTGTCACTCCGGTTTCAGGATCTTTCATGGTCACCATATTGTATTCATAGGTCAGCTCATCTTCGCCGCTTGTCCCTGAAACCTGGACGCGGAGCAAAACGGCATCCTGCTTGTCACCGAGTTCGGTGATCGGCGTCAACACTTCACGCAGCACATCACGCGGCTTAATGGCAACTCCGTTTACCATTACGGTCTTATCCCGATCGGTAAAGCCAAGGTCCACAAGAATGCGGAACTTTTCTGCATGGCCTTTATAGCGCAAAGTTTTGTATTCCAGGGTCTCCACATCACTGAACGTGTCGATCAATGTCGACGTGCCTCCGGAAGTATGGAACGCTTCCAGTTCTCCGAATCCTTCAAATTCCACCGCTTCGATTTCGGACAAAGAAGCAACTTCTTTCACTTCTCCCTCCCGGATTACATGGGATGGATCTGTATAATGGTCAAAAACCCCTTCAAGTGAGAACACGTGATTGTATTCGATCGGCGGTTCAGGTTCTACCGGTATGCCGCCGACAAACAACTTGATTTCCCGCACTTCATCGAGCTTTGCTGCACCGTGCCCGGCTAGAATATTGATCATTCCAGGCGCTACGCCAAGGTCGGGAATTAGGGTAACACCTTTTTTCTCTGCTTCTTCGTGCAATGCCAGAACGGCATCCGTCGCTCCGCCGATGTGTCCACCCAAATCGACGTAATGGACGCCGCATGAAAGCGCGGTTTTAGCCGCTTTTTCATTGAATGTGTAAAATAAGGCATTGATCACGACATCGCCTTTCGAAATGACAGCTGCCAGTTCCAGATCGTCATTGGCATCCAGATAAAGTACTTCCAGCTTGTCGCTTTCGACATAATCCTTGAAAAGATTCGCTTGTGTGATATTCATATCAGCCAAATAAACCTTCTCCACCGTGCTGCTGGCGATTAGATCACCGGCTGCTTGCTTGCCCATCAACCCTGCTCCCAATACAACGACTTTCATATCCCTCTCCCCTTCCCAATCAGATATCATTATCAATTTGTGCACGCTGCAATTTCCCGCTGAAATCCACATAGACGCTCTTCCATTCCGTGAACACATCCAGTGCAGCCACTCCCGAATCCCGGTGGCCGTTGCCTGTCCCTTTCGTTCCCCCGAACGGCAGATGAATTTCTGCGCCAGTGGTACCGGCATTGATGTAAACGATGCCGGTATCCAAATCCCGCTGCGCTTTGAACACACGGTTTACATCGGCAGTATAAATCGAACTCGATAAGCCGTAAATTACGCCGTTATTGACTTCGATCGCTTCTTCAAAACTGCCGACTTCAATGATTGAAATGACCGGGCCAAAAATTTCTTCCTGAGCTATCCGCATATCCGGTGCAACGTCGGTAAAGATAGTCGGCGCGTAATAATGTCCTTTGTCATGCGGTGCTTCTTCAAGGATTTTGCCGCCCGTAAGCAGAGTAGCGCCTTCTTCTTGCCCGATGCCAATATAGGAGTGGATTTTTTCCAACGCCCCTTTATTGATCACCGGTCCGACTTTCACCGATTCATCCAAACCATCGCCAATCGTCAAAGCTGAAGTTTTTTCCAGCAGCAAATTCTGCAGAGCCTCTTTCACGTCTTTATGGACGATTACCCGGCTGCAAGCTGTACAGCGCTGCCCGGCAGTGCCGAAAGCACTCCATAAGATCCCTTCCACCGCCAGTTCCAGGTTTGCATCTTCCATAACGATGACGGCATTCTTCCCGCCCATTTCAAGCGAGACTTTTTTCAGATTCCGTCCGCCGGCTTCCGCCACTTTCCGCCCTGTTTCCGTAGATCCGGTAAACGAAATGACTTTAATGTCGGGATGTTCGATCATGGCTGTTCCCACTTCAGAACCCGAACCAAATACGACGTTCGCAACTCCAGGCGGCAATCCGGCCTCTTCGAATATTTTCGCCATTTCATAGGCCATCATCGGTGTCTCAGTGGCGGGCTTCCAGATGAAAGCATTGCCTGCCACAATCGCGGGAAACGACTTCCATGTCGCAATTGCCACCGGAAAGTTCCAAGGCGTGATCAGTCCGACTACGCCAATGGGTGCACGAACACTCATCGCAAATTTATCGGCAAGTTCGGACGGCGTCGTTTCCCCGAATAACCGCCGGCCTTCTCCTGCCATATAATAAGCCATATCAATTCCTTCCTGCACTTCCCCGCGTGCTTCTTCGATCACTTTCCCCATTTCTTTGGTCAATACTTGTGCCAGTTCTTCTTTCTTTTGTTTCATCAAGCGCCCAATTTCATATAAATAGTCCGCCCGCTTGGGAGCTGGAACTTTGGCCCACTTTTTCTGTGCTGTTTTTGCTGCCTGGACGGCGTCATCGACTTCTTTCGCTGTCGAAAGTTGAACCTGCGCCAACTCTTCCCCATTAGCGGGGTTCAGCACATTCGTAAATTTTGCATCCGGATTTTCGTGCCACTGGCCATTTACGTAATTGAATAACTTCATTCCCATTTCCCCCTTTAACCTCAATACTGAAAACGCTTTCATTTTCATTATTTCATATTCTCCATAAAATCTCCAGGAGTTGTTAGAAATATCTGTCTTTTAACTATATTCTCTGTCAAGGTGTCGGGACCCTGTCTATTTTTGTTAATAGTTCATCCACCTATGAAAAAGGTGCTATTTCGCAGTAAATCATTGATATCTATTGACACTGACGGTGCGTCATAGTCTAATCAATAATGAAGAGGTGATTTACTTGTATAAAGTACAGGAAGTGGCAAAGATTGCAGGAGTCAGTGTCCGCACGCTCCATCATTACGACAGTGTCGGCTTGCTGAAACCGTCCAACATCGGTTCCAACCGGTATCGTTATTACAACGGAGAAGATTTGAAATTGCTTCAGCATATTTTGTTCTTTAAAGAACTGGGCTTTTCGCTGAAGAAAATCCAGGAGATTGTGGCAGAAGGATTTGATCCGAAGTTCGCTTTGGTTCAGCACGCTGAACTCTTGGAAAAGAAAAAAGCGCGAATGGAAAAATTGATTCAAAACGCGGAACGGACCAAACGGGAGCTTGAAGGTTTGGAAACTCTATCCAATAGCGAGCGTTTCGAAGCATTTTCCGCTAAGAAATCGGATGACACGATTGAAAAGTACAAATCAGCAGCAATGCCAGAAGCAGAAACTCCAGTTCAATCTGCTGGTGCTGAACATGCAGCGCAAGTTGACGATTTGGAAATCGCAGCAGCCGCAACGCCTGTTGAGGAAATTGCAGTGGAAGAAATTGTTTTGGATGTACAAGAACCGGCTGCGGCTGAAGAGCCGAAGCTTGAAAAAGAAGAAGAGGATTTGGAAGAAATCAATCGCGAAGGCAACCGGATTTACAATGCTGTAGCGTCATTGATGCACCTTTCCCCGGATGCTCCCCAAGTGCAGACTGAAATGAAAGCTTATTACATATTATTGAACCGCTTTTATGATTGCACCCCTAAAATGTTCCGGGGGCTTGCTGACTTGTATGCATCGGACAGCCGCTTTGCCAAAAATATCGACCAGCACGGCAAAGGCTTGTCAAAATATTTAAAAGAAGCGATGTACATCCATGCAGAAGGCATGCAGCAGCATGCGTGAATTGATTGGCCCCTGCAGCAACTGCGGGAAAGACATTTATTGCCGTGACGGATTTTTGGACGGTGTTTATGTAGATGGAAAGCTGCTCTGTTTTGAATGCACAGCCGAGCAAAAAGAAGAATCGAAAAACGAAAAAAAGCTGCCCTAGACAGGCAGCTTTTTTCTCTTCAATTAAACTTCAGTCGTTTCTTTCAGGGCATCCAAACGTTCTTGGACTTCAGCACCTGTCAAACCGTGTTCAAATGCATAGCGGTTGCGCGGGTGTTCGCGGCACTCGTCTGAGCATGAACGCATGTATTTGTGTTCGTTTTCTTCAGAAGCCAAAATTTTCTTGTTGCATTCCGGATTTGCACAGTTTACGTAGCGTTCGCAAGGTTCGCCTGTAAAATGGTCTTTCCCGACAATGACATGCTCCACTTGGTTAACTGGAACAGCAATACGCTCATCAAAGACGTACATTTGTCCATCCCAAAGCTGCCCTTTCACTTCCGGGTCTTTTCCGTATGTCGCGATGCCGCCGTGCAATTGAGCCACATCTTCAAATCCTTCTCTTTTCAGCCAGCCGGAGAATTTTTCACAGCGGATTCCGCCTGTGCAGTAAGTCAGGATTTTCTTGCCTTCAAACATTTCTCTGTTTTCACGGACCCATTCCGGTAAATCACGGAAGTTTTCAACATCCGGACGCACAGCGCCGCGGAAATGGCCCAAGTCATATTCATAATCATTGCGTGCATCAAGCACAATGGTATCCTGATCCTGCATGCGTTTATAGAATTCTGCAGGTTCCAGGTAAGTTCCAGTCAATTCGTGCGGATTGATGTCTTCTTCCAATCCCAAGTGAACGATTTCTTTTTTCGCACGTACATGCATTTTTTTGAATGCATGGCCATCTGCTGCATCAATTTTAAAAACGATATCCGCAAAACGTGGATCGCTTTTCACCATTTCCATGTATTGCTCTGTTTGCTCAATTGTACCGGAGCATGTACCGTTGATTCCTTCTTGGGAAACCAGGATACGGCCTTTTAATCCGATTTCCTTGCAAGCTGCCAAGTGTTCAGCTGCAAAAGTTTCCGGATCTTCGATCGGTGTGTATAAATAATAAAGTAAAACGTTGTGTGTATGATTTTGCATGAATCATACCCCCTATTCTTCAATTTGTTTCATAAGTCCTACTGACTTCAAAAACCTCAATCATTTTACAATAAAACACGGCAAACTTCAACTTTTGCGGAATTGAAAAAACAGCTGTATTGAACAGCTGCTTTATATCTTTCAGGGCTAAACAGGCGCTTTCACTTTTCTTTCGGCCAGTTGCGGCGCCCAGCCCCTCGAGGTCGCTTCGGTCTTTCGGTGATGGCAAAAAACGCCATCTCCTCAAGTCCTCCAGCGCTTGTCGGGGCTAAGCAGGAGCCTTCACTTTTCTTGCTCCACGTTCAAGTCCCAGACAAAGCCGAATTTGTCTTTTACTTTTCCGTATTTGGCTCCCCAGAACGTGTCCTGCAGTTCCATGATCACTTGTCCGCCGTCGGACAGCTTGCTGAAAATCTCCACCGCTTCTTCTTCCGTTTCGCATTCTACAACCAATGCTAATCCGGAGCGCGGCTGAACCGGCTGTTCTTCCACCGAATCAGCCATCATCAGCTTGAAATCACCTTTTTGCAGCAGGCAGTGAAGAAGGAATTCTTTGGCATGGTCCGGAGCCGGGAAATTTGAATCCCCATAAGTCTGGCTCGCCATTCTTTCCAATCCGAATACTTCTTCGTAAAAAGCAGCTGCTTCATCCGCTTGCCCGTAAAGGGTCAGATACGGTGTAATGGCACCTTTCATTTTCCCATCCCCTAACAGATTCGATTTTTGACAGAGCGCCCTTCCAAGCACGAAGCGATTGCTTCTGCGTTCATTGCCATCATTGCCATGCGGGTTTGGACTGTCGAACTGCCGATATGCGGAAGTACGGTAACATTTGGCAGCGTCAATAACGGGTGGTCCGTCGGAAGCGGTTCCTGTTCAAAAACATCCAGCCCGGCACCCCATAGTTTGTTTGCTTTCAGCGCTTCGTATAATGCGGTTTCGTCAACAATGCCGCCGCGTGCCACGTTGATCAATACAGCAGATTCTTTCATTAACGACAATTCATGCTCGCCGATCATCCCTCTTGTTTCATCCGTCAGCGGCGTTAAAATGACCACGTAATCCGACTGTTGAAGCAGATCTTCCAATGTAGCGTATTTAACGTCTTCCAGGCTTCTGCGCGTCCGATTATGGTAAAGCACATTCATGCCGAATCCTTGGGCGCGCCTTGCTACGGCTTCGCCGATCCGCCCCATGCCAATGATGCCGAGGGTTGCGCCGCCGACATTCATACCGGCCATTCCCAGCGGGCTCCATGACTTCCATTCACCCGAACGAACGGTCCGATCCGCTTCCACAATGCGGCGCGCGGTTGCTAATAGCAGGGCAAACGTCAAATCAGCCGTGGTTTCTGTCAATACATCCGGTGTGTTGGTAACAAATACTTTATGCTTATGTGCGGCCTCCAAATCGATGTTGTTGTAGCCGACTGCCAAGTTCGTTACGATCTTCAAGTTCGGTGCAGCTTCGAAAACTTCTGCATCAATCTTATCCGATAGCATCGTCCAAAGCGCTTGAGCGTCTTTTACTCGCTTTAATAACTCCTCACGCGGAGCGGATGTTTCTGTATCTTCCCACATCCGTACTTCGAAGGACTCCTGCAAGCCCAATACCGCCTCATCAGGCAATTTCTGTGTAATGTAAACGATCGGTTTCATGCTGACCCTCCATTTCTATTATCAAACAATTATACCAATTAAAAAAACTGCCGGCAAATAAACGGCAGTTTTTCCAGATATACTCAATCCATCTCACGGGATCTGATTTTCTTTACGTAATACCAAACGGCTGCAAGGCCGCCCAGAACAATCAATGCATAAACGACATTTGAATACACATCGAGCTGTGCCATGATTTCATCGCGATTTTCCCCGACCGCTTCCCCCACAAATACAAGAATCGTATTCCATAAAAGTGTACCCAGTGTCGTGAACGTCAGGAACAGCCAAAACTTCGTATTGGCCATCCCGGCCGGAATTGAAATGAGGCTGCGGACCAGCGGAATGAGCCGGCCGAAAAAGATCGCCCAAATGCCGTAGCGGTCAAACCAGGCGTCGGCCCGGTGGATATCCGCTTTTTTCACGCGCAGGATGTGGCCATACTTCTCCACAATTTTCTCCAGGCGCTCGACATCCAACAATAACCCGATTCCGTAAAGAATCAGCGCGCCCGAAACAGATCCAGCTGTGGAAGCCAGAATGACTCCCAGAATCGTCATATCCGTCGTTGTTGTCATAAAACCGCCGACTGTCAAAATCACTTCGGACGGAATTGGCGGAAATACGTTTTCCAGCATGATCAGCAAAAAGATTCCAAGGTAACCATAGTCAGACATAATTGATGTAATCCATTGTTCCATTCTATTGCGCTCCTTAGCTTGTCGGCTCAAATTTCATCTTGATTGACCAAAGTTCTGAACGGCTTCCGATCCGGATGGCCGGACCCCAAAAGCCAAAACCTGAAGATACAAGAAGATGGGTTTTTTCTGCAAGACGATGGCCATAATCCAGATCGAATACTTTTTTCGTAATAAAGCGGTTCGGCCACATTTGCCCTTTATGGGTATGGCCGGATATATGTAAAGCTGCCCCCAGTTGTACAGGAGTCTTTAAATCCGAAGGGGTATGATCCATGATGATCCACGGCAATCCGCTTTTCGGCTGCAGCAGTTCCAGCGCATGGCGCTTGCCATTAGTCCGGTCTTCCCGTCCTGTTAAATAGAAACGATTTCCAACCAGAATAGTTTCATCCCGCAGGATATTTACGCCTGAACTTTCCATCAGCTTGACCAATAAAGGGATTTTTTTACCGTAGTATTCATGGTTCCCTAAAACTCCATAAACTCCGAGCTTCGCTTCCAATTTTTCCATTTCCTCTTTCATCCCGTAGCGTGCATACCAAACAGGGTCGTCATCCACTAAATCGCCAGCCAGCAATACGACATCAGAATTCAGTTTATTGGCCCGTGTGACAAAACGCTTCAAGTGACGTCGGCCGGACAATACGCCCAAATGGAAATCTGAACCGACGACAATATGAAGCGGGTCTGCCACTGGACGATCAACCGTAATTTCCAAGTGCCGCACCACCGGGCTGTAAGCCAGAAAAGTCCCGGCAATGAAAATCAGCAGGAAGATCAACGCCACTGCATTCCCAAGAATCAATGCTTCCTGGTTTCCTTCCCAAAACAGGCTAACGATGTTTGCCACCGGGAACAGAAGAAGGGCATATTCCAGAAATGCAAACCAATACGCGCCGATGATGGTAAAAGCGAGAAAGCGATGCCCTAAACGACCAATAAAGAAACTGAAAGCGATGAGGAGCCAAACGACGCTGAACAGGGTCGGGTAAATCCACTGTGCCCACGATTCCATCCATACATAAACGTTCCAGCCTAAATACACCACAAGCCCCAGGTAAATTGCCAGCGATCCGATAATCGACGCGATGATTTTCATAGCAGCCGTCCCCTCTTTGTTCTATATAAGGGACATTATAGCATTTTTAATTCAGCGCCACCTTACCTAGCCACTACTACGCCTTAGGTCTTAGTAAAAGATGCAGTCAGGGACCGTGTTGGAAACTTTCTGTCCTTGATAAGATTAAGTTACAAATTGAGAGGAGGAGTTAAATTGAATAAGTTTTGGATGATTACACTCGGCATCGTTGCCGGCATCATCGTACTATCCAACCTCGGCGCTATGATGGGATTGGCAGTTTCCGGTTTGATTCTCTACATGGGTGTGCATTTCTACTTGAAAAGCATATCGACTGCAGCAAAAATCTGGTGGGGATTTGTCGGAGCTGTCGGGGTGCTTTCAGCCATCTCTAACGTGCCGGCATTGATCGGAGTCGCAGCAGCTGCCGGACTGTGGTGGATTTACCGCAACTGGAATGAACGCCCTGCCGTTGCTGCAAAAACAAATGATCCGTTTACGAATTTCGAAAGACAATGGGACAAATTGACAAAATAAGGAGGAATACAAATGGCATCTTTATGGGAACGCTTGAAATTTGCAGTCGCAACAGACGTAGACGCACTCGTATCAAAGAAGGAACAGAAAAATCCGCTGGCGGTCTTGAACCGCTATATCGTGGAAGCTGAAAAGCAAACGGAGGAAACCGGCAAATGGGTGGAGCGCCAAGCTAAACTCAACAGCAAGTTTGAAAAGGAACTGGCAGAAGCTTCAGCTATGCTCGACAAAAGGCAGTCCCAGCTCGAACTGGCACAGAATTCCGGCGAAAGCGATTTGTCTGCCTTTGCTGAAATGGAAGTGGCTGCTTATTCTAACCGCGTCGCTGAACTGGAACAGACCATCGCTGAAAATCTCGCTGAATTGACTGGCCTTGAACAGCGCTACGAAGAAATGAAGCACAAAGTAAAAGACATGAAAGTCCGCCAGCTTCAGCTCATGGGCAAGGAAAATGCCACACGCGCCCATCATCAGATGGACAAAGTCCTGAACCCCCAGCTTGCAGCGGAACGCCTTGGATCTTACGATGACATGGCTTCTTATATCAAAACGCTCGGCTCAAAAGTTGAAGAGGAACACGAACGCTCCGCCATGGAACGCCGGCTGGAAGCTTTAGAAAAAAATAGCGCACAGCAAAAGGAAATTGGTTAAACTAGAGTGAGAAGAAGGATTCCTTCTTCTCGCTTTTCCGCTACAAAGAAGGAGGCAAAACTGCGATGCAACAGTTCACAACTAACAAACAGGCGTTTTTCATCTTGAGCGCTTTACTTCTCATATTCGTAGAAGCTGCATTTTTCGGAAATGGCAGCGTATTTTTGGTTCTTCTTGGTATCGGACTGATTTATTACGCAATGAATAAAAGCGCCAAAACGCGAAAAACCTATATGTGGACCGGCTTGATCCTGATTGGCATCTCCGTGCTGTCGATGTGGAGTTTGCGTTTAATGATTTTTGCAATAGCGGTCTATCTTCTCGTGCGCTTATGGAAAGGCCAGGAGTGGGAGCAGCGTGTGCCGATTCAGGGCACCGTCGATAAAGGCCTGATCCAGAACAAATTCCTGTCTGCCCAAAGCACTCCCATCGAAGCCTATGAATGGAAAGACATCCACGTACAGGGATTTGTCGGCGATTTGCTGGTGGATGCAACGCAGACTGTGCTTCCGAAAAAGACTTCCTTGATTTCTATCCGCCAAGGCTTTGGCAAAGTCAAAATCGTGGTGCCTTACGAAATTCCGGTGCGCATTTATTACACGACGCTTTTGGGGGATGCCCAGTTTTTCACCGGTGAAAAGAGACGCATCTGGAACGGCACCATCCATGCAGAAGACGGTTACACTCAAAATGAGCACAGCAAAACTGAATTGGTCATATCGATTTCCACTTGGATGGGTGATGTTGAGGTGATTCGCAGATGAAACAGATCTTACCGCGCAGCCTATTTTTCGTGGGCTTATTTGCTCTCATCATATTCGGTATTTTGATTGTGCTGCTGGGACTGCCGACTGAACGCACGTGGTCGGTGCTATGGGAAGACTTTGTTGCCGGCCTTCCTTTTGGCATTTGGATCATCGTCTTGATGCTTGCCCTGTCATCCGGAATTGCCTGGTGGTCGGAATCGCTGTCGCGTTCGAAAGTGCAGGAACTCGATGACATTTTCCAGGCACTTCTCCGCAACGAAGACCAGACCGTCATTCAAGCTGCCCAAATGAAAACCTTGCCGAATCAGTTGTCCCTATCGATTCTGAAATTGCAGAAACTGCTGGAATCCCAGCGTAAGAGCCTGGCACGCATTTCCAACGAACGGGCAGAGACCCAGGACCAAATCATTCAGGAAAGGCTGATTATGGAACGCCAGCGGCTCGCTCGCGAACTGCACGATTCGGTTTCCCAGCAATTATTTGCCGCATCGATGCTGCTGTCTTCGATGACCGAGCAGGAAGGGGCCTCTCCCGGCCTGTTGCAGACTGAAAAAATGGTGCAGCAGGCCCAGCTTGAAATGCGTGCCCTGCTCCTGCATTTGCGCCCGGCTGCGCTTCACGACAAAAGCCTTCGCCAAGGCTTGTTTGAATTGGTTTCCGAATTGAAAGAGAAAGTTTATTTCACCATTGAGCACAAGCTTGAAGAAGTGCCGTTGCCAAAAGGCGCAGAAGACCATCTGTTCCGCATTGCCCAGGAAACCCTGTCGAATACGCTGCGCCACTCCAAAGCGACCGAAGTCCATATTTTATTCATTGAACGCGACGACTTTGCCATTTTACGCATCCAGGACAACGGGGTCGGTTTTGAGAGTGAACAGTCGAAGTCGACTTCGTACGGGCTGAAGCATATTGAAGAAAGAGCCATTGAAATCGGCGCCACCAGCAAAATTGTTTCTGTGCCTTCTGAAGGCACCATTGTGGAAGTAAAAGTCCCTATCGAAAGGAAGGTTTCCCATGATTCGAATCTTATTGGTTGATGACCATGAAATGGTGCGCATCGGCGTTTCGGCCTATCTGCAGTCGCAAAGCGATATGGAAGTGGTCGGTGAAGCAGTGAACGGCGAAGAAGCGGTCCAATTGGCGCTTGATCTCCGGCCAGACGTTATTTTGATGGACATGGTCATGCCGGTCATGAACGGTGCAGAAGCCACCGAAGCTATCATCCGCCAATGGCCGGAAGCGAAAATCATGATTGTCACCAGCTTTTTGGATGACGACAAAGTTTACCCTGCATTGAAAGCAGGAGCCGTCAGCTACATACTGAAAACCTCGAAAGCGTCCCGCATTGCAGATTCCATCCGGGAAACGATGAACGGCACACCGGTGCTTGAACCTGAAGTAATGAGCAAAATGATGAAGCAAATGCGCCATGACCGGGTCTTGCATGAAGATTTGACCGAGCGCGAAATGGAAATCCTGCTGCTTCTCGCAAATGGCTACACCAACCAGGAAATTGCAGATGAACTCTTTATCGCTCTGAAAACTGTCAAAACCCATGTCAGCAACCTGCTCTCAAAATTGGAAGTCCACGACCGTACCCAAGCCGTCATTTACGCCTTCCAGCACAAACTGGTCTCTCCTCCGCAATAAGAAAAGCGCAAGCGCCTTGTTTAGCCTCGACAAGCGCTGGAAGGCTGGCCAGTGATGGCGCTTTCTGCCATCGCAGGCCAGCCTGAAGCGTCTCGAGGGGCTAGGCGCTGGAGTCTGGACATGAAACAAAAAGCTATACTCCTTTTTCATTAAATATAAAAACAGCGATTCCACAAAACCGGAATCGCTGTTTTTATTTATACAGTATGAATCGCAACCATCACTTTAAACAAGTCCCCGTCCACTTCAATTTTCATGGCGCCTCCATGAAGTTCGACGATTGATTGGGCAATGGCAAGCCCGAGTCCGGAGCCATCCGTCTGCCGGGATTCATCACCGCGCTTAAAACGCTCAAACAATTCATCCGTGTTTTCGCCAAGTTCATAGCGCGTGATGTTTTTTATCGTAAATTCTGCTTGTCCATCCATTTCTTCAAGCGATACATATACCCGTGTACCAGGCAGTGCATATTTAATGGCATTCAAAATTAAATTATCGAGCACCCGCCACCATTTTTGGCCATCCACTTGTGCATAGACCGGTTTATTGGGATGGGCAATACGGAAATCCAGTCCTGAAAGTTCAATGTCTTCTGCATGTTCGGCAAGCGCCTGCTGGAGCAATTGGTTTAAGTCAATACGGCTGCAATGAAGTTCCATATTGCCGCTGGCCATCTTGGAAACTTCAAACAAGTCTTCGATCAACGTCTTCAGACGCTGCGATTTGCGGTCCAGAATTTCTGCATAGGATATGCGTTCTTCGTCCGACAAATGAGGCGTTTTCATCAAATCGGTATAAGTGATGATCGAAGTCAGAGGCGTTCGCAGATCATGGCTGACATTGGTGATCAATTCTGTCTTCATCCGCTCGCTTTTCGCCTGCTCCGACATGGACAAGCGGACGCCTTCTTTCAACTGGTTCAGCTGTTTGGCATGCTGGGCCAAAGGCGATTTGCCGCGGACCGGAAGCTCCTGGTTCAAATGTCCGTTGACGATTGCTTCTGTTTGCATCATCAACACATTCAAATAGCCGAAACGCTTCATCTGCAGCAAAATCACAGGAAGCCCGATAAACAATGAAGCCGGTATCCACACAAGGAATAGGGGTGGATAGACAAGCGCCATTACGGTTCCTGCTCCCCATATAAAGACGATCGTAAGCAGAACTAAGCTCTGGACACCGATCGATTTATTCAGGAAGGCCTCTTTCGCGTTCCGTATGTTGCGGAGGACAAGGCTTTGCTGGAACTCATATTTCAGCAATTCCGCTTTTCTGTAATAAGCAAACAACCAGATAATCTGCAAAAGAGACACTCCGATTAATACAAGGGCGACAACCAGTTTCCAACCGAAGTCCAAGCCAAAACCAACAGGATCAGAAAACCCGATAGTCATCAATGACCGGAAAAGCTTTGTCACTGCATACAGTCCGGAAAATGATGATAAAAACACCAGTAAAAAACGGACATCCATTGTTAAGCCAAGCCATTTCTCGTAAAGGCGCATCCCGGTGAACCAGTTCAGATCAAACCGCAGATGGGTCCATAAGAGGACCCCTCCTGCAATTGCTAATGCAGCAAATCCGTATAGTATGCTTTTAACAGCTGTGAAATGCATAAAACTTTTTCCATGGCTCGAAGCCGCCAGCAATGACCGGTCAATTTGAATCGTTCCAACAAAGTTGGCATCTGATTTAATTTCAGTGCCGAAATTTGTTGTGTAAAGAGCCGATTCGGCACTTAAAGGGTTGCTGGCCGAATACGTCTTTTCAAAATAGGGATTTCCAGAAAGATCTCCTTTTGTAAACGTTTCTCCGGTTTCCGAATTTGTCAGTTCGTATACGTAGTGTTGCGACCCTTCAAGGAAAGAAGTTCGTTCGCTTCTATGTTCACGGATTATCCTTTCAATCTCATCTTTGCGCTCTTCTTCTATTTTTTTGATGACTGTTTCGTCGTCTGAAAAATTATTACGGATTTCTTTGATTTTCATGTCCCGCTCTTGCGTCAATGCTTCTTCTAGGCTTTTATTGCCTGTTGAAGCCGCGTCTTCAATATCGGTTGCGTATTGATTTTGGATGCTGAGAATTTGTTCTGCGAGCGATCCATAGCGATTGCGGTATTCCTCGATTTCTTCGGCAGCAACCGGCACCGCCTCATCGGATGATAGCGGATCCAATTCCAAGGCAATCAGACGATCTGTAAAAGAGGAAAAATCGTTCTCGAAATCCAGAGTGTCCGTGTAGGATTTCCCCAAGTATTTCTGCCCAAGTTCCATGACACTGAATATGCCGATCAAAACAAGGGATGCCATTAATAACCAAAACCATTTCTTCATAGATTAAACCGCCCCTTTTGATAAGTTGCGGAGAGAAGCCAACAATCCTTCAAATCGCGATACGAAAAAAAATTCTACAATAAACGAAAAACAGTAGAGCAAGCTGAACAAGGCACAAATAACCGCTACTATTGACCAGATATCATTTTTCCATTTTGTAGCCAATGCCCCACACCACCTTTACGTATCTCGGATTCTTTGGATCTGCTTCGATTTTTTCGCGGATTTTGCGGATATGCACTGCCACGATATTCTCAGCGTTATAAGCCGGCTCGTTCCAGACACGTTCGTAAATCTCATGGATTGAAAATACACGACCGGCATTGGCCATGAACAGTTCTGTTATTTTAAATTCAATCGGCGTCAGTTTGATTGTTTCGCCATGGAGCGTTACATCTTTCGCATCCGTATCCAGTACAAGTCCATCTATTTCGATGCGCTGGGTTTTATCCTCGTAATTTCCAAGCGTCACGTAGCGTCTGAGTTGAGATTTTACGCGGGCTACCAGCTCCATCGGATGGAACGGTTTTGTGACATAATCGTCCGCCCCCACTGACAAGCCATGGATTTTATCGGAATCCTCCGCTTTTGCACTTAGCATAATAATCGGGATATTGCGCTGTTCCCTAATTTTAAAAGTTGCTGAAATCCCGTCCATTTTCGGCATCATGATATCGAGAATCATGACATGCACTTCATTTTCTTCAAGCAATTGGATCGCTTCCAAGCCGTTGGCCGCTTTCAATACACGGTAGCCTTCATTTTTCAAATATATTTCAATGCCGTCCCGGATATCTTGATCATCGTCTGTTACCAATACCGTATGCACCATCGTATGCACCTCTTTCCTCTATGAAGTCTATTGTAAAAGAAAATTCTTAAGCACAGCTTAGGATAAATCTGAAGAAATTCTTAAGAAACCTTGAGCTATTCTGTAGAAAGAGCTTTGCGTTTTGAATCATCCTTTTTTCTGCCGAACGTCAAAACCAAAATCCCGCCCAGAAGCAGCAGCACGCCTATCCAGGCAATTCCTGTCAGCACTTCCCCGACAATGAAAACGCCCAGAAGCGCAGCTGTCATCGGCTCAGCAAGCGACAAGGTTACCGCAGAAGAAGAAGGAATACGTTTCAGGCCGCTGGAGAATAGAATATAGGAAAGGCTGGTCGCTCCTAATCCCAGATATAAAATGACGCCTATATTTTCCGTTGCTGTTATGTATGACAAATCAAAAAAGAATAAAAAGGGCATTAAATACAGTGCACTTAACGAGAAAATGACCGCAACTGCCGGCACAGCGTCCATACTCTCCAGTACATTCTTGCTGACACCGGCGTAAGTCGCGAATGATAACCCGGCACCCAGTGCGAGCAAAATGCCTGCCGGGTCAACCGTCGGTGCATCCTTATCAGCAAACAGCAGCAAACATCCGATAATCGCCAAGCCGGTCGCCATGCTCCAAATACGGTCGGGCCTTCTTTTTAGCACCGCCCATTCTAAAATTCCGGAAAAAACCGGTGCACTGCCGATGGCGACAACCGTACCGATCGCAATTCCGGTCAGTTGGACCGAGGAAAAAAACAAAGGTTGAAACAGTGCCATTGTTGCTGCTGACAACAAGACAGCTTTCCACGGGATTGAGCGGAGCTTCAGTTTTTTCGTCCATAGCACAAATGCCAAAAGTGTAAATCCTCCTATGCTCAAACGCAGCGCCCCGATTGTCAGGGGATGGGCCGTTCCATCGATGAAACTTTGCGCGGTTCCCGTCGTGCCCCAAAGCATTGCCGCAAGGAGTACCCAGATATATGGCCAATAGTTCACATTCCACACCTCTTTTTTCCGTATTATGGTAGTAACTTTATCCCGCTTTAACGGGCAGTAAGATTCCCGCTTTTCCGAGCGGGAGATCCACTGACCGTAAAAGTCCGATTGGTTCAACTAACAATCAATGGGGATGAAGAAAATCCCCATTAATTGAGTTTCACTTTATCATGAAATGAATGCTTTGAGATAGCTGTCTTTATCAATTATAATAGAAGAAAAGAGAGGAGATGATCATATGTATATGACAATCCCGGAAACTGCCGCTTTTCTGTCGATGCCTGAAGAACAAATTTTAAGTTATGTGCTTGAAGGCCGCATTCGCGCAGTCCATGACGGAGAGCAGTACTTGGTCAACACCTCACAATTCGAAACACATTTTCAGCAGCTGGAACTAGCCAAACAAGCCCTTGAAGAATGGCGTGCCACTCCGATTCCGGACGATGTCGATATTCAAGATGAAGATTAAAAAAGCATAAAACAACACGGCCGTGGAATTTTCCCGGCCGTGTTGTTTTTTTCACTACTGTTTTTTCAGAAGGTTGACGTGATCTGTTGTGCCGTCTTTCGCCATGATAAACTGCAATTCGTAATCACCTGTATGATAGACAAGATTTGTTTCACCCGTAGCTGAAACTTCCCGTTCTTCTACCGGCTCTCCAATGTGCTCAAGCAAATCTTCCTTCGTGATGCCGCCAAGATTCGTTTGGCGTTCCACATTGGTGCCGAAATAGCGTGCCTCCTTCATGACATCTTTTTCGTCATAGGCGATTTGATAAGAAGCATTCCCCATTGAACCATGGTAAAAATCGAATTCATCCACTTTTTCCTCCGGTTCGCCGATTGCTCCATACACTTCATCGCGTGTGGCTTCCCCTACTTTAAACCCATCAGAGAATCGATAGACAATGCCAGATTTGGCGTTTTTCACGATTTCTTTCAATGTTTCTATCGCCATTCCTTTTTGCTCGTCATCGATCACAGATTCTTCCGCTTCCGCCTCACTTTCCGGTTCTCCGGCTTCCTCCTGTTCCGGCTCTACTGCTGCTGTTTCCTCTGCTGTTTCAGTTGAATGTTCTTCTGTATGGCTTTTTGGCACATCTTCGTTGCTGCTCGCTTCGCTGCACGCAGCTAAGCCGAATGCCATCATTGCTGCGCTGCCAACCAAAAAAAGCTTTCTAGCCATAAAATACACCCCTTTATAAATTTTGAATATTCTATTTTATAGACGCATTACCAGCAGATTTGTTGCATAATGAGAACTTTCGGCTACTGTAAGTTAATTGGAATCCATTGCACAAAAGAAAAAACCCATGCTTATCGCATGAGTTCAGGAACAACCAGGCTGTTCAATTTCTTTTGTATAAGTCTTCCCCATTTTTCGAATTCCACAAGGAAACCGTCATGCCCGAACTGGGTTTCAATGATTTCCCAGGAAGCATTTGGCATGCTTTTCAGCCACGGAATCATCTGCTCGCTCGGGTACAGCAAATCATAGGTGAACGATAGGGCAAAGATTTCCACGTCGATTTTTTCCTGCGACACGTCATGGGTATTCATCGCTTTCAGCAAAATCAAGTAACTATTGGCATCAAAGCGCCTTGCCAGTTTTTGCCCCTGGTAGTCCAAATATGATTCTACCTGGAACTGTCCTTCTTTGGTGCTGCGCCGGAAACGCTGGTCGAACAAATTGCCGCTCCGGTAAGTGACCATCGCCGCCATGCGGGCCAGTTCGAACCCTTTCAAATCCGCAGAATTTGCATAATTCCCGTCCTCAAAAAGCGCATCAGTTTCTATGGATTGGATGCCGATCCAATTGAACGCTACTCCGTAATCGCTATAGGCCGGCGTCACTGCAAGCGGCAAGATGGCATCCACAAAATCCGGATACAAATGCCCCCACTCCAAGGTTTTCATCCCGCCGAGCGACCCGCCAAGAACTGCTGTCAAATGAGAGATGCCGAGTTCTTTCAAAGCCGCGTATTCCGCACGCACCATATCCCGTATAGTAAGCAGCGGAAACGCTGCCCGGTAAGGTTCTCCGGTTTTTGGGTTTATCGACGTTGGGCCCGTTGAGCCGTGGCAGCCTCCGAGTACGTTAAAGGTTATGACTTGAAAAACGTCTGTATCCACAGCTTTGCCAGGCCCGATCAGCCCCGACCACCAACCTGGATTTTCAGCAGTGCCTACAGCGAACTGATCGCCTGTCAGTGCGTGGCAGACAAGGATGGCCGGAGCCCCTTCTTTTCCACAGCGCTCATAGGCCAGCTCCACATCATGCAAGACTTCCGTAGATTCTAAGGTCAGTGATCCTATGGATACAGTCGTCATGTCCGTCCCCTCCTTACACGTTTTCCAATACTGCTGCCTGGATGGCTTGTTCAAGATCAGCGATCAAATCATCCGGGTTTTCAAGCCCTACTGACAAGCGGATCAATTCTTCCGTAACGCCTGACAATTCCAGTTCTTCTTTTTTCAATTGCTGATGCGTCGTCGAAGCCGGGTGGATGATCAAGGATTTGGCATCGCCGACATTCGCTACATGCGACCATAAACCGACACTGTCAATAACTTTGCGCCCGGCTTCGCGTCCGCCTTTCACGCCGAAATTGACGATAGAACCGTAGCCGTCTTTCAAGTATTTCTGCGCCAACTGGTGAGACGGGTGGTCTTCAAAACCGATGTAGTTCACCCACTCCACTTGCGGGTGGTCTTTCAGATATTCCGCGACCAAGCGCGCATTGCTGTTATGGCGCGGGATGCGCAAATGCAAAGTTTCCAGCCCCTGCAGGAAGGCATGGGCACTTTCTGCACTTAATGACGGCCCGAAATCGCGAAGCAGCTGCACGCGCAGTTTCGTTGCAAACGAAGCGCCTTCCACATCAATGCCGTAGCGGATGCCGTGGTAGCTTTCATCCGGCTCTGTGTAGTTCGGGAATCTCGAATTGTTCCAGTTGAACTTGCCGCCGTCCACGACGACGCCGCCGATTGTCGTGCCGTGTCCGCCGATCCATTTCGTCGCGGAATGAATGACGACGTCTGCACCGAATGCGATCGGGTTGCTGCCGTAAGGCGAGGCAAAGGTATTGTCAATCAATAAAGGAATTTGGTTTTCATGGGCGATGTCGGCTACCGCTTCTACATCAAAAACGTTCAAGCTTGGGTTTCCGATAATTTCGCCGAAAATTGCTTTCGTTTTGTCCGTAATGGCTGCGCGGAAGTTTTCCGGGTTCGTTCCGTCTACAAATTTAGCCGTGATGCCGTAGCGCGGCAATGTGTTGGCAAACAGGCTGTATGTACCGCCGTACAGATTGCCGTCCGCCACAATTTCATCTCCTGCTTCCGCTACGTTCAGAATGGAAAAAGCAATGGCCGCCATTCCCGAGGCAAGGGCAACTGCAGCAGTCCCGCCTTCAAGAAGCGCCACACGCTGTTCAAAGACGTCCACTGTCGGGTTCATGATGCGCGAATAAATATTTCCTTGTTCTTTCAATCCAAATAAGTTTTGGGCATGCTCCGTATTTTTAAACACATAAGAAGTGGTTTTATGGATGGCTACCCCTCTCGCTCCAGTCACTGGATCCGGTTGTTGTCCACCGTGCAATAAAAGCGTTTCTGGTTTAAAGTTTGTCATTTTGTTTTCCTCCTAAGGTTTTTTTGATGGAAACCGTGGTTGAGGAGGAATAGAAAAAAGCCCCCTTCAATTAAGAAGAGGGCCGTTGTATACGGATTGCCTCCTCTCATCTGCCAGATCCCATCTTGCCGGATCTGTAGGATTTAGCACCTTTCCAAGCATTGCTTGTTGGTTGCCGGGCATCATAGGGCCTATTCCCTCCGCCTCTCTTGATAAGAGTATTCAGATTTAGTTTTCCATCATGTTGAGTAGTATAAAAAGAATAAAATAATTTGTCAAGTCTATCTTTTCTAAAAATTTCGAAACCATTCCTTCTTTTAACCGTTTACTATATAGAGGTGAGAAAATATGATTTTATGGATTGCAATTGCACTTTTTTCAGGTTATTTAATCGGCTGTCTTCATGGCTCTTCCCTTGCCCAGATTTTATCCGGCGTCAATGTCAAAAAAGAAGGCGTAAAAAATTCCGGTGCGTCCAATGCGGCAATCGTCCTTGGCTGGAAATACGGCGCACTTGTGGCTTTTTTGGACATCCTAAAGGGCGCTGTCGCCGTTATCGGATTCCGGCTTTTACTGAACAGTTTTTCTTTGCCGGATGACGCGATCTGGATGCTTTTGTTCTTTGCCGGAGCCGGTGTCATCTTTGGACACAACTTCCCTTTCTATATGAACTTCGACGGCGGGAAAGGAACAGCCTCTGTGATCGGCGTCATGCTTGCGCTCGACTGGAAACTCGGGCTTGCCGGAGGCTTGCTGCTGGTGTTTGGTGCACTCGCCACCGATTATTTGGTGATTGGGGTGTTAGTCTTATACGGGATATTTTTTGCCATCGCTTATTGGCCGGCTGAAGGCCTTTGGCCAGTTGCCACTGCTTTTGCCTTGTTTGTTATGGCCGTTTGGAAGCATCTTGAAAACATTATTCGCATCAAAGACGGTACAGAAACGAAAGTATCCGCGGTATTTCGGAAGAAACCGGCAGGATCCGCCTAACACGACCGATTTATATAGGACTTTTTGCTTCTTTTCTCTGCTTGAGTAAAGTTTTTGGAAGATGTCCTTGACTTATTCTTTATTTCACAATAAAGTAAACATTACAAATCGAATAACGTACATCACTTTCTTATCCAGAGAAACCGAGGGACAGGCCCTATGACGTTTCGGCAGCGGGTTCGCTATATGCGGACACTGTGCTAATTCCTGCAAACGCCTTTTGCGTTTGGAAGATGAGAACGAGATGGTTTCATTCTGAAGCCTTCTTTTTTCTTGTGGATAAGAAAAAAGAAGGCTTTTTTTCGTTCATTTTGAAAGAAAGTGGAAGTGTACAGTAAAGGTTTAGACAGCAAGAGGAGGCACACAAATGATTCAATTCGAAAAGGTTGCAAAAACCTACCAATCCGGCAAACAGGAAATCCACGCATTGAACGGGATTGACTTGACTGTCGAAACGGGTGAAATATACGGCGTCATCGGCTTCAGCGGCGCCGGCAAAAGTTCCTTGATCCGGACGGTCAACTTACTGGAACGTCCGACAAGCGGCCGGGTTTTGATCCACGGCAAAGACATTTCCACTCTTTCAAGCAAAGAAATACGCAAAACCCGGAAAGACATCGGCATGATTTTCCAGCATTTCAATCTGCTGAATTCAAAAACGGTGTATCACAACGTGGCCATGCCGCTTATCCTGGCAAACACACCAAAAAACAAAATCAAAGAACAAGTGAAAGACTTGCTTGATTTTGTCGGACTCGCTGACCAGGCCCAGAAATACCCGGACCAGCTTTCCGGCGGACAGAAGCAGCGGATCGGCATCGCGCGTGCACTTGCCACCAACCCTTCGGTTCTGCTGTGCGATGAAGCGACATCCGCACTTGACCCGCAAACAACACAATCCATCCTGGAATTGCTTCGCCGCATCAACCGGGAATACAATATCACCATTTTGCTGATCACTCACGAGATGGGCGTTATCCGGGAAATCTGCGATAAAGTCGCGGTTCTCGAAGCCGGCAAAGTGATTGAGCAAGGCAGCGTATTCGAAGTATTCACCAATCCTCAGCAGCCGACGACCCAGCGTTTTGTCCGTTCTGTTATGAACGACGACCTGCCTGAATCGCTGCTGAACCAAATCCAGGATCCAAACCGCAGCCATACCATTTACCGGGTCCAGTTTACTGGCCCATCGGTCGGCCAGCCATTGATGTCGCGGGTATCGCGGGAATTCAACTTGGATTTGAATGTGCTATTTGGCAATATCACTGAACTTCAAGGTGCTCCTTATGGCAATTTGATCGTCGAGTTTTCAGGATCGTCGGCTGAAATCGAGCAAGCGCTAAAAGCGATTCGCAGCGACACGGTCAAGGTAGAGGAGGTTAAGAACTATGCTAGTTGATAACGAACAAATTCTGGAAGCCCTTTGGGAAACCGTTTATATGACAGGTGCTTCGTTTCTTTTTTCATTGATCATCGGATTCCCGCTCGGAATTTTGCTGGTCGTCACCCGCAAAGGGCATTTATTGGCAAACGAGCCGGTTTCAAAAGTACTGAACATCATCATTAACATTTTCCGCTCTGTGCCGTTCATCATTTTGATGGTTGCCATTATTCCGCTGACCCGCCTGATCGTCGGTACGTCAATCGGTACAGCAGCTGCCATCGTGCCTTTAGTGTTTTATGCTGGGCCGTATATCGCACGCTTGATCGAAAACTCCTTGCTTGAAGTGGATAAAGGCGTCATCGAAGCGGCGCAGGCAATGGGCGCTACACCCGCTCAAATCATCTTCCGCTTTTTGATTCCGGAAGCGTTGAGCTCACTTGTCCTGGCATTGACCATTGCGATTGTCGGTTTGATCGGTGCATCCGCTATGGCCGGAGCCATCGGAGGCGGAGGCCTTGGGGACTTGGCCATCACTTACGGCTACCAGCGCTTTGACACATTGGTCATGGTCATTACCGTCGCCATCCTGGTGATCCTTGTCCAAGGCGTGCAGTCGCTTGGAAACCTTTTATCAAAACGCGTACGCCGGAGTTAAAAAACAAATTCAAAAACAAACATTGGAGGAATTACAACATGAAGAAATTAACTTCCCTTTTACTATTAGCCGCACTGGTTCTGATTTTGGCAGCATGCGGAGGCGGCGATGAAGAAGGCGCCGACGGCAACCGAAAAGTCACACTCGGCATCAGCGGCTCTGATACAACCATCTGGGATTATATCGGCGAAAAAGCCGAAAAAGAAGGCATCGAAATTGAAATTGTTACTTTCTCTGACTATGTAGCACCGAACATGGCGCTTGCTGAAGGTGAATTGGATTTGAATGCATTCCAGACCATTTCTTATTTCGATGAATTTGTTACTGAACATAAATTGGATATCGTACCGATCGGTTCTACTGTTATTGCTCCAATGGGCCTTTACTCTGAAAAGTACAAGTCCATCGACGAACTGCCGGACGGCGCTCAAATTGCTTTGCCGAACGAAGCGACAAATATGGGACGCGGCTTATTGCTCCTGCAGGAAGCCGGTTTGATCAAATTATCGGATGATGCCGGTTTGACTGGCACTGCCGACGACATTATCGAGAACCCGAAAAACATCGAATTGGTGCCGATGATCTCCGGCCAAACGCCGCGTGCGATGGCTGATGTTGCCGCTTCGATCATCAACAACGGCGTTGCCGTAGATGCCGGATTGAATCCGACAACAGACCCGATTGCCCGTGAAAGCGAAACAGCAGCACCTTACATCAACTTGATTGCGGCAAGCAAAGAAAATGCAGACGACCCGGATTTCTTGAAGATTGTTGAATTGTACCAGCAAGACGATACTGCTGAATTTATCAAAGAACATACAAAAGGCGCTCAAATCCCGACATTCGTCCCTGTAGAAGAACTAGTGGATTACCAATAAACCCTGAGGAGGAACATCAATGACAGCTATCCAAGAAGCAGCCTTAACCATTTCCCAGGCCATCGACTCAAAACGCGAAGAGTATATCGCCACCAGCCAGGCCATCCATGCCAAACCGGAAATCGGCAATGAAGAAGTGTTTGCCAGCGCCACTTTAGTGGAGTTGCTGGAGGTTGCCGGTTTCACTGTTGAAACGGGCGTTGCCGGACATGCGACCGCATTTTTTGCCAGCAAAGAAAGCGCGCTTCCAGGTCCGACGATTGCTTACCTTGCTGAATACGATGCCTTGCCGGGCCTCGGACATGCTTGCGGCCATAATATTATCGGTACGACCAGTGTCGCAGCGGCGATTGCCCTTTCGGAAACTTTTTCTTCTACGGGCGGACGCGTCGTGGTGCTCGGGACGCCGGCCGAAGAAGGCGGACCGAACGGCAGCGCCAAGGGAAGTTTTGTAAAACACGGACTGCTTCAAGGAATTGATGCTGCATTGATGATCCATCCATCCGGGAAATCGGCCATCACCGGCCCTTCCCTCGCGGTCGACCCGCTTGATTTTCATTTTTACGGCAAGCCGGCGCATGCCGCAGCTTCTCCTGAAGAAGGCATCAATGCACTCGATGCGGCGCTTCAATTGTTCAACGGCATCAATGCCTTGCGCCAGCAGTTGCCGTCTGATGCCCGCGTCCATGGCATCATCACGCACGGCGGCGATGCGCCGAACATCATCCCGGAATACGCTTCGGCCCGTTTTTACATCCGAGCCGATTCCTGGAAGAAGACCGAAGACACCGCACGAAAAATCCGGTCCATTGCTGAAGGCGCTGCCCTTGCCACTGGAGCAACGGTCAAAATTGAGCGGTTCCAGAACGAAGTGAAAGATCTGGTGCTGACCGATGCCTTGGATGCAATTGTGCGCGAAGAACTGCTGGCGGTCGGCGAAGAAGTCGCCGCGTCCCGCTCGAAAGGACTCGGTTCAACGGATGCCGGCAACATCAGCTACGAAGTGCCGACGGCTCATCCGTACATCAAGATCGGTCCGGATGACTTGATTGCCCATACTGCTGAATTCCGTGAAGCGGCCAAGTCCGATGCCGGCAATGAAGCATTGGTTCGCGGCGCGAAAGCATTGGCGAATACGGGATACCGCCTGTTGACGGATGCTGCCTTGCTTGAAGAAGTAAAACAAGCACACGCGCAGTCGTTGATTGAGAAGAATAGCAAGAAATAAAGGAAAGGCAGCGAAGTTCGCTGCCTTTTTTTATTGCAGAAGCGTATTTCAACCTCAACTGGGCGTATTTTAGATGCAACTGGGCGTATTTTAACCTTTACTGTGCATATCTTCCCTTCAACCGAGCGTATTTCCAAAATTCTCTTTTTTCGTGCTAAAATAAAGAGAATACATATCTTAGGGGGAACTGCACATGTTTGAAGCTTTAATTGAACGCTTGGTTCGTTATGCAAAAATCGATACACAATCTGATTTTGAAAGCACCGAAACGCCATCAACACTCGGCCAGTGGGATTTACTGAACGTATTGGAAAAGGAAATGAACGATATCGGTCTGGAAGATGTCGGCATGGACGAATTCGGTTACCTGTTCGGCACCTTGCCGTCCAATACCGACAAAGAATTGCCGGTGGTCGGCTTCTTAGCGCATGTGGATACTGCGACAGATTTCACCGGAAAAAACGTCAATCCGCAGCGCATCGAAAACTACGACGGCAACGATATTCAATTGAGTTCAAACGTCACAATGGCGGTTTCCGACTTCCCGGACTTGAAAAATTACGTCGGCCACACGCTTATTACAACCGACGGCACGACCTTGCTTGGCGCTGACAATAAAGCGGGCGTCGCTGAAATCATGACGGCGATGGAATATTTGATCCAACATCCGGAGATTAAGCACGGCAAAATCCGCGTGGCGTTTACGCCGGATGAAGAAATCGGGCGCGGGCCGCATAAATTCGACGTCGGCCGTTTTGCTGCTGACTTCGCATATACGATGGACGGCGGTCCGCTTGGCGAACTGCAGTATGAAAGCTTTAACGCTGCTGCCGCCAAATTGACGGTCCAAGGGAAAAGCGTCCATCCGGGTTCTGCTAAAAACAAGATGATCAACGCCCAAACCGTCGCTATCCGTTTCCAGGAAGAAATGCCGAAAAACGAAGTACCAGAATTGACAGAAGGCTACGAAGGGTTTATCCATTTAAACAGCTTTAAAGGAGATGTAGAAAAAGCGGTTCTTTCGTACATCATCCGCGACTTTGACAAAGACGCTTTCGAAGCGAAAAAAAGCCATATGCAAAAAACAGCTGCGAAGCTGCAGGAGCAATATGGCACAGAAGCCATTAAGCTTGAAGTTGAAGACCAGTACTATAATATGCGCGAAAAAATCGAACCGGTCATGGAAATTGTGGACGCAGCTGAAGCGGCCATGAAGGCGCTCGGAATCGAGCCGAATATCGTACCGGTCCGCGGCGGAACAGACGGTTCGCAATTGTCGTATATGGGCTTGCCAACGCCGAACATTTTCACTGGCGGCGAAAACTATCACGGCCAGTACGAATTCATTTCGGTACAGAACATGGAAAAAGCCACACAAGTGATCGTGGAGATTGTAAAATCGGTGGAACAAAAATAAGCGCCTGCGGGCGCTTATTTTTTATTCAAATGATGCTGCGGCCATTTTGCGCCAGCGCGTAGTGAATGCCGTGCTGCAGCGTTTGGAAGCAGTTGAATTTGGAAAGGTTTAAACCTGATTCGGTAATCACCATGCTCATTTTCGGTGCAATGCCGACCAAAATTGTATCAGTTCCGATCAACGAAGCCGTTGATCCCAATTTATCGATCAGTGCTGCGGCATGAAGCGTAAAATTATTGTTTAAGCCGGTTAAATCAAGCACCAAATATCTTGCTTTATACTTCGGAAGATTTTGCAAAGTTTTGACCAAGAGCTCTTCTGCCCGTGCTTCGTCGTAAGTTCCAAGCAAAGGAACAACCACGATGTCTTCAAGCACCGGGATGATCGGCGAAGAAATTTCCTTGATCAGTTCATTGAGTTCTGCCGTTTTTTCATCGACCAGCCGTTCCAATTGGCTGATTTGCTCGGCTTCTTTCAAGCGGGCAAGCCGGTGAATATTTTCTTCAATATTTTTTTCGGAAGGGAAATACTCAATGACCGTTTCCGGATGGCCCTCAATTTGGTGATGCAGGACGCGGTACCAAATATTGCGGCCTAACAGCAAAGTGAAGATGCCGGCGTAATGCGCAGCCAAGTATCTTCCGCCCTCTTTTTTCCCTTGTGCTACGTTAATCTTATGTTCCCAACTGTTTTTCAAATTCACCTGGAGGGTCCCTGCAGATTCATCCAAATCGTGGATGCTTGCTCTTCCCCATCCTGCAGATGCATATGTATTGGTAATCAAATGCGCCGCTTCAGAAATGCTGACGTTTTTCATTCCGGTAAAGTATTCACCGACCAATAAGCCCTGGCGGAAACCGGTAGTCTCCAATACCACGCTTGCTGCGTCTTCTCCTGAAATTTCTTCTATCGTATCAAAAAACATTTTCATTGCACTTGCGGTCCAAAATAGCACAGCATCCTGGCCTTCAAATAAGAATTGGCCTTCTTCCAGATCCCATGCAAATTGCAGGCCGCCTACATTTATTGCCGGTTTTGTTTCCATGTGTTGACTCCTTTCATTCTCTGTTTTCATTTTACCATACCCTCTCCTGTCACCTAAAGCATACAGACCAGCAAGCAGCTCATGTTTGAGGTGAAGCCATTTGAGGAATACAAAACTAATGACATTTAGAAAGAGGTGCTTCTCATGACAGACAAAAAACCTTTCAATGAAGAAAACCGCGAAACAAGAGATACGCCATCCAGAGATAATCCGGAACAGGTCAAAACAGATAAAGAAACGATGCACGAAATGTTCAAAGAAGAAGAGACTGTCGATGCCATTCCTTTAGAGGATCTAAAAGAAAATATGGACGATGAAGAAAATAAACGTTCGACAAAAGACAGTTCTGGAAGCGACAAGCTCTTCCCGGATTAATGCTCAGAATTAACCTACTTTTCTGAAGAACCGCATGGTGCCCACCATGCGGTTTTTCTGTGTTATGATTCTTGAATGAACAGGAGTGACCTTACGAATGAAAAATTGGATTTACCCTCTTATGGTTGTGGTAGCAGCAAGCTGTTACGGCATCCTTTCAACGATTATCAAAGTGGCCATGGCCAACGGATTTACCGCGGCTGAAGCGGTAACAAGCCAATACTTTATCGGCTTTGCACTTGCAGTGTTGCTGCTGCTCTTTACGAAACGAAAAATCCCCCGCCTGCGCGGCTGGAAAGTATTGGCGTTGTCCGGCACGTTCACCGCTGCAACCGGAATGGTGTACGGGCAATCCCTCGTCTATTTGCCCGCTTCCCTCGCAGTCGTCCTGCTATTCCAATTCACCTGGATCGGCATGTTCCTGGATTGCATCGTGCACCGCCGATGGCTGAAACGCACCGAAGCCGTTTCATTGGTTTTATTGTTCGGCGGCACAATACTTGCTGCGGGAGTTATTGACGCAGATCTCAGCAGCATCCCTTGGCAAGGATGGGCTTGGGGCATCGGAGCGGCATTCTGTTTTTCTGCCTTTATGTTTGTCAACGGCATAAAAGTCGAAGGCATGGATACTACGACCCGTTTGTTTTTTGTTTCTTTCGCGGCCGCTATTGTGATCTCGATTTTCCAGACACCGGAAATCGTCTGGAACGGACAGCTCTTTAATGAAGGCCTGTGGGTATATGGCTTGTTGCTCGGATTTTTCGGCATTATCATGCCCATCTGCTTTTTCTCGATTGCCGTGCCGCATGTCGGCTCCGGGCTCGCTTCCATTTTAAGCGCTATGGAACTGCCGGTAGCCGTTATCGCTTCGGTTCTGGTCTTGAATGAAACTTTGACGATTCTTCAAGTAGTCGGCATCTTCGTTATATTATTCGGCATGGTGCTGCCAAGCATATTCAGCCGAAACCCGAAAATTGTAGAACCCGTTTAAAGGCCTGCTTCCCAGCAGGCCTTTTTGTTTTGCTTTGGCAGATACTCCGATCTTCCGATGATTTACAGCTTCTAATGTTTAGCAAGATTTTAAACAGGAATATAGATAAAGAGCAGCAAACTACTAAAGGAGTGAAGAGGATGAATCAGGAAGAATTGAAGCAGAATGCCTTGAAAATTTTAGAGGAAAGCCATGTTGGTATTTTATCAACGGTGAAAGGCGATAAGCCGCATTCCCGTTACATGACGTTTTTCAACGATGAATTCACTTTATACACCGCAACCAACAAACAAACTCAAAAAGTCGACGAGCTTGAAGCCAATCCCCATGCGCACATCCTGTTAGGCTATGAAGGCCAAGGCGTCGGAGATGCGTTCCTTGAAATTGAAGGCACGATGGGTGTTCACGATGACCAAAGCATGATTGATAAAGTATGGAACGAACATTTGGAAGGCTGGTTCTCCGGACCGGATGATCCGAATCTTGTCATTTTAGCCATCAAACCGGATCGTGCCCGCCTGATCAATAAAAAAGGCAAAGAGCCGCAAACGCTTCAATTATAGAATACAAAAAAACGGCTCATTTATTTGAGCCGTTTTTTTAAGGTTGCAAAATCGCGCGGAGGCCTTCTTTATTGAAAAGCAAATCTTCCAGCGTGTATTCGTCCAGTACTGCCAGATAAGCATGCAGCGCTTTTCCGAGCACACCGCGCAGTCCGCAGACCGGCGCAATCGGGCAGCGGTTATGTTCCATATCAAAGCATTCAACTAAATGGAAATCGTCTTCCATGCGCCGGACGACGGTACCGATGTTGATATTCTCTGGAAGGTCTGCCAAGCGGATGCCGCCTCCCCGTCCTCTGACGGTGTGGATAAAGCCGGCTTTGCCGAGTTCAAAAGTAACTTTCATTAAATGGTTTTTCGATATATTGTAAGCATCAGAAATTTCCTGAATCGTCGAAAGCTTATTTTCTTCTGTTGAAGCCAAGTAAATCAATACGCGCAATGAGTAGTCGGTGTACATTGTCAGTCTCATTTTTTCACCTTCCCTGCCTATTCATTATAGCCGCTAAGTGACCTTCAGAAAAGAAATTGAGACTTGTTGAGAACAGACGTTAATTTGCGTGCAAATAAAATCGAAAAGGAGCGGATCGATTATGTTATCACCCGAAACTCGAATGATTATCAAATCCACTGCCCCCGTCCTTGAAGATCACGGCGTTGCCATTACCACCCGATTTTACAGCAGAATGTTTGAGGAACATCCGGAATTGCTGAACATTTTCAACCACGCGAACCAGGCACAGGGACGCCAGCAGACGGCGTTGGCAAAAACCGTTTATGCAGCAGCTGTCCACATCGACAATTTAGAGGAAATCATGCCTGCCGTTATTCAAATTGCCCATAAGCACGTCAGCCTGGGCGTGAAGCCGGAACATTATCCGATTGTCGGCGCCCATCTGCTGATTGCAATGAAAGAAGTGCTCGGAGATGCGGCCACCGATGAGATTATTCAAGCCTGGTCTGATGCCTACGGCGTGATTGCCGATGCCTTTATCAGCGTCGAGAAGAGCATGTACCAGACCACAGCCGAACAAGAGAACGGCTGGAATTATTTCAAGGACTTTGTTGTAGCGCGCAAAGTAAAAGAAAGCGACGTCATCACTTCGTTTTATTTAAAACCAGCGGACGGCTCCAATGTGCCGACCTATATACCAGGCCAATACATTTCGGTGCGCGTGTCCATCCCTGGAGAAAAATATACGATGATTCGGCAGTATAGCTTATCCCAGGCATCCAAGCCGGATGAATTCCGCATTTCCGTCAAACGGGAAGCCGACAATGACCCGAACGGAATCGTTTCGATTTACCTTCATAAACAAGTAAACGAAGGCGACCGGCTAGAAGTCAGTGCACCAGCCGGCGTGTTTGTCCTCGATGCTTCCAAAACGACACCGGTCGCTTTTATCAGCGGAGGCGTCGGCATCACACCGATGATGAGCATGTTCGAAACCGTTGCCACTTCGACGCCGGAACGCCCGACGGTCTTTCTTCACGGGGCACGGAACCGAAACCAGCATGCGTTTGATGAAGACATTAAAAGCTTTGTCAACCGGATGGAGAACGCTTCCTACAGCACCGTCTATTCCGACGAGGAAAACGGCTTTATTACCCGGGCGATGCTGGAAGAACATGTAGATCCCGCCGGAGATGCCTATGTTTGCGGACCGGTGCCGTTCATGGTCAGCATGATTCGAGAACTGCGCAATATCGGCATGGATGACAGCCGGATCCATTACGAATTCTTTGGACCGGCTATGGATTTGGAAGAACTGAAGAGCCAATAAATGAACTGTTTGTTTACAAGGAGCTGTCCAATAAGTCGAATATCAGACTTATTGGACAGCTCCCTGCTTCTAATAAAGCGTTGGGAGTACTATTGCTCCTGTCTCTGCATCGCTGCGCTAGCTTCGAGACATGAAAAACCGTTGCATCGCTACGCTAGCTTCGTCGCAAAGGAGTTGTCCCAAATTACTTTTGGGACAACTCCTCAGCTTGTTGAGAAACTAAGGTTTTGACCATCAAGCTCTTTGTTTTTGAATGAAAAATCAATTGAACATCGAGTTTTTAGACCCTCCTGTTAAGCAGGAGGGTCATTTTTTTGATATTCTGCGCT
>NZ_JABWTK010000014.1 GCF_020071995.1 Planococcus chinensis | reverse complement strand
GCCACACCCGTTCCCATCCCGAACACGGAAGTTAAGCTCTTTTGCGCCGATGGTAGTTGGGGGTTTCCCCCTGTGAGAGTAGGACATTGCTGGGCCAAGTAAAAAAAGCCGTTGCCGGTATTTCCGGCGGCGGCTTTTTTGTGTTTTCTTTTTTTATTATTCAAAACACAACTGAGCAAAAGTAATCATTTTTGTTTAATTTTCTTCTAAGGATTGAACTTTCAGATTTGGGGGAAAAGCTTAAGAGAGGTGATGGTGATGAAACCGGGATTGTATAAAGTAGAGACAATTGATAAAAGAACGGCTTTGTTAACCCCTATCAATGGAGACTCTGACCAGTACACTTTTCCAGTAACAGATTTTACGCATGATGTTACTGAAGGTGATGTAGTCGAAGTGTGGCGTGAAGGAACGAAATGGCTAACTAAATACCGAGAAGAAGAAACAAAATCCATCTCAAGCCATGCAAAAGATTTCATGAAACGAATATTAGATAAAGAGTAGAACTTTAAAAGCCCTGGGATTTTTCTCAAGGCTTTTTTTAACGTACGCCTTCTCCAAATCATTCTATTTGAATTCCTTAAAATGCATAGTGTATAATAAAGTCAAATATAGTCAAAGTCAGCTTTTGACATATTATGTATCGAAGAGGTGAAGGCGATGCGGAATATTTCAGATGTGATTGAAGGTTATTTGAAAGAAGTTATCGAATTAAGCGAGAGAGACCATATTGAAATAAAGCGAAATGAAGTAGCAGAAAAGTTTCAATGTGTGCCATCTCAAATAAATTATGTGATCAACACTAGGTTTACTGTAGATAGGGGCTACTTGGTTGAGAGTAAAAGAGGCGGCGGCGGTTATATCCGCATCAAACGAATCAGAATGCATCAGAAATCAGATGTGATTTCTGATATTATCGGTCGCTTGGAAAATGGAGCTACTCAAAGCATGGCTGAGGATATTGTTTTTCGACTCTTGGATGAAGAAGTTGTATCCAAACGAGAAGCAAAATTAATATTAAGTGCCATCGACCGCTCCACTTTGCTTTTGCCTTTGCCGGTACGAGATGAAGTAAGAGCAAGGATACTAATTGCTATGCTCTTCACTTTAAAGTATCAGTAAAACACATAAGGGGTGATAAAATGATTTGCGATCAATGCGGAGAACGTCCTGCTTCCGTAATTGTTAAACAAAAGGTGCAGGGACAGATGACGGAGCGTCATTTATGTCACGTCTGTGCTGCTGAAAACCACAACTTAAATTTTGTTTTCGAACAAGATCCTATGGCAATTCATCAATTGTTGTCTAATTGGTTTCCTAAACAGCAAACCTCAGTAAGTCCAGTGAAAAAAGAAGTGGCGGTTTGCCCTTCTTGCGGATTTACTTTTACAAAGTTTTTGGAGCTGGGGAAATTCGGTTGTGCAACTTGTTATGAAGCCTTTGAACCACAGTTAGAAAACATCTTTAAACGGCTTCACAACGGCAATTTTGAACATGCCGGAAAAATCCCTGCTTCTTATGGAAGTACATTAAAGATACGAAAAGAGATAGAAGAATTAAGAAAGCTCATGCAAGTTTCAATTCAAAATGAGAATTTTGAAGAAGCAGCAAAATTCCGGGATGAAATCAAAGTATTAAATCTTCAGCTTGAAGGAGGTGTCCCGGATGGCAATTGAACGTTTTTTGCAACCTAGAGCCAGCAGCTGGATGGCGAATGATGGGGATAATGTAGATATTGCCATGAGCACCCGTATCCGGCTGGCACGCAATTTAAGTGACTTCCAATTTCCCTATTCATATTCGGAGGATGAAGCACTGAAAGTGGATAAAGAAGTGTCTTCTGTGCTCCTTGATAAAGCACATGAGTTGAATCATTCGTTTACACATATTAATATACAGGAAACCCCTAAGCTGCAAAGGGAAGTATTGGTTGAGAAACACTTGATCAGCCCTTACTTGGCAAATGGTACACACTCAGGATCAGTCCTGCTGTCAGAAAATGAAGAGCTTAGTGTTATGGTTAATGAAGAAGACCATTTGCGGATACAAAGTTTGCAATCGGGGTTCCATTTACAAGAAGCTTATCAGGCAGCCAACCAATTGGATTCCCTGCTGGAAAAAAATCTCTCCTATGCCTTCCATGAAAAGTTTGGTTATTTGACCAGCTGCCCTACAAATACGGGAACAGGAATGAGAGCCTCTGTTATGCTGCATTTGCCGGCATTGACGATGTCCCATCAGATTACGCGCATTATTCCAGCAATTTCACGTTTAGGAATGGTCGTAAGAGGTATTTACGGAGAAGGCAGTGAAGCTTTAGGAAATGTCTATCAAATTTCCAACCAAATGACTCTCGGTAAGTCGGAATATGATATTTTGCAGGATTTGCAGAATATGACCGAACAGATCATTCACCAAGAACGACTGGCCAGAGAAGCTATTTTAAACAATTCCCCTCTTGCTTTAGAGGACCGGATTTACCGGTCTCTTGGGACATTAACCTATTCCCGGTTATTATCTACCGAAGAAGCAGCAACTTGTTTATCGGATGTCCGCTTAGGCATTGATTTGAAAATGATCGAAGATATGGACATGTCCATTCTGAATGAATTGATGATTTTTATGCAGCCGGCTTTTCTTCAGCAATATGCCGGAAAACCGCTGCAGCCCAAAGAACGTGATGTTGCCCGCGCGAAATTATTCCGCGAGCGTTTGAATAAAGAAAATGTAACCCATGAAGGAGAGGAATTCGCATGATGTTTAATCGATTTACACAACGCGCACAAAAAGTGCTTCAATTAGCTCAAGAAGAAGCTATTCGCATGAAACATGAATCAATTGGAACAGAGCATATTTTGCTTGGTTTAATTCGTGAAGGCGGCGGTATTGCTGCTAAAGCTTTAGAAGCTATCGAAGTTAATACGCAATTGATCGAAGAAGGCGTTAAAGAACTGGTGGGAGTCGGCGAAAAAGATGTCGGTCCGATCGTTCACTATACACCTCGTGCTAAAAAAGTAATTGAACTGTCTGTAGATGAGTCACGCAAGTTGGGCCATTCTTACATCGGAACTGAGCATTTACTGCTTGCGTTGATCCGTGAAGGTGAAGGCGTAGCGGCGCGTGTACTTGGAAATGCCGGCGTCAGCCTGAATAAAGCCCGCCAGCAAGTCCTGCAGTTGTTAGGCAGCAATGAACAGGCATCTACTGGAAGCAGCCCGAATGCTTCTGCCAACACACCAACTTTAGATGGTTTAGCTCGTGATTTGACACAAGTGGCACGTGAAGGAAGCTTGGATCCGGTTATCGGAAGAAGTCAGGAAATTACGCGTGTTATTGAAGTATTAAGCCGCCGTACGAAAAACAACCCGGTACTGATCGGTGAACCTGGCGTCGGTAAAACAGCGATTGCTGAAGGGTTGGCGCAGCAAATCGTTAACAATGAAGTGCCGGAAACTTTACGCGACAAACGCGTGATGGTATTGGATATGGGAACTGTGGTTGCAGGCACGAAATACCGCGGAGAATTTGAAGATCGCTTGAAAAAAGTGATGGACGAAATTCGCCAAGCCGGCAATGTTATTCTCTTCATCGATGAGCTTCACACATTAATCGGTGCTGGTGGAGCAGAAGGTGCGATTGATGCTTCAAACATCTTAAAACCTTCTCTTTCACGCGGTGAATTGCAATGTATCGGCGCAACAACATTAGACGAATACCGCAAATACATTGAAAAAGATGCAGCTCTTGAACGCCGTTTCCAGCCGATTCAAGTAGATGAGCCATCTGTAGAAGAAACAATTCTAATCATCAGAGGCCTTCGCGACCGTTACGAAGCGCATCACCGGGTGAAAATTACAGACGAAGCGATTGAAGCGGCAGCAAAAATGTCTGACCGTTACATTTCTGACCGTTTCTTGCCGGATAAAGCGATTGACTTGATTGATGAAGCGGGTTCTAAAGTAAGACTTCGCTCATATACAACTCCACCGGATTTGAAAGAGCTTGAAGCAAAACTGGATGCAGCCCGTTCTGAGAAAAACGAAGCGGTGCAAAGCCAGGAGTTTGAAAAGGCTGCTTCTTTGCGCGATGCTGAACAAAAATTAAAAGATCAATTGGATAAAACGAAAAAAGAATGGAAAGAAAAGCAAGGCAAAGAAGAATCCGAAGTAACAGTCGAAGATATTGCAAAAGTGGTATCGATGTGGACTGGCATTCCGGTTTCCAAACTGGCGCAAACCGAATCTGAGAAACTGTTGAACTTGGAAGAAATTCTTCACAACCGTGTAATTGGCCAAGAAGAAGCGGTAACGTCGATTTCAAAAGCGATTCGCCGTGCGCGTGCCGGATTGAAAGATCCGAAACGTCCGATTGGTTCGTTTATCTTCCTTGGGCCAACTGGTGTAGGTAAAACAGAACTTGCCCGTGCACTTGCTGAATCGATGTTCGGGGATGAAGATGCGATGATCCGCATCGATATGTCTGAGTACATGGAAAGACATTCGACTTCCCGCCTTGTAGGTTCGCCTCCAGGTTATGTCGGGTATGAAGAAGGCGGCCAGCTGACTGAAAAAGTCCGCAGAAAACCTTATTCTGTCGTCCTGCTTGATGAAATTGAAAAAGCGCATCCGGATGTCTTCAACATTCTATTGCAAGTGCTTGAAGACGGCCGCTTGACTGATTCCAAAGGGCGCAGAGTCGATTTCCGCAATACCGTAATCATCATGACATCGAACGTTGGTGCAGAAGAGCTGAAATACAATAAATACGTTGGTTTCAACTTGGAAGATGCGAAAACGGATTATAAAGACATGAAGGGCAAAATGTTGGCTGAGTTGAAAAAAGCCTTCCGTCCTGAATTCTTGAACCGTATCGACGACATGATTGTGTTCCACTCGCTTGAAAGAGAGAACTTGAGAGAGATTGTGAACTTGATGTCGAAACAATTGACGGATCGTTTGAAAGAGCAAAACATCGATTTGGAATTGACAGAAGCAGCGCTTGAAAAAGTGGCGCAAGAAGGGTATGATCCTGAATACGGAGCACGTCCACTTCGCCGTGCACTTCAAAAACATGTCGAAGACCGTTTGTCTGAAGAATTGTTAAAAGGAACAGCCATTGCAGGTCAACGAATTGTGTTTGATGTCGAAGATGATGATTTTGTGGTCCGTACGAAAGAACCGATTGCAACTGAAACAAAATAAATAAGTTAAACAATCCGCTCGCCGGACTTCGGCGGGCGTTTTTATTTGGAAAAGGAGGCCCCACATGGCTAAGAAAAAAACGAAGTTTATCTGCCAATCGTGCGGTTACGAGTCAGCAAAATGGATGGGCAAATGTCCAGGATGCGGTGAATGGAACCAGATGGTCGAGGAAGTGGAAGTGGCAGCTCCTAAAGGAACGCGCGGTGCCTTCCAGCATTCCGCTACTGTTTCCCAAAAAGCGACGCCGATCAACTCGATTAAAACGCAGGAAGAACCCCGTGTAGAGACGAAGATGGGCGAGTTGAACCGCGTGCTTGGCGGCGGCATTGTGCCGGGTTCACTGGTATTGATCGGCGGAGATCCGGGAATCGGGAAATCCACACTTTTGCTTCAAGTTTCTGCGATGCTGGCCAATAGCGGCAGCCGCGTCTTATATATTTCAGGAGAGGAATCCATCCGCCAAACCAAATTGCGGGCAGAACGGCTGGATGCATCTTCTTCGGAATTGTATATCTATGCAGAAACCAATTTGGAATTGATTCACCATACGATTGAAGAAGTAGCGCCTGACTTTGTGATCGTTGACTCTATCCAGACGGTCCATCACCCGGAAGTAACTTCAGCTCCGGGAAGCGTGACGCAGGTCCGGGAAAGTACAGCGGAATTGATGCGCATCGCGAAAACAAAAAACATTGCCATTTTCCTTGTCGGGCACGTGACGAAAGAAGGGCAGATTGCGGGGCCGCGGATTCTTGAACATATGGTGGATACCGTGCTTTATTTCGAAGGCGAGCGCCACCATACGTACCGCATTTTGCGCAGCGTGAAAAACCGCTTTGGTTCAACAAATGAAATTGCGATTTTTGAGATGCTGCAAAGCGGTTTGAAAGAAGTATTGAACCCGTCGGAACTGTTTTTGCAGGAACGGTCGAGCGGAGCAGCCGGATCAACGGTTGTAGCATCGATGGAAGGAACCCGTCCGATTCTCGTGGAGATTCAGGCATTGGTTACGCCTTCAAGCTTTAACTATCCGAAACGGATGGCAACAGGAATTGATCAAAACCGAGTTTCGCTGATCATGGCAGTGCTGGAAAAACGTGCTGGGATGCTTTTGCAGGCGCAGGATGCTTATATCAAAGTGGCCGGTGGCGTAAAGCTTGATGAGCCCGCAATCGATTTGGCGGTGCTTGCGAGCATTGTTTCAAGCTACCGTGACAAAGCCCCGAATGTTTATGACTGCATCATCGGCGAAGTCGGACTGACCGGCGAAGTGCGCCGCGTATCGCGGATTGAACAACGCGTGCAAGAAGCAGCAAAATTAGGATTTAAACGCGCAATTGTGCCAGCTTCCAACCTCGGCGGATGGGATTACCCGGAAGGCATCCGGGTCATTGGCGTTGAAAGTGTAAATGATGCATTAAAAGAAATATTTCCACAATGAGGGGGCACTTGGTGCCTCTTTTTTCTTTTCCTTATTCTAACAAGGGTCCTGAAAGCCTTTCTCATGCAAAATGTGTATAATTATAAAAAAGGAGGTGGAGTCTATGTTAAAAAGAATTATCCAGATTTTATTTTTGCTGATTGGCGCTGCAGTTGGAATCATATTTTTTCCTTACGTCTTTGAACTTATCCCTATTCCCGACAGCCCATGGATCAATAATGCAATCGTGTCAGCCTTGATCGGCGCGCTTATTTTCTTTTTATTGTCTTTATTATTTGCGGATTTAATCGTGAGGTTTATGAAGTGGATGGAAGAGAAACTGCTCCATGCACCGACACCGGATTTGTTATTCGGGACTCTTGGGCTCATCATAGGGTTAGTTGTTGCCTTTCTGATCGGATTTGCCTTGAATACGATTGATATTCCCATCGTTGCTACAGCGGCACCCATTATTTTGTCTGTTGTACTCGGCTATTTGGGCTTTGCCGTAGGCTTCCAGAAACGGGAAGAAATCATTTCGATGCTTATTCCCCAAAAGTTGACTGCAGTCAATAAAAAAGCAGAAATTGAAGCACCGCCGGTTGAAAAAGTGGCTTATAAATTATTGGATACCAGTGTAATCATTGATGGCCGGATTGCCGATATTTCCGCTACAGGATTTATGGAAGGCACGTTCGTCGTACCCCAGTTCGTGCTGTCGGAACTGCAGCACATTGCCGATTCCTCCGATACGTTGAAGCGGACGCGCGGCCGGAGAGGCTTGGATATTTTAAAGCGCCTCCAAAGTGAGCGCGAAGGTGCTATTATGATTACGGAAGAAAATTTTGATGAAGTCAGTGAAGTGGATTTAAAACTGATGCGCGCGGCGAAGAAGATGGGCGGGCAAGTCGTAACGAATGACTTTAACTTGAATAAAGTCTGCGAACTGCACAACGTTCCTGTTTTAAATATCAATGATTTGGCCAATGCGGTAAAACCTGTCGTTATCCCGGGGGAAGACATGCACGTTGTCGTCATAAAAGACGGGAAAGAGCAAAATCAGGGCGTAGCTTATTTGGATGATGGTACAATGATTGTTATTGAAGATGGAAAAGCTTATATTGGGCAGGCTATAGATGTGACTGTGACGAGTGTACTGCAGACTTCTGCAGGGCGCATGATTTTTGCGAAGCCTCGTGAAGGCCGCCAAGCCTCAATGAATGGATAAAGGATGTAACAATATGAAATATACAGTCGTCTTGCCTGCTGCAGGCAGCGGGAAACGAATGAAAGCAAATAAAAACAAATTATTGCTCGAGCTTTTTGACAAGCCGATTTTTCTTTACACGCTGGAAGTGTTTCAACGAGATCCAGCGTGCGAAGCTATTTGGCTTGCGGTGAAAGAAGAAGAACGGCAAATTATCGATCAGTATGTGACAAAATACAAGATTACAAAAGTTCACGGTTATGCAGACGGCGGAATGGAGCGGCAGGACAGTGTGCGAGCGTGTCTTGAAGCGATTCCGCCTTGTGGCGTTGTGCTGGTGCATGATGCGGCACGGCCGTTTATCTCACAAGACGTTATCACCCGCTTAGTGGAGACCGCCAATACTTGCGGCGCTGCCATTGCAGCGGTTCCGGTAAAAGACACCATCAAAAAAGCGGATAATGGAATTATTACAGAGACCGTTGACCGCAATGCGTTGTGGATGGTGCAAACCCCTCAGGCGTTTACGTACGAGCTGATTTTAAAAGCGGCCAAAGCGGCTGTAGAAGATGGGTTTCTCGGGACGGATGAAGCGATGCTCGTAGAGCGCTTGAACCATCCGGTGCAAATTGTGGAAAGTACGTATGAAAATGTGAAAATGACGACACCGGAAGATTTGATTTATGGCAAAGCCATTTTGGAAAGTCAGATACAGGAGGGACTAAGATAATGCGGATTGGACAAGGTTATGATGTACATCAATTAGCGGAAGGGCGACCTTTCATTTTAGGGGGCATTGAAATTCCCCACGACCGGGGTTTGCTCGGACATTCGGATGCAGATGTTTTGCTTCACACAATTACAGATGCAGCACTCGGCGCAATTGGCGGAGGGGATATCGGCAAGCATTTCCCGGACACGGATCCGGAATTTAAAGATGCCGATTCCAGAAAACTATTGACGCATATTTGGCAATACGTGAAAGAGCAGGGCTATGAACTTGGCAACGTGGATTGTACGGTTATCGCCCAAAAACCAAAACTGGCACCATACATTGAACAGATGCGCGAATCGATTGCGAGTTTGCTTGAAGCGGACATTTCCCAGGTCAATGTGAAGGCGACGACTTCTGAACACCTTGGATTTACCGGACGCGAAGAAGGGATTGCGGCTCTTGCTGTAATCTTATTGGTGGAACGCCCGCTTTCGCTGGACGCGCCAGAGTGATAGAATAGGAGATACTGTTATTCATTTAGGAGGAAAAAAGATGACACAAGAAGTACGCGTACGCTATGCGCCAAGCCCGACTGGCCACTTACATATCGGCGGTGCCCGCACAGCGCTTTTCAACTATTTATATGCACGCCACCACAACGGCAAATTTATCGTCCGCATTGAAGATACCGATATTGCCCGCAATATCGAAGCAGGCGAGTTGTCGCAGCTGGACAACCTGAAATGGCTCGGCATCGATTATGATGAGTCCGTGGATATTGGCGGAGAGTATGGCCCGTACCGCCAAATGGAACGTTTGGATATTTACAAAGGCTATGCTGCTGAAATGCTTGAAAACGGTACGGCTTATAAATGTTTCTGTACGCCGGAAAAACTGGAAGCAGAACGTGAAGCGCAAAAAGCATCAGGCATTGCTGCACCGCAATACGCAGGCACTTGCCGCAATCTGACTGCTGAAGAAGTAGCAGAAAAAGAAGCGGCTGGTTTGCCGTATACGCTGCGCATGAAAGTGCCGGCTGACGTAACGTATGAGTTCGAAGACTTGGTGCGCGGCACCGTTTCTTTCGAATCGAAAGACGTTGGCGACTGGGTGCTTGTGAAAACAAACGGCATTCCGACGTACAACTTTGCGGTGGTCATAGATGACCATTTGATGAAAATGACGCACATTTTCCGCGGTGAAGAGCATTTGTCGAACACACCGAAACAATTGATGGTTTTTGATGCCTTTGGCTGGGAATACCCATCATTTGGCCACATGACATTGATCATCAACGAAGACCGCAAAAAACTGTCGAAACGCGATGAGTCGATCTTGCAGTTTATTTCCCAATACAAAGAGCTGGGCTATATTCCGGAAGCGCTATTCAATTTCTTTGCGCTCTTAGGATGGTCTCCAGAAGGCGAAGAAGAGATCTTCTCAAAAGAAGAACTGATCCGCATTTTCGATGTGAAGCGTTTGTCGAAATCGCCATCTATGTTTGATAAGCAAAAATTGATGTGGATGAACAACCAATACATCAAGCAATTGCCGCTCGAAGAAGTGGTGAAGCTGTCGCTTCCTCATTTGCAAAAAGTCGGCAAATTGCCTGAAACGCTGACAGAAGAACAAGCAGTTTGGGCTGAAAAACTAATTGCTTTGTACCACGACCAAATGAGCTTTGGGGCGGAGATTGTGGAACTGTCCGATTTGTTCTTCTCAGATGAATTGTCTTACGGCGAAGCTGAGCAAGAAGTCTTGGCAGGGGAACAAGTTCCGGAAGTAATGGCGGCTTTCAAAGAGCAGCTGGAATCACTGGAAACCTTTGAGCCGGCAGAAATCAAAGCAGCCATCAAAGCGGTGCAAAAAGCGACCGGCCATAAAGGCAAAAACTTGTTTATGCCGATCCGTGTCGTTACAACCGGCCAATCACATGGCCCGGAATTGCCGGATTCGATCGCTTTATTGGGCAAGGAGAAATCAATTGCCCGCGTTTCCCAATTCGTTAAAGCGTAAGCTTAAAGCAAAAGCGGATAAAATTGACTTATCGGTCCAAACGTGTAAAATGGACTTACTATTAGGAAATCGTTGACGAGAAGAAGTACATGCAGCAAGCTCCAAAGAGAGGATCATCACCGGCTGAAAGTGATCCGGGCCACTGCTGCATCGAAATGCCTCTCCGAGTGCTGAGTCGAATCAAGTAGACCAGACGTACCGCCTGCGTTAAAGGTGTTCAAGAGAGAAAGGCATTTTGCCTTTCTAATCAGAGTGGAACCGCGCAACGATGCGTCTCTGTCATTCAATTGACAGAGGCGCTTTTTATTTTGCTCAAGAAAGGAGACGGGAATTGTGTGGAAATTACTAAAAGACGATGTTGACGTCATCTTCGAACAAGACCCGGCGGCCCGGAGTTATTTGGAAGTCATCCTGACGTATTCCGGCTTGCACGCTATTTGGGCGCACCGGCTGGCCCATTTCTTTTTCAAAAAGAAATTATTTTTTATCGCACGGGTCATTTCGCAAATCAGCCGCTTTTTTACCGGCATCGAAATCCATCCGGGCGCTGTGATCGGCCGCCGCTTTTTTATTGACCACGGCATGGGGGTTGTTATAGGAGAGACTTGTATCATCGGCGACAATGTCACGTTGTACCAGGGAGTGACTCTTGGGGGCACTGGGAAAGAACGCGGCAAGCGCCATCCGACCTTGGAAGACAATGTACTGGTGGCGACCGGTGCGAAAGTTCTCGGGTCGATTGTCATTGGAGCCAATTCCAAAGTGGGAGCGGGTTCAGTAGTATTGAAAAATGTGCCGGCAAACGCTACGGTTGTCGGCATACCAGGGAAAGTCGTCATTCAGGACGGCGTAAAAGTAAAGCCGGATTTGAATCACCAGAATATGCCCGATCCGATGATGGACAAATGCGAGTCGATGGAACTGAAAATCGCCGCTATGGAACGGGAAATTAACCAATTGAAAAATGTGCTGAAGAAAGAAGGTTGCTCCAAATGACGATTCAAATTTTTAATTCATTGACGCGCCAAAAAGAAGAGTTTATCCCGTTGGAAAAGGGAAAAGTAAAAATGTATGTATGTGGTCCGACGGTTTACAACTACATCCATATCGGCAATGCACGGCCGGTAATTGTATATGACACGGTTCGCCGCTATCTTGCTTACCGTGGATTTGATGTGACGTATGTTTCCAATTTCACAGATGTCGATGATAAATTGATCCGTGCAGCCAACGAGCTGGGCGAGGAAGTGCCGCAGATTGCCGAACGGTTTATCAAGGCCTATTTTGAAGACACAAAAGCGCTTGGCTGTGCAGAAGCGGATGTCCACCCACGTGTAATGGACCATATCCCGCAAATTATCGATTTTATCGAAGTGCTGGTTGAAAAAGGCTATGCTTATGAATCGCAAGGGGATATTTACTACCGCACCCGCAAATTCGAGGGCTACGGCAAATTGTCGCATCAGTCGGTAGATGAACTGAAGATCGGCGCCCGTATTGAAACCGGCGATAAAAAAGAAGACGCGCTGGATTTTGCGTTATGGAAATCGGCAAAACCCGGTGAGATCTCATGGGAAAGCCCGTGGGGAGCAGGACGCCCTGGCTGGCACATCGAATGTTCCGTTATGGCGCGTGAGCATTTAGGGGATACGATTGACATCCATGCAGGCGGACAGGATTTAACGTTCCCACATCATGAAAATGAAATTGCCCAGTCGGAAGCATTGACGGGCAAGACTTTTGCCCGCTACTGGATGCACAACGGCTACATCAATATCGATAACGAAAAAATGTCCAAGTCGCTGAACAACTTCGTATTGGTCAATGACATTCTAAAAGAGCTGGATCCACAAGTGCTTCGCATGTTCATGCTGTCGGTGCATTACCGCCATCCGATCAACTATTCCCAGAGCTTAGTGGAAGATGCGATTGCAGGCCTTGAACGTTTGCGCACCGCTTACGCGAATCTGAAGCATCGATTGGAGACGTCTGCTGACTTAGGCGACCATTCCGATATCTGGCTGGCTAAAATCAACGGCGTTCGGGAAGCCTTTATCGAAACAATGGACGATGATTTCAATACAGCAGCCGGCATTTCAAAGATCTTTGATTTATCCCGCTTGTCCAATACGTACTTATTGGAAAAACAGACAGCTTCCGAAGTGCTTGAAGCGTTCATCGCTATGTTTGACGAACTTATGGATGTCCTTGGATTGCCGTTTAAACAAGAAGAGGAATTACTGGACGCGGAAGTGGAAGCACTTATGGCGGAGCGGATTGAAGCCCGCAAAAACCGTGATTTTGCAAGAGCGGATGAAATCCGTGACTTGTTCAAGGAAAAGAACATCATCTTAGAAGATACAGCGCAAGGCACGCGTTGGAAAAGGGGGTAACGGCGTGAACGTATTACGAAACAGCGACGTTGACCAATTGAACGCGTTGGCTCTTGCCTATATGGGCGATGCGGTTTATGAGCAGGCGGTGCGTGAGCATCTTCTGCGTTCAGGCCGCGCTAAACCGAATATCCTTCACCGCCAGTCGACAACATTTGTTTCGGCCAAAGCACAAGCGATGGTGCTGAAGCGCTTGACGGAAGAAGAGTTTTTGACCGAAGCGGAACTGGCTGTTATGAGAAGAGGGCGCAACGCAAAATCGGGATCGGTGCCGAAAAACACCGATGTCCAAACCTACAATTTCAGTACTGCATTTGAAGCGGTGCTCGGTTGGCTGTATTTAAAAGAGCAGCAGGAGCGGGTCAATGAAATTATTGCGTATGCGATCGATATCGTAGAAGAGCTGAGAGGAGTGGTCAAATGAGCGAGGAACTAACACCCGAAATCATCGGCGGCAAAAACCCTGTATTGGAAGCATTGCGCGCCGACCGGGACGTCAATAAAATCTGGGTGGCTGAAGGCGTCCAGAAAAAAGGAATCACAGAATTGCTGCAGCTGGCAAAAGAGAAAGGCGTTTTGGTCCAGTTTGTTCCGAAGAAAAAGATCGATGGATTGACAGATTCCAATCACCAGGGCATTGCAGCAGCGGTGGCAGCTTACAATTATGCGGAATTGGAAGATTTGTTCAAAGCAGCCGAAGCGCGTTCAGAAGATCCATTCTTCTTGATACTGGATGAACTGGAAGATCCGCATAACTTGGGGTCGATCATGAGAACGGCCGATGCCATCGGAGTGCACGGCATCATCATTCCGAAACGCCGGGCCGTTGGCTTGACCGCAGTTGTAGCGAAGTCTTCAACGGGCGCCATTGAACACGTACCGGTCGTGCGGGTCAATAATCTGTCGCAAGTGGTGGATGAACTGAAAAAACGCGGTGTTTGGATTGCCGGGACCGATGCCAAGGAATCCACGGATTACCGCAATATGGATGCGGGCTTGCCGCTTGCGGTCATCATTGGCAGCGAAGGAAAAGGCATGAGCCGGATTCTCCGTGATAAATGCGATTTTTTGTATCAGCTGCCGATGGTTGGCCACGTGACATCGTTGAATGCTTCTGTTGCTGCCAGCCTTTTGATGTACGAAGTCTATAGGAAGCGCAATCCACTGGGTTGATGCCATGGACATTCTACTGGTTGATGGATATAACATCATTGGAGACTGGTCAGAACTGAAGGAATTGAAAAAAGAAAAGCTCGCCGATGCCAGGGACCGGCTCGTTGAGCAAATGGCTGAGTATCAAAGCTATAAAGGATGGCGTGTCATTATTGTATTTGACGCCCATCTGGTCCCTGGGATAGAAGCGAAAAACAAGCGGCACGATATTGAAGTGATTTACACGAAAGAAAGCGAAACGGCAGATGAGCGGATTGAAAAATTGGCCACAAGCTTGAGCAACCGCCGAGACCAGATTCATGTGGCTACATCCGATATGACGGAACAGCGTGTGATATTCGGCAAAGGGGCTTTGCGGATTTCTGCCCGGGAATTAAAAATTGAGATGGATGAAATACAACAGAATATTTCAAAAAAAGTGAAAGAAATCCAGGAACAGCGGGCTTTTTCCAAGATTTCACTTTCGGATGAAGTGACAGAAGTTTTTGAAAAATGGAGACGCGGGCAGAAATGATAGGTTGACGCTCAATTTTTGCTTCCTGTATACTGTTGGTATCGAGGCTCGCGCAACCGGAGGGATAGCCGTGGTAAATCATGAGCAAGTTCAAGCCCAGCGATTCACAGAAATGACAGATGAAGAACTTGTTAGTTTAGTCCACAGCGGAAACACTGAAGCCCTGGATTTTTTAATTACGAAGTTTCGGCATTTCGTCCGTATGAAGGCACGCTCTTATTTTCTGATCGGTGCTGACAAGGAAGACATCATCCAAGAAGGCATGATTGGCTTATATAAAGCCATTCGGGATTTCAGAAGCGACAAATTGTCTTCATTCCGGGCATTCGCTGAATTGTGCATCATTCGCCAGATCATCACTGCGATTAAAACCGCCACCCGGCAAAAGCATATTCCGTTAAATTCCTACGTTTCTCTCGACAAGCCGATTTACGACGAGGAATCGGACAGGACGCTGATGGACGTATTGACCGGGAACGGCGCTGACGATCCGGAAGAAATGATGATCAACAACGAGGAATTTCTTTATATGGAAGCCAAAATGGGAGAGGTGCTGAGCGATTTGGAACGCGAAGTACTGGCCCTTTACCTGGATGGCCAATCGTATCAGGAAATCTCTGAAAAGCTCGAACGCCATGTGAAATCAATCGACAATGCCCTGCAGCGGGTCAAACGGAAGCTGGAGCGGCACCTTCAATTTGATGAGACGCGCATGTCTTAAAGTGCAGTTGACAGTTGACTTTTAAGGTGATACCCTTGAAAAAGCTGGAAACTCGAATAGGGTGAGTAAAATGGCTAAAAAAATCGTCTTAAGCTGCTCGAAATGTGCATCCCGCAATTATACGGTTCCAGCAAAATCGGAACCTGGCACACGTTTGGAACTTAAAAAATTCTGTGCTCATTGCAATGGGCATACCGTGCATAAACAAACGTTATGAATTTTAAGTCAAGGCCGAACGATATAGAGTAATTTTGAATTTCGGAGGTTTTTTAAACAATGGGCAACATTGGCAGTTTCTTCAAGAATGTCGTTTCGGAAATGAGAAAAGTAAGCTGGCCTAAACGAAAAGAATTGACTCGTTATACAATCGTCGTTCTTTCAACTGTAATCTTTATGGCTCTTTTCTTTGCATTGGTTGATACAGTGATTTCAGAATTGTTCCGATGGTTCTTAGCACTTTAATGTGATCATCAAGAATAACAGGTAAAAAATAGCCCGTCAGTTTTTGAGAACGGGTTTTTTCATTTGGGAAAAAAGGAGGGATGGACGTACAGTCCGCACGAATATGGAGAAAAATTGGTATGTAGTCCATACGTATTCCGGTTACGAGAACAAGGTAAAAGCGAACTTGGAAAAACGTGTAGAAACAATGGGCATGGAAGATTTGATTTTCCGCGTCATCATTCCAGAGGAACAGGAAACAGATTTTAAAGACGGCAAAAAACGCACTGTTATGCGCAAAACTTTCCCTGGGTACGTTTTAGTGGAATTGATCATGACAGATGAATCTTGGTACGTGGTTAGAAACACTCCTGGTGTAACCGGCTTTATCGGTTCATCAGGCGGTGGAGCGAAACCGACGCCTCTATTAGATGAAGAAGTGGAGTTCATCTTGAAACAGATGGGCATGACTTCCCGCAAGGTGGAAATCAACTTTGCAGTCAGCGATACAGTAGAAGTGATGGAAGGGCCATTTGCGAACTTCCAAGGAAAAGTCGAAGAAATCGACGAGACCAAAGGCAAAGTTAAAGTCTCGATTGATATTTTCGGACGCGAGACAAAAATGGAACTTGATTTCGATCAAGTACAAAAAGTATAAAAGCCACTTGCTATTCCGCTTGGGAAGTGGTATTATTTCATAGGTCAGACTGTCATCAGACAATTTGTACAAGATAACTAATTCTATCAACATAGTTGACAGAGATATTGAGTGGGAGGGGAAACCCTATTACCACATCACGGACTTAAGGAGGTGTGTTTCGTGGCTAAAAAAGTGATTAAAGTTGTAAAATTGCAGATCCCTGCAGCAAAAGCTAATCCAGCGCCACCAGTTGGTCCAGCATTGGGTCAAGCAGGTGTTAACATCATGGGCTTCTGTAAAGAGTTCAACGCGCGTACGGCAGATCAAGCAGGACTGATCATTCCAGTTGAGATTTCGGTATTTGAAGACCGTTCATTTACTTTCATTACGAAAACTCCACCCGCAGCTGTACTACTTAAAGTAGCAGCCGGTATTGAATCAGGTTCAGGCGAACCGAACCGCAATAAAGTAGCGACTGTGAAACGCGACAAAGTTCGCGAAATCGCAGAGACTAAAATGCCAGATCTAAATGCTGCTTCAGTTGAAGCTGCAATGTTGATGGTTGAAGGTACTGCTCGCAGCATGGGCATTACAATCGAAGACTAATACAGTAGTTGTTTTTGGATGGGTTGCGTGAGTTCCAAGTGAACCACGCAGCCTTTAATCGTGGGAGGTTTAAAACCGTTAGACCACAACAAGGAGGACGTTTAAAATGGCTAAAACAGGCAAAAAGCTGCAAGAAGCAGCAAAATTGATCGACCGTTCAAAATTATACGAGGCTAAAGAAGCGATCGAACTTGCGAAAAAAGCAAGCACAGTGAACTTCGATGCAACAGTAGAGGTAGCTTTCCGTCTAGGAATCGACACGCGCAAGAACGACCAGCAAATCCGTGGAGCAGTAGTGCTTCCAAACGGTACTGGTAAAACTCAAAGCGTATTGGTTTTCGCAAAAGGCGACAAACTTAAAGAAGCTGAAGCTGCAGGCGCTGACTTTGTGGGCGATGCTGAATATATCCAAAAAATCCAACAAGGATGGTTTGACTTCGACGTGATCGTAGCAACTCCTGACATGATGGGTGAAGTTGGTAAACTTGGACGCGTTTTAGGACCAAAAGGCTTAATGCCAAACCCTAAAACAGGCACAGTTACATTTGATGTAACAAAAGCTGTTCAGGAAATCAAAGCTGGTAAAGTGGAATACCGTGCAGACAAAACCGGTATCATCCATGCGCCAATCGGAAAAGTTTCTTTCGATGACAGCAAACTTGCTGAAAACTTAGAAGCGATCTACGATGTAGTTGTTAAAGCGAAGCCATCTTCTGCTAAAGGAACTTACATCAAATCTCTTAACGTAACTACTACTATGGGGCCTGCTGTTAAAGTGGATTCTACTACTGTAGGAAAATAAGAGTTTGACAAACCGTTTCGCCTTTGCTACAATAGCGAAGTTGTGAAATGTATATTTGTACCGCAGACAGCAGGGGCGCCAGCCGCTTAATTTATCCCTGCCGAGGACATGATGAATTCAGATAACGTCTTTATTGATGCTGATCTTATGCCTCTGTGTCTGTAAAAAGACCAGAGGCTTTTCTTATGGACGTACCGGTACGAATGAAAAATCTATAGGAGGTGCCCAAATGACCAAAGCAGTTGAAACGAAAAAAGTAGTTGTGCAAACGATCGCTGACAAATTCGATGCTGCAGCTTCTGTTGTAGTTGTCGATTACCGTGGTTTGAACGTTGCGCAAGTAACAGAACTTCGTAAACAGCTTCGTGAAGCAGGCGTTGAGTTCAAAGTTTACAAAAACTCAATGACTCGCCGTGCTACAGAAATGCACGGACTAGAAGCGATCAACGAACACTTGACAGGACCAAACGCCATTGCATTTTCTAACGAAGATGTAGTAGCACCAGCGCGGATCATTAACGATTTCGCTAAAAAGAACGAAGCGCTTGAAATTAAAGCGGGTATCATCGAAGGTACTGTATCATCTGCTGAAGATGTGAAAGCATTGGCAGAACTTCCATCACGCGAAGGCTTACTTTCTATGCTACTCAGCGTACTACAAGCACCAGTCCGCAACTTCGCTGCGATTACAAAAGCAGTTGCAGACAGCAAAGAAGAACAAGGCGCTTAATAAGTTAGCCGGATAAGCAAGACAAAAAAATTACCTTTCCATAGGAGGAAACTATAATGACACAAGAACAAATCTTAGACGCAATCAAAGAAATGACAGTTCTTCAACTTAACGACCTAGTAAAAGCAATCGAAGACGAGTTCGGCGTAACTGCTGCTGCTCCTGTTGCTGCAGCTGCTGCTGGCGGTGCTGTTGAAGAAGAAAAAACTGAATTCGACGTAATCTTGACTTCAGCTGGAGACCAAAAAATCAAAGTTATCAAAGCAGTACGCGAAGTTACTGGCCTAGGCTTGAAAGAAGCTAAAGCACTAGTTGACGAAGCTCCTAAAGCACTTAAAGAAGGCGTTTCTAAAGACGAAGCAGAAGAAATCAAAGCTAAAGTTGAAGAAGTTGGCGCTTCAGTAGAAGTTAAATAATTTCATCAATTTATGAATAAGAAAGAAAGCTCGTCCGTATTTTCCGGCGGGCTTTTTTCTTCTTTCTAGATCAAACGGTCCGGGATGAGCGGATAAAGGTAAGGAGGGCTCCAAATGTCACAGCATTATTATTCCAAAAATCCTCAAACAAAAAGCAAACCTCAAGAATGGGCATACACATTGCGGGGCGAGAAATTCCACTTCCAGACAGACACGGGTGTATTCAGCAAAAGCGATGTTGATTTTGGATCGCGATTATTGATTGAGACTTTTGAAGATGCGGCACAAGACGGGCCGATTCTGGACGTCGGCTGTGGGTATGGACCGATCGGAATGGCCATCGCAAAATCATTTCCTCAAAAAGAAGTGCATATGGTAGATGTGAATACGCGAGCGGTCGAATTGGCAAAAAAAAATGCCGAAAAAAACGGCATTCAAAACGTTCGGATTTATGAAAGTGACGGCTTGGCTTCGGTCGAGGCGGACGGATTTTCTTCCATTTTAACCAATCCTCCAATCCGGGCAGGGAAGGAAACGATCTTCCGTTTCTATGAAGAAGCATATGGGAAACTGCAGAATGGCGGTTCGTTGTGGGTAGTCATACAGAAGAAGCAGGGAGCTCCGTCGACTCAGGAGAAATTAGAAGGGCTTTTCGGGAATTGTCGTACGGTTGACAAAAAGAAGGGTTACTTTATTTTTGAGGCAAGAAAAGTTTGACTTGACAAAACGGCTATGTTATTATAATGAAATGCAAAATTTATTATTTTGAGGTCGTTTGCCCTTTTTCGGGCATGGCATGGCGACAGTATTAATCACGGGTAAACCGAAAATGGGATGAATTTAGTCTCGTTTTCTTTTTGTCTTTTCGATATCATACACTATTTTGTAGGAATCGCAAAGACCTATAATCGTTTTATTGAGGGGTGAATAAGTTGGTAGGTCAACTAGTTCAGTACGGGCAACATCGTCAACGTAGAAGTTTTTCGAGAATTAAAGAAGTGCTCGAACTTCCTAACCTGATTGAGATCCAATCAGCGTCTTATGAGTGGTTCCTCGAAGAAGGATTGCGCGAAATGTTCCGAGATATCTCACCGATTGAAGATTTCACTGGAAATCTATCGCTTGAGTTTGTTGATTACAGTCTCGCAGAACCAAAGTATCCAGTCTCTGAATCGAAAGAACGGGACGTTACTTACGCAGCGCCACTTCGCGTGAAAGTGCGTCTACACAACAAAGAAACAGACGAAGTGAAGGAACAGGACGTCTTTATGGGTGATTTCCCATTAATGACTGAAACCGGAACTTTCGTGATCAATGGCGCTGAACGCGTTATCGTTTCTCAATTAGTACGTTCACCAAGTGTTTACTTCCACGACAAAACCGACAAGAATGGTAAAAAAGGCTTTGGAGCTACGGTTATTCCAAACCGTGGTGCTTGGCTTGAATATGAAACCGATGCAAAAGATGTCGTGTATGTCCGAATCGACCGCACACGCAAATTGCCGGTGACTGTTCTTTTGAGAGCGCTTGGTTTCGGCTCCGACCAAGAAATCATTGATTTGCTTGGCGACAACGAATACCTGCAAAATACGCTTGAAAAAGACAATACGGAAAGCACGGAAAAAGCGTTGCTTGAAATTTATGAGCGCTTGCGTCCGGGCGAACCGCCAACAGTAGAAAGCGCGAAAAGCTTGCTTTACTCACGCTTCTTCGACCCAAAACGCTATGACTTAGCAAATGTGGGCCGCTACAAAATGAACAAAAAGCTTCACATCAAAAACCGCCTTTTCAATCAGACGATTGCAGAAACATTAGTGGATCCGGAAACAGGCGAAATTTTGGTTGAAGCAGGTACAGTTATTGACCGTCGTGTCTTGGACCGTTTAATTCCGTATTTGGAAAGCGGCGTCAACTTCCATACCGTTTCTCAAACAGGCGGTGTTCTTGAAGGCGATGTTACATTGCAGTCAGTGAAGATCTATGCGCCAAACGATGAAAACCAAAAAGAAATCAATGTCATCAGCAATGCTTACATCGAAGACAAGATCAAACATGTAACGCAGGCTGATATCATTTCATCTATCAGTTACTTCTTTAACCTTCTTTACGGAGTTGGAAACACAGATGATATCGATCACCTGGGTAATCGTCGTCTTCGTTCAGTTGGGGAATTGCTGCAAAACCAATTCCGCATCGGCTTGTCCCGTATGGAACGTGTTGTGCGTGAGCGTATGTCAATCAATGACACACAAGCGATCGTGCCGCAGCAATTGATCAATATCCGTCCGGTTATTGCATCCATTAAAGAATTCTTCGGTAGTTCTCAGCTTTCCCAGTTTATGGACCAAACAAACCCGCTGGGCGAATTAACGCATAAACGCCGTCTATCAGCGCTTGGGCCTGGTGGTTTGACGCGTGAGCGTGCCGGCTTTGAAGTACGTGACGTTCACTACTCGCATTATGGCCGCATGTGCCCGATTGAAACACCTGAGGGTCCGAACATCGGGTTGATCAACACGCTTTCCACTTTCGCGAAAGTGAATAAATTCGGTTTTATTGAAACACCTTATCGCCGGGTCGACCCGGAAACGGGAATCGTGACACCGCAAATCGACTACTTGACTGCCGATGAAGAAGATAACTACGTAGTGGCTCAGGCCAACTCGAGATTATCAGATGACGGCTCTTTTGAAGAAGAAGAAGTAGTGGCGCGTTTCCGCGGGGAAAACACATTGATCAAACGCGACCGCATTGATTACATGGACGTTTCTCCAAAGCAAGTCGTTTCAGTGGCGACTGCTTGTATTCCGTTCCTTGAAAACGATGACTCCAACCGGGCATTGATGGGAGCGAACATGCAGCGCCAGGCGGTTCCATTGTTAAATCCGGAAGCACCTTTTGTAGGGACTGGGATGGAGCATTTGGCCGCACGTGATTCAGGAGCTGCAGTCATTGCGAAATATGACGGTATTGTAGAATCGGTTGAAGCGCGGGAAATTAAAGTACGCCGCATTGAAGAAGTGGATGGCCGTGAAGTAAAAGGCGATCTAACATCTTATAAATTACAAAAATTTGTCCGCTCCAACCAGGGAACGAGCTATAACCAGCGTCCGATTGTCAAAGTCGGCGACCGGGTATCACCGCGTGATATTTTAGCAGATGGACCTTCGATGGAACGTGGAGAAATGGCACTTGGCCGCAACGTATTAGTAGCATTCATGACTTGGGACGGCTTCAACTATGAAGATGCGATCATCATGAGTGAGCGTTTGGTGAAAGACGATGTTTATACATCTGTCCATATTGAAGAATATGAATCAGACTCACGCGATACGAAACTTGGGCCGGAAGAAATCACACGCGACATCCCGAATGTCGGTGAAGATGCTCTTCGCAACCTTGACGACCGCGGAATCATCCGTGTCGGCGCAGAAGTAAAAGATGGCGATATCCTTGTTGGGAAGGTCACTCCAAAAGGGGTTACTGAACTGACAGCTGAAGAACGCCTCTTGCACGCGATTTTCGGTGAAAAAGCACGTGAAGTGCGCGATACGTCTCTACGAGTGCCACACGGCGCCGGCGGAATCGTCCTTGATGTGAAAATTTTCAACCGGGAAGACGGCGATGAGCTGCCACCGGGTGTAAACCAGTTGGTGCGCGCATACATCGTTCAGAAACGTAAAATCCAAGTCGGCGATAAAATGGCCGGACGTCACGGGAACAAAGGTGTAATTTCACGCATTCTTCCTGAAGAAGATATGCCGTTTATGCCGGATGGAACTCCTGTCGACATCATGCTTAACCCGCTTGGTGTACCATCACGGATGAACATCGGACAAGTACTTGAGCTTCACTTAGGTATGGCATCCCGTTCACTTGGAATTCATATGGCCTCTTCCGTATTTGATGGAGCCAATGAAGAAGACGTGTGGGAAACAATGGAAGAAGCAGGCATGCCGCGCGACGGAAAAACCATTCTTTATGATGGCCGTTCAGGGGAAGCATTTGATAACCGCGTGTCTGTAGGGATCATGTACATGATCAAACTTGCGCACATGGTCGATGACAAATTGCACGCCCGTTCTACAGGACCTTACTCACTGGTTACGCAACAGCCTCTTGGCGGTAAAGCGCAATTCGGTGGACAGCGTTTTGGTGAGATGGAAGTTTGGGCACTTGAAGCATACGGGGCAGCCCATACGCTTCAGGAAATCCTGACAGTCAAGTCGGATGATGTTGTAGGGCGTGTGAAAACATATGAAGCGATTGTCAAAGGCGAGAGTGTTCCAGAACCAAGCGTTCCGGAATCATTCAAAGTTTTGATCAAGGAACTTCAAAGTTTAGGTATGGATGTTAAAATGTTGACGATTGACGACGAAGAAATTGAATTGCGCGATTTGGATGAAGAAGAAGACCTTCAGCCTGCGGATTCATTGAATATCCTGCCAATTGCAGATACAGAAGCACCTGTTGGAACAGTTGATTGATAAAAATTTGGAAGCGGACGGTCCAAGCCTACCGTCCGGCTTCTAATCACTTGGTCTTAAACGAGGACAAGCCGTACAGAAACTCGAGACAAAAGGGAGGTAGGCTCCTTGATAGATGTTAACAATTTTGAGTATATGAAAATCGGATTGGCGTCACCCGATAAAATCCGCTCATGGTCTTATGGAGAAGTCAAAAAGCCAGAAACAATTAACTACCGTACATTAAAACCAGAAAAAGACGGTTTGTTCTGTGAACGTATTTTCGGTCCTACAAAAGACTGGGAATGCCATTGCGGAAAATACAAACGCGTCCGTTATAAAGGTGTAGTCTGCGACCGTTGTGGCGTTGAAGTCACACGTTCAAAAGTACGCCGTGAGCGCATGGGCCACATTGAACTAGCAGCTCCTGTATCACATATTTGGTATTTCAAAGGAATTCCGAGCCGCATGGGCCTTATCTTGGATATGTCTCCGCGCTCACTCGAAGAAGTAATTTATTTCGCTTCTTACGTAGTAATCGATCCTGCGGATACACCGCTTGAAAAGAAACAGCTTCTTTCGGAAAAAGAATACCGCGCTTATCGCGATAAGTTCGGCAAAAAATTCCAAGCTGCAATGGGTGCTGAAGCGATCAAACGACTTCTGCAAGAAATCGATCTTGAACGCGAAACAGATTCGTTGAAAGAAGAATTGAAAACTGCTCAAGGACAACGCCGCACGCGTGCGATCAAACGCCTTGAAGTAGTAGAATCTTTCCGTAACTCCGGAAACAATCCGGATTGGATGATTCTTGACGTTCTTCCGGTTATTCCACCGGAATTGCGCCCGATGGTCCAATTGGACGGCGGACGTTTTGCGACTTCCGACTTGAACGATTTGTACCGTCGCGTAATCAACCGGAACAACCGCTTGAAACGCCTATTAGACCTTGGTGCACCTAGCATCATCGTTCAAAACGAAAAACGCATGCTCCAGGAAGCTGTTGATGCGTTGATCGATAACGGCCGCCGCGGCCGTCCTGTTACTGGACCGGGTAACCGTCCGTTAAAATCTCTTTCTCATATGCTGAAAGGGAAACAAGGGCGTTTCCGTCAAAACCTTCTTGGTAAACGTGTTGACTATTCAGGACGTTCGGTTATCGTTGTAGGACCGAACTTGAAAATGTACCAATGCGGATTGCCGAAAGGAATGGCGATTGAATTGTTCAAGCCTTTCGTCATGAAAGAACTTGTTGAACGAGGACTGGCCCATAACATCAAGAGCGCGAAACGCAAAATCGAGCGTTTGCATTCAGAAGTTTGGGATGTACTTGAAGATGTGATCAAGGAGCATCCGGTTCTATTGAACCGCGCACCTACTCTTCACAGACTCGGTATCCAGGCGTTTGAACCAACGCTTGTGGAAGGCAAAGCGATCCGTCTGCATCCACTTGTATGTACTGCATACAACGCCGATTTCGATGGTGACCAAATGGCCGTCCACGTACCGCTTTCTTCTGAAGCACAAGCGGAAGCACGCCTTCTTATGCTTGCTGCCCAGAACATCTTGAACCCGAAAGACGGAAAACCGGTTGTAACTCCATCTCAGGATATGGTTCTAGGAAACTATTACTTAACACTTGAGCGCAAAGGAGCTACAGGAGAAGGTGCTACGTTCTCTGGACCTGAAGAAGTATTTGTTGCTTATCAGACAGGCCATGTTCACCTTCATACAAGAATTGCGATTCTTGCCGGTTCTTTGAAGAATCCGACGTTTACAGAAGAGCAGAACAAAATGCTTCTATTGACATCTGTTGGTAAAATCATTTTCAATGAAATTCTGCCGGAATCGTTCCCGTATATTAACGAACCGACTGATTACAACTTGCAGGTGGAAACGCCAGCGAAATATTTTGTGCCAACTACCACAGATATCCGCACATATATCGCGGAAGCTGATTTGGTAACACCGTTCAAAAAGAAAATTCTTGGTGAAATCATCGCAGAAGTGTTCAAACGTTTCCACATCACGGAAACTTCAAGAATGCTTGACCGTATGAAGAGCCTTGGGTTCAAATACTCAACACAAGCGGGTATTACAGTTGGGGTTGCCGATATCGTCGTACTTCCTGATAAAGGTGAAATCCTGGTTGAGGCCCAAACAAATGTTGATAAAGTAATGAAACAATTCCGCCGTGGATTGATTACTGAAGAAGAACGTTATGCACGTGTCATCTCTCATTGGAGCAATGCAAAAGATATCATTCAGGAAAAGCTGATGGCATCTCTTGATAAATTGAATCCGATTTACATGATGAGTGATTCCGGAGCCCGGGGTAACGCATCCAACTTTACTCAGCTTGCTGGTATGCGCGGACTTATGGCCAACCCGGCTGGACGCATTATCGAACTTCCGATCAAATCTTCATTCCGTGAAGGTTTGACAGTACTCGAATACTTCATCTCTACTCACGGTGCACGTAAAGGTCTTGCCGATACAGCACTGAAAACAGCTGACTCAGGGTACTTGACACGCCGTCTAGTAGACGTAGCACAAGATGCTATTGTCCGCGAAAACGATTGTGGTACAGACCGCGGTTTGCTTGTTGGAGCATTGATGGAAGGCACTGAAGTGATTGAAGAGCTGGATGAGCGTATTTTAGGCCGCCATGCGAAGAAAACAATCCGCCACCCTGAAACAAAAGAAGTGATTGTAGCGAAAGACGAATTGATTACACAAGACCTGACTCGCTTGATTATGGAAGCAGGAATTAAAGAAGTGACAATCCGTTCTGCGTTTACATGTAATACAAAGCACGGCGTTTGTAAGAAATGTTACGGCACGAACTTGGCGACTGGCGACGAAGTTGAAGTAGGCGAAGCAGTAGGTATTATTGCAGCTCAATCAATCGGTGAGCCGGGAACTCAGCTTACAATGCGTACATTCCACACAGGCGGGGTTGCGGGAGACGATATTACACAAGGTCTTCCACGTATCCAGGAAATTTTTGAATCACGAAATCCAAAAGGGCAAGCGGTTATTTCAGAAATCAACGGTACGATTACCGAAGTGGATGAAATCCGTGAAGGCCAAAAAGAAATCACGATTCAAGGGGACGTCGAAACACGCAAATACTTGGCGCCATATAATGCGCGTCTAAAAGTCCAAGTGGATGATGTCATCCGCCGCGGCGAAGTATTGACGGACGGTTCGATTGATCCGAAACAATTGCTACAAGTAAAAGATGTTCAATCTGTTCAAGTGTACTTGCTGAAAGAAGTTCAAAAAGTATACCGTATGCAAGGGGTAGAAATCGGCGATAAGCACGTTGAAGTTATGGTTCGACAAATGTTCCGTAAAGTCCGCGTCATTGAAGCTGGAGATACTGACTTGCTGCCAGGTTCACTATTGGATATTCACCAGTTTACAGAAGCGAATGAAAAGGCCGTTTTAGAAGGCAACTTGCCAGCGACAAGCCGCCCAGTCATTCTTGGTATCACCAAAGCTTCTCTTGAAACAGAATCATTCCTATCAGCCGCATCGTTCCAGGAAACGACTCGTGTCCTTACGGATGCAGCGATCAAAGGAAAACGCGATGAGCTGTTAGGCTTGAAAGAGAATGTCATCATCGGTAAACTTGTTCCAGCTGGAACAGGAATGCAGCGTTACCGCCAGATTAAAATTGCGCGCAGCGAAAAAGAAGCGCAGCAGGAAATCGTCGGCACAGAATCATAAGTTAATCTGTTCCGGGGAGTCTTTTCCAAACTCCCCGGGATTTTTTAAGAATACTGTTGACATCAAATTCATACAGTGATAATATGTTGAGGGTTGATGGTTTAACCGTCTGACACTTTGGAGGATATGCAAATGTCTTATGAAAAAGTAAACCAGGCAAACAAAACAATCATAGGTACAAAGCAAACAGTAAAAGCCTTAAAAAGCGGCATTGTCCAAGAAGTAATAGTGGCAAAGGACGCGGACGATCGAATGACTGAACAGATTATTCAGCTAGCTAGAGAAAAAGGTATTCCGATCGAATTTGCAGAATCACGCTTAAAGCTTGGCAAAGCATACGGCATTCATGTCGGAGCAGCTGCTGTAGCGATTACTGGATGACAGTTTTTGTGTGAAAAACACAAAGACTTTGTTTTTACCCAAAAAATGATCCACCTGGATATGTGGAATTAGAACACCTTTTGAGAGGAGGAAAAAATCGATGCCTACAATTAACCAATTAGTTAACAAGCCTCGTAAACCAAAAAGCACTAAATCAGACTCACCAGCGTTAAACAAAGGATATAACAGCTTTACAAAGTCTCAGACTAACGTAAGCTCTCCTCAGAAACGCGGAGTTTGCACACGTGTTGGTACAATGACACCGAAAAAACCTAACTCTGCATTGCGTAAATACGCACGTGTACGGTTAACAAACCAAATTGAGGTTAATGCTTACATCCCTGGAGAAGGCCACAACCTTCAAGAGCACAGTGTAGTTCTTCTTCGCGGCGGACGCGTAAAAGATTTACCGGGTGTGCGTTACCACATCGTACGTGGAGCACTTGATACAGCTGGAGTAAACGGCCGTATGCAAAGCCGTTCCCTATACGGAACAAAACGTCCAAAAGTCAAAAAATAATAAGTTAAAATAACGAAGTGATTTCGTTGAAAGGAGGAACACACATGCCTCGTAAAGGTCCTGTATCGAAACGTGACGTGTTGCCAGATCCAATTTATAACTCCAAATTGGTGACACGCTTAATTAATAAAATGATGGTTGACGGAAAAAGAGGTACTTCACAAAAGATCCTATACGGAGCGTTCGAACTAGTTAAAGAACGCAGCGGAAAAGATCCAATTGAAGTATACGAACAAGCGTTGACAAACGTAATGCCAGTTCTTGAAGTGCGTGCTCGCCGTGTTGGTGGAGCTAACTACCAAGTACCGGTTGAAGTTCGCCCTGAACGCCGTACAACTTTAGGTCTTCGCTACCTTGTAAACTACTCACGCCTACGCGGAGAAAAAACAATGGAAGAGCGTTTGGCTAACGAAATTCTGGATGCTGCAAACAACACTGGAGCTTCAGTTAAAAAACGTGAAGATATTCACAAAATGGCAGAAGCGAACAAAGCGTTTGCTCACTACCGCTGGTAATTTCTTTCAAGATGTAAAAATCTTAATCCGAGATGGAAGGAGAAAAACAACATGGCTAGAGAGTTCTCCTTAGACAAAACACGTAATATCGGAATCATGGCACACATTGATGCCGGTAAAACGACTACTACGGAGCGTATTTTATATTACACAGGCCGTATCCATAAAATCGGCGAAACGCATGAAGGTGCTTCTCAAATGGACTGGATGGAGCAAGAGCAGGAGCGTGGAATCACGATCACTTCTGCTGCGACAACAGCTGCTTGGAAAGGCCACCGCGTCAACATTATCGATACTCCTGGACACGTAGACTTCACTGTTGAAGTTGAACGTTCATTGCGTGTACTTGATGGTGCTGTAACAGTTCTTGATGCTCAATCAGGTGTTGAGCCGCAAACTGAAACAGTATGGCGTCAAGCTACAACATACGGTGTACCGCGTGTTGTTTTCGTCAACAAAATGGATAAAATCGGAGCAGATTTCCTTTACTCTGTAAAGACTTTGCACGATCGTCTGCAAGCAAATGCTCACCCAATCCAATTGCCAATCGGCGCAGAAGACGAGTTCTCAGGGATTATTGACCTGGTTGAAATGAACGCACGTTTCTATGCGAACGATTTGGGAACTGATATTACTGAAGGTGACATTCCTGAAGAATACAAAGAGCTGGCTGAAGAATGGCACACTAAACTAGTGGAAGCTGTTGCTGAGCTTGATGAAGATTTGATGGAAAAATACCTTGGCGGCGAAGATATCACAAAAGAAGAACTTAAAGCAGCAATCCGTAAAGGAACGTTGGATGTTGAGTTCTACCCAGTGGTATGCGGAACTGCATTCAAAAACAAAGGTGTTCAATTAATGCTTGATGCAGTAATTGATTACCTGCCATCACCACTTGATGTACCACCGATGACTGGTGTTCTTCCAGATTCAGACGAAGAAGTATTGCGTCGTCCTGATGAGGATGAGCCATTCTCTGCACTAGCGTTTAAAGTAATGACAGATCCATATGTAGGGAAACTAACGTTCTTCCGCGTATATTCTGGTACTCTTAAATCTGGTTCATACGTTCAGAACTCATCAAAAGGCAAGCGTGAGCGCGTAGGTCGTATCCTGCAAATGCACGCAAACTCCCGTGAAGAGATCTCTGAAGTATATTGCGGAGATATCGCTGCTGCAATCGGCTTAAAAGATACTTCTACTGGAGATACTTTAAGTGACGAGAAACACCAAGTAATCCTAGAGCGCATGGTGTTCCCGGAACCAGTTATCTCATTGTCAGTAGAGCCGAAATCAAAAGCGGACCAAGACAAAATGGGTCAAGCCCTTGCGAAATTGCAAGAAGAAGATCCAACTTTCCGTGCACATACAGATCAGGAAACTGGTCAAACAATCATCGCAGGTATGGGTGAACTTCACCTTGATATCCTCGTTGACCGTATGCGCCGTGAGTTCAACGTAGAAGCTAACGTGGGTGCACCTCAGGTATCTTACCGTGAGACATTCCGTCAGTCTGCACAAGTTGAAGGTAAATTCGTACGCCAATCTGGTGGACGCGGACAATTCGGACACGTTTGGATCGAGTTCTCTCCAAACGAAGAAGGAGCAGGTTTTGAATTTGAAAATGCTATCGTTGGTGGTGTTGTTCCACGTGAATACATCCCAGCTGTTGAAGCGGGTCTTCGCGACTCTCTAGATAACGGTGTTATCGCCGGATACCCATTGATCGACATCAAAGCTAAATTGTTCGATGGTTCTTACCATGATGTTGACTCCAACGAAATGGCATTTAAAGTAGCTGCTTCAATGGCTCTTAAAAACGCTATTTCTAAAGTTAACCCGGTTATTCTTGAACCAATTATGCGCGTTGAGGTTGTTATCCCTGAGGAATACCTTGGAGATATCATGGGTGACATCACGTCACGCCGCGGCCGTGTAGAAGGTATGGATGCTCGCGGAAACGCGCAAGTTGTCCGTGCTATGGTTCCTCTTGCAGAAATGTTTGGCTATGCAACTTCATTGCGTTCTAATACGCAAGGCCGTGGTGTGTTCTCAATGCACTTCGATCACTATGAAGAAGTACCAAAATCAATTTCTGAAGAAATTATCAAGAAAAATAAAGGTCAATAATTGAATTTTGACCTTTAATAAAGTATAAATAGTTTGTATGCCTGGAATAATAGGGCCCTATTATTCCGGCACTTCAAACGACTAATTAACTTACATTTTGAGGAGGATTTTTCTAATGGGAAAAGCTAAATTTGATCGCTCTAAAACACATGCGAATATTGGTACAATCGGTCACGTTGACCATGGTAAAACAACTTTAACTGCTGCAATCGCTACAGTTCTTGCTAAAGCATCAGGCGGGGAAGCTCGTTCTTACGACCAAATCGATAACGCACCTGAAGAAAAAGAACGCGGTATCACTATCAATACTTCACACGTTGAGTATGAAACTGCTACTCGCCACTACGCACACGTTGACTGCCCAGGACACGCTGACTATGTTAAAAACATGATCACTGGTGCTGCACAAATGGACGGCGGGATCCTAGTAGTATCTGCTGCTGACGGCCCAATGCCACAAACTCGTGAGCACATCCTATTGTCTAAACAAGTAGGTGTTCCTTACCTAGTTGTATTCATGAACAAATGTGACATGGTAGACGACGAAGAACTTCTTGAACTTGTTGAAATGGAAGTTCGCGATCTTCTTTCTGAATATGACTTCCCTGGCGATGACATTCCTGTTATCAAAGGTTCTGCTCTTAAAGCTCTTGAAGGAGAAGCAGAATGGGAAGAAAAAATCATGGAATTGATGAACGCTGTTGATGAGTACATTCCAACTCCAACACGTGACACTGACAAGCCATTCATGATGCCTGTTGAGGATGTATTCTCAATCACTGGCCGTGGTACGGTTGCTACTGGACGCGTTGAACGCGGACAAGTTAAAATCGGTGACACTGTTGACATCATCGGTCTTACTGAAGAACCAAAAGCTACAACTGTAACAGGTGTAGAAATGTTCCGTAAATTGTTAGACTATGCTGAAGCTGGCGACAACATTGGTGCACTTCTTCGCGGGGTTTCTCGTGACGACGTACAACGTGGACAAGTATTGGCTAAACCAGGCACAATTACTCCACACACTGAGTTCACTGCTGAAGTTTACGTTCTTTCAAAAGAAGAGGGTGGACGTCACACTCCATTCTTCTCAAACTACCGTCCACAGTTCTACTTCCGTACAACTGATGTAACTGGTGTTTGTAACCTTCCTGAAGGCGTAGAAATGGTTATGCCTGGAGACAACATCGAAATGACTGTTGCTTTGATCTCTCCAATCGCTATCGAAGAAGGTACTAAATTCTCTATCCGTGAGGGTGGACGTACTGTAGGCGCTGGCGTCGTAGCTAAAATCACTAAATAATTTTATTAAGTGTTTGATAACCCCCGGTTTATCTTTTGATAAGCCGGGGGTTTTTTGCGTTCAAGAGCAGACATTGGTCTGCTCTTTTTTTGAATATAGGGTATATAATATATTGCATTCACAAATTTTTCACATAATTTTTTGTCTCTTTAAAAGCTTGGTGTTAAAGCATTGGAAACGCATACATAAAAAATCAATATTCAAAATAGACTAAAAACTTAGAAAAAGTCGATTGACACGCTTTAAAATAGGCGATATGATAACAACAATTTACAAGAGCACATAAGAATCTGATACACAGATCAATAAATCTTTTGGAGAAAGAAGTGGAAAGCATGGGAGAACAACTAATCTACATGAATGGTGAATTTGTTAGAAAAGAAGATGCTAAAGTTTCAGTCTATGATCACGGCTTCTTATACGGAGACGGAGTGTTCGAAGGAATTCGTTCTTATAACGGAAACGTCTTTCGATTAGAAGAACATTTAGAACGTCTTTACGATTCAGCAAAATCAGTCATGCTTGAAATTCCGCATACTTTCGAAGAAATGACTAAGTTAGTAGTTGAAACACTTCGGCGCAACGAATTGAAAGATGCTTATATCCGATTGATTGTTTCAAGAGGAGTCGGCAATCTGGGAATTGACCCGTTAACTTGTGCAAAGCCAAGTGTCATTGTCATTGCAGAAGCATTGTCATTATTTCCAAAAGCGCTATACGACAATGGCATTGAAATCGTTTCGGTGGCAACCCGCAGAAATCGTTCGGATGTGTTAAGCCCAAAAGTGAAATCATTGAATTACATGAACAATATTTTAGTGAAAATTGAAGCCAATCTGGCCGGTGTATCGGAAGCGCTTATGCTGAACGATCAAGGGTATGTCGCTGAAGGTTCGGCCGATAATATATTCATTGTCCGCAAGAACAAATTATTAACGCCTCCTGGTTATGTCGGAGCGCTTGAAGGAATTACCCGAAACGCCATTATGGAAGTTGCTGCACAAAAAGGCTATGAAGTTCAAGAAGGCGTCTTTACTAGACATGATGTGTATGTCGCTGATGAAGTGTTCTTAACAGGAACAGCTGCAGAAGTGATTGCGGTCATTAAAGTGGATGGACGAGTAATTGGAGACGGCAAACCGGGTCCGGTTACTAATGATTTACTTGTTTCATTCCGGGAACTGGTTCAGCAAGATGGAGTGAAAGTATACGCCGAACATTTAAACGCAGTTTAAGCAAATAAATAAAATTGCATAACGCCAACTCAATGACGAGGTTAAAGTTAATGGAAATTGTATTCACAGAGAGCCGGTACTGGTGGAAGCCGGCAATACTCCCATTCGCGACATCCCCTCTGAGTGGAGTGCTAAAAGGTTGATACTGATTAGGCATTCCCGGTAGCCGGTTCCATAAGGCTATCGTTAACAAAAGATAAGCCTAGCTTATCTGTGAGGCTGCGGTTGCGCGGCGAAATAGGGTGGTACCATGAAGCTTTTTCATCCCTATACAAAGAACAAGTTTCTTTGTGTAGGATGAAAAAGCTTTTTTTATTCTACTGAAGACATAATCCAAAAGGAGGCGGACAGAATGGGTGTAAATCTTAAAGTAAGAGAAGAAACAGAACAGAAGCTAAAAGGCAGCGGGGCGGATGTCCTGATTCAATCGTTGAAAGAACAAGGTGTTGAAGTCATTTTCGGTTATCCAGGAGGGGCTGTACTTCCCATTTACGATGCCTTGCATCGAAACCCCATCCGGCATGTGCTAGCGCGGCATGAACAAGGCGCCATCCACGCAGCTGAAGGATATGCCAGGGTATCAGGGAAAGCCGGAGTGGTAATTGCCACTTCAGGCCCTGGAGCGACCAATCTCGTAACAGGAATTGCAGATGCGATGCTCGACTCGTTGCCGCTGGTCGTCTTCACCGGACAAGTTGCCAGTACGGTCATCGGAACGGATGCTTTCCAGGAAGCGGACATTATCGGGATCACGCAGCCGATCACCAAGCACAATTACCAAGTGAAGAGCGTAGCGGATTTTCCGAGAATCATTAAAGAAGCCTTTTACATCGCTTCAACAGGGCGTCCGGGACCCGTCGTTGTAGACATTCCCAAAAACATCTCAACGGAAATGTTTTTAACAGACTATCCGCAGAATGAACAAGTGAATCTGCCGGGATACCAGCCGACAACCAAGCCGAATTACCTGCAGATCCAAAAAGCCTGCCAAGCGCTCTCGGAAGCGGAAAAACCATTAATCCTGGCAGGTGCGGGAATTCTAGCCGCTCAAGCAGCAGAAGAATTGCAGGCTTTTGCGGAACGCCACAAAGTTCCTGTCACAAACACCTTATTGGGCCTGGGATCTATCGGAGGCGACCACCCATTGTTTTTGGGAATGGCCGGGATGCACGGAACGTATACGGCCAACACGGCTATTTGCGAATGCGACGTACTCATTAATATCGGTGCCCGATTTGATGACAGGCTAACCGGAAACTTGGCGCATTTTGCACCGAATGCGAAAGTGATCCACATCGACATCGATCCAGCGGAAATTGGAAAAAATGTTCCCACCGCAATTCCCATTGTGGCTGATGCAAAAGAAGCATTGCAGGCATTATTAAAGCAAAGTTTTGAGTCTCCCGATACGGAAAGTTGGCTGCAGCGTTTATCAGCGAACCAAGAAGAATATCCGCTTCACTACAAAGCGGACAAAGAACGCGGAATTCTTCCTCAACAAGCAGTCGAATTGCTTCACCGCTTAACCGGAGGAGATGCGGTCGTTACGACGGATGTTGGGCAACATCAGATGTGGACAGCGCAGTATTACCGATTTAACCATCCGCATAATTGGGTGACGTCAGGCGGCTTGGGGACTATGGGATTCGGTTTCCCGGCAGCCATTGGAGCCCAATTGGCCAGACCGAATGAAACGGTCGTTGCGGTAGTCGGAGACGCCGGATTCCAGATGACGCTGCAAGAGCTGTCGCTGCTGCAGGAATTGCGCCTACCGGTAAAAGTGGTGATCTTAAACAATCAAAGCCTTGGCATGGTAAGGCAATGGCAGGAAACGTTTTACGAAGAGCGCTATTCCCAATCGTTGATTCATGTACAGCCGGATTTTGTGAAATTGGCACAAGCTTACGATATCGAAGGATACAAAGTGGAAACGATGGAACAAGCGGAGAAGGTATTTGCAGAAGCGTTTGCTTCAACCGGACCGGTGCTGATCGATTGCCGGGTGGTGCAAATGGAAAATGTTTATCCGATGGTTGCGCCAGGCAAGGGGCTGAATGAAATGATCGGAGTGAAAGGCGAATGAAGCGAGTGATAACAACAACGGTAATCAATCAAAGCGGCGTGTTGAACCGGGTGACCGGCTTGCTGATGAAACGGCAATTCAATATCGAAAGCATATCAGTCGGCCATACGGAACAGCCGGGAATGTCGAAGATGACCTTTGTCGTCAATGTAGAAGACAAAGGAAAGCTGGAGCAGCTATTGAAACAGCTTCAAAAACAGATTGACGTCATCAAAGTTCATGACATTACGGATAAGGCCATGGTGATGAGAGAACTGGCGATGGTGAAAGTGGTGTCGCCGCCTTCGGTCCGAAATGAGATTTACGCCATTGTCGAACCGTTCCGGGCAACAGTGGTCGATATGAGCAAGAATGTCACAACCTATCAAGTGGCAGGCGATCCGGAGAAAATTGAAGCATTCATTGATTTAATGAGGCCTTACGGCATTAAAGAAATCACCCGGACAGGCGTATCAGCGTTTGTACGGGAAACGCAAAAAGCGCAAACCGAACAAGTATCCATTCTTTAAAAAACCCAAACACTCGAGGAGGAAATTAAAAATGGCGAAAATGTATTATAACCAAGACGTAAACGAACAGGTATTAGAAGGAAAGACAATCGCAATCATCGGCTACGGTTCACAGGGCCATGCACATGCTCAGAACTTGAAGGAATCTGGATTTGATGTCGTAGTCGGTGTAAGACCCGGCAAATCATTCAAACAGGCGCAAGAAGACGGCATGAACGTAACGACGGTAAAAGAAGCGGCACAGGCAGCTGACGTGATCATGATCTTGGTGCCGGACGAGAAGCAGACGAAAATCTACAACGAAGAAATCAAACCGGCATTGACGGCTGGCAAATCACTCGTTTTCGCACACGGCTTTAACGTTCACTTCAATCAAATCGTCGCACCGGAAGATGTGGATGTCTTCTTGGTAGCTCCAAAAGGTCCAGGGCATTTGGTTCGCCGTACATACGAAGCGGGGGCAGGTGTACCAGCGTTGATCGCCATTCATCAAGACGTTTCAGGTCGAGCGCAGGAAGTGGCGCTGGCTTACGCCAAAGGCATCGGCGCAGCACGTGCAGGTGTATTGGAAACCACGTTTAAAGAAGAAACAGAGACGGATCTATTCGGAGAACAAGCCGTACTGTGCGGCGGAGTCACTTCACTTGTGAAAGCCGGATTTGAGACCTTAGTGGAAGCGGGCTATCAGCCGGAAGTTGCGTACTTCGAATGTATGCACGAATTGAAATTGATCGTCGATTTGATGTACGAAGGCGGACTATCCGGAATGCGCTACTCGATTTCAGACACTGCCCAGTGGGGAGATTTCGTATCAGGGCCTCGTGTAGTTGATGCAGCGACAAAAGGACGCATGAAAGATGTCTTAACGGATATCCAGACAGGAAAATTCGCCAAAGGCTGGTTGCTTGAAAATCAATTGAACCGCCCGGAATTCACGGCTATCGAAAAAGCGGAAGAAAATCATCAAATCGAACAGGTTGGCCGAGTGCTTCGCGAAATGATGCCATTCGTCAACGAAGGCAAAAAGACAAAAACAAAAGAGGTGGTCGCCAGTGCGCAGAATTGACATCTTTGATACAACGCTACGGGACGGAGAACAGTCGGCTGGGATCAACTTGAATACTGCTGAGAAAATCGAAATCGCCCGCCAACTCGAACGTTTTGGCGCAACGATCATTGAGTCAGGATTTCCAGCAGCTTCACCAGGAGATTTCGATGCAGTCCAGCGCATCGCAGGAACAGTAAAAAATTCAATCGTGACGGGCTTGGCCCGTTCGGTTGAAAGTGATATTTCCACTGCATGGGAAGCGTTGAGAGGCGGCGAACAGCCGCATGTCCATATCTTCCTGGCAACGTCACCGATCCATATGGAACATAAATTGATGAAAGCGCCGGAACAAGTCATTGAGACGGCCGTAGCTTCTGTGAAGTACGCCAAGCAGTTCTTCCCGCTGGTGCAATGGTCGGCAGAAGATGCTTCCCGTTCCGAACCTGAATTTTTGGCCCGCATTATCCGGGAAGTCATTAAAGCAGGTGCCACAACAATCAACATTCCGGATACAGTGGGGTATGCGACGCCGCAAGAGTACGGCGCATTGTTCCGCTATATTACGGAAAACGTGGTCGGCATTGAAAACGTCAAGCTGTCGGCTCACTGCCATAATGATCTTGGGATGGCGACGGCGAACACGCTGGCCGCTATTGAAAACGGCGCGACTCAAATCGAAGGAACAATCAATGGCATCGGTGAACGGGCAGGAAACGTGGCACTCGAAGAAATTGCCGTAGCTCTTCATATCCGCAAACAAGTGTATGGTGTCGAAACGGATATTAACTTAAAAGAAATCAAGCGCACCAGCCAATTGGTCAGCCAATTGACCGGCAGCATTATTCAGCCGAACAAAGCGGTGGTCGGCAAAAATGCTTTTGCCCATGAATCGGGCATCCACCAGGACGGCATGCTGAAAAACCCGTTGACTTATGAAATTATTACGCCGGAATTGATTGGCGATGCGAAAACCGAATTAGTGCTCGGCAAGCATTCCGGCAGACACGCATTCAAAGACCGTGCACTTAAAATGGGCTTTGAATTGAGTGAAGAAAAGTTGAAAAAAGCCTTTGTGGAATTCAAGAAACTGGCGGATCGCAAAAAAGTCATCGTGGAAGATGATTTGCTTGTTTTGCTGACTGACCAGCAAATCAATGACAGCGAAATTCCGGTCTACAAATTGGAAAATGTCCAAGTGCATTACGGAACAGCGAATATCCCGACAGCAACCGTTTCTGCTTATCAGCCGAACGGAGAGCTGGTGACAGAAGCCGCCACAGGCGCCGGTTCAGTTGAGGCGATATTCAACACCTTAGAGCGTATCGTTGCCGGTGAAGTCCACATTCTGGATTACCGGGTCACATCGATCGGCAAAGGCCGCGACGCACTGGGTGAAGCAGTGATCAATATGACGTATGACGGCGAAACCGTCACGGGACGCGACGTCGCACAAGATGTATTGGAAGCAACAGCAAAAGCTTACTTGAATACAGTGAATCGCCAATTGGTGAAGACAGGGCAGAAAGTAAAAGTGGCAGTGGTCTAAAAACGGATGAATCGAAAGAGGAGGAATTTAAAATGAAAAAAACAATAGCGGTATTGCCAGGAGACGGAATCGGACCAGAAGTAACAGATGCGGCGGTACAAGTGCTGCAATCCATCGCAATGCGTTATGGACATACTTTTCATTTGAAACACGCGTTGATCGGAGGCAGTGCAGTCGATGCACATAATAACCCGCTGCCTGACGAAACCATTGCCGCATGCGAGGCAAGCGACGCAATTCTCCTCGGTGCAGTCGGAGGTTCGAAATGGGACCAGAACCCAGGGCATCTTCGCCCGGAGAAAGGTTTGTTGAACATCCGCAAGCATTTCGATTTGTTTGCGAATATCCGGCCAGTCAAAGCGATTCCCGCCTTGCTTGGTTCATCGCCATTAAAAGAAGAAGTGGCGAAAGAAGTGGATATGGTCATTGTGCGTGAGCAGACAAGCGGGTTGTACTTCGGAGAGCCGAAGCGCCGGACGGAAAAAGCGGGTGTCGATACACTCGTCTATACACGGGATGAAATCGAGCGGATTGTCGATCAGGCATTTGAAATCGCGCGTGGGCGCAGAGGCAAAGTAACGTCGGTCGATAAAGCGAATGTATTGGAAACAAGCAAGCTATGGCGTGAAGTGGTAGAAGAGCGAAAAGCGTTTTATCCCGATGTCGAAGTCGAACACATGCTGGTTGATTCTGCTGCGATGAAATTGATCACTGATCCGCGGGCATTCGATGTTATGGTGACGGAGAATATGTTCGGTGATATTTTGAGTGATGAAGCGTCCGTTATCACCGGGTCGCTTGGCATGCTGCCATCAGCCAGTGTCCGGTCAGACGGTTTCGGCCTTTACGAACCGGTACATGGTTCGGCGCCGGATATCGCCGGCCAGAACAAAGCCAACCCTTCAGCAGCTATTCTTTCGGCAGCGATGATGCTGCGCTATTCATTCGGTATGCATACCGAGGCGGCAGCGATCGAAGAAGCGGTGATGAGCGTATTGGAAGATGGTTATTGCACAGGCGATTTGTCCAGCGCGGGCAAACAAGTGGTATCCACTGAGCGATTTGTTACAAAAGTGGTTGAAGAATTGGAAAGAGAATTGGTGTCAGAGCACATCATGTATTCTTACGTGTGATCGGGAGGAGCGGTTCGGATGGCAAAAACGATTATTGAAAAAATTTGGGAACAGCATATTGTATACGAAGAGCAGGGAAAACCGGACCTGCTTTACATCGATCTTCATTTATTGCATGAAGTAACGTCTCCACAAGCATTTGAAGGGCTAAGATTGAATGGCCGGAAGGTGCGGCGTCCGGATTTATGCTTTGCGACAATGGACCATAACGTCCCGACGCGCAACCGCGACAAGATTACGGATCCGATTTCCCGCAAGCAAATTAAAACACTGCAGGAAAACTGCGAAGAGTTCGGCGTTCCGCTTGCGGGCATCAATCATCCGGATCAAGGGATTGTCCATGTCATCGGACCGGAACTTGGGCTGACACAACCTGGCAAGACGATAGTTTGCGGAGACAGCCATACCTCTACACATGGAGCATTTGGCGCTTTGGCATTTGGAATCGGGACGAGTGAAGTGGAACATGTGTTATCGACACAGACGCTTTGGCAATCCAAACCGAAAACGATGCAAATCCGGATTGACGGTGAACTGGGCTTCGGGGTTGCTGCGAAAGATGTCATCCTGGCCATCATTGCGAAATTCGGCGTTGATATGGGCACCGGCCATATTGTTGAATATACGGGAGATGCGATCCGTGCACTATCGATGGAAGAACGCATGACCATCTGCAACATGTCGATTGAAGCAGGTGCACGTGCAGGCTTGATCAGCCCGGATGACACGACGATTGAATATATGAGGGGCCGCCGGTATGTACCGCAAGGAGAAGCGTTTGAGGAAGCGGCAGCTGGTTGGCTGGCACTGGCAACGGATGAAGGTGCTGCTTATGATGTCACGCATACCATCCATGCAGACGAGATTTCTCCTTTTGTCACATGGGGGACCAATCCGTCAATGGGTTCCGGCATTGCCGAACACGTGCCTTATGCATCGGACTACGAAGATCTGGCTGACCGGGAAGCGTTAAAGCAGGCGTTGAACTATATGCAGTTAGAAGAAGGGGCTCCGTTGTCTTCGATTGAAATCCAGCATGTCTTTATCGGATCGTGCACCAACGCCCGCATCGGCGACTTGCGCGCAGCGAGTGCCATTGTGGAAGGGAAAAAAGTGCATCCTTCGGTAACAGCCATTGTGGTGCCGGGATCGGAAACGGTAAAACGTGCAGCAGAAGCGGAAGGCTTGGATAAAATCTTCCTGGCAGCAGGGTTTGAATGGCGCGAAACGGGATGCAGCATGTGCTTGGCGATGAATGAAGACTCCGTGCCGGCAGGAGAGCGCTGTGCCTCTACTTCGAACCGGAACTTCGAAGGGCGACAAGGAGCGGGATCGATGACGCATTTGGTCAGCCCGGTCATGGCAGCCGCAGCAGCCATTGAAGGCCGCTTGACGGATGTCCGCAATTATATGAAAGAACCTGTGCCGTCAGCATGAGGGGAATGGACAAGGAGGCAATGCGATGAAGCCCATCAATAAAATTAAAAGCGTCTTAACGCCGCTTGACCGAAAAAATGTAGATACCGACCAAATCATTTCCAAAGAGTTCTTGAAGCGGATTGAACGCACGGGATTCGGCCAATACTTGTTTTATCATTGGCGTTTCCATCCGGACGGTTCACCAAGAGAAGACTTCGTTCTGAATGACCCTCGCTTCAGCGGCTCCGAAATTTTAGTTGCACAGGAGAACTTCGGCTGCGGCTCTTCACGCGAACATGCCCCGTGGGCCATCCAAGATTATGGTTTTAATGTAGTTATTGCACCGAGCTATGCAGATATCTTCTATAATAACTGCGTCAAAAATGGCATCCTGCCAATCCGCTTAACAGAGGATCAAGTAGATGAGCTGATTCAAAAAGGGCAAAAAGCGCCTTTTGGACTGCAAGTCAATTTGGAAGAGCAAACGGTGACTGCGGAAGACGGCAGCCGCTATGAGTTTGCAATCGACCCTTACTGGAAAGAAATGCTGCTGAAAGGCTGGGATGAGATTGCCTTGACGTTCCAGTACGATGATTACATCACCGCTTATGAGCAGCAACAGCAACAGCAACAATAATCATATAATAGAAAGTGAAATCCTTCGCTCGCATGCGGAGGATTTTTTTTATTGCCCCGAGCGGCAACTGAACTTCTCTTTTGTTTTCTGACTTTTTCTAATTCCGGCAAACTCAGGGTTTGGTATTGACATCCTTTTGGCATTTTGTTAATTTTAACAGTGTACTTTAACGCTTTAGCACACTAAAGGAGATAATTAATTATGAATGCAGTAATAATTGCCGTCCTGGTCATGCTTGTTTTGAGCTTGCTCCGCGTCAATGTGGTGTTTGCCTTGTTGATTGGAGCACTGGCGGGCGGACTGAGCGGCGGCTTGTCACTTATGGATACAGTAACAGCTTATACAGAAGGTTTAGGGGCAGGGGCGACGATTGCGCTCAGCTACGCAATGCTCGGCGGATTTGCCGTTGCCATTTCACGGACGGGCATACCTGAACTGCTCGTTGCAAAAGTTTTGAAGCTCGTAAACAAAGAAGGGAAAGCGACAAGAGAAAACCTGGCGAAAGCTTTGGTGATTTTCGCCTTGCTTTTCATGGCAATTTTATCGCAGAATGCCATTCCGATTCACATTGCCTTTATTCCGTTATTGGTGCCGCCGATTTTGCACATCTTGAATGAGCTGCGGATTGACCGACGCCTGATCGCTTCGGTGCTGACGTTCGGATTGACCGCACCTTATATTTTATTGCCATACGGCTTTGGGTTGATCTTCCATGAAATCGTTGCTACGCAGATGGAGCTCGCCGGATTGCCGATCGATATGGCGGACATTCCAAGAGCTATGGCCATTCCGGTTGCGGGCATGGCTGTAGGATTAGCAGTGGCTGTGTTTATCTCTTACCGGAAGCCGCGTGACTATCACACGAAAGCAACTACTACTATAGAAGAAACTCAAACAAGAACGGCTTCAACAAAAGACGTCCTCGTGACGCTCGTTGCGCTGGCTGCCGCGTTGTATGGCCAGATCCAGACAGATTCGATGATTATCGGAGCGCTTGCGGGCATCCTGGTGCTGTATGTCTTTGGTGCAATGAAATGGCGTGAGGCTGACGATGTGCTGACTGCCGGTATGCGCATGATGGCCTTCATCGGATTTGTCATGATTTCAGCGAACGGTTTTGCGTCCGTTATCCAGGCGACAGGAGCGGTCGAGCCGCTTGTTGAGAGTGTCGCCGATCTATTTGCAGGCAACAAAGGCGTTGCTGCACTCGTCATGCTAATTGTAGGCCTGCTCGTAACGATGGGCATCGGGTCATCGTTTGCAACCATCCCAATCATCGCTGCAATCTTTGTGCCGCTGAGCATGGAGTTCGGATTCTCGACTCTTGCCATCATTTCATTGATTGGAACAGCAGGTGCGCTAGGGGACGCCGGGTCGCCGGCATCCGACTCGACACTCGGGCCGACAGCGGGGCTGAATGTCGATGGCCAGCACAATCACATCTGGGATACATGCGTGCCGACCTTCCTGCACTACAATATTCCGTTGATTGTTTTCGGCTGGATTGCTGTCATGTTATTGGGATAAGAAAAAAATGTTCGGACTATTTGCTTGAGAGTTGAATATCTAAAATATCCTGTTATACTAATAAAAGCGAATCAGAAAGAATTTCGTGGAAAGCCTTGCGGAATTCTTTTTTCTTATGTATAATGGTGAATGTTGGTCTTTGACTGCGATGAAGCGAGAGGTTACCGATACACCCGGCCGCTTTGCCATGGCGAGTGATTGGAAAATTTTCGTGGAGAATGTCTATCCAAAATAGGCGAAAAGGAGGGAAAGTAATGGCAAAACAGAAAATTCGTATCCGTTTGAAAGCATATGATCACAGAGTACTTGATCAGTCTGCTGAGAAAATTGTAGAAACTGCAAAACGTTCAGGTGCAAGTGTATCGGGTCCAATCCCGTTGCCAACTGAAAAGTCGGTCTACACAATCTTGCGTTCAGTGCACATTTACAAAGACTCACGCGAGCAATTTGAAATGCGCACACACAAACGCTTAATCGATATCGTTAACCCTACTCCACAAACAGTGGACGCGTTAATGAAATTAGATTTACCATCAGGCGTCGACATTGAAATCAAACTTTAATCGGCAAACGAAATAGAAAAACACAAATAATCACAGGAGGTGTGACAACATGACCAAAGGAATCTTAGGTAGAAAAATCGGTATGACGCAAGTTTTTGCTGAGAACGGTGATTTAATCCCTGTAACTGTAGTTGAAGCTGCTCCAAACGTAGTGCTTCAAAAGAAAACAGTTGAGGTTGACGGCTACGAAGCAATCCAGTTAGGTTTTGAAGACAAGCGCGAAAAGCTTTCTAACAAACCTGCTAAAGGACACGTAGCAAAAGCGAACACTGCTCCTAAGCGCTTCATTCGCGAACTTCGCAATGTAAACTTAGCTGATTACGAGATTGGTCAGGAAGTCAAAGTAGATGTATTCGCAGAAGGCGATGTAGTAGATGTTACAGGAACAACAAAAGGTAAAGGTTTCCAAGGTGTTATTAAACGCCACGGACAATCACGCGGGCCAATGGCTCACGGTTCACGTTACCACCGTCGTCCTGGTTCAATGGGTCCGGTTGCTCCTAACCGCGTATTCAAACAGAAGAAATTGCCTGGTCAAATGGGTGGAACGACAATTACGATTCAAAACCTTCAAATCGTTAAGGTTGATACTGAACGTAACTTGCTTCTAATCAAAGGTAATGTTCCTGGTTCACGCAAAGCATTGCTACGCGTTAAATCAGCTATCAAATCGAAATAATATTTTTTTAGAGGAAGGAGGAAACACGAATGCCTAAAGTAGCTTTATTAAATCAAACTGGTTCTCAAGTTGGCGACATCGAATTGAACGACTATGTATTCGGTATCGAGCCAAATGAAGCCGTGTTATTCGACGCAGTAGTGATGCAACGCGCTTCACTTCGCCAAGGTAACCATAAAGTAAAAAACCGTTCTGAAGTAGCTGGTGGTGGTAAAAAGCCATGGCGCCAAAAAGGAACTGGACGTGCCCGTCAAGGTTCGATCCGTTCACCACAATGGCGTGGAGGCGGTATCGTATTCGGTCCGACACCACGTAGCTATAGCTATAAATTGCCTAAGAAAGTCCGTCGCTTGGCTCTACGCTCTGCGCTTTCATCTGCAGTAGTTGGAGAAAAATTGATGGTACTTGAAGGATTGACTTTTGATGCGCCAAAAACAAAAGCATTTACTAAATTGATGCAAGATCTTTCAATTGGTAAAAAAGCTTTGTTCGTAACTGCTGACCCGGATGAAAACGTAGCATTGTCTGCTCGCAACATCCAAGGTATGACAGTGGTAGCAGCAACTGGCATCAACGTTTTAGACTTGCTTGGACATGACAAAGTTGTTATGACTAAAGCAGCGATTGAGAAAATTGAGGAGGTGCTTAGTTAATGGAAGCACGTGATATTCTAAAGCGTCCGGTCATTACTGAGCGTTCTTCTGAAGTAATGGCAGATAAGAAGTACACTTTTGAAGTGGACACTCGCGCTAACAAAACACAAGTTAAACATGCGGTTCAAGAAATCTTTGGCGTGAAAGTTGAGAAAGTCAACATCATGAACTACAAAGGCAAATTCAAGCGCATGGGCAAACACGCAGGCTATACGAACAAACGCCGCAAAGCAATTGTTAAATTGACTGCTGACTCTAAAGACATCGAATTGTTCGAAATTTAATTTCTATAAGTTCTTAAAGAACTACTAACGAAGGAGGGAAACAACGTGGGGATTAGAAAATACAAACCTACCACTAACGGTCGTCGTAACATGACTACTTCGGATTTCGCTGAAATCACAACGAACAAGCCGGAAAAATCGCTTCTACAACCAACTAGACGCAAAGGCGGCCGTAATAACCAAGGTAAAATAACTGTACGCCATCACGGTGGTGGACATAAACGCCAATACCGCGTCATCGATTTCAAACGTAACAAAGATGGCATTCCAGGACGCGTTGCTACAATCGAGTACGATCCTAACCGTTCTGCAAACATCGCATTAATTCACTACGCTGACGGAGAAAAACGTTACATCTTGGCTCCTAAAGGAATCGAAGTTGGAACGCAAATCATGTCAGGCGTTGAAGCTGATATCAAACCAGGTAACGCACTTCCGTTGTCTAACATCCCAATGGGTTCTACAATCCATAACATTGAATTGAAGCCAGGCGGCGGCGGACAGCTAGTTCGTTCTGCAGGAACTTCAGCTCAGGTTCTTGGTAAAGAAGGCAAATACGTAACTGTTCGTTTGCAATCAGGCGAAGTTCGCATGATCCTTGCTACTTGCCGCGCTACAATCGGTGCTGTAGGCAACGAACAACACGAATTGATTAACATTGGTAAAGCAGGCCGTAGCCGCTGGTTAGGCAAACGCCCAACAGTCCGCGGATCTGTAATGAACCCGAACGATCACCCACACGGTGGTGGTGAAGGACGTTCGCCAATCGGACGTAAATCACCAATGTCTCCATGGGGCAAACCGACTCTTGGATACAAAACACGCAAGAAAACGAACAAGTCAGACAAGTTCATCGTGCGTCGTCGTAAAAAATAATTTGATTCCGCTACGGTTCAGCATAAGAACCGTGGTGCAATCACGAAGGGAGGATCCCAAATGGGCCGCAGCTTGAAAAAAGGACCTTTTGCTGATGATCATCTTATGAAAAAAGTTGAAGCGCAAAAGGACTCTGAGAAAAAACAAGTGATTAAAACTTGGTCTCGCCGTTCTACAATTTTCCCGACATTCATCGGACAAACAATTGCAGTATACGATGGCCGTAAGCACATCCCTGTATACGTAACTGAAGATATGGTAGGCCATAAACTAGGTGAATTTGCTCCAACACGCAAATACGCTAGTCATGGTGCAGACGATAAGAAAACAAGACGTTAATTGAGAGGAGGATTTCCCCATGCAAGCAAAAGCTGTTGCTAGAACAGTACGTATTGCTCCTCGTAAAGTCCGTTTAGTAGTAGATTTGATCCGAGGCAAGCAAATCGGCGAAGCCGTTGCAATTTTAAAACACACTCCAAAATCGTCATCGATTGTAATTGAGAAGTTATTAAAATCTGCAGCTGCTAATGCTGAACACAACTACGAAATGAACTTGGACAACCTGATTGTTAGCGAAGTATTCGTTGACGAAGGCCCAACATTGAAACGTTTCCGTCCACGTGCAATGGGACGCGCGAGCGCAATCAACAAACGTACAAGCCACATCACACTAGTGGTATCTGAGAAGAAGGAGGGATAATTCGTGGGACAAAAAATACATCCAATCGGGATGCGTATCGGAATCATTCGTGACTGGGAGTCAAAATGGTACGCTGAAAAAGACTATGCGACACTTCTTCACGAAGATATTAAAATCCGTGAATACATCGAAGCACGTTTGAAAGAAGCTTCAGTTTCTAAAATCGAAATTGAGCGCGCTGCAAACCGTGTAAACGTAACAATTCACACTGCGAAACCAGGTATGGTAATTGGTAAAGGTGGTTCTGAAGTAGAAGTACTTCGCAAACAGCTTAACTCTATGACTGGCAAGCGTGTACACATCAACATTATTGAAATCAAAAGAGCTGACCTTGATGCGAGACTAGTTGCTGAAAGTGTTGCACGTCAATTGGAAAACCGCGTGTCTTTCCGCCGTGCACAAAAACAAGCAATCCAGCGCACTATGCGTTCTGGCGCTAAAGGAATCAAAACTCAAGTATCTGGACGTCTAGGCGGCGCTGACATTGCGCGTGCTGAACACTACAGTGAAGGTACTGTTCCGCTCCATACGCTTCGTGCTGATATCGACTATGCACACGCTGAAGCAGACACTACTTACGGCAAACTTGGCGTAAAAGTATGGATCTACCGCGGTGAAGTCCTTCCAACTAAGAAGAAATCTGAGGAAGGAGGCAAATAATATGTTAATGCCTAAACGCGTTAAATATCGTCGTGAGCACCGCGGAAAAATGCGCGGAGAAGCTAAAGGCGGCAAAGAAATCGCATTCGGTGAATTTGGTCTCCAAGCTTTGGAATCATCTTGGATCACTAACCGCCAAATCGAAGCAGCTCGTATCTCCATGACTCGTTACATGAAACGTGGCGGTAAAGTCTGGATTAAAATTTTCCCGCATAAACCTTATACGAAAAAGCCTCTTGAGGTACGTATGGGATCCGGTAAAGGTTCGCCTGAAGGCTGGGTAGCGGTTGTTAAAACAGGTAAAGTAATGTTCGAACTAGCTGGAGTATCTGAAGAAGTGGCACGCGAAGCATTGCGCCTTGCATCTCACAAACTTCCGATCAAAACAAAGTTCGTAAAACGTGAAGAAATTGGTGGTGAATCGAATGAAAGCTAATGAAATCCGTGACTTAACCACTGCTGAAATCGAACAAAAAGTGAAATCACTGAAAGAAGAGCTTTTCAACCTTCGCTTCCAATTGGCTACTGGTCAATTAGAAAATACTGCTCGCATCCGCGAAGTACGTAAAGCGATCGCGCGTATGAAAACTGTGATTCATGAAAGAGAAATCAGTGGCAATAACTGATAATTCGAGAGGAGGTTTGCAAGTATGACTGAGCGTAACCAACGCAAAGTATACACAGGCCGTGTTGTGTCTGACAAAATGGACAAAACCGTTACAGTAATGGTTGAAACTCAAAAGAAGCACGCACTTTATGGCAAACGTGTAAAATACTCTAAGAAATTCAAGGCTCATGACGAGCTAAACGAAGCAAAAATGGGCGACATCGTTCGCATCATGGAAACTCGTCCGCTATCAGCTACTAAACGTTTCCGCGTATTGGAAATTGTAGAAAAAGCGGTTATTATCTAATTTAAATAATTTCGGAACCTAAGAAATTCCGAAGGGAGGTAACCTAAGTGATCCAACAGGAAAGTCGTTTAAAAGTTGCAGACAACTCGGGTGCTCGTGAAGTACTAGCGATTAAAGTACTTGGTGGTTCTGGTCGTAAGACTGCAAACATCGGTGACGTAATCGTTTGTACCGTGAAAAAAGCAACACCAGGTGGCGTTGTTAAGAAAGGTGAAGTCGTTAAGGCTGTCATCGTTCGCACGAAAAGCGGAGCTCGCCGTAAAGACGGTACTTACATTAAATTTGATGAAAATGCATGTGTTATTATCCGTGACGATAAAGGTCCACGTGGAACACGTATTTTCGGACCTGTTGCCCGCGAACTTCGCGACAACAACTTCATGAAAATCGTTTCACTTGCTCCTGAAGTTCTTTAATAAATCAATGTGCCATACCAAGGAGGTGCGACAGAATGCATGTTAAAAAAGGCGATACAGTTAAGGTAATCTCCGGTAAAGATAAAGGCAAAACAGGTGTTGTTTTGGCTGCTCTACCTAAGAAAGACCGTGTGCTTGTTGAAGGTATCAACATCATCAAAAAGCATACAAAACCGAACCAGGCAAACCCACAAGGTGGAATTGTCAGCCAAGAAGCAGCAATTCACGTTTCTAACGTTATGTTACTTGACCCTAAATCCGGCGAGCCGACTCGTGTAGGATACAAGGTTGAAGATGGTAAAAAAGTTCGTGTTGCAAAAAAATCCGGTGAAAAATTAGATAAATAAAATTCCTGAATGAAGGGAGGTACACACATGAACCGCCTAAAAGAAAAATATGTGAATGAAATCACTCCTGCTCTAGTGAGCAAGTTTGAATATAAATCAGTAATGCAAACACCTAAAGTCGATAAAATCGTTATCAACATGGGTGTGGGTGAAGCTGTTCAAAACACTAAGTCTCTAGACTCGGCTGTTGAAGAATTACAAACGATCACTGGTCAAAAACCAGTTATTACTAAAGCTAAGAAATCTATCGCTGGCTTCCGTCTTCGTGAAGGTATGCCTATCGGATGTAAAGTTACACTACGCGGAGAGCGTATGTATGACTTCCTGGATAAATTGATTGCTATCTCTCTTCCACGTGTACGTGACTTCCGTGGCGTTTCGAAAAAATCTTTCGACGGACGCGGTAACTACACACTTGGTGTGAAAGAACAATTGATCTTCCCTGAAATCGATTATGATAAAGTTTCTAAAGTACGCGGTATGGACATCGTAATTGTAACAACTGCGAACTCTGATGAAGAAGCTCGTGAGTTATTAACACAATTCGGAATGCCGTTCCAAAAGTAAACGTGAGGGAGGCGTAAACGTGGCTAAAAAATCTATGATCGCAAAACAAAAACGCACGCCAAAGTTTAAAGTACAAGAGTACACACGCTGTGAACGATGCGGACGTCCGCATTCAGTATTACGCAAATTTAAACTTTGCCGTATTTGTTTCCGTGAACTTGCATATGTGGGACAAATTCCTGGCGTCAAAAAAGCCAGCTGGTAATCCCCTAATTTGGGAAGGAGGTAAAAGTAATGACAATGACAGATCCGATTGCAGATATGCTGACACGCATTCGTAATGCGAACATGGTTCGTCACGAGAAATTAGAGCTTCCAGCTTCTAATGTGAAAAAAGACATCGCTGAAATTTTGAAGCGTGAAGGTTTCGTCCGTGACGTTGAATACGTTGAAGATGACAAACAAGGCATGATCCGTATCTTCTTGAAATACGGAGCTAACAACGAACGCGTTATTACTGGATTGAAACGTATTTCAAAACCAGGACTACGTGTTTATGCAAAAACTAATGAGGTGCCTCGTGTACTAAACGGTCTAGGAATCGCTTTGGTATCGACATCACAAGGTTTGGTAACTGATAAAGAAGCCCGCGCGAAACAAATCGGCGGAGAAATTATAGCATACGTTTGGTAATCAGAAACAAACGAATGGAGGTGCAATAGAATGTCACGTGTAGGTAAAAAACCAATCGAGGTACCTGCTGACGTTACTGTAACTGTCGCTGACGGCAACGTAGTAACTGTTAAAGGACCTAAAGGCGAGATGACTCGCGCATTTAACCAAGATATTACAATTTCTCAAGAAGAAAACGTGCTAACACTAACACGTCCTTCTGACTCGAAACAACACCGCACAATTCACGGAACTACTCGTGCTTTGCTTGCTAACATGATCCAAGGAACTTCACAAGGATTCGAGCGTGTGCTTGAATTGGTTGGGGTTGGATACCGTGCTCAGCTGCAAGGCCAGAAATTGGTTCTTAACGTAGGTTACTCTCACCCGGTAGAATTCACTCCGGAAGAAGGAATCTCTGTTGAAGTTCCATCGAACACACGAGTAGTCGTTAAAGGGATCGACAAAGAACGCGTTGGAGCTCTAGCTTCTAACATTCGCCAAGTACGTCCTCCAGAGCCATATAAAGGCAAAGGGATTCGTTACGAAGGGGAAAAAGTTCGCCGCAAAGAAGGTAAAACAGGTAAATAATGCTGCTTAGGCAGGCTGAAAGGAGTGACCTCAGTGATTACGAAACTCGATAAAAACGCATCTCGTAAAAAGCGTCATGCTCGCGTACGTTCAAAAATCACGGGTACAGCATCACGCCCGCGTTTAAACGTATTCCGTTCAAATAAATATATCTACGCTCAATTGATCGATGACGTAAACGGTGTAACACTAGTTAGCGCATCATCAATGGAAAAAGACTTCGAAGGTTCAAAAGGCAATATCGAAGCTGCAGCTAAAGTTGGCGAAACTATCGCAAAACGTGCTGTAGAACAAGGCTTGTCATCGATTGTTTTTGACCGCGGTGGTTATTTGTATCACGGGCGTATTAAAGCACTTGCAGAAGCTGCACGTGAAAATGGTTTACAATTTTAAAAGAAGGAGGGACACATTTCATGCGTCGTATTGATCCAAACAAACTTGAACTTGAAGAACGCGTAGTTACGATTAACCGCGTAGCGAAAGTTGTAAAAGGTGGACGTCGTTTCCGTTTCTCCGCATTAGTTGTTGTAGGCGACAAAAATGGTAATGTCGGTTTCGGTACTGGTAAAGCACAAGAAGTTCCAGATGCGATCCGTAAAGCTATTGAAGATGCGAAGAAAAACCTAATCGAAGTACCTATGGTTAAAGGTACAACTCCACATCTAGTAATCGGCCGCTTTGGTGCAGGCCAAATTCTTATCAAACCTGCTTCACCGGGTACTGGAGTAATTGCAGGCGGACCTGTCCGTGCGGTACTTGAACTTGCTGGAGTACAAGACATCTTGTCTAAATCTCTTGGTTCAAACACACCAATCAACATGGTACGTGCAACTATCAACGGTTTAACTCAACTGAAAAGTGCTGATGAAGTTGCAAAACTTCGCGGCAAAACTACAGAAGAGCTATTAGGATAAGGAGGGAAAATTACATGGCTACTAAACTAGAAATTACCCTCACAAAAAGCGTAATCGGTGCTAAACCGAACCAACGCAAAGTCGTTCAATCACTTGGACTTCGCAAAATGCATCAAACAGTTGAGCAGCAAGACAATGCAGCCGTTCGCGGAATGCTTGATAAAGTCGCTCACTTAGTAACTATCAAAGAAGTTTAATCCCTGATTTCTATAGAAGGAGGTGCCAACCAAATGAAACTTCATGAATTAAAACCAGCAGAAGGTTCACGCAGTTCTAGAAAGCGTATCGGACGCGGTATCGGTTCAGGTACTGGTAAAACAGCAGGTAAAGGTCATAAAGGTCAAAACGCACGTTCAGGCGGCGGAGTTCGTCCTGGATTCGAGGGTGGACAAAACCCATTGTTCCGTCGTTTGCCTAAACGCGGATTTACGAACATCAACCGCAAAGACTATGCTGTCGTAAACCTTGACGTATTGAACCGTTTCGACGAAGGCACAGAAATTACACCTGCATTGCTTATCGAATCAGGTGTTGTGAGCAACGAACGTTCTGGAATCAAGATTCTGGGCAACGGTAGCTTGGAGAAGAAACTGACTGTCAAAGCTCACAAATTCTCTGGATCAGCTAAAGAAGCTATTGAAGCTGCCGGTGGACAAACCGAGGTGCTTTAATGTTTCAGACAATCTCTAATTTTATGCGCGTGACTGATATTCGAAATAAAATTTTCTTTACATTACTGATGCTCGTCATTTTCCGGCTCGGAACTTTCATTCCGGTGCCTAATGTCGATGCAGCAGTTCTGCAAGCTACCGATCAAGCTGGCTTGATTGGATTCTTAAATACTTTCGGTGGAGGCGCCCTTGCTAACTTTTCGATTTTAGCGATGGGAATCATGCCATACATTACAGCGTCAATCATCGTGCAATTATTGCAGATGGACGTTGTACCGAAATTTGCTGAGTGGGCGAAACAAGGGGAAGTCGGAAGACGGAAACTTGCTCAATTCACTCGCTACTTCACAATTGTGCTAGCCTTTATTCAAGCGATCGGCATGTCTTACGGATTCAACCAGATTTATGGCGGATCTTTAATTCAGAACGATACGATTGCAACTTATGCAGTCATCGCGATTGTTTTGACCGGCGGTACAGCTTTTCTACTGTGGCTTGGTGAGCAGATTACGGCAAAAGGTGTGGGGAACGGTATTTCGATTATCATCTTCGCTGGGATTGTCGCTGCAATACCTGGAGCTATCAACCAATTATATGCTCAGCAGATCGAAGGAGCTGGAGATCAACTCCCGATCAACCTTGCTATCATGGCATTGCTGGCATTAGCAGTTGTTGCTGTTACTGTATTGGTCATTTATGTTCAGCAAGCGCTGCGCAAAATTCCGATCCAGTATGCAAAACGAGTTGCTGGCCGCGGCCAGACAGCGAATGCACAACAAACGCATCTACCTTTGAAAGTAAACTCGGCTGGGGTTATTCCGGTAATCTTCGCAGTGGCGTTTATCATCACGCCGCAAACCATTGCTTCATTCTTTGGTGCCAACGCGTTTACGGATGCGGTCCAGAATACGTTTGATTACACGCGTCCAGTCGGCATGATCATTTATGTCGCTTTGATTATTGCATTCACGTACTTCTACGCATTCATTCAGGTGAACCCTGAAAACATGTCGGATAACCTGAAAAAGCAAGGTGCTTATATTCCAGGAATCCGTCCGGGTAAAAATACGCAAGATTATTTAACAAGTGTGTTGTACCGTTTAACATTCGTCGGCGCTATTTTCCTTGCAGTCATTGCGGTTATGCCGATCCTTTTCATCAACCTTGCGGGCTTGCCCCAATCGGCTCAAATCGGCGGTACTAGCCTTTTGATTATTGTAGGGGTAGCACTTGAGACAATGAAACAACTGGAATCGCAACTTGTTAAACGTCATTATAAAGGCTTTATGAAATAATCAAGGGTCTTGGGGACGGTAAGACGTTCCTTGCTACTTGTCTGAGGGGGCAAAACCGTATGAATATCGTATTAATGGGTCTGCCAGGTGCCGGCAAAGGTACGCAGGCAGACAAAATTGTTGAGAAGTACGACATCCCTCATATTTCTACAGGTGATATGTTCCGGGCCGCTATCAAAGGCGGAACGAAACTAGGCTTGGAAGCAAAATCGTTCATGGATCAAGGGGCATTAGTGCCTGATGAAGTGACTATCGGTATCGTCCGTGAGCGTCTAAGTGCAGTGGATTGTGCAGAAGGCTTTCTATTAGATGGCTTTCCGCGTACAGTCCCACAAGCTGAAGCGCTGGAATCTCTTCTTGCCGATCTCGGCAAAAGAATCGAGCATGTCGTAAACATCCAAGTTGAACAAGATGAACTAATTGCACGTTTAACAGGCCGATGGATCTGTAAAGTTTGTGGAACTGCTTACCATACTGTGTTCAATCCTCCTCAAGTTGAGGGAGTTTGTGACAAAGATGGCGGAGAACTCTACCAGCGTGAAGATGATAAGCCTGAAACCGTCACGAAACGTTTAGAAGTCAACATTAACCAAACACAGCCGCTTCTTGATTTCTACGGAGACAAAGGCGTGCTGAAAAATATAAATGGACAGCAGGATATCCAAAAAGTATTTGCTGACATTGATGCTCTTCTAAAGGGCGACCGAGGTTAAGTCCCGGCGCCGGGCGCAGTTAGTTGCCTCCATGTGGCTTTAAGGAGCACCGGAGATATGAATTTTCGAGAGCTGCAAAAGCAAACAATGCCTAATTATATGAAGTCCGGTGCAGGGTTCACGATGTGCAATTGTGCACTGGAAATAGTATAATGGGTTTCGTGGAAGCATCTGTGTAACGGGTTTGGAACTCATCCAAGGCAGTCCGGACGGTCGAGGAAACATGAGTCAGACTGGCTAAACCGGATTACCCCCTCTCCGCATCTGCGGGCAGTGGAACTCGGAGACTGTCTTTCGAATGTCACTCATGCATTCCTGGTGAATGAATAAAACAATTCAATCAGCAAATACTGTTTGAAGATGAGAACCTGATTTGTATACAGAAGGGAGACTGGGTCGATGGCGAAAGACGATGTAATCGAAATTGAAGGAACAGTCGTTGAGACTTTGCCTAACGCGATGTTTAAAGTGGAACTGGAGAACGGCCATACGATTCTTGCGCATGTATCTGGCAAGATCCGCATGCACTTCATCCGCATTCTGCCAGGGGATAAAGTTACAGTAGAATTATCTCCTTACGATTTAACACGCGGTCGTATCACATACCGTTTTAAATAATCTTTTGCACTCCGGACTACTAAGGAGGTTGGGTTAGATGAAAGTGAGACCATCTGTAAAACCGATCTGTGAAAAATGTAAAGTTATTCGCAGAAACGGTAAAGTAATGGTAATCTGTGAAAATCCGAAACATAAACAAAGACAAGGCTAATATGAAGGAGGTGCATCATACACATGGCACGTATTGCTGGTGTTGACATTCCGCGCGACAAACGCGTTGTTATTTCATTAACATACATTTTCGGTATTGGTAAAACTACGGCTCAGAAAGTACTTGCTTCTGCTGGTATTTCTGAAGATACACGCGTTCGTGATCTTACTGAAGACGAGTTGAACAATATCCGTGAACAATTGGATCAATACAAAATTGAAGGTGACCTTCGCCGTGAAGTATCAATGAACATCAAACGCTTGATGGAAATTGCAAGCTTCCGTGGCATCCGCCACCGCCGTGGACTACCTGTACGCGGTCAAAATACGAAGAACAATGCGCGTACGCGTAAAGGTCCTCGTAAAACTGTAGCGAACAAGAAAAAATAATCAGTAAAGGAGGTTTCTTCTTAACATGGCACGTAAACAACAAACTCGTAAGCGTCGTGTGAAAAAGAATATCGAATCAGGTATTGCTCACATCCGCTCAACATTTAACAACACAATTGTTACAATTACAGATATGCAAGGGAACGCAGTATCATGGTCAAGCGCTGGTGCTTTAGGATTTAGAGGTTCTCGTAAATCTACACCTTTCGCTGCTCAAATGGCTGCTGAAACCGCTGCTAAAACTTCAATTGAACACGGTCTTAAAACTCTAGAAGTTACAGTTAAAGGTCCTGGTTCAGGTCGTGAGGCTGCAATCCGTGCGCTTCAAGCTGCTGGACTAGAAGTTACAGCTATCAAAGATGTAACTCCAGTTCCTCATAACGGTTGCCGTCCACCGAAACGCCGCCGCGTGTAATCGTTAATCTGAATAGGATTTTTGAACATCACGACTTACTGAATGTGTACCAACTTGTAGCGAAAGTCTGTGACTATCGAATTCTTGATTAAACGAAAAAAACACCGACGTTTTGAAGGAGGGTAAAATGAATGCTCGAAATAGAAAAACCAAAAATTGAAACGGTCGAGATCGACAGCAGTTCCAAATATGGAAAATTTGTTGTTGAACCGCTTGAGCGTGGATATGGTACAACTTTAGGTAACTCCTTACGTCGAATCTTACTTTCATCTTTACCAGGCGCTGCTGTTACTTCGATTCAAATTGACGGTGTATTACACGAATTCTCCACTGTTGAAGGTGTAGAAGAAGATGTAGCCTCTATCATTTTGAACATTAAGAAGCTGGCTTTGAAAATTTACTCTGACGAAGAAAAAGTCATTGAAATTGACGTCAAAGGTGATGGAACGGTTACGGCTGCAGATATCACGCACGACAGTGACGTGGAAATTTTGAATCCGGATTTATATATTGCAACGATCGCTAAAGGCGGCCACCTACGTATGCGCATGTATGCGAACCGAGGCCGTGGATATGCACGTGCAGATCAGAACAAACGTGACGATTTGCCGATTGGCGTTATCCCGGTTGATTCAATCTATACTCCTGTTTCACGTGTTAACTTCCAAGTAGAAAATACACGAGTGGGTCAACTCGCTAATTTCGATAAATTATCTCTTGATGTTTGGACAGATGGCAGCATTGGTCCAAAAGAGGCAATCGCACTTGGGGCTAAAATCTTTACTGAGCATTTAAATATCTTCGTTGGATTGACTGACGAGGCACAAACGGCTGAAATCATGGTTGAAAAAGAAGAAGACCAAAAAGAAAAAGTGCTTGAGATGACTATCGAAGAACTTGATCTTTCGGTTCGCTCTTACAACTGCTTAAAACGTGCGGGTATCAACACGGTACACGAACTGGCAAGCAAGTCGGAAGACGACATGATGAAAGTCCGCAACCTTGGACGCAAATCACTAGAAGAAGTTAAAGTGAAGTTGGAAGATTTGGGTCTAGGGCTTCGTAAAGAAGACTGAATACCAGGAATCTGATCCGAACTATTTAACAAAGGAGGGAAACTTCAATGAGAAAGCTTCAACGTACAAGTTCTCAACGTAAAGCACTATTACGTGACCTTACAACAGACTTAATCGTACATGAGCGCATTCAAACGACTGAAGCTCGTGCGAAAGAAGTGCGTTCGACTGTAGAAAAAATGATTACGCTTGGCAAACGTGGGGATCTTCACGCACGCCGTAAAGCTGCAGCATATATCCGCCGTGAGCTAGTAACATCTACTGACGCAGAAGGTAACGAAAACACAATCTTTGCTTTGCAAAAATTGTTTGATGACGTTGCTCCACGCTACGCAGAACGCCAAGGCGGCTACACGCGTATCATGAAAATGGGTCCTCGTCGCGGAGACGGTGCACCAATCGTTATCATCGAATTAGTTTAATTTAAATCATCTGATTCGGATTTAAGCCTTCGGATGAAATAGGCCGAAGCACTATTGAATTATTTGAAGAGGGTTCGCGCCCTCTTCTTTTAGCATCATGATTTATACGACAAATATGAAAAGCTGAGCGTTACGATGAGCGAGCCGAAAGGCGGCGACTTGTCTAGCTCTACGCACCTCATTCAACTCCGGCTTAAGCACCCGGAGAGCCATAGACAGATAAGCGCATTTCTCTGAATGAGGTGCGCGCTTTTTTTATTTATTTACCATTTTACATATGCTTACTGGACCGAGTAGAGTAGAGATAGGCAGTACAGAGGAGGTTAGCTGAGATGAATTCGATTATTATGTCATTCACAGATGTGACATTTACATATACGCCGGATGATCAGTCGGCAAGGCCTGCAGTAGCGGACCTGTCCTTTTCAATCGAAGAAGGGGAATGGATCGCTTTAGTCGGCCATAACGGATCGGGCAAATCGACCATCGCCAAATTGATGAATGGTTTGCTGTTTCCGCAAGCTGGAGAAGTGGTGGCGATGAACCTCACGATGTCAGAAGAAAGTTTATGGGATATCCGTTCCCAAATGGGGATGGTCTTTCAAAACCCCGACAACCAGTTTGTAGGGGCTACCGTCCAGGACGATGTAGCTTTTGCTTTGGAAAACAACGGAGTGCCTCATGAAGAGATGGTGGTGCGCGTGAAAGAATCTCTTCGCCAAGTAAAAATGGAAGATTATCTGGACCATGAACCGCATCATCTTTCAGGGGGTCAAAAGCAGCGGGTGGCGATAGCAGGAGCTCTCGCTTTGCGGCCGCGGCTATTGATTTTGGATGAGGCCACTTCTATGCTCGACCCACAAGGGCGGATGGAAGTGATTGAGACGATCCGTGAATTGCGGGAAGAAACCGGACTGACGGTTATTTCAATTACCCATGACTTGGAAGAGGCATCACTTGCTGACCGCATCATTGTGATGAACGCGGGGCACAAGCACAAAGAAGGAACACCGGAAGAAGTATTTCTGACCGGCAATGAACTGACAACGCTCGGCCTGGATCTGCCTTTTTCGATGCGCATGACGCATTTGCTGAGAGAAGCAGGGATACAGGTTCAAGGAGAACATATGACAGAAGACGAGCTGGTGGAGGAATTATGGACATTTTACTCCAAGAAGTAGGATACAGTTACGCCGTAAATACGCCGTTTGAAAAAAGGGCGCTGCACAACGTCAATATCCATATTCCATCCGGGTCGTATACGGCAATCATTGGCCATACCGGGTCCGGGAAATCGACTGTTTTGCAGCATTTGAACGCTTTGCTAAAGCCGACCGAAGGGTCTGTGGTAATTGGCGAGCAGCAAGTGGATGCCAAGACGAAAGGCAAGCATTTGCGGGACATCCGCCGTCAAGTCGGCATTGTCTTCCAATTTCCGGAACAGCAGCTGTTTGATGAAACGGTGTTGAAAGACATCATGTTCGGGCCGATGAATTATGGCGTTTCTGAAGAAGAAGCAAGCCGGCGAGCACACGAACTAGTGGAACAGCTGGGATTGCCGGCAGACGTATTAGAAAAATCGCCGTTTGATTTATCCGGCGGGCAAATGCGCCGTGTGGCTATTGCCGGTGTACTGGCGATGGAACCGGATGTACTGGTATTGGATGAACCAACAGCCGGACTGGATCCGAAAGGCCGCCGTGAGATTATGGATCTGTTTCATCGGCTCCACATTTCGAAAGGCTTAACTACCGTGCTTGTGACGCATAGCATGGAAGACGCTGCCCGCTATGCCGACCAAGTCGCCATCATGCATCAAGGCAAATGCGTGGCGACAGGGGAGCCGAAAGATATCTTTTCAAATGAAGAGCAATTGCTCGATTACCGCCTGGAGCCGCCGCGGACGATCCGTCTGCAACGGAAGCTTGAAGAAAAATTGGGAATAAAACTGGATAGCATTTCACTGACCGAAGAAGCCTTGGCTAAAAACCTGGCCCTTGCTCTTTTGGAAGGGCGTGAAGCTGAATGATGGAGAAAATGATATTTGGCCGTTTTATTCCAGGAGATTCGTTTGTCCATCGAATGGATCCTCGGGCAAAAATTCTATTTGTCTTTTTGTTTATTGCCATTGTTTTTGTAGCCAATAATACGCTGACCTATTTGCTCCTGCTGGCATTTACCTTCTTTGTGGTGTTTTTATCAAAGATTCGCCTTTATTTCTTAGTGAATGGCTTGAAGCCGGTCTTTATTCTATTGATTTTTACCTTTTTGCTGCATATCTTCTTTACGAAGGGAGGCGACCTTCTTTTTAGCTTCGGTTTTGTTGAGGTTTACGAAGAGGGGCTTCGGCAAGGGATTTTCATCTCAATCCGCTTCCTGGTGCTGGTGTTTATCACGAGCATATTAACACTGACGACTTCACCGATTTCGATTACGGATGGCATTGAAGTGCTTCTGGGGCCTTTTAAACGCATCAAATTGCCGGTGCATGAATTGGCGCTGATGATGTCAATCTCACTGCGCTTCATTCCGACTTTGATGGACGAGACGGGCAAGATTCTGAAAGCACAGATGGCAAGAGGCTCGGATATCGGATCGGGTCCGTTGAAGAAGCGGATCAAAGCCGTCGTGCCGCTCCTGATTCCTTTGTTTGTCAGTGCCTTTAAACGGGCCGAGGACTTGGCAACCGCTATGGAAGTGCGCGGTTACCGTGGAGGGGAAGGCAGAACACGCTACCGCCAGCTGGATTGGCGGATGAGAGATACGCTGAGCTTGTTGATGTTAGTTGGATTTACAGCAGTGCTCTGGTATTTCCGGACGTAAGGAGAGAACTATGAAACGATACAAAGCAACTATTGCTTACGACGGTTCGGGGTTTGCGGGCTATCAGGTCCAGCCGGATTCGCGTACCGTCCAGCAAGAATTGATGGCTATTTTAAAAACGATTCACAAGGGAGAAGTGGTCCAGGTCGTGGCAAGCGGACGCACGGATGCCAAAGTGCACGCCACAGGCCAAGTCATCCATTTCGACAGCCCATTCAATATTCCTTTGAGCGGCTGGCTAAAAGCGCTGAATGTGCTGCTGCCGGAAGACATCCGGGTACATGCGATTGAGGAAGTGGATCTTTCTTTCCATGCGCGTTACCATACGAGCGGAAAAACTTACCGCTATAAATGGGACCGCAGCAAAATCATCAGCCCGTTTACACGCAATTACATGGTACATGTCAAACAGCGCCCGGATGTGGAACAAATGAGGATAGCCGCAGAAGCAATTCTCGGCACCCATGATTTTTCAAGTTTTTGTGCGGCGAATACCGGAGTGGTGGATAAAGTCCGCACTGTCCGGCGCCTGGAGCTGGAAGAACACGGGGAAGAATTGCATATGGTGATTGAAGGATCCGGTTTTCTGTACAATATGGTGCGCATCATTGCAGGCACCTTGATGGAAGTGGGCACCGGCCGAAGAGCTGCTTCCGACCTTGCTGGAATCGTTGCAGCGGCTGACCGGAGCAAAGCGGGAAAAACCGCGGCAGCCCACGGTTTGTACTTGGAAAAAGTGGAGTACGAAAGCTGAAGCAACTTTTCCAGGTGTTTTTGGAAAAACCCTTGACTTTCGAGTCTATCCGTTATATGATGATGTATGGTATTTTCATTACCCCCACGATATGCCCCGGAAGGTTATTTGTGTTATGGGATAACGAAAAAACGGAACAACGGAACGAACATGTAACAACGGAACATGATTATAAAAAGAGATGATATTTTAGGAGGACAATATACATGCGTACAACATTCATGGCTAAAGGTCACGAAGTCGAGCGTAAATGGTTGGTTGTCGATGCAGAAGGGCAAACTCTTGGACGTTTAGCTTCTGAAGTCGCTTCAATCCTACGCGGTAAATACAAACCAACATTCACACCACACGTTGACACAGGTGATCACGTAATCATCATCAACGCTGAAAAGATTCACCTTACAGGCAAAAAACTTACGGACAAAATCTACTACCGCCACACGCAATACTCAGGTGGTTTGAAACAGCGTACTGCTCTTGAAATGCGCACAAACTACCCAACTAAAATGCTTGAATTGGCTATCAAAGGAATGCTTCCTAAAAACACTTTGGGCCGTCAGCAGTTCAAAAAATTACACGTTTATGCTGGACCAGAGCATAACCACCAAGCACAACAACCAGAAGCTTACACACTTCGCGGATAAACATTAGTAAATAAGAGGAGGATACACCCTTGGCACAAGTTCAATATATTGGTACAGGTCGCCGTAAAAACTCTACAGCTCGCGTACGTTTAGTACCAGGAGACGGCACAATTACAATCAACAACCGTGACGTATCGGATTACGTTCCATACGAAACACTTGAACAAATCATCAAACAACCACTAGTAGCTACTGAAACTCTAGGAAGCTATGATGTGCTTGTAAACGTAAGAGGCGGAGGCTTCACAGGTCAAGCTGGAGCAGTACGCCACGGAATCGCACGCGCTCTACTTACTGTAGACCCTGCTTTCCGTCCAGCTTTGAAATCTGCTGGATTGCTAACTCGTGACCCACGTATGAAAGAACGTAAGAAACCAGGTTTGCGTTCAGCTCGTCGTGCACCACAGTTCTCAAAACGTTAATATTACAGAAACCCCTTTTTCTCTCCGGAGAAGAGGGGTTTTGTTTTTGTCCGGGAAGTTTTGCAAGCAGCGATACTTCCGCTTTTCTTGTCTAGCTGCAGCGCCTAGCTCCTCGGGGTAAAAGCTATCTCGCTTAAAGTCATGCTCCTTCAGCACTGCGTGCTTCGTCGCAAAGTTATGGCGCAAATTTCATTTGACCATAACTTGCCTGTCGGAGCTGAACAGGCGCTTCCGCTTTTCTTGTTGTCCAGCTGCAGCGCCTAGCTCCTCGGGGTCTTAAGTCAGCCCACTACGGAAATCAGGATTTCCTGCGTGTTCTGCCTTAAGCCTGTCGGAGCTGACCAGGCGCTTCCGCTTTTCTTGTTGTCCAGCTGCGGCGCCTAATCCCTCGAGACGCTTCAGTTTCGCTGCGAATGGCAAAGAACGCCATTCACTACGAACCCTCCAGCGCTTGTCGGGATTAACCAGGCGCTTCCGCTTTTCTTTTAGAAGACAGAATACATTTAAAATGAAAGGGTCTATGATATAATTTACGGTGAGCAAAAGTGATAGGGAGTGTAGGATATGTTAACTGAAGTACAAGTTCGCGAGTTACTCGGAGAGTTACAAGATCCGTTTTTACATAGATCGCTGACGGAAACAAACGGCATCACGTCTGTGAAAATAAAAGAAGAAAAAAACCACGTAAGCGTTAAACTGGCGATTGCCAAAACGAATACGCCTGAACAGATGCAAATGCAAATGAAAGTGGTAGAAATTTTAAAAGGAGCGGGAGCCGGATCTGTCGGTATCCGGTTTGAAGAGTTGGCGCCGGAGACTTTGGCGCAGTTCCGCGGGACGGCAAGTGAATCGGAAGCACAGGATTTACTTTCTCCATTAAACAAAGTTGAATTCATTTCGATTGCGAGCGGAAAAGGCGGCGTCGGCAAATCAACGGTTTCTGTCAACCTGGCTGTTGCTCTTGCACGCCTTGGCAAAAAAGTCGGTTTAATTGATGCGGATATTTACGGCTTTAGTGTTCCGGATATGATGGGAATCGATAAAGTGCCCGTAGTTCGCGGAAATACCATTATTCCGGTGGAACGCTTTGGCGTAAAAGTAATTTCAATGGGCTTCTTTGTAGAAGACAATATGCCGGTTGTATGGCGCGGCCCGATGCTTGGGAAAGTGCTGGATCAATTCTTCCGCGATGTTGAATGGGGAGACCTGGACTACCTGTTGCTTGACTTGCCGCCAGGAACAGGCGACGTTGCCTTGGACATCCACCAGATGCTGCCGGCTTCAAAAGAAATTGTTGTGACGACTCCGCATCCGACTGCTGCGTTCGTAGCAGCTCGCGCTGGTGCGATGGCTATCCAAACCGATCATGAAGTTCTTGGGGTTATTGAAAACATGTCTTGGTTTGAAAGCAAGGAAACAGGCAAGAAAGAATACTTATTCGGCCAAGGCGGAGGTCCGAAACTTGCTGAAGAATTGCAAGTGCCATTGCTGGGGCAGATTCCTTTAGGCCAGCCGGATTGGAACGAAGCAGACTTTGCGCCGTCGGTATATTTGGAAGATCACCCAACTGGTAAAATTTACGGCGAAATTGCTGAACAGATTTTGGTTCAGTTTGCCAAAAAATAAAAAAAGCGATCCTGAAAGCCGATTTTGGCTTTCGGGATTTTTTATTTTTGACAAATTGTCACGACTGTCAAGCATTGTTCACATCAAACCTGTGCGGCCGATGGATTTTTTTGTTGGGGGTTGATACAATCTTAAGAGGATTTCAAACAATGGAGGCATTTACGTGACTATACGAAATTGGGTTAAGTTTTTCTTTAAAGCGCTTTTAATCGGTGGAGCAGTAACCGGTATTCTCGGCATCTTCATCCGCTGGAATGATATATTTTCAAAACCTGTAGCAAACGGCGAATGGGGAGAAGTCCTTGCAGCATTTGTTTGGCTGGTCATTATCGGATTGACGATGAGCATTATTAGCCAGTTATGCTTCTTTGCTTATTTGACGGTACATCAGATCGGTATGAATATTTTCCGCACTTTGCGCCTCTGGAATTGGGTCCAAGTGCTGATTATTGTGGTGGTAATATTGGATTTGATTGTGTTCCGATTCGGTCCGAATGCTGAAACATCCGGGCAGGTTTGGCTGTATGGCATCCTGTTGGCGGTTCTGCTGGTTACAGCATTTACCACCGCGTACTTTAAAGCGAAGTGGACAAACAAAGAAACGTTCATTTCCGCTTTGTTCTTCATGATTGTTATTACGACCGTAGAATGGCTGCCGGCCTTGATGGTAGACGCAGGAAACATCGATAGCTGGGTTACCTTGTTGCTGTTCCCGTTTTTGGCTGTGAATGCTTATCAGCTATTGGTGTTGCCAAAATATAATGAGCAGTCTGATGTTGACCGCCAGAAGCTGGAAGAGCGGCGCGCGGCACGCAAAGCTGCTGCGCAAGCAAGTCCTAAAAAATAATATTCATTTAAAATCACCTTGGGTTCTTTCTTAATAGAAGGAAGCTAAGGTGATTTTTTAGTAGATAGAGAATGAAAGAACTTGAATAAATACACCAATGATTAAAATTTCAGAAAAACAATTTAGAGTTAAAATAGGGGAATGAAATGAAAAAATACGAAGGGTGAGCTGCCGGCGAAAACGCATAACAGCAAGCTTTTAGAAGCGTTGCGATAAAGAAAGCAAAAAAGAAAAAAGAACTTTAGAAAAAACTTTTCCAAATGTGTTGACAGGAATATAAACATGCTTTAATATAATAAAAGTCGCCAAGCAACAACGAACAACATAAACGATAACGGCGACACAATATGAACCTTGAAAACTGAACAGCAAAACGTCAACGAAAGACGTCACGAGCGCCTTGGCGCGAGAACGGCTTTTGCGAAGGTTGCCTTAGGCAATCGGAGCAAGGGGTCGTGAGCAACACGGTGTTCGTGGCTTAACTTACTGATCAGGCAATGCCAGATCAAGCGACTCGCGCGTTCTTCGGAACGGCGAGACGCCAGCAGAATTTGAGCAATCGGTTCTCTATAATGGAGAGTTTGATCCTGGCTCAGGACGAACGCTGGCGGCGTGCCTAATACATGCAAGTCGAGCGGAAGTTGAAGAGCTTGCTCT
>NZ_JABWTK010000013.1 GCF_020071995.1 Planococcus chinensis | reverse complement strand
CATAACCCGGAGGTCGCAGGTTCAAATCCTGCCCCCGCAACCAAAAAGGTCCCGTGGTGTAGCGGTTAACATGCCTGCCTGTCACGCAGGAGATCGCCGGTTCGATCCCGGTCGGGACCGCCATTTTTATCTTAATTATGTGGGTCAGTAGCTCAGTTGGTAGAGCATTAGATTGAAGCTCTAAGTGTCGGCGGTTCGATTCCGTCCTGACCCACCATTTTTTGCGGGTGTAGTTTAGTGGTAAAACCTCAGCCTTCCAAGCTGATGATGAGAGTTCGATTCTCTTCACCCGCTCCATTATACATATGGGCCTATAGCTCAGCTGGTTAGAGCGCACGCCTGATAAGCGTGAGGTCGATGGTTCGAGTCCATTTAGGCCCACCATTCCGAAGTAGCTCAGTGGTAGAGCACCGCACTGTTAATGCGATGGTCGTAGGTTCGAGTCCTACCTTCGGAGCCATACTGGGGAAGTACTCAAGTGGCTGAAGAGGCGCCCCTGCTAAGGGTGTAGGTCGGGAAACCGGCGCGAGGGTTCAAATCCCTCCTTCTCCGCCAGTAATTGGCCCCTTGGTCAAGCGGTTAAGACACCGCCCTTTCACGGCGGTAACACGGGTTCGAATCCCGTAGGGGTCATCTTAAAAGAGACATGCATTCAATTGCATGTCTCTTTTTCTATTCTAAGATTAAAGAAATAGCCACTCCGATTAGAGTGGCTATTTTAGATGGACAACGACTTCTTGTTTTTTATTCGCTGCTTGGCTATGGATAATCATGCCGAACATCACGGTGGCAATTCCGATCCAGCCTAAAGAAGAAGGCCAGGCAATCGAGAGGAAAACCACTTCTCCGGCTAACGCAAACAATACCTCCAATGACTGGGTGGCTTCTACAGCAGCTAGTTTTTTCATGTCTTGGCGAACCAGATCGGTAGCCATGAAAAACAGGACAGTCGCGATTACACCGGAACATACAGCTACGATTAATGATTGTATGACTTGTGGGGAACCTGGTGCACCTAACGTCCAGAATCCGTAGCTTGAAAGCACTATCCAAAATGGGAGGCTGGCTAAGGTCATGCCGAGAACGCGTTGATAGGCATCCAATCTTCCATCGCAAAGTTCCATCATCTTGCGGTTGCCTAGCGGATAAGCAAATGAAGCTAAGAGGACGGGCAGAAAACCTAATAAGAAGCTTTTGACGGGCATCTGCTGCGCATTTTCGAGCTGCAGAAGCAAAACCCCTAAAAGAATGATGAGAGACAGAGCTAATCCCCGATAAGGTATTTGTTCCCGGACCAGAAGAGGGCCGTTTCGCGTCTGAATCGTTGAGTAAAACAACGGAGCCAGTATAGAACCTGAAATGATGGTGATTTGCCAAGTGCCGGCAATCAGCCAGCCAGGGGAATAGGCAGCTGCATAACATAAAGGGGCGTAGAAGAGAACGAAGCCAATAAAGCTCCATAGCAGCCACGCAGCCGGATTGCTTTTCATTTCTACTAGAAGCGGCTTTAAATTTCTTCTAGCGAGTACAATGATTAATAAGAGGGGTACCATAAAGAAATATCGCAAAGAGGCACTCCAAATCCAGCTACCTCCTGAAGATTCCATGCTGGCATTCAAAACAAAGGTGAAAGCAAAAAAGAAAGCTGCAAAAACTCCAAGGGCAATCGGGCGCATATAAGTTCCTCCTGCTTCTAAAAATTTATCTCAATATATCGTGTTTGTGCATACAGGTCAATGCAAGGAGCTGTTTCTATTTTCGAATAGCTGCGGTTTTTATTTGCGAAGAAAAGCAGCCGTAAGCTGGTACCGCTTTATTGTGAACTATTTCATAGAAATATTTTAGACATAAATGCACTTGTTTTGGATTTCATTTTAGGGGGAAATACAGCAAATGTTGTGCTGTATTTAATAGAAAAGAGTATGATAGAAGATAGAGATTAAAAAGTGAAGCAGATTGTGCTTATACGGCACAACCAGTTTAAAACGGAGGGAAAAAGATGAATCCACAACAGTATTCATCGATTGAACAATATACGGATACGCGTTATTCGGCGTACCGTTTTTACACTGAAACAATTGAAGTATCGCGGATGTCGGCCTTGGCTTTTTTTGAAGCCGGAGAAAAGCAGCATAAGGGAAAACGCATGTTTTGGCAAAACCGTGAAAAGACTTTCACCTTGGTTGGCCTTGGCCACGCTCATGTACTCGCTTCATCGGTTCATGAAGGGCGCTTTGAAGAAATTAAGCAAAATTGGGAAAGCTTGTGCAAGCAAATTGTTAATGAAGAACCGGATGTCGAGCCGATTTTATTCGGCGGCTTTTCATTTGATCCGTTAAATGAACTTGAAAGCGAATGGACCCATTTTCCGGAAGCTTATTTTGCAGTGCCTTCTTTCCAATTGGTCATTAAAGATGACCAAGCTTACGTCAGCATCAATTTGATTACGACGGAAAAAGAGACTTTCAGCCAATTCGAGGCCATGCGGAAAGAGCGGGACCGCCTTATTCATGCAGCGCAAGTTTTGGAGTTGCCAAAATATCAGAAACCCATGGTAGTGGGCCGTTCGGAAATCAAAAAAGAACAGTATCTTGATTCCATCAATAAAGTAACCCGTATCATCAAAGCGGAGCAGGCAGAAAAAGTGGTGATCGCCCGGTCGTTGAAATTGGACTTTGAAGAACCGCTTTCGGCTTCGTCGGCTTTGTATCAAGTTTCAGAGGAACAGCCGGAAAGCTTCTTGTTCGGCTTGGAGGCAGAAACCCAATTTTTCTTTGGAGCTACACCTGAACGCCTTGTAAAAGTGAAAGAAAGCCAGGCCTTGTCAACTTGCCTTGCTGGATCGACTCCGCGCGGAAAGACTGTGGAGAAGGATGCAGAACTTGGGGAAGCCTTGTTGAACGACAAAAAGAATCGCTCGGAACATCAATATGTGGTAAATATGATCCGTGAAGTATTTGATAGCCATACTTCGCGTTTAACTGTACCCAATGTACCGAAACTGATGAAAATACGGGATATCCAGCATTTGTACACGCCGGTTGAAGGCGAAATGATTTCTGGATCCACCTTGTTTGATCTGGTACGGGACTTGCATCCGACTCCGGCACTTGGCGGGGAACCGAAACAAGAAGCGTTGGATTTGATCCGCCAATATGAAACGATGAACCGGGGATATTATGCGGCGCCGGTTGGCTGGATTGACGCCAAAGGCGACGGCGAGTTCGCTGTCGCAATCCGTTCCGCACTATTAAATGAAAAAGAAGCTTATCTGTACGCAGGAGGCGGAATCGTAGAAGATTCCACACCTGAATCGGAATACGATGAAACCTGGGTTAAATTCAGACCGATGCTGCGTGCACTTGGAGGTCAATTGAGTGACGAATCGTAAATCTTTAACGGAATATGTATCAGCATTTACCCATTCACTTGTGCATCTAGGCATTACGGATGTTGTAATCAGTCCTGGGTCCCGGTCTACTCCGCTTGCCTATGCTTGCATGAAGCAAGAAGGCTTGACTGTTTACCGCCAGATTGATGAACGTTCGGCCGCTTATTTTGCGCTGGGCCTGGCCAAAGCGTCCGGCAATCCGGTTATGCTGCTTTGTACATCCGGAACGGCAGCTGCGAATTATTTTCCTGCTATTGTAGAGGCTTATTATGCCCGCGTTCCGCTATTGGTCGTAACAGCAGACCGGCCGCATGAATTGCGGGAAGTCGGCGCTCCTCAGGCCATCAATCAAATCAATCTTTTCGGTTCCCATGTGAAATGGGCAACTGATTTGCCGATGCCGGAAGAAAACAACTTGCTTGAGTTTTTAGCGCGCCATTTGCATCGTTCCGTAGCCACGGCCAAAACCGAACCAAAAGGACCGGTGCATTTAAATGTGCCGTTCCGTGAACCTCTGCGCATTGATTTTGACCAGCCTTTTGAAAGCCGGGGAGAAATGATGCATTTCACCGGGGAATTTAGGATGAATCAAGAGACGGAGAACTTCCTGCAAGGATTAATGGAAACAGAGCGGGGGTTATTGATAGTCGGAGAAATGACTGCTCCAATGCCCCAGGAATTTTGGCAGTTTATTGCAGATTTGCAATGGCCGGTGCTTGCAGATCCATTATCCAATTTGCGCGCTAACGTCAAGCCGGAACATCAGTATTTAATCATCGATTCCTATGATGCGATTCTAAAAAGTGATGCGTTCAAGGCTTCGATGGCGCCGGATGTGGTGATTCGCATCGGGCCTCAGCCGGTATCCAAGCCGTTGACTTTGTATTTGGCCGCCGTTAAACCGAAAACTTATGTCGTCTTCGATGAAAGTCCAATGATGCGCGATGCCCAGTCGGTTGTGACGCATCATATTCAATCGGCTGCTAAAGGCTTATGGCAGCTGCCGGTCAAAGCCGGAGAAAACAATGCCTATACAGCGAAATGGCAGCAGGCATCCCAATTGTACTGGCAATTGATGGAGCAGCATTGTGAACAGGAACTTGATGAAGGCGTATTGGCAAAAGTATTGTTTGATGAACTGGATCAATGCCATTTGGTGGTCAGCAGCAGTATGCCAATCCGCGACTTGGATACGTACTTCCAGACAAATGAACGTGACGTGATGGTTTATGCCAACCGCGGAGCAAACGGCATTGATGGAGTGGTTTCAACCGCTTTCGGTGTGCAGGCGGCAGTTAAACGCCCGACCTATTTACTGATCGGCGATTTATCTTTTCTGCACGACATGAACGGGTTGATTGCTTCAAAAATGCAGGAAACGGATTTGACGATCGTGGTGATGAACAACGATGGCGGCGGGATTTTCTCTTATTTGCCGCAGTCGGAAGAAGAACGTTATTTTGAAGATTTGTTCGGGACGCCGACAGGGATGAATTTTGAAGATGCTGCGCGGATGTACGACACAGAATATGCCTCTGTAAAGACAAAAGAAGAGCTTATGCAGGCACTGCGGAATCCAAAGCAAAAACCCGTTAAAATCATTGAAGTCTTTACCGATAGACAACAAAACGTGAAGGTCCACCGGAAGTTGTGGAACCGGCTAAGCGAGGAGCTGGCGAAGTAATGGAGATTGCCGGAGTTCGGTATCATGTGGAAGTTTTGAATACGGATAAAGCGCCGACCATCGTTTTTCTCCACGGCTTTACGGGAAGCGCCAAAACCTGGAACGAAGTGGTGGAGTTTTTCCCTGAGTACAAAATTATTTTGGTTGATTTAATCGGCCATGGCAGAACGGAATCACCGGAAGATTCGGCGCGTTATACGATGGAGCGGCAAATCGATGATTTGGATAAGCTTCTTCGCCAATTAAAGGTGGACCATTTTGCTTTGGTCGGTTATTCTATGGGCGGTCGTACAGCGCTTGCTTATGCCTGCACACATCCAGAACACGTGAGAGCGTTGGTTTTGGAAAGTTCATCTCCTGGTTTGAAAACCAGTTCGGACCGGTTGGACCGGCAGCAGCGCGACAGTGAGCTGGCATTGAAAATTTTGGCGAATGGCATTACTTCGTTTGTAGACAGCTGGGAGAACATTCCATTGTTTCACAGCCAGAAAAGTTTGCCGGTAAACGTCAGGCAAGCGGTGCGAGCAGAGCGGCTGTTTCAAAATCCATTGGGCCTTGCCAACAGCTTGATTGGGATGGGGACTGGTAGCCAGTCTTCTTATTGGGGCAAACTCCATAAGCTGGACGTTCCCGTTTTGCTGCTTACAGGCACATTGGACCTTAAGTTTATGGCAATTGCCGAAGAGATGAAACAAGCGCTGCTGAAAGTTCAGCACGGCGTTATTGAAGCTGGCCATGCATTACACGTGGAAAAACCTGCTGAATTTGCTACAATGGTAAAGGAGTATTTGAGTTTACATTATCGAGGAGGAAAATCATGACACGCGAATGGGTAACAGAACGTACATATGAAGACATCAAATATGAAACGTACAACGGCATTGCCAAAATTACGATCAACCGTCCGGAGGTGCGCAATGCATTCCGTCCGAAAACCGTACACGAAATGATCGATGCATTTTCACGTGCACGCGATGATTCAAAAGTAGGCGTTATCGTTTTAACAGGCGAAGGCGAAAAAGCATTCTGCTCTGGAGGCGACCAATCGGTACGCGGCCACGGTGGCTATGTTGGGGAAGATGAAATTCCTCGTTTGAACGTATTGGATCTGCAGCGCTTGATCCGTGTGATTCCAAAACCGGTTGTTGCAATGGTGGCGGGATATGCCATCGGAGGCGGACATGTCCTGCACGTCGTCTGTGACTTGACGATTGCTGCTGACAACGCACGTTTCGGACAAACAGGCCCTCGCGTCGGTTCATTTGACGCTGGCTATGGTTCAGGTTACTTGGCCCGCATCATCGGCCATAAGAAAGCACGTGAAATTTGGTACCTATGCCGTCAATACGACGCTCAGGAAGCACTGGATATGGGCTTAGTCAATACAGTTGTTCCTTACGAGCAATTGGAAGACGAAACAGTGAAATGGTGCGAAGAAATGCTCGAAATGAGCCCGACTGCACTACGCTTTGTAAAAGCGGCAATGAACGCAGACACCGACGGCCTTGCTGGACTTCAGCAAATGGCTGGAGACGCGACATTGCTTTATTACACAACGGATGAGGCAAAAGAAGGACGCGACGCGTTCAAAGAAAAACGCAAACCGGATTTCGGCCAATTCCCTCGTTTCCCTTGATCAACGAATAATCAGAAGCTGTCCTCTACAGGGGCAGCTTTTTTTAAAGAAAGGATTTTTAAAATGACATATCCGAATTGGCTGAGCCAGCGGAGTTATTTAAGCGGGAGCCGCATGGCTTTATCATTCAAGGAACAGCAATGGACATTTGAGGAAATCAATGAAATGGCGCTTGAGTATGCCGGCAAACTTACTGCACTAGGCGTTCGCCAAGAGTCGCGTGTCGCCATCCTGGCCAAGTCCAACCCTGAATTTGTTTTTGTCATGTATGCCTGTCTGCATGTCGGCTGTGAAATGGTCATGCTCAATGAACGCTTGGCCGCACCGGAACTTGCTTACCAGATCGATGATTCAAAAACTGACTTTGTTTTGGCCGATGATGAACTGCAGGAAAAAGTCGCGGAACGGAATCCGGTTTTATTCAGCTTTATTCGAGAGACGGTTCCGGCAAGCTTTGACATTCAGCCGCAGTGGGAAAAAGAGCGCACCATTTCAATCATGTATACATCCGGGACGACAGGCAATCCGAAGGGAGTCCGCCAGACGGCAGAAAACCATTTTTCAAGCGCGGTTTCATCAGCATTGAATATCGGCATTTCGTCGGAAGATGTCTGGCTTTGTTCCGTGCCGCTCTTTCATATCAGCGGATTTTCGATTTTGATGCGGTCGCTGATTTATGGCATGGGTGTGCGTTTGTATGAGAAATTCGACGCTGAAAAAAGTGCGGAAGAAATCTGCAATGGCACGGTGACCCATATGTCGCTGGTCGGCGTCATGCTCGAACGCGTACTGAGCAATGTGGAAGAAGCGTCCATGAATGCGTCGCCGCGATTTAAAGCGATTCTGGCAGGGGGCGGGCCGATTCCTGTGGCTTATATCCAGCGGGCTGAACGTTGCGGCATCCCGGTTCTTCAAACCTACGGCATGACCGAAACGTCTTCTCAAACTACGACTCTGCAATCCGCAGACGCCGAGCGGAAAATCGGCTCTTCCGGAAAGCCTTTGTTTTTGTATCAAGTGAAAATCGAAGGAACCGGCCAGCCAGGTGAAAAAGGAGAGATTCTGATTCAAGGCCCTCAAGTAACGCCAGGATATATCGGCAAGTTTTCAGACCGCACCGTACAAGAAGACGGTTGGCTTCATACAGGGGACATCGGCTATATGGATGAGGAAGGCTTTTTGTTTGTTATTGACCGGCGTTCGGATTTAATCGTTTCGGGCGGGGAAAATATTTACCCGGCCGAAATTGAGAAAGTGCTGCTTGCGCATCCGGCTGTCCGGGAAGCGGGCGTATGCGGGGTACCGGATGCGCAATGGGGCGAAATTCCGGCCGCGTTTGTTGTATTGAATGCACCGGCAGAAGCAGAAGAATTGATTGCTTACTGCAAGGATCGAATTGCCTCCTATAAAGTGCCGAAGCGGCTAAGCTTTGTGGAAGCACTGCCGCGCAATGCATCGAATAAGCTGCTCAGAAGAGAGCTGAAGCAATGGAACTGACGATTACTGCCATTGATTTAACAGAAGTAAGGAAACCGTTAAAACAATCATTCAAGACGTCTTTGCAGGTGGTGGAAGAGCGGGAGAGCCTGATTGTAAAAGTCAGTGATGCGGAAGGCTTGCAAGGCTACGGAGAATGTGTCGCGTTCACAACACCATGGTATACGGAAGAGACGGTGGCGAGCTGCCGCTTTGTTATTCAAGAGGTGCTGATTCCGTTATTGCTGCATCAAAACCTGAAGCACCCTGGGCAAGTCAACCGGATCTTCCAGCAAGTGAAAGGCAATCGGATGGCGAAAGCCGCTATTGAAATGGCTGTCTGGGATTTATTCGCTAAGAAAAAAGGAGTGCCGTTATGGAAACTCGTCGGCGGAGAAAAAAAGGCGATTCCGGCAGGTATTGTGGTGGCTGCAGATCCGGAGAACATTGAAAGCCAAGTGGCAAAGGCGACTGAAGCAGGTTATAAACGCATCAAAATCAAAATCGGCCCTACTTCTGATTTGGATTTGCTGTCAAGCATCATCCGGAAATATCCAAAGCAGCTATTTTTCGCAGATGCCAATGGCAGTTTTGCGGAAGAAACGTTTGAACAATTGCTGGAACTGGATCAGGCAGGTTTTGCCTTGATCGAACAGCCTTTCGGGGAAGAACAGTGGCAGCTCCATGCAAAAGCAAAGAAATCAATGAAAACTGCCATTTGCCTGGATGAAAGTATCCGAAGTTTCGAAGACGTCCAACGGATGATCGAGGAGCAAGCGGGGGATATGGTTGTCCTGAAAATGGGACGCCTTGGCGGCTGGAGTGAGACACTCAAAATTGCAAGATTGTGCAATAACCATTCCATCGGCATGTGGGTTGGCGGCATGATTGAGTTCGGTGTCTCAAAAGCGCATAATCTGGCTTTGGCATCTTTGCCTGAAATCATCTTGCCCGGCGATTTTTCCGATTCGCATCATTTTTGGGAGGAAGACATTGTCGTCCCGGAAATCCATGTGGACAACGGAGAAGTGGCGCTAAGTGCAGAGAATGGTATTGGCTATGAAGTGAAATTATAAAAAGTCTGAATCCTTTACGGATTTCAGGCTTTTTTTTTGGTAAGATTGAAAGCATGAAACAGAAATGCATCAATAATTAAAGTACAGAAATGAGGCCTGAAGATAAATGAGAGATTTCACAAAAGCTAAAATACACAATTTGTCAGTAGGCACACCGAAAACCTTGAAGTACGGAAAGGGCAAAGAAATGCAGACGGCTATAGAGAAGCAGTCAGTCGAAAGGGTATTCTTGGGGAAAGAAGGATTCCACGGCGACCAAGTGGCAGATTTAAAGCACCACGGCGGACCTGACCGGGCAGTTTGCATCTATTCGGCAGAGCATTATCCCTTATGGGAACAGGAATTTGAGAAGCCGCTGCCACCTTCGACATTCGGTGAAAATCTGACAGTGTCAGGCATGCTCGAACAGGATGTATATATCGGCGATATTTTTCGGATCGGGGATGCAGTCATTCAAGTGACACAAGGAAGAGTGCCTTGCCAAACGATTGACCGGCGTTTGGATATGACCCCTTTGATGAAGAGGATGGTGAAAACCGGATTTACCGGCTTCCTTTGCCGTGTGATTGAAGAAGGGGAAATTCAAGCAGATTCCAGTATTGAATTAATCGAATCGCATCCGGAGGAGATTTCTGTCCTTTATACGAATGAAATAAATTTCCATCATACAAAAGACATCGAAGGAATGACAAAAATATTGAAGGTAGAGGCATTGGCAGATGAATGGCGGAATCATTTCGAGAAGCGGCTGAAGAAACTGGCTGACTCTCAATAAAGAGCTCTGTTATTAGAGGGATGGAAGCTCAGGTGAGGAGCCAATAAGTGGGGGAAGTAGATAACATCAAAATTATCTGCTAGTCAACGAACACATTTCCTTTTGGACGTGTGTTTTTTTATAATGAAACGCTGCAATATTGAAACTCTTTCCATATGTTTACGTATAACGGAAGAAGCAAGGCAGTGGATGGGAGGATAAGTATATGCGATGGCTTGTTTCTGTATTGATGGTGGGATTCACCCTTCTCATGATCCAAGATTTTTTTCCGGCAACCTTGCTGGCTATAAAGATACCCCAAGGGATAATTATAGGAACGATTCTCGTTATTTTTATTTGCATCAGCTTTTTCAGCGACAAAGAAAAAGAGAAGGAGCGGGGATTCAAATGGAATATTTTCACTAGTTTTTATGTGATTTTTCTAATCGTTCTCTTAAGTCTGTTGGGAGGGCAATCCACTTCAGGAATTTCCTTGGATAGCCCGATTGTATGGGCGTTATTTTTTATCTCTGTATTTAAAATCTATGAAGAATTCAAGCGCCGGCAATCGAAGAAATCGCAAGAAATTTAAAAAGCTTGGAAGTGATGTTATGTTTTTGAAAAGAATCAGTTTGATGCGGGAGCGGGTATCGGATTTTAATCAGTATCCCTTTGATATTCCATCCATCAATCGTTTGGGGCAATTGGATTTAACCGCACCTGTTACATTTTTTGTCGGGGAAAACGGTTCAGGAAAATCGACGCTGCTGGAAGCGATTGCTGATAAGTGCGGCTTTAATACGGCTGGCGGTGGGCGCAACAATATATATGAAACACATGCAGCAGAATCGGAACTCGGGGACTACGTCCGGCTGTCCTGGATGCCGAAAGTGTCGAACGGCTTTTTCATGCGGGCGGAGTCGTTTTATCATTTCGCTTCCCATATTGACGAATTGCAAAGAGAAGATATAACTAAGAGTGCTTATGATAGCTATGGGGGCAATTCGCTGCATGCCCAGTCGCACGGCGAATCGTTTCTGTCGCTGTTCATGAACCGCTTTAACGGCCAGGCAATCTATCTCCTCGATGAGCCGGAAGCGGCGCTGTCTCCCCAGCGCCAGCTGACTTTCCTGCGCATCATGCACGAGCTGGCAGAAGAAGAGGAGTGCCAGTTTATCATTGCCACACATTCGCCGATCCTTTTGGGCTATCCGGGTGCTCAAATTTTGAGCTTTGATGGTGAAACCATTGAAGAAATCGGCTATGAAGAAACGGACCATTTTAAGATCACCAAGTATTTTCTGGACCATCGTGAAAAGTTTTTGAAAGAGTTGCTGGAAGAATAATAATAAATAGGAAACTGGAATGGAGAGATTGGCTTGGGGAATCGCCGCATTTGGGAAGAAACAGAAGAAAGCTCAGAAATGGCACCAGTGAGTGAGGCTATAATCAACAAAGCAGAAGAAGAACTGGGAGTAAAACTGCCGCAGTCCTACCTTCAATTGCTGCGCGAACAAAACGGCGGAGCAATTCGCTCCAATGCCCATCCGGCAAGCGAACCCAACAATTGGGCTGAGGACCATGTACAGATCGACTATCTCATGGGAATTGAAGAAGGCGAAGGCATACTCGCCAGTGCCTATTTAATCGAGGAATGGGATATGCCGAAGGGTTTGGTGCTTCTGTCAGGAGACGGCCATTCGTGGGTTGCGCTGGATTACCGCGAGGCAAAAGAGAATCCCCCTGTCATTTATATCGATAATGAAAGTGGCCAATTATTTGAACTCGCGCCTTCTTTCGAGGTTTTTCTGGATGGGCTTTATACAGCTGAAGTTGTGCTGGGAGACTATGAGTACGAGGAAGAAATTGAGTTGTCGGAGGAGCAAGTGGCAGCAGGGCTTGATTCGGATGATTTGGAAACACTGATCCTGTCGCTGAATCATCTTGAAGCGGATCCTGGCTTCTATCGTTCACTGATAGATGAGAAACTACCGCAGCTTCTGAAACACCAGAATCCGCAAATCAGAGAATTTGCTGTGGTTTACGCTTTTCATTTTCAAGGAAAAGGCGCATTAAGCAATGAACTGAGAGAACTGATATTGTCATTCGTCGAAACCAATGAAGAACTAAATTATTACATCGAGAGCTTCAAGGAGCAATAAAAAAGCCAAAGCCGCCCTGGATTCGAGAGCGGCAATTGGCTTCATTTTTACGAATGCTTTTGGTTTTCCTGAACCCGGTACCTGACGATTTCGCGGACCAACTCAAGCGGAAGGGGTTCATCCTGTGGAAACTGGACAGAGCCTTTGGCGCTTTTGTAGCGAGATAATTGTTCTGCGAAAGCAGAGATGCCACTAGGGGCAGGATAAAAGCCGATATGGTTTTTGAAAGCCGCAAAATGGACGAGATTGCCGTGAAGATAAAAAGTTGGCATTTGATAGCTGATTTTTTCTGTCGCCTGTGGCGCTTCTTCTTTGATCAACGCGCGCAGTTGTTGAAGTTTTTCCTGGATGTCCATTGGAAATTGGCTGATGTACTCATCAATCGTATAAAAGGCTTCTTTGTCAGATTTCATCGCTTCTCCTTTCCGTGAAGAGAATACTTCACTTGGTTATTCTGTCTATTTAGCTCGATTATATACAAAAAAGGCGAAATCCCATTGGATTTCGCCTGAGCTTGTAGATAAAAAATTTTACGCATGAGAGATGAATCAACATACAGAAGGACATCTCGAATCCTCCGTTTCAGCCGGATCCTTAGCGTAGAGACTACCCAGAGGTGCCGCTTTTCTTCTACAATCAGATGGTTGAGCGTCAATCGGATGATTGCTCACTTTCATATGAAAGTGACACGCCCAACCGGTCCGGCCACGGAGACTCCTGTGGGACAGCGAAAGCTGAAGGCCCCGCAGGAGCAGAGCGACGAGGAGACTGAAGCTGAGCCCACGGAAAGCGAAGTGGCCGGTCCGGTTGGTTTTGTGCATCTCTATACATTTCATCTAGACTTTGTCTACATTCTGAGGTGAAATCCCATTGGATTTCGCCTTTTCTTTAGTTTAACGCCTTTTCCAATGTCTGCAGGTTCTTTTCCATCAAAGTGAAGTAGGTTTCTTCATTATCAATGTCTTCCTGTGTAAGTACACCTAAATTGTGCATTTGAAGTGCCTCGGCTCCAACTTCCTTCTGGATAACTTCAGTTAGATTGGACGAGACATTCTGTTCAAAAATAATGTAGTTGATGTTTTTTTCTTTCGCCTGATCCACTATTTTCGTCAGTTCTTTTTGGGAAGGCTCGTCCTGGCTGTTTAAACCGGCAATTGCCACTTGTTCAAACCCGTAAGGCTCGGCAATATAACCAAATGCTGAATGGGATACAAAGAAAGTATCATTTTCGACGCGTTCTGCGAGTTCGCTGAATGAGCGGTCCAAGGTTTCCAGTTCTACAATAAGCTCTGCATAATTACTTTCGTACGTCCCAGAACCATCGGGATCTGCTTCGATCAGTGAATCCTTGATGGATTCGGCCAATGTTTGGCTCAGTACAGGAGACATCCAAACATGGGGATCCGTAGAGCCGTGGTTATGCCCTTCATGTCCTTCTTCATCGGCGTGTTCGTCCTCTTCGTGCCCTTCTTCTTCATGGGCATGCTCGTCTTCCTCATGCCCTTCTTCTTCATGCGCGTGCTCATCTTCGCCAGCATGTTCTCCGTGGCTGGCAGCTTCCAATTCTTCATCTGTGATGGCATCAGCTGCTGCGAAAAATTGTACGTTTTCATCGCTGAGTGTTTTTTTCGCACTGTCAATAAAACCTTCCAATCCTAAACCGATATAAAACATCAAATCGGCTTCTGCGAGCGCAATCATGTCCTGTTGGGTCGGTTCAAAGCTGTGCTCGTTGGCGCCAGCCGGGTAAACCGATTCAACCGTGACACGATCTCCGCCGATGCGCTCAGTGAAATAAGTAAGCGGGTAAACGGTGGTTTTGATATGCAACTTGGAATCATCTTCTGATTCCGTTTGGGAATCGATTGCCGGATTGCCGCATGCTGCTAAAAATAGAATAAGGGCAATAAAGGGGATTAACTTTTTCATTATGTACCTCCAAATTGTAATGATTACGTTTTAGTAACAAAATGTATATTACAGCAAGTGGTTCTAAAACACAAGAAAAACCACCAAATTATTTTTTTGGTGGCCATTTTTCCGGAACAAAATCGACTCCGCCTTTATTGAATGGATGGCATCGAAGGATCCGCCGCACGGCAAGATACCCGCCTTTGATTGCTCCGTGTTTCTCTACCGCTTCGATTCCGTAATGGGAACAGGTCGGGTAAAAACGGCAGCTAGGCGGCGACAAAGGGGAGATGAAGCGCTGATAAAAGCGGAATATTTTTAATAGGATGGTCTTCATGTAAAGTCAGCTTCTTTCTGGGAAATATCACTTATGTTTATTGTAAGCAGCGAAGAGGTATAAATAAAGTATAAGAGCTTATCAAACTAATTGGAGAGTGATTGGAATGTCAGCAGAATTAAACCAGGAATTAAATGTGCAAGTCGCAACATGGTCAGTCGTTTATACAAAATTACATAATTTCCATTGGTATGTGAAAGGGCATCAGTTCTTTACATTACATGTGAAATTTGAAGAGCTGTACAACGAAGCGACACTACATATGGATGAAATTGCAGAGCGCTTATTAGCACTTGGCGGCAAACCGGTGGCTACCATGAAAGAGCAGTTGGAACTATCAGTTGTTGATGAAGCGACAAGCAAAGAAACTGCAGATGAAATGGTGCAAACCGTTGTATCGGATTACGATAAAATCATGAAATCTTTGAAAAAAGGCATGGAGCTGGCAGCAGAAGACAATGACGACATGACTGAAGACTTGTTGAATGCCATCCACCAAAGCCTTGAGAAACATTCTTGGATGTTGTCAGCATTTTTGGGCGAAAAGAAGTAAGATAGAGATACAGAAGCGTACACTGACAATTTCAGTGTACGCTTTTTCTGATGTCCAAGAGGTGAAAAGATGGAATATATCGATTTGAACGGCTGCCGCTGTGAACTGTCTTTTGAGCCCGAAACATTTCAGATTGAGAGCAGGCATGTGCTGGTGATCAGCAAATTCAACAACAATTGGGTGCTGACGAAACATTCGGTGCGCGGCCTTGAATTTCCAGGCGGCAAGGTAGAGCCGGGCGAAAGTTTAGCACAGGCAGCGAAAAGGGAAGTATACGAAGAAACCGGCGCAGTCATCGGCAAACTGGAATGGTTTGCGGAGTATGTGGTCTTTTCAGAAACACCATTTTCCAAAACGGTGTTTCTGGCGGAAGTGGAGCGTCTGGAAAAGATCGAAAAGATGGAAACCGAAGGCATTGTTTTATTAGACAAACTCAATCCGGATGGCTCTTTCAGCTTTTTGATGAAAGACGCCGGAATGAAGGAAATTATAAAGAAGGTGAAGCAACTTGGAAAATGGGGCAATTGAATCGCGAAAAATGTATCCGTCGCCCAATCCACATGTCCGTTTGACTGAAATCGTCTACTGGTCAGATGGTTTGCGGGTTAAGGGGCTGTTGGCCGAACCGAAACAGGCCGGCAATTGGAGCGGCATTCTTTATTTGAGGGGCGGCATCCAGTCCATCGGGATGGTGCGCCCGGCGCGCATTGCACAATTTGCAGCGCAAGGGTTTGTGGTATTCGCACCTTATTACCGCGGCAACCGGGGCGGGGAAGGCCGGGATGAATTTGCCGGTGCTGACCGGTGGGATGCCGTCCATGCAGTTGACGTCTTGAAACAGTTCAGCAACGGAAACGTGCATGTATTGGCTTTCTCGCGCGGCGGCATTATGGCGCTATGGACAGCCGTACTAAGAGGAGATATTCGTTCTGTCGTCACATGGGCCGGCGTTACGGATACGGTGTTGACGTATAAAGAGCGTCCGGATATGCGGCGCATGATGAAGCGGCTGTATGGCGGAACGCCAAATACGGCTTTAACTGCATACGAAGAGCGCAATCCATTATTGCGCTTGGACGAAGTGAATGCGCCCGTCTTGATCATTCATGGGCTGAAAGACGAAAACGTTTATCCGGGACAGGCGTATTTGCTGGAAGAAGCTTTGAAAATGAATGGCCAACCACATGAAACTTGGTATTTTCCTGAATACACCCATTTTTTTCCGCCAGCAGCAAACCGCAAGACGGCAAGGGCCTTGACGGAATGGATGAGAAGGCAAGAGCAGTAAGTCAGGAGATAGAATAAAATTTAAAAGTACTCAAGCAAAAAAAGCTATCCCAAAGGATAGCTTTTTTGCGTATGACTTATAGCGGTGTTGGTCCGCCTTGTGCACTGATGTCAGCTGAAACGGTACCGAATTTTTTGAAGTTGTCCTGGAATTTCTGAGAAAGCTCTTTCGCTTTTTGCTCGTAAGCTTCTTTGTCAGCCCAAGCTTCGCGAGGGTTCAGGATGTTGGCAGGTACGCCTTCGATTTGTTTTGGAATTTGCAGACCGAAGATTTCTTCTTTTTCTGTTTCCACGTCATGAAGTTCGCCTTTGATTGCCGCGCGGACCATTGTACGCGTATAAGACAATTTCATGCGGCTTCCAACGCCGTATTCGCCGCCTGTCCAGCCTGTGTTTACCAGGAAGACGTCTACGTCATGCTCATCGATTTTTTGTCCGAGCATTTCTGCATATACTGTAGCGTGAAGCGGCAAGAATGGAGAACCGAAGCAAGTTGAGAATGTCGCTTCCGGAGATGTGACGCCGCGCTCTGTTCCAGCAAGTTTCGAAGTATAGCCGCTCAAGAAATGGTACATGGCCTGTTCTTTTGTCAACTTGCTGATTGGAGGCAATACGCCGAATGCATCAGCAGTCAAGAAAACGATTGTTTTCGGATGGCCGGCAACCGATGGATCGACAATATTGTCAATTGCCTGGATTGGATAAGCCGCGCGTGTGTTTTCCGTCAAAGAACCATCGTTGTAATCCGGAATGCGTGTTTCTGGATCAACAACAACGTTTTCCAGGACAGAACCGAAACGGATGGCGTCGTAAATTTGCGGTTCGTGCTCACGTGAAAGGTTGATTGTTTTCGCGTAGCAGCCGCCTTCAATATTGAATACGCCGTTGTCAGACCAGCCATGCTCGTCATCACCGATCAATTTGCGGTCTTGGTCTGCAGATAAAGTCGTTTTGCCTGTTCCGGATAAACCGAAGAACAAGGCAACATCGCCGTCTTTTCCAACGTTTGCTGAACAGTGCATTGGAAGAATGCCTTTTTCAGGCAGAATGTGGTTCATAATTGAGAAAATGGATTTTTTCATTTCGCCGGCGTATTCTGTACCGCCGATCAAGATGATTTTCTTTTCCATTGAAACGATGATGAATGTTTCTGAATCGGTGCCATCCACTGCCGGGTCTGCATGGAAAGTCGGTGCATAAACAACAGTAAATTCGGCTTCATGTGCTGCTAATTCTTCCGCTGTCGGGCGGATGAATAATTGATGGGCAAAGAGATTGTGCCACGCGTATTCATTGACCGTCTGGATTGCCAGACGGGACTCAGGGTCTGCTCCTGCAAAGCCTTTGAAAACGTATAAGGCATCCTGTTTTTTCAAATGCTCAATTACTTTGTTATATAAGTTTTCAAAAACCTCAGAAGAAATCGGGCGGTTTACGGAACCCCAATCGACTTTGTCTTTAGAAATATCTTCTTCTACTATATACTTGTCTTTAGGTGAACGGCCTGTGTATTTGCCTGTTTCAGCTTTAACAGCACCTTCTCGAGTCAATACGGCTTCCCCACGTGATGTTGCAGCTTCCACTAATTGTGGAACTGAAAGTTGGACGTGCACATTTTGGCCATTTAAAAGATCCTTAAGATTGTTTGCGAAGTTCACTGGATTCATTTATATGTACCTTCCTTTTCGGTTATTCCCATGGCAATGGGGAGGATGTATATTCGAACATTAGTATAACACATTCAAACTAATAGTCTATACTAATAACCAATTGTTATGAAAAAAAACCTTTAAATGCGCCTATAAAACAAATTGCACCGGTTTAATTGGTTTATCGCTATTGTTTGAATGAAAATCGTTGACATCACATCCTACTTTCCGTATGATGAAAAATTGAACGGATACTCTTATTCCGAGCTGGTGGAGGGGACAGGCCCTATGAAACCCGGCAACCTGCTGCTGCATGCAGAGAAGGTGCCAAACCTGAAGCAAGGTCTCAACCTTGGACGATAAGAGTGAAAGGTGCTTATGATGATTTCTCCTTTCCACATGCAGATGCTGGATGGGATTTTTTTATGAAATTGCCCTTAATCCTCGTGTACAAAGGCCACAACGGCTTGAAGTTCAATCCTCACGGAACGGACTTGACATGGGAAACGAGTACCGTATCAATTTCGAGAGCAATCTCGCAGGATATAAGGAGGAAATACATTTTGAAAAACCGTCGATTATTCACATCAGAGTCAGTAACAGAAGGACATCCGGATAAAATTTGTGATCAAATTTCCGATTCTATTTTGGATGCCATTTTAGCAGAGGATCCAAATGCACGGGTTGCGTGCGAAACAACTGTAACAACAGGGCTAGTACTTGTTGCCGGGGAAATTACAACATCTACGTATGTTGATATTCCGAAAGTTGTGCGTGAAACAGTCCGTGAAATTGGCTATACACGCGCTAAGTACGGTTTTGACTCAGAAACAAGTGCCGTTTTGACAGCAATCGATGAGCAATCACCGGATATCGCTGCTGGAGTTAACGTAGCGCTTGAATCACGTGAAGGCCAAATGACTGACAAAGAACTTGACGACATCGGAGCAGGAGACCAAGGTCTGATGTTCGGATTCGCTTGTAATGAAACAGAAGAATTAATGCCGCTTCCAATTTCGCTTGCCCATAAATTGGCTCGCCGATTGGCTGAAGTGCGCAAAGAAGAAATCCTTCCATACTTGCGCCCGGACGGCAAAACACAAGTGACGATTGAATATGATGAAAACAATAAACCGCTTCGCGTGGACACAATCGTTATTTCCACTCAGCATCACCCGGAAGTAACGCTTGAGCAGATCCAGCGCAATATTAAAGAATACGTCATCAATGAAGTAGTTCCACAAAACTTGATCGATGATGAAACAAAATACTTCATCAATCCGACTGGCCGTTTTGTAATTGGCGGACCACAAGGAGATGCGGGACTTACAGGACGCAAAATCATCGTTGATACTTACGGCGGTTATGCACGCCACGGCGGCGGTGCCTTCTCAGGCAAGGACGCAACGAAAGTTGACCGTTCTGCGGCTTATGCAGCCCGTTATGTAGCGAAAAACATCGTAGCAGCAGGTCTTGCTGACCGTTGCGAAGTCCAATTGGCTTATGCAATCGGCGTAGCGCATCCGGTATCGATCGCATTTGATACGTTCGGAACAGGCAAAGTGGATGAAGATACACTAGTTGATCTAGTTCGCGCGAACTTTGACCTGCGCCCGGCTGGAATCATCAAAATGCTTGATCTTCGCCGTCCGATCTACAAACAAACAGCAGCTTACGGACATTTCGGCCGTACAGATATCGATCTTCCATGGGAACGCACAGACAAAGTGGAAGTATTGAGAGAACAATCAGGCGTTTTTAAACAAGCTTAATAACTAGCAAAAAGACGACCGGCAAATTATGCCGGTCGTCTTTTTTATGTTTCTTGCGGAGATTTGACGTTTGCCACGCGTTGGCCGATGGCTTCGATCAAAGGTGCATGCAAAGGGAAAGTTCAAGGCTGCCGGTTCTTTTGCTTATTCGCTCCTTTGAAGCGATTTGTAATACGCGCCTTTTTCTGCATATTCGCGGACAATGCGCTTCATGTCTTCTTTGTCATCGTCCTTTAGTTCACGGACCACTTTTGCGGGACGGCCGACAGCGAGCATGCCGGGAGGAATCACTTTGCCGGGCGGCACAAGGCTGCCAGCGCCGATAAATGCCCCTTCGCCAACTTCAGCTCCGTCCATGATGATTGAACCCATGCCGATTAAAGCGCCTTTTCGGATGACGCAGCTATGAAGCGTCACCTGATGCCCGATGGTGACTTCGTCTTCCAGAACCAAAGTCTTGCCGGGGCTTTGATGCAGCATGCACAAATCCTGGATATTGGTTTTATTGCCGATAATGGTTGGTGCAACGTCTCCGCGGATGACGGTATTGAACCAGACGGATGAATCTTCACCGATGGTCACGTCTCCGGTAACAGTAGCATGGTCTGCAATAAAGACAGAAGGGTGGATGGATGGATATTTGCCGTTAAATGGATAAATCATGGAAAACCTCCGTTAAAAAAGTTAAGATATCTTTAATCCTATCAAATTCGATGCAAAGGTCAAATGCAAGGGCAGGCAGGTACATAAAGTGTTGCTTGAGTCCGTGGATTTTCTTCCTGCTGACTCTTCATGAAGGCAATAGCCTTTAAAAAAATGGCTCCCGGCCACTAAGCGAGAAATCAGGATGAATGGAAATAAAGCAAAAGGAGATGACCGGAATGTGGAAATGGGAAGCAAAAGGAAAGCCTAAAGCCGTAATTGTTATCATACATAGCGCGTATGAAAATCATCTTCGCTACGCCTGGCAAATTGAACAATGGCGCACGGCGGATTTCCATGTCATCATGGGGGATCTGCCGGGGCACGGCAAGGGCGCAGAAATGGCCAAACCGCATGCGGAAGCTTTTAAAGAATATGAAAAATCGCTTAAGTATTCTATACGGGCGGCTTTAGAACATAGCTTGCCGGTATTTATTGCAGCTCACGGATTAGGGGCGACTATCGCGATGAACTTTTTGAGTAAGTCCTCACATCCTATAGCGGGGGCTATTTTAAGTTCACCATGGCTACGTTTAATAAAGACCCCGTCAAAACTGCCGGCTGCTTTGTCGGGCTTGCATAAATTGGCGCCAGGCGTGAACATCGACCACAATCTTCACATCGAGGATTTAACCCGCAATCCGGAAGTGATTGAACAGGAAAAAGAGGATCCTTATTACAATACGCATGTCACCGCCGGGTGGTATCATGAAATGCAGAATTATATGAAACAAGCGGTGCTTGGCGTCGGCAAGTTCCCGGATATTCCACTCTTTTTGCATATTGGGGAAGCCGATCAGGTAGCGGATAAAGAAGTGTCCAAACGCTGGATCCGGCAGCAGGACTTAACAGAATTCAGTTATAAAGAATGGAAGCAGTGCCGCCACGATATATTCCAGGAACCGGAGCGGGAAGATGCCTTTGTATCGTCGCATTTGTTTTTGCAGAATGTCATGCGCTCGCTTGGGTACGTCGTGACGTAAAGAAAGGGAGTACAAAATGGCACATTTAAAATACAGCATATTAGACCAGTCGCCCATTTCCGAAGGCAGCAATCCGCAGGAAGCTTTGAAACAGACAGCTATTCTTGCACAAAAAGCGGAAGAATGGGGCTATACGCGTTTTTGGGTGTCTGAACACCATGATGCGACAACGCTTGCGGGGTCTTCTCCGGAAATATTGATTGCCCATCTCGGCGCCGTAACGAAGACGATCCGCCTCGGGTCAGGCGGAGTGATGCTGCCGCATTATTCGTCTTTTAAAGTGGCAGAGAACTTTAAGCTGCTTGAAGCGCTGTATCCGGAACGCATTGACGTAGGAGTGGGACGGGCACCGGGGGGCATGCCGCGTGCCAGTTATGCGCTGAACGAAGGCAAAAAAAGGGATGTCGGCCGTTTTCCGGAACAGCTCGATGAATTGCAAATGTATTTGACGGATACCATACCTGAAGATCATTCCTATTACGGCATGAAGGCAACTCCGGTTACACCATCGGCGCCGCCGGTCTGGATGCTCGGCTCCGGACAGAGTTCAGCGGAACTGGCTGCGGAGAAAGGGCTGCCGTATATGTTCGCGCAGTTTATCAACGGAGAAGGCGGACAAAGCTTTGCCCGGACTTACCGGGACCGCTTTACTTCTCATAATGGAAGCGAAGCCTATCAAGGCGTCGCAATTTTTGTGGTCTGCCAGGAAACCGGGGAGCAGGCCGAGCGGGTGGCTTCTTCAATGGATTTGGCATTGGCAATGGGAGCTCAAGGCATGCCGTCAAAAGGCACACCGCCGCCTGAGCATGCAATGAATTATCCTTACAGTAAATTTGAGCGGCTGCTGGTGGAAGAAAACCGCAAACGCATGATTGTCGGAACACCAAAGCAGGTGGTGGACGGGCTTGAAAAGCTCGCTGCCGGATACACCGCTGATGAAGTGATGCTCGTATCGATCGCATATGATTTTGAAGATAAGTTGACGACGTATCGATTGATAGCGGAAGAAATGCAAAAACGCCAGACGGTTTAAGCCATCTGGCGTTTTTGCTGTTTCAAACCGTTCTTCTAGTTTTCCGGTCTTTTTACATTGGAAAGCGCGTCTCCGGCGGTGTTTTTAATGATCGACAAGGTGCCATCGGTCTCCAGTACAATCGCTTTAACTTCCTCCAGCGTACCGATTCCTTGCTTCCGGACCGATTGAAGCATTTCGTCTTCTGTCACCCGCTCTGTTTTCATGGCAGTTCGGTAAAATTGCCCTTCCTGAAAAAGCAGTGTGGGTTCTGCTTTGATCATTTGTGAAAACAGTTTTGAACGGACGGATAGAAACGTGATGATGAATTGGAATAAGACGAGAAGTGCAAATGCTAAAAGGCCCTCCAGCAGGCTGGTGTTGCTGTTGAGCAAAATGGTGGAAAGGACGGAACCAAATGCGACAGTAATCACAAAATCAAACATATTCAATTGCGAAAGGGTGCGCTTTCGTGAAATGCGCAGCAAGATAATCAGGCCGATATAGGCCAACGTACCGACTGTGGCAATCCGAATGAAACTTTGGAGCGTAATCTCGAACATTGGGAGTTCTCCTTTCTGCATTAGGCATGTTTTCTATTCAGGAATTTTGTCAGCGGATAAATTCCGATGCTTTGGAGCACAAGCGAAAGAAGGACAGCGGCAAATGCCAATGAAATAATGAGCTTATCGCCTTCGGCCACAGTTCCTTCTAGCCAAAGCAGAAGGGCAATGGACATCGTCCCTTTAATGCCGGCCCATGTCAGCAGGGAAGTTGCAGAAAAATCATTGGTGAATTCATTTTTCCAGGCAGGAACCGTATAAATAAAACCGCCAAGAACGATAAAACGGGCAACAATCGACAGGATAAAAATAATCACTGCGAGCCACCAGTGTGGAAAAGCCAAATATTCTGCTGCTTGTATGCCAATCATCAAAAACAGTACAGACAGGACCGTCGGAATAATAATGTCCCAAAAACCGTCCAGCGACTCTTTCATATGATTGTCTTTAATGACTTTTCCGAATTCAAAAGCGAGCGTAATACCTGCCACTACTGTAGCAAGAACTCCAGATACCCCAATGGCCTCAGCGATATAAAATCCTCCGTAGGCAACGATAATCGACAACATCACTTGATAGGTTCTGTGATGAGTGAAATGGATTACTTTGCATAATAGCCAACCCAAGACAAACCCTAGGGCAATGCCGCCTGCTGAGACGAGCAGAAAATCCGTGGCAAATTTGCCAAAAGAAAACCCATTTCCGGTTTCAAACATCGACAGGAGGATGGTGAAAATGACAATGCTTGTGCCATCGTTGACCATCGACTCGGCTTCCACGACATCGGCGATTTTCTCTTCGCCCGTACTTTGTTTCAAAATTGCCGTGACCGAAACCGGATCGGTCGGAATCAAAATGGCTGCCAGTAAAAACGACACAGTCATCGATAAGTCAACGAACGGAGCACTGACCAAATAGATGCCAAAGCCCAGCAATAAAGCGGTCGCCATCAATCCGAGCGTGCTGAGTGCTGCAATAATGCCGGCATTTTCTTTCAATTGCTTGAGCGGAAACTGATATGCTGAAGTGAAAAGAAGCGCCGGAAGAAAGACATTGAATATAATGTCCTTTGAAATATGAAGCGAATCAAAATAAGGAATAAAAGAAAGCCCGATCCCGGTCAAGACCAGGACGACTGGCACCGGGAAGTACTCGCGCTTCAAGTCGATGGTGTAAACGATATAACCGATAAACAGCAAAATAATGATTTGATGTGCAATCAACTATATCCTCTCCTTTAAAATGCTAATAAAAAATTCCTTATCAACCGCTTCAGCTGAATAAGGAAATGATAAATGCAATATAATAATCCCTTTCCCCTTAACTGTGAGCTTAAACAAAACGGAAATCTGCACTTTAAAGAAGGGATTTCACTGTTTTATGAGAATCCTTATACAACCGCTTTTTATTCGACCAGTTTGTTAGGATTCTGTTAGAGGAGGAAAAGGCATGGCCGATTTTATTCAAATCAAAGATGCGGCTGAAAATAATTTGAAAAACATTTCCGTGAATATTCCAAAGAACAAATTTGTAGTGATTACCGGCCCATCCGGCTCCGGGAAATCGACTTTGGCAGTGGATATTCTTCAACGGGAAAGCCAGCGCCAGTATTTCGAGATGAACGGCATGACGACGAATTTCATCAACAAGCCGAAAGTGGGGTCAATTGCCGGCTTGTCGCCGTCCATCGGTGTCAGCCAGCATACGACGACCAACCGCAATCCACGTTCAACGGTCGGAACCGTGACGGACATGTATACGTATTTGCGAGTCATTTACGAAAAGTTGGGTGAGCGGGAATGCCCAAACTGCCATAAATGGATGAAAAAACCGGCTGATTTGGACGAAGAAAGCCTGATGATGCCTTGTTCCAATTGCGGCTATGAAATGAAAAACCTGAACAAAGCCCATTTTTCGTTCAATACGGTGGAAGGGGCATGTGAAACATGTTTAGGACTGGGCAAAACTTTAAGCATCCGCACCGAATTGATATTTGATGAAGAACAGAGTATAAACAGCGGGGCGGTTAAAACCTGGTTCAAAAATATAATCGATTATTACGGGCTCGTGCTGAAAGCGGCAGCCAAACATTACGGGTTTGAATTTGATATGGATTTGCCGCTGAAAAACTATAGGCCGGAACAACGGGATTTGCTGTATTACGGGGTAGAAAGCGAACCGTTTAAGCAGCATTTTCCTGATACGCCGCCTCCGAAAACGACCAATAAAGGGAAGTTTGAAGGAGTCGTGACGGCGATGTGGAGAAGGTATCAGGAACGGGAAGGCGTCTCTAATGAGGCCATGTATTTCTACCATCAACTCTGTCCCGAATGCCACGGAGAAAAGTTGAAAAAAGAAAGCCGGCAAGTGTTTGTCGCAGGCCTGCCTATTTCTGAAGTATCCAAAAAACCGCTGGACCAGATGCTAGTATGGGTGATGGATATTGCAAAGGAATTGGAAGACCGGGAAAGTTCCATTGCCCGTTCGCTTGTCTTCGAACTGAAAGTGAAAATTGAGCGCATTGTCAGTATCGGGCTCGGGTATTTGTCGATGGAGCGGCAATCGGTCACGCTGTCAGGCGGCGAATCGCAGCGCCTACGTTTGGCCACGATACTCGGTTCGGCTTTGTCCGGCGTTCTCTACATTTTGGATGAGCCGACAATCGGCCTGCATCCGAAAGATACAGCCGGACTTGTCGGTGTTTTAAAGCAATTGCGGGATCTTGGCAATACCGTGCTCGTGATTGAGCATGATGTGGATGTTATGGAACAAGCCGACTGGATTATCGACATTGGGCCAGGAGCCGGTATGCGCGGCGGGGAAATTGTCGGGCAGGGGACGCTCGAATCGCTGAAAGCCCAGGAACAGTCGGTGACGGGCAATTTTTTAAAAGAAGACTATGTGCCAAAGCTGGAGAGAAGAGCCGGCAACGGACAAAAAATCACGGTGTATGAGGCGGTCAAAAACAATTTGAAGAATGTTACAGTGTCCTTTCCGCTCGGCTGTTTTATTGCGGTAACGGGTGTTTCGGGTTCGGGGAAATCCTCTTTGCTTTTTGATGTAGTGGCAGCGAGTGCGGAAGAAGGCCATATAAGAGAAGGCTATAGCCATATTGAAGGGCTGGAATCGGTGGAGCGCATGGTGACAGTCGACCAGTCGGCTTTGAGCCGGATGCAGCGGTCCAATATCGCCACTTATACAGAAGTTTATACTTTGTTCCGGACGCTTTTTGCCAAATTGCCAGAATCGGTAGATCGCGGGCTAACGGCCAAACATTTCTCCTTCAATACCGAAGGCGGGCGCTGTGAGCATTGCCAGGGGATGGGCTTTGTGTTGGTGAATATGCATTTTCTCCCGGACCTTGAAGTGGTCTGTCCGGTCTGCAGCGGAAAACGTTTTAAAGAAGAAGTGCTGGAAGTCTCGTACAAAGGGCATTCCATCTCCAGCATTCTGGACCTCAGCATTGAAGAAAGCATGGAGCTGTTCACAGAAAACAAAAAAGTCCAAATGACAATCAATTTATTGCTGGAAGTCGGCTTGGGCTACTTGAAATGGGGCCAGACCTTAACCACTTTGTCCGGCGGCGAAGCCCAGCGGCTGAAACTCGCCAAGGAATTGAACAAGACGGCCAAAGGCCAGACTTTGTACATCTTGGATGAACCGTCAACCGGCCTCCATCCGAATGACGTCAAACACCTGCTCCTTCTGCTTAATAAGTTGGTGGACGCCGGCAACACGGTCATCATCGTCGAACACAATACCGAAATGATCCAGGAAACCGATTGGATCGTTGACCTCGGACCAGAAGGCGGAGAGGCAGGCGGCTATATTGTGGCAGAAGGGACGCCGGAACAAATAGCTGAAAATCCTGCTTCTTATACGGGTGGTTTTTTGAAAGTTTAATGGTTAAAACAATTTAGTAAAAGTCATTTAAGGGGGAGAATACAGTGGAGATTAGATTGGACGATTTGTCAGGAAAAGAAATAGCGGAATTAGTTGAGGAGCATATACAGAATATGCTTCAGATTTCTCCTCCGGAAAGCAAGCACGCACTTGGTGTAGAAGCTTTACGAGATTCGGAAATAACTGTCTGGGGTGCTTGGGAAGAGGACGAATTATTAGGATGCGGGGCATTAAAAGAACTCGACCCGCTGCACGGTGAAATAAAATCGATGAGAACTTCTTCCAGCCATTTGAGAAAAGGCGTTGCTCGGAAAATACTCCAACACATGATGGATGAAGCGAAGAAACGCGGCTACCGGCGGCTGAGTTTGGAAACGGGATCGGCTGCGCCTTTTGAACCGGCGAGAACATTATACGAGCGCTTCGGTTTTAAAGTGTGTGAACCTTTTGCAGATTATAAGGAAGATCCGAACAGTGTATTTATGGCGAAGGAATTGTGAAGCGGTAAAAAAGTTTCCTTTACTTATGAGCAAGGTGATGTTGAATTCATTAACTGATTGCTGTAATAAAGGAAGAACCAATTTTCGTTCGTAAAAGAATATAAAAAACGGCGAACGTTCGTAAAGTGTTTTGGCACATTTACGAACGCTTTTGAGAGAAGGATAGAATTAATTTTCTCTATTGTGTGGAGGAATCTACAAGGTATAATCAAATTAATAAATATTACAATATCTAGAATAACGGATAGGTTTTTAAGTTATAAGCGCGTTAAAAGATGTTGGATTAATAAGGGATTACTAAAGTGTATAAAACGAGAAGTGAAAAATAAATGTAAATACTCGATTGAGTTAAGAAACGAGTTTACATATCTTTCACATTAGTAAGGGGAGAAAATATGGAGAACAGGGATGGCATGGTGAAAAATAAATTAGCGCTCTTTAGTTCATTTGTTATTTTATGTATATGTATATATTTATTTTTTCCTTTTCCGCATAACTTAATGCTAGAGGCTCGCACCACATTTATGTCATTTCCAATTCAGAATCAAGACGGATATATTTCACTTGGGATAATAGGTTCTGTCCTGTTTATAGTCGCTTTAATTCTACTTTTCATCGGCATGAAGAAATATCAATTTAGAACAATATTCGTAGTTGTCCTATTATATACATTTTTACCGAATCTTTTAATCACGACATATCAAGAAACCTTAGCAAGTGGCATTGCAGCCATATCATATGAGAATAATGGTCAATGCAATTTTGAGTTAATAGACCAAAAAATGAGTGGGGAATGCAATTTGGTATTACATAATCGAAGTAATGAGGCTGTGTCATTTGAATTAGAATTTATAGATTCATTTTTCATGGAAGACGACGTACAAATGGAATCACTTATGAATTTAGCTGGTCCGTATCGTATTACGATAGAAGCTAATCAAAAAGAATCTATTCAAATAAAGGAATTACTCGATCTATCAGATGTTCCAAGACATATCGATGGAGGAGAGTCATCTGGTATTCATTTTCATATAACTAAGAATGATCAAACACGTACTTTGTAGTAGATTGTTGTAAGGATGTAGATGGTATCTAAAAAGATTAAAGTTTACATATCATGAGGTTATCGGCAATTCAATTATGTCTAATAACTATACAAAACAAGAAGGCAGCCGGCTAAATTACTACCGGCTGCCCTTTAATTTACTTCTTCGATTTCTTCTTTTCAATCGCTACCAGAAAAGGAGGCGAATGGCGCTGGTTGATGAATTCGTATTTCAAGACGTCATATGAAACCTGCGGAAGGCTTTGAACGAATTCCATGACGGCGTCGCGTTCTTCGCTGCCGCCGTCATGGCCGCTGTAGATGACGACGAGCAAAAGCCCTTGTTCTTTTAACAGGCTCAAGCATTGCTCCATGGCCGCAAGCGTACTTTGGGCTTTCGTGATGATGCTATGGTCGCCTTTTGGCAAATAGCCCAGGTTGAAGACAGCGGCAGAAATCGGTTCGCTGACGTAGTCAGTGATTTTGGCGTGGCTGTCGTGGACCAGTTCCACATGCGTGAATTCTTCCACACGTTTTCGTGTCGCCTCTATGGCGTCCTGCTGGATATCAAAAGCAAATACTCTACCGTTGCGGCCCGTCAGTCCGGCTAGAAAATGGGTGTCGTGGCCGTTTCCGGCAGTGGCATCAATGACTGCATCTCCGGGACGCACCGTTTGTTCCAATAAACTTTTGGTAAAAGGCAATACGCGCTGCAAAGTCATATTTCCACACGCTCCGTATACAATTTTCCTTGCCAGCTGCCCCGGGCTTCGAGTTCGGCGTCGATGCCGTTCAGCACGTCCCATTTGTTGGCGCTCCACATCGGTCCGATCATCAAATCGATCGGGCCGTCTCCGGTAATGCGCTGGACGACCATCTCCGGAGGCAGGACTTCCAGCTGATCCGCAACAAGTTGGATGTATTCTTGCTTGTCCAGAAATTCAACCATCCCTTTTTCATATTGCTTCACCATCGGCGTCCCTTTCAGCAAATGAAGCAAATGGATCTTGATGCCTTGGACATCGAGTTTCGCGACTTCGCGTGCCGTTTCCATCATCATGCCGCGGTCTTCAAGCGGTAAGCCGTTGATGATGTGCGTGCAGACCCGGATGCCGTGTTTGCGGAGTTTTGCCACTCCTTCGACGTAAGCTGTGTAGTCATGAGCCCGGTTGACGAGCAGGGCAGTTCGTTCATGGACGGTCTGAAGGCCCAGCTCTACCCATAAGTAAGTGCGTTCATTCAGTTCCGCCAAGTATTCCACAACGTCATCCGGCAGGCAGTCGGGACGCGTCGCGATGCTTAAGCCGACGACGTTTTCCTGTTGCAATGCAGCTTCAAATTTTTCCTTGATTACTGGAAGCGGTGCATGGGTATTCGTGTACGCCTGGAAATACGCCATGTATTTTCCGTCTTTCCATTTGCGGTGCATTTTCGTTTTGATTTTATCAAATTGGACAGCGATCGGATCAACCCGGTCGCCGGCAAAATCGCCGGATCCCGCCACACTGCAGAATGTGCAGCCACCATGGGCAACGGTTCCATCGCGGTTTGGGCAGTCAAAGCCGGCATCGAGTGCGATTTTCATGATTTTCATGCCAAACTCGTCGCGCAAATGGCGGTTCCATGTATAGTAGCGTTTGCTGTCAGATGGAAAAGGCAAAGTAGAATTCATCTTAAAACAACTCCTCTGAAAGGTATTGTATCACGGGCGGAAAAGGAGCTACAACGCCTGAAAAATCTGATTTTACGGGTCTCGAAATATTTATCTTGTAGGAACGAATCAAAAAGAATACAATGACTTTTGGAATTGGAATATGAGGAGAGATTAGGATGCCAAAACGCGTCTGGCTTTTGATTATCGGAATGCTCGTCAACGTGACGGGGAATTCGTTTTTATGGCCTTTGACTACTATATATATGCACGACCATTTAGGGAAATCGTTGTCGCTTGCCGGGCTCGTATTAATGGCCAATGCAGGAGCAGCGGTAATCGGGAATTTGCTGGGCGGTGCACTTTTTGACCGGTTCGGCGGCTATAAATCGATCCTTGGCGGCATCATCATAACAACCATTGCTTTGACCGGATTAACTTTGTGGCACGAGTTTCTGCCATTTGTCATTTTTTATACGATTATCGGGTTTAGCGGCGGCATCGTGTTCCCGAGTATGTACGCAATGGTAGGCACCGTTTGGCCGGAAGGCGGACGCAAAGCGTTCAACGCCATTTACTTGGCACAGAACGTGGGCGTAGCCATCGGGCCGGCGATGGCCGGAATACTCGCGGCTTATCGCTTTGACTTTATATTTGCAGCGAACTTGGGAATGTATCTGTTGTTTTTCTTGATTGCCTTATTCGGCTTCAAGTCGATGTCGATTTCTCCGGTGTCGCATACATCGGTGTTCAATGAAGGAAAGCGGATCCGCAAAAAAGCGCCGTTCAATGCGTTGATGATCGTTTCCGCCGGCTATCTGTTGTGCTGGATCGGCTATGTGCAATGGCAATCGACGATTTCCGCCTATACGCAGGAAATCGGCATTACGCTGACCCAGTATAGTTTGTTGTGGTCATTGAATGGCTTTTTGATTGTGGCAGGTCAGCCGTTTATCCGGCCGATCATGAAACGGATTGAAGACAATATCAAACGCCAGCTCGTCATCGGCATGGGCATCATGATCGTTTCTTATGTAATTGTTGCATTTGCCCAGGACTTCTCGATGTTTGTGGCAGCCATGGTCGTGTTGACCATCGGGGAAATGTTCGTATGGCCAGCGGTTCCAGCACTGGCAAATCAGCTCGCACCAAAAGGCCGGGAAGGCTTTTACCAGGGAATCGTCAACAGCGTGGCAACTGGCGGCCGCATGATCGGACCGCTTCTTGGCGGTGTGATGGTCGATGTGTACGGCATGCCGGCGTTGTTCCTCCTGGTGACGGTGCTGATCGCTATCGCAATTGTCACCGCGTTATTATACGATCGTCCGCTTAAGGCAGAAAAAGCTGCACAGCTGCAGGAAAATTATAATTGATTGAATAAAAGAGGCTATCCAGTGTACTAAACGCTTCGCTAGCTTTGCTGCAAAGGAGTTGTCCCAAATGACCTTGGGGACAACTCCTTTCTTCATGTTGCGTTTTAAATCGGAGTTTGTTTAAATTAGAAGAGAAAGCGCTTTATTTAAATAATATTCTGTAAAGTCGAATGGAGGCCACTTTTAATGAAACCGATTTATGGTTCTGCTCAAGAAGCAGTTGAACAAATACAGGACGGCGCCACAATTATGGTGGGCGGGTTCGGTTTGGTTGGAATTCCGGAGCAATTGATCCTGGCGCTTGTAGACAAAGGGGTAACGGACCTGACCGTTATTTCCAATAACTGCGGCGTGGATGAATGGGGTCTCGGCTTATTGCTGAAAAACAAACAAATCAAAAAGATGATCGGTTCTTATGTGGGCGAAAACAAAGAATTCGAACGCCAGGTGCTGTCCGGTGAAATCGAAGTGGAATTGACGCCGCAAGGCACATTGGCTGAAAAAATGCGGGCAGGTGGAGCCGGCATTCCGGCATTCTTCACTCCGGCGGGCGTTGGCACAACGGTTGCGGAAGGAAAAGAAATCCGTGAATTTGACGGCAAAGAATACGTATTGGAGCATGCCTTGAAAGCGGATTTCGCTTTAGTGCGTGCAGCCAAAGCCGATAAAATGGGCAACTTGGTCTACAATAAAACAGCACAAAACTTCAATCCGTTGGCAGCAGCGGCTGGTAAAATCACAATTGCCGAAGTCGAGGAAATCGTGGAGATCGGCGACATCGACCCGAACCAAGTCCAGACGCCAAGCATTTACGTGCAAGGCTTGCTTCAAGCCAAACAGGAAAAACGAATTGAACGCTTAACCACTCGATCGGTATAAGAAAGGACGGGAATTCTGTGGACAAGAACTTAGTGAGAGAACGAATTGCCAGACGCGCCGAAAAAGAAATCAAAGACGGCGATTACGTGAACCTGGGCATCGGCATGCCGACGCTTGTAGCGAATTTCATTTCTGACAACAAAAGCGTTGTGCTGCAATCTGAAAACGGCTTGCTTGGCATTGGGCCTTATCCGACAGAAGACGAAGTGGATCCGGATTTGATCAACGCAGGCAAAGAAACAGTCACAACGATTCCAGGATCCGCTTTCTTTACAAGTGCTGAATCGTTCGCGATGATCCGCGGCGGCCATATTGATGTAGCCATTCTCGGCGGCATGGAAGTGGCAGAAAACGGGGATTTGGCGAACTGGATGATTCCGGGGAAAATGATTAAAGGCATGGGCGGCGCAATGGACTTGGTGCACGGCGCAAAAAAAGTCATTGTCATCATGGACCATGTGTCAAAAGACGGCTCACCGAAAATCAAAAAGCAATGCGATCTGCCTTTGACGGGCAAAGGCGTTGTCAATAAAATCATCACAGAACGCGCCGTCATCGAAGTGACGGAAAATGGACTTGTATTAACCGAAGTGTTTGAAGGCTTCACGGTGCAGGACATCATCGATTCAACCGATGCACCGCTGAATACGGAAAACGTGAAAGTGTCATAATGTATTGCCAAAGGCCGGCGGCTCCGATAGAATAAGGAGTAATAGCAAGTGGCTGTGAAGAGGAGCAGTAGATTGTGTCTATTCTTGAAGAGAGCCGGCGGGTGGTGCAAGCCGGTGAATAGAGCAGTTGAACTCGCCTTGGAGTCCGTGTATGTGAATGGAGTAATATACACCGTTTTCCGCGTTAAGGAGTCAAGTTGAGCGGTCTGCCGCTAATTTGGGTGGTACCGCGGGAAGCTCCCGTCCCTTATTTATGAGGGACGGGAGTTTTTATTTTTGAGGAGGAACAGAGATGACATTCAAGCACAAGACAGTTGAAAAGAAATGGCAAAAATACTGGGATCAAAACAAAACCTTCAAATTGGAAACGGATTTTTCCAAACCGAAGTTTTATGCGTTGGATATGTTCCCATACCCTTCAGGCGCCGGCCTTCACGTCGGACATCCGGAAGGATACACAGCAACCGACATTTTGAGCCGCATGAAACGCATGCAGGGCTATAACGTACTTCACCCGATGGGCTGGGATGCATTCGGCCTTCCGGCAGAGCAGTATGCGCTTGATACCGGCAACGACCCGGCGGAATTCACGGCGAAAAACATCGAGACATTCAAACGCCAGATCCAGGAACTTGGATTTTCCTATGACTGGGACCGCGAAGTAAATACGACAGATCCGAAATACTACAAATGGACCCAATGGATTTTCATCCAGCTTTACAACAAAGGCTTGGCCTATGTTGATGAAGTAGCGGTCAACTGGTGTCCGGCACTTGGCACCGTCCTTGCCAACGAAGAAGTGGTCGACGGCGTGTCAGAACGCGGTGGACACCCGGTTGAACGCCGCCCGATGCGCCAGTGGGTGCTTCGCATTACGGAATATGCGGACCGTTTGCTGGAAGATTTGGATGAATTGGACTGGCCGGAAAGCTTGAAAGATATGCAGCGCAACTGGATCGGCAAATCGGAAGGGGCGGAACTTGAATTCCAAGTGGACGGCAACGGCCATTCATTCCGTGCTTTCACGACCCGCCCGGATACGATTTTCGGTGCAACTTATGCAGTTTTGGCACCGGAACATAAACTAGTGGCTTCGATTACAACGGAAGACCAAAAAGCAGCAGTTGAAAAATACATCGACGACGTAAAAACGAAAAGCGATTTGGAACGCACTGATTTGGCAAAAGAGAAATCCGGCGTATTCACCGGCGCTTATGCAATCAACCCGGTAAGCGGCGAGAAAATGCCGATCTGGATTGCGGATTACGTGTTGGCAACTTACGGAACGGGTGCCATTATGGCGGTTCCGGCGCACGATGAGCGCGACTATGAATTTGCGAAGCAATTCGATCTGCCGATTGTGGAAGTGGTTTCTGGAGGCGATATTTCAACGGAAGCTTATGCAGGCGACGGCGAATTGATCAACTCCGACTTCTTGAACGGCTTGAACAAAAAAGAAGCGATTGCACGCGCGATTGCCTGGCTTGAAGAGCACGGCGTCGGCGAAAAGAAAATCACGTACCGTTTGCGCGACTGGCTGTTCAGCCGCCAGCGCTACTGGGGCGAGCCGATTCCGATCATCCACTGGGAAGACGGCACGATGACGCCGGTTGACGAAAAAGATCTTCCGCTGATGCTGCCGGTTACAACCGACATTAAGCCAAGCGGAACAGGCGAATCGCCGCTTGCCAATATTACCGAATGGGTCAATGTGGTTCATCCGGAAACCGGCATGAAAGGGCGCCGCGAAACCAACACAATGCCGCAATGGGCAGGCAGCTGCTGGTATTACTTGCGTTACATCGATCCAAACAACGAAGAAGCATTGGCAGATCCGGAATTGCTGAAGCACTGGCTTCCGGTTGACGTTTACATCGGCGGAGCAGAACATGCGGTACTTCACTTATTGTACGCACGCTTCTGGCACAAAGTGCTTTACGACATCGGCGTGGTTTCCACAAAAGAGCCATTCCAGAAATTGTTCAACCAGGGCATGATCCTGGGTGAAGGCAACGAAAAAATGTCGAAATCCAAAGGCAACGTGGTCAACCCGGACCAGATCATCGAAAGTCATGGAGCCGATACGCTTCGTTTGTACGAAATGTTCATGGGGCCGCTTGAAGCATCCATTGCCTGGTCGACAAACGGCCTTGACGGTGCACGCCGATTCCTTGACCGGGTATGGCGCCTGTTGGTGGAAGAAGAGCAGTTGAGCAGCAAAGTCGTTGACGCCAATGACGGTAAACTGGAAAAAGTCTACCACCAGACCGTCAAGAAAGTGACAGAGGATTTTGAAGGGCTGCGTTTCAATACAGCCATTTCACAAATGATGGTCTTCATCAACGAAGGCTATAAAGCGGATGCGATTCCAAAAGAATACGTCGAAGGCTTTGTAAAACTTCTTTCTCCGATTGCACCTCACGTGGCAGAAGAACTTTGGGAGAAATTGGGCCATACAGAATCGATCACGTATGCGGCTTGGCCGGAATTCGATGAGTCGAAAATGGTGGACGACGAAATCGAAGTGGTTGTCCAAGTAAACGGCAAAGTCAGAACAAAACTGGTCATTGCCAAAGATTCAACGAAAGAACAACTGGAAGCTGCAGCACTTGCTGATGAGCACATCGTGAAAGCGGCTGAGGGCAAACAAGTCCGTAAAGTCATCGCGATTCCAGGGAAATTGGTCAATGTAGTTATCGCTTAATAAGTTTAAAGCCTGTCCAGCAGAGCTGATGCTCATGCCGGACAGGCTTTTTTTGTTTGCTGCAAGTAAAATTGGAGTAGGTGCAAATAAAAGGTGAATGCCGCAAGTAAAGGTGCTCTTGTTGCAAGTAAAAACGATATACTGCAAGTAACCGGACATTTTCCGCAAGTAATGGGAATATGTGAAGGGAAGCACAGTGAAATAGTGAAACGCAGATAAAACTCCAGAATCGCAGATAAATTTTCAGTATCGTAGATAAAACCCGAAAATCGCAGATAAACGAAAATAAAAGCAGATAAACAGAAGTGAAGAGACAAACACCTTCGATAAAATCCACAAGCCTGCATCCTCCACCCAATATTCTCGTCCTATTAAAAAACGCCCGCTAAAAGCGGACGCTGCCATTCCTATTAAGCTTCTCGTGCAAAAGCTGCGGCGCTTTGTCCGGCGACATTGCCCGTCACCAAAGCGGAGGTGATGTTGTAGCCGCCGGTATAGCCGTGGATATCCAAAATTTCACCGCAGAAATAAAGGCCGGGCTTTTTGCGGGAAGCCATCGTTTTCGGTTCGATTTCTTTGATTGACACACCGCCGCCCGTGACAAACGCTTTTTCAATCGGCTGGGTGCCGGTCACGAACATCGAGAATGCCGTCAGTTGCTGAGCCAGTGCGCGTACTTTGTCGCTTGCCAGTTCTGCGCCGATCGCTTGCGGATCGATTCCGGCGCGTTCCATCAAAAACAGCAGCCAGCGTTCCTGGGTGATGCTTTTCCAGACGTTTTTCACCGCTTTTTTCGGCTCGTCTTTCATCATTTTATGGAGCAGCTGGAACGCCGATTCGGCATTTTCTTCCGGCAGCGTGTTGATGCGCATTTCTACCGGCTGTTGGCCGTTTTTCTTCATTTCTTTGACAACGTACTGGCTGCAGCGTAGAACTGCCGGTCCGCTGAGGCCAAAGTGAGTAAACAGCATATCCATCTGGTGAGTGACAAGCAGCTTGCCTTTTTTATTCAGTACGGATACAGCGGCATCGCGAAGGGCCAATCCTTGCAGTTCCCGGCCGACAATGAACGGCTCTTTGGACAGGAGCGGAACTTCCGTCGGATACAAATCCGTCACAGTATGTCCGGCTTTTTCTGCCCATGGGTAGCCGTCTCCGGTTGAGCCGGTCTGCGGAACCGCTTTTCCGCCGACTGCGACAACAACCGCCCGTGCCGTAAATTCTTCTCCGGAATGGAGGCGGACACCGGTCACTTTGGCATCGGTCATCAGCAATTTTTTGACCGGGGAATCAAGCATCACTTTGACGTTCAGCCGGTCCATTTCCCGGAACATGGCATCTGCCACGTCCTGTGCCCGGTTCGAAACAGGGAACATGCGGCCGTGGTCTTCTTCTTTCAAAGCGACGCCAAGGCCTTCAAAGAAGGCGATGATGTCTTCGTTATTAAAGACGGAAAACGGGCTGTATAAAAAGCGGCCATTTCCCGGGATGTGTTTCACAATTTCTTCAAGCGGCAGCCGGTTGGTGACGTTGCAGCGTCCGCCGCCCGAAATCACCAGTTTTTTGCCCAGCTTTTTGCCCTTTTCAATCAACAGCACTTTTTGGCCGGAAGCGGCCGCGGCGATGGAAGCCATCAATCCGGAAGGGCCGCCGCCGATAATTATTACATCATACATAAAATAAGAACTCGCTTTCGTTTTTATTAGTGTCCAGACTCCAGCGCCTAGCTCCTCGGCCATAAGCCAGCCCAGTGTCTAGTCTCCAACGCCTAGCTCTTCAGGACATAAGAAAGCCCAGCTATGTGGCAGAGACCGCCACTTCGCTGTTCTGTCTTATAACTGCCGGAGCTGATCAGGCGCTTCCGCTTTTCTCAAGTATACACCATGGAAGAAAACTCGTTGAGTAATTTCTTTTATAGGTGTAAACTATCGTGTAGATTGTTTTTTTTATTAGAAAAATGTCAGGAAGTGTAAAATGTCAACGTTAATAAAAGGAACCGCTATTTTAACCATGGGTTTGTTTTTATCTAAAATCCTTGGGGTCATTTATGTCATTCCGTTCTACGATATGGTTGGGAAAGAGAATATCGGCCTTTACCAGTATGCGTACATACCTTATAACTTAATGCTGTCGCTGGCGATATCAGGAGCGCCGATTGCGTTCTCGAAATTTGTCGCAAAATACAATTCACTCGGTGATTACGAAACCGGCAGGAGATTATTGAAATCCGGCCTGACGACTATGATGATCACCGGTTTTGTTTCGTTTTTGTTTCTTTATTTCTTTGCCGGTCCGCTTGCGGAACTGACAATTGATGAAAAAGACAAAGTCAATTCGGTCCAAGATGTAAAAGAAGTGATTCAATGGGTAAGTTTTGCGTTGATCGTTGTGCCATTCATGAGTTTGTTCCGAGGATTCTTCCAAGGCTATAATTTCATGATGCCGACGGCCGTTTCGCAATTGATTGAACAGATTGTCCGCATCGTTTTCCTGCTTGGCGGAGCGTACCTGGTTCTGAATGTCTTTAACGGAACTCCGGAAACTGCTGTGCAGATTGCCGTGCTTTCCGCATTTGTCGGGGCGCTTGGCGGCGTCCTTGTCCTGTTCTATTATTGGAGAAAGAAAAAACCGGAGTACAACGAACTCCGCGCCAAGTCGGCCGAGTCTTATGACGTCCGGCTGCGCGATATGTACAAAGAAATCGCGATTTATGCCTTGCCGGTCGTGTTTCTTGGAATTGCCAATCCGCTGTTCCAGTTTATCGACATGCTGACATTCAACAATGCAATGAGCACCACGGAAAACGCAGCCAATTCAAGCATTTACTTAGGAATTTTAAACTTGACCGCCCATAAACTGGTGATGATTCCGGTGATGCTTGCGACTGGATTCTCGATGGCGCTTATTCCATTGATCACCAAATACTTTACCAATCAACAATTCAAGTCTGTAAACCGAACCTTGGACCAGACTTTCCAAATTCTTTTATTCTTGACCTTGCCGGCTGTAGTCGGCATGACGATGCTGTCGGATGAACTGTACCATGTGTTCTATGAAATCAGTGAACCGGGTTCGGAAATTTTGGCGCATTATTTGCCGGTTGCCATCCTGTTTTCCATGTTCCCGGTGACGGCTTCGATTTTGCAGGGGATCAATCAGCAAAAATGGATCATTTTAAACTTGTCGATTGGCCTATTGCTGAAGCTTGCATTGAATATTCCATTGATCCGCATGTTTGAAACTGACGGAGCCATTGCTGCGACCATTATCGGTTATGTGGTCGCCATCACCATGAACTTAGGCGTCATCTTCAAAACGATGAATTACCGTTCGAATATGGTGCTGCGCCGCATCCTGTTGATTGTCATTTTGAATGCCATTATGGCTGGAGCAGTTTTTGCTTCCCTTGCAGGGTTGGATTTGTTCGTCGGAATGGATTCGAAATTCCATTCACTGGCCCGCATTCTCATTGTCGGAGGAATCGGCGGAGCGGTTTATGGATACCTCAGCTTGAAAACGGGTATCGCGCAAAAGCTATTGGGTGAACGGCTGACAAAATACACACGTAAATTCGGTTTTTAGGAGGGGCATTGTGCGCATAGATAAATTTTTATCGAATATGGGCTATGGATCCCGCAAAGAAGTAAAAGTCCTGCTGAAGTCCAAAGCGGTGGAAGTGAACGGCCAAGCCGTCCGCGATCCGAAAGTCCATGTGGATGAAGCAGCGGATGTAGTGACAGTAGGCGGAGAGAAAGTCGACTACACTGAATTTATATACTTGTTGATGAACAAGCCGCAAGGCGTGATTTCCGCAACGGAAGATAAATACGACCAGACCGTCATCGATTTGCTGGGGGAAGCGGAGCAGAATTTTGAACCGTTTCCGGTCGGCCGTTTGGATAAAGACACAGAGGGCTTTCTGTTGATTACAAACGACGGCAAATTGGCGCATGAGTTATTGTCGCCAAAAAAGCATGTCGATAAGAAATATTTCGCCGTGATTGATGGTGTGGTAACGGAAGAAGACGGGGAAGCGTTCAAGCATGGTGTCATGCTTGACGACGGCTATGTGACAAAGCCGGCTTTTCTTGAGATCCTGAAAAGCGGGGAACAATCAGAGATTCAATTGACGATTACAGAAGGCAAGTTCCATCAAGTGAAGCGGATGTTTCAAAGTGTCGGAAAAGAAGTGACTTATTTGAAGCGCCTGTCGATGGGGCCGCTTGAGCTGGATCCCAATTTGCAGCTCGGGGAATACCGCCATTTGGCAGAAGAAGAACTAGATGCTTTAAAACAAAGAAAATGACCGCAGATATTGCGGTCATTTTCTTTATGCAGGGGAAAATTTAAGCTTGCGCTTTTCTTGGGATGTCTAGACTCCAGCGCTTTTCTCAGGATGTCATTTTGACTTTCTTGTGCGTCGTTGTCCATTTGCCGCGAGTTGGACTTTCTACCAAATCGTTAAAGGCTAACACATTCAAATCTCTTTGAATGGTGCGAGGAGTGATGCCGAATTCATCGACAAGATCTTGCGTAGTTACAGTTCCGTTATCACGGATGTACTTATACATATCTTTAATACGAATTAGCATGCGATCAGTTGTTGGTTTCAAGTAAGAACCACTCCTTCATCTTTTTTCCTGTAGGCAAAGACTAGCGGACGAATGGCTGAGTTATACTCAGCAGGTTTGAAATAAATGCCAAAGACATCCCCTTTTTTTATAAAAATCTGTCAGTCGGTATTATCTGACAATTTGATTATAGCGAAAAAGTATTCGAATATCTACAAATAACGTTTATTTCACATAAACTTAACATTCTTAAAGACAGGATTATTTTCGCAATTTTGAGGTTGGTTCTTTAAATTTTTCTCAAAAGGTGTACAATAGCGTTAATAAAAGGGGAGTGAAAAATGGACTGGCATACAGAAGCAGAAAAAAGAAGAGACAAAATCATTGAGGAATTGCGAAGCTTAATTGCAATCCCGAGTGTGTTGAGTGAAGACGCAACACCGGAAGCCCCTTTTGGAACAGAAGTGAAACGTGCATTAGAGTGGTTTATGGATAAAGGTGAAGAGCGCGGCTACCGTGTGAAAAACGTAGCCAATGTAGCAGCCCATCTTGAAATCGGAGAAGGGGAAGAGCTGCTGGGCATCCTGGGCCATGTGGATGTTGTGCCTGCTGGGGCCGGATGGACGAAAGAGCCGTTTGGCGGCGAAGTAGAAGGCGGCAAATTATACGGCCGCGGATCTATCGATGACAAAGGACCGACCATTGCCGCTTGGACTGCATTGAATATGGTGAAAGAAGCAGGTTTTGAGTTTGATAAACGGATTCGCCTTATTATCGGAACTGACGAAGAAAGTGGATTCCGCTGTGTCGACCGTTATTTTGAAACCGAGGAAATGCCGACGATCGCTTTTGCACCGGATGCCGATTTCCCGATCATTCATGCTGAAAAAGGCATTGCGTCTCTTGCGTTTTCCAAAAAGGAATGGAATCAACCGGACGCCTTGCGGTCATTCGCTTCCGGGAAACGGACCAATATGGTGCCGGATTTGGCAGAAGCAATCGTGGATGGAAATATAGCGGATTGGCAGTCGCAGTTTGATGAATTCTGCAGCAAATACAAAGTTGTAGGCACATGCGAACAAGTGAATGAAGGCATCAAATTGACCGTACACGGAAAATCGGCGCATGCCATGGAACCGGACGACGGCGTTAATGCCGGCATCCTGCTGGCGGTCTTTTTGAAAGACCAGTTGGCTGGAGACGGCAAAGAATTTACGGCGTTTGTTGCAGATAATTTCTACAATGATTCGCGCGGCCGTGGGTTCGGCCTGGAGTACAAGGATGACATTTCCGGTGATACCACATTTAACGCCGGTATTCTGCAGTTTGAACAGGGCAAATTGGCAGCAGTTGAAGTCAGCATGAGGTATTCAATCAGTTATCCATTTGAAGAAAAGATGGCTGACGCGAAAACGGACGCTTTTTCAATGGAAATTCGCTCCAATTCGACTCCTCATTACGTGGATGAAAACGATCCATTCATCCGAACTCTTCAAAACGCTTACGAAAAACAAACTGGCAAGACCGCGGATCTTCTAGCCATCGGTGGCGGAACTTATGCGCGCGTGCTGCAAAAAGGCGTGGCATTTGGCATGCTGTTCCCAGGTGAAAAAGATGTCGCCCACCAAGCGGATGAATTTGTCGATATCGACAATTTAATTAAAGCGACAGCGATTTACGCTGAAGCCATTTACCAATTAGCATGCAAGAAAAGCGGAGAAGTTTGATTTCCGCAGTGGGCAAATGAAAGACCCGTGGAATGCGGCATTAGAAAATGAGGAAAGAGGGATTTGACATGGAGTGGATTTTGCATAACGGTGAGTTTATTCGGGAAAATGAGTTGAACATATCAAAAGAAGACCGGGGGTACCAATTCGGCGACGGGATTTATGAAGTCATCCGGGTATACGAAGGCAATTTGTTTACGGCTAAAGAACATATCGACCGTTTTTATGACAGCGCAGAAAAAATCAAAATAGTCATTCCCTATACAAAAGATGTTTTCCACAAAATGATGTATGACTTGGTGGAAATGAACGAAATTGACAATGGCCAAGTGTATGTACAAATTACGCGCGGGGAAGCTATGAGACAGCATCATTTCCCGCAAGCAACTTCTCCAGTGCTTGTCGCATATCCAAAGAAAGTGGAGCGGCCGGTGGAAATGATGAAAGCGGGCGTAAAAGCGGTATTTATTGAAGATGTCCGCTGGCTGCGCTGCGACATCAAAAGTTTAAATCTTCTTGGCAACGTGTTGGCGAAGCAGGAAGCTCATGAAGCAGGTGCATATGAAGCGGTTCTGCACCGCGGCGAAGTGGTGACCGAAGGATCTTCTTCAAATATGTACGGAATTAAAAACGGTGTCATCTATACACACCCAGCTACAAACTTGATCTTGAACGGCATTACGCGACGTGTGATCTTGGAACTGTGCAAAGAACAGGGCATTACGGTTCAGGAAACGGCATTCACCAAAACGGAAGCGCTCGAAATGGATGAAATCTTTATGTCGTCTACGACCGCAGAAATCATGCCGATCATCCAAATCGACGGCCAGAACATTGGGGAAGGAATCCCTGGTGAATTAACGGAAAAACTTCAGCAGGCGTTCGAAGCGAATTTAAAATTAACGGTAAAATCATAAATGACACAAAGTGATCGGCGAAAGCCGATCGCTATTTTTTTGTGGTGATATCAATGGTAAACTGAAGAGAGGTGATGACTTATGCAGGCACATTATTTTATTGGCATCAAAATCCCTGAGCCAACGGCAAAAAGGCTGGACCAGGCAAGGAAAAGCTGGAATCTTAAAAGCCATAAGCGTTACACCCATTGGGTCGACATGCACATCACACTTCTTTTTATCGGCAGCGATCCGCATGGCGAAATTCAGGAGGTGCAGCAGGCACTTTCCAAAATCCAGCAGGCACCGTTTGAATTGACGACAAGCACTGTAGAAACTTTCGGCAATCCTGCTACACCGCGCATTGTGTATGCAGCGGTGGAAGACAGTCCGGCGCTTGCAGAATTGCAAGCAAAAGTCAGGGAAGCGTTGCGTCCGTTCCGATTGAATCCGGATGGAAAGCCGTTTGTCCCCCACATCACCTTAGCCGGGAAATGGGCTGGCGGGCCGCCGCTTGAGACTGAAATGACGATTCCGGCCATGTCATTTCCAGTAACGGAATTCACTGTTTTCCGGATTGAGCCCGGCAGTGTGCCGAAGTATATACCAGAAGCAAGCTATCAACTGAAAGAAAGCGTTTAAACACGCGATAGGCGAGAGCAAATGAAAACAGTATTCATCATAAATCCAGTGGCCGGCAACGGCAATGCCTTAAAAAAATGGAGCCGCTTTGCCGAAACCATCCGTTTTCCATATGAAACGGTGCTTACGCAAAAGGCCGGGCATGCGATAACGATTGCCCGCTCCTATAAAGAAGCGGGGGAGAAAACGCTGATCGTCGGATTTGGCGGGGACGGCACCTTGCGCGAAATCATAGCGGGAGCGGCAGGAGCCGAGAATTTGTTGGTTGGCGCGATAGCAGCAGGATCCGGCAATGATTTCGGAAGAGGGTTCCACTCTTTTCAAAATGCTGAATCGATTGCGGAATTTTTAAAGCATCCAGAAGCCGTGCGGGAAGATTTAGGGGAACTGCAAAATGGCGGCATCCACCGCTTTGCCAGCAGTTCCGGCATTGGTTTGGATGCGGAAATATCGGCATTGGTCAACCTTTCAACATTAAAGAGATGGCTGAATAAAATCAATGCCGGAAAATTGGTTTACTTGTTGTATGTGGTTTTGACACTGGCACGCTTCAAGAAATTTCAGCTCACGGTTGAACAGCAAGGGCGGAAGACGGTTTTTGAAGATGTCTGGCTCGCTACGGTCAGCAACCAGCCTTATTTTGGCGGGGGCATGAAAATATCACCCGCTTCGAAAACCGATGACGGCTTGTTGGAACTGACGGTGGTCCACGGCATTTCCCGCTTGAAACTGCTGCTGGTCTTTGGTACGGTTTTTACCGGAAGCCATACGCGGTTTAAAGAAGTGCACCAGACGAGCAGCACTGAATTCAAGCTGGCGGTTGATGGGGCGATTTTCCGGCATACAGACGGAGACTACGCAGGAAAAACACCTATTCACGAAGCGGTAAGTTATACTGTAAGCGAGCATCATTGGTATGCCGTAAATACAAGGAAGAAAGAGGAACGTAAATGAGATCACGTTATAAACCATGGGCAGCCGATTTGATCGCTGCCAATCCGGAAATTGTTATTCCGAATCCGGAGCAGCAAAAAGGCAAATGGAAAGAAGTTTTCGGCAATGACAAGCCGCTTCATATTGAAGTGGGAACAGGCAAAGGCCGTTTTATCCTCGGCATGGCAAAAGCCAATCCTAAAGTCAATTATATCGGCATCGAGTTGTTTGACAGTGTCATCGTCAGTGCACTCGAAGGGGTCCTTGAAACGGAAGGAGGCATTCCAAACTTGCGATTGCTCCGGGTTAACGGAGCCGACTTGCTGGAGTTCTTTGAAAAAGGCGAAGTTGACCGCATCTATTTGAACTTTTCCGATCCGTGGCCAAAAACGCGCCACGCGAAGCGACGCCTTACGTACAAGACATTTTTAGCGCTTTATGAATCGGTCTTGCCGGAAAATGGGGAAATCCATTTTAAAACCGATAACCGCGGACTTTTTGAATACTCGCTTGTCAGCATGTCGGAATACGGCATGCTGCTGAAGGATGTTTCTTTGGATCTTCACGCAAACGAACCGGAATGGAACATTATGACCGAATATGAAGAAAAGTTCTCGAAAAAAGGACAGCCGATTTACCGGCTGGAAGCACAATTCAACGCGAATTAAGGACTGGGAGGAATTTGGGGATGGAGAAATTTCAGTTTCATGACATGGCATTAACTTGGTTGGACGGGGGAACAACTTGGCTGGACGGAGGCACAATGTTTGGGGTGGTGCCGAAAGTCGTCTGGTCAAAACGCTATCCGGTAAACGAAGGGAACCAGATTGAATTGCCGACGCATCCAGTGTTGGTGCAGTATAAAGGGCATAACATCATCATTGACAGCGGGCTCGGCTCAGGAAAGCTGACAGACCGCCAAAAACGGAATCTCGGCGTATCCGCCGAATCGCGCATTGATGAAAACTTGGCAGAACTCGGGCTGACTGCTGCAGACATTGACACGGTCTTGATGACGCATCTGCACGGAGACCATGCGGCCGGATTGACGAAGCCACAAGGCGATGCGTACGTTTCGGCATTTCCAAATGCCAAAATTCATGTTTCCGCCGTTGAGTGGGAAGAAATGCAGCATCCGAATATCCGTTCCAGAAATACATACTGGAAAGAAAACTGGGAGCCGATTGTGGAGCAAGTGGAAACCTTCGAAGGCGAAAAGACCTTGTTCGATGCCATTACGATGATCCACACAGGCGGCCACTCCAACGGCCACAGCGTCATTAAAATGGAAAGCGGCGGCGAAACGCTCCTGCATATGGGAGATATTATGCCGACGCATGCCCACCAAAACCCGCTATGGGTGCTTGCTTATGACGACTATCCGATGGATTCCATTTACGCCAAGGAAAAGCTTATGAAAGAAGCGCTCGAAAACGGTTATTACTTCTCGTTTTACCACGACGCTTACTACCGCGTCCTTAAATGGAGTGCGGATGGCAAAGAGATTGTAGAATCGGTGCAATACCAAGAGAAAAATCTATAAATAAAAAAGCCGGCTGAATGCCGGCTTTTTTGTTTCATAATGTAGATAAAGGCAAAATTAAACGAATAGCGATGCATAAAACCAACCGGACCGGCCACTTCGCTTTCCGTGGGCTCAGCTTCAGCCTCCTCGCCGCTTTGCGCCTGCGGGGTCTTCAGCTTTCGCTGTCCCACAGGAGTCTCCGTGGCCGGACCGGTTGGGGGCGTCTCTCTTTGATTCGATTGTGAACGTGAATCGGGTTGTAGCCTAAATAGATATTCCTAAGAGGAAAAGCGACATCTCTGGATAGCCTTCATGTTCAGGATCCGGAGTGGGAGCCCGCGGAACGCGTCCGGCTGAAACGGAGGATCCGGGATTTCCTTTCTAGTCGAATATTTATTCAGCAACCATGTGTAAAGGTCTATCGTCTATACGCTCAAATAAAAGAGCCGGCTGAATGCCGGCTCTTTTTTTTAGACTTTATTTACTTCAAGAACAGCTCCGGTATACGCATCTGCCAAAAACTCGAATTGCTCGAGCTCGTCTTCACGGTGCCGGGTAATGCCGCCTTTATAAACTTCTGTTGAAACTGCATGCTGTTTGTACGGTTCGGTTTTCATGAAAATCCACGAGCCGTCGATCGGTCCTTCTTCTTTAAACGCTGATTTGACGCTTTTCAATACATCGTCAGCCGGGTAAAGCGTAGCTTTTCTGTCATAGACTTCTTTGATGATATAAGTCGCTGCAACACCCGCTGCAAATCCAACCAATAAATCTCGATTTTTCACAAGAATCCCTCCTATACGTGCTCCATAAATTGTAACACAAAATTTTATTTCGCCATACCAAAGTGCTAAGCGGAATGTATTTCTTTCGATAATCGAAAGAAGAAGCTGGAAATCAGCCCAAAAAAGCTCTAAACTTGAATTAGCAATCCATTAGGAGGAACACTTAGATGAATAGTGAAACGCGCGAGTTATTTAAAACATTAACTGAACTTCCTGGAGCTCCGGGAAATGAACATGCAGTGAGAAAGTTTATGAAGCAAGAACTCGAAAAGTATTCAGATGACGTAGTGCAAGACAATCTGGGCAGCATCTTTGGCGTCAAGAACGGCCCGCAGGACGGACCGAAAATCATGGTGGCCGGCCATATGGATGAAGTCGGCTTTATGGTGACGCAAATTACCGACAACGGCATGCTCCGTTTCCAGCCTTTAGGCGGTTGGTGGAACCAGGTAATGCTTGCCACACGCGTGGAAATCATTGCCGGCGACAAAAAAATCCAGGGCGTGGTTGGCTCCATTCCACCGCACTTGCTCAGTGAAGAAATGCGCAGCAAGCCGATGGACATGAAAAACATGCTGATTGATATCGGTGCAGACGACAAAGAAGATGCCCTGTCATTCGGCATCCGCCCAGGCCAGCAGATTGTGCCATTCAGCCCGTTCACTCCGATGGCAAACGATAAAAAAATCATGGCAAAAGCTTGGGACAACCGCTACGGCTGCGGATTGGCCATTGAATTGCTGAAAGAACTGAAAGATGAACAATTGCCGAACCAATTGTATTCAGGTGCAACCGTCATGGAAGAAGTGGGGCTTCGCGGAGCTCAGACGGCTGCTGCAATGATTCAGCCGGATTTGTTCTTCGCATTGGATGCGAGCCCGGCAAACGATGCCAACGGCGATAAAAATGAGTTTGGCCAACTAGGAAAAGGCGCATTGCTACGCATCCTGGACCGGACGATGGTTACGCATCGCGGCATGCGTGAATTTATCCTGGATACAGCAGAAACGCATCATATCCCGTATCAATACTTCGTTTCACAAGGCGGAACGGATGCAGGGCGTGTGCACACAGCCAACGACGGCATTCCGAGTTCGGTTATCGGCATTTGTTCCCGCTATATCCATACTTCTGCATCGATTATCCATACAGATGACTACGCAGCAGCAAAAGAATTGATTACGAAACTTGTCAAAGCGGCTGACCGCACGACACTTGAGACCATTAAACAAAACGTCTAAAAAAGTGCCTTCGGGCTCTTTTTTTTTGAAAGGAATGAAAGGCATGAAAAAAATCAAAGCAGCAATCGCTTCGAAAAACCCGGCTAAAGTAAAAGCGGTGGAAGCGGTTTTGGAAAAACTGGAAATGGCGTATGATTTGGCCCAAGCAGATGTGGAGTCCGGAGTTTCCGCTCAACCGCTGTCTCTTGAAGAAACAAGGCAAGGAGCGGTTAACCGTTCGAAATCGGCACTGACTGGAACACTTGATCTGGCGATTGGCCTGGAAGGCGGCGTCTATGACCTGGAAGGGCAAATGTATTTGTGCAACTGGGGAGCCTTGTGGACGAAAGAAGGGCGCCTTTATACAGCAGCTGGCGCACAAATACCTTTGCCGGATGAGATTGCCGGGAAATTACGCGCCGGCCAAGAACTGGGGCCGGTGATGGACGTCTTTGCAAATGAAACCGGCATTCGCCACCATAAAGGAGCAGTCGGGATATTGACTGCAGAGCTTGTCAATCGGAATGAGATGTTCGAACATATTGTCAGCCTATTAGTCGGACAATATATCCGGGACATCGATACAGTTGCAAGTGTCCCGAAACATCTTTAAAATAAGAACAAGTATGGATAGGGAGGAATAAGTGTGCCTCGTAAAGGATTTATTGCAGGAATAATCATATCGGCGGCTGTCTTGGGCGGCTGTCTGGCATTGCCGGAAGAACGCATTACGGACGGCGTGGCAAAAGTGGCTGCAGCTTTTGAAGATGAGCCGGTTGAAACCAATGAAAGTTCAGATGGGACAGAACTTTATGTGCCAAGAAGCTATACCATTGAGGAGCCTTCCGATAAACAAAATATCATGATCACCAAGGGAAGCGATTCCTATGCGTTATTTATTAACCCGAACGAGGCAGCAGACAGCACGTTATTCTATGACCTTCAAAAAGCCAATCCAGAACAACAATGGGTAGCTGATGAAACTTTCGAGCAAAGTGGACGGTTTGGCTTCACAACCGTCCGGGAAATCGCTGAAGACCGCTATGAGTTGGTCGTAAGCGCTGGCGGCGTCAAGATGACCACCATTTCCGAAGAGCGTGATATTGAAAAAAACATGGACTGGATGATGAAGACAGTCCGATCAATTGAAAACTAGACGATAGGGGATAGCCGTATGAGAACGTTAACTACTACTGAAGAATTTCATGAATTGGCAGCCAACGAGCCGGTTGTGTTTATGTTTACTGCAGGCTGGTGCCCGGATTGCCGTGTGATTGACCCGGTAATGCCTGAAGTTGAATCGTCTTTCAGTGATTTTACATTTGTGTCGGTAGACCGCGACAATTTTATTGATTTATGCATTGAAAAAGACATTTATGGCATTCCGAGCTTTCTTGCTTATACGAACGGCAATGAGGCAGGGCGTTTTGTCAGCAAAGACCGTAAAACACAAGAAGAGATTGAGGCTTTTTTGACCAATCTGCCTAAATAACAAAATGACGGTTCGCCATTTCTGGCAGAGCCGTTTATTTTTGAAAGAAGGGATTTTTAGATGAAACCGACTGAACTGATCAACCTCTTAAAAGAACGGATGCCGAGCGAACAGCTTGAATGGCGCCATGACCGCGAAAAAAATAATTTGCATATCCGCCATAAAGGCATTGGAAAAGGAATGACGCTTGGCGTGCCGCAAGTGATCAACCGGTATGAGGCAAAAGGCGAAGCTGCCATCCAGGAGATTGTCTATACGATTACGGAAACTTTTGATGCCATGGAAAAAGAGTCGAAAGGCGAACTCAAATCGTCCGAGCATATCTACCCGGTCATCCGCTCGACATCGTTTCCGACAGAATCCAACGAAGGCCATAAATTCGTCACATCCGACCATACCGCGGAAACACGGGTGTATTATGCCTTGGATGCCGGCACCACCTATCGCTTAATTGATGAAAATATGTTAAATTCATTAAGTCTCACCGTAGAGCAGCTGAAGGAAATTGCCAAATTTCAGGTCAAAAAACTAAAAACAGCTGTGAAAGAAGACAAAGTCGCGGGCAATGTGTTTTATTTCCTAAATGAAAACGACGGCTATGACGCTTCGCGTATATTAAACGAAACTTTTCTTAAAGACATGAAAACTAAAATAACAGGTGATATGACCGTATCAGTGCCGCACCAGGATGTGCTGATCATCGGCGATATCCGAAACGAAACGGGTTACGACGTATTGGCCCAAATGGCCATGCATTTCTTTACCAACGGCAAAGTGCCGATTACTTCGTTGTCATTCATCTATGAAAACGGAGAATTGGAGCCGATTTTCATCCTGGCCAAAAATCGACAAAACAAGGAGAACGATAAAAAATGAATGCATTCTACAATAAAAACGGCATAGGCGATGTCCTATTGGTTCAACTTCAAACAGAAACTCCTGAAAAAATCCATACAGAACAAATGGACGATGTCACACTGATCAAAGATGAAAATGGCAACATTGCCGGTTTCAACTTATTCAGTGCTTCAACGTACATGGATTTGGGAGAGGCCGCTTCAGTGGACGTATCTGAGGAATTGGTGACAGCCTTGCAAAATGCTCTGGAAAAGAACGGTGTGGACTTGACGCTGGAAGTCGACCTGTCTCCAAAATTTGTAGTCGGCTATGTAGAAGCGAAAGAAAAGCATCCCAATGCAGATAAACTAAGTGTTTGCCGGGTTTCCGTCGGCACGGAGGAATTGCAGATTGTCTGCGGCGCTCCGAATATCGATCAAGGCCAGAAAGTAGTGGTTGCCAAAGTCGGTGCTGTCATGCCGTCTGGAATGGTGATCAAAGATGCCGAGCTTCGCGGTGTTCCATCAAGCGGCATGATTTGCTCTGCAAAAGAATTGGCATTGCCGGATGCCCCACAAGAAAAAGGAATTCTTGTTCTGCCGGAAGATGCAGAAACTGGTTCCGCATTTGAAGTGAAGGCGTGACGCAAAATGAGTTGGATTAAAAATTTATGGGATCGTTTGTTTTTCCAAGACACGGATGAAGAAATAATTGAAGTGGCTCCGGAGCAAGAAACGGAACCTGATGTCCGGCCGAAGAAATCGCCGTTCCGTTTTCCAGTCATAACAGATACAGAAAAAGAAGCTTTCTTAAAACAAAATCCGCGGGGGCGTCTGGGAGAATCGGTGCAGCGTGAAAAAACAAAAGCGGAAGCTCTTCATACAGCTCCGAAACGCAGACCGCATAGCCCGGCGTTAAACCAGAGCCGGCGCCATGAGCCTTCTGAGCCTTACTTGCCGGATTATGATGCACCCAAACAATCAACACCGATGGCAGAAGCCTATATGGTGTCGAAGCCGGCTAAAAAGCCAATTCCGAGACCGGCAGAGCCGAGAGTCCCAAGAGCAGTGCGTCCACCTGCTGCTCGACCGGTAACACCAAAGCCGTCCCGACTGGCAACAAAGCCCTATGAAGCGCCGAAATTTACGAAAAACCGGCATGTTGATACGCAGCCGATTAAGAAAACCCGCAGTTTCCAGCCAACCCGTGTTCCGTCTCCGGTCTATGGATATGGAGATGCCAATTCAGTCCCGGCAATGGGGACATTGGAGAAAAAAGGGCTGCAGATTGAAGAAAAGAATAACCAGCCGTCGCAAACTCCGCAAGACGTTTTAACAAAAGAAACAAGCCTTACCCGGAATACAGCAGAAGGGCTTGCGGCGACTGCCAAAGGCACAGCTGCATTGCCAACTGAATATCAGCCAGAAATTTTGTTCAGTGAGGAGCAGCCAATTTCCGAGGTGAAACATTCACAAAATCAAGGGTTTTCATTGACCGAGAAAACTTCTAGCAATTATGGGCAAGCAAATGCCGCAACTTTCGAATCCGAGGCGCCAACAGGGCAGCCGGATATTGAAGCGGAAAAAGCAGTGGAACTCCCGAGTGCCGATGCTGAACAGGCGCCGATTGCAGCTCCGGCTCCTGTTAAAACGAAAGCAACGAAGACAGCGTCTCAATCGGATGCAAAACGTGAAAAAACCGTGCCGTTCAATGTCTTGATGTTGAAATCGGATAAAGAACGCCAAAAAAAAAACAGCCAAGCAAGGCCGGCAGTTCTAGAAAATAAGCCGGCAGCGGAAAAAGCGGAACCGCTTCCCGCTAAAAAACTGGATGTAAAGACGCAGTTGATGTCTGAAGTGATCGCTTCATCAAAAGCGGCAACACCGGTACAAGAACCAGGGAAAGAAGCAGTTCAGGAAACAGTTCAGGAAGCAGTTCAAGCGCCGGTCCAAGAAACGGCTGCGCCTTATGAATACCCAAAGCTTGATTTCCTCCGCCCTCCAGAGAATGATTTGATTGATGAGACTTGGATGGAAGAGCAGGGGGAGCGCCTGATTGAAGCTTTGTCTTATTTCCAGATCCAGGCTTCGATTTTGAGCATCGTGCAGGGACCTGCTGTCACTCAATTTGAAGTAACCGTAGCCCAAGGGGTGAAAGTCAGCAAAATCCGCAATTTGGCGGATGATTTAAAATTGGCGCTTGCCGCGAGAGATATCCGGATCCAGGCACCGATTCCTGGAAAAAGTTCGATCGGGATTGAAATTCCAAACCGCAAATCCCGTCCCGTGCGGATTTCAGAAGTGATCGGGAGTCCGGTGTTCAAGGGTTCAGAGTCGCCGCTGGAAGCTGCGATGGGCCTCGATTTGACCGGCAAGCCGGTTACACTGGACTTGCGCAAAATGCCGCATGGCCTGATTGCCGGAGCTACAGGTTCCGGGAAAAGTGTATGCATTAACTCGCTGTTGGTGAGCTTGTTGTATAAATCATCGCCGCGTGATTTAAAACTGTTGTTGATCGATCCGAAAATGGTGGAGCTTGCTCCTTACAACCATATACCTCATTTGATCAGCCCTGTCATTACTGATGTCAAAGCAGCTACGGCTTCCTTGAAATGGGCTGTTGAGGAAATGGAACGCCGCTATCAATTGTTTGCGCATGTCGGAGTCCGAGACCTGAACCGCTACAATAAAATGGTTAAAGAAAAAGGGGAACACGCCCAGCATTTGCCATATATCTTAATTGTGATTGATGAGTTGGCTGATTTGATGATGATGTCGCCATCAGACGTAGAAGATGCCATTTGCCGGATTGCCCAAAAAGCGCGTGCTTGCGGAATCCATTTGGTTATTGCGACTCAGCGCCCGTCTGTCGATGTCATTACCGGGTTGATCAAATCCAATATCCCTACACGCATTGCGTTTTCTGTATCTTCCCAAGTGGACAGCCGGACAATTCTGGATGCGCAGGGAGCAGAAAGGCTGCTCGGCAGGGGAGACATGCTTTATCTTGGAAACGGCATGTCGGCACCGGTGCGCCTGCAAGGCACATTTGTGACGGATGACGAAATCGAAGAAGTGATTGCCCATGTCCGAAAACAAGGGGAGCCCGAATACTTCTTTAAAGAAGAAGAGCTCATTAAACGAAGTGAATCTCCGGATGTTCAGGATGATTTGTTTGAGGAAGCCTGCCGCTTCATTATCTCGCAAGGCAGTGCATCCACTTCCTTGTTGCAGCGGAAATTCCATATCGGATACAACCGGGCGGCGAGATTGATGGACATGATTGAACAGCATGGCTTTATTTCTGAACAAAATGGCAGCAAAGCCCGCGCTGTATTGATAACAGAAGATGACATGGCTGATGTTTTTCAGTAAAAAATGCCATTTCTTCACTATTTAACAGGAAAAATCGGTTATTTCATCTTAAATTCGAAAGATGGTATAATCGAGTGATTACGATTTGTAGACGGCTATAGATTCGCCCAGCGTTATTTATAGACCATTCTTCAACTTCCACAGGAGGTTCATTTATGACAGTATTACATTTTACCGGCATTAAAGGTTCCGGTATGAGCCCGCTTGCCCAAATCATGCATGATATGGGAGAGCACGTACAAGGCTCTGATATCGAAAAACATTTTTTCACAGAAGACCGGCTTCGTGAACGGGGCATCACCATTCTGCCTTTTGATGAAAACAATATTCAAGAAAATATGACCATTATTGCCGGGAACGCATTTAATGATGAGCATCCCGAACTCATTAAGGCGCGGGAACTCGGTGCAACCATTATCCGTTACCACGATTTCCTCGGTGATTTGATGAAGCAGTATGTGTCAGTGGCTATTACCGGCGCACATGGCAAAACTTCCACTACCGGCTTAATGGCGCATGTGCTTGACGGCTACAAACCGGTCTCGTATTTAATCGGGGACGGTACAGGCTTTGGGAAAGAAAATTCCCATTACTTTGTAGCGGAAGCTTGTGAATACCGGCGGCATTTCCTGGCGTACCATCCGGACTATGCCATCATGACCAATATCGATTTTGACCATCCGGATTATTTCACGGGTGTCGATGATGTATTCAAGGCATTTGAAGAAATGGCGCAGCAAGTCAAGAAATGCATTATCGCCTGCGGAGACGATGAGCATCTTCAAAGAATCCAGGCGCCTGTTCCTGTCGTCTACTACGGATTCGGACCGGAAAATGATTTTCAGGCACGGAACGTTGTAAAAGATACAGAAGGCACAACATTCGACGTAGTCATCCGGAATGAGTTTTTCCATACATTCCATATTCCAATGTTCGGGGACCATGCCGTTTTAAATGCACTGGGCGTCATTTCTTTATGCCATTATGAAAACATTCCTGCTGACATTATCCAGCAGCAACTATCCGATTACGGCGGCGTAAAACGCCGGTTTACCCAGACGGAACTGGGCGGCAATATTTTAATCGACGATTACGCCCATCACCCGACTGAAATTCGTGCTACGTTGCAATCGGCGCGCCAGAAATTTCCGGAACGCGAATTGATCGCGATTTTCCAGCCGCATACGTTCACCCGCACTCAAACATTCCTTCAGGAATTTGCGGACAGCTTGAGCGGGGCGGACCATGTTTACTTATGCGATATTTTTGGTTCGGCTCGTGAGCAGGCCGGCACTCTAACCATCCAGGATCTTGTGGAAAAAATCGAAGGCAGCCACGTGCTGCAGGCGGACGATGTATCGCCACTGCTTTCGCATGAACAGGGAGTTTACTTGTTTATGGGTGCAGGCGATGTGACCAAGTTCCAGGAAGCTTTTGAAAAATTACTAACTTCTCAGGAGACAGTTTGACTTTAAAGTCAAATTGTCTTTTTTTTATGAAGGATTTCCTATGGATTTGTGGAATAAAACTAAAGACCCTGTGTTTAGACAGACTTAGGGTAGGGTAGAAAAGGGATATAACAGTTTTGGAAAAGAAGGAGGAAACAGTATGGATTGGAGTATTTTGCTTTACATAGCTGCCATTGTTGCCGCTATCGGATTCTTAATTTTATGTGTGGCATTAGCTATGACATTAAACTCACTGAAGAACACTTTAAAAGAAGTGTCAGGCACTGTATCCGGCCTGGAAAATCAACTACAGGGTGTAACGTTGGAAACAACGAACCTGCTGCACAAAACAAATGCTTTGGCAGAGGACATCCAAGTGAAATCTGAAAAATTGAATACGGTGGTTGACGCTGTGAAAGGTGTCGGCAATGCTGTAACAGATTTAAACTCATCTGTCCGCCGCATCACGACTACCGTGTCTTCACAAGTTGAAGACAATGAAGAAAAAATCGCTCAAGTTGTTCAATGGGGCAACGTAGTCATGGGCATCCGCGACAAATGGAAAGAACGTAAGATTTATGAAGCACGCGCATCTTCATCTTATGCACCTGTTCCAGGGCAAAAGCGTTTGCCGCATAACGACCAGATTTAATTAAACCAAAACCAATGGAGGAATGTAAAATGATACAAAACAATAATAACAACAACCAAAACCCGAATTACAACGATTCTCAATACAATAAAAACTACTATTCTCCAACTGAACAGAATACAAACCAAAATTCTTATTATGCGAACGAAAGTGCTTTTAACCAAACTGATTATGTGCCGCAATCATACGGCATGGGCAACCGCTACGATGATCTATACGATTATGAAGAAGAAGCCGGATCAAAAGACTTTATCATTGGTGCATTAGTCGGCGGAATTATCGGGGCAGCTGCAGCCTTATTCCTAGCGCCAAAATCAGGCAAGGAATTGCGCACTGATTTGAATACGCACGCCAGCACATTGAAAGAAAAAACATCCGGTTATACAGATACAGCCAAAGAAAAGTCTAGCGGTTTGACTCAACAGGTAAAAGAGCAATCTTCTAAAGTGGTCGACAAAGTGAAAAACCTGAAAGGCGGCCAGTCTCCAATGGATGACGGCACGGCATCTTCTGAAGGCGAAGAACAGATCGAAATGCTGGATACTGTCCAAAGTTCTGTAGACCAAGCAGAATCTGCTGGCCATGAGGCGTTTGCTTCAACTGCCAGCGCTTTAAAAGAAGCGGTAGAAGAAGTGAAGGAAGAGAAGAAATCCAACACGTCTGCTACAAGCGGTACTTCTAGCACAACTGGATCAACAGGAACAACCAGTTCCACTGGCTACTCAACAGGAAACACAAGCACAACAGCATCTGGCACTACTGGAAGCAGCACAAGTTCAAATTCCAACAAAAACAATACAAACAGCTCGAACTCAAACAAAAACAGTTCAAGCAACACTTCAAACTCAAACAAAAACAACTCGAACTCAAACAACAGCTCAAACAAAAGTTCGAACAACAGCTCCAACAAAAATAATTCTGGCAACAACAAATCAACGAAATAATCTGGGAGCGGGTTAAATGGAAAATCTAGTGCGTGTACAAGATTTAGACAGTTTAAAACAGGCTACATCCGGTACAGAGCATTATTGGCTGTTCAAACATAGCAGCACATGCCCGGTATCCGCAGCGGCCTGGAATGAGTTCAATGAATATTGTTCTTTGCATCCGAACCAGCTATTTTTATTCCTGGTAGTTCAGGAAGATCGGGAATTATCGAACAATATTGAGGCGCTTACGCAGATTAAACACGAATCGCCGCAACTGTTTCATTTTTCCAATCAATCGGTTGATTGGCATGCTTCTCACGGGGATATCACAAGCAAAGCGATGCAGGAATTTATTGCTTAAAAAAAAAGCCGAAGCCTTGGTGCTTCGGCTTTTTGCTGCCTAAAATACTTTAGCGCGTTGAATCGCTAAAATAAATTGCGTGACTTTATCGAATACTTTGCTTATAATAACACTATTATGTTAATATGATTCACTAAGTAAGGTGATTCACGAAAGGGGAAGTAAAAGAATGAGCCATTCAGAATTAGAACAGCTTAGAGAAAAAGTCGATGCGGTCAACCTGCAAATCCTTTCTCTTATCAACGAAAGAGCAGCAGTCATCCAAGAAATCGGGAAAATCAAGGAAAAGCAAGGTGTAAACCGATACGATCCACTGCGTGAGCGCCATATGCTGAATCTGTTAAAAGAAAATAATAACGGTCCTCTTGCGCAAAAGACCGTTGACCATATATTTAAAGAAATCTTCAAATCCGCTTTAGATATGCAAGAAGAAGACCATCGCAAAGCGCTATTGGTATCGCGTAAAAAGAAAGCCGAAGATACGATCATTACGATCAACGGCGAACGCATTGGGGATGGCACACCTTCCTTCATCTTTGGCCCTTGTGCGGTAGAATCCCAAGAGCAAGTGTCTAAAGTGGCTGAAGCGATCGGTGCAAAAGGCCTTCGGTTGATCCGGGGCGGCGCGTACAAACCGCGTACCTCACCTTATGATTTCCAAGGGCTTGGTTTGGATGGGCTAAAAATTCTGAAAGCAGCTGCTGAACAATACAATTTGGCGGTTGTTTCTGAAATCGTTACTCCACACCATTTGGAAGATGCACTGCCATACTTGGAGGTTGTCCAAGTCGGAGCCCGCAATATGCAGAACTTCGAACTTTTAAAAGCAGTTGGCCAAATCAACAAACCGGTCCTCTTGAAGAGAGGGATGTCAGCAACTGTTGATGAATTCATCAACGCGGCTGAATACATCATCGCTTCCGGAAATGACCAAATCATTCTTTGTGAACGCGGCATCCGTACTTACGAAAAAGCAACGCGCAACACATTGGATATTTCAGCAGTTCCAATCTTGAAGCAAGAAACACATCTTCCGGTATTTGTAGATGTCACTCACTCTACTGGACGCCGCGACTTGTTGCTTCCAGCTGCTAAAGCTGCCATTGCAATTGGCGCTGACGGGGTGATGGCTGAAGTACATCCGGATCCAGCCGTTGCATTATCCGATGCAGCCCAGCAAATGGATTTAAACCAATTCGACGAATACTACGATGCTTTGATGAAATTCATGAAGCAATACGAATTGAAAATGTAATTCCGAAAAGCCGGGCATTCCCCGGCTTTTTCTTTTTGTGTATAAAGTGTGAAGAGAATAGTGGAGATTTGTCCTGAAAATGTAGGAGTTTGACAAATAATGACCGTATAATCATACACAATCCTATTTTTAGTTGATAACACGAAAGTTTTTGTCGTATGATAAAAGATATAGGAAAGGAGGGCGCACCGTGACTGTTACAATTTATGATGTAGCCAGAGAAGCAAACGTGTCCATGGCTACCGTTTCACGTGTAGTCAATGGCAATCAAAATGTGAAACCTGCTACACGAAAAAAAGTATTGAAAGTTATTGAAGAACTTGGTTATCGCCCTAATGCAGTGGCCAGAGGATTAGCAAGCAAAAAAACTACCACGGTCGGCGTCATCATTCCGGATATTTCCAACAGTATGTATGCCGAACTTGCCCGTGGAATTGAGGACATTGCCACAATGTACCGCTACAACATCATTCTGTCGAACTCGGATCAGAATGAAAACAAGGAACTTCAATTGCTTGAAACAATGCTTGGAAAACAAGTGGATGGGATTGTTTTCATGAGCGATGTGATTTCAAGTGAACTTCTTTATGAGATGAAACGTTCTCCAACGCCGATTGTATTGGCTGGCTCCATTGACGACTCCAATGCCATCGCTTCTGTAAATATTGATTATTACGGGGCAGCATATGAAGCGATGAAAAAGCTGATTGACAATGGCCATACAAGAATTGCTTTTGTCTCAGGCCTATTCAGCTCGAAAGTCAATAAAGATAAGTTGAAAGCGTATAGACAGGCTCTGCAAGATGCATCGATCGATTTTGATGAGCAGCTTGTGATTGAATGCGATAATTCCTACGATGAAGCGATTGAGGCAGTGAATACATTGGCGCCGCATAAGCCGACAGCTTATTTTGTCAGCAACGACGAAATGTCGATTGGTGTAATCCATGGTGTAGAAGCCAACGGCCAAAGGATTCCTGAAGATGTCGAAATCATCAGCTATGAAAATTCCAAGTTAGCGCGTATGGCTAGACCGATGCTGACTTCAGTGGCTTTGCCGCTTTATGACATTGGCGCTGTTTCCATGCGTCTTTTGACTAAATACATGAACGGGGAAGAGATCGAAGAAAACCAAGTCATCCTTCCATACCGGATCGAAGAACGCGCGTCTACAAAAAACGCTTAAATGTAAAGGAGCTATCCCAGAAAAATCTGGGATAGCTCCTTTTTCTATTAAGCATTGCGGATCATGTACAAAGCCTTGTTCAGCATTTGATGGTTTTTATCGGTAATTTCTTCTTTGCGGGGAATGGCTTGATACATATTGGCCGGATCCTCCCACGTGCCGATAAGCGGCACCGGAGATTCCGGCTGCCATTTGGAAAGCCAGGATTCCGGCAAATCGCCTGTCGGCAAGGCCATATCGTTCATTTCCATCCAAATCAGGGACCATGCTCTTGGAACGACACGCCAAATATCATAACCGCCGCCTCCTACTGCGATCCAGCGCCCCTCGCAGTACTCATGAGCCAGTTCATGGGCAATCCGGGGGATTTCCCGGTAAATGTTCATCGTGCCGTATAAATGGGTGAGAGGGTCTAAATAATGGGCATCTGCACCGTTCTGGGTCAGAATTACATCGGGTTTGAAAAACTCGATAATTTCTTTCATTGCTGTCCGGTAGATTTCCAGAAAAGATTCATCCTCTGTAAATGCATCAATCGGGAAGTTGAAGGACGTGCCGTAGCCTTGGCCGCTGCCGCGTTCGTTGATATTGCCGGTGCCAGGGAACAGGTAGCGGCCGGTTTCATGAATCGATACGGTGCATACATCCGGATCATCATAAAAACACCATTGCACACCATCTCCATGATGGGCATCGGTATCGATATAAAGCACGCGGGCACCGTACTTTTTCTTCATATAGTTAATGGCGACCGAGCTGTCATTGTAAATGCAAAATCCAGAGGCTTTCCCGCGGAATCCGTGGTGAAGGCCGCCGCCAAGGTTTAAGGCGTGCTGCGCTTTTCCTTCCATGACATAATCCACGGCAGTCAAAGTGCCGCCGACTAAACGGGCGCTGGCTTCATGCATGTTTTCGAAAATGGGTGTGTCTTCTGTTCCAATGCCGTAGCTTTCGCCCGCTTCCGGAGAAATTTCCCCTCGGCTCGCTTTTTTTACTATCTCTATGTAACGCGGGTCATGGGCGAGCATCAATTCTTCATCCGTAGCCACACGCGCCGGAACAACCGATGTTTCTGGAAGCGCATTCATTTTTCGCAGCAAATCAATGGTCAACACAAGCCTTTTCTGGTTGAAGGGATGCGTATCAGAAAATTTATACCCCAATTGATCTTCTGAATAGACAAAAACAGCATGGTTTATTCGTTCATTTGTGGTGTATTTGGCCATAAGACATCAAAACCTTCTTTTTGTAAGTCGTTTATAATGGCTAGCGGATTCATGGTTTGTACACGGAAAACCAGAATTTTGTTTGAGCTGTTTTTCTTATCGGGGTAAACGAGTACGCTTAAGACATTGACATGTTGGTTATAGAATACTTTTGAAACTTCATAAAGAATACCTGAACGGTTAGGAACCCGGATTTCGATATGGGAGCCGGGCTGATGGGCACCGGTCAATTCGATGTATTTATACAGTAGATCCGTTTCGGTAAGAAATCCGACTAACTTTTCCTGGCTGACAACAGGCAGGCAGCCGATTTTCTGCTCGTAAAAGATTAACGCGGTTTCTTCCACAAAATCCATTGGGTGGGCCGTAATCGGGTTTTTCGCCATGATTTCAGATACCAGTTTCTCGTATGCATTAATTTTAGGGGACACAGAAAAACGGGAAGGCAGTGCATCCTTCAAATCCCGTTCGGTCACTACGCCGACGACTTTGCCGTTTTCCACTACAGGCGCGTGGCGGATCCGCTTTTCTTCAAACAAATCGACTACATCCTGAACGGTCTGGTCCGGATGCAGCGTATATACATCAGTTTTCATAATTTCTTCAATTAACATGGAAACACCCCTTAATTCGTATCAGTACATATAGCGGTTCATAAAGCGAAGCTGATCAAATTTCTGTATGGATTCAGGATCGACCCGCTTGCCGATTCTTGCCATCAGGCAATTGGCAGGATGGGAGCTGATTTCCGGATCATCGGTCGCATAATATTCGAGACCGCCGGCCTGCATCATTTTTTCCATGATTTTTCGGTATTCCCAGACATTCAAGCCGGTTCCTTTTAAATCCCAATGCCAATAATATTCGGTGGTAATGACAATGAAATCCTCGAATGCATCATCCAACATCGATACCTTCAGCAAGGATTTGCCGACGCCGGTGCCGCGGAATTTAGGAATGACTTCAATGGCGCCAAGTTCGATAAGATTATCCATTTTCCCTTCCGACCAGCGCTCTAAAGGATCGGGGTAGAGAAAAGTGACATAGCCGACAATCATATTTTGATCCCGTGCAATCAAAATCCGCCCTTCAGGCAAATCGGCAATTTCTATAATCGCTTTATGCTGTTGCTCGGGTTGCCGAAACGCGACAAGGTCTTCATGAAAATCAAGCGCTTTCAATTCGCTGGATGGAATCGGCCCTTCAATGATGATTGTTCCGTGCTTTGTTTCTAACTCCATGGCATTATACGTTTTTTTATGCTCCATCATTTCACCGCCTGTTGGGTACAATTAGGTACATTATACATGAAAAGGAAGTGGAGTTGTGAAATTACATTAACAAAAACAGCCAGTTTTCTAAAAAGTTAAAATTATTCGCATTAAATTGTCAGAATGTTGTAGAATGGAAGAGAATCTATGCGAAAGGGTGATTTGGATGAAAGTGGAATTAATTCCAGCGAAACAAGGGGAGCACCATCTACATAATTACGAAGAAGTTGCGGCAGCTTTTGATTGGGCTGAAGTGGAAAAAGAATTTAGTTGGTATGAGACCGGAAAAGTAAATATGGCGTATGAAGCCATTGACCGCCATGCCGACTCTGACCGCAAAAACAAAGTAGCTCTTTACTACAAAGATCAGAATCGCCACGAATCCTATACATTTTATGAAATGAAGCGTATGACCAACCGGGCTGCTAATTTATTGAAAGCGCATTCGGAACTGGAAAAAGGGGACCGGATGTTCATCTTTATGCCGCGTTCGCCTGAACTGTATTTTGCCATGTTCGGTGCGTTGAAAATGGGCCTGATCGTCGGGCCATTGTTTGAAGCGTTCATGGAAGGTGCGATTTATGACCGGTTGGATGATAGCGATGCCAAGGCAATCATTACGACGCCGGAGCTTTTGCCGCGTGTTCCGCACGACCGTTTGCCAAACTTAAAGACCATTTTCCTCGTTGGTGAAAATATCGAAGAAGATGGCAAGACTGTTGATTTCATGAAGCATTTAAACGGTTCTTCTGATCAGTTCGATATTGAATGGCTTGATAAAGAAGACGGACTGGTGCTGCATTATACATCCGGTTCTACCGGCAAGCCGAAAGGTGTTCTTCACGCACAATATGCCATGGTGCAGCAGTATCAAACAGCCAAATGGGTGCTTGACCTGCAGGAGCAGGATATTTACTGGTGTACAGCTGACCCGGGCTGGGTGACTGGAACAGCTTATGGCGTATTCGCTCCTTGGCTGACTGGAACGACGACGGTCATTCTAGGCGGACGCTTTTCTCCGGAAGGCTGGTATAAAGCCATTGAAGATTTTGGCGTTACAGTCTGGTACAGTGCGCCAACAGCTTTCCGTATGCTGATGGGAGCAGGGGACGCTTTGGTGAAAGAATTTGATTTGTCGACTCTGCGCCATGTTTTATCTGTCGGTGAACCGTTGAATCCCGAAGTAGTGCGCTGGGGCGTCCAAGTATTCGACAGACGGATCCATGATACTTGGTGGATGACGGAAACCGGAGCGCAGACCATCTGCAATTACCCGTCAATGGCGATTAAGCCAGGATCGATGGGGAAACCGGTCCCAGGCATCAAAGTGGCCATCGTGGATGATCAAGGGAAGGAGCTGCCGCCAAACCAGATGGGGAACTTAGCCATTGAAAAAGGCTGGCCATCCATGATGCGGCAGATTTGGAACAACCCGTCCAAATATGAATCGTATTTCTTGAACGACCAGTGGTATGTTTCCGGAGATTCGGCCTACATGGATGAAGAAGGCTATTTCTGGTTCCAGGGCCGGGTTGATGATGTAATTATGACTTCAGGGGAACGCGTAGGTCCGTTCGAAGTGGAAAGCAAATTGCTTGAGCATCCGGCAGTTGCAGAAGCAGGAGTCATCGGGAAACCGGATCCGGTCCGCGGAGAAATCATTAAGGCGTTCGTTGCTTTAAATGACGGCTATGAACCATCGGATGAATTGATTCAGGACATCCAGCAATTTGTGAAGAAGGGTCTAGCTGCACACGCGGCTCCAAAAGAAATTGAGTTTAAGGACAAACTGCCGAAAACACGAAGCGGGAAAATCATGCGCCGGGTTCTGAAAGCCTGGGAACTGGATTTGCCGGCAGGCGATTTGTCTACAATGGAAGATTAAGAGACCAAACAAATAACCCCAGCTGAGTTTTCAGCTGGGGTTTCTTTTTGTGTTTTTTTACTTATGGATCAGTAGGCTCTTCCGGTTCTGTCGGTTCTTCCGGTTCAGCAGGTTCGTCAGCCGGCTCTTCCGGTTCTGTTGGTTCTTCCGGTTCAGCAGGCTCCTCAGGTTCTTCAGGTTCTGCTGGTTCTTCCGGTGTTTCTTCCGGATCGTCTGCCGGTGGAGTATCCGGTTCATCCTTTTCCTCTTCCTCTTTTGGTGCAGGTTTCGGTTCCGGTTTTGGTGCTGCGACACTCACCGTATTGGAAGCAGAAGACTGCTTGCCGGTGATATCGACGGCTACTACATAATAGCTGCCCGCACCCGGAACTTTGAATGAGTTGCCGCGTGATTCAGAGATAGAAGCTAAAGAGCCGCCGCCGCTGCGGTAAACCCGGTAGCCGACAATATCATTGGAAGGTGAATCGCTCCAAGTGATGGTCGTTCCGCTAATGCTGGCGCTGACACTTGATGGAGCAACTCCATCATGTTTCAATGAAGCTCCCGAAACGACTCTTGAGAATCTGGAGTTTCCAGGGAATAGCTTCCCGGCATCCCCGCCGAATGGAGCAAGCATGCGGTCGATATATGCTTGTGACACTCCAGCGCCGCCGCTTGTAACAAATTCTCTTGGCGTGCTGTCCAGAGCCAAGTAGCGGCTGCCATTAACGGTTGTATAAGACCCCGAAGTTAAACTGTCATCTGCTTTGTTCGGTGTCATGACGTTTTCGTTGAACAAGTCAGACGCGACTAGGCCAGCTGATGAACAGCCGCCGCCTGGCGCAAGGCCTGAAATGCTGCAGAACGAACGGGTGACAACGCCTTTTGGTGCTTTGAACGTTTCTTTAGCTCCAACTACGTCAGGAGCAACTTGATAAGTCGTATTCATTAAGCTCGCCCACAGTTGGTTCACGCGGACGGAAGGCTGCAAGTTGGTATTTCGGAAATTGTCTAGAGAGTATTTTTCTCTGTCATAGCCCAGCCATACACCCATTGTGATATTCGGGTTATACCCAACCAGCCAAACATCTCTTGTTTCTTGAGTTGTACCGGTTTTGCCGGCAAAGTCAGCGCTAAAGTTCAACAATCCATTGGCACGGTTGGCGGTACCTCGATCCGTGTCAAATACATCACGGAGCATATCCGTTAAGATATAAGCTGTTTGCGGTGTGTAAATTTCTTTTTCTTCGGCTTTGTGCTCAAATACTACGTTGCCATCCGCGTCTTCTATGCGTTGGATCATGAACGGCTCCACTTTCTTGCCGCCATTGGCAACTGCAGCATAGCCGCTAGTCAATTCTTCTACAGATCCTTCAATCCCGCCGCCTAAAGCAGCAGAAGCATTGTAGTTTTCATTTTCAACAACTGTTGAGAATCCGGCATTGATCAAATAATTAATCGGCATTTGTTCTCTGATTTGGCCATACAGGCGAAGGGCAGGCAAGTTTTGGGACTGTGCCAGTGCATCGCGCGCCGGCATGATGCCTTGTTCGCTTGTTGGAACAAAGTTGGCAGGCGTCCATGGCTTGCCGTTGTCATTTAATGTGAATTTCACATCGACTACGGGGCTGCCTGCACCAATTGCACCAAATTCAAGTGCTGGTCCGTAAACAAGCAAAGGCTTCACGGTAGAGCCGATTGAGCGGTATGCTTGTGTCGCATGGTTCAATTTTTCAACTTCATGGTCCCGGCCGCCGATAAAACTCAAAATCCGGCCGGTTTTGTTTTCAATCATCATGCTGCCTACTTGGACGGGAAGTTCTTTCATGACTTCTTCGCCATCTTCGTTGGTGGAGGCAACTGTTAAAGTCGTACCGTAACCTTTGTAAGCATTTTTCGCTTTTTCATGGGCATCGTATAGATCTTTATTGATGGTCGAATGGATCCGGTAGCCGTTCGAGCGGACTGCACGGTCAGCTAGAATTGCATATTCCTCGTAGATTTTGTTGTTTTCTTCAAGGGTTTTCGGATCGACGCCATCTTGTTCAGCGAGTACGTCCATAATGATTCGCGCTGCCCGTTTTTCAAGTTCAACGGTCACATATGGATATTTCTCGTATGAACGTTGTTCATCTTTACGGAAATCCTTCACGATGTCATAAGCAACCGCCTGATTGTATTCTTCTTCCGTGATATAGCCGGTTTCTTTCATCCGGAACAGCACTGTTTTCATTCGATCAATTCCTGGCTGCAATCCTTCCGCTTCTTTCAGTTTACCGCCTGAAGAATAAGGGGTATAGCGGAAAGGGGCTTTCGGAATCCCGGCAATAAACGCGGCCTGCGGCAAATTCAATTCGCTTGCTGAGGTATTAAAGAGTCCGTTAGCTGCAGTTTCAATGCCGGCAATATTAGCGCCGGAAGAGTTTCTGCCATAAGGGATGATGTTAAGATAAGCTTCCATGATTTCGTCTTTTGACATGAATTTCTCAAGACGCATGGCAAGCAGGATTTCTTTCGCTTTCCGTTCATAGGATACTTCATTTGTCAAAATCTGGTTTTTAATCAGCTGCTGGGTCAGCGTAGAGCCGCCTGTCTGGCTATCAGAGTTTGATACGTCCTGGAACAATCCACGAAGAATCGCTTTTGGCACAATGCCATCATGTTCCAAAAAATATTCGTCTTCGGTAGCGAGAACTGCGTCAATCGCTGTTTTTGAGACTTTATCCAATTGGATTTCTTTCCGCTCCAAATCCGTCTGGACTTTTCCGATATAGACCTCATTATCAAAAAACATTTCAGACGTTTCTTCGTAGCTGTAAATTTCTCCACGCATTTCATCAGGGGTCCGAAGTTTTTCTTCGTCCACTAAAGAAGCAAAATAACCGGCTCCGACTGAAGCGGCAAATACACCGCCTGCGACAAGGATAATCGCCAGCAGAATGGCCAAGTTCCAAAAGACGCTTGTCGTGATGCTTAACCTTTTATACCACTTTGCGGAGGTCCATCTATTTAAAGTTTCTTCAGTTTTCCTGAGAGCATTTTTCACCTTATCTTGCACTGTAATCCTCCTCCTAAATCTGGCTTTATTATAGCATATTCTGTGAATTGCAACGAAAAAGATTGACAATATGCCAGATTGAAGTAAACTAACTAATATATTTTCATATTCAAACGAAGAAGAGTCCGAAGTAGGGCGTGCGAACTTTGTCCAGAGAGCCGGTGGAAGGTGTGAACCGGTCAAAACGCAGCGGCTGAATTACAGGCTTGGAGTTTACGGAAGTGTCCCGTATGGCACATTAAGTCGGGAGATTCTGGTCTCCAAGCTGGGTGGTACCGCGCAATAGCGTCCCTGCATGAAATTCATGCAGGGGCTTTTTTATTTTCATTGAGGAGGAATTGGAATGGGCAACGAATTGATTGAAGACTTAAAATGGCGTGGTCTGCTGTACCAGCAGACTGATGAAGAAGGAATGGCGAAATTACTGGATGAACAAAAAATTTCCCTTTACTGTGGGGTAGATCCAACTGCTGACAGCATGCATATTGGGCATATTGTGCCTTTACTGACATTGCGCCGGTTCCAAAAACATGGCCATCAGCCGATTCTGCTTGTCGGCGGAGCGACCGGGATGATTGGCGATCCATCTGGCCGCAACGAAGAGCGCCAGCTGCAAACGACTGAACAAATTGATAAAAACGTAGAGGCCATCAAAGTTCAAATGGAACAGATTTTTGATTTTAATTCAGAAAACGGAGCCCGTATGGTCAATAACCGCGACTGGATCGGCGAAATGAGTGTCATCGAATTCCTGCGTGATTACGGGAAACTGATTTCCGTCAATTACATGCTGGCAAAAGAATCCGTAGCATCCCGTCTGGAAAGCGGCATTTCGTTTACTGAGTTTACGTACACGTTAATCCAGGCGATTGACTACAACCATTTATACGATCATTACAATTGCCGGGTTCAAATTGGCGGGTCCGACCAATGGGGCAATATCACTTCCGGCCTTGAAGTGATCCGCAAGACGCATGACGAAGAAGCCAAAGCATTTGGCATCACGATTCCGCTGGTGACAAAAGCGGACGGAACGAAGTTTGGGAAATCAGCGGGTGGAGCGGTTTGGCTTGATGCCAAGAAGACATCACCGTATGAGTTTTACCAGTTCTGGATTAATACGGCAGACGCCGATGTGATTAAATACTTGAAGATTTTCACGTTCATCAGCCGCGGGGAAATTGAAGCACTGCAACAAACGGTAGAAACCGAGGCACATTTGCGTAAAGCGCAAACGGTACTTGCAGAAGAAATGACAAAACTGATCCACGGCGAAGAAGCGCTCGAAGATGCTCAGCGCATTACGAAAGCATTGTTCAGCGGGGATTTAAAAGCTTTGTCTGCTGAAGAGATGAAAGCCGCCTTTAAAGACGTTCCTTCTGTTGAAATGGTGAAAGAGCCGAAAAGCATTGTCGATTTGATTGTTGAAGCCGGCATTTCCTCTTCGAAACGCCAGGCAAGAGAAGATGTGACAAACGGCGCGATTTCAGTGAACGGCGAAAAAGTGACCGACTTGGAATACGTCATTGACGAGAAAGACCGGCTGGAAGATGCCTTTGCAATTGTGCGCCGCGGCAAGAAAAAATACCATATGGTGCAGTTTCAATAAATAGAAGAAATGACTCAAGCAGCCAGATATTTCCTGGCTGCTTTTTATTTTACTTCTATAGAAAAGGCGTAATTGCCACCCCCTTGCTTCCAATCGGCAAAGATATGAAAGACGTAGATTCCTGGAGCTTTCGGAGCGGTAAGGAGGCCATTCCTTAAGAGAGCGGGCTCGCTGTTTGTTTTGCTTGTCCAGAGTTCAGCACTTAAACTTCCGGGGAGGGGCTGCTTATTGAAATCAATGAGTATAGCGGCGCCAGCTTTTACGGCTGCAGGCGCAGTCTCAACTCCTTGTTCCCAAGGACTTGCATAAGACATGTCCACACATTCTGCTTTCCAGGTACTTTCCCAGCAGTAAGAACCTGGCGTAGTTGCGACCATTCTGCCTTCAGCTTTAACGGAAGGCATTGGAGGAGAAGCGATATAGCTGTAGCCTATAACCAGCAAAACTACACACAAAAGAAATGCGAAATTCTTGATCAGAAAAATCACTCCTCCATTTTTAGCAGTAGACGCAAATTGTCAAAGGAAAGTTACATGTACTTAATAGCGCAGCACCAAGAGGAAATGGGTTCATGTTTAGCGGCAGGGCAGAAGGGTATTTTGAAACTGTAGCATTTCCATTGCTCAAAAACTGAGGAGGCGTTTAAGAATGTCAAAAGTAGTTGGTTCTTACCATTCGGAGAATGAAGCAATCGATGCAATTGAAGACCTTAAAAGACAAGGATATCGTTCAGAGGATATCTCGGTTCTCAGTAAAGACAAAGAGGAAACGCGTAACGTAACAGAAGAAACCGGAACGCATGCCGGGGAAGGCGCAGCAACCGGCGCGGTTACAGGCGGAGCTCTTGGCGGATTGGGCGGTGTACTAGCAGGCATCGGAGCACTTGCCATTCCAGGCATTGGGCCGATTGTAGCTGCCGGGCCAATCGTAGCCGGGCTTACGGGAGCAGCAGCGGGTGCCGGAGTCGGCGGACTTGCCGGTGCTTTAATTGGCATGGGGATTCCGGAGGATGAGGCCCAGGAATACGAAACGCAATTTAAAGAAGGCCGAATTCTTGTGTTGGTGGATGACAGCAACAGCGCGATTCCAGATCACAATGACCGCGATAGTTTCATAAGTGGACAACAATCCAGCACTGGAGTGGTGCGGGAAACGTACACGACGGACCGAACAAGCTCTGGAATTACTAGAGATTCGGATTCCTTTGGCCGCGATTCAAGTCTTGGCGATAACCGCAATTCCTTCGATTCCACAAGCGGCAGGGATGCGGATATCGGTTCAACGAAAGATGCATACATCAGCAGCAGCAATGCCGATGATGGAACGACCCGTGAAACCTATATCAGTGAGCGCGACTCACAAGACGGGTTGATCCGCGACAGTTCAGCGCTTAACCATAACCAGGACCCACTCATTGGCGATGAGCGCAGTTCAACCATCAGAGGCGACCGCAATTCAGCTTTAGGCAGCGACAGCGATGCCGGGTTGGATGACGATTTGGATCATCCGAACAAAAGAGGGCAAGCAGGATTGTAAACAATTCCAAAGTAAATAGGCGAACCCGTATTCCAGGGTTCGCCATTGTTATGTCTGTTTTTCACGTATGAACCGCGGCAATTCCATATCGCTGTATAATTCCGGATGAATCAGTTTGCCCAACCGGATCGCTCCTTCGATGAGGCGCGGAGAAGGGCGGCAATACAGTTCTTCTTCCATGATGTGGATGTGGCTATAGCCTTTCATTTCATTCCAGCCGGGCCTTTTGCGGACCAGTTCCGGTTTTACTTTTGAAGTCATGATGCCGACCCAGGCAAGCAAAATATAGTCCGGGTCGCGCTGCCGCACATCTTCCCAATCCGTCTGGAAATTTGCAGAAGGGACGTCTTCAAATGCATTGCGCGCACCGGTAATCTGGCTGATTTCCGTCAGCCAGTTCACGCTGCCGGGTGTAAAAACGGGCTTTGGCCACCATTCCCAGTAAAGCGACGGGTGGATCTCTGCTTGGGAAGAGCGTTTCTTAATGTCTTCAATGACTGACAGAAATTCCGTATGTATCGGGTATGCATCAATGCCGCATGCTTGTCCGACAGCCAGTAAATCCTGGCCGATATCCTCGAGCGTTTGTGGATTCAGCACCAAATGCGGGATTTTTCGGCGGATCAGCTCTTCTACGTTTTTCTCCATTCCTGGCACACTCAGTGAAGCAAGCACCAGATCCGGCTTTAATGCTTCGAGTTCATCCATCCGAATGGCTAAATCAGGACCGAGTCTCGGCAAAGCAGTGATTTGGCTGGGCCAGTCGGAATAATCATCGATGCCGACCAGTAAATGATCTGCACCTAAAAAAGCCAGCAGTTCGGTATTGCTAGGGCATATTGAAATGATTCGCATAGCTGCACCTCCGTTTTTTTCAGTTTAGCATAAAGCGGTGAAGAACCAAACGGGGGTTGCTTAACTCTTCCGATAAATTGGAATACAATAAATTTTTTGAATGAATTAATGCATGCCGCAGGCCAATGTATTATGATAATTAACAAGTAGTTAAGGTCAGCCTGCAATCAGCTTCAAAAAGGCAAAGGCCGGGAAAGTTGCAGGAGTGAGCAGGAGGAAAAGAAAATGGTGGAAAATCAGCAATTGCACGAATATTTGCGTGAACGCACATGGGAAATGACTGAACAATGGTATGGAACGTTGAATAAGAACCAAAGAGGAATTTACAGCACCAACAATCCGGAAGAAGTAGAAAACCTCAAACGCCAAAACCATGATTTTCATGTGTTGTTCTGTTCAATGTTTTCTGAGGATCAGCAGGACTTTCCCCAGGAATTTCAAGATTGGATTGAGGAAATTGCCACAGATGACGGACATTTAAAAACACCGATTGTCGTGGTCATTGAAGAATTCTTCCGAACCCAGCAGCAATACCTTAAGATAATTGCAGAATTTGCATCCCAGCATCAAGATAAAGTCACTTTTGAGCAATTAAGCAAGTGGAATCTGGCAATCGTCGAAACGATCGGGAAAGTCATTCTTGAATTTACGGCACAAAATACAAGAGTGGCACAGGAACGCCTGCAAACCCAGCAGCAGATGATTGTGGAAATGAGCGCGCCTGTGATTCTTCTGACGAAAAGTTCAGGATTTTTGCCGCTGGTGGGGGAGATCACTTCACACCGGGCCCAAATCATTTTCGAAAAGACGTTAAAACAATGTGCCAAGCATAATCTGGAACGGCTGGTTGTCGATTTATCGGGCGTGCCGATCATTGATACGATGGTTGCGCAGCAAGTGTTCCAATTGATCACCGGTTTGAAAATCATCGGCGTCAAAACAGCTTTATCCGGAATCAGTCCGATCATCGCACAAACTGCGGTGCATCTCGGCATCAAATTCACGGATATCGAAGTGTATAACTCACTTGCCCAGGCGTTGAAAGAAAACGGTGTCCAGCTTGTGCAATAGCAGGCTTGAAAATCCTTTGCCGAATCGGCGAAGGATTTTTTATGGCATAAAAAAACCCCGAAACGGAAAACCGTTTCGGGGTTTTTAAAAGCAACAGATTAACGTGAGTAGTACTCAATAGTATCGAAAACCCTTTGCACTGTAAGGGTTTGGTGGGCTGTTTCAAAAAGCTCCCCCAGAAGTTCCCCCAGTTCCTACATATTCATAATTCGTGAGAAGGATTC
>NZ_JABWTK010000012.1 GCF_020071995.1 Planococcus chinensis | reverse complement strand
AGTCCCAGTGTGGCCGATCACCCTCTCAGGTCGGCTACGCATCGTCGCCTTGGTGGGCCGTTACCCCACCAACTAGCTAATGCGCCGCGGGCCCATCCTGCAGTGACAGCCGAAACCGTCTTTCCGTAACCTCCCAGGAGGGAGGTTAAACTATTCGGTATTAGCACCGGTTTCCCGGAGTTATCCCGATCTGCAGGGCAGGTTGCCCACGTGTTACTCACCCGTCCGCCGCTAAACCAGAAGGAGCAAGCTCCTCTGGTTCCGCTCGACTTGCATGTATTAGGCACGCCGCCAGCGTTCGTCCTGAGCCAGGATCAAACTCTCCATTATAGAGAACCGATTGCTCAAATTCTGCTGGCGTCTCGCCGTTCCGAAGAACGCACGAGTCGCTTGATCTGGCACTGCCTGATCAGTAAGTTGTGCTCGGATCGCTTTGCGACGATCCTCGCATAAAATTTGTTTCGGCGTCGGAACGCCTCAACAATTTTTGTTGACGTTTTGCTGTTCAGTTTTCAAGGTTCATGTTTTCGTCCTGTAAAAGCGACTTCTCTAATTTAACATCGTTGTCGTTTGGCGTCAAGCTTTTTTAAAATATTTTATTATCCTGAAAAAACTTAATCTCTCTTTGCGACGTGTATTATCATAATACGGATTCCACTTTCCTGTCAACGCTAAAACTGAAAAAACTTCAAAAAAGTTTATTCTTCATCTATTAGCAAGTTTCTTCATATGGAATCCCGGTGTCTGTTTGTCCAAAGCCGCACAGCTTCTATGCCTTTGCCTCTCTTGATTTCTTCTCTAATCCGCTTCTTTCCCTTTAAAGATTTTCACTATCTAGCCCCAATATAATTCCTCCTTCGCCTTTTTCCAAACTAAAAAAGAATTGATTCCCTTGTAAAAGAATCAATTCTTTTTAATAAATTATTCTCTTTTTAGTTTTTCACGTAATAATATCGGTGGAAGATTCCATCGCTTTTTGTCTTTACATTCTCAGTGGACAGCAAATCTTTTTCGACCAGAAACTCAATAAAGACTTCCAGATTCGATGAGTAGTTTCTCAGCTCTTCCTGTTCATGCAATTCCTGAATAGTCCATTTCTCTTTTTGTTCCATTACTTCCCGAATATGCTGGGCACCATCTTTCGTGCGGGAGTGGATGAAAAATTCACTCGCCAAAAATAGAAGCTCCAACCGTTTTTCCAATACTTCATCGCTCAGGACCAGTTCTTCGTAGAGTTTGTATATAGCGGGCTCCATTTGTTTCACTTGCGACCAAACTGTCACTTCAGGCGGCAAGCCGTTTTCCAAAACAGCGAGCCTGGCCAAATGATGAAGCGACTCTACAATGTGATGATAGGCATCCAAATAGTTTTTTTCTTCAAAGAAGACTTTGCCTTCCAGGTAGCGGCGGATCAGCTTTGCAAACTCCATGCCCATTTTTATTTTTCGTCCATAGAACGGGTAGTCTTTCAATTCGGTTTTGAGTTTCTCCATAAACTCGTTGCGATCGTAGATGATGCGCCCATGGAACAGCCAATCGACAATCTTCCGGTTGGTTCCGAGCAGCAGCCATTTATGCAGCTGTTTTTCCGTCACAATGTGCATAGCCGCTTTTTTATCCAGATACGTATAGTGCTTCGTGAATACCGGTGTTTCATTTTCCTTGGTGATGATTAACAGGATTGAATCGAACGTATCGGTGATTGGGCTCATCTTTTCCCGCTTCTCAACCAGAATCACTCCGAGTGTGCTTTCCTGGCTGGCGCGTTCCTGGTAAATGGGTCTTAGAATTTGTTCCATCAATTTCACTCCTTGCAATACTATCTATACTTATTCACTTCGTTCCCTTTTTTGAAACCCTTAAAGGGAAATTGCTCAACGACTTCTTACGTATGTATGCATTCTGTTTCCGCTTTTCTTTATTTCGACATATTTCTCCATGATTCCTGCATGCTTTAATCTTTATCACTTTTTCACCTTGTTTATGATATAGTATGATGGATGCAAGGAGGAAAGAATTTAAATGAAACCTTATAAAAATAAAATCAATCGTATCCGGACTTTTGCCTTAGCGCTGATTTTTATCGGCATTGTTATCATGTATGTCGGTATCTATTTTAAAGACCAGCCATTGGTCATGGTGATTTTCATGCTGCTCGGCGTAGTTGCCATCATCGGCAGTACAGGCGTCTATGCCTGGATCGGGCTCTTGTCGATGAAGACCGTCCCTGTGGAATGTCCAAACTGCGGAAGACATACAAAAATGCTCGGACGCGTGGATATTTGCATGCACTGCAACGAACCGCTCACAATGGATCCTGCTCTTGAAGGAAAAGAGTTTAATCAGGATTACAACAAAAAAAATTCCAAGATATAAATATAAGGTCCGCTTGAACTTTTTGTTCAAACGGACCTTTTTGTTTGCTGCAAACAGGGCAAAAGAAAAACGAGCATAAAAACATGCTCGTTTTTCTTATTGGGCTTTTGCTGTCTTCCCTATACAATCCTGGCACGTTCCATAGATTTCAAGGCGGTGGTAATCCACTTGGAATCCGGTAACATGTGAAGCCAAATGCTCCACTTCGTCCAGCCCGGGATAATGGAAGTCGACAATTTTGCCGCAATCATTGCAAATTATATGGTAATGGTCGTGTGTCACAAAATCAAAACGGCTGGAAGAATCTCCATAAGTCAATTCTTTTACAAGCCCCGCTTTTCTAAAGACACGCAAATTATTATAAACCGTTGCAACACTCATATTCGGAAAAGTTTTCTCAAGCGCGCGATAAATGTCATCCGCTGTCGGGTGCATCGTTGAATGAATCATATACTCCAGAATCGCATGGCGCTGCGGAGTAATTCGAACACCTGTAGACTTCAAAGCATCAAGCGCGTCTTTTAACTGTACTTCAGACATCGCTGTGCACCTCACTTCATCAATATTCTTACATTGTAATCGTTATAAATAGTGTACCCAAAAATGAGGAGCGATGTCAAGAAATCACTATATTGTCCGTTCTGCCAAGTGCTTTTCCGGTTATTTCTGATGCAAATCCTTTTCGATTCTGCCAAGGCGCAAATTGACCAGACGCGCAGCCACAAAAAGAAAATCCGACAGCCGGTTCAGATAAGCAAGTACTTTCGGCGGCACTTCTTCGCCAATGGAAATAGCGGCACGCTCCGCTCTCCGGACGATAGTACGCGCCATATGCAGAGCCCCTCCAGCCGGATGCCCACCAGGCAGGATAAAGTTTTTCAATGCCGGTACTTCTGCATCAAAGCGGTCAATCCATTGCTCCAGTTTGATGATGTCTTCTTCTGTCAGCTTCCATTTCACTTCCTTGCCTTTTGGCGTCGCCAATTCAGCACCGACATGGAAAAGTGTGGTTTGAATTTCATGCAAAGCAGCTTCCACTTCTTCTTTTTCCTCGAAGAATTCATTAAACAAATGGCCTGCTGCCACCCCAATCATGGAATTGGCTTCATCACAAGTGCCGTATGCTTCCACCAATGGATCGTTCTTCGCGACTCGCGTGCCGTACACGAGTGAAGTTGTTCCTTTATCGCCGGTTTTTGTATAGATTTTCACCTTTAATACCCCCGTTCCATATTAACAAGATTGCTTGGATTCGGATCTTCCGCGAGCCACTTCTTCAGATTCGCTACAAATACTTCCAGCGCCCGTTCGACGTATTTTTCAGAATGGCTGGAGACATGGGGAGACACTACTACATTGTTCATCGACCAAAAAGGATGGCCTTGCGGCAACGGCTCTTGTTCAAATACGTCCAGCACAGCATAAGCAATCTCTTCGTTTTCCATCGCGTCGATTAGAACTTTCTCTTCAACCAAATCTCCGCGGCCGAAATTCATAAAAATGGCTTCCTTTTTCATTGCTTGGAAATGTTCCGCTGTCAGCATGTGCTTCGTTTCTTCGGTGCTTGGCAAGATGGAAATCACGACATCGGCTTTCGGCAAGATTTCAGCCAATTGGTCCATCGGCACCATCTCTTGCATGGAGTCTGCAGGTTTTCCTGAACGGTTGCAGCCGATTGTGTGAACGCCGAACGCTTGGAGCAGCCGGCCGATTTCCCCTCCAATGGCACCGGGCCCCATGATCAATGCTGTAGACCCGGACAATTCGGTAGCTCCTGATTTCCGGCTCCACTCCCCTTTGCCCTGCTGCTCATAGATGAAAGGCAAGGACCGTTTCAACGCCAGCAAATGAGCAAGCACCGATTCTGTCATCGGCGTCTTATGGATTCCCCGTACATTGGAAACCACAATGCCCTTTTCCAATATTGCGGCATGCGGCATCTTCTCTACGCCAGCACTTGCCACCATGATCCATTTCAACTTTTCAGCTTCCTGAATGTCTTCATCCGAAAGGTCCTCGCCAAAAGTGACCACGACATCTGCAGTAGGCAAGCGCGACTTGCCTTTATACTCAAAATAAAACTCTACATCCGGAAATTCGGCAATCAGCTTTTGCTGCTGATGCTCTTTTGGAATGAACGTGAAAAAAACTTCCATCATCTGTCTCCCCTCTTAACGGTTGGTAAGCGATTTCAATGTTTCAAGAACTTCTTGGATATGATTCTCCACCTTCACTTTTCTCCATTCCTTAACGATCGTTCCGGTCGGGTCAATCAAAAACGTAGAGCGTTCAATGCCCATAAATTCTTTTCCGTACATTTTTTTCTGCACCCAAACCCCGTATGCCTCTGATACTTCATGGTCTTCGTCCACCAACAAAGAAAACGGCAGTCCGTGTTTTTCGATAAACTTGACATGCTGCTTCTCGGAATCTGCGCTGACTCCCAGAATCACCGCGTTCAATTCCGAAAAATTTTCCTGTGCGTCACGGAAATCACAAGCTTGCGTCGTGCAGCCCGGTGTCATATCTTTCGGATAAAAATAAAGCACTACGTATTTTTTGCCGGCAAAGTCTTCTAATGCCACCGTTTCTCCCGCTTCGTTTTTCAACTTGAAATTCGGTGCTTCCAATCCTTCTAGTAAAGTCATCATCATCACTCCTTTTCTTATTCCTATCGTACCCAACCTGCCTTGTAGTTTCAATTTCTTTGGCGTTCACACCGTATTTTGTCTACAATAGGAAAGAGATTACTCTAGGAGGCAATAAAAATGAATCATTCAACATCTGAGAAGCTACACGAAGAAGCGCTGCAGCACATTGTCGGCGGCGTCAACAGTCCATCAAGATCGTATAAAGCAGTAGGAGGCGGCTCGCCGGTTGCAATGGAACGTGCCAAAGGCGCTTATTTCTGGGATGTCGATGGCAATAAATACATTGATTACTTGGCTGCATACGGTCCAATCATTACAGGCCATGCACATCCACATATTACAAAAGCGATTACGCATGCAGCGGAAACGGGCCTTTTGTATGGAACACCGACCCGCCATGAAATTACGTTCGCGAAAATGCTCAAAGAAGCCATGCCAAAAATGGACAAAGTCCGTTTTGTCAACAGCGGAACGGAAGCGGTCATGACAACCATCCGTGTTTCACGCGCTTATACAGGCCGCACGAAGATCATGAAGTTTGCCGGCTGCTACCACGGGCATTCCGATTTAGTGCTTGTTGCAGCGGGTTCAGGCCCCGCAACACTTGGAACACCGGATTCTGCAGGCGTGCCGAAAACCATTGCAGAAGAAGTGATTACAATCCCCTTCAACGATCCGGCTGCTTTTTCGGAAGCCATGGACAAATGGGGCGAAGAAATCGCTTGTATCCTGGTCGAGCCGATCGTCGGCAACTTTGGAATCGTGGAACCGAACAAAGGATTCCTTGAAGAGGTACACCGCATTGCAAAAGAAAAAGGCGCTTTGATTGTCTACGACGAAGTCATCACGGCTTTCCGTTTCCACTACGGCGGCGCTCAGGATCTATTAGGATTGACGCCAGATCTTACAGCACTTGGAAAAATCATCGGCGGCGGCCTTCCAATCGGAGCATACGGCGGCAAGAAAGAAATCATGGAAACTGTTGCACCGCTCGGTCCTGCCTACCAGGCTGGAACCATGGCAGGCAATCCAGCGTCTATTCAAGCAGGAATCGCTTGTCTTGAAGTTCTCCGCGAAGAAGGCGTCTACGAGAAAATGGACGAACTTGGCCGCCAACTGGAAGAAGGAATTCTGGCTGCTGCTGAAGAATTTGGCGTAACCATCACCATTAATCGCTTAAAAGGTGCTTTAACTATTTACTTTACAGACCAAAAAGTAGAAAATTATGAGCAAGCAGAAGCCAGCGACGGCGAAGTGTTTGCACGCTTTTTCAAATTGATGCTTGAACAAGGCATCAACTTGGCACCATCTAAATATGAAGCATGGTTTTTAACGACTGAACATACAGCAGAAGACGTGAAAAAATCAATTCAAGCAGTACGTGAAGCCTTTAAACAGCTGTAATCATCAAAACCTGCGGGATGAAAGGGAGGAGGCCATGCGTTTATGCAATTAGGGGCACGAATTTTCAAAACCGGCATCGCTATTTCGCTGGCCCTGTTTTTAGCCAATTGGCTGGAACTGCCTATCCCTTTCATGGCAGGGATAGCAGCGATATTCGCGATTCAACCGTCCATTTACCGGTCCTACTTAACGGTATTGGATCAAATTTACGGCAATGTCATCGGAGCCGTAATCGGCATTGTTTTTGTGCTGACTTTGGGAACCAATTACCTCACGGTGGGTCTTGCTGCCGTTTTAGCTATTATCATCATGCTGAAATTAAAGCTTAATAACCCCGTTCCGTTGACGCTTGTCACCATCATCATCATCATGGAATCCCAGCAAGAGGCCTTTTTGGAGTTTGCAGGTTTGCGTTTTCTGACCATCCTGCTCGGAATTTTGTCTTCTTTTATCGTTAATATCCTCTTTTTGCCGCCGAAGTATGAAGCGCGTTTGTTCACTTCGATCCATGAAGTATCGGAAGAAGCAATCCGCTGGATCCGCATTTCAATTCGGCACGTATCCGACCATACATCTGTAAAAAACGATATTGACCGCTTGTCTGAGAAACTGGAAAAAGTGGATCAATGGTATTCCTTTTACAAAGACGAGCGGAGCTACACCAAAAAACAGCAATTTGCCAAAGCCCGGAAACTCGTGCTTTACCGGCAAATGATTTCCACTACCCGAAAAAGCCTGGACCTTTTGAAAAGGCTGCATCGTTTTGAAAATGAGCTGACAGAGCTTCCTGAGCAATTTCATATGATGCTGCAGGACCATCTGGAGAGCTTGACCAGTTACCACGACCAGCTTTACATGAAGTACATTGGAAAACTGCGACCGGAGCACAGTGAAACTTCCGGCGAAACTGCCGTTTTGAAACGCAATGAAGTATTGGCTATTTTTGTAAAAGAAATTTCGTTAGCCCAAGAAGAAGCAGGAGACGACTTATCCATTTATCATTTGATGCATGTGCTGTCTGCTCTTCTGGATTATGAAGAACAGCTCGAGCATCTGGATCTGCTCATCATCGCTTATTACAATTACCATGCCAAAGAAGTGGGTTCAGATATCGAAAATGTCCTATAAAAAAACGTGCCAGGCAAATGCCTGGCACGTTTTTTGGTCTTAAGATTTCATGCGCGGATCTAAAGCATCCCGCAATCCGTCTCCCATTAAATTAAAGCCGAGCACTGTCAGCATAATCGCAATCCCTGGGAAAATCATCGTCCACGGGGCATTCGTTAAATACGACCGGGAATCCGCCAGCATTTTTCCCCATTCTGGAGATGGCGCCTGCGCTCCGAGCCCCAAAAATCCAAGAGCCGCCGCTTCGATAATGGCTGTTGCAATTGCCAAGGTTCCTTGGACAATTACCGGCGCCATGGAATTCGGCAAGATATGCGAAAACAAAATCCGGTTGTCTTTCATGCCGATCGCTTTTGCCGACATGATGTACTCATCTTCTTTAATGCTCAAAACTTTCGAGCGGATCAGCCGCCCGAAATTCGGTACGTTAATGATCGCTATGGCAATCAAGGCATTTCGCAGGGACGGCCCAAGAACCGATACAACTGCGATTGCCAGCAAAATGCTTGGGAAAGCGAGCATGATATCGAAAATCCGGGAAATGATAGTGTCCACCCAGCGCCCGTAATAACCTGCCAAAATCCCCAAAATACTGCCGACCACCACAGAACCGATAACCGCTAAAAAACCGACCCATAACGAAATCCGAGCTCCGTAGACAATTCTTGATAAAATATCACGGCCAAAATCATCCGTCCCCATCCAATGATCGGCTGAGGGAGGCAAAAGCCGCTGGGATAAATTTTGTTCGTTGATGCCTTGCGGCGTAAATAAGGGACCGAAAATTGCCAGTAGGATAAAGAACAAGACGATTCCCATTCCGACAACCGCTACTTTGCTTTTTCGGAATCCGCGCCAAGCTTCTTTCCAGGGACCTGCAACTTTGTCCACTTTCACTTCATCTTTATTCGCTGCAACATTAGCCACTGTGTTCCTCCCCCTTTCTAATCATATTTGATGCGAGGATCAACCAAGCCGTATAGCAAATCGACAAAAAGGTTGATCATGACGAAGATAAACGCAACGATGAGAATCCCCGACTGGATTACCGGGTAATCACGGAAGCCGATCGCTTCATAAATATAACGGCCAATTCCAGGCCAGCCAAAAATGGTTTCTGTCAAAATGGCCCCGCCGAGCAGCAAGCCCATCTGAAGGCCGATGATTGTCAAAACCGGGATAATGGCATTTTTCAATGCATGTTTGTAAACAACCCAAAACATTTTCAAACCTTTTGCACGGGCAGTACGCACATAATCCGAACGCATCACTTCAAGCATGCTGGAGCGTGTCATTCTGGCAATGATCGCCATTGGAATCGTGGCAAGCGCCGTTCCCGGCAAGATCAAATGCTTTAATACAGTCGACAGCTGATCAAACTGTCCGGTAATCAGTGTATCGATTACATAAAAATTCGTGATGACATCTACCGGATCCCGCACGTTCTCCCGGCCGGTCGTCGGCAAGACGCCGAGTTCAATCGAGAAAATCCATTGATTCATCAAGCCCAGCCAAAAGATCGGCATCGACACCCCGATCAAAGCGATGATCATGGCTAAATAATCAAACCAGGAATTCTGGAACCAAGCAGAAATGATACCGGCATTGATGCCGATAATCACAGCAATAATAATTGCAAATACCGATAATTCAATCGTAGCCGCTAAATACGGCCAAACTTCGTCCACCACAGGTGTACGGGTACGAAGAGATTCTCCCAAATCCCCCGTCAATAAGCCTTTCAGGTAATCAAAATATTGAATATACCAAGGATTATCCAACCCTAAAGTTGTCCGCAGCGCCTTTATTGCTTCTTCGGATGCTTGCTGGCCAAGAATAACTTGTGCAGGATCCCCTGGTATCGCCCGGATAATCAAAAATACGATAAACGTCATGCCGAGCAAAACCGGAATCAATTGCATAATTCGCCGTCCGATATAGTGAAGCATGTTCTCCACCTCTCCATCCCTTGCATATGTATAAAATTAAGAAAAAAGAGGAGAAATCAAGATGACCTCTCCTCTCAACATTCCTACTCCAAATCTACAGTAGACAATTTGTCAGAACCGGTTGGATGCGCTTTGAAGTTCACTACATTCTTGCCGCCTGCTAGAAGCGGAGTTGAGTGAGCCAGCGGTACCCAAGGGGCGTCTTCGTGAATAATTTCTTGCGCTTTGCCGTACAATTCATTTCGCTTGTCTTCGTCTACTTCTGTTTGAGCCTCGATCAAGATATCATGCAATTCCTGGTTTTCGTAGTATGTGTAGTTGTTTGAACCGATGTTGTCCTGGTCAAGCAATACATACAGGAAGTTGTCGGCATCGCCGTTATCTCCCGTCCAACCAAGCAAGAAAGCATCCGCTTCCCCGTTTGCAGCTTTTTCAAGATAAGTTGCCCATTCAAAAGAAACGATATTTGCTGTTACGCCAACATCTGCCAAGTTTTTCTGGATGGCTTCAGCCACTTTTTGGCCGTCCGGCATATAAGGACGTGGAACCGGCATTGCGTAAAGTTCCATTTCAAAGCCGTCTGGAAGTCCAGCTTCAGCCAGCAATTCCTTCGCTTTTTCAGGGTTGTAATCATAATCTTCAATGCTGTCGTTATAGCCGCTGATTACCGGCGGCATTGGGTTTTTCGCGATTTCGCCGCGGCCTTCGAAGAATGCATCGACAATCGCTTGCTTATCGATTGCATGGTTCATCGCCTGACGGACTTTCGGATCGTCAAATGGTTCACGTGTTGTCGTTAACCCCAGGTAGCCAACGTTCATCGATGGACGTTCGAACAATTGTAGATTTGCATCGCCTTCGACAGTAGCACCATCAGAAGGTGTGATGCCGTCTGCCAAATCGATTTCGCCAGACAATAATGCATTCAAGCGGGCAGAGTTATCAGGAATCGAACGGAATACGACTTGGTCCAATTTCGGTTCGCCTTCCACCCAGTAATCCGCATTTTTCTCGATTGTGATTGAATCGTTGCGTTTCCATTCCACAAATTTGAATGGACCTGTACCAACCGGTGCGTCGCCGAATTTATCGCCAGCCGCTTCAAATGCAGTTGGAGATGCAATTCCAAAAGAACTCATTGCCAAGTTTTTCAGGAACGGCGCTTGCGGGCGTTTCAATTTAAACTCAACTTCGTAGTCGCCAGTTGCAGTGACAGAATCAATGACATGGCCTTCTTCATCGCCGAAGCCGCCAAACATGGAACCGTAGTATGGGAATTGGTCTGCATTTCCTGCAGCCCAGCGTTCAAAGTTCGCTACAACCGCTTCAGCGTTAAAGTCTGTGCCGTCGTGGAATTTCACGCCTTCTTCCAATGTGAATGTGTACGTCAACCCATCTTCAGCAGCCGTCCATTCAGAAGCAAGCCCAGGATGGATTTCTGTATCCTGTTCGCCGAAATTCACTAATGTATCGAAAATGTTCTTTGTGACTTTGTAGGATTCCCCGTCCGTTACGGCAATCGGATCAAGTGAAACTGAGTCTCCGCCACGGCCAAAGATCAATACTTTCGGTTCGCCGGAATCTCCGCTGTCCCCGCTGTCCCCTTCTGTGTTATCTGACGCATTATCGGAACTACAGCCGTAAAGCGCTGTCGCAAGCAATAAAAGCATCAGAAAAGCCAGTGATACGAGCTTTTTCTTTCTCAAATTGACCCCTCCATTTTTGTTATTTATTATCATTGCGGCCTGGATTCTTCGTAAAGATGGCAGGCTACAGAATGACCTTTTTCAACTTCCGCAAAGATTGGTACTGTTGTTTCACAAATATCCATCTTAAATGGACAGCGGGTATGGAATCGGCAGCCGCTCGGAGGATTCGCCGGGCTTGGCACGTCTCCTTTGATCACCACTTCTTCCCGAAGAAAATCCGGGTCCGGAACCGGCACTGCCGACAACAGGGCTTGCGTATAAGGATGCAGCGGTTTTTCGTACAGCGATTCGCTGTCGGCAAGTTCTGCCATCTGGCCCAGGTACATAACTCCCACCCGGTCACTGATATGGCGGACCACACCAAGGTCATGCGCAATGAATATATAAGTAAGCTTCAGTTCTTTTTGCAGATCCTGCATCAAGTTTAAAACCTGTGCCTGAATCGATACATCAAGAGCGGAAACCGGCTCATCTGCAATAATCAGTTTCGGGTTGGTCATCAAGGCGCGGGCAATCCCGATGCGCTGCCGCTGTCCGCCGCTGAACTGGTGCGGATAGCGTTTGGCATGATAACTGCTTAATCCGACAATCTCAAGAAACTCATAGACTTTTTTCTTTCGTTCCTTTGGATCTCCGAGGTTATGTACGTTCAACGGTTCCATCAGGATTTTCTCAATCGTATGGCGCGGGTTCAACGATGCATAAGGATCCTGGAAAACCATCTGGATATCCCGGCGCACTTTGCGCATCTCGCTGGTCGAAAGCGCTGTCAATTCCTGGCCATCGAAAATCACTTTTCCTTCTGTCGGCTCCAGCAAACGCATGAGCATACGGCCGGTCGTGGATTTTCCACAGCCTGATTCCCCTACAATCCCGAGCGTTTCTCCTTCGTTTACTGTAAACGATACGTCGTCTACAGCTTTTACGTGGTTTTTTACTTGCCCAAGAATTCCGGACTTAATTGGAAAATACTTTTTTAGCCCTTCAACTTTTAACAACGGTTCTGTCATGTGCCTGTACCTCCTTCGGATCAAATAGGAAGCAGCGGGTTTGGTGGTCTTCTTCCGTCCGGTACAACTCCGGATTTTCCACGATGCAGCGGTCAAAGGCGAATTCACAGCGTGCGGCAAATCGGCAGCCTGTCCGGATCGTCCCTGGCTTCGGCACATTGCCCGGAATGGAATACAAGCGTTCCTTCTTAAAACGCATATCCGGAACAGATTCAAGAAGCCCTCTTGTATACGGATGCTGAGGGTCTTTGAAGATTTTATGGACCGGACCTTCCTCTACCACTTTTCCTGCATACATGACAATAACGCGTTCGCAGGTTTCTGCTACGACGCCTAAATCATGTGTTATTAACAATACAGCTGTGTTTAGCCGCTCATTCAGATTCTTAATCAGCTTCAAGATTTGCGCTTGGATGGTTACATCGAGTGCCGTTGTCGGTTCGTCTGCGATGAGCACTTTCGGATCGCAAAGCAAAGCCATCGCAATCATGACCCGCTGGCGCATCCCGCCAGATAACTGGTGCGGATAATCTTTCATCAATCCTTCTGCCCGGGGCAAGCCGACCAATTTCATCATTTCGATAGCGCGTTCCTGAATCTGTTTTTTCGACCAGTCTTTTTTGTGGATCTTTACCGCTTCTTTCAATTGGTCGCCGATTGTGAACAACGGATTTAAAGAAGTCATGGGTTCCTGGAAAATCATTGCTATATCATTGCCACGAATGGCACGCATTTGTTTTTCGGATAATTTTGTTAAATCCTTATCTTGAAATAAAATTTCGCCTTCTGTGATTTTACCAGGAGGGCTTGGAACCAGCCCCATCACCGATAAGGATGTAACGCTTTTTCCACAGCCTGATTCACCCACAATTCCGAGTACTTCTCCTTCCCTAATATGAAAGTCTATATTGTCTACTGCTGGAATTTCGCCGTCATCGGTGAAAAAGGATGTCTTTAAACCCTTTACGTCCAATATCGTTTTTCGGTTTTCCATTTCGGCACCCCTTTTTATTTCAGAAAATTCTATGTGTTTATATTATACGTAAGATTAGTATTATTTCAATAGTTTTTTCAGAAATCATTTTTTGGGCTAAAAAAAGACCCTCGAATTTTCGAGGGTCTTAAGCACTATTAGTTAAAATGTTGAACTTGGAAAAGATTGTAATAGGTTCCTTGCAATTTCATCAGTTCATCATGCGTCCCTTTTTCGGCGAGGCGTCCATGGTCGATGACCAATATTTGATCTGCATGAGTAATCGTCGACAAGCGATGGGCAACAATGAGCGTTGTCCGGTCATGTGCCAAGCGCTCCAGTGAATCCTGGATTAAAGCTTCACTTTCGAGATCAAGCGCTGACGTTGCTTCGTCCAAAATAAGAATCGGCGGGTTTTTCAAGAACACTCGGGCAATGGCGATCCGCTGCTTTTGCCCGCCGGACAGTTTCACACCGCGTTCTCCTACTTTGGTGTCGTAGCCGTCGGGCAGCATTTCGATAAAGTCATGGGCGTTTGCGGCTTTCGCAGCAGCCTCAACTTCGGCGTCACTTGCACCCGGTTTCCCCATCAGGATATTCGATTTCACCGAATCACTGAACAAAATGGAGTCCTGCAGCACAAGGCCAATCTGGTCGCGCAGCGTATGGATCGAGACATCTTTCAGATTATGGTCATCCATATAGATGCCGCCGCCTGTTACATCGTAAAATCGCGGAATCAGCGACACAATGGTCGATTTCCCTCCTCCGCTCATGCCGACAAACGCGACCGTTTCTCCCGGCTTAACAGTGAAGTTCAAATCCGACAGCACTTCTGAGCCGCCGTCGTTATAGTGAAACGAAACATTCCGGAATTCCAGTTTGCCATCCACTACTTTTAAATCTTTCGCGCCATTTTTATCAGTGACATCATAGTCTTCATCAATCAGTTCAAATACGCGGTCCATGGAAGCAAACGACTGCGTCAACGTTGTGGACGAGTTGACAAGCCGGCGGAGCGGATTGTACAAACGTTCAATATAGGCGATAAACGCAACCATTGTACCCAGCGTCAAATTGCCTTGAATGACCTGATAGCCAGCATAGGCGATGACCAGAAGCGGCGCGATGTCTGTAATCGTGTTGACGACAGCAAAAGCTTTCGCATTCCATTTCGTATGGTCGATCGCTTTATCAAGGAATTCGTCATTTGTTGCGTCGAATATTTTCTGCTCATGCTTTTCCAGCGCAAAACTTTTGATAATGCTCATTCCTTGAACGCGTTCGTGCAAATAACTTTGCACATTGGCGAGTGCCTGTGAGCGGTTGCGCGTCAGATCGCGCAATCGCCCGAAGAAGAACTTGACGCTGAATGCATAGAACGGAAATGCCAATAGCGCTACGATGGTCAACGGCACATCCATCGTCAGCATGATGCCGATCGCAATCAGGATAGTCGCGAGATCGAGCCATAAATTCATCAACCCGATCATGACAAAGTTCTTGGTCTGTTCAACGTCATTGATGACGCGGGAAATAATTTCCCCTGCCCGCGTGTTGGCATAATAGCGGAGACTCAGTTTCTGCAGATGGCCGTAAAGGTTCTGGCGGATATCATACAGGATTTTGTTGCTGACGTATTGCGCATAATACTGCCGGTAATACTCGATCGGCGGCCGCAAAATAAAAAACAGGATGGCGGTTCCGCCAAGCCATAAGTAGAGCTGGTTCAATTTTTCATCGCTTGATAAGCCATCGGCCCCAATAATATCGTCAATGACGATTTTGATCAGCAATGGGATAAAAAGCGGTATCGCAAATTTAAAGATCCCGATAACGATTGTTAGGGCAATCTGCCAATAGTATGGTTTTACAAACTTCATATAGCGCTGCATCGTGCTCAAAGCGTTCACTCCAATCTCTTCAAAACGAAAAACCTGTTGGCAAGCAACAGGTTTCTCTTATTCCGTAAGCCGGTACTGTCTATGAAATTCGTACCGGCTGGTCCACACTTCTATGAAGTCCGGAGCAAAGGGTCCTCTTCGCTGTTTAATCCAGCCAATCAATTTATCCACATTTCGGTGCAAAATTTGATCGATCACTTCCGGATAACCCATCTGCCGTTTATGATCTTCATATTCGTCTTCGTCCAACAAGGTATACGACATATCCGGAAACACCTTAACATCCAAGTCATAATCGATGTACTTTAATGATCCATTGTTATACACAAATGGAGAGCTTACATTGCAATAATAATAAACTCCATCGTCACGCAGCATGCAAATGATATTAAACCAATGTTCTGCATGGAAGTAGCAGATGGACGGCTCGCGCGTAATCCAAGTCCTGCCATCCGATTCCGTCACCATTGTCCGTTCGTTTGCACCGATGACTATGTTATTTGTGCCCTTCAATACCGTTGTTTCCTGCCAGACACGGTGGATTCGGCCGTTGTGTTTGTAACTGTGGATTTGTATTGTCTCTCCCTCCACGGGTATCGCCATGTCCATCCCACCTTTTCGTCTAAGCCGTATATAATTTATCCGTCTTCATGATTATATCAATCAATTCTGAAAACATACAGCGAAAAGACAACAAATGGATTTTACAGGACGACTGAACGACCGCCATCTACAATAATCGTTTGACCGCGAATCATATCCGCTTGATCAGAAATCAGGAAAAGAGCAGTTTTAACCATGTCGTCAATTTCGACCATGCGGCCGGCCGGTGTGTTAACGCGAGCGTCGTTCAACAATTCCTCGCGGTTCGGGAAATGCTTCAATGCTTCTGTATCGAGTGCACCGCCAGAAACCGTATTAACTGAAATGCCTTTTGGCGCCAATTCAACCGCTAAATACCGTGTAATCGATTCAACTGCCGCTTTCGAAACTCCGATTGTCGTATAGTTTTCCAAGTAGCGAATAGATCCAAGCGAGCTTACGCCGACAATTTTGCCGCCTTTGTCCATCAATTTTGCTGCTTCCTGTGCACCGAATAGCATCGCTTTTGCATTGATGTTCATCGTCCAGTCCCAGTGGGATTCTTCCAATTCCATAATCGGACGCAAAACGCCTGAAGCTGCATTCGAAACGAATACATCCAAACGGCCGAACTCTTCTTTGATCGTTTCGAACATGCCGCGCAGTTTATCGACATCTCCGACATTCGCCCGCACAAGCAATGCTTTTTGGCCGCGTGCTTCAATTTCTTTTACCGTATCAAGTGCGGCAGTTTTGCTGCGCGCATAGTTTACGACGATATCATACCCTTGCTCAGCTAAAGCGATTGCCAAAGCTTTTCCAAGCCCTCTGCTGCTTCCTGTCACCAATGCCACTTTTTGTTCTGCCATCGTTAAACATCTCCTCTTTGTTTTAAAACTGTTTTCATTTTTTGCACCGGCCCGGAAATCGGAAGCAATTCCAACTCTTCAGCCGTCACCCATTTCATATGAGGCGGTACGATCAAATTTTCACCTTTTGCAATATAACCATCCACGTTCCATGTTAAATGAGAAAACACATGTTTGAAAGATGTAATTTTTTCAGCATTGCTGACGGTGCCCCGAAAACTTTCCGAAAGCTGCTCTTCTATTTCAACCGGCAAGACCTCTTCTGTCAATTCAACCATTGGAAACTGCCACATATTGGCAAGCAATCCGGATTCCGGCCGTTTTTCCATCAAGACCGTTTCTCCATTTTGAATGGCGAGCATCGCGTATTGCAAAGCTTTTGTTTTTTTCGCTTTGGTTTTAATCGGCAAATCCTGCTGCTTTCCTTCATGGAATGCCGCACAATGTTCACGCACCGGGCAAAGCAGGCATTTAGGGGAAGTCGGGGTACAAATCAAAGCACCGAGTTCCATCAGCCCCTGGTTAAAGGAGGATGGATCTTCATGGCTGATGATTTCAGTCACAGCTTCTTCGAAAATTTTACGGGTTTTCGGTTTGGCAATATCTTCTTCAATCAATAGTATTCGGGACAACACACGCATCACGTTGCCATCCACTGCGTGCTCCGGTATGCCATAAGCAATGCTTAACACTGCACCGGCAGTATAAGGGCCGACGCCTTTCAAGGCAGAAATTTCTTTGCGGCTGTTTGGAACAATGCCGTCGTAATTTTCCGCGACTTCCCGGACGCCCGCCTGGAGATTGCGTGCACGCGAATAATAACCGAGTCCTTCCCATTGCTTCAACAGGACTTCTTCGTCTGCTGCAGCTAAATCGTGCAAAGTGGGAAATTTTTCGATAAAGCGTTTATAGTAAGGAATTACCGTATCAACGCGCGTCTGCTGCAGCATGATTTCCGATATCCAGATTTGATATGGATCTGCTGTGCGGCGCCAAGGCAAGTCCCGTTTTTCTTCAGAAAACCATCCGATTAAATCTTTTTGAAATTGTAATTTATCCATTTCTATTTGGACTGCCTCCGATCAAGTAGATTATCCCGTAGGCATACGGGGTATATATTAGCTATAAGCATTTTTTAGTAAGGCAAAAGACAGACCAACATCCAAGAAGAAAGAGGGTGTGGCAATGGATACAGGCACTCATGTCGTCATGGGCATCGCACTAGGCGGCCTTGCAATGGCAGATCCCGTTGTTGCCAGCCAACCAGCGACAATGACAGCTGTTTTTGCAGGCGTCATTATCGGTTCCCAGGCTCCTGATATCGATACCATTCTTAAATTAAGAAATAATGCCGTTTATATCCGCCATCATCGAGGGGCAACCCATTCCATTCCGGCGGTAATTTTATGGCCTCTATTAATTACAGCAGCGTTGCTGTTTATCTTGCCGGAAGCGAATTCACTCCATTTATGGCTATGGACTTTTTTAGCTGTCTTTTTGCATGTTTTCGTAGACATTTTCAATTCGTATGGAACACAGGCGCTCCGGCCGTTTTCAAACCGCTGGGTAGCGCTTGGCGTCATCAATACCTTTGACCCAATCATCTTTGGTGCCCATTTGATTGCTTTGATGTTTTGGGCATTCGGCTCAAATCCGGTATGGACGATGCTGATTTTATACGGACTCCTGTTTTTCTATTATGTCGCCCGCTTCGCTGTCCAGAACGCAGTGAAGCATGCGGTCCGCAACACGATTCCCGGAACCACGAATATTATCGTAGCTCCAACGATGCGGTTCTTCCAGTGGCGGATTGCAGCGGATACCGATCGCCACCATTATGTAGGAAGAGCATACGGCCGTTCCATCAACATTTACGATAAGTTTCTAAAAAAACCATTGCCCGAATCGAATCTGATTCAAGCAGCGCTGAAAGACAAAAACTTATCCGCCTTTGTTTCCTTCTCCCCTCTGTACAGATGGGAAATCAACCAATACGGCGATTTGTACGAAGTCCGCTTGATCGACCTGCGGTACCGAAGCAACGATTACTATCCATTCGTAGCCGTTGCCCACTTGAACGAACAATGCAAAGTCGTCAACTCCTATACCGGCTGGATCTTCAGCGAAGATAAGTTAAGGAAAAAACTCGACTTCAGCCATAACTAACGAAAAGTGATAATGGCCTGTCATTCAATCTCATAAACAAAGAGAAAACGCACACAGCCTTGTGTGCGTTTTTCTAGTTCTGGTGTTCGTTCAATAAATGCGCGTATTTTGGATTCGTTCCGGCGAATTCATGGATGCGGTCTCCGTAGCTTTCAATCCATTGGCGGATCACTTTCTCCACTACGGCCGTCCCTTGGTAATCGTATCCTGCTTTCGCATAGGAGGATTCGAAATCAGATACCAATAGTTCAATCCAGGTACGGGCTTTTTCTTCAGACAAGTTTGGGTTTTTTTCGCGTAATTCCAAAATCAATTGATCGATCATCTCATTCATCCGGTTACTTCCCTTCCTTCAGCGGGCGCAGCATCGAAATCGGCAGCGCTTCTGTATATTTTTCGCCTCCAAGGCGGTATCCCCATGCAAAGCGGCCTTTTAAATAATCAATTTGAAAGAAAACGTTCGGGTCGCCTTCGATGCGGTAAACCTCGCCTTTTTTAAAGTCTTTTGGATCCATCATATAAGCTGCAGCCATGATGGCTTTCCGTTCCAATACTGCAAATTCATTGACCATGCCCAGTTGTTCCGCTTTTCTCGCTTTTTCTTTCAATCGTCCGATTTCATTGCGCAATTCATGTTCATCCATTTCACTGTATCGCTTTTCTTCAGTCATCTTCCTGCTCCTTCTGTTCGATGTATTCGTTGATTACTTCACTCGGAAATCCTTTTTGGTACAAGCCTTGTTTGACTTTCGATTTCAAATCATAGCCGGTCAGCTTGCTGCTGTGTTTTCTCCACAGTTTATCGCCTTGCTCTTTTACGATATCCGTCCACTGGTCTTCGTCTTTTTCAAGATCTAAATCTTCAATGGCGAGTTTTACCAAGGTATAGGAATATCCTTTTCTCATCAAGGAATCGTTGATTTTTTGCTTGATTTGGCTTGGCGTTTTCATCTTTTCCTTGGCAGCAATTTTAGCTGCCAGCTCTTTGGCAATTTCCAGCTGCTCTTCTTCTGAATAGGAATTCAATACGTCTTCTTGCATCTGTTTATCAATCCCTTTTTTCTGCATTTCCTGCTGGATGGCACGGGGCCCCTTTTTGCCGGAATTTATTTGAGTGCGGAGCAGCGCTTCCGAAAAGGCCTGATCGTCCAAGAATTTATGGGTATAGAGCTTTTTAATGGCTTCGTCGATGACGGCATTGCCGAATTCTTTTTCTTTCAATTTGGTGCGCACTTCATCTTCGCTGCGCATGCGGAAGCCGAGATAATTGAGCGCTTTATTGTAAGCTTTTCGGACCTCATCTTCAAAATTCATTTCTTCGATGGTCCATTGGTCGAGTTCTTTTCCTTTTGTGAGTTGGTACCGGATCAGCACCGCCTCATCGACACTAAAAGCAAACTTTTCCTCCAGGTAGATATTGTATCTTTCCGGATTCCTTTTCCCTCTCGTGATTTTCGAAATAATCGGCATTTACGGCACCTCTCTTCCTATCCCATTATACCCTTTCAAATGCTTAAATGCATGGATTGCGGGTATTATTAGAAGAAATGGAGGCGATACGGATGAAGATAGCAATTACAGGCGGGACGGGTTTTGTCGGCAAGGAATTGACGCGCTTGTTCCATAGCGGCGGACACATGGTTTACATTTTGACAAGAAGCCCTAAACGTTCGACGGCAAATACCAAATATGTACAGTGGCTGAAAAATGGTGCGTATCCTGAGAGGCAATTGGAAGGCGTCGACGCCATCATTAACCTGGCTGGCACCTCGATCAATGACGGCCGCTGGAGCAAAGAACAAAAGCGCGAAATTTACGATAGCCGGATGGAAGCCACAGAAGAAGTGCTTCGCATCATCGGAAAACTCAACAAGAAGCCGCGCGTCTTGATCAATGCCAGTGCCATTGGGGTTTATGCGCCTTCGGATGTTGTTACATATACGGAAGCATCACGAGATTTCGGAAAAGATTTTCTCGCCCGCACCGTCATCGATTGGGAAAAGCTTGCAGACCATGCCAAATACCACGGCGTCCGGGTCGCTTACGGCCGATTTGGCATCATCCTCGGCAAAAAAGACGGTGCCTTGCCGCTGATGTCGCTGCCGTACAAATTATTTGTCGGCGGCACAGTGGGTTCCGGCAAACAGTGGCTGTCGTGGATTCACGTAAAAGATGTGGCACGCGCGATTCAATTTGCCATGGAAAATGAAGCGATTGAAGGCCCATTCAATGTCACCGCACCACAACCAAAACAGATGAAGGATTTCGGCAAAGGAATTGCCGAAGCCCTGCATAAACCGCACTGGCTGCCTGTCCCTTCCTTTGCCATGAAAGCGCTGCTTGGCGAAAAAAGCCAGTTGGTCCTCACCGGGCAGCGCGTATTGCCGACTGTACTGGAACGTGAAGGGTTCCAATTCGCTTTCCCTGATTTGCAATCGGCACTGGCTGATATCTTCAAATAAGACTATAATGAAGGGATGATTACATTAAGGACGTGAAGAGATGAACGATAAACCGATCATAGAAGAAGGGCAAAAGTTTCCGCTGACGATCAAACGGCTCGGCATCAACGGTGAGGGCATTGGCTTTTTCAAAAGAAATGTCATTTTCGTGCCCGGGGCATTGCCTGGAGAAGAAATCACTGCCCAAGTAACGAACATCAAGCGGAATTTTGCAGAAGCGCGCATTTTGAAAATGCGCAAGCCGTCACCGCATCGCCAGACACCGCCATGCCCGATTTACGACGCGTGCGGCGGCTGCCAGCTGCAGCACATGACCTACAGCCAGCAATTGGTGGAAAAGCGTGACTTGGTCGTCCAAGCGTTGGAGCGTTATTTAAAAGGCACCGATGTCTTGGTCAACGAGACGATCGGCATGGAAGATCCGTGGCATTACCGCAACAAAAGCCAGTTCCAGACCCGCTTGAAAGGCACAAAAGTGATTGCCGGCTTGTTTGCAGAAGGTTCGCATCAACTGCTGGATATTGAACAATGCCTGGTTCAGCATCCGGATACGACGGTCATTACCAATGCCGTCAAACGCATTCTGGAAGAATTGAAAATGCCGATTTATGACGGCAAGACGATGAAAGGCATCATCCGGACCATTGTTGTGCGCACCGGCCTTAAAACCGGCGAAATTCAATTGGTGCTGGTAACGACCCGCTCTAAAATTCCACAAAAGGAATTATTGCTGGAGAAATTGAAAGCAATCGATATTAACCTCGTGTCGATTGTCCAAAATATCAACAAAGAAAAAACTTCTCTTATTTTCGGAGAAGAAACCATCACGCTTTACGGCAAAGACACGATTCATGAAGAACTCGGCGAACTCGCTTTCGATTTATCAGCGCGCGCTTTTTTCCAATTGAATCCAACACAAACCGTCAAATTGTATGATGAAATTAAACGCGCCGCCCAATTGACAGGCACCGAAAAAGTAGTGGACGCGTATTGCGGAGTTGGCACCATCGGCTTATGGCTGGCAGACGGAGCCGGCGAGCTTCGCGGTATGGACATCATCCACGACAGTGTCGTCGATGCGAAAGCAAATGCCAAGCGGCAAGGCGTCAAAGCGAAGTACGTTACCGGGACCGCTGAAAAATGGCTTGAACTCTGGAGCAAGGAAGATTTTGTTCCCGATGTCCTGACGGTCGACCCTCCACGTACCGGTTTGGCTGATTCATTGTTAAAAACCATTTTGACTGTGAAGCCGAAACGTTTTGTTTACACATCCTGCAACCCTTCCACATTGGCAAAAGATTTGCAGCAATTAACAAAAGTTTATCGCATCAAGTATATTCAGCCAGTCGATATGTTCCCGCAGACTGCACAAGTCGAAGCGGTTTGCCTGTTGGAGAGAAAATAACCAGTAATACTTAAAGAAAACTCGTTTCAAATAAAAAGAACTTCCGAAACTATCGGAAGTTCTTTTTCTATCCACTTATAGAGTTTTTTCAATTGCAGGATTGGATACGGCATTGCTGCGAAGAGCGATGATCGTGAAAATGACGAGCAGCATCGCGGCAATGAGCAGCAGAAAACTCAGCTCCTTGGTAAGGTCAAGAAATAATCCTCCGAGAGCAGGACCTGCAAGACTGCCGATGCTAAAGGCTATGCCGCATAAAAGATTGCCTGTTGGCAGCAGGTCCCTTGGCATGAGGTCAGCCATATAGGAGATGCCCAGAGAGAACATGGAGCCGACAAACATCCCAGCAACGATAAATAAGGCTAAGGTTGCCCAAGCGTTCGATTCGAAGAAACTGGCTGTTCCGAACGCCGCTGCCCCGCCAAACAAAGCAAGCAGCAGCACTTTGCGCCTGCCGATCCGGTCGCTTAATGTCCCAAGCGGCAATTGGGTCGCAATTGCTCCGACTGAAAAAGCAGCCAGCATATAAGAGACCATCGCCACCTCAATCGATTGCCTTAACGCGTAAACCGGGAAAATGGCGTTCAAGGAAGCCTCCAAAAAGCCGTATCCCAATGGCGGCAAGAAAGCGATCCAGCCGATGACGATGGCGGCTTTGAAACGCCCAAGCGTCCCTTTTTGCGCCATCGGTCCAGCTGAAGTTTCCGGAAAATCGTTTTTCAGCAAAAACACAAGCGACCAGGCAATCAAGCACAGAATTCCTGAGACGATAAACGGCAAAGCTTCAAAAATTCCAACGAGCGGAACGAACAATGGGCCCGCTCCGAAACCGACACTAAAAGACATGCCGTAAATGGCGATATTCCGCCCAAGCCGGTACTGTGGTGAAAATGAGGTAATCCAGGTTTGAGTGGAAAAATGCAGCGCTTGGTCCCCGATGCCAATCAGCACCCGCAGAACAAACCAAAACAGCACACTTTTCCAAAGCGGAAATGCCAATAGCGATGCAATGACCAGTCCGCCTCCTATCAAAATCAACGGTTTATAGCCGAATCTCCGCAACTGCGGCTCCATAAGAGGTGCAATTACTAATGTTCCTATGTACAACCCTGTAGCGCTCAAGCCATTTAAAGCGGAGGATACCCCATCCTGTTCAAAAATAACAGCAATTAGCGGCAGCAGCATCCCTTGAGAAAAACCTGAGATTGAAACAATGGCGACTAAAACCCAAAAACGGGCTCGTTCGCTTTTTAAAAAAATCTTCATCTGAACCTCCTGCTCAAGCACGTTCTTTTATCTTTCTTTAGAATTCAGATACAATTTTACCATAAGGAGGCGAAAATCGATGAAATTTTCAATGAACGAAAATGGCTTTACCGGAACATTGCCATTCGGTGAGCTTTTAATATCAGGCAACGAAGAATATGGATTCCGGCCTTATCAGCTGCTTGTCTCTTCTTTAGCGGTGTGCAGCGGTGGGGTTATGCGGAAAGTGCTGGATAAAATGAGAATGCCGGCGGAAGACATCCAAATTGAAGTAAAAGATGTGGTGCGCATTGAAGAAGAAGCAAGCCGGGTTTCCAAAGTGCATCTGCATTTCACCTTAAAAGGCGATATTGATCCAGCGAAAATGCCGCGTGTAATGGAATTGACGCGTAAGAACTGTTCGATGGTGCGCACGATGGAACATTCAATTGACATCGTTGAAACATACGAAGTTCTATAAACATGAAATAGGCTCAGTCCGTATCTGGTTTCAGATTCCGGCTGAGCCTTTAAGTTTTTGCAATATCCAATTGAATTTTCATAATTCGATTTCTTCGGCTAAGCTGCCGGTGAAATGTTCGAACCCCCTCCTTCATCTTCCTACAGCGATTGGTTTCGACGATTCACTTCGGCCTCCCCTCTCATTTGATTAACACCACCTTAACATGAAAAATAAATAAAGTAAATATTCAAAACATTTAAACGAGTAAAATAACGCTTTTTACCTAGCTTTTATTGAATTTCTTACAGTTTTCAGCTATCATTAACAGGCGAAAAGAGGTGTTCCGAATGGGTAAATCCATAACAAATAAAGAACAGCAAGTCACTTACATGAAGCAGCGCTTAAACATGTTTTTGGAAGTATTGGATGCCATCGAGCCTGAAACTGCCGAACTTGAAGATATTGACCGCTTGATCGCCATGGTCGACGAACTGGATGACAAAATGCAGCAGTTCAAAGCACGCCCAAGCGGCGAATAATAAAAAACGATTCACGCCAAGATTTTTTTACTTGGTGTGAATCGTTTTTTTTCTTTTAAGCCGGAAAAACCGCCGGCGCTTTTTCTTTTTGGTGGCGATCATGTCGCTTCTTCCCTGCATGACGGCATTGATCTGGCCCCCCACCAACAAAAGCATTGCAGATAAGTACAGCCAAAGCATCAGCACAATAATTCCGCCAATACTGCCGTATGTCGCCGAGAAGTTAGCAAAGTTATTGATGTAGATGGAAAAAACATAAGAAATGACAATCCAGCCAATCGCTGTAAACCCGGCTCCCACAATGACACTTTTAACGTTCAACCGGATGTTTGGCGCAATCCAGTAAATTACTGCACATACCGCGAAAATGATCAATGATGGAATGGTAAATCGGATGGCTCCCCATAACTCCAGGAAACCTTCTTCCAACCCAAGAAATGTAAAAATAATGAGTCCGACTTGCCGGCCGAAAATGGGCAAAACAAGCGCTACAATCAAAATGAAAATCATCAAAATAGTGGAAAGGATCGACATGCCCCGTGCAATCAGCAACGGGCGGTTTTCCTCTACTCCATAAGAAAAGTTCAACGACTTTATCAGCGCATCCATTCCAAGGCTTGCTGACCAGATAGTCGCAATGATCCCGAAAGAAAGCAACCCGCCATTTTGCTTTGTCAATATTTCAGTCAAAGTTTCTTGAATTAGAACATAGACTTCGCCTGGCGCAACTTCTTCCAGAAAACTATAAACCTGGTCTTCCGAGATATTCAAATACGGCAGTAAGGTGATAACAAAAATAAGAAGCGGAAATATGGACAACAGGAAAAAGAACGCTAATTGCGCTCCTAGTCCTAAAACATCTATATCGTTGATCCGTTTGAATACTTCTTTCAAAAATCCTTTTCCGGTTGTAACATCATGGCTTACCGCCAAGTTGTGCAACCGCTCTTCCGGCTCTGAAAAGTGGCCTTTGTTTTTCGTTTCTATCGGACTTAGGCCTTTTTTGAAGAGTCGGTACCGGAATTAAAACCGGAAGTAGATCCAGTTGTTGAACCTGTTGACGATCCAGCTGATGAATTTGAAGTTGATCCAAAGTTAGAACCGGTCCCAGTAGAACCTGAATCATTTCCTTCAGCCAACGATGAAGATGCAGATGGGCTATCTTCTTTTAATGCAGACAACACATCGTCTTTTGAATCGACGACTGCATCTTTCGTATCAACAAATGCTTCTTTTGTTTCCATTGCCAGTTCTTTTACATGCGGAGTCAAGTCTTTCAATTCGTTTACTTTTTCTCCCACATAAGAAGCGTCTTCGGAAATACGGGAATAAAGATTTTGAACTTTTTCAGTCTGCTGTTGTACAGCATTCACTAATTCTTTTCTATTTTGTGCATAATATTGAGCACTGCTGCCCACTTTTTTCGATTTGTTCACTACATCATTTCGCGTGTTGCGGTCTAATAAAGATACAATTACACCAACCGCAGCTCCCATAAGTAATCCTGTTAATAGTTTGTTTTGGCTCATCCTGAATTCCTCCCAATAATTGTAGTACTTGCGTCTCTTTTGGATTTTCCCTAATCTCCTGAAATTTAAACACTTAGTAAATTTTATTTTTAGAAAAACCTTGACTCTTCCTATAATATTTCGGAATATTAAATCTAAAGGCGGTGAATAAAGGAAGCTACACCATACTATACACAAAAAGGGGAAATACGATGGAGCGACTAGAATCAATTTTGGGCAGTATCAGCAGTTTTGTCTGGGGTCCACCTCTTCTGATCTTATTGGTGGGCACAGGAATCTTTTTAACTATTCGTTTAGGCCTTTTACAAGTTCGATATTTGCCTTATGCATTAAAACTGGTATTCACTAAAAACCAGGATACAAAATCAGAAGGTGACATCAGCCACTTCCAGGCGCTCTCCACCGCGCTGGCTGCAACAGTCGGCACCGGTAATATCGTTGGTGTTGCGACAGCCGTCATTCTGGGCGGACCGGGTGCCGTTTTCTGGATGTGGATGTCGGCATTCTTCGGGATGGCGACCAAATACGGAGAAGCTGTACTTGCAGTGAAATACCGTGTTGTTGATGCCAAAGGTTTAATGGCCGGGGGGCCGATGTATTATTTGGAACATGGCCTGAAACAGAAGTGGCTGGGTGTTATGTTTGCCATCTTCGGTTCGATTGCTGCGTTCGGCATCGGCAACGGGACACAATCCAACTCGGTTGCTGCAGTAGTCCGGGATACATTTAACGTACCCACATGGATTACCGGCATCATTTTGACGATTTTCGCGGCTGCGGTCATTTTAGGCGGCATCACGACAATCGGGAAAGTCACTTCTTATTTTGTTCCGTTTATGGCATTGTTCTATCTTATTGCCGGAGCGGTCATCATGGTATTGAATTTCGAATTGATCTTGCCGGCAATCGGTACGATTCTCACTTCAGCCTTCACCGGCGAGGCAGCAGTAGGCGGTGCAATCGGTGCCGCTATCCGGTATGGGGTTGCCCGAGGAGTCTTCTCCAATGAAGCCGGCCTTGGTTCCGCTCCTATCGCCGCAGCAGCTGCCAAGACGGATATGCCTGGGCGCCAGGCTCTTGTATCGATGACACAGGTGTTTATCGATACTTTGATCATCTGTTCGATCACAGGCATCACGATCGTCATGTCAGGCATGTATACCGACAAGTCCCTTGAAGGTTCAGCACTGACAACGGCGGCCTTCGAACAATTCCTGGGGCCAATCGGTCCGATTGTCGTCGCGATTGGACTCATTTTCTTTGCTTCTTCTACGATCATCGGCTGGTCGTACTACGGAGAGAAATGTTTCCAGTATCTATTTAAAAACCCAAGCCTTCTGATTGTTTACCGCGTCGCCTTTATTGCCGTAGTATTCATTGGTGCCACCGTTTCTCTTGATGTCGTCTGGATGTTCTCCGATATCATGAATGGTTTAATGGCTCTTCCGAACTTGATCGGGCTTCTCGGCTTATCCGGTGTCATTGCGCTTGAAACGAAGCGCATTGTGGCAAAAATCAAAGAAGAAAAAGCAGAAGCGAAAGAAGCCGCACGTATTGGCAATTGACATTTTTTTTGAACAGTGAAATGATGGGTTATACCCTATCGAAAGGCAGGAATCCATTATGGACCTCTCACAACCATCAAACGAAAATGTCTCATTCATGATTGAAGAAATAAAAGCGAAATTGCGCATGGTTAATTCCGATGCAATGAAACCTGAACACTTCAACTCATCGAAATACGAAGACTTGAAGGAACTGTATGAAATGGTCGCAAGCCGCGACAACATCACGCCAAACGAAATGCAGGCTATCGCACAGGAACTTGGTTCATTGCGCAAATAAAAGACCCCTTGGATTTCAGGAATTTCCTGAAATCCAAGGGGTTTTTGCTTTTTTAAAGAAACGGCCATTTCAGCTTTTCTTTTCTAGTTTCGTCGGCTAGTCCCTCGAGTCGCTTCGGTCTTTCCGTCAATGGCAAAGAACGCCATGGCCGGCAAGCCCTCCAGCGCTTTTCGGGACTATAACAGCCGACTACACTTTTCTTTTTTGTCCAGCTTCAATGGCCAGATTCTCGGGTCGTAAACTGAACTGCCTGTGCGGCTGAAGACACGCCGCTTCGGCAGCTCATCTTACGCCTTTCGAATCTTAACGGCCATTTCAGCTTTTCTTATTGTCCAGCTTCAGCACCTAGCCCCTCGAGTCGCTTCGGTCTTTCCGGCGATGGCAAAGAGCGCCATCTTCGGAAAGCCCTCCAGCGCTTGTCGGGGCTGAGCAGGCGCTTCAGCTTTTCTTTTGATACTGTGCGATGTACCAGCTGCCTTCTTTGATGACGGTTTTGATGCCGAGCATGGTGAGTCCTGCTTCTTCGCCCCATTCCGCTAGTTCCTGTCTGGTCGGCAAGCGATAGAGGTTGTCGAAAGAGGAGAAAAAGCTGTTGAAGACATTCGCAAAAGGCGGATCTTCGCTGCTGCCGGCGATTGGAGTGACGACCGAAAGAATGCCGTCTTTCTCCAACCAGCTGGCCAGTTCCGTGAACAGCGCCTGCCTTTTTTCCAAATCGATGTAGTGGATGACGTTATTCATCATGACCATATCCTGCAGCCGTTCAGGCTGGTACTGCCACAAGTCCGCATTTTCAATGACAATGTTGTCATTGCCAGCAGTCAATTCCTTGGCCGTTTCTACGACAGCCGGACTGATTTCGATGCCGGTAAATTGGGTATCTGGAAAACGGTCGGCCAGCTTTTTGATATAGCCAGCTTCCCCGCAGCCAATATCGAGAACGGTCCGGCTTTTGTTTTCTCTTATGCGTTTGGACATTTTCGGCATGGCCAGCACTTCCAGGAGACGGCTGGTTTCCGCAACAGTCGGGGCATGTTTTTCTTCATCAAAATGGCGCCGGTTTTGGTTTCGCATCATTTCCGGATAGCTGAGGAGTGTAGGGATATGGAGTTCCATCATTTCTTTCAATAATACGCCCGACGAATTATTGCCTTTCGGTTTCGGCAGTTTCCACGTATTCCATACTTTATAGCGCCCTCTTCCCGCTTCTTTCAAGTGGCCGATCGAGACACCCACACTTACCCATTGACGCAGCAAATCCTCATCCAATTGAAGGGCATCCGCCACATCAAATTGTGTTACAGGGCGTTCAAAAGCTTTAAATAAATCCAATTCATATCCAACATAAGCATGCCAGCTATACAAAAACGGCTCATTGCGCTTCATGTACATGCGAGCCTTAAACATTTTCATCACATCAATCATAAAAGTCCCTCCACTTTCCACGGATAATCTTCTTCTCTGGTGAAATATTTCAATTCTTTTGTATCTGAAGTTAAATCCCTGCTTCGTCGAACAGGCATAATGCCGCCTTGGATAAAACGGTCGCGGACGTTTTCTTTCCACATGCCAAGGCCAGAAACATTCAGCATCTGCTTGAAGTGAAGGATTGGATCTTCTTCCATACGTTCTACTGTCCGTGTCCGCAAATAGCTCACGGTCCGGAAAGGAAACGAATAAGCGAGTGCAGACAAATGGCTCAGCTGGATTACATGCTCAGCACGCTTATAGCGCACTTTTTCAAACCATCGCAGATTTTCAGGGTTCCGTTTTCCGGATTCCACCATATCGGCAAGCAGCTCGCCCAGCACATCCGCGTCCTGAATGGCCATGTTCATCCCTTCGCCTGCCATCGGATGCACCGCATGGGCGGCGTCCCCAATAATCGCCTTATTGCCTTTTACATAAGAAGGGGCATGGAACATCACCGGAATCATCAACTGGATTTTTTTCCAGTCCTGCAATTGCTGGACATAGCCGTCAATGGAAGGCGCCAAATCCGTGTAAAGTTTATGGAAATGGCTGATCGGTTTCTCCTTCAACTCTTGGTAGTCCCCTTCCGGTATTAAGTACACGCTGCGCACCTGGTTGTCCGGCAGCGGAAACAAACCCAAAAACCGGTTATACGTAGAAATGATTTTTCCATCCCGGAAATTTTCGGCACGCGGAAAAGTCACGGTTAAAAAATGATGGTTATACGCCGTCTGCTTTATTTCAATGCCCATCGCTTTACGGGTAACCGATGCCCGTCCTTCTGCACCTACAAAATAATCAGCCTGCACTTCCAGTTTTTCTTTGCCTTTTTGCAAGTGGGCGGCATTGTCATCAATTTTCTTTACGGTAGTTCCACCTAAATAAATAAAATTGGGGTATTGGGAAGCAGCTTCACGAAGAATCGATTTCAGTTCTTCGTGATGCGCCATATAAGCGGCATTGTATTTTCCCGGAAGCACGCTATAATCCAGAAAAGATTGATCGCGGACTGCCAGTGTGCTGGACAATTCCAGCATATCGAGCACTTTGATCTCATTGGAACGTTCTTCAATTTCTTCAAAAAGTCCCAGTCCATCAAAAATCTGCATGCTTTTGGGCTGCAGCAATTCACCTTTATAAGCAGGAGTTTTGGAAGTCAGACGTTCCGCAACGGTCACATTCACTCCGCGCTGTGCTAACTTCAAGGCAAGTGTTAAGCCGCCGACTCCTCCACCACTAATGAACACATCTGTTTTCATAGGTTTCAGCTCCTTATTTTTGTCTACCCGTAAACAAATGCAGAAGAAACCTTTCTCAAAAGACAAAAAAAAGAAGCCCTCAAAGTTGAGAGCTTCTTTTCCTATTTTCTTAAAGTCCGTTGTAAGCTACCGCTAATTTCGCACCGACTTCAGCGTTATGCTTTACCAATTCGATATTTGCGACCAGGCTTGTGCCTTCAGTCAATTCTTTTACTTTTCCAAGAAGGAATGGCGTTGTTTCTTTTCCAGCAATGCCATTTTCTTTTGCTTCAATCATGGCTTGGTCAATGATGCCGTTAATGAACGATTCTTCCATCGCATGTTCTGCCGGAATCGGGTTAGCCACTACAGCGCCGCCTTTAAGTCCAAGATCCCATTTCGCTTTCAATACTTTTGCCAAAGTTTCTACGTCATCTGCACGGAAAGTCAAATCAAATTCGCTGGCTTGTGTATAGAACGCCGGCATTTTATCTGTTTTATAGCCAATGACCGGTACGCCTTTCGTTTCAAGGAATTCCAGTGTCAAACCGATGTCCAAAATTGATTTTGCTCCAGCACATACAACTGCTACACCGGTAGTTGCCAATTCTTCAAGGTCGGCTGAAATGTCCATTGTTGTTTCTGCACCGCGGTGAACGCCGCCAATGCCGCCTGTAGCAAATACACGGATGCCAGCAAGTTCTGCACAAATCATCGTAGCCGCAACCGTCGTAGCACCGATTTTTTTCGTTGCAATCAACTGCCCAAGATCACGGCGTGATACTTTTGCGACGTCCGGGCTGTTGCCAAGAAGTTCTAACTCTTCATCGGATAAACCGATTTTGATCTTGCCGTCCATGATGGCAATTGTTGCTGGAACAGCTCCATTGTCACGGATGATCTGTTCAACGATGCGCGCCGTTTCGACGTTTTGCGGGTAAGGCATGCCGTGGGAGATGATCGTCGATTCCAACGCCACAATCGGTTGGTTGTTATCCATTGCTTGTTGCACTTCAGTTGAGTAAGTAATCATTGAGTTCATAGTAGTTCCTCCAGTTCAATTTGTAATTGCATAGCCGATAACTCAGTTCTTACGGTTGATTCGCTTTGCAGCGTTTTCGCTGCATTGATTAGCCCTGTCTGAATGATTTTTTCAAACGGGTGGTCTTTTAAGTAACTGTGGATGATGCCGCTTGAAAACGCATCTCCTGCTCCTGTCACATCGAGAAGCTCCGGCACGTCGATTGCTGCGAAATGGCTGATTCTTTCACGGTTTCCTGCCATCACCCCTTCTTTCCCGGCGGTGATTACGACATTTTCTGCCCCGTGCCCCAGCAATCGGGTCGCAGCATTTTTCCATACTTCGGGAGAATCGATTTTGATGCTTAAAAAGCGCTCCGCTTCCCCTTTATTCAAAATCAGCCAAGTAATACCGGTCAAATCTTCCCCCAGCCGGTCAATTTTTGGAGTGGATACAGGAATGACCGCGAGCGGGATATGGCGTGATTTTGCCAATTCCTGCACGTACCGGACCGTTTCTTTCGGACAATTTAAATCAATGACAAGAAAAGCGGCTGCCATCAATGCCGTTTCGTGGCGTTTGACATAGTCCACTGTCAATGAATCGTAGATGGCCATATCCGCCATCGCCAAAATCATTTCCCCATCCGGCTCCAGTACAGCTGTATAGGTGCCAGTAGAAAGATCATTATGGGTTTTCGTTAATTCCGTATCCATAAAAGGCGAAGAGGTTTCTTCTATCAACTTCCACTCCGGATCATTTCCGGCGATGGACATTAGTTTTACCTGGTGGCCCATCCTTCCCAGGTTTTCCGCTACGTTCCGGGCGACTCCGCCAACGCTGCCGGAAACTGCCGCCGGATTAGATGTGCCCATTTGAGCCTTTTTTTCCAGCCAAAACTTGCGGTCGACGTTCGCCCCGCCGATGCAGACGACTGTGCCTTCTTCCGGAAGAATGTATGCCCGGCCCGCAATTTTCCCTTGCCGAATCAACCCGGAGATTAAGTTAGCTAAAGAAGGACGGGACATTTGCAACGAATCCGCCATCTCTTGTTGAGACAAATAAGGATTTTTCCGGATCAGTTCAATGACTTCCTGTTCCTTTTTGTTCAACTCGTCACCTCCCTTTTCAAACATTTGTTTAAATCATAAACTTTTATAATAAAAAATGCAAGAGTAAATATGAATTGAATTTAAAAGATGGAGTGCGGCTTCAAATCTCAGTTCTCTTTTGTTGCACCTACGAGCAGTTCAGGAACAGATTTGGAGAAGGACTTTCCCGTTTTTCTCTTGATCAATTGAAGTGAAGGTCCTGCAGAAAAAATTTCTCTTTATGCTTTTAGGGCTAAACATTGCCACGACTGACTGAAAATTGCTAAAATAGAAAGGATGAGAGGAGAGATTTATTTGACAACTTTTGATGAAAAACTAGCCCGTTATGCAGAACTTGCTGTAAACGTGGGTGTTAATATTCAACCTGGACAGCCGCTTTATATCAATGCGACATTAAATGCTGCGCCTTTTGTACGTCTGATTACAAAAAAAGCTTATGAAGCCGGTGCCAAACAAGTCTATGTGGACTGGAGCGACGATGAAATTACGCGCACCCGCTTTGAACTGGCTCCAGAAGATTCATTTGCGGATTTCCCTGCCTGGAAAGTGCAGGAGCGTGAAATGTTGGCCGACCAAGGAGCTGCGTTTATCAGCATCATGTCCCAAAGCCCGGATCTTTTAAAAGGCATCGATTCAAAACGGATTGCCGCTTCACAAAAAGCAACCGGTACGGCACTCAGCAAATACCGCCAATATGTGCAATCAGACAAAATCAGCTGGACCGTTCTTGCCTCCCCTTCCAAGGAATGGGCAGCCAAAGTCTTCCCGGAACTTCCGGAAGATCAGCAAATGGATGCGTTATGGGACGCCATCTTTAAAGCGGTACGCGCCGATTTGGACAATCCGGTACAGGAATGGCTGGATCATGACAAAACTTTGCATACGAAAGTGGATTACTTGAACAACAAAAAATACGCTAAGCTGCATTACACTTCTCCTAAAACAGACTTGGAAGTCGCATTGCCAAAAGGCCACTTGTGGTGCGGTGCAGGATCTGTAAACGAGAAAGGCCATACATTCATGGCAAACATGCCGACGGAAGAAGTATTCACTGTTCCGGACAAAACAGGCGTCAATGGCTATGTATCCAGTACGAAACCGTTGAGTTATGGCGGCAATATCATCGACGATTTTAAAATCACGTTTGAAAACGGCAAAATTGTTGATGTTACTGCAGCTGAGGGCGAAGAAGTATTAAAAGAGCTTGTAGCTACCGATGAAGGGTCCCACTACCTAGGGGAAGTGGCGCTTGTGCCGCATGAATCGCCAATTTCGGCTTCGAATATTTTATTCTACAATACGCTTTTCGACGAAAATGCTTCGAACCATTTCGCGATTGGCAGTGCCTATGCATTCTGCATCGAAGGCGGCAAAACAATGTCGAAAGAAGAGTTGGCTGAAAATGGCCTAAACCAAAGCATTACGCACGTCGATTTCATGGTCGGTTCAGGCGAAATGGATATTGACGGAATCCTGGAAGACGGCACACGCGAGCCGATTTTCAGAGCCGGCAACTGGGCTTTTTAAGTATCATTATTTTGACACTTAATTTATCGTCGGCTATCATGTATACTTAAAGTGATAATTACAGATACGAGAGGAGTTATCATTATGTTAGAAGGCGTAACTATAGTTCTTGGTTTCATGGTAGTTATTTTCTTGTTCTTCTTTACACTATTGCATTTCCTGGGTAAAGAGCTTCACGCACACGACGCGGAGCATGTGGATCCAATGCCGAAAAAAAGATATTGAAAAAAAACCGTTCTCTTATTGAGAGCGGTTTTTTCATGGCTGAATTCGGCGCTTGCTTCTGCCGAAGAGAATCTGTTTTCTTTTAAGGGGAACAACTCACGACTATATACCCTCAATTCCAAGCTTTTTAATACATTACGTCTTTCAAATGAATCATTTTCTGCTTCCCTTCTTTTTACATTAATTTTTCATGGTAAAATATAAAATGGTAGTTGTTTATAATTAGGAGGAGTTTAGGCATGTTTTCTTCAACGGATATTGGAATTGATTTAGGAACTGCAAATATTTTAGTTTATACAAAATCAAAAGGCATTATTTTAAACGAACCTTCAGTGGTCGCATTGGATACAAAATCAAATAAAGTGATTGCGTTCGGCGAAGATGCCAAAGCTATGATTGGCAAAACCCCTGACTCAATTCGAGTGGTCCGTCCTTTGAAAGAAGGCGTGATTGCAGACTTTGATGTGACCATTGAATTGTTGAAACTGGTCATGCAAAAAGCAGCCAAACAAATTGGCGGTTCTTTCCGCAAACCAAATGTCATGATTTGCACGCCTTGCGGTGCCACTTCTGTTGAACGGCGTGCCATCGTGGACGCAGTGAAACACAGCGGCGCAAAAAGCGTACACTTGATCGAAGAGCCGGTGGCAGCTGCAATTGGTGCAGATCTTCCAGTCAGCGAACCGATTGCCAGCGTCATCGTAGACATTGGCGGCGGCACGACTGAAGTCGGCATCATATCCTTTGGAGGCGTTGTATCCGCCAATACGGTAAGAGTTGCGGGAGACCGCATGGATGAAGACATCATCCAATATGTCCGCAAAAAATACAATGTATTGATTGGGGAACCTACCGCTGAAAACATCAAAAAACAAATCGGCTATGCCTTGGTTCCGCACGAAGAGGAAACCATGGAAGTCCGCGGCCGCGATATCATGACGGGATTGCCGAAAGTCGTCAACTTGACTTCAACGGAAATCCAGGAAGCTTTAAAAGAATCGCTTCTTGCCATTCTCGAATGCATCCGTGCAACGCTGGAAAACTGTCCGGCTGAACTGTCCGGCGATATTGTAGACCAAGGGGTGATCATTTCCGGAGGCGGCGCTTTGCTGAAAGGGTTGCAGCAATGGCTGTCCGAAGAAATTTCCGTACCGGTTCATATTGCCCCGCAGCCTCTTGAGTCTGTCGCAATCGGCACTGGAAAGTCGCTGGTCATGCTTAACAAGTTGGACAAAATCGCACGATAAAACTATTGGTCCGGAAGCATTGTGCTTGCGGGCTGTTTTTTTCTGCAAAAAGGATTAAAATAAAAATAGGCTTTCTAAAGGAGGAACCGAATATGTCAATGTTGGAAGATATTTTGGAGTACAACGAACAATTTGTAGAGAACAAAGAGTATGAGCAATACATAACCACTAAATTCCCCGACAAGAAAATCGTCATCCTTACTTGTATGGATACCCGGCTATTTGAAATGCTGCCAAAAGCCATGAACCTGAAAAATGGCGATGTTAAAATCGTAAAAAGCGCCGGTGCTGTCATTAATCACCCATTCGGCGGAATCATGCGCAGCTTATTTGTTGCCGTCTATGAATTAAAAGCAGAAGAAATTTACATAATCGGCCATCATGACTGCGGCATGTCTGCCATTGATCCGACTTCCGTTCTGGAAAAAATGAAGGCGCGTGGAATTGACGAAAAAACCATCGAGCAATTGAAATATTCCGGCGTAAACATCGAGGACTGGCTGCGCGGCTTTGATGATGTCAACGAAAGCGTACGCCACAGTGTAAATATGGTGAAAAACCATCCATTAATGGACCGCACTGTACCGGTTCACGGGCTGGTCATCGACCCTACTACAGGTAAACTTGATATTGTTATTAACGGAAACGAAAACCGCTGAGAGATTCTCAGCGGTTTTTTTATTGCGTAATTCAGTTCGATTCACCATGATCCTGCTTGCAGCGATCTATGCCTCGCTCCGGTTCTTCCCCACTATTTTTTAAAATATAGATAATCAAGTGCAATTCCCTCTTTGCCAAATTGGCGCAGGAACGAGGTAACTTGCCCTCTGTGGTAAGTGCCATGATTGATGACCGTGAAAAGCATTTCTTCGCGCGAGTTCTCGAATTCATCTCCGCGCATATTTTTAAACTTCAACTTCTCCTGCCATTGCTCTTCCGTCAGCGCAGACATGTATAATTCCATTTCTGCATGCAGCAACATAAACGCTTCGATGGCTTTTTCTGTTGTTTCGACATCAAAATATTCGAATGTCGGATCCTCAGTTGCAGCCATTCGCATCAGCCATAGTTTTTCGACGCCAATGACATGTTCCATCGTTTTTTCGATGGAAGCGAAAGAATTTTGCCCTTCTCTTCGGTAAAGGTCTTCGCCTAGCATTTGGACGTGCCGAAGGCATTCCAAAGTGGCCCATTGGTGATAGGAAAACAATCGGTTTCTATCCATCTCGCATCCTCCTCAGCCTTTATTCTGAAAACCATCTGGCAAGTGAGTTCCACCATTTCTTATAGGCGGCCTTGCCCTTTCAAAATTCACTTTCCAGGATGGCATATTGAAAATGATCTTCCCATATTCCGTTAATATACAGGAACTCGCGCAATAGACCCTCTTTTTGATATTTCGACTTCTCAAGCACACGGATCGAACCCGTGTTTCTCGGGGATACATACGCCTCAATCCGGTGCAGCCGGAGCTGCTCAAAGCCAAAGGCTGTCACAAGCCCCACCGCTTCTGTGGCAATCCCTTTTCCGATGCTGGCTTCATCAATGGAATACCCAACCAGCGCACTTAGAAAAGGAAGGCGTTTAATGCCGTAGATCGAGATATGGCCGATCATATTATTGGATTCGTGCTCGAAAATCCCAAAGCTGTACTCGCGGTTTTCTCTCGCCTGATAAATCGATTCCCTTATCTTTTCACGCTGAACCATAGCTGTAAAATAACTGTCTTGATGGCGAGGCTCATAAATCGCCCAATAATCCCGATTGCGCGACAGCAATTGAACCATTTCTTCCGCATCGTCCACTGTTAAATTCCGGATATAACATGTACGCCCTTCGAATAGTAAATTCATGGCATCATCCCACTGAGGAAACTAGCGCGTTAAAATCTTCAGCATCTTTCACACATAGCGCAATGCCTTTTTCCCAGAACGCTTGTTGTGTGATATCTTCCCCCAAATGCTTCATCGCCAGGTCTTCAGCTGTCATAATGGCCGTATCGCGCAGAAGGGCCATATATTTTTCTTCAAATTGGCTGCCTTCTTCCAAAGCCTTCGCATAAATGCTCAACGAGAATAAATAACCGAACGTATAAGGGAAATTATAAAACGGAACATCCGTAATATAAAAATGCAATTTGGATGCCCAGAAATGCGGATGAGTAGACTTCAAGCCACCTGCAAAGCCTTCATGCTGCGCTTCTTCCATCAATTCGTTCAAGCGTTCAGCCGACACCACTCCGTTTTTGCGTTCTTCATAAAAACGCGTTTCAAAAAGGAAGCGGGAATGGATGTTCATAAAGAAAGCGACGCTGCGCTGCAATTTATCTTCAAGAAGCGCCAACTTCTCTTCTTTTGACTGCGCATTTTTAACAGCTGCATCGGCAACGATCATTTCAGCAAAAGTTGAAGCTGTTTCTGCAACATTCATCGCATACGAGCGGTTTAATGGATGGACCGGCTGCATGGCATGGCTATGAAAAGCATGTCCCAGTTCATGCGCCAAGGTGGCAACGTTAGACATCGAGCCGCTGTAGGTCATGAAAATCCGGGACTCTTCTGTCATTGGCAAACTGGTGCAGAACCCTCCTGGGCGCTTGTTCGGCCGGTCTTCCGCTTCAATCCAACCTTTTTCAAATGCTTGGACTGCGAACTTTTGAAGTTCCGGACCAAACTTTCCAAAATGCTCAAGGATAAATTCCGCCCCTTCCTGGTACGCATACTGCTGCGTACTTTCCGTTACCGGTGCATCGACGTCAAACCAGTCCAAGCCGTCTTTCCCGAGCATCTCGCCTTTTTTATTCAAGTAATCGACAAAAGGCTGTTTGTTTTTGCTGATGGCTCCCCACATCGCATCCAAGGTTTCCTGTTTCATGCGGTTAATATGAAGCGGTTCTTGAAGAACGCTGTCCCAGCCGCGTTTTTTATAGACTTCCAATCGGAAGCCCGCAATTGAATTTAAAGTCTTGGCAAAAAACTCTTCTTTGTCTGTCCATGCCGCTTCCATTTTTTCATATGACTGCTGGCGGATAGCCGCATCCGGATCTGAGCTTAAATTGTTGGCCTGGCCGACAGAAAGAACTTTTTCTTCGCCGCCGATATTCATGTTGATTTTGATATCCCCCACCAGCATGTCATACAATTGGCTCCATCCATGATAGCCATCTGTGCTGAGTGAAGTAATGATGTTTTCTTCTTTTTCGGAAAGCAGCATATTTGCTTCTTCACGCCATTCGTTCAGCACAAAGCCGAACTCCTTCAATGGCTCCGATTCTAAAAGCGCCAGCCATACATTTTCTTCCGTCTTGGCTAGCTGCTGCTGGATTGCCTGCAGAGCCGTCTGGAAACGGGCGTTTAGAACAGCGTCTTCGCTTTGCAGAATCGTCGCTTTTTTATCTTCCGTATTTTGAGCTTGAAGGCATCCAATGAATGAGCCTGCCTGGTTCAATTGCTGCATGATCACTTTGACTTTCTCCAGCATCTCTACAATAGAGGCTTCGTCTTTTTCAGATGCCGGTACTTTGAAGTTTTCAGCCAGCACCTCAAGTTCTGCTAAATCAGAACTTGTTTTTTCAATATGTAAACGCAATTCTTTTGAATTGCTTCCCCCTGGAAAAAGAACTTCCAAATCCCATACTTCCGGAAATTTAACCGTCATTGTGTTACCCCCTGGTAAACTAAATTTTCTAAAAACACTTATTAGTATAGCATTATTATTCGGAAGGCGGAACAATTGAGCCGGTCCTTCTTCTCCAATATTTTTCTGAAAAGTGTCGGCTTCTTCACAAACTCCCTTTTATTTCAATTTTTTTTGGAATTGCAGTTTGTTGAACCATACAAGGACAGTTATACTTAAAAAAGAGGAGGGATCTCTTTATGTTTAGGATACTGTTGATGACTATTGCTTTTATAGCCATCATTGTTGTAAACGCTATGGCTAATATCCTGCCAATTAACGGACAGACAACTGGAGAAATTTCCAATCGGCTCCCTGTCCTGTTTACGCCCGCTGGTTATGCATTCTCAATCTGGTCAGTCATTTACATTTTGCTGGCTATATGGATTATCGGTTTTTGGGTTCGTCTGAAAAAAGGACAAGTCCCTTCAATAAAGATAACTTCATTTTTTGTATTAAGTGCACTCTTTAATATTAGTTGGCTGCTTCTTTGGCATTATGAATTTTTCGGCTGGTCAATCTTAGCAATGATCGGATATTTGCTGGCTTTGATCGGGCTTTATCTTCAATATGGCAATGAAGAACGCGGTCTTCTTGAGCGTTTCCCTGTAGCTGTCAATATGGGATGGATCAGCGTCGCCACCATTGTCAATATCAGTTTTGTCCTTACTTACTATAACTGGAGCGGCTGGGGGCTGAGCGATCAGCTTTGGACCGTCATCATGCTGACGGTCGCAACAGCACTTGCACTTCACATTCGCTTCCATCATTCCGACATCCCTTATGCACTCGTCTTTATTTGGGCATTTATCGGAATTGCCGTTAAGCATCAAATGGATGAATTGCTTGTGACGACAGCGTCCCTGTTTTTATCAGGCGTTATATTAACCGGAATATTGCTCATCAAAAAAAGACCCTGAGAAGGGTCTTTTTTGTGCACCTTAATCTATTTTCGTCAATAATACCGGTTCGCCTTTTGTGACAAGTACCGTGTGTTCAATTTGCGCAACCAGTGACTGGTCCGGTGTGATGAATGTCCAGCCGTCTCCTGATTCCACGATATGTTCGGATTTCTGGGAAATAAACGGCTCAACTGCCAGAACCATTCCTTCTTTCAAAATCGTCGTTTCCCAAGCATCGTAATAATTCAAAATATGTTGAGGTGCTTCGTGGAGTGATTTCCCAATGCCGTGGCCCGTCAAGTTTTTGATAACGAACAATCCTTGCTGTTTCGCTTCACGCTCAACCGCTTTGCCGATTTGGTTTAACTTTGCGCCGGCCTTCACTTTGGTCATCGCGCGCTCAAATGAAGAAGCCGCAACTTCACAAAGTTTTTCTTTTTCCGGATAGCCGTCACCGACAACAAACGAAATGCCCGTATCTGCAAAATATCCTTCGTACGAGCCGGAAACATCAATGTTGACCATATCGCCTTCATTGATTATCCGTTTCCCTGGCATGCCATGGGCTACTTCTTCGTTTACGCTGATGCATGTGTACCCTGGGAAATCGTATTCTGATTTTGGTCCGGACACGCCGCCCATTTCCTTGAACATGCGTCCGCCAATCTCATCAAGTTCTTTTGTCGTAACGCCGGGCTTCGTAGCAGCTTTCATGGCGTCACGGATTTCAGCGACCATGCGGCCGGCTTTTTTTAGCATTTCAATATCTTTTTCTGTAGTGGCAATCATTTAGTACCCTTCTTTCAACTTGTCTACTCAAAATTATATCATAAGGAAAGCGCAGATGCCCGTAAAGCACCGTCATTTGCTTGAATCTAAGCATAAGAAAAAGAGGATTATCCGGTAGATACTCCTCTTTCAGACTGCAGAACAAAGTGTAGAAATAATGAAAAGTGATACATAAAACAACCGGGCCGGCCACTTCGCTTTCCGTGGGCTCAGCTTCAGTCTCCTCGTCGCTAACGTTCCTGCGGGGCCTTCAGCTTTCGCTGTCCCACAGGAGTCTCCGTGGCCGGACCGGTTGGGCGTGTCACTTTCATATGAAAGTGAGCAATCATCCGATTGACGCTCAACCATCTGATTGTAGAAGAAAAGCGGCACCTCTGGGTAGCCGCTACGCTAAGGATCCGAGGTGGAAGCCCGCGGAACGCGTCCGGCTGAAACGGAGGATGCGGAATATCCTATTGTATGTTAATTCATTTATGATGCTTATAATTCTTTTGCCTACAAACTTAAAGAGGATTATCCGGTAGATAATCCTCTTTAAGTTACGCTTTTGTATCCACCAATTTGGGCGCCGCTGCAAAAAGTGCGGAACACACAACCGCGGCGACCAAAAACACCGGAATCATATAAGTGGCATTGTAAACGGCCGAATAAATCAATACATTGCCTTCAGCAAACATGCCGAAAAACAGAATGCCGGTAATGACATGAGTAAGATAGCGCAATGCAGAACCGATAAACAGTCCGATTACTACTGCCAAAATCATATTCCCGGTTCGATGTTCGCGGGAAGCCTGCAGATATCTTCCGCGCATGAGCCCGGAAAAGCCAACTACGCCGTACGCCACGAGATAATCCAATAACACCTGCAACACGACAAAACCAAACGACAGCGGTGTAACCGAAATGACGCCGGTAACGATTTGCAGCAGCCCCACCAGCAGGCCGGTCAATACACCTGCCAACACGCCTCTTCGAAAGGCCATTAAGACAATCGGAATCATCACCAGACTGACTGATCCGCCCTGCGGCATTCTAAATGCCACAAAATCCAGGACGTATCCCAAGGCTCCGAATATAGCAATTTCCACCATCAGTAAAACTCGTAAATTTCTCATGACTTCCTCCTTGTGTTGTGCACATCACCAGAAGGGCCGCAGAAAAAAACCATATAAAAGCGGCGCTAGGACAGAGCCTGGCGCCGCGTTAAGGACCGGTTTCTATCCACATCCCTGCGCAAGCATTAACTTACAGGTTCAAAGGGTAAGAACAATATGTTCACTCTCAGCAAATAGCTCCCCTTGTGGTGTATACAATTATTCGTTTACACCTGTATTGTACACAACTCCTTGTCCGAAAGCAATTCCGTTTCAAACCGGCTGTTTAGGGTAGACTTTTAGTAATAGAAAAACAGAAAGGTGGTGTTGGCAGCCAAGTTTTTGCTGCCATCTACAATGATCGAACTGCTCAAGGATTTGATTAAAATTGAAAGTGATACAAAAGAAGGGGCGAACAAAGCGCTTCTTTTTTGCGCCGATTGGCTTAAACGCCAAGGGACGGAAGTAAAGGTCCATGACAACGAAGGGTATTTGATGCTGACGGCCATTAAAGGGCAAGGAACAGAAACCATCGTTTGGAACGGGCATGTCGACGTCGTTCCAGGACACAGCGAACAATTCGTGCCGATGGAAGAAAACGGACGTCTATATGGCCGCGGGGCTGCAGATATGAAAGCGGGCGTTGCTGCCATGATGCAGGCTTTTGTCGACCTGGAGGCTGAAAAACTGCCGCGCGTTGTGCAATTACATATTGTCACCGATGAAGAAATCGGCGGCCGCAATACATCCAAATGGCTTGTCGAACAGGGCTATCACGGCGATTTTGTCATCTGTGGCGAACCGACCGGTTTAAAGGTCGGCTTGCAGTCAAAAGGCATATTGCGCATGGATTTGACGTTCAAAGGCAAACCCGCTCACGGCAGCCGGCCATGGGAAGGCATCAATGCAATTGAGTCAGCGATGAAATATCATATGGCGATTGCCGAATTGCCGTTCCAAAAAGAATCTACCGAGTATTATGAACAAACATCTGTCAACTTGCCGATCATCAATGCCGGCGACCGCTATAATGTCGTTCCGGAAATTTGCCATATGTCCTATGATATCCGGTTCATGCCGGGACAGGACAAAGACGAAATCGTCCGGCAAATGACGGAACTCGCAGAAACTTTGAATCTCGATATGGAATACAAAGCAAGCGGCTCTACACCGGCCCTGACTACTTCAGAAGAAAACCCGTACATCCAAACGCTGAAGAAGTCCATCCAACAGACAACGGGCCAAGAGGCCGTGCTGTTCGGCCAACACGGCGCCGCTGATACGCGTTATTATGCAACGGTGAATGGCGGTGAAGGAGCCATTGAATTTGGGCCTTCGGGGGATGATTGGCACGGAAATGCTGAATACGTATTGCTTTCCAGCGTCCACGAATACCGAAAAATCCTTGTTTCGCTGGCGCTTTCATAAAGTGCATGTTTAGAAAAGAAACGATGAGGGAAATTAGTTTATACCTCACTTATGATAGGAGAGATAACTATGGGAATAGGTCGAATTGTAAAAACTGCTATTAAAATTGCACCAGTTGCTTATCCGATTATCCGCAAAGTCATGCAAAGCAAAAAAGCTGGCGATACGAGCAAGTACAAAACAACTCCAACAAAACGTAAAAGATAAAAAACCGCTCCGGGTTCTGCCCGAAGCGGTTTTTATTATACATAGGGTATGGCTTCACGCAATGCCAAATAATGATCGTCCAGCTGGCTGTGGGGAGTTGCTGAAGAAACGTCGTTCTGGCCGTCTGCTTCCTCATCTCCATTTTGCTCCTGCTCTTGGATGATTTCTTCAAAAGTTTTTGGGTCAGCTGCCGGCAATTCCTGGTCTTCCACGTTCCAGCCTTGCTGATACATATCCAGGAAAGCATTGGCCATTGCCTGATACCCTTTTACATTCGGGTGCACATCCGCCGGATTCGGCACTTTATCCGTGCCGTTGTCTCCAAATGCTTCATCGACTGCTACAAATGTTGCCCCTGCTTTTTCAGCACTTTGTTCTAAAATCGTGTTCAGGCGATCAAGCTGCATCGCAGTGCCTTCTTTTTGTGAATCCCGTACGTGGGGATAGGCGAAATAATAACCCATTATATAAATGTCTGCCTGCGGTGCCGTTTTTTTCAATTCTGCTAAGATTGTTTCCATATTTAGGCGTGCTTTATTCAAGGCAAAGTCGGCCTGGATTTGCTGAAATACCAATGTCCCTTTTGTCGGATCCGACTGGACCAGCCGCAGCAGATCATTTGCTCCGGCAGACAAGGTAATAATATTTGCAGCACTTAAAACTTCCTTTGCCTCCGGGGACTGAACTCTTTCTAATACGTCTTCAGTCGTAAATCCGGGAAAAGCCAGATTTTTTGAATAGAATGCTACCGGCTGATGGCTTGCTAATTCCTGTGCGATCAAATCCGAATAGCCTGTATCAATTTGAGAATTCGGCGTCTGGCCGACAGCGAGCGAATCCCCTACCGCGATGTAAACCGCCGGAGCTTTCACTTCCGCCTGAACCGACATCGTGCCGCCGAACAACACGACGAATGCCAATATCGCGACCCAATACTTCTTCAAATTGCTCACCTCTTAGAATGCCCAGTTTCCTTTACGGAAAATCGGCTCTTTTGTGCCATCGCTCCGGATGCCGTCAATGTTCATGTCGGCGCTGCCAATCATGAAATCTTCGTGGACGATGGAAGTATTCAGGCCAATCGACTCCAGTTGAGCCCGTTCCAAATCACGTGCGCCTTCGCAGCAAGTCGGATAGGAATCGCCGATTGCCAAATGGTTGGATGCATTTTCATCAAAAAGTGTATTGAAAAACAAAATATTCGAATCGGAAATCGGCGACTGGTGCGGCACCAACGCAACTTCTCCCAAATAAGCAGCGCCTTCATCCGTTTGGATCATTTCATCGAGCAGCTCTTGTCCGACTGCTGCCTGCGCTTTGACAATTTTTCCTTTTTCAAACGTCAATGTGAATTCGTCAATAATATTCCCTTGATAAACCAGTGGTTTCGTATTGCGCACTATACCTTCTACGCCGTATTTCAATGGAACCGTATAAACTTCCTCGGTCGGCATATTGGCGATGAATGGGTTGCCCTGCGGCGTTTTCGCAGCGCCGGACATCCAGATGTGCTTTTCAGGCAACGCAATCGTCAAATCCGTTCCCGGAGCTGTATAGTGCAGCTTGTCAAAACGTCTGTCGTTCAGTAAGCCGGCACGCTTTTCCAGAGCGGCAATATGCTCCTGCCACTTTTCCACCGCATTTCCTTCACCGATGCGTACGGTTTTGAAAATCGCTTCCCATAACGCATCCATCTGCTGGTTGCTTTCCAAGTCCGGAAATACCTTCTGTGCCCATTTTTCAGACGGAATAGCTACAATCGACCAAGCGACTTTATCTGACCCTACTGCCTGGCGGTAACGTTCCAAAGCTTTCCCTGAAGCTTTTTGGGAATCGGATAACCTTTTCGCCGGAATGCCGGTCAATAAATCCGGGTCTTCCGCATCAATCCATAAGAAAGAACCGCCTGTATCGATAATTTCATCGCGCTGGACAACAGACCACTGCGGATATTCCTGGAAAGCTTCGTCCGGCGCCATTTCAAAATGCGTACGTGTCTGCACAGGATCCGTGTAGTTGACATAAACGCGTTTCGCGCCTGCTTCGTATGCTTTTCTAACGACCAAACGGGTAAATTCAATCGTATCGACCGTGGTATTGATCATGATGGTTTGGCCTTTTTGGACATTCAATCCGACGTATACGGTCAAATCTGCATATTGCTCCAACTTTTCCTGGAAAGTCATCGTCTGTTCCCCTTTTCAGCAATGGTTTTGCTGTTTCCTTCAATCAACTGGCCGCCGTGCAAAATTTTCTGGACCGGCTTTGAAGGCAGCTCTTTGGTAAATTTTTTATAATGGCGCTCATCTTGGTAGGCCAGAAGCGTTAAAACTTCTCCGTCCGCTCCTGCTCTGCCGGTACGGCCCGAGCGGTGCAAATACTGTTCCACAGTCTGCGGCACATCAACATGGATGACGTGAGTGACCGCATCGATATCAAGTCCGCGTGCTGCCACTTCCGTCGCAATCAGCACCGATACTTCCCCTTTGCGGAAAGAATCCAGCGCTTTTTTACGCTCTTCTTTTTTCATCTCAGAATGCAGCGCGACAATCTTCGCGTCGCGGAATTTCAGTTTTTCCTCTTTCATCAACAGCTGATCCAGGTTATTGACGAAAGCCAATGCCTTCATTCCCTCAATATGTGAAATTCTCCGAAGCAAATCGGTTTTGTCCCGCTCTTCCACTTTAATAAATGAATGCGTCACTTTCCCGAGCATCGGCAAGTCTTCTGCCGTTACCTGAATGCGCGTCGGATGCTGCATCAAGCGCTCGGCCACTAATTCCACTTCCTCGGTAATCGTTGCTGACACCAAAACAAGCTGGCGTTCATTCTGCGTTTTTTCGATCAAATCTTTCATGACGCCACGATGTTCCCGGGCCATCAACTGGTCCCCTTCATCCAATACAAGTATACGGATTTCGTGCATTTTCAGCTTTTTGCTTTTGACCAGTTCGTTTAAGCGGCCAGGTGTCCCGACCACAATCGTCGGCTTCTTCTTCAGTTTTTCCAGCTGGCGTTGTACGTTCGCTCCGCCAATCAGTTGGGCCACTGTCACGTCCGTACCTTCCGTCCATTCGCGCAGCACATTAACAATTTGCATCGACAGCTCTTGGGACGGTGCGACGATCATTGCTTGAATGGACTTTTTAGCAGGATTGACGCGTTCAAGAATCGGCAATACATATGCCAAAGTTTTACCGGATCCAGTCGGGGATTCAGCAACGATGTCATTGCCGGCCAGCATTTCCGGAATCATTTGTTCCTGGATCGGCATAGAGGCTTCAAATCCTGCTTTTTCCCATTTTTCTTGCCAAATCGGATTTAGTTGTTCGATAAATTTCATGTCGTATTCCACCTTTTTTTCGATGCTAATAGTGTACCATATTTGATGCTTCATCGCGATAAGCGCAGGTACCGCAAGCCTTGTTCGAATTGAATATAAAAAATGCGGATCCAGTAACTGGACCCGCATAAGCTTGTAGACAAAAGAACTTAACGTATGAGAAATGAATGAACAGACAACAGGACATCCCGGATCCTCTGTTTCAGCCGGACGCGTTCCGCGGGCAAGGCATTGGCCGAAGCCTGCAAGGGCAAGCCTTTGCGACGAAGCTAGCGCAGCGATGCAACGGTTTTTCATGTCCCGAAGCTAGCGTAGCGATGCAGGGACAGAAACAGGAGCAGCGGGTTTTCGAAGCGACGAGGAGACTGAAGCTGAGCCCACGGAAAGCGAAGTGGCCGGACCGGTTGGTATTATGCATTGCTATACATTTCATCTAGACTTTGTCTACAGTCTGAAAGGCGAGTCCAGTAACCTGGACCCGCCTTCTTCAACTTATTCTGTAACTTCTTTTTGTTTGTAGACAATTTCTTTTTCTGCTTCTGTGGCAGGTCGGACCGGCTTTTTGATGAAGAGCGCCAAAGCCAGTGCGACAAGTGCAATGAATGTGGAAACAAAGAATGAGAAATTGATGCCGTCAAGCATCGCCAAATTCAAGATGTCAGCTGGATTGGTTCCGTTGGCAGCCAGGTCTTTTGCTGCTGATTCCGTACGCGCATTCATGATGGAAATCAAAAATGCCGAACCGACAGCACCTGCTACTTGCTGCAGCGTATTATTGATGGCGGTACCATGCGGATAGGATTTCATCGGCAAGGTATTCAAGCCATTTGTCATAACTGGCATCATGACCATGGAAATACCGAACATCCGCAATGTGTAAATCAGCATAATGCTGGTAAAACTTGTATCCAAGTTCAATTGGCTGAACATGTACGTTGTTAAAACGACAATGATGAGCCCTGGAATTGCCAGCACTCTTGCCCCGAAACGGTCAAACAATCGGCCGGTAATCGGCGACATCGCTCCCATGACAAGTGCACCTGGCAACATTAAAAGACCTGAGTCGATTGGGGAAATCCCTTTGATGGTCTGAATGTAAATCGGCATCAAAATCATCGCTGAGAACATTGACATCGAAACGACAACAGAGATGGCAGAAGACAAAGCAAACATCGGATATTTGTAAATTCGGATTTGAAGCAAAGGTTCGTCCAGTTTAAGCTGGCGGAAAACGAATATCACCAATGAGATAATCCCGATGGCAATGGTTGCCATGACTGTCGGATCGGTCCACCCCATCGTTCCGGCTGAACTGAATCCATATAAAATTCCGCCAAATCCTAATGTTGAAAGAATTAATGATCCGGTGTCCAAAGAGATGTTCCGGTCCTGGAACGTTAAATTTTTCAATTTAAAAATCCCTAAGGCAAGCGGGATCAAAGCAACCGGCAAGACAATCCAAAACAGGACGCGCCACGAATAGTGTTCAACAATAAATCCAGAAAGCGTCGGCCCGATTGCCGGGGCTACGACCATGACAAGCCCGAAAACCCCCATGGCAGCTCCACGTTTTTCAATCGGGAAAGCAGCAAGCATTACGTTCATTAATAGCGGCATCATCAAAGCAGCACCGGACGCCTGAATCATACGCCCGACCAGAAGCACACTAAATACAGGTGCTATAGCCGCAAGCAAAGTTCCAAGTGCAAATAACGACATCGCCACGATAAATATCGAGCGGTTGGAATAGCGTTGGATTAAATAAGCACTGGCGGGAATTAAAATACCATTGACAAGCATATAAGCAGTGACAAGCCATTGTGCTGTAGAAGCCTCGATGCCAAAATCAATCATGATGGACGGCAATGCAATGTTCAACAAGGTCTGGTTGAAGATTGCCACAAAGGCTCCGGTAAAGAGTATGATGATTATGCCATAAGGCGGTTTTTTCTGTTCTTTCATTCTTTTATTCCTCCGTATATTTCTTGCGTTTTTTCTTCATTTCATCATTCTATACTGCCTGTCTATTATTATCAAGCAAAATATACCGATAGTCTAAAATGATTGATTTGTAAGTCTTTACAGGATATGATGGCAGTAGACTAACAGTATAAAGGTGAAAACATGAATCTAAAAAAACAGCAAATTATCAATGCAGCTTACACCTTGTTCATCAATAAGGGATACATTGCCTCTTCCATCCAGGACATCCTGGACGAAGCAGGAGTTTCCAAAGGAACTTTCTACAATTATTTCGCTTCAAAGGCGGAATGCCTGATTGCCATTATGGAATCGATTGGCAGCGAGATCCGTCAAAAGCGGATGGCAGCAGCCGTCGGAAAACCGCTGGACAATAGTGATGTCTTGGCGGAACAATTATGCATCCGGATTCAAATGAACCGCGAAAAGAATTTGTTTTCCTTATATGAAAGCATTTTTTATTCACAAGATGAGGAATTGAAAAAATTCGCACGGGAAACGTATTCGTCTGAAATTGAATGGATTGCAACACGGATTGTGGATGTCTTTGGGGAAGAATCTCGTCCATATGCTTTGGAAAATGCAGCAGTCGTCCACGGCTCCATTCAGCAATTGACGAATATTTGGAAGCTGACTGCTTCTGAAGAATTGCCGACGGAACAATTATCGGCGTTTGTCATTAGACGGTTAAAACAAGCCATTTTAAATCAGATGGAAACAAAAGACCAATTCATCACCAAATCAAAAATCCTTATCAACACGATGGACGAAACCATGTCGCTCGAAGACCTTAGCAATAGATTAAAAACCTTGCTTCTTGAAGAAGAAGAAGACATTAAACAGCTGGTTTCCTTTTTAGCTGATGAGCTGGTTTTGGAAAACCCACGGAAACCGTTAATTGAAAGCGTCTTATCCACTTTGGCCAATAATTACTCTTATGAAAATGAACTGGTCGTTGCGCTCGAGAAAGTATGGAAAGAACTTCAGCATATGTAATACAAAAAGGCAGCGCCGCAATTGGCGCTGCCTTTTTTCATGGTTTTTTCCGTCCTTTTACTGCTTGTTCAAAAGCATAGGCATATTCAATCAATGCCGGTTCGCTGAACGCATGTCCGGTAAATGTGATGCCGAACGGCTCATGATTGGGGGTGAAACTGTAAGGAACCGTAATGGAAGGAAACCCGGCTGCCGCTCCGATATTGCAGCCGAAATCCTGCGGCAGCACGAGCGCATCGGCCCCCAACTCTTTCAGCGTCGCACCGATCCCCTGTTCGGCTGCTAAATAGCGGTTCCACTCCAATGCTTCTACGTATTCCCGCTCATTCAGCTTGCCGCTCATGCTGTTGGCCTGTTCCATCAGATTCTGGCCGAACTTCAGCATGGTTTCCGCGTGTTCCTCATTAAAGGCCATCACATCGTCCATCGAACGAATCGGGTTTTGCGGATTGGACTTTGCCAAATACGCGTTGAGGTCCGCTTTAAATTCGTGCAGCAGAACAGCAAATCCCAAATCGTCCTGATCGGCTCCAAGGTCGACATTGTCGATAATCTCCGCTCCACAGCCGCGCAGTGAGTCCAATGCTCGTTCAAATTGCTCCAGCTGTTCTTTCGGGATGTCTTCATCGAACAGATTTCTCGGCACGCCGAATGTTACGCCTTTTAAGCCGTCTTTATTAAAATGGCGCTTCCAATCGTAGCCTTCAAATTGCTCAGCCATGGCAGAGATGGCGTCTTCCGGATCGTGGCCGATCAATGCAGCGAAAACACTGACTGCATCCTCCACGGTGCGCGCAAGCGGCCCTGGAATGTCCTGCGTATGGGACAACGGAATGATGCCGCTGCGGCTAACCAAGCCGACCGTCGGTTTGATGCCGACCAAACTGTTTTGGGCCGCAGGATTGATGATGGAACCTGAGGTCTCCGTTCCGATTGCAGCAGCTGCCAAGTTGGATGCGACTGCTGCTGCGGAGCCGGAACTGGAGCCGCCGACGTCGAATGGCCCGTACGGATTTTTAACTTGTCCGCCGCGTGAGCTATAGCCGTTGGTCATTTTATCCGACATGAAATTTGCCCATTCCGTCATATTCGTCTTGCCGAGGATGACGGCTCCGGCTTCCCGCAATTTCGCAACGATATGCGCATCTTGCAAGGCATAATGGTCTTTTAAGGCAAGTGATCCTGCACTTGTATGCATCTTGTCTGCTGTATTCATATTATCCTTCACCAACACCGGAATGCCGTGAAGCGGCGACCGTTCGCCTTTGGACGCACGTTCAAAATCGAGTGCCTGCGCAATCTGCAGCGCATCCGGATTGATTTCAAGTATGGCCGCGGTATTTTTGTCGCGCCGTGAAATATTCTCTTTGTACATCAGGACCAGTTCCTCTGATGTCAATGTTCCGTTCCGCATTTCCTGCTGCAGCTCGGAAATGGACATTTCATCTAAACGGTCCTGGCGGAATTCCTCCAGTTTTTTATGATGCATGTTGTCTCCTCCAATTCATCTTTGGATCAGCGCCTGCCCAATTTTTTGTATTGAAAAAAGCCGGAGGGCTCCGGCTTACGCTTCTTCTGTATATGTTTTCATCAATTCATACAAAGACAATTCATATAGCTGTCTGCCGTCGATTTTAAAGACATTCTGCTCAACCAACTGCTCAATGATGTTTGATCGTTTATCTTCGAATTTGGATTCTGGTATTTGTTCCATTGGGTTCGTTCTCTCCTTGTTGAAGTCTCCCTTTTCTTTACCACTAATGCGTTTTCATGAAACCTAAAAACCCATCAAATTACTTTAAAATCGAATCCACAGCTAATTTCGCAATCGTCGCATTTGAAAGAATAAAATGATCAACTTTCACATGGGAGAAATTCGGGATATGCTCTTCCCGCTCCACCTCAACTGTTGTATGCACTTCAGGCGAGATGCGCTCCACTGCACAAGCAATCATCAATGACTTGCCATCCGCCAGAACCTGGTCTTCGATTTTATCATCTGAAAAAATGAGCAAGGCGTCTGCCTGTTTCACATTGGCTTTGTTCAATACATCCCCGTCTGTGGCTCTTCCTTTAATATAATGAATGCGCTCATGGACTTCCTTCGCTTTGTCGATGGTATCGATGACCACAATCTCGACTTTCGGGTCTCTTGCTAAAATTTCCTTGATGGCGTTTTCCGCTTTATGCGACCAATCAATGATGACAATATGGTTTTTCCCCTCGTACACCAAACCACCGCTTTCTTTTTGTCTTCTGTAAAGCGTAATGCTGTCAATCGCTTTGCCGATAAATGCCGCAAACAACCCGATGCCGACAATGTAGAGAAAAACGATTGTATAGATTCTGCCAAGCGCCGTCACTGGAAATAAATCGCCGTAACCCACTGTCAGCATCGTGGTCATCGTAAACCAGAGCGCGTCAAAGTACCCGCCAAAGGTTTGCGGCTCAATGAATGGCAGCAGCACTGTACTCAGCAAGATCAATACCGCAGTGCACGATGTCAAGATTACCCAAGAAAGGGTCGTCGCTTTAAAGTACAGTTTTTTTAAAATAATCATCTGTTTCCCGTCCCTTTCTTTTTTGACAGAAAATTCATTTTTCCTTTAGTATACACTTTCTGCTGTTGGCGTTTGCCATTATTCAGAAAAAACGGCTCTCTGAAAAAAAGAGCCTGACTTCCTCAAGGGATGTCAGGCTCAGCATAGCACTCTTTAATTTTTCACGGCAATATCATTTTGCTGTACATCATTTAACTCGAAATTGTCGAGCAATGCACGCACTTCTTGGGTAGATTTCGTGTTCATTAATTGATTTCTCAATTCGCCTGCTCCCCGGAAGCCTTTGACATATATTTTAAAGAATCGATGAAGCGCCGTTACGGAACGGGGCACTTCTTCGATGTATTGATCATGCAGATCCAGATGCAGCCGCAGAAGATCGAGATATTCCTTGCTGCTGTGTTCTTGCGGCTCTTTTTCAAAAGCAAACGGGTTTTTGAAAATCCCGCGTCCGATCATGACACCGTCCACTCCGTATTGTTCCACGAGTTTCAGCCCCATTTCACGGTCCAGGATATCTCCATTAATCGTGAGCAGCGTATCCGGTGCGATGCGGTCACGCAACTCCTTGATTTCCGGAATCAGCTCCCAATGCGCATCGGCCTGGCTCATTTCTTTTCGGGTGCGCAAATGAATCGACAGGTTGGCAATATCCTGTTTCAAAATATGCGTCAGCCAGTCTCGCCACTCGTCTATTTCGGAATAACCCAGTCTTGTTTTTACACTGACAGGAAGGCCGCCTGCTTTTGCTGCCTGGATAATTTCTGCAGCCACGTCCGGACGCAGGATCAGGCCGCTGCCTTTCCCTCTGGTCGCAACATTCGGCACCGGGCAGCCCATATTCAGGTCGATTCCTTTAAAGCCCAGTTCTGCCATGCCAATGCTCATTTGGCGGAAATTCTCGGGCTTGTCTCCCCAAATGTGGGCAACCATTGGCTGTTCGTCTTCTGTAAACATTAAACGGCCGCGTACACTTTTCTGCCCTTCCGGATGGCAATAGCTTTCTGTATTTGTAAACTCCGTGAAGAACACATCTGGCCGTCCCGCAGCGCTGACGACATGGCGAAATACCACATCTGTCACATCTTCCATGGGAGCCAGCACGAAAAACGGCTTCGGCAAGTCTTTCCAGAAATTTTCTTTCATTCCACTACAAATCCTTTCGTTTGAAAACAAAAGCAGATGGTTTAAAAGTACAAGCCGGCACTTTTAAACAGTCTACTTTCGAATCAATCCGTATTAAATTCATTGTCATTTATAATTCATCTATCACTGGCGTTTCTCTAATTGTTATTCAGCTAATTCCAGCCATGCCACCGCTTCGCAATGTGTGGACTGCGGAAACATATCGACCGGCTGCACTTCCTGTGTGCGGTAGCCGCCGTCTTCCAAGATGCGCAAATCGCGTGCCAGTGTCGCCGGATTGCAGGAAACGTAAACGACCCGTTTTGGACGCTGTTTTAAAATCGTCTGCAGCAGCTGTTCATCACAGCCTTTGCGCGGCGGATCGACCATCAATACATCGGCCGTTTTGCCTTCTTTATACCAGCGCGGAATCACTTGCTCTGCAGGACCCGCTTCGAATAAAGTATTCGAAAAACCGTTCAGAGCGGCATTGCGTTTAGCATCTTCAATTGCCTGGGGCACGATTTCAACACCCATGACGAATTTAGCGCGCTCGGCTAAAAACAACGAGATGGTCCCGATGCCGCAATATGCGTCAATTACGGTTTCATTGCCAGTCAATTGCGCGTATTCCAATGCCTGTCCGTAGAGCACTTCCGTCTGTTCGGGATTGACTTGATAGAACGAGCGGGCAGAAATTTCAAAACGCACATCGCCGATGCGGTCTTCAATGACATCTTTGCCCCAAAGTGTCAGCGTTTCATTGCCGAAAATCACATTGGTTTTTTCGCCATTGACGTTCTGGACAATGGAAGCCACTTCCGGAACGAGCGAGCGAATCAATTCCACAGCGCGTTCTGCTTGAGGGAATTTTTTCTTTTTGGTGACTAACACCACCATGATTTCTCCGGTCGCACGCCCTTTGCGGACAACGACGTGGCGAAGCATGCCGCGGTGCTTTTCTTCCTCATAAGGTTCAATGCCCATTTCATGAAGATTCTTTTTCAGGCCGGTCATAATGGTGTCCGCTTCCGGCGTCTGGATAATGCAGATATCGGTGTCCGCTATATTATGGGAGCGTGTTTGGTAAAAGCCTGCCACGACACGTCCATTTTCTGTACCAAAAGGAATCTGGGATTTATTGCGGTAGCGCCATGGGTTTTCCATGCCTTTGACCGGATGCACCGGCACGTCCGGCAATTTGCCGATGCGCGTAATGGCATCGCGGACCAATTTTCGTTTGAACGTCATCTGCCCTTCATAAGACAAATGCTGCACCTGGCAGCCGCCGCATGTATCAAATACCGGACAAGGCGCCGTTACGCGGAACGGCGAAGCCTGCTCGATTTGGATCAATTTTGCAAAGCCATAGGACTTTAAGGTTTTCAACACATGGACCTGGACATCTTCCCCTGGCAAAGCACCCTGGATAAAAAGCGGATAGCCGTCGACTTTGGCAACGCCCGCTCCGTCATGCGTCAAATCTTCCACATGAACAAGCAATCGGTCATTTTTTTGTACTGGTTTCAATTCGTTCACTCCATTTCACATTTCACCATTGTACCACAAAAGAAAAGCGAAAGTGACCGTTTAGATTCGATACGCAAATGATGGATCAAATGCAGTCAAAGGCATTTTCCACTGACAATTACAGCATCAAAAAACGCGGGCAGGATTTCCCCTGCCCACGCTGATTATTTGTCTTCTTTTGATGCAACTCCGTCTTTCAGGGAAATCCAGAAACCAAACACAATGGATCCGATCAACACTAAAAACGGTGCATAAAATATTAAGAAATCTTGCATTTCTGTTTCCTCCTTACGCGTGGTAATCCGATTTCCCTTTGACGTAGTCTTTATCAAACAAGAACAGACGGAACAACAGATACAGTGACGGCAGCAGCAGGCCGAGCCCTGCAATAAATGCAATAATCAAGGCAATCGCCATCGATTCATTCGTGAAGCTGTCATAAATCGTCAAATACGGATACAGCAAATAGGGATAATGCGAGAAGCCGTATGCGAAAAACGCAGTAAAGAACTGGCCGACAAGCAAAATGAATGCCCAGCCGTAATTGCGGCGTTTCCAGATCAAGTAGACGGTACCGACGAACAACAGGAACGAAATCCCGAACACCCACCATAAATCAAGAAGGCGTGTATAATGTTCCGCATTATGGGCGCGAAGTTCAAAAATGATGCCCGTAGCTGTAATGATGGCTGGACCTGCCCAGATCAGTGCATATTTACGCATCAAATCTGTGGCCTTAACGTCCCCGGCTTTATCTGCATACCAAGTCAGGAAGACAGCGGAAATGTAAAGGACTGCTGTCAAACTCAAGACCACGATGCTCCAGGATAAAGGGCTCGTAAACAATGCCCAGTAATCGAGATACGGTTTGTCATCCGCCATTTTGATGAATCCGCCTTCGGACATGGCAAGCACAGGAGACAAGGCAGCGGGAAGCAATAGTCCCGACAAGCCGTACATATAAATATATCCTCTATGATTGATTTTCGCCCCGTAAGTCGCAAAGGCATAATACGATCCGCGGATCGCCAGCAGGACAAGCGCGATGCTCGCCGGCACCAGGAGCGCGGTCCCGTAATAATAAGCTGTCAACGGGAAAAAGCCGATGATGCCGACAAAGAAGAAAACGAAAAAGACGTTCGTTACTTCCCATACCGGCGATAAATAACGCTGGATGATATTCGTTAAGATATGCTGTTTATTTGTAAATGCACTATAGGCGTTAAAGAATCCGGCGCCAAAGTCAATTGACGCCACGATGACGTACAAGAATAGGAATAGCCACAAAACGGAGATCCCGATTATTTCAAGTGTCAAAGTCATTCTTGTTCACCGCCTTTTTGAGCTTCACGGTCTGCCAATTCTTTTTCAACCGGATTGCGTTTGTACATCCGCGATAAGACAACAATCGTTCCGACCCCGAGAATAAAGTAAAGGCCTGCGAACAAAATAATCATTAAGTCGACTTGCCCGCTTGTTGTGGCTGCTTCAGAAGTCTTCATGTAGCCGCGCAGAATCCATGGCTGCCGCCCGACTTCCGTAAACCACCAGCCGGCTTCGATGGCGATGAGCGCCAACGGGCCACCTGCCACAATCAGCCAGCGGAACCATTTCGCTTTAATGAATGACCAGCCGCGCCATGCAGCGACGACGTAAACAAAGGAGAAGAACGCCAGCCACATGCCGATAGTCACCATCGTATCAAACAGGTAATGAATCCAGAGCGGTGGAATTTCGTCTTTTGGAAATTCGTTCAGCCCTGTGACTTCAGAGTCTGGTAGCCCATGTGCCAGAATACTTAAGGCATAAGGAACTTTGATGGCGTATTTCGCTTCTTCGCCATCCAGTACACCGAACAAAATCAGCTCTGCCCCTTCTTCTGTTTCAAAATGCCATTCGGCAGCTGCCAATTTTTCCGGCTGGTATTCTGCCAGGTATTTACCGGAGAAATCTCCGATCAATGCCGTTGCAATTGAGAACACCAAACCTAATTTCATCGTTAAAAACAACGCTTTTTTATGATAGACATGGTTGGAACCGCGGATCATCCGGAATGCGGCAATCGATGCCAGCAAGAATGCGGATGTCATAAACGCCGTCGCCATAACATGCGCCACTTTCGTCGGCATCGCCGGGCTCAGCATCGCAAGAAGCGGGCTGACATTGACCAGTTCGCCATTCAATACTTCAAAACCTTGCGGTGAATTCATGAATGCATTGACCACTGTGATAAACAACGAAGATGCGGCTGCACCAAGCGCTACCGGAATCAGCAGCAATAAATGCTTGCGCTGGTCTTCAAATCGGTCCCAAGTGTATAAATAAATTCCGAGGAAAATCGCTTCAAAGAAAAAGGCGAAAACTTCCATAAACAACGGCAAAGCAATGACGTTACCCGCCAATTGCATGAAATTCGGCCACAACAGAGATAATTGCAGCCCGATGGCTGTTCCCGTTACTACCCCAACAGCGACCGTAATAACGAAACCTCGAGCCCACCGTCTTGCTAAAAGGATATAGTGGTCATCATTTTTCTTGATCCCTACCCACTGGGCAATCATGATCATCAACGGTACCCCTACACCTACCGTTGCATAAAGAATATGGAATGAAAGCGTCATTAAAGTCAATATTCGACTCAATAGCGCTGTATCTTCAAATCCCATCAACTTATTCTCCTTTCAAAATCACATTATTTCCTGTACTCAACTCTACAACCCTATTGTACCTTATCTCTCCTTCTTTCTTGGTTTATAAACCCTGTAAAAAGGCAATAATTAAAAGAGCTTTGAATAACTTGTGACAACAAAAAAGAACAAGCAATTGAAATTTTTCTAAATATTTAGTATTCTATTAAGAACAATAAAAAAGGATGATGCAGCATGAGAACAAGACGAAAAGTATTTGCTTATATCACTAGAGGGCCAGAAGACGAGAAAGAATTATTGGTATTCGAACACCAAGGAGAACCGGAAGCTGGACTTCAAGTCCCGGGAGGCACCATCGAAGAAGGCGAAATGCTGATTGATGCGCTTTACCGGGAAGTGCAGGAAGAAACCGGCTTGCCGCAAGCGGTCCTGGAATTTGTCGGCAAGGTCCATAAATACAACTATTACCCGGAACATCAAGAAGATAAAGTATACGAACGCAACATTTTCCATTTTGAATATACCGGAGAGCGTGTGGATTACTGGGAGCACACGATTGTCAGCGATGGCCAGGACAACGGTCGGACGTTCATGTTCCACTGGGAACCGGTAGCCCATTGCCCGAAACTGGCCGCAGACCAGGATGCTGCGCTTGAATTGATGGAATAAGCGATTCATATGGAAGTATGCTAAAAAACCATGGATTTTTATCCATGGTTTTTTTGTCTTTACTTATAGTAGAGAGGTCTTCACTCAAATATCCCGAGGATCTGTTTTTTCATTCACAAATCCGATGATGTCCCCATTCGGCTTCACTTTCACTCCCGTTAAATACCCGTTGTACACAGCACCTGTGTCAATATTCCACGCATGGCTTTGCTCATCGTATAGCGGTTCTTTGCGCGGCGTATGGCCGATAATCTGAAGCTTGCCGATATTCTTTAACGGGCTTCGATTCCACAGAATGCCGTACATATCCCTTTCGATCAAAGGATTTTCTGCCTGCATAGAAATCCCCGCATGGCTGATAAACAGTCCGTTTGTTTCAAAGAATAAAGGCCGGCTTCTCAGCCACTCCATATCCGACTCAAACTCGCGTTCAGCCTGTTCATATTGTGCGAGTGTTTCTGCTCCGCCCTGTCTTAGCCAATTCGGGTTCGGCCCATGGAATACATGCTCTTCCATTTCGAGCTCGTGGTTGCCTTTCAAGAAAATAGCTTGCTCCGGCCAATCCGCATTCAGCTGTCTTGCCAAGCCAACCACTTGAGGCGCATGGTTTCCTCGGTCTATCAAATCACCTACCTGGACCAGCACTTCATGTTCTTTGTCCCATTCACGGTCAATCAACTGGCTGAATGTATGATAACAACCGTGTACATCGCCGATCACAAAATAATTCATCTCTCTGAGCCTCCTCTGTACTAGAAAAAGATAAAGATGAGAAAAGGCCAAATCGGTCTCGATCTGGCCTTTTGCTTATGGAAGTTCCACTTTTATTCCCGGTCATGGTCATCAATTGACGAAATCGGAACCATCACTTCGATATGGCGCGCATGGTTTACAAATGTGGCGGGAAGCAATCCTCCATATTCCCCATCCAGATTCAAGAGAACCCGTTCATTGGAAGAAACGGAAATTTTGCTGGCTTTTGCATAGATGACATGGGGATCCGATAAATGTTCTCCGCGCAGCGCCAAAGACGCCACCCGAATAAATTCTGCCATGTTCAATTCCTTCAAAATCAGCAAGGTGAATTTCCCGTCATTGATACTGGCATCAGGCGCCAACTTCTCAAATCCGCCGACAGAATTCGTCAGCCCGATTAAAAACAACATGGCCTTGTCATCAAAAACCTGGCCATCGTATTCAATACGGACATTGGAAGCACGGATGGACGGCAGCATTTCGATGCCTTTTAAATAATAGGCCAATTGCCCAAGCACCGTCTTTAGTTTGCTTGGCACTTCGTACGTGAGTTCGGTCAATCTGCCGCCTCCGGCAATATTGATGAAATAACGTTCATTCATCATGCCGACATCGACCGGGATTGATTTGCCCTGAATAATGATATCAACAGCTTTATTAATATCCCGGGGAATGTGGACGGCACGTGCAAAATCATTTGTCGTCCCCATGGGAATCAAACCGATTTTCGGCCGGTTTTCAAATTGGGATACCCCTGCAACCACTTCGTTCAACGTTCCGTCTCCGCCAACCGCAACAATCAGGTCATAGTTTCTATTTACCGCAATGGATGCAGCTACCGTGGCATCGCCTTCTCCAGTGGTGGCGTGGCAGGATGTTTCGTATCCCGCCTTTTCCATTTTTTCAAGCACTTCCGGAAGGTGTTTGCGGAATAATTCGCGTCCGGAAGTTGGATTGTAAATGATTCGTGCTCGTTTCATACCCTATTCAGCCTTTCTAAACGTTCTATAGAATAAGACTCCTTTAGTCAGCAGGAAGTTGCCGTTGAAAAACGCGGTGGGTTGGACACAGAATGAGGCAGTCTTTTCATGCTTCCCCCTTCAAATCTTGCGTTTCTTCTCGCTAAGAAAAAGCCGGCATCGAGCCGGCTTTCCTCATCCTTACTTCAATACGTCAAAAAAAGTCTTGCGCAGGTCTTCATAGACCGCTTGCCAAAAATCACTGTTCCAAGTAAAGCCATCCGATATTTCGCCAATGACTGTTTTTAAATGCAAATCAAACTGAGGGTCGTCTTTTTCAGGAAGAACCGATCTTTTTTCTGTCACGAACTCCTGGACTTTCGGTGCGCGCGGGCCCCAGTCGCCCAATACTTCGCCTTCTTTTGAAAGGATGATGTATTTCGGGATGGAACGGCCGCCGTTCGTCAAATACTGGTCCATCAATTCCAAATTCTGGTCGCGGTATACACAACGCACTTTCACATCCGCCGCCTCTGCAATTTTACGCAGAATCGCATTGTTCATCATCGCATCGCCGCACCAGTCTTCTGTAATGACCAAAACATGTGGTTGCTTTTCTTTTAACAAATTGATGAATTCCGGATCTTCCGGAAGTTCGAATTTCTCGAAGATGGAATAAGATTTTTCCTGGTTCGACTCCATTTGAGCCATATAGCTCTCTAAAGTAATCGCATTTTCAAAATACTGCTGCTCCGTTGACATAATAAGATCACTTCTCCTTTAGCCTGCTTTCATACCCAGTAGATTACCCTTCTTCCAGGCAGCAAAAACTCAAATGACTCAACTTCACACGGTTCAGTATTTCAAGTGAAGTTTCTCTTTATCCTTAGTTTACTTGTACTAAGTAGAAGCTTCAACCTATTTTAGCCTTTCTCCCGTTAATTATGAAGACATTAAAAAGATGGCCCGTGAACGGGCCATCTCTTCATGCTATCGTTTTGCGATTTCTTCAAGCAAGATTTTATTGAGCAATGGCGGGTTTGCCTGCCCTTTTGTCTGCTTCATAATTTGGCCTACCAAGAAGCCGATTGCACGGTCTTTGCCGTTTTTGAAGTCTTCGATCGATTGCGGGTTGTTATCCAAAGCAGCTGTAACAAATTCACGCAATGTGCCTTCGTCCGAAATTTGGACAAGCCCTTTTGCTTTGACGATGTCGTTCGCGTCTCCGCCTTTTTCAATCAATTCTTTAAAGACTTTTTTAGCAATTTTCGAAGAAATCGTACCATCTGAAATCAGCTTGATCATGCCCGCCAATCCTTCAGGTGCCAATTTCGTTTCGCTCAATTCTTTTTGCTCGGCGTTCAAGTAAGCAGAAACTTCACCCATCAGCCAGTTAGATGCAAGTTTTGCATCAGCGCCGGCCGCAACGGTCGCTTCGAAGAAATCCGAAATCGGTTTCGCCAGCGTCAGGACCATTGCATCATATGATGACAAGCCAAGTTCAGAAACATAGCGCGCTTTGCGGGCATCCGGAAGTTCCGGAATTTCCGAACGAACGCGTTCCATCCAAGCGTCGTCAATGATGATATCTACAAGATCCGGCTCCGGGAAGTAACGGTAATCGTCCGATCCTTCTTTCACACGCATCAAAAGGGTTTTTCCTGTAGATTCATCGTAACGGCGGGTTTCTTGTTCGATGATGCCGCCTGAAAGCAACACTTGCTCCTGCCGGACTTGTTCGTGCTCAATTCCTTTGCGTACAAAGTTGAATGAATTCAAGTTCTTCAATTCCGTCTTTGTCCCAAATTCCTCTTGCCCATATGGACGAAGTGAAATGTTGGCGTCGCAGCGAAGCGAGCCTTCTTCCATGCGTACATCGGAAACACCTGTGTACTGGATGATCGCTTTGATTTTTTCCAAGTAAGCATAAGCTTCCTCCGGTGTGCGGATGTCCGGTTCTGACACGATCTCAATCAACGGCGTGCCTTGGCGGTTAAGGTCTACAAGTGAATGGCCATTGCCGGTATGCGTAAGTTTCCCGGCATCTTCTTCCATATGAAGGCGCGTAATGCCGATGCGTTTTTTCTCGCCTTTTACTTCAATTTCGATCCAGCCATGTTCGCCGATCGGCTCATCAAATTGCGAAATCTGGTAAGCTTTCGGGTTGTCCGGATAGAAATAGTTTTTGCGGTCGAATTTTGTGTGGCGGTTGATTTGGCAATTTAATGCGAGCGCCGCTTTCATCGCCCAATCCACTGCAGTTTTGTTGACTACCGGCAAAACACCTGGGTAGCCAAGGTCGATCACGTTTGTATTGGTGTTCGGTTCTGCGCCGAAATGAGCCGGTGCTGGAGAGAACATTTTCGATTCTGTTTTTAGCTCGACGTGTACTTCAAGGCCGATGATTGTTTCAAAATTCATTTTGCAGCTCCCTCCCAAACTTGAGGAGTTTTTTTATGGAAATCGGTTGCCTGCTCGAAAACGTCAGCAACGCGGTAAACCGTTTCTTCATCAAAATATTTCCCGATGATTTGCAAGCCAAGCGGTAAGCCATTTTCAAAACCGCAAGGAACCGAAATCGCCGGAACCCCTGCCAAGTTGACAGGAATCGTCAAAATATCATTCGCATACATCGTCAGTGGATCGTCGATTTTTTCGCCGATTTTAAATGCCGGCGTCGGCGTTGTTGGCCCGATGATGACATCGTATTGTTCAAACGCTTTATCGAAATCCTGTTTGATCAAAGTGCGCACTTTTTGTGCTTTCTTGTAGTATGCATCGTAGTAGCCTGAGCTAAGTGCATAAGTTCCAAGCATAATGCGGCGTTTCACTTCATCACCGAATCCTTCAGAACGTGTATTCATATAGAATTCCAGTAAATTGCCCGCTTTTTGGGTGCGGTATCCGTAGCGGATTCCGTCAAAACGCGACAAGTTGGATGAAGCTTCAGAAGAAGCGATCAAGTAATACGTCGATAATGCATATTTCGAATGTGGCAGGGAAATCTCTTCCCATGTTGCGCCTTTTTCTTCAAGCACTTTCAATGCGTCGCGGACTGCCTGTTTTGCAGCTTCGCCAACGCCTTCTGCGAAGTATTCTTTTGGAACACCGATACGAAGCCCTTTGATGTCGCCAGTCAGTGCAGCAGCGAAATCCGGCACTTCGACGTTTGCAGAAGTTGAATCTTTCTCGTCGTGTCCAGCAATTGTATTCAATAGCAAGGCATTGTCTTTAACCGTACGAGTGATTGGCCCAATTTGGTCCAAAGACGAAGCATAAGCAATCAATCCAAAACGGGAAACACGTCCGTATGTCGGCTTCATGCCCACCACACCACAAAATGCAGCTGGCTGGCGAATAGATCCTCCGGTATCTGATCCAAGCGTAAACGGTACTTCTCCAGCAGCTACAGCCGCTGCAGATCCACCTGAAGATCCGCCCGGCACAGTTTCAAGGTTCCAAGGGTTTTTGGTGTTTTTGTAATACGAGTTTTCGTTGGAAGACCCCATCGCAAATTCATCCATGTTTAATTTGCCGACAATGACCATTCCGTCCTTCTTCAGCTTTTCCACTACAGTTGCATCGTAAATTGGATTAAAGCCTTCAAGAATCCGGCTTGAAGCCGTAGTTTCAATGCCTTCGGTGACGATATTGTCTTTAACGCCGATCGGCAAGCCAAATAGCGGCCCGCGCTCATCAAGAGGCGTTTCTTCCAATTGAGCTGCTTGCTTCAAAGCGCCTTCTTTATCAATAGCCAAGAAAGCATCAACTTTCGAATCAAGCTCTTCAATGCGGTCAAACGCCTTCTCTGCCATTTCAGAAATGGTCATTTTCTTTGTATGTATCAACTCTTGCAGCTCAGCTGCCGTTTTATCTGCTAATGCCATCTTTTTGCTCTCCTCCTTATCAGTCAAGAATCGTCGGAACTTTAATTTGTCCCGCTTCATGTTCTTTTACGTTTTTCAGTACCAATTCACGATCCAGTCCAGGAATCGATTTATCTTCACGCAGTACATTAACCATTGGAAGTACATGCGTTGTCGGTTCCACATTTTCAGTGTCCAGCTCATTCAGCAATTCCATTGCGTTCGTGATTGCTTCCAGCTGGTCTGCAAAATGTACAGCTTCTTCATCAGTGATTGCTAAGCGCGCCAAATGGGCCACTTCAATTACTTCTTCTTTTGTCATTTTCGCCATTTCTCTACACCTCCGGATTCAGTAAACATACGTTTTATCATAACATTTTTCTTAGAAAAGCGGAAGCGCCCGGGTAGATTCGACGGGCATAAGACAAACCGGCGAAGCGGCGCTCTTTGCCACACAGCCGGGTTGACTTATGACCCCGAGAATCTGGGCGCTGGAGCCTGGACAGAAAAAATGAATAGGGACAGCCGGCATGGCTCTCCCTATTCCCGTGCAAATTATTCATAAATGTGAACAACTGGTTCTTTTTGATCGGCTTTCCGTAAAATCAGCGCTTCCGGACCATTCGTGGAAGTGACACTGATTTCTATTTCCATGTTTTCAGGGAAATGTTCCAGCACAAGGCCGGTCAAATATTGGCTGAATCCGATCAATTCAGCCGAGCCATAAAACTGGATGGGAATATCCACTTGCATTTTGCGTAATTGGTTTTCCTGATAGAAGCCTGTTCCAATGACGCTTGTGAAGTTGGAGAAATATTCTTCGACATCCATCTTGAAGTTGCGGAAGGTCGTATCCACTTCCCGGTATTTTTCCTCAGCACCTGAAGTTGGAAATACGACATATTCTTCGTTGACTGGAGTCCAGTTGGCAACTTTCCCCTGGCCTCCCGGCGCCACGCCGTAAGAGAAATAAGTTCCCGGCGTAATGGCGCCGCGGCTATTTTGCTTATACAGCCCGACGGTGATCGGCACTTTCGCCATTCCTTCTTTTTCACGTAGGCGTTTCACGATTTCGTTGGCAAGGCGGACCCCTTCTTTTTCGATCTGTGCCTGGGGAATGGCTTCTTCGTAGGCAATTTCATTGACCGAATTATAATAAGTTGAGTTCAAGGCTAAGCCAATTGAAACACCGCCTAAGCGGATCGTTTCCTCATTCGTTTTCACCAAATAATTCTGTTCGACAATATGGGCCAGGATTTCAGCCGGCGGCCGTTCCCCTGCTTTTTTCTGCTCTTCCGAACGCGGATCAGCCGGATTCAAGCCTAAGGGATTGTCTTTGCTTGCACGTGAAAGCCATGCATTCGCATCTTCATCCGTTAGCTTCTGGCCTTCCTGAAAATAATAATCATCCGGTGAAAATTGGTTTTGCGACAATCTCAATAGTCCGGTTTCCGCTTCTTTGATATCGTAGCGGGAATTCAGCCGGTTAACGATTTTGCCTCTCGTGGCACTTTGTTTATACGGCAGCAAAGTCCGGTAATACCGGTCATCCAGCTGCATGCTCGGAATGATCGCCGTTTCTGCTGCTTCTTCTTCTGTCTTGAGCACTTCCGTTTCATCCGAATCAGAAGGTACACATCCCGAAAGCAGCAATAAACTGACCGGAATCCACCATAAGCGTTTCATGTTCCAAATCTCCTCATTTACTCAATTCTTCAATGAGACGTTCTTCGTTCCAAACGTCCACTTTCAGTTCCAACGCCTTCGCCAGTTTTGAACCGGCTTCTTCGCCTGCGATGACCAGATCCGTTTTCTTGCTGACACTGCCGGATACTTTTCCGCCCAGCGCTTCAATCTGTGACTGTGCTTCGCCGCGCGTCAGTTTTTCAAGTTTTCCGGTCAAAACGATTTTCTTGCCGGCAAAGGCATTTGCGCCTTCTTCAACTCGAACGCGTGTCCCTGTATAAGTTAAATTGACGTTTGCTTCCGCTAAACGTTGCATCAATTGCTGAACTTCTTCTGTTTCAAAATACGCCACAATCGAATCGGCCATTTTCCCGCCGATTTCATGGATATTGATGAGTTCATCAAAAGTGGCAGCCATCAATTTTTCTATGCTGCCGAAATGCTCGGATAAAATCCGGGCGCCCCGTTCGCCAACATGGCGGATGCCAAGGCCGAACAATAAGCGCTCCATCGAATTGCTGCGCGAAGCGTCAATTGCGGCAATCAAATTGGATGCGGATTTTTCGCCCATCCGGTCCAGATTCAGCAATTGCTCTTTTGTCAGCTTGTAGATATCCGAAATATCGGCAATCAAGCCTTCCCGGTATAGCTGCTCGATCACTTTTTCTCCGAGCCCTTCGATATTCATCGCATTGCGCGATACAAAATGGATCAACCCTTCGGTAATTTGGGCCGGGCATTGCGGATTGACGCAGCGAAGCGCCACTTCCCCTTCGATCCGGATCAATTCACTTCCGCAGGCCGGGCAATTCTCCGGCATTTCAAATGGCAATTCATCACCTGAGCGCTGTTCAATCAGCGCAGATACGACTTCCGGAATAATATCTCCGGCTTTCCGGATGATGACTTTGTCGCCGATGCGGATGTCTTTTTCGCGGATCAAGTCTTCATTGTGAAGTGAAGCACGTTGAACGGTTGTGCCCGCTACCGATACCGGATCAAGGATGGCAGTCGGTGTCACGACGCCTGTGCGGCCGACGCTGAGTTCAATGTCGCGGACAGTGGTCATCACTTCTTCTGCCGGGAATTTATAAGCAGTTGCCCATTTCGGGCTTTTCGCTGTAAAACCGAGTTCCTGCTGCTGCAAATAGCGGTTTACTTTGATGACGATGCCATCAATTTCATAAGATAAGTCTGCACGCTGCTCTGTCCATTTCTCTATATAAGCCAACACTTCCTCAACGCTCCGGCATACTTGGCGTTCGTTGTTCGTCTTAAATCCGAGAGCTTCGATAAACTGCAGCGTTTCTTCGTGTTCGCTCAATCCATGCGATTCGGCGTCTCCGCCGATGCCATATATAAAGACATCCAAGTTCCGGCTCGCTGCAATTTTGGGATCCAGCTGGCGCAACGATCCGGCAGCCGCGTTTCTTGGATTGGCAAACAACTCTTCGCCGCGCTCCCCGCGTTCTGCATTTAATGCATGGAACGATTTTTTCGGCATGAATACTTCCCCGCGTACTTCCAAAGATTCAGCCTTTCGGAGTTTCAAAGGAATGGTGCGCACTGTGCGAAGGTTAACGGTAATGTCTTCCCCTACACGGCCATCTCCCCGGGTCGCTCCCCGGACAAACTGGCCGTTTTCATAAATCAGGGATACCGCAAGCCCGTCGATTTTCAGTTCGCAAACATATTCAATACTGTCACCGGCGCCGCTTCGCACCCGGCGGTCAAAATCGCGTATATCTTCTTCGTTGAAAACGTTCGATAAACTGAGCATCGGCAAAGCATGCGTCACTTTGTCAAAGTTGGAAATCGGTGTGCCGCCAACCCGCTGTGTCGGTGAGTCGGGGAAAATCAAATCGGGATACAAAGTCTCGAGTTCGATTAATTCATTCATCAATTGATCGTAAACAGAGTCGGGAACAGCCGGTTTGTCGAGCACGTAATAGGCGTGGCCATATCCTCGAAGTTGTTCGTTTAACTCAGTAACGCGTTGCTCTGCTTGTATGCGGTCCATTTGGTTTCCTCCCGATTATTCTTTTTCGATCGGCGCAAATTTCGCCAATAGCCGTTTGATGCCAACAGGGCTTGGAAAAGCAATGTCGAGTTCAGTTTGTTCGCCTTCGCCTTTGACGCTGACCACTGTTCCCGTGCCCCATTTTTTATGTTTTGCCCGGTCGCCTGAGCGCCATCCAAGTTTGTCGCCGCCTGACGGCTCATAAGCTGGACGGCTGACAGCTGCCCGTCTTGGCGCCTGTCTGTAGCTGGTCGCTGCCCCAGCACGGTAAACCGGTGTTGATTGTTCAATCAGCTCTTCCGATATTTCGTTGATGAAACGGGAAGGCATATTGTAGTTGCTCTTGCCGAACAAGGTCCGGGACGAAGCATGCGTCAAATAGAGGCGCTGTTCGGCCCGCGTGATGCCGACGTATGCCAATCGGCGTTCTTCCTCCAATTCATCGTCATCGTTGTTTGAACGGGAATGCGGGAAGACGTTTTCCTCGAGCCCGATGATGAAGACGACAGGGAATTCAAGCCCTTTTGCGGCGTGCATCGTCATCAAAATGATCGGTCCGTCCGCATCTTCTTCGTCATCGACAGAGTCGATATCCGAAATTAACGCCAAATCCGTCAAGAAAGCGACCAATGATTTGTCGTCGCTTTGCTTTTCAAACGCCTGGGTGACCGATAGGAACTCGTTCAAGTTTTCCAGGCGGCTTTCGCCTTCGATCGTTTTGTCGATTTGCAGCATATGCTTGTAGCCTGATTTCTTCAAGACTTCCTCAACCAATTCGGTCACCGACAAATATTCCTGCATTTGCGTAAAGCCATTGATCATATTGCGGAATTCGAGGGCCGTCTGCGCCGTTTTCGGCGTCAGCCCCATAAAGTCCACTTCCTGCAGGGCGTCCATGATGGTGCGGTCCTGCTCGATGGCAAAACGGGCCATACGTTCAAACGAAGTGGCGCCGATGCCGCGTTTCGGTTCATTGATGACTCGTGCCAACGACAAGTCGTCGTCGTTGTTGGCGATCAAGCGCAAATAAGCCAGCAAGTCCTTGATCTCTTTGCGGTCATAGAATTTCGTCCCGCCGACAATCGTATACGACATATTCGATTTGACGAACATTTCCTCAAGTACCCGCGATTGGGCATTGGTGCGGTAAAGAATCGCAAAGTCCGAGGTTTTGTAGCCCTCTTCTTGCATCAGCTTCTGGATGGTCTGAACCACATACTGCGCCTCCTGGCGTTCATCTCCCGCTTTATGAAGGGTGATTGCCGGGCCGTCTGCATTATCAGTGCGCAGTTCTTTCGGATAACGGCTCTTATTTTTCTTGATGACATCGTTGGCTGCCTGCAGAATCCGTTTGGTCGAGCGGTAGTTCTGCTCCAGCATGATGACTTTGGCATTCGGGTAATCTTTTTCAAACGACAGGATATTCGTGATATCCGCTCCGCGCCAGCGGTAGATCGACTGATCGGAATCCCCGACAACGCAGATGTTCTTGAATTTGCTCGCTAATTTTTGGACGAGCTGGTATTGGGCATTGTTCGTATCCTGGTATTCATCCACGTGGATATAATGGAATTTGTTCTGGTAAAACTCCAATACTTCCGGCACCGTGTTGAACAAAGTCAGCGTCGTCATGATCAAATCGTCAAAATCGAGCGACTGGTTCTTTTTCAAGCGCTTTTCGTAAGCGGCATAGACATCCGCCACCGTTTTTTCATACGGGTTATGCGGATTCATATTCGCTGCAAATTCCGTCGCGCTGATGCATTCGTTTTTCGATGAAGAAATAGCGTTCAGCATTGTACGCGGTTCGTATTTTTTCGGATCCAGGTCGAGCTGTTTCAGGACATTCTTGATGACAGTCAACTGATCAGTCGTATCCAAAATCGAGAAGTTCTTGGAGAACCCGAGCCGGTCGATATCCCGGCGCAAAATGCGGACGCACATCGAGTGGAATGTCGACACCCACATGCGTTCGCCTGTCCCGTGCCCAAGCAGTCCATCAATCCGGCTGCGCATTTCGCGTGCGGCTTTGTTCGTAAATGTAATTGCCAAAATATTGGAAGGGTAAACTTCTTTCTCCAACACCAAATAAGCGATGCGATGCGTCAGCACACGTGTTTTCCCTGATCCGGCACCTGCCATGATCAGCAACGGGCCATCTGTCGCTTTCACTGCCTGTTCTTGTTCAGGGTTCATCCCTTTTAATAAATTCTTTGTAATGATTTCCATTGTGCACCACCTCGAACATCTGTTCTTTTTATTATAGCGATTTGTTATCCGTTTCCGCAACCGCCTGTACGGTTGCCATCGCATTTTCGATATTTTCATAAATCAAGTTGCCGACGACGATTGTATCAGCAATGGCGGCCATTTCTTTCGCCTTTTCCGGCGAATCGATGCCGCCTCCATAAAACAAACGGGTATTGTCCAGCACTTCATGGACATCCCGGACCCAGCCGGCATCTCCGTATGTACCGCTGTATTCCATATAAAAAATCGGCAGCCGGAAAAAATGTTCCGCCATTCTCGCATATGCCACCACATCATCTATTGTGATATGCGTTTTGGCCTGCGTCAGTTCTGCCGCTTTGCAATCGGGGTTCAAAATGCAATACCCTTCCGGAATCAATTCTTCCCAGTCCATAATATCTCCGTATTCCCGGATGGCTTCATGGTGAAGGCCTTTGACCCATAAGGGATTGTCACTGTTTAAAACGGTCGGAATGAAATAAAAATCAAAACCCGGCGTTACCGCTTCAATCGTCGATACTTCCAGCACAACAGGCACCGTGTAGCGGCGTACCCGCGCCATTAAATCAAGGACATTGTCGAGTGTGACATTATCGCTTCCGCCAATCAAGATGGCATCGGTCCCAGATTCGCAAATTCGTTCCAACTGTTCATCCGAAATGGCTTTCGCCGGATCTAATTTAAAGACATGACGCCATGTTTGAAAGTCCACAATCATCCACCTAACCTTGGTTCTTTTTTCATCACTTCATTATAACAAAAAAACGGGGCCAACCGATAAGTCTACTACGCAACTTGTCGGCTAGCCCCTCTTTTTCATACAGAACCCTGCTCTAAAATGCTTTGCTGGATTCATCGGAAAAGAGTTGCCGCAGTAAATTTGCAGCAACTCTTTTCAGCTTGTTAAGAAAGTTATAGCAAAAATTCTCCTTAGAATATCCTCGATATTCCGCAAAACAGCTCCGCTGAAAACATATGCTCCTGCATCGCTGCGCTAGCTTCGTCGCAAAGACTTGGGCTCGCAGGCTTCGCCCAATGTCTTTCCTGCGGGCTTGCGCCGAACTAACTCGGCCTGGCAGCCGAGTGGATTTCGGCACTGCGCTGTCCCGCGGGAGTCTCCGCTGTTTTGCTCCATATCTAGACAAAGCAAGAAACCGCAGGGTGCTTCACTTTATTCTCTCTTTTCAAGCGGAACCTTGTAAAGAAGAAAGAAAATGGAATAAAGCGGAAGGCGGCGAAAAACCACTGCTCCTGCATCGCTCCGCTAGCTTCGTCGCAAAGGCTTGCCCTCGCAGGCTTCGGCCAATGCCTTTTCTGCGGGAAAGCGAAGCCGGCGCGAGCCCGCGAAAAGCGTCCGCCTGAAGCGGAATAAGTAAGGCTGTCAAGGTTTCTCGACAGCCTTAAATATGTGCGGCAACTCTTTTGTTCAGTCTTTTGGCAGTTGAAACGGTTTTTCGTCTGGATACAGACGTCCCAGCATTTCATCGTAGCCGTCGTTGCCATAATTCAGGCAGCGGCGCACGCGCGAAATCGTGGCTGTACTCGCACCGGTTTCATTTTTTATTTTTTCATATGTTTTTTTCATTCTCAGCATATGCGCCACTTCCAAACGCTGCGACAATGATTGGATTTCACTGATCGTGCAAAGATCATCGAAAAAACGATAAGCTTCTTCTTTGTCTTTCAGCGCCAAAATTGCTTCAATCAATTGGTCTGTTTGCGGCCCTCGGATTTTATCCACCTGCATGCAGCTTCACCGTCCTTTCCTTTCTCTTCCTGAGCTGGCTCATCCCATGTCAAAGGCATGAAGAAGCTCGCTTCTCCATGCCCAGTATAAGACATTTAATTTAGAAGCCTGTTTCACTAGTTTAGCACTTTAGTCGAGCAGAGAAAAATAATATGGCTATTCTAAAGCTGCAGCCATTTCTCAGCGCATAAATGCCGGGAACAGAATCTTTTTGTTCATGACATCATAAATCCCTTTTTGCGTAATCCGGACATATGGCAGATGGGTGGCCTGCAGGAACAACAGCGTATACACGGCGTCGCCATGCTTATAGCCGCGCTCTTTCAGCGCATCTTTCAAAGCCGCCTCCTGCGGGATCAATTGCTCCATCGGCAGATCGGACATCCCCCCGCCTATTGGCAGCGGCAGCGTGCAGACATTTTCTCCGTCTTCGATTAAGACGATGCCCCCTTTGATGCGTTTCAGTTCTTCAAAAGCGGCCCACATATCCCGCCGGCTTTTGCCGATTAAGATGATGTCCCCTGTATTGGTATACGAAGAAGCAAATCCGCTGACTCCTGCGGCAAAGCCTTTGATCAATGTATTGACGCGCCATTTCCCGTTCCGGTCGACCAGCATCATAAAGCTTTCGTCATGGGACTTGGATAAATTGCCGTCGTGGGTATCGACATTGACTGAATAAGGTTTTGTAATCACGTCGTTGACCATTTCGATTCCGAAAGGCATGGAGAACTGGAAATCGTCTTCCGTCAAGTCAAATTTCATATCGAGCTCCGGCATAACCGACCAGTCGATTGTTGGAAGCGTATATACTTTTTCACCGTTTTTCTTCAGCCAGACGCCTTTTGAAATAACGCCGGACGGCACTGGATTTTCAATATCATCCAGGATATTCAAGTTTGCCATGCGTCCTGTGGCAATCAAACCATGCAGGTTCGTTACATTGTAGTAACGGGCCACATTATAAGACGCCATCATATAAGCATCAATCGGCGGCACTCCTGCATCCAGTGCAATTTGGATGCACAAATCCATGACTCCGTCCTGATGGAAACCAGGAGTGGAGCCATCCGTAGTCATCATCAGCTTATCGAATACATTCAACTCACGTTCGACAATGCCTTTGAGCAAGCTCGGCAAATCCGGGCGGATGGAAGAGTGGCGAAGCGTCACGCCGTAGCCGTGCAGCAAGCGCATTTCCACTTCTTCAACCGTCATCGCTTCGTGGTCTCCGTCTGCTCCAAGGAGCCGCATGCGAGCCAAAGTCTTTTCAGAAGCCCCTGGGAAATGGCCTTCGATTTTTTTCAGGCCCAATTTCGCTTTTTGGATCCAGTACAGCATTTGATCATCGCCTGCCATCAACTTTGGCCAGCCTGTCAATTCGCCGCCTAACAGGACGTCCGGACGGTCCAGCCATTCTCCGACTGACTTGGATGTGAATAAATGGTCTTCGTTATTCATTTCCGTCTGCGAATCAAAGCGGGTCCACCAATAAAAATTGAAAGGCAGCTTTCGCAGTTCATCCAGCAATGAAAACGCTTTCTCGTTTTCCAATGCTAAAAACAAAGTCAGGTTGTCCGACAGGAACGTCGTGGTTCCGCCTTGCGCTGCGTAATCAGCAAATGTCTGCGGATTGTACAACTGGTAAGGGTGAACATGAGGTTCTATGTATCCGGGCACAATAAATTTGCCGGTCATGTCTGCAACTTCCGTATCTTCGCCGATTTTCGGCATTTCTTGTCCAGCGTAAACAATGCGGTCATCCTTGATCCAGATGTTTCCGGTCATCCATTTTTTGAATATGCCATGTAAATAGGTTGCATTCGTCAGAACAAGATCCGGCGATGCTTCTTTCGTAATTACCTTCATTTGCTGTCTTATTTCGTTGTTTCTCCATAACGGGTTTACCAATTGCCGGCACCTTCTCTCTCTTCTCTTATAGATAATATCGTAGCATAATATAGGTTGAAAATACAGATAAGACTGTCAAATATAAGAAGTGGTTTTTATGAAGCAGACACAAAAAATCCACGCTTGCGCGTGGATTTGCTTTAGTTTGAAACTGGATTTGAGAATGGTTCCAATACGTCTTCTTTGCTTCCTTCTTCGAAAGTGAGGACTTTATTGACGCCATCGTACGATTCTCCATAAAAATGAGTATCTTTGTAGGTGTGGATGTCTTCATACATTTTCTTCATTGCTTCGAAGATCTCTTCTTCGCTTTCGCCGTTCGGAGCCCAATAGAGGATCTCCATTGAGTTTTCCTCACCGGTTGCAAGAGAGCGGCGGCAATAGCCGATTGAAGATGCATGTTCAAAGCCTTCACGTGCGTAGAAACGGAGGCGTTTTTCAGTATCCGTGTCTTCGTAGTTTACCGGCTCCACTTCAAGGATGATCGGTTTCTTTTTATCTTTCAGCATTTGCAAAGTCTTTTTGCCAAGCCCCATGCCGCGCGATTCTTTTGAAACAAATAGATAATCCACAAAAGAAAAGTTGTCGAATTCTGCATACATTAAGACATGGTACGGCCCTTCATCTTTATGGTAAACATCGCTCTTTTCTTTCAGCAAAGTCTCCATATGCTCTTTTGATTTCATTTCTTCTACCGGGAAATACTGATTTAATTTTTCGTACCAATTCATTCATTTTGCCCCTTTCAATTTTGGAAAATCATTTTAGTTTTCTTAGCTTGGGATAGCTAAATCGTTCTGGAGTGTACAGGGAGGTAATAGCGGATGTTTCAAGCCTCAACTTTTTTCTTATACCCTTTTTTTCAAAGGATAAAACAAAAAATGGCGTATTTTCTTTCGAAATCTACGCCATTTGATAAAACTTATTATAACACACAAAAAATTACTTTGCACGCCATCCGATGTCCGACCGGTAAAAAAACCCAGTCCACCGGAGCTTATTCAGCTGTTCATATACTTTGTCCTGTGCTTGTGCGATGCTTGTGCCTGCTGCAGCAACCAACAAGACCCGCCCGCCGTTTCCAGCGTAGCCGGAATCAATCCGTTTCGTTCCGGCATGCGTTATTTCAACGCCATCCAGCCGCCGAAGATCTGGCAGCAGCAAGCCTTTTTCGACGTTTTCCGGATAGCCTTCCGCTGCTATGACAACACCTAATACCGCCTGGTCATTCCATTCAAGTTCAAATGGCTTCCCTTTCAGCAAGCTATCCATAAATATTCCGAAATCCGATTGCATGCGCGGCAGGACTACTTGGGTTTCGGGGTCGCCGAAACGTGCATTAAATTCAATCACTTTCGGGCCTTTGTCCGTTAAAATGATGCCGGCATACAAGATGCCGTTGAACGGCGTTCCTTCAGCTGCCATCGCTTCGACGGCCGGCACCACAATTTTGGCATATGTCTCTTTCACCACAGTTTCAGAGATTTGGGGCACTGGCGAATAGGCGCCCATGCCGCCGGTATTCGGACCACGGTCCCCGTCATATGCCCGTTTATGGTCTTGTGAAATCACCATCGGGTAAATCTGGCCGTCCTGGACAAAAGACATGAATGAAAATTCTTCTCCGTCCAGAAATTCTTCTATAACCACACGCGACCCGGAGTCGCCGAATTTCTGGCCATCGAGCATGTCTTTGACTGCAGAAATCGCTTCTCCTTCGGATGCCGCCACCACAACCCCTTTGCCTGCAGCCAGTCCATCCGCTTTAATGACAATCGGCGCACCGTGCTTGCGGATAAATTCAATAGCTGGTTCGGTTTCGGTAAATGTTTCGTAGGCTGCTGTCGGAATGTCGTATTTTTTCATCAATTCCTTAGCAAACGCTTTGCTGCCTTCAATCTGGGCTGCCGCTTTCGATGGCCCAAAAATTCGCAATCCGCGTTCTTCAAAAAAATCGACGATGCCACCAGCCAGTGGCTGTTCAGGTCCAACAAAGGTGAAATCAATGTTTTGCTGCTCCGCAAAATCGGCTAATGCCGAAAAATCCATTTCATCGATTGCTGTGACCGTTGCATCCTCTGCCATTCCATCGTTGCCCGGAGCTGCATAAACTTGTTCAACCGAAGCCGACTGTGAAAATTGGCGTGCGATGGCGTGTTCTCTTCCGCCTCTTCCAATAACCATTACTTTCATCCAACTGCACCTCGCTTAGTGTTTGAAATGGCGAACGCCTGTGAAGACCATTGCAATGCCGTGTGCATTGGCCATATCGATTGATTCCTGGTCTTTTTTCGACCCACCCGGCTGAATAATCGCTTTGATGCCGGCTTTGGCAGCAGCTTCGACCGTATCGGACATCGGGAAAAAGGCATCTGACGCCATGATGGCGCCTGCCGCACGTTCTCCGGCTTGCTCCAGCGCAATTTTTGCCGAACCGACGCGGTTCATCTGGCCTGCGCCAATCCCTAAGGTCATATCTGAATTAGAAACGACAATGGCGTTGGATTTAACATGTTTGACTACACTCCAGCCAAGTTTCAACGCTTCGAGCTCTGCGTCAGTCGGCTGACGATCTGTCGCCACTTGGATTTCTGCATCCTCATAGCCATAAGTGTCGGGCTCTTGTACAAGCAATCCGCCTTCAACAGTCACTGTATTCCATTTGTCTTTTTTAGTGCCGTCAAACGGAATCGTCAACAAGCGGATATTTTTCTTCTGCGTCAATTTTTCCAGCGCTTCTTTTGAAAATGCGGGTGCAATAACGATTTCAAGGAAAATACCAGCCAATTGTTCTGCAGTTTCCGCATCGACTTCCTTGTTCAATGCCACAATGCCGCCGAAAATCGAAGTGGCATCTGCTTCGTAAGCTTTCGCGAAAGCAGCGGAGATCGTTTCTCCCGTTCCGACGCCGCAAGGATTCATATGCTTGACCGCAACTGCTGCGGGCATCTTGAATTCCTTGATGATTTGAAGTGCTGCATTTGCATCCTGGATATTGTTGTACGACAATTCCTTGCCATGCAATTGCTCAGCACTCGCAATTGAAAAGTCTGAGCCAAGCGGGCTGCGGTAAAATGCCGCTTTTTGATGCGGGTTTTCGCCGTAGCGCAGCGGCTGCTGCAATTCATATGTAAGAGTCAATTGATCCGGGTATTCTTCACCGGTCAAATCGGTTAAGTAATTGGAGATGTAAGAGTCGTAAGCTGCAGTATGGCGGAAAACTTTTGCTGCTAAACGGCGTCTTGTTTCAGGAGTTGTAGCGTTTTGATCACGCAATTCACTGGTGACAATTGCGTAGTCTTCAGAATCAACAATAACCGTGACGTACGCATGGTTTTTGGCTGCAGAACGAAGCATGGTTGGACCGCCGATATCAATGTTTTCGATGGCATCTTCAACCGAGACATCAGGTTTTGAAATGGTTTCGCGGAACGGATACAAGTTGACGCAAACAATATCAATCGGGGATATGCCGTTTTCAGCCATTTCACTTTGATGCTGGGCATCATCATGTTTTGCCAAAAGGCCGCCGTGGACTAAAGGATGCAGGGTTTTAACACGTCCGCCCAGGATTTCGGGGAATTTCGTGATTTCATCAACGGCAGTAATCGAAACGCCGTTTTCTTCCAAAAAGCGTTTTGTGCCGCCTGTCGACAAGATTTCATAGTCCATTTTTTCCAGTTCTTGCGCAAACTCCAAAATGCCTGATTTATCCGATACACTTAGCAAAGCTCTTTTTCTCACGTTAAGTCCTCCTATAAAATACTGCAGATGTGTACTACTGGTTTAATAATCGCTGCAAAGTTGCAGGATACAACTGATGTTCAATCGCATGGATTTCTTGTTCGACAGCTTCCCGGTCCCGTCCGTTTACGGCAAAGGATTGCTGGGCGATGATCTGTCCTGTATCCATGCCGGCATCGACGTAATGCACGGTGACGCCCGCTGTTTCTGCTCCTGAAGCCATCGTTTGCCCAATGGCATCTTTCCCCGGAAAAGCAGGCAAAACGGAAGGATGAATGTTGATGATCCGGTTTTCATACGCTTCCAGGAGCACAGATCCAATCAGCCGCATATAGCCGGCCAGCACAATCCATTCTACACCTAATTGTTGCAGTTTTTCTTTCAGCATCTCTTCATATAATTGCTTCGAATCGTATTCTTTCGGGACAAAAGCAAAAGAAGCGATGCCTGCGTCCTTTGCCCGTTCCACGACAAAAGCAGACGGCCGGTCCGTTACAACAAGTGCCAATTCCGCTTCCAGCTGCCCTGCTTGAACTGCATCCGCAATCGCTTGAAAATTAGAGCCGTTTCCAGAAGCGAAAACGGCAATTTTGGGTTTATTATTCATCGAGAGTTCCATCCTGTTCACCTTTGAATTGCACACCGGCTTTGGCAGAAACTTTGCCAATCACATAAGCTTGTTCACCGCTTGCTTCAGCCGATGCCAATACTTGCTTAACATCTTCCGGAGCCACTGCCAGCACAAAGCCGATTCCGGTATTGAATACCGAAAACATGTCGCGGTCTGTCAATGAACCTTTTTCTTTCAGCATTTCAAAAATGCGCAAAACGGGCCAAGCGCCGAGCTCAATTTCAGCCCCCAAGCCTTCAGGCATCATGCGCGGCAAGTTTTCGATAAAGCCGCCGCCTGTGACATGAGCCATGCCATGGACTCCTGTCTCCTTGGAGATTGCTGCTACGGTTTTCGCATAGATTTTCGTCGGCGTCAGCAATTCGTTGCCGAGCGGACCGAGGTCTTCAAAGCCTTCAATGATCTCGTCAAGCTGGAAATGGTTCTGGTCAAAAACAATATTGCGGACAAGCGAATAGCCATTCGAATGAATGCCGCTTGAAGCAAGGCCGATCAAAACATCGCCTTGCCGGATTTTTTCGCCGGTGACAATGCGGGATTTCTCCGCTGCGCCTACGGCAAATCCGGCAATATCGTATTCTTCCACTTCATACAGCCCCGGCATTTCGGCTGTTTCGCCGCCGATTAATGCTGCTCCGGCCTGTACGCAGCCGTCCGCAACGCCTTTGACAATCCCCTCGATTTTCTCCGGAACCGCTTTGCCGACTGCAATATAGTCAAGGAAAAACAGGGGCTCTGCACCTTGCGCTACGATATCGTTGACGCACATCGCCACACAGTCAATGCCGATGGTGTCGTGGCGGTCTGCCATAAAAGCCAATTTCAATTTCGTTCCGACTCCGTCCGTTCCGGAAACAAGAACCGGTTCTTTCAAGTTCAGCTCGGATAAATCAAACATGCCGCCGAAGCCGCCGAATGCACCCAACATGCCTTTGCGTGCTGTCCGTTCCACATGTGATTTCATGCGGTTTACCGCTTCGTAGCCTGCTTCGATATTCACTCCTGCCTTTTCATATGCTTTTGACACACCGGTTCCCCCTTATTTCACTTTCTCTTTTTCATGCGGCAATACCGTATCCGGATAAATATGGGTCGGATATTCGCCGGTAAAACAGCCTAAACAATGTCCGCAGTTGGAACCTGGATCAGTACGGCCGATATTTTGCACCATGCCGTCCACTGACAAAAACGTCAACGAGTCGGCGCCGATGATTTCACGCATTTCTTCTACCGTATTGTTCGCTGCAATCAGTTCCCCTGAAGTGGAGATATCAATGCCGTAAAAACACGGGCTCTTGATAGGCGGCGAACTGATGACCACATGGACTTCCGTCGCTCCCGCTTCTTTCAGCAAATTGACGATGCGCCGGGAAGTCGTCCCGCGGACGATGGAATCATCGACCATGATGACGCGCTTGCCTTTTACCACTTGGCGCACCGGCGACAATTTCATTTTAACGCCTTGCTCCCGAAGGTCCTGCGAAGGCTGGATAAAAGTCCGGCCAACGTAGCGGTTTTTGATCAGGCCCAGTTCGTAAGGAATGCCGCTTTCTTCCGAGAAGCCGATTGCTGCCGAGATGCTTGAATCGGGCACACCTGTCACGACATCTGCGTCGATCTGTATTTCTTTTGCCAGCTGTTTACCGAGGCGTTTTCGTGCTGCGTGTACATTAATGCCGTCAATATCCGAATCCGGACGCGAAAAGTAGACATATTCCATCGTGCAGATCGAGCGTTCCTGCGGATAAGCGAAACGTTCAGCCCGCAGGCCCTCGTCAGTAATCACCAAAAACTCACCCGGTTCAACCGAGCGGACAAATTCCGCTCCGATGATGTCAAACGCACAAGTTTCGGATGCTACGACCCAGGCATCGCCGAGCTTCCCAAGAGACAAGGGGCGCAGGCCGTTCGGGTCAAGCGCGACATACATCGCCTCTTCTTTCAAAATCAAACAGGCAAATGCACCTTTTAATAGCGATAAGGCATTTTTGGCCTGTTCTTCAAATGTCGCATAGCCGCTCCGCTTGATCAGGTGCGCCAGCACTTCCGTATCCGAAGTGGTTTGGAAAATGCTCCCTTGCCGTTCCAGATGGCTTTTCAAGCTATTGGCATTCACCAAGTTGCCGTTATGCGAAATCGCCAGGCTCCCGGTTGTAGAATTGAAGAGCAGCGGCTGCACATTTTCAATGCCGCTGCCGCCGGCTGTTGCATATCGGACATGTCCGATAGCACCGGTGCCGGCAATAGCATCGATTTTCTCCGGCGTAAACACTTCACTGACCATGCCCTCGCCTTTTAACGCTTTCAAGTAATTTTTATCCGTCGAAACAATCCCTGCGCCTTCCTGGCCTCTGTGCTGCAAAGCGTGCAATCCATAATAGGTGAGCTGAGTCGCATTCGCGTGGCCCCAAATTCCAAAGATGCCGCATTCTTCATTTAAGCTTCTGATTTCAGCAAGCATGGGATAGCTCCTTTCCAGGCTGAGCGAAGCGTTTCGACTGAATCATTGATCCAAACCGCACCGTCTTCACTTCTTATCACTAAGTCTTGTGTGTCGGTGACTGTGCCAATTCGTTTGGCATCCGTGACGGCTTGTTCAAACGCTGCTGCATGTTCCGGAGATACGGTGATGATAAAGCGTGACTGTGATTCGCTGAAAAGAGCCGTAGTTGCAGAACCGGAAAGCGTTACATCGATTCCCAGTCCGTTTCCGAATGCTTTTTCTGCAAGTGCGACGGCAACGCCGCCTTCTGCCACGTCATGTGCAGATGCCACTAGACCGCTCTGGATAGCTGACAAGATCTGCTCCTGGCGCTTCGCTTCAACAGCTAAATCAATGGCAGGCGCTTTTCCGAAAATACGTCCTTCGACCATTTTCTGAAGTTCACTGCCGCCGAATTCGGTAAAGCTTTCGCCGATCAAGTACACAAAATCCCCGGCTTTTTTCGCATCCTGGGTTGTCACATGGGATAGGTCTTCCACTAACCCAACCAAACCGATGGTCGGCGTCGGGTAAATCGCGGTGCCGTTTGTTTCATTATATAAAGAGACGTTGCCGCCAATTACGGGTGCATCAAGAATCGTACAGGCTTCAGACATGCCGTCTGCCGCTTTTTCCAGCTGCCAGAAGATTTCCGGCTTTTCCGGATTTCCGAAGTTCAGGCAGTCTGTAATAGCCAATGGTTTAGCACCGGATACTACTACATTGCGCGCAGCTTCCGCTACGGCGATTTTTCCGCCGGTTTCCGGATCCAGATAGATATAGCGGGAGTTGCAATCTGTCGTCATTGCGAGGCCTTTGTTCGTGCCGCGCACGCGGATGACTGCTGCATCCGAGCCAGGACTCACGACTGTGCTCGTGCGCACCTGGTGGTCGTATTGGTCGTAAACCCATTCCTTCGAAGCGATGGTCGGCTGTTTCAATAAAGCCGTCAGCGTTTCGCCGTAGTTTTCCACTTTCGGTTCGGCGTTGTCCATTTGCTGATACTCATTAAAATAAGCAGGTACACTGGAAGGTTTGTGGTAAACCGGTGCATCTTCTGCCAATGCATCAACCGGCACTTCTGCCACCACTTCGCCTTTATGCAATAAACGCAGAGTCGAATCGTCCGTTACGGTACCGACTGTCACGGCGTCTAATCCGTACTTTTCGAATAGCTCCACGATTTCAGGTTCGCGCCCTTTTTTCACGACAATCAGCATGCGTTCCTGAGATTCGGATAACATCATTTCGTAAGCCGTCATGCCCGTTTCGCGCTGCGGCACATGGTCCAGATCCATTTCAATGCCGGAACCGGCTTTTGAAGCCATTTCAGCTGAAGAAGAAGTCAGCCCTGCCGCACCCATGTCCTGGATGCCGACAAGTGCATCGGATTTCACAAGTTCCAAACACGCTTCAAGCAAGAGTTTTTCCATGAATGGATCTCCAACTTGCACCGCCGGGCGGTTATCTCCCGATGATTCCGTCAATTCTTCCGAAGCAAATGTCGCGCCGTGGATGCCGTCGCGCCCTGTTTTTGCGCCGACGTACATCACCGGGTTGCCGACTCCTGAAGCGATTCCTTTTTGAATGTCCTTATGGTCGATCAATCCGACGCACATCGCATTGACGAGTGGATTGCCATCGTAGGAATCGTCAAACTGCACTTCGCCGCCGACTGTCGGAATGCCGATGCAGTTGCCGTATCCTGCGATCCCGGCCACCACTTCTTCAAACAGGTATTTCACACGCGGTGTTGTCAGCTCGCCAAAGCGGAGCGAGTTCAGCATCGCAATCGGGCGTGCGCCCATTGAGAAAACGTCGCGGATAATACCGCCGACTCCTGTCGCTGCGCCTTGATAAGGCTCAATCGCTGATGGGTGGTTATGGGATTCCATCTTAAAGACCACTGCCTGGCCGTCTCCGATATCGACAATCCCAGCGCCTTCGCCTGGCCCTTGAAGGACACGAGGTGCTTTTGTCGGGAATTTCGAAAGGACCGGTTTGGAGTTTTTATACGAACAATGCTCGGACCACATGACCGAGAACAAACCCGTTTCGGTGTAATTTGGTGTTCTGCCTAAAATGTTTTCCACCATCGCAAACTCTGCATCCGACAATCCCATTTGCTGATAGATTTTCTGCTCTTTGATTTGCTCAGTATTTGGCTCAAGCATGACTGACATTTGCTTCCCTCCACTGTTTCACGATTGATTTGAATAATGCCAAGCCGTCGCTTCCGCCGATCAATTCGGACACTGCGCGTTCGGGATGCGGCATCATGCCAAGCACATTGCCACGTTCATTGACGATTCCTGCTATGTTGTTGCGGCTGCCATTAAAGTCATCCGCATAAGAAAAGACGATTTGATTGTTTTGTTTCAGCTGTTCGTAAGTCGCATCATCGCAATAGTAGTTCCCTTCGCCGTGTGCGATCGGAATCTGGATTTCCTGGCCTTCTGAATATTCATTGGTAAACAGCGTGTTGGCATTTTCAACTTTCAAGCCAACTGTCTTGCACATGAACTTCAAGTTCTTGTTGCGGAGCAAAACGCCAGGAAGCAGGCCTGCTTCCGTCAAAATCTGAAAACCGTTGCAGATGCCGAGAACCGGCTTGCCTGCTTCCACCGCTTTTTTCACTTCATCCATTACGGCAGAAGATTGGGCAATCGCGCCGCAGCGCAAGTAATCGCCATACGAAAATCCGCCCGGCAATAAAATTCCGTCGTAACCGCTCAAATCTGTTGAATCGTGCCAAACGTACTCTGCTTCTTCACCAAGTTCATCCTTGACCGCGTGGTACATATCCAAGTCACAATTGGATCCAGGAAATACGATTACTGCGAATTTCATTGCGAGACAGCCTCCTCAATTTCGAAACGGTAATCTTCAATCACCGTGTTCGTCAATAACTTTTGGCACATTTCATTTACAAGTGCATCAACATCACGTGCATCGTCTGAAATCATCAGTTCCAAGTATTTGCCGATCCGGACATCTTCAACTTCCGCGTAGCCCATTTTATGAAGAGATCCCATTACTGCAGACCCTTGCGGATCCAATACGCTTTCGCGCAAAGTGACGTAGATTTTTACTTTTTTCATGAATGTTGTCCTCCCAGTTTAGCTAAAATGAGTTCGTACGCATCCGTTAAATTGCCGAGGTCCCGGCGAAATACATCTTTATCTAGTTTCTGTTTCGTTTTGGCATCCCATAGACGGCAAGTATCCGGCGAGATTTCGTCTGCCAGCAAGATACGCCCTTCATGGTCACGGCCAAATTCAATCTTAAAGTCCACCAGATCTACGCCCACTTCTTTGAAGAATCCAATTAGGACTTCATTGACCGTCAACGCTTTTTCACGCAGTTCCTGAACTTCTTCTGTAGTTGCCAGTTCAAGCATTTCAATATGATCTTCTGTAATGATCGGATCTCCCAGTGCATCGTCTTTATAGTAAAATTCAACGATCGGACGCTTCAGGACCGTTCCTTCTTCCAAACCGAGGCGCTTGGCCATACTGCCGGCCACGATATTCCGGGTCACTACTTCGACCGGAATGATCGCTACCTGCCGGACTAGCTGTTCATGGTCAGACAATTGTTTAACGAAATGGGAAGCAATGCCCGCTCCCTGCAATCTTTCGAAAATCAATGAGGTAATTTTATTGTTCAGCATGCCTTTGCCGGCGATTTCGGCTTTCTTCTCACCGTTGAAGGCTGTTGCAGAGTCTTTGTATTCCACCCATAAAATATCTTGTTCGTCCGTTGCATATAAGCGTTTTGCCTTTCCTTCGTACAATAGCTGACCTTTTTCCATGTTCAGAGCCCCCGTTTAGTTTAATCCAAGTCGGTTGAAAATCATGTCCACTTGCTGCAAGTGATGGTTATAGTCAAAGCAATCGTCCAGTTCTTCTTTAGACAATTGAGAAGTGATCGTGTCATTCGCTTCCACAATTTTACGGAAATGTGTCTGGTTTTCCCACGCTTCCATCGCGCAAGGCTGCACCGTATCGTAAGCCGCTTCACGTGCCATGCCTTTGTCGATCAAAGCCAAAAGCACACGCTGGGAATAAATCAACCCTAAAGTCGAATCCATGTTGCGCTTCATGTTCTCCGGGAAGACCGTCAAGTTTTTCACGATATTCGAGAAACGGTTCAGCATATAGTTCAATGCAATCGTCGCATCCGGCAAAATCACGCGCTCTGCTGACGAATGCGATATGTCGCGTTCGTGCCAAAGCGAGACGTTTTCATAAGAAGTGACCATGTATCCGCGGATCAAGCGTGCAAGGCCAGTCATGTTTTCAGAACCGATCGGGTTGCGCTTATGCGGCATCGCCGATGATCCTTTTTGCCCTTTTGCAAAAAACTCTTCCACTTCGCGTGTTTCCGATTTTTGCAAGCCGCGGATTTCTGTCGCGAACTTCTCGATCGATGTCGCAATAAGTGCCAGTGTGCTCATATACTGCGCATGGCGGTCGCGCTGCAAAGTTTGAGTCGAAATCGGTGAAGCAGCAAGCCCCAGCTGTTTGCAGACATACGCTTCAACGAACGGGTCAATATTTGCGTATGTGCCGACAGCACCTGACATTTTGCCTGTTTCAATAGTCGTTGCAGCTGCTTCAAAACGCTCCAGGTTGCGTTTCATTTCTTCATGCCACAGGGCCAGTTTCAAACCGAATGTTGTCGGCTCTGCATGGACGCCGTGTGTACGGCCCATCATCACTGTCATTTTATGTTCTTTGGCTTTATTTGCCAAAACTTCGATGAAGTTGTTTAGATCTTTGCGGATAATTTCATTCGCTTGTTTGATCAAATACGATAACGCCGTATCCACCACATCTGTAGAAGTCAGGCCGTAATGCACCCATTTGCGTTCTTCGCCGAGCGTTTCCGATACGGCCCGTGTGAACGCCACCACATCGTGGCGGGTTTCTTCTTCAATTTCCAGAATGCGGTCTACTGAAAAGGAAGCGTTCTGGCGGATTTTCGCAACATCCTCTTTTGGAATATCCCCAATTTCAGCCCATGCTTCACATGCTAAAATTTCCACTTCCAGCCAAGCGTTGTAGCGGTTTTCATCTGTCCAAATTGCGCCCATTTCAGGTCGTGTGTAACGTGCGATCATAATTCAAGTTCCTCCAATTATTCCGGCCAGATGCCGGATTCGTCGATTTCTGTTAAAGTCCTTTTCAGGTCTTCCGTTAATATTGTAACATGGCCCATTTTGCGTTTATGCTTGGCTTCGTCTTTGCCGTATAAATGAACCGACCAGTTCGGGTATTGCGAAATTTTCGAGGTCAACGGGGCTACATGCTCCCCGAGAATATTCACCATGACCGTATCCGCCCATAATTTCGGTGCTCTTAGCGGCCATCCGCAAATGGCTCTTACGTGCTGATGGAATTGGGAGATATTTGTTCCTTCTATTGAATAATGCCCTGAATTATGGGGACGGGGTGCAAGTTCGTTTACAATAATCCGCCCATTCTCCAGAACGAACATTTCCACTGCCAAAGTTCCAACCATGTTCAAGTGGCCAGCGATTTTCTCTGCCGCTTCTTTTGCCTGTTGGATCGTCGCTTCCTTTACCGGTGCGGGTACGATGGTTTGGTGTAGAATATGGTCTCTATGGATATTCTCCCCGATCGGCAGGATTGTCATTTCGCCGTGGACATTGCGCTGAATAATAACGGAAATTTCTTTTGTGAATTCAACGAATGCCTCCGCAACACAATCGCCATTCTGGAAAAGCGGTTCTGCAAGCGGCAGCTCTTCTTTCGACTTCACCATCTGCTGTCCCTTGCCGTCATAGCCGCCTCTTGCCGTCTTTACGACGAAAGGAAAAGATAATTCAGCACTCTTTTTTTCCAGTTCTTGATAAGACGATGCCGTGAAATAATCCGCAATCGGTACGCCTGCTTCCGAAATTGCCTGCTTCTCAAAAATGCGGTCCTGTGTAATCCGGATCAATTCGGATCCTTGCGGAACATAAGCAATTTGAGTCAGCTTTTCCAAACCTTCCACATCTATATTTTCAAATTCATATGTGATGACGTCACTCGCTTCAGCCAACTCTTCAAGTGCATGCATATCATTATAAGGCGCTACGATTTGAACATCAGCCACTTGGCCGGTCGGTGAATCCATTGACGGATCCAAAACCGCAATTTTAAAACCTGCTTCTTTAGCTGCCAGTGCCATCATGCGCCCGAGCTGCCCTCCGCCAATGATGCCAATCGTTTGTCCGGGCAAAATCATTTTTGTCATATTAAATCACCTGTACTAGTTAAGACTTCAGCGTGCGTTCGATCTCTTCTTGTCTGCAATGCCTGGGCAGCCTGTGTGTCTGTTGTGCCGAGAATCTGGGCAGCAAGAAGGCCTGCATTAATGGCTCCAGCTTTGCCAATTGCTACGGTAGCGACAGGAACTCCGCCAGGCATCTGCACGATGGATAACAATGAATCTAATCCGTTCAGCGCTTTTGATTGGACAGGAACGCCAATGACCGGAAGGGTTGTTTTCGCTGCTACCATTCCAGGTAAATGAGCAGCCCCGCCTGCACCTGCAATGATGACATGCAATCCTCTTTCTCTCGCTTCTTCTGCATAAGAAAACATCAATTCCGGAGTCCGATGAGCGGAAATTACTTTCTTTTCATAAGCGATTCCCAGTTCATCCAATACGTCACATGCATGTTTCATTGTTTCCCAATCACTTGAACTTCCCATTATCACGCCGATTCGTGGATTCATTTCAAAATCTCTCCTTTAAAACAAATAAAAGTCCTCAAGTAAACTGTTCACATTACGTGAAAAGCAGTTTACTTAAGGACTTTTTAATAAGACGAATTAGTAAATGATGCCGCAAATAAGCCCATTTTTCGCCACGTATCCATTAAGTTGCTTTCCCGCATAGTCCAGACATTCCGGTGTCTTGGTAGAAACGCAGAAGCCAATTCCTCTGCATATATGGGGTATCCTCAATTATCATAACAAGATAGAAAGAGTGAGTCAACAATAAAGTCGAACGATTACTTATTTGCATATTCCATTGTTCGGTTTTAATAAGGTTTTAACCATTATTACTCCATTTTTGTTCCTTTAAATTTTACAATTTGCCGAATTGGAACCGGCTTCCCTTCAACCTCTTCAAACAAAGGCTCTTCTTTCCGGCCAACTGCCATATAACCAGCCTGTTTCATTCTTTCCAAGCAGGCATCCATGGTTTCATTTTCGGCAACCTCAAACCAGACAGTTTTTTTACTCATTTAAACAACTTCCCTTTCCGTACTTGTTTCACCCAGAAACCGCCATGAATCGTTTTTGGCTCATAGGCAATGATAAAAGCTTTCGGATCCAGTTCTTGAATCGTTGCATATAATTGAAGCTCCATTTTACGCGGCGTCAAAATTTGCATCGACTGGCGCCCGCCTTCCATCCCGTTGGCAACCCAGTCAGTAACTCCATATCCTTTTTCCCGCAGTTTTGCCGGAAGCAATTGATTAACATCACTAGTAATAACGTTTACCGTAATGTAGCCGAGTGCCAATTTCTCTTCAATCTTCGATCCTACAATAACGCCTGTACCAAAACCAATCGCATAAGCAATCAAATTTTGAATTTGATCCAAATTATCCAAAACCAGTCCTAATCCCACTATATAAATAACCGTTTCCACCACACTTACCATTGCAGCGCTATAACGATAGCCTTTCAGCGTCAAAATCATACGTATTGTCAAAAACGCAACATATACAACATTAATAGAGAAAATAATAAGAATCATCAACCACGGATTAAAATCCACTTTTTGCACCCTTTCTTACTCGCTTCTAAAGTTCCATGTCTCATACTAGTAGATATTAATAATGAATGCAAGACAGAGAATGTCAGATTTCCATTATATAGAAGGAAATCATTCTTATAAAAAGGATTTTTAATAAAAGATACGAACTATTTATTTAAATAAAAGCTGCAAATCCATTCTTTAGTAAAGGGGAGTTACAGGTGACTCAGGCACTTATCATAATTGATGCCCAGCAGGCCCTTATTGATGGAACCCCGTCCGAGCCGGAAATTGTGAATAAGCAACAGTTGATTCAGGCAATAAATGATGTAATCAGCAAAGCGAAAACAACTTCCGTTCCCATTGTCTTCATACGTGACCTGGATGTAGCAGAAGGCCAGGGTCCAGGTTTTCAAATTCATCCGGACATTGACTCTTCTAACCCTGCCGCAATATTTGATAAAAAAGCGACCAATGCTTTTTATCAAACCCCCTTGCTGAAATTTTTACAGAATCAGCATATTAAACACATAGTCATTATGGGATGTAAGACAGAATTCTGCATCGACACAGCTGTCAGAACTGCCACTATTAATAAATTTGACGTCACGTTAATTCAAGGTGGCCATTCGAAAACCGATTCACTGATACTAAAGGGAGAAGAAATTATTGCACATCATAACCGAACACTTCATGGACATGACAATGTCGACCATTTCTCCTTAGTCCGAAACAGCAGTGAAGATATTTTTGTTCTTATACACAACAACTATCGCGAATAAACACAAAAAAGCCGCCACCGGAAATACCGGCAACGGCTTTTTTTACTTGGCCCAGCAATGTCCTACTCTCACAGGGGGAAACCCCCAACTACCATCGGCGCAAAAGAGCTTAACTTCCGTGTTCGGGATGGGAACGGGTGTGGCCTCTTTGCCATCATCACTGGACTATTTTTTTGAGTGCTTGCGCCCTCAAAACTGGATATGCGACAGGTGAAAACAACGTGTTGGTTAAGTCCTCGATCGATTAGTATTCGTCAGCTGCACGTGTCGCCACGCTTCCACCCCGAACCTATCTACCTCATCGTCTTTGAGGGATCTTACTTGCTTGCGCAATGGGAAATCTCATCTTGAGGGGGGCTTCGTGCTTAGATGCTTTCAGCACTTATCCCGGCCACACATA
>NZ_JABWTK010000011.1 GCF_020071995.1 Planococcus chinensis | reverse complement strand
TATGCGCTACTACAACGAAGACCGGATTCTCGAAAAATTAGGCTACCTGGCACCCAAGGAATTTGGGGCGCAAGCAGCCTAATAAAGGTGTTTTATATGTGTCTCAAATCGCTATGTCAGTCTATTCGGAAAGGTTTTTTTACTTTTTTAATTGATAAACCCGGGCTTCATACGGCCGCAAACTGTAAGGATCTTCCGCTCCATAATTACAAAGCAGCAGCACGGCCCCTTCCGGCGGCGACCAGGCGCAAAGTTCGTCTTTTAAATTTGATAGAATAAGCACTTTCTCTTTTTCGTCTTCCCGGGTATAAGCATAGACGCAAGCATACCAAGTCTTGAATAATTTATAGGTGCCGTAAACGAGCACTTCTTTCTCTTTTCGAAGAGCGATCATTTGTTTATATAAATTGAATACCGAGAAAGGATTTTGCCGCTGCGCTTCCACGTTCAACCACGTATAATTCGGATTTAAATCCAGCCACGGCTTTGAAGTCGAAAAGCCTCCATAACCTTCACCCTGCCACTGCATCGGTGTGCGTGAATGGTCGCGGCTGTTCATTTTAATCATTTTCATAATGGCTTCGTGCGCCATCCCTTCCGCTTTCTTATAACGGTAAAAATTCAAGGTCTTGACGTCATGATACAAAACAATATCTTCAAACGGCGCATTGGTCATGCCGATTTCCTGTCCCTGATAAATGAAAGGGGTGCCTTGCATGAAAAAATACATAAAGCCGACGGCCGTTGCGCTTTCACGCCAATAAACCTTATCATCCCCCCATGTCGAAACGATGCGCGACCGGTCGTGGTTTTCCACGTACAAAGCATTCCAGCTGATTCCTTGAGCCGCTTCCTGCCAGCGGGTTAAAACGCCTTTGAGGGCATCAACATTGACGCCGCACGGCTCGTCGGGCTTCCGCAGATACCAGGTTTCGAATTGGAACAGCATGTCCATAACGCCGTGTTTTTCACCGATCCATTCATCGATTTCGTCTGTGGTCACGCCATTCGCTTCGCCTACCGTCATTACATCATATCTTGCGAATGTTTCCTCCCGAAGTTCTTTCAGAAAATCGAGAATTCCTTCGACATCGGTCATTTTTTCCCAAGCTGGCACATAGCCCCGCCCTTTAGGATTCGGCATATTGGAATAGTCTTTTTTGATATGGCTGATAGCGTCCAGACGGAAACCATCCACGCCTTTATCGAGCCACCAATTGGTCATGTCATATAGCGCTCGCCGTAAATCAGGGTTTTCCCAATTCACGTCGGGCTGCTTTTCTGCATAAAGATGAAGGTAATATTGCCGGGTCGTTTCATCAAACGTCCAAGCGGGGCCGCTGAATATGCTTTCCCAATTGGTCGGCTCTTCCCGCCAGACATACCAGTCCCGCTTGGGGTTATCCAGTGAAGAGCGGGATTCAATGAACCAGGGATGTTCATCGCTTGTATGGTTCAGCACCAAATCCAGGATCAGCTTCATTCCCCGTTTATGCACCCCGTCCAACAAGCGGTCGAAATCATCCAGCGTTCCCATCTCTTCCATAATGTCCTGAAAGTCGCTGATATCGTAGCCATTGTCTATATTCGGTGATTTGTACATTGGACAAATCCAGATGACGTCGATTCCCAATTCGACCAAATAATCCAGCTTTTCCATAACGCCGTTCAAATCTCCGATGCCATCGCCATTGGAGTCTTTGAAACTGCGTGGATAGATCTGATAGACGACCGCTTCTTTCCACCACTTTTTCTTCATGGCCGACCCTCCTCACTTCTTTAGGACAAGTACCAGTGCCATCTACAATTTACTCACCATCTATCAATAATGCAGCTCCAAGGACCCCAGCTTCGTTGCCGAATTCGGCGACTTTTACAGACAGGGGATTTAAGAGCAGCGGCTCAAGCTGCTGCATGAACGGATCCCACCAAAGCGCAGCTGATTCTGAAACACCGCCGCCAATTACGACCATGTCCATATCAAAGATAGCTTGCAGCGAACTGATGCCTTGTGCCAGGTCTGCTGTATATTCCTGGACCAATTGCCGGGCTTTCGGGTCGCTCGCAGCTACTTCAAAAAGCTCCCGTGAATCGATGGCAAGGCCGGCTTCCTGGATGCGCCGATTCAATGCAGTCCCGGAAACATATTGTTCATAACATCCCCGGCGTCCGCAAGGACACAATACGCCATTTGGCTGCAAAATCATATGCCCGATTTCAGCAGCGCCTCCGTGCGGCCCCCCGCTCAACAGCTTGCCGTCCCAAATAATCCCGCCGCCGAGGCCGGTTCCAAGCGTTAAGCAGACAACACGATTTTTGCCTTTAGCTGCCCCTATTTTAGCTTCAGCCAAAGCCGCGCAATTCGCATCGTTGTCCACTTCAACCCGCTTTCCTGTCGCGCGTTCCAATTGTTCTTTCAAATCGGTCCCTGTCCAGCCTGGCAAAATGTCCGTTGCATAAATCACTTTCCCTTTAACCGGATCAACAAATCCATGTGTGCCGATGCCGATGGCGTCCACGTCACGATGAAGCGCGAGAATGCGCATGACTTGCTTTTCAAGATAAGGATACAGCGGTGTTTTAGTCGGAACCGTTTCGTCAAAGCTCAGTTCGCCTTCTTCGCCAACGATGGCCATCCTGATCTTTGTTCCCCCAATATCTACGCCTAATACCTTGTTCATTTTCTTCCTCTTTTCTTATTTGCTGAATTTATCTTATTACAATGCTTTAACAGCTCCCATTAATTCCTCCGGCCATTTCCAGTCGCTGATTGCCACGGCTTCTGTTACATGCTGCGGTTTGCTGGCGCCGATAATCGCCGAAGTGACCTCAGGCTGGTTTAAAATCCAAGCCAATGAAAACTGAGAAAGGTTCACTTTCTGCTCTTCAGCCATTTGCCGGTACTTCGACACTCTCTCAAAGTTTTGATCGGTAAAATACGATTGGATCAATTGCTCCCCTTTAGCCGCCCGGCTGTCTTCCGGCAAATCTGCTTTAGAGCTGTATTTTCCTGACAACATGCCGCGGGCCATCGGGCTATAAACCAGCAGTCCCATTTTCTCGGATTGGCAGAACGGAATCACTTCCTGTTCCAATTCCCGGGACAGCAAATTATATTGGGACTGGGAACTGATAAAATGTTCAAGGCGATGAAACGCACTAAGTCCGTTCGCTTTTGCCATTTGCCACGCGGCATAATTTGAACAGCCGATGTAGCGGACTTTCCCTTGCTTGACGAGCTCCGTCAAAGCGGAAAGAGTTTCTTCAAGCGGAGTGCGCCTGTCAAAACGGTGAACTTGGTACAAATCAATATAGTCCGTATTGAGGCGCTTCAGCGACTTTTCCACTTCCCGATGGATATGGAACTTGGATAATCCCGCATCATTGACATATTGTCCGACCGGCAATCCCACTTTGGTCGCCAGCACAATTTTATCCCTTTTGCCTTTTAAATGCCGGCCAATAATCTCCTCCGACTCGCCTGTCCCGTATTTGAACGCTTCATCCTGCCCTTTGCCGTAAAAGTTGGCTGTATCAATCAAGTTAATGCCCGCATCAATGGAACGGTCCAGGATTTCCGCGGAAGCGGCTTCATCAATCCACCTACCGAATGCCATTGTTCCAAGACTCAGATTGGAAATACGCAGACCCGATTTCCCTAGATTTGAATACTTCATGGAAGTCTTCCCACCTCTCTTTTCCTTCCGGAAACGCCTTTCTTTTTTTATTCGCTGCATGGCACAGGAATCCCTTCAATACCGCTTATTTTCAAGCATTCATAATAATAACAATTCCGCTTCGGATTCGATATACTGAAGTTAACAGAATTTTCTTTTAAGGAAGGTGTCCGATGATTAGCGAATGGCTTATTTCTTCTAAACATACTGTAGTGTTCACCGGAGCGGGCATGTCCACAGAAAGCGGTTTGCCCGATTTCCGCTCGGCCAACCAAGGGCTTTGGCAGCAAAAAGACCCCAGCCAAGTGGCCAGCGTTTCAGCTTTGAATAACAATGTCGAAGGATTTATCGAATTCTACCGCAAACGGGTGATTGGCGTAAATGAATACCATCCACACCGCGGGCATCGGCTGCTCGCAGAATGGGAAGAACGGGGACTGCTTCAAGCGATCATCACCCAAAATGTAGACGGCTTCCATCAACAAGCGGGCAGCAGCCGGGTCGCCGAACTGCATGGCACGCTGCAGACGGTCCATTGCAATTCCTGCGGCACCGTCTACAGCAGCGCGGAATTTGCAAATGGAACTTATGAGTGCACAGCCTGCGGCGGCCTCTTGCGCCCTTCAGTGGTGCTGTTCGGGGAAATGCTGCCGGAAGAAGCATTTAATTGGGCATTTGAAGAAGCTGCCCGCGCCGAATTGTTCATTGTCCTTGGTTCTTCGCTCACCGTCACCCCGGCCAACCAATTTCCACTTATCGCTAAAGAAAACGGCGCACGGCTCGTCATTGTCAACCAGGAAGAAACACCGCTCGACCAATACGCCGACGAAGTGATTCATGACCGGAAAATTGGCGAAGTGCTGGCGGAATGGGATGGGCTGCTGAAATAAAATCAAAAGTTAAAGAATGGAGGCAAGCTATGACAAGCTTAAACTATGAATTGATCGATGTGTTTACCAATAGCCCTTTTGGCGGCAATCAACTGGCGGTGTTCCACGATGAAATCGAATTACCGACCGAAACGATGCAAAAAATTGCCGGTGAACTGAATCTTTCCGAAACGGTGTTCATCCGCCCACCCAAAAATCCGGGCAATCAAAAAAGCCTTCGGATTTTCACTCCTAAAATGGAGTTGCCGATGGCCGGACACCCCACAGTCGGAGCTTCTTTCGTCCTGGCGGATAAAGGCCTGATTCCAACTGAATCCGGACAAAACCACTGGATTTTGGAAGAACAAGTCGGCGAAATTCCAGTGACTGTCTATAAAGAAGGAACGGCCATATCCAAAGTTGAAATGACGCAGCCGCTTCCGGTTTTCGGCAGCTTTTTCCAAAAGCCCGGCTTGGTTGCCGATTTGCTGTCGCTGTCTCCGAAAGATTTGGACCAGCGTTTTCCCATTCAATCCGTTTCATCAGGTGTCCCTTTTCTTTTCATCCCCGTCCGCACATTAGCGGCTATGCAAGACATCAATTTCCGCGTAGATATTTGGGAGCGGCAATTCAGCAAAAATCCGTATACGCAGCATATTTTCGCCTTCACTATGCAAACTGAGGAAAAGCAATCCACCGTCCACAGCCGCATGTTTGCCCCGGCAATGGGCATTCCGGAAGACCCGGCAACCGGTGCGGCAGGCGGACCACTTGGCGCTTACTTAGTGGAGCACGGGGTTATTCCTCCTTCGAAAGACGGCAAGTACATGATCCGCAATGAGCAGGGATTTGAAATCAATCGGCCCAGCTATATCGACGTCACCATCACCAAAAATGGCAGCCAAATCAGTGATGTGAAAATTGGCGGACAATCCGTCAGAATGGGCCATGGCCAAATTGTTCTTCGGGAATAACCTAAAACCCCCTTCCTGCTTGGAAATTCTGCAGAAAGGGGGTTCTTTTATAAATGTTTTTGCATAAATTCCACAATCATTGAGTTCATCTTGATGTGATTTTCTATTTTCTCAGTTTGATGCCCTTCGTCTTCAAAAATGACAAGTTCCACCGGTTTTCCTTGCTTCTGCAAGTCAGCTGTCAATTGTTCGGCTTCGCTCACCGGTACACGCGTATCGTTTCTTCCGTGGAAGACAAGAAGCGGGGCGGTGATTTTGGCTGTATGATTCAGCGGGGCAATTTCTTCGAAAAAGTCCGTATCGTCTTTTAATGAGCCGTATTCAAATTCACGCAAAGCGCGGCGCCAGGAACCGGTGTTTTCTAAAAACGACTTGAAGTGAGAGATCCCAACAATATCAACTCCAGCAGCCCAAACATTCGGGTAATGCGTTAAAGCAGCCAACACCATAAACCCTCCATAGCTCCGGCCCATGATTCCAATTCGACTTCTGTCCACTCCATGATTTTCCACTAGATCATTCGCCAATTCTTTTAGATCGGCAACAGAATCCATGCGTTTGCGGACATCATCCAATTTCACATAATTCCGGCCATATCCCATACTGCCCCGGACGTTCGGAGCCACTACCGCAAAACCGTTGGCCGCCAAGTATTGAATGACCGGATTGAATTCTGCACGGATTTGGTGTTCCGGACCGCCGTGCACGTAAATGACCACCGGCTGTGAATGCTCTTGCTTGCCGTACAGGAAATAAGGAACTTTCAGACCATCAAATGAAGCGAACGTACAAAGCTCCGGCTGCACCCAAAGATGCTGGACTTCTTTTTCTTCACCAACAAATGTCAGACGCTCTGAAGTGCCACTATCCAAAGACACTTTCCAGATATCCCCCGGAAAAATCGGGCTTTTAACGCCTAATACAAGTTCTTTTTCAGAAATCCAGGAAAGCGAATCAAATACGCCATTCGGGATTTCTTCTATTAAATGATGTGTTCTATTGTTCACGTCATATACACCCAGTTTAGAAAGTCCGCCTTCGTTCACCGTAAACGCCAGTTGGGAACCACCGGGTGAAAGTTTGATTTCTTCAATATCCCAATTTCCTATTGCCAGCAATTCTTCTGATTCAACCAGGTCCTGAAAATTAAATTGATGGATAGCCAGAGCATCTCGCCCTTTGTCCGAAACATAAAAGCCGCCTTGTCCATCTTTTCTGAGCTGCAAGGATTGAGTTCTTGCCAATGCATGTTCAGTGCCAATTTTGCTCAGTTTGGCGGTGTTCAAATCCAACACATAAAACGATTGGTCAATGTTGGTATCAGGCATATTCAGCACTAATTGGCTGCCGTCTTTTGTCCAGCAGATCGGCGTGCAATTGCCATCCATTTGAAAAACAACTTGTTCCGTTTTCGACGCTATATCCAGTACATATACGTCAAAATAACCCGGATGTCTGCGATTGGATGAAAACGCAATTTTCGTTTCATCCGGTGACCAGCCGCCGAAATGATGAAAATGCTCTTCGGAAATAACAAGCTCTTCTGTTTGCTTCTCTTCCAGTAAATAAAACTGCTGTTTCTCGTTTCCTTTCCGGTCCATCCCAATCACTGTTCTGTTGCCGGACGGTGCATGATACACAGACAAAACACGATCTGGAAGATCCGTCACTTGCTCAATCTGTCCGCCTCTCCATTGCCACACTTGCGGAATACCGGTTTTTTTTGATAAAAAGGTAAACGCCTGCTGATTTGGAATGACACTAGGCTGAGTTGCTCCGGTTACGTTCAAATAAGTAAGTAAAGTTTGGTCGGTAGAAGTCGTCATCCTTATTCCCCTTCGCTTTTGGTTTAATGATGAAAAAAACTACTCATTTCAATAAAAAACGAGTAGTCCAATCATTGATATACAAATAGAGGCTGCCGATGCGCTCGACATGAAAAGAAGCATCCAACCAGCAGTGGTTTGTTTGAATTGCTTTAAGCCTTCGTCTTCGGCAAAAAGTTGATCGGCTCTCTCAAGTGACCGCGATTTTGCCATCGGCATAAAAAACGGTCCCATTTTTTTAAATCCACTCATGAACAAATCCAGGAACCGGGTTTGCCAAATTTTAATGCTTGCCGTTAAAATAGCTGCACATAACCCAACCAGAAACGCCGTATTGATCCAATCCAAAAGCGGCAGGTCCAACAGCCATTTGTAAGCAATCCATAGAACAGCCATACAACTGGTCAATGCCATAAATCTTTTCATTTTCTCACCTCATAAAAATCGATAAAGTCCCGGCTTTTCGTTTGACCGCTAATTTAGCAGATATTCGGAGACGGGACTTTATCGCTTTAATTATTATTCCCATCAGGAATCAATTAGTTATTTTGTTTTTTCTGCCCACTTCAAGTACGGATAACGGTTTACATAGTATGCGATGTTTTCGTAATCCTGGCTCACCAAGTAAGTATTCTTATAGAAGTTGATCGGCATGAACGGCATATCCGTCATTAAGATTTCTTCTGCCTGGTGCAGCATCTCATAACGTTTGTCTGGATCTTGCTCTACTTTAGATGCAGCCATGATCGAATCGAATTCTTCATTGACCCATCCAGTGCGGTTGTTCGGGCTATCGCCCAAGTAGTAATCCAAGTTAACTACAGGATCAAGGAAGATACCGATCCAGCCCATGCGAGCCATTTGGAAGTTTCCTTGTTTCGTTGTATCCAAGTAAGTACCCCATTCCTGGTTAGCCAATTTCACATTGACACCAAGGTTGTTCGTGATCATTTCCTGTACTGCTTCTGCGATTTTCTTGTGGTTTTCGGCAGTGTTGTACATTAAAGTGACTTCAGGAAGAACATCCCAGCCTTCTTCAGCCATACCTTCTGCCAACAATTTTTTCGCTTCTTCAGCGTTTTCTTCGAAATAATCTCCGCCGACTTCACGGAAATCGCCTGCCGGTGTTTCTGCGCCTCCAGGAACCATTGCATATGCAGGCGTCTCTCCAGCTTTTGTTACATTATCCGTCAACGATTGACGGTCAACTGCCATAGCGAAAGCACGGCGGACTTTTGCATTTGTAAACGGCTCTTTTTCAACATTGAACATGTACATATAGGTTCCGTAGTAAGGAACTTCCTTATACTCCGCGTTTTCTTTCTCAGACTCAATAACGTCTGTCGGCAACGTCATCACTAGATCCAATTCGCCTGTTTTGAACATTTGATAATAAGTCGTTGCTTCGTTGACCAATTCAAATGTCACTTTTTCCATTTTCACTTCGTCTTTCGCATAATAATCATCATTTTTTTCGATGACGACATTGCTGTCATGCTGCCATTCCGTCATTTCAAATGGTCCGTTACTTACGTAAGTATCCGCTTCTGCTGCCCAGTTTTTATCAGCTTCAACCGCTTTTTGCTGAACCGGGTAGAATGTCCAAAGCGTCAAAAGGCTGTCAAAGTATCCAAGCGGTGCATTTAATTCAACTTCAAACGTCGTCTCATCAACTGCTGTGATTCCTACGTCTTCAACTGTGCCATTTCCTTTATTGTATTCTTCGGCGCCTTTAATGTAGTACATATAGAAAGCGAATGGGCTTCCTGTTTCCGGGTTCAAGACGCGTTCCCATGCATATTCAAAGTCGCTCGCTGTAACTGCCGACCCATCTGACCACTTCGCGTCTTCACGCAATTTGAAGGTGTAGGTTTTTCCATCTTCTGAAACTTGCACATCTTCAGCTGCCCCGAGAACCGGGTTGCCGTCTTTATCGCGTGTGTACAAGCCTTCAAAAATATGGTCTAATACCCATCCGGATGTCGTATCAGTGGCGATTGCCGGGTCAATTGCCGGAGGTTCTGACATGGCATTGACTACGATTTCCTGTTTGATGCTTGACGTGTCTCCCCCTTCTCCGCCTGATGAAGCTTCTTCTCCTCCGCCGCCGTAGCAGCCGGACAGTGCAGTTGATGTTGCCAGCAACACACTCATTGGAAATAACCATTTTTTCATCTTATTCTCCCCATTCTTGTTTTATTAGTATAAATGACAAGCAGTCCAGTGCTCGTCTTCTACTTCTTTCCATTGTGGTTCTTGTAATGCACAAATTTCCATAGCATGCGGGCATCGGGTCCGGAAACGGCAGCCGCTTGGCGGAGCCGATGGACTCGGCGGATCGCCAAGCAGGACGATGCGTTCCCGTTTAGCAGCTCTTGGATTCGCTTTTGGAATCGCCGACAGCAGCGCTTGTGTATACGGATGAAGCGGATTCGTGAACATATCGTCGCTGTTTGAGAGTTCCATCATTTTCCCTAAGTACATCACGCCGATGCGGTCACTGATATGCTTTACCATGCCAAGATCGTGGGCGATAAAGAGGTAGGTAAGCCCTTCACTTTCTTTCAGTTCTTCCATCAAGTTGATGACTTGCGCTTGAATGGAGACATCAAGTGCTGAAATCGGTTCATCTGCTACGATAAATTTCGGTTCGACCGCCAGGGCACGGGCAATCCCGATCCGCTGTCTTTGGCCGCCGCTGAATTCGTGCGGAAAGCGTTTTGCATGTTCGGGACGCAAGCCGACGCGTTCCAGCAATTCGTAAATGCGCGCTGTACGCTCTTTCCCTTTAAACAGTTTGTAAGCATCAATGCCTTCGGCAACAATATCACCGACGCGCATTCTAGGATTTAGTGAAGCCTGCGGATCCTGGAAGATGATCTGCATTTCTTTGTTAACGTCTTTTTTCGCTTGTCCATCAAGTTGGGTCACATTCTGGCCGTTGTAGATAATGTCTCCCCCAGTCGGGTTCTGTAAGCCGACAATCGTCTTTCCTAAAGTCGACTTGCCGCTTCCGCTTTCCCCTACCAGGCCAAAGGTTTCTCCTCTTCTAATGGAGATGGAGATGTCATCAACCGACTTGATGGTGACGTCTTTTTTGATATTGAAGTATTTCTTTAAAGAATGGACTTCAAGAAGGTGATCGGTTGTCCGATCTTTTTCTGTTTCCTGTATTTTCTCCACCATTATTCACCACTCCCTACTACAGCCGCTTGTTGTGCTTCCGGCGCAAAGGCATGTTCAATCTTTGGCGCACGCGAATCATTCAGCCAGCATTTCGCATGATGCCCTTCGCCGATTTCAAAGGCACCTGGCATTTCTTCTACACAAATATCCATGGCAAATTTACAGCGCGGAGCGAATGGACAGCCTTTCGGCGGAGCAAACAAATCCGGTGGGGAACCTTCGATTGGAATCAACTGCTTTTTCTCCGGCCCTTCTACGTTCGGAATCGAATTCAGTAATCCCCATGTGTATGGATGTTTTGGATTTTCAAACAAATCAAACACACTTCCGCTCTCGACCATCATGCCGCCGTACATGACAATGACACGCTGGGCTGTTTCTGCTACGACGCCCAGATCATGAGTAATTAATATGATCGCGGTATCCGTTTTTTTCTGGATGTCCTTCATCAATTCGAGCACTTGTGCCTGAATGGTTACATCCAGTGCTGTCGTTGGTTCGTCCGCTATCAACAATTCCGGATTGCAGGCCAGGGCAATCGCAATCATGGCCCGCTGCCGCATTCCGCCGCTGAATTCATGCGGATACTGGTTATAACGTTCTTCCGGATTCGGAATTCCCACCAGCTTGATCATTTCGACCGCTTTTGTTTTCGCTTCTTGTTTTGAGACTTTCTGATGGGCAATAATGCCTTCTGCAATTTGCTTGCCAACCACCATCGTCGGGTTTAACGAAGTCATCGGATCCTGAAAAATCATGCCGATTTTAGAACCTTTCACTTTGCGCATTTCCCGTTTCGACATGCCCAGCAATTCTTTTCCCTGGAACTGGATGCTGCCGCCTTTGATAATACCGGGCGGTGTCGGGATCAATCCCATAATGGTTTGCACGGTGACACTTTTGCCGCTGCCACTTTCCCCGACAATTGCCACTACTTCTCCTTTATCGACATGGAAGGATACGTCACGGACTGCTTTAACTTCACCGCCGTACGTTTTAAAATTCACTTCCAGATTATTTACTTCTAATAAACGGCTCATCGTTTTACCTCCTACTTGCGGGCTCGTGGATCGAGTGCATCCTGTATTCCGTCACCAAGCGCGTTAAATGCAAACATCGTCAATGCAATCATGAATCCTGGGAAGAACAATCTCCACCATTGGCCGCTTAAAATAACACCAAGCGAATCATTGGCCATCGTTCCCCAACTGGCAAACGGCGCCTGGACACCAAGGCCGAGGAAGCTTAAGAAGGCTTCCGCAAAAATTGCTGTCGGGATGGTGAACGTTAAGTTAATGATGATGATGCCCATTGTATTGGGCAGTAAATGTTTTGTAATGATTTTCGAATGGGATGTACCAAGCTTTTCTGCAGCCATGACATATTCCTGGGATTTCAGCTGCAGCACCTGCCCTCTGATAATACGGGCCATCCCGACCCACCCTGTGATGGAAAGGGCGATGATGATAGTCGTGATTCCAGGTTCCATAACGACCATCAGAAGGATAACGACCAAAAGGTAAGGAATGCCGTAGAGGACTTCAACTATACGCATCAGGACGTTATCTACCCGGTCTCCAAGTTTGCCGCGGCCGGCCATATACCCCGAAACACCGCCGACAACTACACCCAGGATTAAATCAATAAATGCAGCGACAAAACCGATAGTCAAGGAAACCCGTGCGCCTTGCCAAGTCCGGGCCCACATGTCACGCCCTAAATCATCGGTACCAAACCAATGGGCACTTGAAGGCGCCTGATTGGAATTGGTCAATTCCTGCTGGGAAGCGCTGTACGGAACCATCGCGGGTCCGAATAGCGCCAAAAAGATGATGATGACTAAAAGCCCGAGGCCTAATAACGCCAGCTTATTTTTTAAAATCCCAATGAATGTTTCTTTCCAAATTCCAAGGCTCGGACGCTCAATTACATCTGTCTGTTGTCTGGCCGGATCAATCGGCCGGAACAAAGTATCGTTCGTTGCTTTTACCACCGGTTAATCCCCCTTACTGTTCAACTTGATTCGAGGATCAATAAATCGGTACGAAATATCAATCAAGAATAAAGTGACAACTAATATTGCACTAAAGAATACGGTAGTCCCCATGATAACCGGATAGTCCCGATTGAAAATACTGTCTACAAAGTATTTCCCGATCCCTGGAACTGCAAAGATCTTTTCAATGACGAACGTACCCGTGATCAGTGAAACAAACAAAGGCCCAATAAAGGATACGACCGGCAGAATAGCATTCCGGATGCCATGGCTCAAAACAATTTTGAAAGATGATAGGCCTTTGGCATCGGCTGTTTTAATGTAGTTCTGATTCATGACTTCCAGCATGCTGGAGCGCATAAAACGTGCTACTACGGCAAGCGGTGTAACTGCCAGCGCAATGGTCGGCAGGACTGAATGCTGGAACGTTCCCCAAGAGGCAACCGGAAGAATGCCCCACTTCACCGCAAAGAAATTAATGAGCAAAGGTGCCAGGATAAAGCTTGGAACCGAGATTCCGACTATCGCAAAAATCATTGCTGCATAGTCGAGAAGTTTGTTGTGGTTCAATGCTGCGATAATTCCGAGCAAAAGTCCGAAAAACAAAGCAACAAGTATTGCCTGAATTCCAAGTGTTGCAGAAGCAGGGAACCCTGCGGCCAATATGTCATTGACCGTTCTCGTTTCCGATTGAATGGAAGGCCCTAAATCGAACCGAAGCAAATCGCCTATGTACATGGCGTATTGGATTGGAATCGGTTCATCTAAATTGTATTTGGCCCTCATATTTTCGACGACTTCTTCAGGCAGGACATCCGCATCTGAAGCAAACGGATCTCCTGGAATCATTTTCATGATTAAAAAAGTCAACGAAGCAATAACCCAAATCGTTACCAGCATCGTTAGAAATCGTTTAACAATGTACATGACTTGTTTACACCACCGTTCAAATTATTGAAATTCTTTATGCATTGACGCTGCCTAAAACCCCGTTCGTTGCTGTTATGGCGATAATGACGCAGCCCCACATATGTTTATAAGCTGTCACCATGTCATCGCATGTAAAGCGGATGCTTTTCGGTCCGGTCAACTCGACGCTTGGTATGGTCGTTGTCATCATGGCTTGCTGTGAACCTTTAAACTGAATCTCAAACGTGACAGGACCTTCCAAGACTACTGGTTTTTGATCCGCTGCATTTTTGACAGCCGTTTCTGCTTTTTCGCGAATGATGTCCTGCGCCAGTTCGGGATGAAGCAATTCTGCTGCAAACCGGTCTACTGCACGTTTCGTCACCGCCGCCTCCACACTCGGCAATGTCTCTTGTACTTCTTGAACATATGCATCGTCTCCGCTGATAAAGAGCGGCGGCACACCGAAAGCCCCTGCTACATACGTATTCATTTCTGTTTCTCCAACGATGCGGCCGTTGATTTTCATCTCATTGACGCAAATTCCAGCCAGCGTATGGCTAATGACCGCTCGTTCCGATCCGCCTTCCCGGCCATGATGGCCGACGAACAAAATGCCGTCAAACGAATCATCCAAGCCTTCAAGCTGGCACATCACACGGTTGCTTCCTGATACTAACCGTGCCCGCTTGTCCAGTTCTTCAATAATGATGTTCGACATATTGCCATGGCCATCTGCCACCACGATTTCTTTCGCTCCCCCATTGAAAGCCCCTTCAATGGCTGCATTAACATCTGCTGTCATCAGCTTGCGGAAACGCTGATATTCAGAAGGTGTTTTTAGCTGTTGGTTGGTCGCGACACCTGAAATTCCTTCCATGTCCGCTGAGATAAAAAATTTCATTATAAATTTCCCCCTGTCTGTTAGACAACTAATTATTGAAACACCTTTTAGGCGCAACATTCCGACTATTTTACCGAAAAAAATTAACGAATATACTCAAATGTATTCTTATGTACGTCCAACTGAATAATCGTATTAAGATCCGTTACAGCTGCAATTTCATTGATTGCATAAATGACTTCTGTTATCTTTTCCTGATTCTTGACCGTAATTTGAACAAGCAACGGATATTCACCCGAAGTTACTGTAATATACCGGATCGGCTTGATCTGTTTAAGTTCTTCGATAACAGCTGCAATCGATTTTGGCTTAACTTTTATTTGTATGATAGCTCCTGCTTTTAAACCAACCGCAATCGGATTTACAATTCCATGAACACCCAAAATGTCTTTGTCAATCAAGTTTTTATAACGGAGGCGTATGGTTTTTTCTGTTACATTGAGCGTCTTTGAAAGATCCGTAAAAGAGATTCGGCCGTCTTCTGCGAGGCATTTAATGATGCCATGATCCAGTTCATCCAATTCGTATATCACAAAACACCTTCTTTCTTCCTCAATTCTAAATTACCGGAAAGAGGAATAATTCTAAACTTTTCTACTCCTTTACAATATTCACAAAATATTTTATTATCTAAAAAAGGAATATTATTGCCTAGTTTATATTAGGAATATTTATAAAGCAATCCTTTTTTTTATAAATTATGGAGGTTTTTTAATGATAGCGATTACAAATGCAACAATCTTTAATGGCAAAGGCGAAGTGATTGAAAATCATATGATTCTTGTGCAAGACGGGAAAATCGAATCGGTAACAGCTCAGGAAGAATTGGATAAAAGCTATCAAGTAATTGATGCTAAAGGCAAAATCGTAACTCCGGGATTGATTGATGTACATACGCATTTGGGAATTTCAGAAGAAGGCGTTGGAAAAGAAGGGCACGATTTTAATGAAACCAGCGATGCCGTCACACCTCAAGTCCGTGCCATCGATGGCATTAATCCAATGGAACCCGGCTTCGGAGATGCCAGAAAAGCGGGCGTGACCACTGTTCAAGTCATGCCAGGCAGTGCAAATGTAATTGGCGGCGAGATGGTGGTATTAAAAACCGTTGGAACGATTGTTGACGAAATGGTCATCAAATCTCCTTCCGGCATGAAAGCTGCAACTGGGGAAAATCCCAAAAAATATCATGGAGAAAAAGGCCGCATGCCCGTAACACGCATGGGAGTGGCTGCCCTATTGCGCGAAAAATTAATTGAAGCGCAAAATTACATAAATAGCGGCCAAAAGGAACGGAAACTCGGCCTCGAAAATTTAGCAAAAGTGCTTAATAAAGAAGTTCCGCTTCGGGTACATGCGCACCGCGCGGATGATATCCTGACTGTTCTCCGTCTGAAGCGTGAATTCGATATCGATGTGACCATTGAGCATTGCACAGAAGGCCAGCATATTGCAGAATTTATCGCAAAGCATGATGTGCGGGTTTCTGTTGGACCGACTTTATCAACCCGCTCCAAGGTCGAACTGAAAGACAAGGACTGGACAACCATTAAAGTTCTTCTCGATGCTGGTGTGCCTTGTTCTTTAACGACCGACCATCCAGTAGTTGGGATCGACTATTTGGTAACCAGTGCAATTCACGCCATCCGAAATGGCATCACCGAGCAGCAAGCATTGACGGCCATTACGCTGGATGCAGCTAAGCATCTGGGCGTTGAAGACCGTGTCGGATCCATCGAACCGGGCAAAGATGCTGATTTGGTGATTTGGAGCGGCAATCCGTTTGATCTCCGCAGCATACCGGAAAAGGTGTTTATTGATGGGGAAGTCGTCAATTAAGGCAAAATAAAAAAGCCGTTTCATCAGTTTTTCAACTGATGAAACGGCTTTTGTTTTATTTTCTTGCTTGGCGGCCTGGGATGGACTTCCACTGGTCTTCAAGCCACTGATCGAAGTCTTCGCCTTTATCGCCTTTGTATGTGTCGTAGATGTCTACACGCATTTTCTGCAATTTCACTTTGAAATCTTCGAATTTGTGGTCATGCGGCAAACTTTTCTTGATGCGCACGAGCGTTTTCGAAGCGTCTTTGATCAAATCAAACTTTTTACGCGTGGGCATATCCACTTCTAAACCAAAGTCCTGCAACGCATCAAACGCAGCAAGCTGCACTTTGTAGACCGGATCGTTTTCCATGCGGTGCGTCAACATGTCAATGGTCTGTTTGTGCTTCCATTTGCTCAGCTCTTCAACCGCAGCCAAACGTTCTTTCCAGTTTGCTGTCCGGTTTACAGCCTTTTTCAATTCGTCGTAATTCGGCGGTAAAGTTGTGTTAAATTGTTGACTCAAAAAATTCATTCTCCTTTTGATCATTTTCCTTTTTGGAAAATGAAATGGTCTCTTCCATTAGCAGAAAAGCTTATCCATGTATTGTATCACGTATTGGACACTTTGTCTTTTTACCTCTATTTTGATTCGATTAACCCTAAAGTGCCGACACTGCTTTGATAAAGCGTTCCACTTCTTCAAAGGTATTATACGGCGCCAGTCCCGCGCGGATCCAGCCTCCGCTCTTGTTGATATCCAGCCGGTCGGCAAGTGTCGATGCATAGAAATGTCCGGAAGCGATAAAAATACTGTGCTTCTCAGCCATGATTTTGCACACTTCTTCCGGCTCAATTCCGTTCACTTGAAAAGCGATGGTTGGTGTTTTTGGGACATTCGGGCCCGCTTCGAACAATGTAACTCCTTCGATTGCTGCCAATCCTTCCCGCAGACGGGACGCCAAGCTGTTTTCATATACTTCAATTTTTTCAAGCCCCGATTCAATTCGTTGTCTGCGCGTTTCCCCTTCTCCAAAACTCTCGAAAAATTCTATCGCCGGCCGAATGCCGGCAATGCCTTCGTGGTTTTGTGTGCCAGTTTCCAATTTATCCGGGTAATAGCTTGGCGCCGGCACCAATTTATACGGCTCCAGTTCCTTGAAAATATATTCCTTAATCGCCGCAATGCCAATATGCGGGCCGAAAAATTTATAAGCTGAGCAAAGCAGGATATCAATGCCCATACGGTCGCGGTCTATTAAGATATGCGGTGCGGCATGGACGGCATCGGCAGCCAACAGTGCGCCCACTTCTTTTGCCCGCTTCGCAATCGGTTCCAAATCAACGATTGTTCCTACTGCATTGGAAGCAAGCCCGACGGCCACCAACTTGGTTTTATCATTGATCACTTCGTTCAAATCCGATAAATCGAGCGTCAAGCTGCCCGTATCTACTCGGATCCAGCGCACAGTCAAACCGCGGTCTTTAGCCATCAACAGCCACGGATCGACATTTGCGCGGTGATCCATCTCGGTCACCACAATTTCGTCCCCTGCATCGAATTGCTTGCCAAGCGCATTAGCGATGGCAATCGTAAGCGTTGTCATATTGGCGCCAAAAGCCACTTCATTTACTTGAACACCCAAGAAATCCCCTACTGCTTTTTTCGCTTCGGCAATAATTTCCTCGGTTTCCCAGCTTGACGGGAAGCAACCGTGCAAATTAGCTCCGCCGTTTTCCATATAGGCGGCAATTGCCTGAATGGATGATTTTACAACCTGCGAGCCTCCCGGACCGTCAAAATAAGCAGCTGGTTTTCCATGATAGGTTCTTTTCAAAGCCGGGAATTGGTCACGTACTTCAGTAATCGGAAAAGTCGTTTCAGTAATTTTCATCGCTATGTAGCTCCTTTTCAGAAAGATTCTCTTTAAATAAACCACGACAGTATCCCAGATGTCTATTATAAAGTTGTTCTTTTTAGAAAATTCATTCATTAATATTTTTATTAAAAAATTCTAAAGCAGGATTTAAAAGAAAAAGAGCGGGTAAAACTCAATTAGTGTTGAATTTTTACAATTATTAACTAACCTGGAGGGATTCTCAATGGCAAAAGAACTTGCTGCACACGAACTGCTTGAAGTCCATGAAATACTGACATTTAAAACCGCCTGTGTTGCGAAAAGCAAAGTATTCAGCGGCTTGGTTGAGGACAAGAAATTAAAAGAAATTCTTGAAGAAGACATTGAACTTTCTACAAAAGCCATCAAGGACTTACGTAAAATACTCGAAGATTCTACAAAATAATTGACTGGAAAGGAAGGATAATATGGCTAAACAAGATGAACAGAAAAAAACTGAAACCCAAGCAATCAATAAAGAGAATTTGGCAATTCCCGGTTCTATGCTGGATGATTTAGCAATTGCCACTGATTTTCTTGTCACGGCAAAAGCTGCCGTACGCAATCTGGCAGTTGCCATTACGGAAACAGCAACTCCTCAAGTGAAGAAAATATTGCGCCGAGAGCTGGACATTGCGATTGATACACACGACAAAATTGCACAATACATGATCAAAAACGAAATGTACCATGCGTATGATGTAGATGAACAAGTTCAGCATGACTTGAAAAAAGCCGATATTGCGCTTGAATTGGCTAAGAAAAAATAACTTCTATACGAGGAAAGACCGCTTCTTAGCGCTTCTGCAAGAGGCGGTTTTTTTATTGCCTGCTGGTGCCGGACTTGTATAAAAAGATGTGAAAAGTTCTAATTTCATGATACGATACGCAATATAAAATATCTGAATATTCGAGTTATTACATTTTTATCAAAATAAAAGCAGGTGACTTATGCGGAAATTGCCTTCCTCTTTCCTATTCGCTGTCTTTTGCTTGTTTTTGAGCGCATGTGCCCATGGCGTTTTCCTCCGCGAATTGGCCAATAACCGGTTTATGGCGGGGCCGAATGATGGTCTCTCCCAAATGCTGCCATTTAAAATGCTTCTGTATGAGCAATATACGTCCGGAGAATTTTTCTATTCTTCCCTTTTTGGCTTAGGGGGCGACACATACAGCGGGCTTGCATATTATTTTTCCAATTCCCTTGTTTTCCTTTTGACGGTCGCTGTTGTTTTCCTTCTTGAAACAGCCGGCATTGTCGGTGAACCGGACATTCTGTTTTGGGCGCATGCGGCGGTCATCATCAATATATTTCGCCTGGCTGTGGTTTTGTTTTCGGCAACAGCCCTATTCCGGTATATGAAATTCCGGCCGTTCCCAGCTTTTTTAGGTGCTTGTGTATACGCTTTTTCCAATATCTATTTCCGTCACGCTACCTACTGGGAGTTTTTTGCGGATGCTTATTTATGGCTGCTGCTCCTCATATTCGGAGTGGAAAAAATATTGCGGGAAAAACGCGGGGGCTGGTTCATGGCGGCTGTTGTTGTATCGATGATTGATAATTTTTATTTCGCTTACGTCAACTTTCTCTTAATCAGCATTTACATTCTGTTCCGCCTGTTTCTGCCGCTTGAAGAAAATGAAACGCCAAAAGGAACAGCTGCAGCTAAGTTCCTTATCACCGGTGCCATTGGCGCCGGCATCAGCGCCGTCTCATTTATTCCGGCAGTTTATGCGTATTTGAATAATCACCGTCCTCCTTATGCCCATGAAATCAATTGGTTCGGCTTTATCGACAATATTTTATTCACCAGTTCATTTGTGGTGCTGCCGGCAGTGTTTGTGCTGTTTGCGTTTGCGTTTCCGCTATACCGCGAGCGTAAATTCCGCTTTTTTGCTGTTCTGGTGCTGTTTTCAATATTGCTCCATTACAGCCCGAAAGCAGCCAGCATGTTTAACGGTTTTTCGGCGCCGCAGTACCGCTGGGAGTATTTTATGGCATTTGCGGCAGGTGGCGCAGTAGCTTCAGGCTTCAGTTTTCTGCACCGGCTCACATGGAAGCATCTGGCATTTGCGGGTGGCCTTTCTTTGCTCGGTTATGGGGTGCTGGCTTTTATCGATCCGGAAATCGGTGTAGAGCCTGGTCTAATCGCACTTGTTACCAGTTCTGCGCTCGCCCTGTTCTTTGCTTATGTCTGGGCACTGCAGAAACAATCAAGAATCGGCCAGGCGGTGGTCTTTTTTCTTCTAGCGCTCGGCCTCCTTGCGAGCGGCTATCAATTTCTTTTAGCTTTAATGGAACAAGGAAGAACCATTCAACTCCCTTTGTTTCTCGGAGTCATAGGAATTGCCCTTTTCACTTTCCTGCTGTTCGCTAAAGTGGTCCAAAATAGGGCTTATGCAAAAGCCGCCGGGGTCTTCCTAATCTTAACTCTGCTGTTTTCCGTCAACGGATCTGAATACGTTCTACTCGTAATCCGGGGAGAAACCCAGCTTGTCTCAGAAGAACTCATCACTGGTCCCGATTACAAGGATCCTGAAGTACTGGGACTGATCGACAGCATTTATCAGCAGCAGGAAACCGACGCATTCTTTCGTATTGAATGGATGGAAGGCGTTCGCAATAATACACCCATTGCTCTTGATTTTCATGGGTTAAGCGCCTATTCCAGTATCCTAAATGAACAATTGCTGCATTTTTATTTGCTTGACTTGGAAATTGATATGGGGCGGGAAAGTGTCAGCCGCTACGCCACACTAGGCAAACGGACGAACCTCCACAGTCTGCTCCAGGGACGGTACAGCATTTTGCCGAAAGAAGATCCGAATGTACCGGCTAATTTTATTGCGAAGCATGAATCGGAACATTTGGTTGCCTATGAAAACCTCTACTCGTTGCCGTTTATCCGGCCGGCTTCTGCCGTCTATAGCGAACAGGCACTGGAACATGAGCCCGTATTGCGCCGTGAACACGCCATGCTGACGGGCGTTGTTTTAAAAGACACCGATATTTCGTCGCCGCTTCCTCCTCCACCGAAAAAATTAACTTATGAGCTGCAAGGTGAAAATGCGATATACGAAAACGACGTACTCGAAGTGGCGGGTGAAACTGGCGGCCTTAACTTGCTCTTGAACGAAAAAGCAGCACCGGGAAGCGATTTGTATGTATCTTTCCATCTGGAGAATTTGGCGATGGACGCGTTTTTCCCTTTGACCGTGAACTCTTATAAAACGACCAGAAAAGCGAATGTCTCCGTCTATAAAACATTTGTGGATGATTTGACCATCCGCGTCCCGGCTGATGAATCCATCCGGATCCGCATGCCGCAAGGCTCTTACGAATTAACTGAGCTCCAAGTGTTCGAAGAGCCTTATGACGTGCTGAAAGCAGAAGCTGCCAAAGAACAGGCAGTGCAGCAAGTCCATTGGGATGACAGCCGACTCGATGCTGAATATTTGAATACAGCAAACGCCGCCTATCTGACCATGCCGATTCCATACGAAATCGGCTGGACGGCGACAGTGAACGGGAAGAACGTAGAGGTGCTGGAAGCTAATTATGCGTTTCTTGCAATCCCTTCCGACAATGGCCTCAATAAAATTTCGCTCGTTTACCGGCCGCCTCATTTTTACAAATCTCTGTTGTTATCACTGCTTTCCTTGATCGCCGGCTTATTCTATGTGCGTATGCAAAAGCGGCCCGATGATTAAATGTCTGCCGAAACGGGAAAGCCATAAGAAATATCCTTAATAGAATTGGAGGAATTCCCTTGAGCGAAACGATGCAAAAAATTTTCTATGCCAGTGCAGCAGCTGCTACCGCTTTTGTTTTAGTGAAGACATTTAATAACCGTAAAAAAGCCGTTTGGGTGTTTCCGGATCATGATATACGAAACAGTACAGAAGTCGACCACCGAGAAAGCCCGAATGCTCCATACGACCATGCCGAAGTTGGCTTGACTGAACTGGATTCCACTTACCGTTCAGAATGGGTTTCCATGGGATATCCGAAGACTCATCGGGAACTTCCGGAAGATGAAAACTAAAAACACAAAAAAGGAAAGGCTCGTCGGCCTTTCCTTTTTTGTGTTTAAAAACTATTCTTCTATTAAACTGGCGTATACGACTAATCGCTCTTCCCGTGTTCCTCTGGAATAATCGTAAGTTCCGGCGCACGTGATCAAGACCAATTCGGGAGAGGATTGATAGCCGAATATTGAAGACAAATCAGCGTTGTCCAATGGAACCGATTCCATTTTATACACTTTGAATCGGAGCTGTTCGTCTCCTTCGGCCACAAGAATTTCATCTCCGGCTTTCAGTTTGGAAAGGTCCCAAAATATGGCCGGCCCCTCCAAATCATCGACATGTCCTGCAATCACAGCACGTCCGTTTTCCCCAGGCTGATAGCCATGAGAAAACCAGCTGACTTCTTCGCCGTTATCCGGCACTGCCATTTCCCCTGTTTCTGTCAGTCCCAGATGGAGGATTTCGGACTTTACCTCAATCGCCGGGATTTCCAGTTTTGTCGGCAGGATGCCTTCCCTTTTAACGGTATTAATGGGGTTGGCTACCGGCACCGGCTTTTTCACTTCGGCGGGTGCCGGTTTCTCTGCCACAAAGTCTATATTTTCACTGCGCTTGCTCACTTCATCTTCTTGCTGCCCGCAGCCACTAAGAAGCACAATCGCTGCTGCAATCAGCACACTATTCCTGAAATCGTTTTTTCCAAACAACTGCACTGGCTCCAAACAAAGCAAGTGTCCCAAGCATCAACATCCAAGGAGCATTGGACTGATCCGGTGTCCCAAGTCCGGTTGTCGGCATGCCGTCCGGTGATGCTGCCGCTTCGTAATCAACCAAAGCGATCACTTCCAAAGCATCTGCATTGTTTACGGCAAACACGCTGTATACTGTGTCTGCTGCCAATTCAGTTCCTTCTAGCGGCAATACTTGAGTTCCATCAGGCAAGCGGATTTCCAAGTCGTATGTTCCTGGATCCAACTCTGTGTAATCAGTGATTCCCGGGAATTCAGCTCCACTGAATACAGCGTCCCCGCCGATCAACCCAACATCTACAGCCGGCGCATCAGGAGACAAGTGGCCTACACGAATTTTTGTTTTCCCTTCAGTTACTTCCATTGAATCTTCAGCGACTACAAATTGGAGTGCATCGACCGTATTCGCTGCTGCAACTGTATAAGCTTTGCCAGCTTCAACTGTCAAATCTGCCTGCAGCACCCCAGCACCTTCTGCGTATTCAGTTCCTGTAGCAAAAACTTCTACATTGTGCGTTCCTGCCGGTACTTCCAAGTAACCGGAATCTGCTTTAAATGGCACGTTCTCAAGTGTTGCATCACCATTGACATAAACATCGACAGCAGGTGCATCCGGTGAAGCATGGACAACTCTGACTTTGGCAGTGTGGCTGTCGGCGGAAACCCCCATACCGAACGACAAGAATAACACCAAAGCAACTGCGAATAAAGATAACCCCTTCTTCATGTGAACCTCTCCCTTGCATCTTATTTGTAAAACTTTTGTACAACTTATTTATAATCTATTTCATTTTGAATAGCAACTGATAAGATTGATTTTTCTAAAAATAATCACACTTTTTTATTCCATTCATATTTTCGACACATTTAAAAACCGACCAGTACTAGCTACAGGTCGGTTAAGAACGAAAATATAAGTTGTACTTTTGATAAGGTTTATAAAACCCTTATGGTGCTTAGTGTGTACTTTGCAGAATGCTGTCAATTTCATCCATGACTTCTGCTTCCAAACGAATTTCCGCTGCTGCGATATTGGACTCCACCTGCTCCGGCTTTTTGCCGCCGGGAATGACGGCGTCTACGCCAGGTTGTTCAAGAAGCCAGGCTAGTGCTAAATTCGACACATCCGTCCCTTTTTTGTCCGCCACTCCTTTCAGTTTTTCTACAATCTCGATGTTTTTCTCAAACTCGCCTTTTTGGAAAAGTGGCACCCGGTTGCGCCAGTCGCCTTCTTCGAGCTGCAGATCTTTTGTATAGTTTCCTCCGAGAATGCCGAATGCCAATGGCCCATACGCTACTACTGAAATATTGTTCTCGATGCAATACGGCAGGATGTCTTCTTCAATTTTACGGTCGAGCATATGATATTCCAGCTGGATCGCAGAAATCTCCAGACTCGAATTGGCTTCACGAAGTTGTTCGAGTGAAAAGTTGGAGACGCCGATCGCTTTGATTTTCCCTTCCTGCTTCAAACGGGACAGTTCCGCAATGGCTTCCGCAATCGGTGTTTTGTCATCCGGCCAGTGGATATAATACAAATCGACATAGTCCAGCTGAAGCCGTTTCAAACTGTCTTCCAAGGCATTGCGCAAATATTCCGGGCTGTTGTTGCGAGTGCCGGTCCGCCAGTCGCTTCCGCCTTTTGTAGCGATGACGAACTGATCCCGGTCGTATTCTTTCAGCACTTCACCGACAAGTTCTTCTGAACGCCCTTTGCCATATACATCGGCTGTATCAATGAAAGTAATGCCATGATCAAGTGCTGCCCGGACAAACTGTTTGCCGTCTTCTTCATCCAATCCTTCAAACAGATTGTGTCCGCCTACTGCGTTCGTTCCAAGTCCAAGCGCCGAAATTTGAATATCCGTTTTTTTCAATGTTGAAAATCTCATGCTAACACCCTTTCTAATTGGTTGTTCCAATTTTGCCGAAAAAGATAAGCTTACAAAACCAGCCTATATAATTTCCCATTCATTTTCCAGGAATTAACTCAATTGTTCCGGAAATCTCTGTCCCGTTCAGCCCCTGGGTAGCCAGCCGGTCCGCTTCTGCATTGCCTTTGCGCGGAATCAGTTCGTATTCAGGCTGAATGCCAAGGCTATTCAATTTTTCATCGATGCGGTCTGCCCAGCGGAGCAAGTCTTTTTCAATGACCGGCCATTCCCCGTTCATCTGGTTGATGACCACTTTGGAATCGCCAATAAAGCGGACCGGCAAATGATGGACATTCAAGCCTTCGAGTTCCTGCACTGCCATATACAAGGCAGCATACTCAGCTTCGTTGTTCGATAAAAGTTCAGCGACCACTGCATTTTGGCGAAGCCGATAGGGTTTCCCGTTTATTTCGTAGTAGATGGCACAGCCAAGCCCCGACCGCTGGGTTTCCCGCTCATAGCCGCCGTCAAAATAAACGGTCACATTGTGCGGCTCCGTTTCCACGCCTTTTAAGTAGCCCTTCATTTCCTTCATAGTCCAGGAACTATCGTAGCCGTCAACAAACACCAGATTTTTGGCGCGCCCGGTCCGCTCCAAATCTTCAGCGATGACCATTCCTTTCCCGGCTGGCATTTCTTCGGAACGGAAAAAAGCTTCCGTCCCTTTGGCTGTTCGGTATGTGCATTCAATCCGTATGTTCATCGCGCATTGCCCCCTTCTATTTTTTGTCTATAAGAATGTTTAGCCTCCAGTTCCTGCACTTAAACACCCCAGCAGAAAAACCGTTTTGTCGGCAAGTAAAAAGCGATTCTTTGCTGTCAGGAACCGCCCTCTCAATCAATAAACACTTTTTCAGTTAGAAACGCTTAGTTTTTTCTTTTCATTGTAGGCTGAGATTTCATTAGCAGAGGCTTCTTATAATATTCATGTCCTTTCCATTTCAACTCTTCAGCTAAAATATCAAAGCTTATCTGGAAAAAACGCTGTACAAATTCGCTTGAATAAAGGCTGTTCATTAAAGCAGAGACAGGCAGGAAAAATTCGCTTACCTGGCTATTGTAATAAGCTCCTTCCGGTTCTAGTAATGAAGTATTCAAATCCTTATATATAAAAGGATAAGGCAAGATGAAAAAAGAAGGCGTGTCTGTCTGCTCATCGCCTAACCAAAACCCAAACTCGATAAACTGTTCATCAAAAGCCGCTTTCTCAATTGGTTTATCCTCCGGAAACGGTTCGGCAATATTTTGAATGATAATAGCCGACACATCAAAGGTACCCCAAAACAACCCGGGTTTTACTTTTCGGCAGCGCAAAGGACCAATAAACTTCAGTTCTTCATGCAGGGCAAAATGGAACAGCTCCAGCCCCTTTAAAGCTTGTGCCGGCTCATATACATGATGGACTGTATCTTCGCTCAATAAAGCCGTTTCCTCCATTTCCTGCGGGCGCGGATTGATGGTGATGGAAACCCCACCGTGCTGCAGCATCTGAAAGATAAATTCATAAATACGTTTTAACCGGGATTCCATTTTGCAAGGACATGGAATGTTCCTGTCCGTCCACATTAATGGTTAGCACATTTCTCCGGATATCGACATCTACTTGAAAAACATGGTCTTTGTAATAAAGAAGCCCAGTGGAAAACCCATCCACTGTAAGCGTCAGCATGACATGCGCCCATTGCGGTTCCTGCTGCGCAGTCTCGAGGCGGATCTTCCCTAAAATCTGAGACAACAGATGCAAAGTCAGTTTCGTCTCTTTCCATTCCGAGTGTTTCATCAGTTCCATGAAAACAGCCCCTCTCCAAGCGATTCTTCAGATAAACAATAAATTCCCTGTCTCTCCTGCAGCCTTAAGATTTATTCATTATATCACTTCGCCTCGTTTCATATTCTGAATTTTTAAAAATCTTTAGAATTTTCAAGTGATTCTCCTTTAAAGAAATTCGTCCAAATCTTCCAGAATTAAAAGAGCGGCTCCCCATACAGGAACCGCATCATCGCCTCATTTGTTTTATCAGTCAAAACACTTCATGGGTATTCTTCTTTAGCGCACCGAGATCAAAAAGAATGGCAGCATCGCTGTTTTCACACCATAATTCTTTTATACGCCCTGCTTTAAAGCGATATATCATTATACCCGTTTCTTTGACCCGCTGATTTGCTGTGGGGATATCAAACCAGCCGCCCTGATACGTCATCCAACCCGTATAACGAACCACCAGTTTATCGCCCTGCTCAATCAAATCCTCCAACAGCCATTCATCGTCATGAAACACTGAGCGGTACCATTCCATGAATTTTTTCATCGACTCTATCGTATTTTCCCCGTTCCGTGAATGATAGACAAAATCTGATGTCACCAGTTCATCCAGCACATCCAGATTGCCTTTTGTAAAATATTCATTAAACCAGCGCTCTGCCACTTGTCTTTTATCCTCGCTAATCATCAATTTCCACTCCCCCTTTTTTTCAGAATAGCGAAAGATTCTTTGTTTGTCTTCTGTCATTTTCTCCGGAATTTCAAAGAATAAATTTCATCAATAAAGAGCCTCCCAATAACGGAAGCTCTATAAAACCGTTTTTATTGCCCAAAGATGGCTGAGGACATGGCTGTCAAGTCCCCCATGCTGCCGTCTATTTCAGCTCTTTCAACCATTATCGCCAATATGAATTCAGGATCCGTGTGATTAAAACTGACCACATAATCCAGTTCGCCTTTTCCGTTTTGCACCATTCCGGACTTTTCAGCGAAAGAAGGGTTGCCATTAGCGTTCCGCAAGCTTTTACGTACGGATGCCGCCTGTTCAGCATCCAGCAGGCCTTCTTTCCAAATTTCCGTCTCTTCTTCCAGCAGCAGGGTCGGCTTGTAAATCGTACCTTCTGTTACAAATGGCTCGTACATCGAAACAAGATGAAGCAGGTTTACTTGCATCTGGCCTTTTCCTGATTTGGCTTGTGAAAGCTGCCCGGCTGCATCTAGTGTGCCGCTATTTGAAACTTGTGAAACAGCCAGATTCAACGGCGACGCAATCTCTTCCCCAAAGCCGAAATCTTTCAAGCCTGACTGCAAGGCATCAGGCCCTATTTCCTTTGAAGACTCTAGACCGGCTGCCATGCCGATAGCAATAATGACCGGTTCAATGACAGCCCCAGGTACATAAGCCGATGTAAAGCGCGGGTACAAAGGCTTCAGCCTATCATTTTGCAGTTTGCTGAATTCAGATCCCTTGATTCCCCGAACAAAAGCATTCGGATCAAAGCCTGGAGAACTCAGCAACACAAGGGCTTCCCCTGTCTTGGGATCCACAGCGGCACTTGCACCCGCTTTTCCTTTCATCGCTTGGTAAACCTTCTTTTGAAGTTCGGCATCAATCGTTAGCTTTATGATTTCTCCCTGTTTTGCCGTTTTTTCTACGGCCACAATCGGTTCAATTCCTTCAAGGGATTTCCGAAGCAAGACACGGACTCCCTGTTCGCCGCGAAGCCGGTCTTCCAGTGCCTCCTCAAGTCCTTGCCGGCCAATCAAATCGTCCGGACCGTAGCCCTGTCCTTTCCGCTCCGCCAATTGCTCGGCTGTAATCGGCCCAGTAAAGCCGGAGACATGAGACAGCGCTTCGCCGTACGGATATTCCCGCAGCTGCACTTCTCTACGTTCCGTACCCGGAATGGAAAATATTTGCTGCAGCGCTTCTTCTGCTCTTGTCGGCAGGACAGCAAGCGGCACATAATGGCCCGGCTGGACCCAGCTTTGGCCAAGCTTTTGGTCAACTTCTGCCGGTGTGATGTTCAAAAGAGCTGCCAAATCGTTTTTCTTTTCTGCTTCATCAAAATTTGCCGGAACTACGCCTACTTCAAACCCTTTGCCATTAACCGCAATCGGTTTGCCGTTGCGGTCATGAAGTTCGCCGCGCTCAGGATTGCTCCGTTCAATTTCAACCGTATCCCCCTCTTCAAGCTGAGGAAAGATGAACGACGGGTTCCATTCTGCAAACCAGTCTTCTTTTTCTCCCTGCGCCTCAAACAGCATTGTCAATGTCCGGTCAAATTCCACCGGTCCGGCTACCGTATCCATCTTGATTCGAACGCGAAAATCAGCCGGCTGCTCCTTGCTCCAGCGCACTTCTTCTTCAGGCTCCACATAAGTCACCTTCAAATTTTGAATTGCCAGCTCCTGATGCAACTGCTTTTGCCAATCTACAAAAGTTGCTGTTTCAAACGCCATTCTGGTGCCTTCCGTCAGATATCCGTCATACATGTCAGAGAAATTTCCCTGTTCCCAGTGGCTGATGTACTCCATCAGGCGAATCTCCGGTGTGACCTGCTCTTCCTGCAGCTGTTCTTTCGGTGTCGTTTTCTGTTCTTCTTGGCAGCCTGCAAGGAGGATAAGAAGTAAAAGAAAAAGAATGCCAAGCCCTCTTTTCTCCATCTACTGACCTCCGTTTCAGTCCTTTTCCATCCATTACCCGAATTGAGAAACCTTTAAATGCAGCCGAGGAGGAAATGAAAAATAAATAAGCCTCAAGCCGGTTAAGCTTGAGACTTTTAAAACTTACGTCAACACAGATCCAGAAGGTCCGGCTTCTCCATTCCCCTCTGACTGTTTTGCTTCTTTTTCTTCGAGTGCTTTTATTTCTTCTTCTGTTAAGTATTCGACTTTCAAGCCGAGGAACGCCATCACGATGGAAATGATCGGAATAGTATAGTTCAATACGGCGTAAGGGGCATAGGCAAAAGTTCCGACCCCCAGTGTTGCAAATATAAAAACACCACACGTGTTCCAAGGCACTAAAGGCGAAGTAACCGTTCCGCCATCTTCAAGAGCACGCGATAAGTTTTTCGAATGCAAGTTTTTATCTCTGAAAGCTCTCGCATACATTCTGCCGGGAAGGAGAATTGAAATGTATTGCTCTGAGGCGGTTGCATTGGTGAAAAATGCTGAAACAATCGTCGCAGCAATCAGGCTGCCGGCCGACTTCGCCACTTTCAAGATTTGTTTCACAATTGCCTGAAGCATTCCGACCTGCTCCATGATTCCACCGAAAATCATAGCTACGATGGTAAGCGATACAGTATACATCATCGACTCAATGCCGCCTCGGTTGAATAAGTTGTCGACCATTTCATTTCCACTTGAAATGGCGAATCCATCGTGCAGTGTATTGACTGCATCTGCCACACTGCCACCTTGGATAAAGACATGGCACAGCCAGCCAAGCAATACGCCAATAGCAAGCGCTGGCAATGCCGGAACCTTTTTCGCTACCATTACCACTACGGCAAGCGGCACCAGCAGGAGCCAAGGAGAAATCACAAAATTGCTTTCCAATGCAGTCAAAATACTACTGATATTCCCTGTATCCACCGCCGCTCCACCGAACTGCCGCCCAAGGAAAAAGTAGACGACCAAAGCGATGATCAAACCAGGAATCGTCGTATAAATCATGTGTTTTATATGTACAAACAAATCCGTTCCGGTAATCCCTGCAGCTAAATTCGTTGTATCAGACAACGGAGACATTTTGTCGCCAAAATAAGCTCCGGAAATAACAGCTCCCGCTACCATTGCCGCCGGAATTCCCATACTCACGCCAATTCCCATGCCCGCAACGCCGATGGTTCCCATCGTGGACCAGGAACTGCCGATTGCCAAAGTGACAATCGCACAAATGATACAGATGGTTACCAGAAACAATGATGGGGTGATAATTTTCAAACCGTAGAAAATCATAGTTGCGACAATTCCGCCGCCGATCCAAGATCCGATGATTAGGCCCACCAGAATAATAATGACGATAGCCGGAAGCGCCATGCGTATACCTTTGTACGCTCCTTCTTCAATAACATCCCATTTATAACCGTAGCGCCATCCGATAAAGGCCGCTGCAGCTGCACCGATCAATAAAGGAACGTGCGGGCTTCCTTCAAATTTAATGATGGTTACTGCCATTATCGCAATCATGACAACCAAAGGAACCAAAGCCATTAAAAAAGGTATTTCTATTTCCTGCTGTTTTTTCATAATCCCTCTCCTCGCTGCCTGTTATGAAAACCCTTTCATCTATTTTGCCACGGCTTCTTTAAAGGCGCAAATGTTTTTTTCGAAAATTTTAAACTTTAAATTTTTTGCGCAAAAAAATTTTGCATCTGTATTTTTATTGCCTAAGCTGCCGTATTTAAAACTTCTATTCAGAATATCCAGCTTTCATAAATAAATATGCGCAATGGATGCAAATGCCCTAAACTTGCCAACATAAAGACAGTGCCAACATAATAGAAAAAAAGGAGGAGTCGGGATGGATCAATCTGTTTTAGTAGTAGGCGCAGGAATCGGCGGCTTAACCGCCGCTTCGATGCTGGCAAAACAAGGACTGGATATTACGCTTCTTGAAGCCTCCTCTGAGCTCGGAGGCTGCGCCGGCAAGTATCAGCGCAATAAATATTTGTTTCCTGTCGGAGCTACGCTTGGCATGGGGCTTGAAGAAAACGGGATTATTGAACGGGTATTTCGCTATTTGGAAAAACCCTTTCCGCTTGAGCCGCTTGAAACTGTCATGGAAATGGTGCATCCGGAAGCTACTTTTAAATTCTTCAAAGACCGGGATAAGCATGTTGGCCAAATGGTCCGCCGCTTCCCTGAATACGAGCGTCAGATTCGGGCTTTTTATAACGAAATCTTTTCCACTGCTGCGAATATCCGGACATTGATGGGGCCACTTCCCACGCTTCCGCCAAGCACGCCAAAAGAATGGGCATTTTTGATGGCTGCTTTGCGCCCCCGCCATGTAAAATTATTGCCTTTTTTCAACCAAACACTCGAGCAGCGGCTGAAGCGACATGGCCTGGAACAATTGCAGCTATTTCGGCAAATGATTGATGCACTGCTGATCGACAGCCTGCAGACCGGCAGCAAAGAAGCTTCTTATTTGCTTGCTGCCTTGGCGCTTGATATTTACCATGAAGGGGCTTTTTATATTCCCGGCGGATTGTACCGGCTCGCTGAAGTTATGGGTCAAAGTCTTACCGACAATGGCGGCATTTTGAAGAAACGGCGGACCATAGTAAAGCTGCAGCAACAGGATGGCAAATGGGCAGCGACCGACCAGCGCGGCAATCATTATCAAGCAGACCATGTGGTATTAAACGTGCCGATTCATCAATTGCCCAATATCTTGTCGCCTTCCCTGCTCAACCAACTGAAGAAACCGCTGCGGGAAGGCTTATCCACTCCGACTTGGACGACTTTGTCATTGTATATCGCTGTCGATTCCTCAAAACTGGAAGCCCCATTGCCTTTATTCCGTCAAATTGCAGTAAAAAATGGAGAAGCCTTGGCTGAAGGGGAATACTTCTTTATGTCGTCTTCGAAGCCGGATGATTTGCTGCGGGCTCCAGCTGGCATACAAACCGTGACCATTTCCACCCATACCCGTTTCGAAAACTGGGATACAAAGGAAAAGTACGAAGCATCGCGTGAAGCAGTATCTGGCCGCATTCTCCACGCCATCGAAAAATTGATTCCCGGCTTCCGGGAATCCATTCTATATTTTGAAACCGGGGCACCTAAAGCATGGGAACATTACACCGGACGCCCGAACGGCTATGTCGGGGGCTTTCCTCAAACTGTGAATGCCGCTTTGTTTAACGCCATTTCTCATCGTTCCGGCCTGCCCAGCCTTTATGTCTGCGGCGACCATATTTTCCCGGGAGCTGGCACGATTGGCGTTGCAGCAAGCGGAATCCATGTTGCCCGCACAATTTCCGGAAAGCGATTAATTTATTAAAAGAAAACTTTCATTGCCTTCAGCGAGAGTCTTAATACCTAATTAATATTCAAAAAATATTTCATTCCTAGTCGCAATGTCTTATAATAAGGGAAAATATTTTTTGAAGGGGAAAACACAATGACGCAATCACCTGCCAAACGGCCGCCGATACTTGCCTGGTTTATTTTGATCGTTAGTGCATTTTTTCTGGTATCCATGCTTCCAATTGTATTTATGACCGCCATTCTTCCTATTTGGAGGCCGGAAGAATTCAGTATAGTTTCGGTGATTATGCTGCTGATTGCTCTTAGCTTTGCAGCTGGCGCTTTGTTGGCCATTCGATGGGCCAAGCGGACAATTGGAGATGCAGCGCAGCCTAATACCGAAGCAGAAGAGGCATCAACAGAACATCCCTCATCTTTTTCTGAAGGAGAAGAGGGAAAAGGAAAGAAAAAACCGGTTTGGCCCTGGCTGGTGATAGCCCCTGGCGCCCTGTTGCTGATCACTACAGGCCCAGGTGCAATTATGCTGCCGATTATGCCGTTGTTCTTAGCTGGAATGTCTACAGATTCCGGCAATACACCCGATTATGTTCCCGCCTTAATTATTTTGATCGGCTATGGCATTATTGGAATTTACGGATACTGGGTATTCCGCGCCATTAAAACGCTTCGAAAAACGTAAACCCGCTCCTGTCATCCTTCTCTTGCAAAGTAAAAAAGAAGCGGCTGAACCATTTGGTTCAGCCGCTTTTCTTATGGCTATTCTTTGTCAATCGGCAGATGCCAGCGGCTTGTCTTCTGCTTTGTAGGCAACCACTTTTATATGCACATCGATATTGCCCTGCACCGCTTTTGATACCGGACAGTGCACGTGCGTCTGATTTGCCAGCCGCTGTACTTCGCTTTCATCCATTCCTTCGATTGCAACTTCCAAGTCCATTCCGATTTTGTTAAACCCTTCATCCATTGGATCTGTGAAAAGTGACACAATGCAGCTTACCCGTGTTCTCGCCGACTTCCCTTCATCCTGCATGATTTTCGCTAAAATGAAACTGAAGCTGGTGCTGTATCCCAAAGCTAAAAAACGTCCCGGATTAAAAGCTGTTTTCGGTCCTGTGCCTCCGAGTTCTGCCGGAGCAGCAACCGGAGCTGAAAAGGCCCCATCTTCCAAATAGCTTTCTCCGCCTGGCCCGTCAATCGTGATGGCAGCAACCGACCGGTGCAACAATTGTGAATCGCCCACTTCCAAAATCCCCTTTCCGGATTTAATTTTCACCGTCAGTATACGCCCATTCGGCTTTTTTTCCCATCTATCGGCTTATGGAAAATCTGCCTGTTTATCTTTAAATAAAAGTCTGAAACATTTTTCCATCCAGTTGCAGCATCCATTTCCGCACAGAACGGCGATGGCGCTTTTCAGCCGGTAAAATTTCTTTTGCCCGGTCAAGCAGCTCGCTGCAACGCGTCTCCGCCTCCGGCTCTTCTTGCCAGCAGTACTCCGAAATAAAATAGGAAAGCAGTTTAATGGCTTCGATATAGGTATCCAAACCAGCAGGGGTAAGAAGGCTGATACCAATCAGCAGCAGCGCTGCTTCATCGTCTTCTTCCAAGTCTTCTCTATCCGGTCCATAAAGCTGGCTGAACTCTTTCATTTCTTCAAACAGTACCGTTACTTCTTCCAATACCAAGGCCGCGACATGATCTTCATTCGAATGGATTAACATCTTCTTCCCCCCTCTTAGTTAGGCACTTCATTGTTATCTCGCACTTCAAAGCAAGTTAATATTATAAATATAGTTCTACATCCTCTCTTTATTTCCCTTTTTTATTATTCCTATTTTCGAATAAATATTAAAATAATTATTCGAATTCCACAGTTGAGAATCACTTGCTGAATTCTCTCCTTAAAGTTCTAAATAACAACGAAATAATTGTTCATTTATTCACAAAGTAAAAGAGGTTTAATGAATTAAAATTCATTAAACCTCTCTTAATTATGCATAAAATATACATAATATATTTTCTCGCAAGCTTCAAAACACCTCAAATTCCAACTCCTTGCCATTCAACAAGTTTTTGATATTGGAAACCGATAAATCGCTTATGCGGGCTACCGCATCATAAGTGGCGCCTCCTACATGCGGGGTGGCCACGACATTTTCAAGTTTCGGCAATTCGTTGGCCGGGGGTTCTTTTTCAAATACATCCAATGCTGCGCCTTTGATCGTTCCACTCTTTAACGCCTCGATTAAATCTTCTTCATGAACCAACTGCCCCCGGGAAATGTTGATCAAAAAAGCGCTCGGTTTCATCAACGACAATGTTTCCTTGTTTACCATATGTTTATTCTTGGCCGTCAGGCTCGTAGCGATGATGATGTAATCGGCTTCTTTAAACAACTCATCGCGCTCGACAAAATGGACTCGGAGCTTTTCAGCCAACTCATAATCCTTATAATTTCCATAAGCGAGCGTCTTCATATCAAAGCCCATCGCCCGTTTCGCCAAAGCTTTCCCAATCGCGCCAAAGCCGATGATCCCCAGTTTTTTCTCATAAATTTCATACCCCATTGTCGTATCCCAATAACCGGACTTTACTTCCTTGTCTTTTTTGGGGATGTCCCGTGCAGCCGACAGCATCAGTCCGAAAGCATGGTCTGCCACTGCCTGGGCATTCAACCCCGGTGCACTTGTGACGCGGATGCCTTTTTGTCTGGCATAAGCAATGTCAATATTGTCGACGCCTGCCCCGAACTTTACAATGTATTTCAAATGAGGAGCAGCGTCCATTATATCTTTATCAATTTTTACGATATTCACCAGAATAATATCCGTATCTTTTACTTCGTTTTTCAATTCGTCCTTGTCAATTCCCTTGTCGGTATACAAGACTTTTACGTTTCCTATTTTCCTCAGCTCTTCAATCAAATTCGGATCCGCTCCATAAAATGCTTCCCGCAGCATCAACAAAATGTTCATAAAACCCCTCCAGACACTGAATTTTTTTAGTGCTTCCATATATGAAAAGCCTCTGCCACTTAAACATACTATAGCTGTAAGCAAAATTCATCGGTATCCAGTAAATTGTCCTAAACCGAAAGAAATAAAAAAGCAGCGGAAGCACCGCTGCTTTTATTCACTGCGTACAATATAAGCAGAGATTGGTTTTTCGCCTTCAAAACCTTCTCCGTTGTAAATGACCCCCAGCTCTTTAACGAAATAATAAAGAATGGCAATATATTCTTTTAAACTATTTGCCAGAACAAGGCGATCTTCGTACTCGTGGTCCACTTCGACAATTTGGCCGTAATGCCCTTTAGTGTCGGGATCCAAATCAATGGCGATAAAGTTGCCACCGCCGTCGTGGTAAATCGGAATTTTTTGCGCCAGCATGAAATTATCTTTCACAAATCCTTCCGGTATCGACTGGACTTCTTCCCGGCTAATTGCTTCTCGTACAGCTTCCTCGGCTTCCAAACGGATTTCCCTCAGATTCATCAAAGGATAACCGGTAATATGGGCATAAACCGGAAGCCCCGCTTCCACAAATTCCATCCATAAATCCAGATCGTTGCCATCGCAGTAACGGTACAACGACACAAAATCCTCAACCGGTTCTGCTCCGCATAACTGGAAAACAGCCTCAATGTCTTCACTGGCATTTCCGGGCAGCAAAGGCACAGCCGAATCTCCAAACTTGGCTTTTAAAAATTCATGGTATTCCTGCCAAAGTTCCAGAAACGGCTTGTCTTGATAGCATGCCAGAAACTCTTTCATCCCAGGCACAGAATGATAAATGCCAAAGCGGTGATCCAATTCAATCAGTCCAGCTGTTTCTTCACCCTCCTTTTGGCTGTTCACGGGTTCAAGTGATTCTGCCTTCTGCCATACACACTGATAATTCAAGCCATTTTCCATCATCTCTGCAATGGCATAGCGTAGGACTTTATTTCCATATGCATATTCGTGAAGTTGAAACGAATAGGGCTGCTTTGTCATCGGATGGATCAATTCAATTTCTTCCTTTTGCGCTATATTCTCATAACCGCCCTGAAACGGATTTGGCACATCAGCATCCAATTGAATTCCATAGTGATCGGAAAACAGCAAAGCTGCTTCTTTAAAAAACAATAAGTTCCATCCATGTTCGTGCATATAGAGACCCTCCTCCAGATTTGGCATTAAGGCAATGGCACATATTTCTTTTCTATACCCGCCTTATTGCCAAATTAGGCTCAAGCCCAGCCCATAAACAGGCTGTTATTTATTTTTCATCCACGGAAATCCTACAATCGAAAAAACTGCAAGTTCCGATTGCACCAGAACGCCAAAGCTAAATCTCCGGACAATAAAAAAGGAACTTTTCCTCATTCGGTTAAGTTCCTTGTCCATATGTATGTGCTCAGCTGCCCAGTTTTTCAAATTCCCTCGCCAAATAAACTGGCGTTAAGCTATACAAATCCTGATGGTGGCTGTTTGCAATTTGAAGCAGATCTTTAAAGATCTGCTTGGAGACATTAAACATATACATGGCATCCGGCATATTCTTTAATTTTTCTGTCGCTTGGTCCCATTCCACTTCTTCGATTTCAACCCACGCACTTTTCGATTCACCTTGGTTTTGAACGGTCAATCTGCCAAACAAAGTAATGAATTTTTGCCCATTTTCCTCATACGTATCTTTTACACGGGTGAACGTGTATTGGACGCTTTCGGTAGTTAAAAGCTGATTATGCTGCATTAAGTTCCATCTCCTTCTTAAAATATCGGCTTGGCTAGGCATCAAGAAAGAATAACGATTAACTTTAAAACATTAATCAGTAAGTTTAAGCAGAAACAATGAAACATTAAGACACACCAAAGGCAAACTTTTGGTTAAAGAAGTTTTTTAATCTTGTCTATCTACAGCTATTCAAAAAGAAAGTAATCAATGACTGGATTTTCAGCATATTCTCCTACTAGTAAGTCATCAGTAGGATAAATTATTTTATTGCCTATATAAATAGTAACGCATAAACTCCCCCTTGTGTCAGAAAATTTACAATTATAAATTCATTTGATTATAAAAACATACTTTTATTCATATTTTTACCAAAAGTCAATATATAAATTAGAAAGTAAAGAAAAGGCTTGGCAATGAATTGAAAAAATAATTGAATAAACATTGTTCAAATTCATGAGTAATTAGTTTTGTTATCCTGACTATATAATAAATCGTAATCCATTTTACTTATATATTTCCCTAGTTAATTTCCAATTCAACCTGTATAATATCAGTTAACAGAATTTTAAAATAACTAAAAAGAAAAACTGAGGTGGAAGCGAATGCCAGATCTTTATTTCCAAGAAAATTATGGCCGTTTGTATGAAGAAGTGGAGAAAGGAAAATGTGAAAACTTTTCGTTTCGGCATCCTTTGGGAACCGTAGACCATTTATTCATCAAACGGCAAATCCCTTTCCAGATTTCAGGGCAGACATACTATGATTTGGTGACTCCTTACGGCTATGGAGGCCCGTTAATGACCGGATGCCTGGAAAAAGATAAGCAGCAACTCGCACATGATTTTAAAGTGGCCTTTCAGCAGCACTGTGAGCAAAATCAGATTGTCAGTGAGTTTATCCGCTTTCACCCGATTATCAATAATGCAAAAGATTTTGCCGCCTGCTATGATGTGGTTCATTTGCGCAATACAGTGGGCACTAATTTGAAAGATTATGATGATCCGGTACAGCATGAGTATTCCAAATCAAAACGGAAATCCATCCGGCAGGCTTTGGAAGCTGGCGTAACATTTACGGTCCAAAATCCGCCTTCTGACCTGGAAGCCTTTAAAAAAATCTATTATTGTACGATGGAGGCAAACGAGGCACATCAGTTTTATTTTTTTGGAGATGCCTATTTCGAGAAACTCCTGACCTACTTTGGGCAAAACCTGTTGCTGGTGGAAGTAAGCTACGAAGGTCGGATAATCGGAATGTCATTAAACTTCCTTTATGAAAAGACCGTACATATTCACTTATCCGGGACAATGCGGGAGTTTAACTATTTGTCTCCTGCATTCATAATGCGTTATGCTCTTGCGGTCTGGGGGAAAGAGAACGGCGTGGAATTGATTCATGAAGGCGGCGGCCGGACAAATGCACCAGACGACTCTCTTTATCTCTTTAAAAAGCAATTTGGCAAAAATACTTCGTTCAGTTTTTACGTGGCACGGCAAATATGGAACGAATCTGTTTATCACCAGCTTTGTGAAGCAATGGGAACTCCCATGGATTCTGATTACTTTCCTACCTACCGATCTGCCTTATCCTTTGAATTCAACTAATTGCCTGCAAACAATACCGGAACAGCAAAAGGCAGTTTGGAGTATCCATCCAAACTGCCTTTTAAATTCACCCTTTTTCTATTCAATGGGAATACGATGTCCTTGATGATCGTTATGCAAATTCGGCGCTTTTGGTATGCTCAGCGTCAAAACCCCGTTTTGAAAAGTGGCCGCTACTTGGTCTTCTTCAATTTCTCCAATATAGAAACTGCGGCGGAATGAGCCATATGTCCGTTCTTTGCGGATATAGCGCCCTTCCTGTTCTTCCGACTCGCTTTTCCGTTCTTTTGTACCCCTGATTTCCAAGTAGCCGTCCCGGTATTCCACCTCAACATTGTCTTTCGAGAAACCAGGCAAGTCCACTTCCAGTTCATAACGGTTTTCTTTTTCCTGGATGTCCACTTGAGGATAGTGAGTCTCCCCAAAAAACTTATTGAATACGTCTGTTTCTACCGTACTATCAAAGAGGCTGGGGAAAAACTCGTTTCGTCTTTTTGGTCTGAGTTTAGCCATGACACTCTTCTCCTTTTGTAGTTTTAAGATCACTTGCTGCCTTCTTGAACAGGAATTTTCAGTTCAGATCCGTATGAAGCTGATTTCCCACCTCCAATTTACTGCCCATTATTTCCTCTTACCAGGTATCGCCTCCGGAGGGCGGCGGCCATGCACCAATCATCCGGCGTACCAAGACCACTTGACCGGCATGATAGCTATTGTGATTGATAATGACCATGAGCAAATCAGCACGTGTTCTTCTTTTCCCTCCAAAGCCTTCTTCCGAAAAATCTTTTGCCGATTCTTGTTCGGCTTGCTGCAAGCCGGCTGAAAACCGCTCAACTTCCCTTACCCAGTCCTGCTCACTTGCTGGCATTGGATCTTCCGGCCAGGTTTCTGCCGCATGTTCCGGATTTCTCGGCGCTTCGCCTTTTAAGTAGGCCAGCATAAAGTCTTGCCAGTAATTCATATGCCACAACAGCTGCCAGACTGAATGCGGACACCGTTCCGGCTTATTGCCTGCTTGTTGCCAGTCCAGCCCTTCAAAAACTGCAACCGCATCGGTATGCGCACTGGTGCCGCGGATTCCTCTTTGCAAAAATTCATTGGCCACAAATGTTCCTCCTGTTCCTGATTCCCTTGAACAAAACGAAAAAAGCTTAAACTGTTCATAATTTCCCTATTGGAAGACGGCTGATTTATGCCGGTAACCGGCCTATTTTATATAGGCGGACGCCTTTGCCATAAAACCTCTGATCAAGAACTTTTCTTTTTGCTTTTCTTTTTGCTTTTCTTTTTATCTTTCTTTTTTTCTGCCTTCTTCTCTTTTTCCATCACTTCTTCATCTTTGAAAAGCTGTTTCGGTTTTTCCAGAAGCCCAATTATGTCTCCAAGGAATTTCGCAGCCGGAGCCCCGTCGATTGCCCGGTGATCAATTGTCAAACTTAGTGGAAGCCGCTTTCTTTCCTGCACTTTGCCGTCTTTGAGCACCAGATAAGTTTCGATTGTCCCAATCCCAAGTATCGCCGCTTCCGGCGGATTGATAATTGGAGTGAAAAATTGAATACGGTATGCACCTAGGCTGGTAATGGTAAAGGTACTGCTGGAACTTTCTTCATTCGCCAATTGGCCGCTCCTCGCTTTTTCCGCGAGTTCCGCAAGGCGTTTTTGCAAATCGCCCAACGAGGCCTGATTCGCTTCTTGGAGTACGGCGACTTGGAGGCCTCGATCCGTATCGACCGCAAACCCCAGATTAATGGCATCTTGCGGAAGGATTTGCCCTTCTTTAATATAGGCATTTACGAGCGGATGATCGGCTAAAGCCTGAGCTGCAGCTTTTGCAACGACGGCTGTCCATCCCACGCCTTTTCCTAAAGCATCTTTTTTACTGTCCAATTTTGTCACATCGGCCCATGCCGTCTCGGTAAGCTGCGCGCTGTTTTGCAGGCTTTCGGTCATGCGTCTGGCAATCACTCCCCGAATACCGGAAAACGGAATGGCCCCCGTTTCCCGGCTTTTCTCCTGCGTTTCGAGTATGGCTTCCGCCTGTTCGGCCAATGCTGCACGTTCTTCTGGCGCCAGATCTTTTTCAGATGGCTCTTCACTCGGCTCCTCTTCCGTTTCTGTGCCTTCTTGCCCCCCCTCTTCCTCAGACACCTTTTCCGCTTCTGCTTCATGTGAAGCATTTTCTGCTACTGCATCTTTTTCTGTTGGAACTTCTTGTGCCGGTTCTTCTGGCGTCTTTTCTTGCTTTGAGACTTCTTCGTTCCCAGCCGGCTCCAATGCTCCGGGTTGTCCAGCCACCCGGCGAATGTCTTTTTCGGTAATTCTTCCGTTTCTTCCGGTTCCAGCTACGGATTCTAACGGGACATTCAGTTCCCGCGCCAGCTTTCGCAGCCCAGGCGCTAACCGAACTGTCTTGGCCGGTTCGGTTTGTCCGGAATCCTCTTTTTCCTGTTCCGCTTTTTCTGTTACCTTTTGTTCCTCGGGCTTTTGCTCATCTTTCGGAATTTTTGTTTCGGGTTCTATGTTTTCGACCAGTTTCTGCTCTTCCGGTTTTGTTTCCTGCGTATTTTCTGCTGGATTAATCGTGGCCAGCACCTCCCCGACTTTGGCTGATTCGCCTCTTTTATAAATAATTTCTTTAATGGTGCCACTGGCTTCCGCTTCTACTTCACTCACTTCTTTTTCTGTCTGGATTTCAAGCAGAGGGTCTCCTTTTTTTACAGCGTCTCCTTCAGAGACGAACCAGATGACCACTAAGCTTTCGTTGACATCCTCCCTTATTTTCGGCAATTTCACTTCGATCATTCGAACGCCTCCAGTTTTATTCTTCATCCATCAATGCTTTTACTTGTTCGTAGATTCTGTCCACATTCGGGATGACGAAATCCTCAAGCGGACGGCTGTAAGGAACCGGCACATCCGGATTCGCTAAACGCCGCGGCGGAGCTTCCAGATCATAAAACACTTCTTCCGCTACAATTGCGGTCACTTCAGCAGTCATACCATAGGATTTATAATCTTCATCGACCACAAATAAGCGGTGCGTTTTTTTAACCGATTGAAGAATTGTTTCTTTATCAATCGGGGCAATAGAGCGCAAGTCGATCACTTCGGCTTCAATTCCATCTTTTGCGAGCCTCTCCGCCGCTTCTACCGCATAATGGGTCATCATCTGGACTCCTACAATCGTGACATCCTTTCCTTCCCGCACGACTTTCGCTTTATCAAGCGGCACTGTATAAGCTTCTTCCGGCACATGTTCAGCAGATACATCGAGTTGTTCCATCCATCCCAAACCTTGCAGCGATTTGTGGAACATGAACAATACCGGGTTGTCGTCCCGGATAGCCGAAATCATCATGCCCTTCAAGTCATAAGGAGTGGAAGGTGCGACCACTTTCATGCCGGGCATATGGCCAAACGTCGCATAAAGCGTTTGCGAATGCTGCGCAGCGTCGTTGTAGCCTCCCCCGACTGCTGTCATAAGCACCATCGGCAACCGGACATTGCCGCCGGACATATACGGGATTTTCGCCATATGGTTGTAGATTTGATCCATACAAACGCCGAAAAAGTCGACGAACATCAATTCTGCCACCGGCCGCATGCCTTCTGCCGCCGCTCCGATTGCCGCACCAATAAAGGCTGTTTCAGAAATCGGCGTATCGAGTACCCGCTGGGCGCCGAATTTTTCAATCAGCCCTTGAGTGGATCCGAAAATGCCGCCGTAATTTCCGATGTCTTCACCAAGGACAAAGACGCTTGGGTCCCGCTCCATTTCCAGTGCTATGGCTTCTGCCATCGCTTTGTTTCCCGTTAAAATCCGTTTTTTCGCTGTTTCCATTCGGAATTTTCCCCTTTCATTATTAAGATGCAAAGACATCCTTTAATGCAGATTCGGGTTCAGGATATTCGCTGTCTCTTGCAAATTGATAAGCTTCATCCACTTTTTTCTTTGCCTGCTTTTCAATTTTCTCAATCTCTTTTTCAGAGACTTGTTCTGCTTCTAGCAGCATGGTGCGCAGTTTCAAAATCGGGTCCAATTGGCGCAGCCCAGGAACTTCCGCTTTATCGCGGTACAATTCAGGATCTCCCTGGAAATGCCCTAAATAACGATGCGTTTCAATTTCAATAATGGTAGGGCCTTGGCCCGCCCGTGCTCTTGCAACCGCTTCTTCCGAAGCTTTATACATCGCAATCGGATCGTTGTCTTTTACATACGCCCCCGAAATCCCGTATGCAGCTGCGCGGAGATCATTGGAGGCGACCGCCGTAGAAGACGCTTTTGGAACAGAGATTCCGTAAGAATTGTCTTCCACTACTACAATGAGCGGAAGGTTCCATAATGCCGCAAGGTTCAGCGATTCGTGAAATGCGCCTGCGTTCGCTGCCCCTTCTCCGATAAAGGCTACAGCTACCCAATCTCTTCCTTGCATCTTGCTGGCAAGTGCTGCGCCCACGGCATGCGGAATGCCCGCAGCGACGATTCCGCCACAAGAAAATTTGACGTCTGGATCAAACAAATGCATATGGCCGCCTTTGCCTTTTCCAAGCCCTGTTTCCTTGCCAAAAATTTCGGCTGTCATTTTCTTCAGGTCGACGCCTTTGGCAATGGCATGGTGATGCGGACGATGCGGCGCGGTTACCGTATCGTCTTTTGTTAAATGCACACAGATTCCAACAGCAGCTGGTTCCTGCCCGGTTGACAAGTGCATTTCGCCTGGAACCGGTCCTGCTCCAATGTTAAAAACCGGTGCCTTTCCTTCGGTATAAACATCCACCATTTGATCTTCGTAATACCGGCTTTTTACCATATGTTCATACATCCACTTCAGCTTTTCCACAGACACGGCAGGCTGTTTTTCCTCAAAAGTAGCCAAGATTTTCCCTCCTTCTTGAAATAATGAGCTTTGCAAGCGATGCTTGAAACGTAAAAAGTATGTCTATATTCATACTATATTTTTTCTGTTAATTGTCAATATTCCGTTAATTTGTCGCGTACTTGGATTTGAGTTACAGATTCAGCTGGCACTCCCAAAAGAAGTTTATGCATTTGTCGGACAGCCTTTAACACATATTCAATTTTTCTCATACAAAATCATACTGCTTCACCAGGAAGTAATTAGCTTCACGATTGATCAGCAATAAAGGATTTTAAATCTCTACGAGTACTTTTTTAGCTTTTAAGCACGAGTTGAAGGCAAAGTTCCCCCTGACTTGCAGGCGCTACAAAAAGACTATATATAACTGTTTATTTATAGTACTATATCATTGAATACGTGAGTCTTTCGAATTGCGGGATTGCGATAATTTATATTAAATTTTAGGGGTGTACACGGTGAAAACGAAACACAATTTGCTAACTTTGCTTCTGATTTTGATGTGTTTGTTTTTGGCCGGCTGCTTCTCCAAATCGAACAATGCTGCGCCGGTACTGGAAGTTGAAGAATTTGAAGCACGAAGTATTCCTGTTGCTATCATTCCGCCAAAACTCATAAAGACTTCTACCGCTTCCTTGTCGGCCGTCGGCGATGTTTTGATTCATGAACGAGTTTACTTAGATGCAAAAACGGAAAGCGGCTTCGATTTCACACCTATGCTGGATGAAGTGAAACCTTTTCTAGAAGCAGCGGATATTACGGTCGCCAATTCCGAAAGCATTGTAGGCGGGAGCACAATCGGACTTTCCACATATCCGTCTTTCAACAGCCCTTTTGAAGTGGCCGACGCGTTGAAAGATGCTGGAATCGATGTCGTATCCATGGCGAACAATCATACACTCGACAGAGGAGAAAAAGCGATTTTGAGCGCCATCAATTACTGGGACCAACTTGGGATCCGACATGCAGGCGCCCATGCGTCGGAAGCAGAACAAAACGAACTCACAACGCTGACAAAAAACGGCATCACGTTTTCTTTTCTTTCTTATACGTATGGCACAAATGGCATCCCGACGCCAAGCGGCAAAGACTATTTGCTTAACCGGATCGATAAAGAAACTATGCAGCGAGAGTTGGCAAAAGCCAAGTCGGCTTCCGATGTGGTCGTATTGAGTCTGCATTTTGGAAACGAATACGAAACAATGCCGACTGAGGAGCAAACAGAACTCGCCCATTTTGCCGCGGAACAAGGTGCCGACTTGATTTTAGGGCATCATCCTCATGTTCTGCAGCCTGTAGAATGGATTGAAACCACCGATGGCAGAAAAAGTTTTGTCATTTATTCGTTAGGCAACTTTTTATCGGGACAGGAAGGCTTGCAAAAGCAGATTGGCGGCATCCTTCACATTCAAGCAGTCAAAACGATAGATGCTGGGTCGGTCAAGATTGCATTGGAAAACCCTACTTTCACCCCTACATTCGTGGAAAGTGAAAACCAAAAAAATTACAATGTCACTCTTTTAAAAAACGCGCACCCTGAAGCAAATCAATCCATTAAACAGCATCTGTCCAAATGGGCCAAAGACCTGTCATTTGATGAATAAGTTAAAAGAGCGCCGCCTTCACTTTCCAGAGTGAAGGCGGCGCTCTTTTTCTCTTCTTTAGACCTTAATGCGTTTTTGTTCCATCGCAACTCCTGCAGCCGAGCCGATGGCAATGCCAAATCCAATTCCCACGGCCAGATTGCCAAAAACCAGCCCTAAAATAGCGCCGATGATCACCCCTAATATAATCCCGATTGCTATAAACGGTGTTTTGTCGTCTGACTCGTTTTTGCGGTTTGCTGCCATAAGTCTCACCCTTTCCATTCTGCATGAAATTCGGACCAAAGCCTTCCGAAACTTCAATAGATGTCTGAAGCAAATAACTTGTGCTAATGGCTGGCTAAAGCTGTAGTCTCAGAAAGGACGAAACATAATATAGAAGTGGTTTTTTCTGCTTAATGGTGTTTTGCCGATTCCCTAATTGCCACTTCTTTTCCAAGTTCAAGGTGGATGGGCTTTCCGTCTTGGTAAACTGTTACAGGTTCTCCTTCGACCAAAAGATACTTCACCGCATTTCGTTCTACGCGCAAGAAAATCAATCGGCTCCTGTACTGGAAATGAAAAGCAAAGGCATTCCACTCTGAAGGCCGTGATGGCGCAAAACTTAAGCCTTCCTCTTTTATGCGCAGACCGGCAAACCCATACACAATGGCAAGCCACGCACCGCCCATATTTGCCATATGGAGACCGTCTTTTGTGTTGCCATGGCTATTGTCCAGATCCAAACGGGCTGTCTCCTTAAAATAATGATAAGCCTTATCCTTATACCCTAATCTGGAAGCCATGATGCTAAAAATGCAATAAGACAGCGAAGAATCGTGTGTGGTAATTTGTTCATAATAGTCATATGAGTTTTTGATTGTGGCCAAGTCCTGCTCGTCTTCAAGCAGGAAGTGCGCCAAAACCGTATCGGCTTGTTTGCATACTTGATACCTATAAAGCGTAAGCGGATGATAATGCAGCAAAAGCGGAAATTTATCTTTTGGAGTATCCTCCAGATTCCAACGGGACTTTTGCAAAAAGCTATCATCCTGTGCATTGATTTTAAGGGTTTCATCAAATGGCAAATACATTTTTCCGCCGGCTTCCTGCCAAGCGGCTGCTTCTGCTTCTTTAAGTTCCAGGCGTTCTGCAAGCTCATTTAAATGCGCTTCATCTTTTTCCTGAAGCATTCGGTAAATTTTAGCGGCCCAAAGCAGGTTATACTTGGCCATCACGTTGGTGTAATAATTATTATTGACGATACATGTGTACTCGTCAGGACCGGTAACACTGTCGATTTTAAAAGCACCGCCACTCATATGGCCGGTATCAATCCATAAACGCGCAGTTTCAAACAGCACTTCTGCACCCGCTTCTTGCAAGAACGCTTCGTCTTCTGTTGCTAAATAGTACTGGATATAGCTATAAGCGATATCCGCACTGATATGGTATTGCGCCGTTCCTGCTGGAAAAAACGACGAACTTTCCGGTCCGGTGATGGTCCGCCAAGGAAACAGGGCGCCCTTTTCATGGCCAAGGACTTTCGCCCGTGCTTTTGCGCTTTCCAAAATCGAATAACGGTATTTCAGCAAGTTTTTTGCAATTTCAGGATTAGTCATCAAAAACACCGGAAACATGAAGATTTCCGTGTCCCAAAAATAATGCCCTTCATAACCTTCTCCTGACAAGCCTTTTGCCGAGATATTGCTGTGCGGATCTTTCCCGACCGATTGCAGCAGCTGAAAAAGGTTGAACCGGATGCTTTCCTGCATGTCCGCATCGCCGTCAATTTCAACATCTGAATGCAGCCAAAAACGATCCATGTATGACCGTTGTTCCACCAGCAAATCCTCAAAACTTTTGCCTTCCAGCCGCTCCTGCAGCATCCGCGCTTCTTCCACCACTTCAATCCCATGCCTCAATGTATCGGTATAGACGCTGAATTTCGTAAACTCAATCGGCCGACTGCCTTCGCAAACATAAGTTTCTTCTATGCGGCTGCCTTCAACCCGGCTGCTGTAAGCATATTTCTCAGCCTGAATATCAGTAGCTGTTGCACAAGCCACTTCAAGTTGGGTAACATAGGTCAGGCACTTCACAATGCTAAAATCTTCTTCTTTTCGAGCTTCTGTCACATGAAGCCTTTTTGCATGGCCCGAACCTACACGCGGATCACTGGCATCTACAAAGTTCGAGACGTCCCCATCCACAGCCGACACAATCCTTACTTTTCGAACACCTTCTCCCGGCTCAATCCGGATGGAAAGGGCAAATAACTCCCTTGTAATAAAAGAAGTTAAGCGCCGGAAAACGATCTTCACTTCTTTTCCTTTTGGTGATTTCCAATGGACGATACGTTCTGCAAAACCGGCGTCCATATGTAAATTCCTTTCAAAATGAATGACCTCTCCTTCAAACAAGGAAAACAATTCGTTATCCACATATATTTGGACCGTCTGGGCATCTATCACATTGAGTATTTTTTGCTGCATCACCGGAAAGCCGTATAATTTCTCCCCATACGCAATTTCCGTTTCGTCATGATAGGCGTTGATGTAGGCTCCCCGGATTGAACTGAACAGTTCCGGATAGCCTTCCTCAAAATTCCCTCTAACGCCTAAATAACCATTTCCCACTGACAAAATGCTTTCATCAAGCAAAAGGTCAGGGTTCTCCAGTCCGCATTTCGTCAATTTCCAGGTCATCGGTTTCACTCCTCAGCCGTTCCCTTTGATTGTAAAGACTATAACATCTATTAATCCGGTTCCTTCAACGCCATTTTCCGGCGATAACGCTCGACAATTTCTTTAAAATCCAATTGTGAAGTAGCTTCTACTAAATAGTCAGCATCGGAAAGCTGTGCTGCGTCCCCGACTCCGACCGAAAACATATGTGCAGCGTTGATGGCTGCAACTCCTGCAGCGGAATCTTCTATGCCGATGCACGCCGGATATTCAATCCCGAGAGCATCTGCAGCGACTGTAAACGTTTCGGGATCGGGTTTGCCCTTACTTACTTGCGACGCATCGACAATGTAATCAAAATAATGGGTCAACCCGAGCCGGTCCAATACATAATGCGCATTTTTGCTTGCGGAACCCAAGGCAATTTTAAGTCCCTGTTCTTTGTTGGCCGCCAACAATTCTTCGATGCCCGGCAGGATATTGGACGAATCAATGGTTTCGACCAATTCCAGGTACTGCTCATTTTTCCGGTTTGCCATGATTTCTTTTTCTTGATCAGATAGCTGAGCTAAAGCGGGATCCTGTTGTAGAATCAGTTCCAAAGAATCCATCCGCCCGATTCCTTTCAACTGCTCGTTGAATTCCCGGTCAATCGGTATACCGAGTTGTTGGGCAATTTTCTGCCAGGCCAAAAAATGAAATTCTGCAGTATCTGTAATTACGCCGTCTAAATCATAAATGATGGCTTTCGGATATATGCTGATAGCCCTCGCCTCCTCTTTGTCGCTGCTTTTTCTTCCTCATTAAGCCGCGATTTTTCTCTGCATTTTTAAAGCAACCCGGTAAAAGGCAAGAAAAGAAAGATATGCGCTGATCGATATGGCGAAAAGCGGCAGCAAAAATAAGAGCTTTGCAGCACTGACATAAAATATTGCCAGATTACTCGCAAGAATAAACAGACTCAATAGCGGATTCCCAATGGTGAGATAAAAAGCATTTTTCATCAATGCCCGCTGTTTCATGTCATAATGCACGCTCAGCGAAAAAAAGTTCAGCGTATAAACAAAAAGGAACAATCCAATGAATGCAAAAAGCAGGCCGAAAAGCTCGTGCTCTGCCTTTAAAAAATAGAAATCCATTAACCAGACGAGCCAGAGCCCCATTATATAAATGCCGGAGAAAAAGCTGTTCAGATAATTCGCTTTTGCATGGGACAAATAGGCTTTCGTAATGGAAGGCTGGTCTTTTTGGATAACCCACTCACGCACCGTGGCAAATAATGCGATTGTACTGGGCACCAGTACCGCTGGAAACAATCCGGCAAGCGGCAGCAAGTACCATACAAACCCTTCGGCGAATCCATTGACGTAGACACTGAACAGTACAAATAATAATGGAAGGTTTACGATAAACCATAAGATATTCGCAGCAGAAAATCGCATGAGCCATTCTGCATAAACGTATAAAGCACCCGCTATTCCCGGCATTTCGCGCATCGTTCATCACCACTTTTCTTTATTTCACTGCGCCTTCTCCTATCCCTTTGATGATGTGTTTTTGGGCCATCGCATAAAAAATGATGACGGGGATGATGGTAAGCGTTAATCCTGCCATGGCCAAATTCCATTGAATGGTGAACTCCCCAAAGAAAAAGAACGTCGACAACGGAATGGTTCTGAGAGCTGTATCAATCAGTGTTAAAGATGGCAGCAAAAAGTCATTCCATATACTGATGACATTCAGGATCATCACGGTGGCCGTAATGGGTTTCAGCATCGGGAAAATGATTCGCCAGAAGACGCCGAACTTCGAAGCTCCATCTATCGTCGCCGCTTCCTCCAACGTAATCGGGATGGACTTGATGAAGCCATGGTACAAAAATACCGAGAGGCTGGCATGGAATCCGATGTTCATGAAAATCAAGCCTCCACGGGTGTTGTACATCGGGATATTCAAATTCTCAGTGATTGCACTCATAAACTGCATCAGCGGCATCATCAAGGTCTGGAAAGGAATCAGCATCGTTGCGATGAATGTCATGAAAATGACGGTGCTCCATTTACTGTCTGTCCGCACCAGCATCCAAGCGGTCATAGAAGACAAAATGACAATCAGTATGACCGATACAATCGTGATATACAGTGAATTGCCAAGTGCGCTGAGGAAATTCATCTTTTCCATCGCTTCCAGATAGTATTGAAAACTGAAGTTATCCGGCAGCGCCAAGGCGTTGTCATAAAGTTCCTGCCGGTCTTTAAATGAATTGACGAAAATGATGTAAATTGGCGACAGGAAGAAAAGTGCGAGCAAAATGAGCAGCACGGATTTTAAAATGCCTGAAGTTTTTCTCATCACATTTCGACCTCCCGCTTTTTCGTCATGTACACTTGAGTCAATGTAATTGCAGCGACAATCAAGAAAAAGACAATGGCCTTTGCCTGCCCAAAGCCGTAATTGCTGCTGCCGAAAATTTCCTGGTAAATATTCATGGCAAAGAGTTCCGTGGCATTTGCAGGCCCTCCGCCCGTCAGCGACAAATTGACGTCGTAGATTTTAAAGGCGGACGAAAGCGTCAGGAACAGGCTGATTGTTAAAGCCGGCATAAGAAGCGGAAACGTAATTCGGGTAAAACGCTGCCATGTGCTGGCGCCGTCAATCTTTGCCGCTTCCACCACATCATTTGGAATCGCCTGGATGCCCGCAATGTAAATGATCATGATATAACCGGCCATTTGCCACGTAAAGACAAACACCAGGCCGTATAAAGCGAATTGCGGATCCACCAGCCAGTTAAAAAATACCTGGTCCAGCCCCGTCACTTCTCCAAGAAAAGAAAACACATCCACAAAGACAAATTGCCAAATATAGCCTAAAATCAATCCACCAATCAAATACGGCATGAATAACAAAGTACGTGCAGCATTCGCTGTTTGGATTCTGGAAGTAACCAACAAAGCAAAAGCCAATCCAATCACATTGATTGTAATGACGGATAGGACAGTGAACAAAGTCGTCAGCCACATTGACCGGAGAAACTGAGTGTCTCCCCATAATTCCACAAAATTATCCAGGCCGACATATACTTTCGGATTCGCTCCAATACCGTCCCATTCAAAAAACGAATAGTAAATGCCCACAAGAAACGGAATGATGACAACAATCGTAAAGATGAAAATCAATGGAAGTGTAAATAAGAGAAACCATTTAAGTTTATTTCGATTTGGCACGCCCACCCCTTCTTTCGGCGAATGATCAAGACTCGTTTAAGGAATAGTGGACACGCCAAAAGGTGTGTCCGACCTTGTAGACAAAAGAATTTTTACGTATGAGAAATGAATGAACGGACAACAGGGCGTCCCGGATCCTCCGTTTCAGCCGGACGAGTTCCGCGGGCTCGCGCCGAACTAACTCGGAACTGGCGTCCCGAGTGGATTTCGGCACTTCGCTATCCCGCAGGAGTCGCCGGCTTTCACTTCGTATCCTCAAAGTGAAGGCTATCCAAAGGTGTCGCTTTTCCTCTTTGGAATATCTATTTAGGCTACAATCCGATTCACATTCACGATCGAATCAAAGAGAGACGCCCCAACCGGTCCGGCCACGGAGACTCCTGTGGGACCAGCGAAAGCTGAAGACCCCGCAGGTGCGAAGCGGCGAGGAGGCTGAAGCTGAGCCCACGGAAAGCGAAGTGTCCGGTCCGGTTGGTTTTCTGCATTGCTATTCATTTCATTTACACTTTGTATACAGTCTGGACACGCCAAGAGGCGTGTCCAGATTCACTTCTATTTGATTTACTGGGCGCCTTTCCATGCTTCGTCCATACCCGCAATGAATTCTTCACCCGTCATGTCTTCTGAGAAGAATTGCTGCGCCAGTGGAGTCAAATCATTCGGCACAATATTCGCCGGATAGTAATTGATGGCCCATGGAATGGTTTCGCCGCTGTTGCTGGCATCAAGAACCGCTTGTGACAATGGGTCCAATTCGCCTGCATCGATATTGGTCAAAGCCGGCACAAAGCCGAACTCTTCCACAATATAGCGGTGCCCCGTCTCGCTCGTAGACATCCAGTTTAGGAAGTCGTTCGCGGCTTTGATCTCGCCTTCTTCTTTTTTGCTGTTGATCACCCAGTTATTGCCGACGCCAACCGCCAATTTGTCATTGCCCATCAGCGGAAACGGCATCATACCGACTTCAAAATCAAATTCGAATTCGGAAAGCATGCCAAATGCCCAGTTTCCTTGATGGATCATAGCTGTTTTCCCTGAAGCAAAGTCACCGACTTCCTGGTCATAGGTGATGCTGAGGGGATTCGGTGTATTCGCTTTGATCGCTTCCATAAACTTGCCGAATTCCTGGAATTCCGGCGTTTCTGCCATCGTCACTTCTCCCGCATTCAAGCGGTCAATAAAGTCAAAATGGTCTTCTTGCAAGGCAAATGGATAGTTGCTTGGATGGCCAATCAGGAAATAGGCGTCCTGTGCCAACCCGAAGCCGTTGATGCCTTCTCCTTTGAATTTCTCAAGCGCGCTGACAAACGATGCATAATCCGTTATATCTTCCGGTTGTACCAGATCTTTGTTGTAGACGATTCCAAATCCTTCGACGCCATAAGGCACGCCGACTATTTTGTCATCCACTTTCAGTTCCATATCGGGTGCAATGTGCTTTACATATTCTTCATTGCTTAAATCATAGGCATAGGACTTTAATTGCTCCGCTTCTGTTTCGTTTTGAAGTGTAAAGATGGAAGGCCCTTGGTTGCTGTTCAAGCGGATCTGCAATTGCTGCAGATAATCGTCGCCTGTCGTCCCCAACACTTCCACTTCAACTCCCGTTTCTTCCGTGTATTCTTTGGCCATTGCAGCCAGCTGGTCAGAGATTTCCACTTTTCGGTTGAAAACCGTGATTTTTTGGCTTCCTGAGTCTCCGGAGCCGCCAGATTCTCCGCCGCTTTCTTCGCTTCCTCCATCACCGCCGCAAGCTGCCAAAATGAATACGATGAATGCCAATAACAGAACTTTCCACACGTTTTTTTGGTTCCTCATGCAAATTCCCCCTTTTTTAAAAGTTTGAATTGCTATAGTGAACAAAACAGGAAACCTGCTTTGCTACTGCCAGAATCAAGCGAAGTGAAAATTTCTTTATGTGCAAATCCGGCTTCCTTTTTGCAGCCGAGTTTTTTCTTTGGTGAAAGAATTTTGCTCATCTATGTAAAATTTGCTATCTTTCATTAAGCACGTCTTAAGATTTAGTATAAATTTAATATTCGGAATAGTCAATATCTTCTAGTTTCTGCTAACTAATGAATATTAAATAGGAAGCTAAAGGTTTAACAGAGGAGTGGAATGGGAAAACTTCTGGGCATCTCTCCTTCTTGACTGCTGATTTAGTTAAAAATAAGCTAAGTGAATACTTAATTTCTATTTTACGCGGTTATATGATTTAATTAAGAAATACATTATTCAAATATTACATAAAAAGGAGCAAGAAAAATGGCACAAGCCCTGCAGAATTCCGAGGAATTAAAATCATTTCTTTCAGAAAACAAACAAGCCTTTGAAGAGAAATTATTGTCTGAGGCCGTTAACGTAAAAGAGAAAATCGACGAAATTTTAACTGTGGGGAATATTGACTTGGTTTCCAATGCGCATAAAGTAGTCGGTTATATCATAGATGGCAAAGAAGAGGAATTGAATCTGTTTGCCAAGCAAGAAGGGATTGCCTGGGCAACCCACTCTATTGATTTGGCTTTCAAGTTGGAATGGGTGCAGGCCATCCGCCGTACGCTTTGGACTTTTATCAATAAGTACAATCAATTATTCAAAGACCAATTGGCTCCTGACTTTTTCAAACTAGAAGAAGTTGTAAACAACGGTGTGGACAAATTCTTGAATACGTTTTTCATCAGTTATTCCACCTATAAAGATTCGTTGATTCTGGCTCACCGTCAGCTGGTTGAAAACTTGTCCGTTCCGATCATTCCAATCAATGCTTCCGTTTGCATCCTGCCTTTGATCGGTGCAGTCGACTCGTTCCGGACGAACATCCTGGAAGAAAAAGTGTTGACGGAAATCGGCAGATCCCGCATCCAAACATTGATCATCGATTTATCAGGCATCGCAGATATGGAAGTTGAAGTTATTCATCACTTAATGAAAATTATCGACGGCACGGCTATGATGGGCTGCAAATCAGTCATTACGGGATTAAGAGCAGAAGTTGTCAGAAAAATGATCCATCTGGATTTAACATTCGATCAAAAAACGCAAACGCTTGGCACTCTTCAACAAGCGCTGAAAGAGCATTTAATTGCATAAGCTTTAGCATAAAGCTCCCGTAAGGAGGCGGACTTTTGGATCCTTTAGACATTCTTGAAAACCTTGACCAGGTAAAACCTGCCTTTCAACCGATTGTTAGTGCAGTGAAGCATACCATTATCGGCTATGAAATTTTCGGCCGTTACCAATCCGGCAGCGAATGGGTCAGCCTGGCAGACTTTTTCCACGATGCCGATGTGCCTGATGAATACAAAGTTGAAGTTGACCACCATCTTCTGCAGCTGGCCATCACCGAAATGATTCAATCAGGCGCTGCCGGATCTTTGTTTATCAACCGAAATGCCAAACAACTGTTAATCAACGGCGGCGAAGATTTTTTGCATACTTTGCTGGAATTTGAAAAACAAGGATTCGCCATGAACCGATTGGTGCTGGAAATCACCGAACATGATTTCGACGAACGATTCGATGTGCTGAATCATTTGCTGCTTTATTATAAAACCTACGGCATCCAGATTGCCGTCGATCATGTCGGGGCCAAGAGCTCGAACATCGATCGGATACGCCAACTCAAACCGCATATTCTGAAAATCGATACAGGCATTATTCGCCAGAGCAGCCCTGATGTTTTTCAGGACATTCTTTATTCCTTATCGCTGCTTGCTCGCCGAATTGGCGCGAAGCTTTCTTACGAGAATATAGAAGACGATCATCAGCTGTACTTCGCCTGGAAAAACGGCGGACATTATTACCAGGGCTTCCATTTAGCAAAGCCTTCTTTTACGCCTTTGCCTGATGACTCCCTCTTGATCAATGTCGGCGAAAAAGTGCTCGGTTTTATCCAAAGGGAAAAATCACTGGTTAAAGAACGCTTGGCTTTTGCTTTAGCCTGCGAAGATAAGATGAAAAAAATGTCGGCGAAATGGCAAGGTCCGGAAACAGCCGATGCATTTATTGCTTCCGTAACTGAAGCGTTCGATGAAGAAAGTTTCCGCATCTATGTCTGCAACAGCGATGGCCAGCAAATATCTTCAAACTTCAGGAAACAGGATGGCAGCTGGACGATGGAAACGGATCAAAAAGGTTCGCACTGGGCATTCCGCCCTTATTTCCTGGAAAACATCCTGCATATGCGGACATGGCATAAAGGCATTCTTTCCGATCCTTATGCCGATATCGAAACAGCTGAAATGATCCGGACGTTCAGCTTTCCGTTATCCGACAAGTACTTTTTGTTTGTGGATATCAGTTATGCATTCATTTTTGACCATGATTTTTTGCTTATTGAATAATTCCTTCCATAAAAATGAAAAAACCCGCAGGCTGTGAAATCAGTGATTTCACAGCCTGCGGGTTTTCTTAAAATTTAATGATGATGCGGGACGAATCCCCTTTTGTAAGAATGTCGAATCCCTTGTTTACTTCGTCCAAAGAAATAAAATCGGTGATCAGCTTATCGACCGGGAGCCGGTCTTCCTGGAACAAATTCATGTACCTCGGGATATCCCGGCTCGGCACGCAGCTGCCGATATACGAGCCTTTTAGCGTCCGTTCTTCCGCCGTCAAGGAAAGATACGGGAATGAAAATTTGTGTTCCGGATGCGGAAGCCCGGTTGTGACGGTAGTTCCGCCGCGCTTCGTAATAGAGTAAGCCACTTCCATCGCCGGCACCACTCCAGCTGTTTCAAACGCATAGTCCAAGCCACCGCCGGTCGCTTGGCGGATTTGTTCCACCACATCCGGATCTTTGGAATTGAACGTGTCGGTCGCGCCAAGTTCTTTTGCCTGCTTAAGCTTCGTTTCGTTAATATCAACTGCCACAATCCGGCTCGCACCTGCCGCAATGGCGCCAAGCAGCGCACTGAGCCCTACACCGCCCAGTCCGACAATCGCTACGGTGCTGCCGAGTTTTATACCGGCTGTATTCACTACGGTACCAACTCCGGTAATGACGGCACAGCCGAACAACGCCGCTTTTTCAAACGGAATGTCTTTGCTGACTTTCACGACGGAATTCCGGGAAACCACCGCATACTCGGAAAATGCCGATACGCCGACGTGGTGATTGACAACGCCTTCTGCATTGTGGAGGCGTTGTCCGCCCCCAAGCAAGGTTCCTGCTGTATTCGCGGCAGCTCCAGGCTCACATAAAGCCGGGCGCCCTTCCCTGCATGGCCCACACTGTCCGCAGCTTGGCACAAAGACGCAAGCCACATGGTCTCCGACCTCCAAGCCGACGACGCCTTCTCCGACTTCAACGATAACTCCTGCCGCTTCGTGTCCAAGTGCCATCGGCAAGGGACGCGGCCGGCTGCCGTTCATCACCGATAAATCGGAATGGCATAGGCTCGCTGCTTTTATCTGGACCAATACTTCTCCCCGCTCCGGAGAATCCAGCTCCAATTCTTCAATTTGAATCGGCTGGCTTTCTTCATACGGAGTCTGGGCTCCAATTTCACGCAATACCGCTGACTTCACCTTCATTTAATCCTCTCCCTATCTCGAATTGTTTAATCCATTCAATACGATTTTTATGAAATCAATACAGCTTGATTCCGACAAATTTCAAGTCCGTCATTTCTTCAATGGCATATTTCACGCCTTCTTTGCCGATGCCGCTGCTTTTGATGCCGCCATATGGAATATGGTCATAGCGCCGTACGGATACTTCATTGATCCAGACGCCGCCCGTCTCAATGGCATCCGCCATGCGCATCGCCCGGTTGATGTCGGCGGTAAAGACGCCGGCATGCAAGCCGAAGTCCGTATTGTTGGCATGGGCCACCACTTCTTCTTCGGTCGAAAACGGCATGACGCTGACAATCGGCGCGAACACTTCCACACAGACGACTTTCATGTCAGATGTGACATTGCTGATAACGGTAGGCTCGAGCATCGATCCTTTTCGGCTTCCGCCGGTCAGGATGGCAGCCCCCTGATCTTCGGCTTCTTTTACCCAGGACTCCGCACGCTCTGCAGCTTCTTCCGTAATCATCGGGCCCATATCGGTAGATTCTTCCAGCGGATCTCCTGTTTTCAGCGCACTTACTTTTTCAACAAGCTTATCCAGGAAATTTTCATAAATCGTTTCGTGGACATAAATCCGCTGTGCGGAAACACAGGCCTGTCCGGCGTATGTATAGCCGCCGAGCACAATTGCATTGACCGCGACCTCGACATCCCCATCTTCGAAAATAATATTCGGTGCATTGGACCCCAGTTCAAGCGTCACCTTTTTCCGCTTCGCCATTTCATGTATTTTCCAACCGACGGCACTGCTTCCGGTAAACGATACTTTTTTGACGTCGGGATGCGTCACCAAAGGTTCCACCAGTTCCTGACCTGGTCCCATGACAATATTTAATGCACCTTTCGGCAGTCCGGCTTCTTCCAGCAAATGATACAGCAGCACGGATGAAAACGGTGTTTTTTCAGCAGGCTTCAACACGACTGTATTCCCGACTGCTAGCGCAGGCGCTATTTTATGAAGCGCCAGGTTGAGCGGGAAATTGAACGGCGTGATGGCCGCAACCACACCTAAAGGCACCCGTTTGGCGATGCCGATTTGGTTTTCGCCTCCGATGGCGCTGTCGAGCGGAATGGTTTCACCGTATATCGCTTTTGCTCCTTCTGAAGCAAAACGCAGAACTTGGATCGCCCGCTGCACTTCGACCCGGCTTTCTTTAATCGGCTTTCCCGCTTCCAGGACAAGGGTGCGGGCGAACTCATCCACTCTTTGCTCCAATAAATCAGCGGCTTTTCGCAAAATTTCGGAACGTTTATGAGCCGGCATCTTTTTGGTCGTTTCGGTATATACCCGCTGCGCCGTATCCACTGCACGTTTCACATCTTCTGTCGTCGCACAGGATATTTTCCCGATCGCTTCATTTGTATACGGGTTAAATACTTCGAGATCTTTTCTGCCATCTTTGCTAATTTCTTCTCCATCAATAATGGAACCGAAATAATAACTTTTTACATCAATCATTCACTCGTCCTCCCTTTTCCAATTAAAGAAGACTGGCCCCTTAACAGCTGATGTCCAGGTGTCGCAGGGCCGGTCCAATTAAGCTGACTTATTCATAAAAGCCCTCGGTGGATTTGATGAAATTGCGGAACTGCTTGGAATCGTGTCCATACCATACTTGCGAATTGGTGCGTTCAGCGTATTTTTTGATTTTTTCCACTGCGCTTAAATAGCCCAATGAATCATAGATGATTCCTGGAATTTTAACCGGCGGTCCGTAATTTTCCGCCGAATACACAGCATCCGACGCCAAAATGACGCCGCCTTCTCCCGGAAGATCAATATGCAGCCCCAGCAGTCCCCAGGCATGCCCCGGTCCGAAGTTCAAAATCTTAACGCCTTTGACAAGCTCCAATTCATCTTCATGCGGCATGACGGTTTTCCATTTCAAGTCATTGCCGATCCAAGCGTTGATGTCCGCCCATATGTAGGCGCCCATGTCTTTTGTCATCGCATATTGCTTCATCGTATTTTTCAGTTCGGAATCATGCACAATGATTGTGGCGTTCGTAAACAGCTCGAGGCAGCCCGCATGGTCGAGGTGCAAATGGGAAGCAACCACGTATTTAATATCATCAGGCCGCAAATTCAATTGCTCCAGCCGGTTGATCAAGTAACAGGATTCATCCTGGAAGGCCGGGAATAACTTTTGGACGCCTTCCGGCCATCTCCCGTTTTCCCCCATTCCTTCCGGATTGCAGCCGGTATCGAATAGAATTTTCCCGTCCGGATGGTCGATCAAAACGGCATATACCGGGAACTCGACAAATTCAGCCGGCGGATTGGGGTTGTCGATGCTTGCCGGATTATGGGCAGCCACCATAAAGTTTTTATCCATTTTCATTGTTCCTGTATCCAGTACATATAATTTTGGTTTGTCCATTGTATGACCTCCGTCTGCTAATTTTTAAACCTTTGCCTGTATAGCTGTCCATGATCGGATCGTACGAAGAATTATTGCCGGTCCATAATGATAGTGGCTCTTGTGACTTCCCGGGCTGCAGATTTATCCAGCGCCAGTTTAATATCATCCATCGAAAATTCAGCATCAATCATGCCATCAAACGGATATTTCCCTTGCGTGTCGGAAAGGAATTTCAAGGCTTTGTACAAATACCACGGATTGTAGCGGACGACCGGGATAATTTGAATCGACTTTCTGGTCAAAAGCCCCGGGTCGAATTCAATCAGTTTCCCTGGGGTTATATTCCCGATGGTTACGTATTTGCCGCCAGGCCGGATGTAGTGGATGCCTTCTGCGAAAGCGGCAGGCACACCTGCCACTTCCATTGCAAATTCAGCCCCTTTTCCATCAGTAAGATCTAGAACAGCTTTTGCCCGTTCTTCAACAGAGCCGTAGTCGTTTAGGTTAAGCGTATGGTCAGCGCCAAAAAGTTTGGCTTGCTGCAGCCGGCTTTCTACGCCGTCCACTACGATCACTCTGGCACCTTTTTCCTTGGCTACTGCCGTCGCATTCAATCCAAGGCCGCCTGCTCCCTGGATCACAATCGTTTGGCCATACGTCACGCCAGCTTTGTCCAAGCCGAAATAGACCTGTGATAAAGCGCAGTTTGCACTGGCGGCGGAAGTTTCTGATACATTGTCCGGCACTTTATAGAAGTATTGGTCTGGGTGGATGTAATAGTGCGAAGCAAAAGTACCATGAAAATGAGGGCTTACTTCCGGCGGCTGATTCCAGAAATCGTAAGCATGTTCACACAGATGAAAATGCCCTTCCCGGCATGCGGTACATTTTCTGCACGTAATGTAATAAGCGGAAACGATGCGGTCTCCTTTTTGGATGGGTTCGCCTGCGTAATCAGTCGTCACACCGTCCCCAAGCGAATGAATTTCGCCGATCATCTCATGGCCAAGGACGCCTTTCTTTTTGGTCGGATGCTGCCCTCTCCATATATGCAGCTCCGATCCGCAAATATTGGAACGCAGCACCTTCAAAAGAACAGCTCCCGGCCCCGGCTTCGGCAATTCGTATTCCCGGTAGCTCAACTTTTCCGGCTCATCCATTACTGCAACTCTGCCTTTTGCATGGTTATCGTTCACATCTTCCCACTTCCTTTCCAAAATAAAAAGCGCTTACATTTCCATTATACGTACCAAAATTTTTGCTTTCAACGTATTTTCTGATTATTCATAATAATTTAATGTAAGGATTGCTAAAGATTAATAATAAAAAACCGCACTGATTATAATCAGTACGGCTTTTATCCGGCAACTGCTTTGGGTTAATGGCCCTGGACTCATCTAAACGAAACCGTATCCACAGAAGTGTCCGGCTTAGTTTTTGCCAGCATGAAGCGGGCAAGTATAAGGCCAGCCACTAAAGCAATGGCCATTGTAATGAGTGCTCCCAGCAACGGCAACTTGACGGCCATCAAAAACAGGATGCCGAAAATCAGCATCGTCATAACGGAAACGGAATTCCAAAGTACCGGATCTCTCACTTTTCTCACTAAATCACTCGATGGGACAGGATTTGTTTCTGCTTCGGCAGCGGCAAGAATTCCTTTAAGACGGCGCAAATTGATGATTGGCCCTAAAAAGCTGGTGCCTAGAAGCGCCGCTAAAGATACATTAATCCATGCCGTTCCCCATCCCCAGGCAGAAAATACAAGGTACAACGCCGGCACGATGATAATGAGTGTACTTAACGGAAACAGCGCATCCGTTTTGACTGCAAGCCCCGACCAGCGCTTCACATCTCCCGTCTCCTTTGCATGAAGCAAGGAAATCATCGATAAAGCAAGGATACTGATTGCCATGAACATGATCACCGCGCCTAAAATGTGGAGGAATAATACGACATTATACAGCATCTTATTTTTCTCCTTCTCCAGTTAGTGGCTGTCATTCCAGTTGATTGGCCATGAAGTTTCGGCGACTGGCAAAAGAATACGAAAAAACTTGGTTTGCCTTTTCTCCTTTCTCTATTTTAGTGAAGCTGTGCTATCATTTTCTGATTTAAATTCGTATTTATTATACGCTTAAACAAAGAATAAAACTATAACTTATCTAAAAATTCAGATTAATATATAATGAATACATAATGTTTTATTTCTTATTCACTAAGCGATGGAAAGGGGCATATAAATGGAGTTGAAACTTGAAGAAGCGATTGAAATTTTGGAGCGTACCCCCGGCATACTTAGCCACTTCTTGTCAGGGTTATCTGAAGGTTGGCTGCAGAACTGCGAAGACGAAGGCACTTGGAATGCTGAAGAAGTTGTTGCACATTTGATCGAAGCGGAGAAAACGAATTGGCTGCCGAGGCTGAAAACCATTTTGCAGGATGGTGAAACGAAGCCTTTCCCTCCTTTTGACCGTTTTGCCCATTTGAAAATCAGCAATCAAAATTCAATTGAAGATAAGCTGCAGGAATTTAAAGCCCTCCGTTTGCAGAACATTGAAAAGCTAAACCAACTCGTGAATCCTGAACTTCATTTTGAACTGACCGGCATTCACCCTGAATTCGGATCTGTTAAACTGCGGGAACTGCTGTCAACTTGGGTTGTCCACGACATGACCCATCTTTCCCAAATCACTCGTGTTATGGCAGAAAGGTACCGGGAAGACGTCGGTCCATGGGCAAACTACTTGGGTGTATTAAAAAGAAAATAGTTTAGGAATCTATAGCAAAGCCGTCTGCAAAAAAACTGCAGACGGCCCGCTTAGGATGAATTTTTCGATTATATTTTAAAGAACCTCCATAATAGGCGGTTAATCATTCTTCTGAGAATTCTTTTGCCGATTCTGCTTCCGATGGTACCGTTTTTAACCGCTTTGAAATCCCCGAATTTTGTACAAAATGCTCCTCGTTTTCCTAAAGCTCATTTTCCACCTCCATCTACCTGCCTCTTCACTAGCTAAAATTTTATAACACATTGCCGCAGCACGACAAGTTGTTTCCGCTTTTTTCATTTCCGGCAAAAATTATGAAAAATTTATCTCATTATTATCCTAGTGCTAGGTTTCTTGGTAAAAATATGATATTATATTTAATATCCGAATTTTCTATTATTTGTTATTCCCAAATATTTTGCTTTCTAACCAACATGCATTTTTCTTTATTTTACATATTCCAGAGGAGGAATTTTCATGGCTTTCAAAAAATTTTCTACTGCCGCCAAATTATTAGCTTCCGTTTCTATATTTTTTGCCATCAGTTTTGCCGCTGAACCTGCTGATGCCCACAACGGCGAAGGCAACTGGCCTTCGCATGCGGTCGGTTCCATGTCATGTGCCGGAAAAATAGTCAAAGCCGAACCTCCTCGCTATGTGACTGCCTGGAAAGGGCGGGAAACGGATACGGTTTTTTGGAAACCCGTGCTCTACCGTTACAATGGCTCAAAGTATGAGCAGTTCAAGTCTCTTTCCGAATGGCCAGGCTATGCGTATGTGACTTTATACGGATTTAATCCGAATACGAAACCAGGATGGCGCAATACTTCGAATGATGGAAGACTGAATTTCACATCATACAAAAGCCTTCCAGCCGGAAGCTACAAAATTCTGAACCAGATCCATTGGGTCAGTACCGGTTCCACCCATACTGAATGGTCGCCGAATTCCTGCGCCATCAAGTAGCTCCTGCACTCTACTTAAAAAGCCGTTGGTTTTTTTCCGACGGCTTTTTATTATGGCTGCAGCAAATTGCATGCATAGTTTCTTAGTTCAAAGTTATAATAAAAAGAAACCAGTCAATCCGACAGAAGCAGGGAGTGCAGGCAATGGAAAAAACAATACGTTTACTAAGCCTTGAAGATTTGCCCTATATGGAAGCGATGCAAACAGGAATTGAAGACGATTACGTCACACGGATTTTTGATCGGCTTGTCACGACCGAGCAAAACCGCCTGTTCGGTTTATTTTTGGATGATCACTTGGCCAGTGTCTGCGGCTACTCGATATTTGCCAAGCATTACGCGATGCTCGGCAGAATCCGCAGCGATATCCGTTTTAGAGGCAAAGACTTGGCGACTACGCTAACTTCTCAAGTCATGGATGAAGCGTTCAAGCTGCCTAATATCCATTGGGTTGGTGCCAACACGCAGGAAAAAAATGTTCCGGCACGGCGCGTTTTGGAAAAGCTCGGGCTCACGCCCCAAGCAGCCATTTATGGAGCCACTGCAAAAGACGTGTCCCAGCTGCAAAATGGTTCTCCTGTCTGGAACGAATTGACCGATTTAGAGCGAAAAAAACAATGGGTCCATGACTTATACGTTAAAAACGGCGCCGTTTTTCCTTATGAATGCTATTACCCATTCCCCGCTTCTTCAGAGCTTTTTGCAGATAAGGAACTGGAGACATGGTCATTTTTTGAAAATGAAGACGCCACACGAGTCGTGATTGTTAAAAGAGATATTAAAAAACATCATTATCTGCATGCCATTTATTCTTGGGAAGACTTGATGGATCAGCCCGGCCTGTGGGAAACCATCGCTTCTGCACATAAGAAATTGTGCCAGGAAGTCCAAGAAGATGCGTTGATCTGGATGGACTTAACAAAAGAGCAGGCCCATACCCTTCCGGAAAATCACCAGTTCGACCTTCCTTCCCCGTGGATGCTGTACGGCACCGGACGGACAAAAGCAGAAAAAGGTGCGTAACCAGCAAGAAGAACCAAAGCTCTCGGCTTACGGTTCTTCTTTTTGCTATCCCTTTAAAAATATGAAGGGATAGTCTCTTTCAGGATCTGTGTGTATAATTCCTCATCCGCCCGGACCATGCAGATGGCTTGAACCGAACCTTGATAGGATTCCGGCAGTTCCCGGAACCCGAAGCGCTCATAATAAGCAGTGCCGATTTCGCTGTATAGCATGAAAGCTGCATCCGGGTGCAGCTTCATGCTTTCCTTGATCAATTGCGCTCCTGCGCCTTTCCCACGGAATTCCGGCTCCACGACAATCGAGCCAATCCCGAACAAACTAGGCTTGAACTCCAACAGCATCAGTGAAGCGATGATGTCTTCCTCGTCATCCACCAAGACATACCGTTTGCCCAGCGTTTCTTCTTTTTGATTATCCGTTATATATTGCTGAAGCGACCGCCCTTTTGCCCATTCCCGGTAGCCTTGCCTGTAAATTTTTTCATATTCCTGTTCGGTTGCTTCGCGCACTTTCACTTCGCTCGCTCCTTCTTCCTGCTGGCGTTTCTTTTCCTTGTTAAAAGCCCCTCCTTAAAAATACTGAAGGGACTCGCTTTCAACCGATACCACACGCCCCGTCCCTGCTGCTTCTAAAATAGCCAGTATGACGGCTAATGACGATAAGGCTTCCTGCCCTGTCACCATCGGCGGGTGGTCCAGCCGGATGCTCTCAATAAAAGCATCAATTATGCCGGTATTGGTCTGATTGTCGTTTGTCTGGATGCTTTCCAACTCGTAATTGATTTTTTCGCCGTTGTTTGTCAGCACTTCCAGCTGGTATGCGTCGCTGTTGTATATTTTCAGGATGCCTTTTTCGCAGTAGAGGACCGTGCTATTGTCTTCTTGCCCGTAATGCGTCCAGGAAAAAGAAGCCGTTCCTAAACGCCCTTTTTTTGTTTTCAAACTGCAGACGATGTTGTCGCATACTTCAATCGGCTGGCCCTGTTCGTCGACTTTATGCAAGGCTCCTTGAAAAGCGCTGACTTGCTCAATTTCATCATCCAGCAAGTAATGCAGCACATCCACTTTGTGAATTCCTAAATCCCCTGCCACACCGAGCCCCGAGCGTTCTTTTTTGAAGAACCAGGTCGAGTTGGTTTTATTATGCCCCCATAGTTCGGGGCCTGAATGCCCGAAAGTGGTGCGGAACGTCAGGACGTTTCCGAGTTCGCCGCCTGCGATGATTTCTTTCGCTTTTTGATGGGCACGCGTAAACCGCTGGTTGTGGTCGAGCATCAATTTCTTGCCGGACGTTTTCTGCGCATTCAGAATTTCTTTCGCATGCTCGAGGGTCAGTGAAATGGGTTTTTCGCATAACACATGTTTGCCGCTCAGCAATGCTCTGGAAGAGAAGATATGATGAGATTCATTGGAAGAACAATCGCTGATGATATCAATTGTCGGATCCTCCATCAATTCATCCACCGTTTTTGCAACTTTTCCGCCGAATAAATCCGCCAGCGCCTCTGCACGGTCCAGGTTCCGGTCGTAAAAAACGATTTCGTCCACATACGGATTTGCCGTATATTCAGGCGCATGGCGCATTTTCGTAATGGAGCCGCAGCCAATAATGCCCGCTCGATAGCCCATAATCTTGCCCCCTATTCTCTTTTTTGAAAGACGACCGCTATGATGATGATCAGGCCTTTTACAAACCCTTGAAGATGCGGCGAAACATTCATCAAATTCATCATATTATTCAAGATGCCCAAAATCAGAACGCCGAAAAGGGTGCCGATGATTTTCCCGCGCCCTCCTGTCATCCGCGTACCTCCGATAATGACAGCCGCAATGGCATCCAATTCATACTGGGCGCCTGAACTCGATGAGGAAATGGAATTCAAGCGGGAGGTTTCGATGACTGCCGCTACCCCAACCAATGTGCCGATCAAGGTATAAACGCCGATTTTGATGCGGTCCACCCGGATTGCCGACAGCAAAGCCGCTTTTTCATTGCTGCCAAGCGCATAGACGTAACGGCCGAAACGGGTTTTGTGCATTAGGATAAAGACGAGTGCTGTCATGGCGATGAAAATGAGGACCGGCACATCAAATATCCAGAAATCACTGTTGGCTATGGCGGTAAATCCGGTGACTTCCCCGGAGACGCTGCCTCCGTCTGCAATATAAAGGGCAATCGACCGAGCGCCTGCCATCATGCCGAGTGTCGCAATAAATGAGGCGATCCTGCCTTTTGCCACCATCAGTCCATTCAGGAACCCGGCAAACGAGCCGACCAATAAAGCTGTGAATACACCGACCAGAATGCTGCCGGACGCATTCAAAGCCAAGACCGAAATCACGCCCGCCAATGCCAGGACAGACCCGACCGACAAATCGATGCCGCCTGACAGCATGACAACGGTCATCCCCATCGCAATAATGCCGATGATTGACACCTGCATCAAAATATTCAACTGGTTGTTCATGTCCAAAAATCTTGGATTCATAATTGCTGAGGCAATAAAGATAATGACAAAAGCAATAATGACGCTGTATTCCGACCAAAGCCAGGAAAGCCGGCTTTTGGCAGTTGAGCCTTGGGGCTTGTATTCTTTTGCACCGATGTTAGCCAATTTTTGCAGCCTCCCTTTTTGAACCAGTGGCGTAATTCATGATTTCTTCTTCCGTGGCTTCATCACCGGTAAATCTGGCCGTTATTTCGCCTTGGTACATCACGTTGATGTTATGGCAAATCCGCAGCACTTCCGGTGCTTCAGACGAAAGAATGATGACCGATTTCCCCATTTTGGCCAATTCGGCAATTTCATGATAAATTTCCTGCTTGGCGCCTACATCAATCCCTTGTGTCGGGTTGTCAAAAATGAGAATGTCTGCACCCACTTCGAGCCATTTGGCAATAATCACTTTCTGCTGGTTGCCTCCGCTTAATTTGTCGATGGTGATCCGGGGATTGTGTACTTTGATATTAAGCATTTCTTTGTACTTCTGGAATTTCTTGCGTTCCATCCGGTCTTGGATAAAACCGGTTTTTTCAAAATGCCCCATGGAAGACAGACTCATGTTGTGGATCACGCTCAAGTCTTTGATGATGGCATTTTCTTTCCGGTCTTTTGGCACCAAGCCGATGCCTGCTTTGACGGCTTTTCGGGGATGATCTATTTTTACCGCTTTGCCGTGGATCCGCACCTCGCCGCTGTATTTCTTCCGGTATCCAAATAAACTTTCAAACAGTTCGGTTCGCCCGTCGCCGCTAAGGCCAGTAAACCCCAGGACTTCGCCTTGCCTAAGCACGAAATGGATATTTCGGAACAAGCCCGGGCTGGTTAAGTTAACGACTTCCAATGACACTGGACCGAATTGATGTTCATGGATAAAGCGGTCCTGGGAAATGGACTTCCCGACCATCAAACGCGTAATGGTTTCAACATCTTCCTCTTCAATTGATCCGGTCTTCACCCGTTCCCCGTCCCGCAAAACCGTAAAGCGGTCGCATACGTTTTTGATTTCCTTCAGCTTATGGGAAATGTAGATGATTGAAACGCCGGACTTTTTCAGGTTTTTCATCAGTTCAAACAAACGGTTTACTTCGTGTTCGGCCAGTGAAGTGGTGGGTTCGTCCATGATGATGAGCGTGGAGTTGTGGAGCAGGGCTTTCGAAATTTCAATCAGCTGCTTATAGGACGTAGCCAGATTCCGCACATATTCTTTCGGATCGATGTCAACGCCCAACTTCGCCATCACTTCGTATGTTTTTTGGCACATTTCTTCCACTTTTAAAAAACCCATTCTGTTTCGGAGTTCTGACCCCAAAAACATATTTTCATACACCCGCAAATCCGAGACCATATTGAGCTCTTGATGGATAAAGCTGATGCCGTGCTCTTGGGATACCCTTGGATTCGCCATTTTCACTTCTTGTCCATTTATGTGGATGGTTCCACCGTCGGGTTGATGGACACCGCCCAAAAGATTCATCAACGTGGACTTTCCGGCCCCGTTTTCGCCTAATAAGGCATGAATTTCCCCTTTTTCAACTTCCAGCGTGACGTTTTTCAAAACCGGCACACCGTTAAACGATTTCTCCATATTTTGCATCATCAAGAAAGGCTGTCTATCCATGGCGCAAACTCCCTTTATATAGGAAAAGAGGAAATACAATGGCACTCATTGTATTTCCTTTCCTCCTGTTAGAATTTAGATTCGGGATCGTAGTATTCATCTACATTTTCTTTGGTCACTTGCGTTGCTTCTTTGACGACCATCGGTTCCGCCGGTTCTTCACCTTTTGCAATATCAGCCGCAATTTTTACTGCGTCTTCCACCATCGTCGGTGAATACAAGAACGTCGCTTTCATCAAGCCGTCATTTTTCATGTCCTCAAATACTTCTTTCGCACCGCCCGCTCCTGTAACGAATTTGATATCCGTGCGGCCCGCTTCTTTAATGGCTTGCAAGACGCCTAATGCCATTCCGTCATCCTGCGTAAATACCGCGTCAATTTGAGGGTTGGCCTGCAAGATGTTCTGCATGACTTCCAATGATTTTTCAGTAGAGAAATCGCCGCTTTGGGAAGCAATGATTTCCATGCCTTCCTGCCCTTCTACCGCTTCTTTAAATCCGGATCCCCGCTGTTCGGTAACCGAACTTGGCGGTCCGCTGATTTCAACAATCTTTCCTTTGCCCTGCAGTTGTTCGATGAAATACTTGCCGGCGTTCACGCCGATTCCTTCATTGTCGCCTTTGACCACTACGGTTGCGGCATCATTTTCCAATTCCCGGTCCACAATGACCAATGGAATTCCGGCATCTTTTATTTTCTGACCGACTGGCGTAAGCGCTGCTGATTCAATCGGCAGCATCACAATGACATCGACGTCCTGGGCGATCAAATCATCCACATCGTTCGCTTGCTTGTTCGGGTCGGTTGCATTGGTCATGACGTATTCAATGCCGTCGCTTTCTTTTAAAGCCTGTGCCTGTTTTTCAGCGCTGTCGATCAGCGCCCCCATCCAGCCATGCGTTGCAGAAGGCAAAGATATGCCGATCGTCAGGGTATCGTCTTCTGCTCCGCCTCCTCCGCTTGATCCTGCTTCTTCATTGCTGCCGCAGCCTGCTAAACCGAATACGGTAATCAGCGATAACATCAACAATTTCTTCATTCGATTCACCCCTTTGTTTTTTTAAACCCTTAAATATAAGCGTTTACACAAGCAATCAAACTCCATTTGCCATTGTTGACGCCACTCTGCCTCAAGCTGTTTAACCCGATGTCGATTCCCTGATAATCAGTTCATGCTCCAGTATGACGCTGTCCACTTCCCTGCCTTTGATCTTATCAATCAGCATGGCTGCTGCGGTCGCCCCCATTTTATACATGGGCTGAGCAACAGTGGTTAAAGTCGGATTGGTCATGTTTGAGAAATCGATTTTGTCAAAGCCGACTACGGCGATATCATTTGGCACGTGGAGGCCGGAAGCGTTGATTTCCTTTAATGCCCCAATCGCCAATAAATCCGATACCGCAAAAACGGCTGTCGGCCGGTCTCCCAAAGCCAGGATTTTTTTCATCGCCTGCTGGCCGTGTGCAAAGCTCAGTTCCTGGGTGTAGATCACGTAATCTTGGTTCAAAGCAATGCCATGTTCTTTCAGTGCCCGCTGATAGCCGGCCTTCCGTTCTCTGGCATATAGAAACTTTTCATCCGAATTCATCAGCGCAATTTTTGTATGCCCGATTTGGATCAAATGTTTTACCGCGCGGTAAGAAGCTTCTTCGCTGTCAATTGTTACATAGGGGATGCCGATGCCGCCCCCGTACTCACTGCATTGAATAATAGCGTATGTTTTGGCAAGCTCTTTCAAGGTGTCCACATTGACTGCCGGATCCATCGACACAATGCCGTCTGCCATCTTTTTTCTTACCAGATCAAAATAAATGTTTTCCTTGTCCGGATTTGAATCGGTTTCGCACAACAGGATGTTATAACCTTGGCTAAGTGCCAAGTTTTCAATTCCTTTAATGATGTCCAGGTAAAACGGATTGGAGATGTTCGGGATTAAAATCAGGATGATCCGGCTTTCGGAATTCCGCAAATTCCGTCCCAGCATGCTGGGTTCATAATTCAGGAATTTTATCGCCTCTTCCACTTTCGTTTTTGTTTTCGACGAAACCGTATTTTGCCCATTTAACACTCTCGACACCGTGGCTACAGATACTCCTGCCTGTTTTGCTACCTGCTGGATATTGGCCATATGCTTTCCTACTTTCCAAAATTCCACTAAAATTAAAATGAAATCGATTACATTTTCATCGTAAATTAATCTGAATAATCTGTCAATAAGTTTTTTATTCGGCATAATCTATTGATTTCAAAAGAAAATTTCGTTATGTTAAGGATGTAACGGATTACATTTCTGTATTTTCTGACATTTCAAAAGGAGGTTTTGGCATTGAAATTAGGCGTCTTTACGGTTTTGTTTTCGGAGAAGAGCTTTGAGGAAACGCTGGGTTATGTATCATCAAAAGGCATTGAAGCTGTGGAGCTTGGGACGGGCGGCTATCCGGGGAATGCTCATTGCAATGTTGATGAGTTGCTGGATGATGCAGACAAACTTCAGCGCTTTAAGCAGCAGATCAACGACCACGGACTCGTCATCAGCGCCCTAAGCTGCCACACGAACCCGCTTCATCCACAGAAAAAGTTTAGTGAGCCGGCAGATGAATTATTGGTTAAAACGATGAAATTAGCTTCGGAACTTGGCGTGCCTGTCGTCAATACATTTTCAGGTTGTCCAGGCGACCATGAACATGCACTTTACCCGAACTGGCCGGTTGCTGCCTGGCCATCCGATTTTCAAGAAATACTGAAATGGCAGTGGGAAGAAAAGCTGATTCCTTACTGGAAAGAAAAAAATGACCTGGCCGAATCATTGAACGTCAAGATCGGCCTTGAACTCCACGGCGGATTCTCTGTGCATACGCCTGCTACCATGCTCCGCTTGAGGGAAGCATGCGGCCCTGCAATCGGCGCAAACCTTGACCCAAGCCATATGTGGTGGCAAGGCATCGATCCAGTCGAAGCCATCAAAATACTTGGGCGGGAAAACGCCATTCACCATTTCCACGCCAAAGATACCATCATTGACCAGCAAAACATGAACCGCAACGGCCTTACCGATATGACCGATTATTCCCAGATGCGCGACCGGTCCTGGTATTTCCGGACGGTCGGCTTTGGGCACGATCAAAAAACCTGGGCGGATATCATCAGCACCTTGCGGCTATACGATTACGATTACGTCGTCAGTATCGAACATGAAGACGGATTGATGTCCGTAGAGGAAGGATTTACAAAAGCAGTGAATAATTTAATGCCGCTTTTGCTGAAAGAACCAACAGCGAAAATGTGGTGGACCTAAACAGAGAAAGATGGGAACGACAGACTCTGCAGATCCCATCTTTTTTTACATGCACAAAATATTTTCTATCTCATAAAATTCCCGCCCGAAATCTTCAAGGCCTCGCCTACAATATTGCGGGCGGCATCTGTCAGCAGGAATGCAATCGTATTCGCCACCTCTTCCGTTGTTGATATGCGGCGGGACGGTATTGCAGCGGCGGCTTCTTTCAATCCTTCTTCAAACGGGATGCCTTTCTTTTCCGCTTTCTTCCGGATGCTGTTCCAGGCCATTTCTGTTTCTACATACCCCGGACAAACAGCATTGACCCGGATATTGTGTTCAATCGCTTCCAGCGCCATCGACTGCGTCCAGCCAATGACCGCAAATTTGCTGGCGGCATAAGCCGTATTGCCGTGCGTGCCCCGCAGTCCTGACAGCGAAGAAAGGTTAACAATGTCGCCTTCTTTCTGTTCAAGCATATTGCGGTATACCAACTGCGTCAGAAAAAGCGTGGATTTGAAATTCACATCCATGACCCGGTCCACCGTTTCCTCATCCAGCTCTTCCACTACGCCGCCTCCGCCGATACCGGCTGAATTGACGAGGCCATTTATAAATCCGAGGGCTTGAGCAGAACTTTCTACAAGTTCTTCACGGCTTGCCTGGTCCGTCAAATCTGCTTTTTTCACGAAAATATTTTCCTCTCCTGCCAATGGAATCAGTTCCTGCTTCAACTCCAGCAACTTTTCTTCGTTTCTGCCGGTAATCGTCAGCCGTGCTCCCATGCCTGCCAGCACTTTTGCCGTTTCGTAACCGATACCGCCAGTGGCGCCTGTAATCAACACATGTTTTTGTTTTAAAGAGTCGTTCGAAAAAATAGTCATGAGCCTTCCTCCATTTTCTTTAATTTTCCTAAAGAATGTTTCCCTTTTCCCTTTCAACTCCATCACTCAAACATAGGAACTGCAAGAAAGGGTTTAATGAAGATATAAAGCAGGAAAAGTAAAAAAGCAGGAAAAGTAAAGAAACAGGAAAAAAGGTGGGATGGCTATGCGCATGTCTTGTATGGGAAGCATTATTATTTCAATCATTCTTTCGATTATCCTGACCGTCCTTATCAATCTGCTTTTTCTTTAACATTAATAACAGCCACCCTTGAATTTCACTTTTCAAGGGTGGCTGTTTCTGTTTTTCCAGTTCTTTCTGCTACTGCTGATTCAAGTACTTTTCAAGTCGATCGAAGGTTTCCGTCATGCCTTCGACAACGCCCATATCCATTACCTGTTTTAAGTCTTCTTCGGATTCAAACAAGGTCCGGCTGACAATCCGTGTCCCGTTTCCTTCTTCCACAAACTCAACGGTAATTTTCATGATGGGAAAACCTTCCGCATCATTTCCGTTTTCATCGGAAAAAATATCGTCATAAACGAGCCGTCCGGGTTTTTGCACTTCCTGATAGGTGCTCTTACCCCAAGCTTCCTGCCCATCTTCTGAACGCATGCAATAATGCCAAATGCCTCCTGGCCGTACATCCATTTGATAAACTGTCGTCTTCCAGCCATTCGGTCCCCACCAATTCTGAATGTGTTCAGACTCTGTGTACATTGAAAAAACAAGCTCTCTCGGCGCCATAAAAAACCGCTCCATCACCAACTCAAGTCCCTCGACTTTTGTAAAAGCCTCATTTGATCCTTTGTTGACTGACATTTCAATTCCTCCTTAGGATGGGTTAGACTCCATTGGCTCCACGACCCAGCAGGGGCAATTATTTTTCCTCCTCTACACCTTTCTGGACGTTCATTAAATAATCATCCAATCGGTCAAACTGCTCTTCCCATAGGTGTCGGTAAGATTCGGTCCATTCCTGCAACTCCTGAAACGGCTCGGGGTTCAGCTGATAGACGCGGCGGTTTCCGATGGGATGGACTGCCACAATCCCGGCTTCGCTTAATACTTTTAAATGCTTGGATACCTGCGGCTGCCGGATCCCCAGCTCCTCGGCAATTTCTCCGACTGTCAGCGGCCCTTTTTTCAACAATTCAACGATATTCCAACGGGTAGGTTCAGCTAGTGAATTCAGTAATGTTTTCATACTTACAATATACTCCTAACGGAATATTCTTGTAAAGGTATATTAACTAACTTTTCAAACTTTTCTTCAGTTTAATACTTTGCTCTCAAAAAGAAAACAGCGATAACCGGCGCTTTACAGACGGTCATCGCAGTCGATACACTATTCGTTTTCCAATTTTTTAATGGCTTCATCCAATTTCTCTTTTTCTTCACCTGAAATAACCGGCAATTGCGGATTGATTTTTTCAAGCAATTCGACCATCACTTCAGAAATCAGGTAGCGTGAATACCATTCATCATCTGCCGGCAGCACATACCAGGGTGCATACTCTGTAGAAGTATGATTGATCAAGTCTTCAAAAATGTCCTGGTAACCATCCCAATGCTCCCGTTCTTTGACGTCGTTAAACGAGAATTCCCAATTCTTTTCCGGATCTTTCATACGCTCCAACAAACGTTTTTTCTGTTCATCCTTAGACATATTAAAAAAGAATTTCACTACCGGGAACCCGTTTTCCACTAAGTATCTTTCGAAATCATTGATTTGGCGGTAACGCACTTTCCAAATATCATCGCCGATCAACTCATTCGGCAGCGGCGTTTCTTCTAATAGATTGTGGACTCTTGGCGCAATCACTTCTTCGTAATAGGAGCGGTTGAAAATACCGATTTCCCCTCTGGCCGGACGCCCTTTATGGAATCTCCAAAGGTAATCATGTTTCAGTTCATCTTCGGTCGGCTTTTTAAAGGAAGTTGTTTTCAATCCCTGTGCTGCCAGATTTGAAAAAACATAACTGATGGCTTCATCTTTCCCTGCGGCGTCCATTGCCTGAAGGACAACAACAACCCCTTTCTCTTCTTCCGCGCGCAATTTCGTATAGAGAGCTTTTAATTTTTCGACGCTCTTGGGAATCAACTTATCTTGCAGTTCTTCTTCGGAAGGCCGATTTTGCTCAACCGTCTGGTAATTGGACAACTCCACTTGTTCGTCCGGCTTAACCCGGTATTTATTCATATTCATACTATTCCTCCTTATATAAACTAATGGTTACACTATTATTATTCATAAAAAAAATTACCGTTCTTCCCTAGATTACCCGTCTTATTGGACGACAAACGGTGGAAAAGGCGATATGTATGGCAGCTTTGTAAATTTCATGGCATAAAAAAACAGCCTGTTTCCTGCTTATAGGCAGGAAACAGGCTGTTCTTTGAAGTTAAAAAAAGCGGAATTCCATTTTAAAGGCGAAGCCATTTTTTCAAACAGGCATACTGCCAGTTCCGTTCTTCCGCAATTGCCGCTTCATCAAAGTCGTTGGCAAGCGCCACTGCTTTGACGGCATAGGTAGAAGCATGGACTGCGTGGCCGATGCTATGAGGTGTAGCGCCTGCCTGCCCAGCTGCTTGGGCTGCAGCGATTGCAATTTCATCCGTCGCTTCACGCGCTGCTGCATGAGCGGGAAAAGCCGCTTCGCGGGCGTCCCGAGTCGGGATTTCGCTTTTCCCCCATCGCTGAGCTGCTTGAATTGCATTGCGCAGCCGCCCATCTTGAGGCTGATACTGCTCATAATAGGAAAGGACACGCTCCGCACAGTCAGCTGCCCAACATGCTGCTGTCCGGTGGTCCGCTTTTTCCAATAATTCATCAATTGATTTTTTTATCTCTGTGTCTGTAAAGTGATTTGATGCCATTGTATTTCCCCCGTTTCACTCGCCATTTTCCCTTTATTCTTTAAATTATAGAGGAAGCTTTTCAATAAAAATATAGAACTATTGAAACAAAATAAAGAGGAACTGGAATAATTTTTCAATATGCAATCAAGAAAGGGCTGGAATAAAAGACATTTCCACTGTTTCCGAATATAATAGAAGCTGTTGTTTTATAAATTCATCATGTTTACTGGAGGAAAATTTTTGAATACAAAAGCTTTTTCATTGGCATTATTTTCAGTTCTTATATGGGGTTCCTCTTTTGCCGCTATCCGTGTCAGCCTCCAAGGCGGCTACGATGCCGGACAAATGGTGCTGGTGCGTTTCGTGATTGCTTCGTTGCTATTCCTCGCTTATGCCCTGTGGCCTGGCACAAAATTCCGGCTGCCCCGCAAACAAGACATTTGGAGCATATTGGTTCTTGGCTGGATTGGCATCAGCATTTACCATATTTGCGTCACATTCGGGATGGAGAGCATTTCAGCGGGAACCGCGGGTATGCTGGTTGGTTCCGGACCAATTTTTACTGCCCTGATTGCAGCCATCGTACTAAAAGAACGCTTGACGGGAATCGGCTGGATTGGCCTCGGAGTCGGCTTTATCGGCATTGTCCTGATCGCTTTTGGGGCTGCCGGCGCATCACTTACGCTCAATAAAGGCGCCTTGCTGGTCCTGATTGCCGCCTTTGCCACGTCCATCTTTTTTGTATACCAGAAAAATTTGCTTGCCCGTTACACAGCCATCGAGCTGACGGCTTATTTTACTTGGGCCGGCACATTGCCGTTTTTCATCTTTTCGCCCGGCATCTTTACAGCCCTTCAAAATGCGACGCTGGAAGCTCATTTATCAACGCTGTATGTCGGCATTTTCCCTGCTGCCATTGCTTATGTCACGTGGTCTACTGCCTTGTCTTTGAGCAATGCAAGTTCCGTATCGAGCATGATTTACCTGGAACCGGCCGTCGCCATCGTGGTCGCCTGGATGTGGCTGCATGAATTGCCGACCGGCCTTTCGCTGATCGGCGGAGTGGTTGCCATCTCCGGGGTATTGATCGTCAATGTTCTCAGCAGAAGAAGCCGGCGGACGCATACAAACCGGACTGCCGAATCTTCATAACTCCACCTGAAACGAAAGCTGCAGCCAATATTATGGGCTGCAGCTTTTTAATGGTCAAACGAATTGAAAGCATTCAAGTTTTTCAAGAGCTAAAGAATAGCCCCCTGATCCCTATAAGCATTGCAATCTCCTTAGGCTAGAAGTATATTTACAGCAATAAGGACTGGAGGGATTAAAATGGCACAGCCAGAAATTGAACACAGTTTGCCGCACAGCATAGGACGGCCCGCAACCAACGCCTTATTGCTCGCCGGCTTCACACATTTGGAGCAATTCACCACGGTTTCAGAAAAAGAATTGTTGAAGCTGCATGGCGTCGGACCAAAAGCGGTCAGAATTCTGCGCGAGGCTCTTCACGAAAAAGCGCTGTCTTTTTCAGAAGATGCACAATGAGCCCTCAAAAGAAAAGCCGCGTATCCAGTGAATAAACTGGCTACGCGGCTTTTTTTGGTTCAGTCTTCTACACGGAACCAGCCCGGCGCATTGGCAACCATGTTCCATAAGTTTTCAGGTATGTTCAGTTCATCCTTTTTGCTGCGGTGAAGCGCCTGAAAAATTTCTTTCTCCTGGCTTTTCTTCACTTTCAACAACCATTCCGGATCCATGATCAAAGCGTGCCCAAGCGACACGAGCGGCGTAATCTCCAACGCCTTTTTCACTTGATCAAGCGTCTGCAAGCCGCCGACGCCGATGACCGGAACACGGCTTCCGATATGCTCTTGGATCATTTCCACGCGCGAACGGACATCGTCCTCCCGGATGGACCCGCCGAAGAAATTGCCGACAGACGCATGGATGTAGTCAATGCCTTTGTCCACGATGGCAGACAAAAACAGCAGCGTGTCGTCCATCGTAATGCCCGGTTCTTCCCGTTCCTCCGGGCTGATCCGGTAGCCGACTACAAATGGTTTCTCTGCATATTTAGCCACCGCTTCTTGAATCGATTCGATGACCGCTAACGGAAACGCCATACGTGCGTTTACGTCTCCGCCCCATTTGTCGGTGCGGCGGTTGGAATGAGGAGAGAAAAATTGCTGCACCAAGTACGTATTGGCCCCGTGGATTTCAACTCCGTCAAATCCGGCCTGGATGGCACGTCTTGTGGCTTCGCCAAACGCGGCAATCGTTGCTTCGATTTCTTCCGCTGTCATCTCACGCGGCGTTTCCGCGTTCGGGCGCGGCGCTGCGACATTGCTCGCTGACACCGGCTGTTCGCCGTTCAATAATTTCGAATTGGACATGCGGCCGGCATGGAAAATCTGCAGAATCGCTTTTGCCCCGCCTTCGTGGATGGATTCAGCCAAACGCGCCAGACTTGGTATGCGCTCATCGCTGTCCGCTCCAATGGAATCCGGGAATCCGGCGCCTAACGGTTCAACGAATGCACAAGCGGTGATGACAGCGCCCAGCCCGCTTTTGGCCCGGCGGTTGTAATACGCCAGTTCGGCGTCCGTTGCATCTCCGTTCGCATTGGAAGAGGAGATTGTCATCGGCGCCATCATAACCCGGTTTTTTACGGTTAAGCCCGACGTAAATGTATACGGTTCGAATATGTTTTCTGTTTTAATTTTCAAATGAATTCCTCCTTAAAGGTCTATACCCAGTTGCCATTGTTGGAAAGCGGTAATAGTTTCCGTTTCCTTTATAGGTAAATGCTATTTGAAAATAAAACAGAAAGGTATTAATATGCTCATTTTGAACGCTATTTCAGACTTTAGACTGAAAATAGAGCCATTCAATGGACAAGGTCCTTGAACGGCTCTTTGCTGAATTTATTTTACGATACTGTAATAGACTCTTGAAGTGATGCGGTAAATCATCCAGTAAATGGCACCGAACGCAACTACGACTCCTGTGAACGACAACAGCCAGGTGATTTCACTTGTCACACCGAACACCGTCAGCATTTTGCGGACAATGGGATAGGCAAAAATGACGTGGATGGTTGCCGTCACAATTGGCAGCAGGAACATCCAGACAATTTGCGAACGGGTGGATTCGTGGATCATGTCTTTGTCGAGGCCGACTTTTTGCATGATCTGGAATTTCTCCCGGTCATCAAAGCCTTCCGATACTTGCTTGAAGTAAGTGATCAAGACCGTGCCGATCGTAAACAGCAATCCAAGGAATATCCCGAGAAACAGGAACCCGCCATTCATGCTGTACCATTCCTCCCGAAAGGCTTCTCTGGATTCGAAACTTAGTGATTCTGAAGCGCTGGATAATTGCTTCATCTGCTTACCTAGTGCTTTCTTCTGTGCATTTGTGCCGTCTGTGTTCCAACCGATGAAGGCATCAATGCTCGCCGGATTGGCCTGCGGCAATTCCTGCTGATAGATTTCTGAAATCATTTCGATCTGGGAAAGCTCAGGAACAATCAGAACCATCGTCGTGACAATGGCTGCTTCTCCCCCAAAATCGTAGTCGGCTTCTTTCAATTTGAACTCCTGATCCCCGATTACAATATTCTGCTGATTGAGAGCTCCCTTTGAATGGTAGTACAGCGCTTCGCCATTTGAAAGCTCGATCTGTTTTCCGGCCATTTCATTAAAATCTTCCAATAAGAGCACCTGGATATATAAAGGGACATTTGCTGCCGGGAACCCTTCTTCAAATACTAGGCGATTCCCTTCCAAATTTCCAAACACAGTCAAGTAGCGATAACTTTCCATGTCTGTCACTTTAAGCTCCATTTTCTGTGCTTCTTCACGGAACTTGCCCTGCAGCCCGATAAATTGCGTATTCAGCTCTTTCTGTGATAAGTCCGTTCCGTTAAGGGTCATGTTGTTTTCTTTCGGAAAACGATTTTCCAATGTTTCCTCTGTCCCGACAAAAATAGTGACCGTTGTCGACACGGCAATGATTACCATCGAAGCCAAAATGCAGATATTCGCTAAGCCCACCGCATTTTGCTTCATCCGGTACAGCATGCCTGAAATGGAGATGAAAGGCCCGGGGCGGTAGTAGATCCGTTTGTTTTTCTTCAACGCCTTTAAAATATAAATCGAACCCGTGATAAATAATAAATAAGTTCCCATAATGACCAGCAACACCGCAAGGAAAAACTTTGAAATCGCGCTGAGCGGATCGGCAATGGTCAGCGAAATGCCGTAGCCCCAGCCTATTAAAACAAGAGACAGGATAAAGAGAAGAATCGATCCTTTCGGTTCTTTCTCGCCTTCTTTTTTGCCTTTCAACAATTTAATCGGATTGGCGAATGTAAACTGGCTGACGTTGTAGAGATAAGTGATCGCAAAAACTCCAGCGAACAAGCCTGCCGTGATCAAAGCCGTCATCGGGCTTGTCGAATAATTGATATTTGTCGGCAAACGGAGCAGGTAATTCAGCAGCATGAAAAACAAGCGGCCGAAAACCTGCCCTACAATCAGCGCTCCGGCAATGCTCACAAACGTCGTGATGAGCGTTTCAAAAAACAAAATCTTCGCCACATGCTTTTTTTCCAAGCCCAGTATTCCGTAAAGGCCGATCTCCTTTTTCCTTCTTTTGATCAGAAAACTATTGATATACAAAATAAAGATAAACGAGAAGATCCCGATGACAATCGTTCCCATTGCAAAAAGCGTCGGCAACACACTTGAACGTTCCTGTACGAATTTATTCGTCAAAAGAGAAGACATCAAATAGAACATCGTGATGATTGCAGTCGACGACAGCAAATACGGCACATACAATTGCTTATTCGATTTGATGTTGCGAACGGCCAAAGAAGTGAAAAAGCGATTATTCATCTTTGCCACCCCGGCTCGACAACACCGTCAATGATTGGGAAATGCGCTCCATGAATTCGTCTGAAATCTGCTCGCCCCGGTAAATTTCGTGGTAGACGGAGCCATCGCGGATGAATAAGACCCGGCTTGAAAAACTTGCTGCGCGCGTACTGTGTGTGACCATCAAAATCGTCTGCCCTGTTTCATTGATTCCCTTTAATATTTCCATTAAGTTTTGCGAAGCCTTCGAGTCGAGGGCACCGGTCGGTTCGTCTGCCAGAATGATTTTCGGTTGTGTGATCAATGCCCGCGCCACAGCCACCCGCTGCTTTTGCCCGCCTGAGACCTCATATGGATATTTGTTGATATGGGCTTCAATTCCAAGCTTGCGGACAATCGGAATCAGCCGCTCTTCCATTTCTGCTACCGGAATTTTCGACAGCACGAGCGGCAACAGGATGTTGTCCTTGATTGTGAAATTATCCAGCAAGTTAAAGTCCTGGAACACAAAGCCCAAAGTATTTCGGCGGAAAGCGGAGATTTCTTTGTCTTTGATATTGGATAGAGGTTTTCCTTCCAGATAAACTTCTCCGCCCGTCGCTTCGTCCAAGGTGGAAATGATATTCAAAAGCGTCGTTTTTCCGGAACCGGACTCGCCCATGATGGACACAAACTCTCCTTCTTCCACTGAGAAATTGACAGTCGAAAGTGCTTCGGTCTGCTGATTGGAAAAACGCGCTGTGTATACTTTTTTCAAATTCTTAATTTCTAATAAGGTCATTGCTAACCCCTCCTTGCTTTTAACTATACGACAGAAGAATTAGGTCTGCCTGTACCGTTTCTTACAATCGAAAAAGGTATCTTACGATTTCGTAAGATACCTTTTTCAGCCCTTCAAGCCCAAATAAACGAAACTGCGAAGATTATCTCCAATTTCTTACTGTTATACTATGTTGAGAGACCTTGTTCTTTTATCATCTAATTTAATTCTTTAGGAGGCAGACCAATGATTGAAAAGTTACTGAAAGACCAAGCCGCTCCCGCTTATTTTGTCTACTTAACAAATGGAGCAAACCCGTTCCCGAAAGTTGCCCAGACGATTCCAGAAATATTCCACAACCTGCGTGAAGAAGCACCAATGGGGTACACCGCCTTGTGGCTATTGAAGCGCATCGGCCTGGCCACCGAAAATCAGCAGTCTTACTTTAGTGAAAATGATGTTCTGACTTCTGAAGATACGAAACATCCAAACGAACAACATCCTTATATAACATTCCGGTTTGTGCAGATCAATGGAACTTCTCCCATGTACACAAGCCAAGGCGCTGTAGCTAATCATTCGAGCTATGAGGAAGCAGCCAGCTATGCTGCTGAAGAACTCAAGAAGAGCAAGGAACGCTATCCCGAACGCGACTTCCAGATTCTGATAGCGCGATTGATTGAACAGATGAACTGGCATTGAAACTCTCGGACCCGAGTAAAGGCGCAGTGGAAAGCGGCCACATGAAGCGAAAAGAAAAAGGCTATCGAGAAACACTCGACAGCCTTCAAACCTCATATGTTTTTATAGCCATCTTTTAATTTACTTACTTGCTTGAAAGACTGGAAATGTATTCTTTTACCACTTCAAACACATAATCCTGATTCGCTGCTGCTGTATCCGGATTGTAAGCACCGTCGTTTGTTTTATTATTTGATAAAATGCGAATGCCGAGGAATGGAATATCGTATGCTGCAGAAATTTGCGCAGCGGATGCAGTTTCCATTTCTTCAACAGAGGTGCCATATTTCTCATGGATCCAATTGATGCGGTCCACTTCATTGTTCCAGAAATCAGCGGAACCGATTGTTCCTTCTACAACTTTCCCTTTAGTATGCGTATCTTTTACTGCATTAGCTGCAGCCAATAATTCTTTGTCGCCTTCATAGTAACGAATATTTTCAGCATCCGGATCTTCTCCGGCACTGCCTTCTGAAGCCATCAAGTCCATCGGCTTCCATTCCGTTGGCTCGATGCCTTCACCTTTTGCTAAATCCCCTGTTTTCAAAGCTCCTATATTTACAGAACGCTCGCCAAGCACAATATCAAAGACGTTCAGTGCTGGATCGTGTCCGCCTGATGTTCCTTGGTTGATGATTGCTGCGGGATTGTATTTTTCAATGGCCAATGCAGTTGCAGCACCGGTATTTGCCATCCCTTTCCCCGTCTTGGTTACAATCACTGGATACCCTTCCACTGTCCCAATGTAAAATTCAAAGGTCGACCCTGCTTCTTCTACTTTCACATTTTCCAAACGTTCAGCAAACTTTTCCGCTTCAATCGGCATTGGTCCTTGAATTAAAATCGGACGTTGCGGTTTTTCTTTCGCTTCTGTTTCGCCTGTTGAACTGCATCCTGCAAGAATTAGCAAAATTGCCATTGCCAGTACCCAAATTTGATAGGTTTTCACTTTTCTCATGCTGTCTTCCTCCTAGTTGTTAAGTCCTCCCCACGGCTGTCCACACAAAAAAAGCCAGAGAAGTTAGCTTGTGCTAACCTTCTGGACTAGCAAAGTTAAAGTGTTCGAACGAGGCAAACCAATAGAAGGTTAAAATCGCCATCGTCAAATACTTCAACCCGTAGTCCAGTTCATTTTTTGGGAACTTGGTAGAAACGCCCGGACCATATTACCGGGCATATACGAGAATTATTATTCATTTTTAACACTTCGCTAATATAACAAGCACCCAACAGGGAGTCAACACAAAAGCGAACATTTGCATCTTATTATCTATTAATAGTTCGTGTTTTTTAATTTTTATCCGACTTTCTACTAAAATCACCAATCATTTTTCTGTTTTTGGTTCTTTTCTCTTTATCCAACTGCGTTCTCGTTCCTCAATCAAATACCCGTAATTCCTCTCTCGACAGATCAATCAGTACCTTTGTTCCTTTGCCTAGTTCCGACTGAATATCGAGCTTATACCCCAACCGTTCACAGATTTTTCTGCTGAGAAACAATCCTAGTCCCGTCGATTTTTCATAAAGACGCCCATTGAAACCTGAATAGCCCTTGTTGAAAATCTTTGGCAAATCTTCAGGCCGAATGCCGATGCCCGTATCTTCAATGACCAGCCTTCCTTCTTTCACTGAATCTTTGTAAATGGAGATTTTGCCGTTTGGCGTGTATTTCAAGCTGTTGGATATCACCTGTTCAAGCAAATTCTGCAGCCATTTTTCATCGGATAAAACAGTCATCTGAAGCGGTTCGTATTCTAATTTAATGCCGTTGTAGATAAACAAAATGGAATATTTTTTGAGAGCTTTTTTAATAACACCATCAAGGTCCACCTGGCTCAAATCAAGTTCAGCACCCGGTTCTTCCAGCTTCACATAATTCAGCGCCATATGCGTATAATCCTCTAGCCTAAGCAATTCCTGTGAAATCTGCCGTGCCTCTTTCCCGCTGGAACTTTGGTTCAGCAAACTGATGGCAGAAATCGGCGTCTTGATCTGATGCAGCCATAAAGTGAAGTAATCCAGCTGATCCGCTTGCCGGTCTGCATAGGCTGTTTCTGCTTCACGCTGGTCCCTCATAACGAGCGCCAGTTTTTCTATGTACAGCCGATCAAAAGGGTCTGGACTTTCCGAAAGCTCCTGCAATGTTGCAATATCTGTTGTCTGTAGACGCCTTACCTTCCCGTAGCGTCTTGCATACTGAATATATTGGATGGCCACGTAAATGCCAAATAAAAAAAATGATACTTCCATGCTGTAAAGAAAAAAATCGAGTGGCAGCCGGCCCAACAGATACACCAAACCGAATATCACCATCATGCCGGTGAAAATGAATATTTGCGGGCGCACTGACCATAAAAACTTTTTTAAGAGTTCACTTCTCGAGAAATCAGGCATGGGCTGCTTCCTTATTCAACGCGTACCCGATGCCTTTTTTGGTGACGATAAAATCGGTTAGTTCCACCTGCGCCAGTTTTTTTCGAAGCCTTGCCACATTTACCGCCAAGGTATTGTCATCGATGAACGATTCGTCTTCCCAAAGCTGGATCATGATTTCTTCACGCGTGACGTACTCCCCTTTTTGCAGAAACAACAGCTCCAGGATTTTCAATTCCGTACGGGTCAAATCCACTTCCCGCTTTTCGTAATAGAGCTTCGATTCACCCGGTTTCAAAACCGTCCGGTTAAAGTTCAGAAAATTATCTGCTTCGTTGAAATCATACGTTCTTCTCAGCAACGCCTGTGTTTTCGCGATGGCCACCGTTAAATCGAACGGTTTGGCAATAAAATCGTCGGCCCCCATTTGAATTGCCATCACGATATCCATGTTTTCGTTTCTTGATGAGACAAAAATGATCGGCACCTGGGATATTTTGCGGATTTCCTGGCACCAGTAATAGCCATTGAATGAAGGCAACTGGATATCCAGCAAGATCAATTGCGGCGACTGTTCTTTGAACACATCAAGCACCCGGTTAAAATTGTCTACTGCAAAGGCTTCGTAATTCCATTTCTGCAGTTCTTCTTTCAAAATGCCGGCAATCGTCTCATCGTCTTCCACTATCATGATTTTGAACATGTGCTTCCCTCCTGCCTTTGAATTATTATCCATTTCTATACATTCTTTCTTTAATCTTAGCGGAAATCCGGAACTTCAACTAGTCAAAGAGAGACAAGGCGCAAAAATAAAAAACGCCGCTCTTTTGAGTGATCCTCAAAAGAGCGGCAGAACGGGACGATTGTTCGTAGGCTTATTTTTCTCTGACTACCGTACGGGCATAAGCATCATGCGGGAAGCTTGCCCCGCCTAGCTGTTCAAAGCCTTGGCGGTCTTTAAAATAATCAATGGTGCTGATAAAATCACGGTAAAGGAAACGCTTGGCAATTTGTTCGCCGCTTGGTTTCTGGCCGTCTTCACTTTCCAAAACGAGCCCTTGTGTTTTGTAGCCGAGCGTTTGCCCTGATTTGGCCAGCTGCACATACTCTAGTCCCCATACCACCAAGGTTGGCACGACCAGCGAATAGGCTGCATTGTTTTTGACTTTCTTTGGCACGGCTGCTTCCAAAGCGGCCAGCGCTGCGGTTGCAGTCAGAAAATCAATGAGCATCGCTTTTGAGCGTTTCTTCGATAATGCCTTCATCCAACTCCTCCTTTTGATTGCTTTCTGTCTCAAGATTAAAAGAAGAAAGAACGGTTTACAACAGCCTTTGCTGTTATTTATTCGCTAAGGAAATAATGCTGTTGTCTGTCATTAAGTAGCCATGGCAGCTCAAGAGCTTCTTCTTAAGCTCTTCGGAAACCCGCTCCGCATTGTAAGCACAAACAGAAATTGCTTCATTCTGAAGCACCATCCGGTCGAGTTCGTTTTCATACACTGCGATTTCCCGTTCGATATCCTGCGAATCGCTCCACTCGACATGCCCCCATGTACGGACATTGCGCTTAGTCCCATTTCCTGCAGCCATCACTTCATCTAAATAAGCCAAAATGGTAGGCGGATGAAAATTCCCATTTCGCCAATAAAAATCAAAATTATTGATGTAGTGCAAAGCTGATTGTTCTTCTTCCGTCAGCCTCTCTTTCAAATGATGTTGGATCATCGGAAATATACGGGAATTTTCTACAAACAGCACGTAGTCTCCTTGCTGAATGCCATACACGATAAAAGAAACCGCATTGCGGATATATTCTTCCAAACTGTTGGAACTATAAAAAATATGGCCCTTGCCTGTTGCAGTCAATGTTTTTGCCAGGTTTGCAATCTTTTCGTTCACAGGCTGCCGCCTCCTTAGAATTCAACCGAAATTTATGGAGAATGTGTACATCAAACATTCTTAAGATAACCATACTACAGTCTCCATCTTTCATCAAAATAAAAAGGAGAGCACCGGGTTGGGAAAATTTCCACCTGCTATTTATTTGCCGGAAATCGCTTTCTGATTGCATTCCACATGGACGCCAGCATATTGCGGATGGAATGCACCGGACGCACATCGCTTTTGCTTTGCCACTGAATCCACTCTAAAGCAATCAGGCATAAAATCAGCCAAATCGTACCAGCTATATAACCGGCCAGCACATCACTCGGAAAATGGGCGCCTAAGTACACCCGGCTTGAGCCGATGAGCAGCACCACAATCCCCATGAATACGATGGAAAGCCGCTTAAAGGCAGCACGCCCATTGCCGCGCATAACGAGATACATGATAAAGCCATAGAAAATAAGAGATCCCATGGAATGGCCGCTCGGGAAGCTGTAGCCGACCGCATCGATTTCCGGATTGATGGAAGGACGGCCTCTTTCATACAATTGTTTGAGCATTTTCGTCAATAAACCGCCAACTCCAACTGCCAGGAGGAAAAACAAAATCCCCCATTTATCTTTGTATTTAATTCCTAATACGAGGACCGTTGCAACAGACAGCATCGTCAAAAACCAGACCGAACCAAGCTCCGTAATCAAAATCATGGCCGTGTCGAGATAAGGATGGTCAATTGCTTTAAAGTAATTGATAATCGATCCATCAAACCTTCTCATTTCGTTTTCCATGACTTCTTCGGCCAGTTCCGTAAATATCACCAGGAAAAGCGCAGCCACGCCGAGCCCTACCCCCAGCAGCAACAGGCTGATGCCGACTTTTGTATTCTCTTTTATCATTTCATCGCCCCTAACCGTGTTTCTAATCTGTTATTTGTATACCCACAACTTTGGTTAGCCATCCGTTAAAATAAAAAAAGCTACGTGCTGGAGTAAAACTGCCAGACGTAGCCGCTTTCCCTAATTGGTTCTGAGTTCCGTTGTTTCACAAATGTCTTTCAAGTTCTTTAAGCTCTGTTCCATGGCATTATTCATCACTTTTTTGATGATCAGCTTATCCGCTAACTTCGACATCAGACTCTTTGGCAATTCATACTCTTCCGCATAATCAATCCGGGTAGCTGTGCCTTCTGGCGTATAAGTCCAGCTCTGAAGAGAATCGATTGATCCTTTGATAAGCCCTTTCCACGTATAGCCGCTGCCCGTCCGTGAATTTTCGGTCACTGCAACGATGACAGGAAGCTGCATGCCGAACATATGAATATCCAAATCCATCGTTGTCCCCGCTTCACCTTGCCCACTTAAATTCCGTGGTTCGGATAAACCGGAATACCATTGATACCAGTGCTTTGGATCTGTTGCGTATCGATATACTTCGTCAATTGGCCGATTGATCACAATACTTTTTTGGACTGCCACCATTCCGTCGTCCCCCTTATCTCACAATAAACCAGTAGACACAAACAATTCCAAAATCCGATAGCACATGGCTGATGATGGTTGCGGTCATCGAACCCGATTTTTCCCGAATGAACCCCCAAAAAAGCCCGGCGATAAACACAGGAAGTACGGCGACAAAACTAAACCCGGCTTCAAAAATCGGGATGATCGACAGCAGATGATACAAAGTGTAAAAACCAGCCGACATCCCAACAGCATACAAGGCGCTTCCTTTCATCCGCAGCCGGTTAAACATGTAGCCTCGCCAGTAAAGTTCTTCCAATACCGGGTTGGCCAACAGCAGCACAAGGACCAAGAGGATCTCCCCTCGTCCTGAAAATCCCCAGTCCATCAGCAAAGTCCGCAAATATTCAATATCCAATAAGTAGACATGCAGCCAACTTAAACCACCAAAGATAAAAATGAAAAAAAGCAACCCGCTTCCGACACCTAAAACAACTCCTCGTTTGTCCAACTTCAGCTGTTTCACCGGAAATGCCCGGTCAATCAGCGGTACAAACAGCAGCCAGCTATAAAAAAGCAAAAACGTAATCGCGACATTTCCCATGACTTGAAGCCCGATAAAAATCATCACTGTCGGCCCAATCAAACGCAAAGCATTTCTCATCGTGCATCACCGGTCTTTGCTATGGTAGAACCCAGCCGGTATTGCTCTTCGATCGGCCACAGAAAACAATCTACAGCCGCATTGAATTCCTTGAATGACCGGGGCGGCAATTGATGGGTACCCCCTTCGATAAAAACCACCTGTGTTTGGGGTGCCGCTTTCAAAAACGGAATCCGGTAATGGTGCATCGGTTTTTCGAGCGTTCCATATAGAAGCAGAATCGGCATTTTCAAACGATGAAGCGAATAGGTGGAAATATAGTGCAGCCCCGTTTTGCAAAATTCATAAGAAGCCCGAGGATCCGACTTTTTGGCCAATCGGTAAATCGCTTGTTCATCTCCCGGCAGTTTCCGGTTTAATTTAGCCTGCAGTTTTGCAGCCATGGGGATTTGCCGAAATTTCGCCATGTACATGACGGATTTGATAAAGAATTTAGGAGTGAAATTATTTAATTCCGAGTAGCCTCCCGACAGGATTAAAGCAATGGTGCGTTCCGGGTAGTTCAAAGCAAATTCTTGGGCGATCAAGCCTCCGTGGGAGTAACCGCAAAGAACCACTTGTTTAATGCCGAGCTTATCGAGCAGTCTCTTTAAATGTTCAGCCAGCAGATGGATGGTCAACGGATTGCTGCCTCTTGAACTGAGCCCGTGCCCGGCAAGGTCATAGAAAATCAATTGATAGCTTTCTGCGAGAGCTTCCTGGTTACGGAATACATTATGCCCCATAACAAATGGATGGATAAAAACGATGGGCATGCCTTGTCCTTTAACATGATAGTAAAGCGAAACTGATTCATCAATTGAAATATGCGGCATAGCGGCGGTCCACTCCTATAGACGAAAAAGCATACAAGGTACGCATTTCAAGGTTTTTTATACCCATACCCTAACTGCCAAGCAGTCGAAACGCACAAGCAAAAAGCACGCGCCTGCTTTAGGCGCGTGCTGTCATTTCCCCCATATTGTGGTGTTATTGCTGCTGGCCATAAGACCCATCATCGTAATTAAACTGCCACACAATGCCGAACTTATCTTCCAGTGCCCCGTATGCCGGACTCCAAAAAGTTTCCTGCAACTCCATCGTCACCTTGCCGTCTGCTCCCAACCGGTTAAATTGAGACTTCACTTTGTCCAAATCATCCGAGACGATCGTCAAATTGAGATTTTTGCCAAACGGCACTTCCGAATCCGGCATTCCATCAGAAAACATCACTTCACTGCCTTCGATATTTAAAGCCGTATGCATAACCAAGTTCTTCGTCTCTTCCGCCATTTCAAAGCCTTCCTCCGGAGGCATGTCCCCAAAACGCATAATTTCCTGCTGTTCTGCTCCAAAAACATCCGCATAGTACTTGACTGCTTCTTCGCAATTCCCGTTGAACACCATATAAGCAACTACCGGCACGTAAATCGCTCCTTTCTTTTATCCCTTATCTATTTTACGTATTCAAGGAGAAGCTATTTTTCCCTGAATCCGCATAATCCTGCTGGATTCATCAGACACCCTATACAAAACTTATGTAGATAACCAGAAAGAACAAGTGTTCTTATTTTTTTAATTATACACCCATTCCCGTTAGATGAAAAGTATATTTTCAGTTTATTCAGATATATTTTTTATGCTTTCTGCGTTTAGGTGTCAAAAGAGACATTCAGAAATCTAAACTATATAATTGATTTATCTTGCTGATATGGAGGAACAACAATGACGCAAAAGAAAAACATAACAGTTGGCGGAATCGAATTGAAATGGGATCTGGATTCAGGAGAAGTGCTTTTTGAAGGCGGCGACGTAGTCTTCTTTTGGGTCAGTGCCATGAAAACCTTCTTTGATACCATCAAGGAAATCTCAGGCGTTGAAGCAACCAACCTGGTTCTGGAAACAACGGGTTTTCGCCAAGGCATCATCGTCGGCGAAGGTTTCGCAGAAATGAAGCACATCGATACGTCGAATATCGTGGAATGGATTTCCGATACATATGCCCCTGCCGGCTGGGGGAAAGTGGAAATTGTTAAAATGGATGAAAAGAACAATACGTTCACTTTGCATATCCAGGATGACTGGGAATACAAACTGAATCAGCTGGACGAAAAACAAACAGAAGGAATTTTCGTCCCTTCCCATTACGCCGGTGTATTAACCGGTATTTTCGGCATCAATTTCTGGTACAAGACCCTTCAATACCAGAACAGTGAAAATCCATACAGCATCGTTGAGTACTTCCCTTCCGATGTGACCGTCCAACGCAATATCCATGAACTGTCGAGACGGCAGGAAGCCGAACAAATCAACAAGCTTGAATTGCTCGTAAATGAAAATACCCAAATGCTGCAGAAGCTTGTGAAAGAACTTTCTTCTCCCATCATCCCGGTACTCGAAGGCATTATCGTCGTCCCGATGATCGGCACTTACGATGAAGAACGCGCTGAAGATTTGATTTATAAAACGCTTAGCCACTTGCCGAAGCACCAGGCCAATTACCTGCTTTTGGATTTAACCGGCTTGAATAAAAACATTACAGCCCATACGGCTGAACTGATCGACAAACTCGGCGCGTCTGCCCGGCTTCTTGGAACCGAAGTAATTTTAGTCGGCGTGTCGCCTGAACTGGCGCTGATTATCTCGCAGACCCTAACCAGCCTAAAAAAATTCGAATGCCTGCAATCGCTGCAGCATGGCATTTACTATGCCCTCGGAAAAAGCGGACGAAGAATCGTATAAGCAATAACACAAAAGAGCGCCTCTTCTTTAGCAGAGGCGCTCTTTTGTGTTTAACGAAAAAATGAGGATGTCAGCACATAGCCGACGTAACATACGGTTTCCCGGATGAAAAATGGCAGCTGACTGCTGAATGTCTGGTAGATTGAACTCTGTGTCGGTGAAGAATAGGCATCGATTCCCGTCACTTGCGCCATCAATAACGCACGTTTCATATGTAAAGGGTCACTGACCACCAGAAAGCTGTCCAGTCCATTTTCTTCTGCAACTTCGTAGGCATACAGAAAATTTTCTTCCGTAATCATGGATTCGGTTTCAATGAAAATATCTTCATCCGGAATTCCCATTCCCAATGCATACTTGCGGGAGACTTCCGATTCCGCCATTTCGGCGCCGTCCGTTTTGCCGCCGGTAAAAATGATCTTATCCACAAACTCATTTTCATACAGCCATATCGAATGGTTGATGCGTTCCCGCAGCACCGGCGAGGGCTGATCCCCGATCACTTTAGTGCCAAGAACGATGGCCGCATCGGTTTTTATATTTTCTATTTCTGCAGCATATGTCCAAATGCCATAAGCCGCAAACACTGTAAATGCAAAAAGCGCCAGCATCAGCACTTGCATGATTTTTCTTATTAGTCGTCTAGGCAATGATTTCCATCCTTTTGCTCTGCTTTCTTTTCAACTCACCGATGATGAATTTTCCTTCTATATTATCGATTGAAACGCTCCAAAAGAAAAGAGCATTTGCCAAAAAATCACCAAATGCTCACAAAAGCAATATACCAGCCAAGAGCCCTTTCTTTGAAAAGGCTCTTAGACTAGATCAATAAATTAAACAATAAGGAATCATTATTGATGTCTTTATACGGGAAACCGTTTTCCGCCATCCGGGTGACAAGCGGTTCGTAGTCTTCCCGGCGTTTCAATTCGATGCCGACAATAACCGGTCCGTGCTCGCGGTTTGTCCGTTTCGTATACTCGAAATGAGTGATGTCGTCTTCTTCACCAAGCACTTGTTCCATAAATTTGCGGAGTGCACCTGCACGCTGCGGGAATGTCACGATGAAATAATGTTTTAAGCCTTCATAGATCAGTGACTTTTCTTTGATTTCCTGCATCCGTTCAATATCGTTATTGCCTCCGCTGATTACGCAGACCACGTTTTTGCCTTTGATGTGCTCTTTATAAAAATCCAGCGCAGCTACCGACAAAGCGCCAGCGGGTTCTGCGACAATGGCATTTTCGTTATACAGTTCCAGAATGGTCGTACACACTTTTCCTTCGGGCACGGGAATGATGTCATCAACGACGTCTTCGCAGATCGCCATCGTCAAATCACCGACCTGCTTGACGGCGGCTCCGTCAACGAAAGTATCAATCTCATCCAGGCGGGTCACTTCGCCGTTCTTTAAGGAAGCTTTCATGCTGGCGGCTCCCGCCGGTTCAACACCAATCAGTTTGGTGGAAGGACTGATTCCTTTTAGATAGGAACCTACGCCGGAAGCAAGCCCCCCGCCTCCGATTCCACAAAACATGTAATCGACTGGCTCCTGCATTTCATTCAGCACTTCAAGCGCGACCGTTCCTTGTCCCGCGATGACCTGGGTGCTGTTGAACGGATGGACAAAAGTCTTCCCTTCCGCTGTGCAAAGCTCCATTGCCGCTGCAAAGGCATCATCAAACGAGTCGCCTGTCAGGACTACGGAAACTTGTTCACCACCGAAGCGCTTGACTTGGGACACTTTTTGGCTCGGTGTGGTGAGCGGCATGAAGATTTTCCCCTCGATGCCCAACGCCTTGCAGGAGTACGCCACACCTTGTGCATGGTTGCCGGCGCTTGCGCAGACGACGCCTCTGCTCCGTTCTTCCATAGTCATGCTGGAGATAAAATTATACGCTCCGCGCAATTTAAAAGACCGCACCACTTGCTGGTCTTCCCGTTTCAAAAAGACGTTGCAGCCGTATCGGGCGGACAGAATTTCGTTGCGCTGAAGCGGCGTTTTCACAATGACGTCTTTCAGTGCCTGATTTGCCACCATGATGTCTGCCACTGTCACTTTCGCTGCGTCTGTTGCTCTCTCAAGCTCTGTCGTATTGCTTCTTGTCATCTGAATCACCCTTTTGAATTTAGTTATTTCATTACTCTAACACAAAGAAGCAAATTATTGATAAAAAATTTTGACAATTATGCGAAAGTGCCGTTTTTAATAATAATCGAATCCATTCAAGCTTAATTTTGCATCTAATTTCAAAAGACCCGCAGCCTTGAATTGAAAGGTTGCTGATTTCAGGCAGTCTGCTTTTTTAAAGCAGCTAAATCATTCTAAAACACAAAACAACAGGCGATTCCCTTCAGCCTTCTGCTGATGGAAACCGCCTGTTGCTGCGTTAAATTTCTTTCACTGCAGAACCGCGTTTGTTCGCTGTCTGCGATTGTTTTGAAGCATGTGACTTTTTCAGCAGGATTTCAAGTTCCTCCAGCGACTTGCCTTTTGTCTCCGGGATGAACTTCCAAACGAATAATGCCGAAAGCAAACTCATGATTCCGTAGAATGAGTACGTCATCGCGCCGCTGACTTCCATCATCATCGGATATGTAGAAGAAATGAAATAATTGGCGGCCCATTGAGCTGCGACAGCAATCGCCAGTGCCTGGCCTCTGATTTTGTTCGGGAAAATTTCAGACAGCAAGACCCAAACAACCGGTCCCCAGGACATCATGAATGATGCCGTATAAATAATGATGAAGACCAAAGTCGCAATTCCGATTTGATTGAAATAAGCAAGACCGGCCACGCCGAACATCCCCACTGTCATACCGATTGACCCGATGATCAACAACGGCTTACGCCCAAATTTGTCTACTGTCAGAATCGCAATGACTGTAAAGATGACGTTGACCAAGCCCATGACAATGGTCTGGAAAAACGAAGCGTCGCGTGCCGCTCCCATGCTTTCAAAGATTCGCGGTGCGTAATACAATGCTACGTTGATCCCGACGAATTGCTGGAATACAGAAAGCAATACACCGATTACCACAATGGCTTTTCCGTAGACAAATAATTTTTCTTTCTTATGGTCGAACGATTGCTTGATTTCGTATAAAGTGGCTTTTGCCATGGTTGCATCATAAGTCTTCAGCAAAATCGCCATTGCCTTGTCTTCTTTTTGCTGCGACACCAAGTAGCGCGGTGTTTCAGGTACGAAGAACAGCAGCAGCAGGAACAATACCGCCGGAATCAGTTCAGATGCGAACATGTATCTCCAGCCGATCGAATTGATCCATTCCAAGCTCTCGCCTCTGGCTATGCCCCAGTTGACAAAGTAAACGACAAGCATCCCAAGAATAATGGCAAACTGATTTAATGAAACCAACCGGCCTCTCAAATGTGCGGGAGCGATTTCCCCGATATACATCGGAGCGACGGCAGAAGCCAAGCCTACACCTATGCCGCCAATGATGCGGTAAACATTAAAGGTAATCAGTAGAGCCATCGTCGGTTCCCCGGCTGTGAAAAACAAAACCTCTGGATAAGCAGAGCCTAAAGCCGAAAGAATAAAAAGAATGGCAGCCAAAATCAATGAGTACTTTCTGCCGATTGCTGTTGAAATTTTACCAGACAATAAGCCGCCAATGATGCAGCCAATTAACGCACTGGAAACTGTAAGGCCATGAACAAAGGAACTAAGCCCTAAGGAATCTGCGAAATAATTTTGCAAAGCCCCTTCTGCACCGGATATGACAGCTGTGTCATAGCCAAACAAAAGACCACCTAACGTAGCCACTAAAGTAATGGCAAAAATATAAAAGTTCTTGTTGTTTTTCATCTGCGTCAACGGGAGAAAAATCTTTTTGACTCCCTTCCTCCTTTCAAATTGAAAACGTTATCATTAATTGTAGCAATGTTCATAAACTTTGTGCAACCAGTAAACTAACTTTTCGTACTTATTCCACAGTTAAAATACCGTTCAGAAAACCCATTCATACTGGAACAGTGTGAAAATTCAGTGCTTCAGGTGCTATATATTCTTTTGTAGTTTAAATCGATTATTGATACACTAATTATTGTAAGAGGTCACTTTTAGTTAAAGTTTTTATGAAGGATTTATTCAAAAAAATTTATCTAAGGAGCTGGGAAAATGAACAAAGAGCAGTTAGAGTTGGTTAAAAACGGACAAGGTTTTATCGCAGCGCTTGACCAAAGCGGCGGCAGTACACCAAAAGCGTTGAAATTATACGGCGTTCCGGAAGATGCCTATTCCAACGAAGAGGAAATGTACGATTTGATCCACGAAATGCGGACGCGCGTCATGACCGCTCCTGCGTTCAATTCCGATTCCATTCTTGGAGCCATCCTGTTCGAACAGACGATGGACCGGAAAGTGGAAGGCAAATACACACCCGATTACTTATGGGAAGAAAAAGGCGTTGTACCCTTCTTGAAAGTCGATAAAGGCCTGGCTGACGAAGAAGGCGGCGTCCAGCTGATGAAACCCATTCCAAATTTAGATGAACTGTTAAAAAGAGCGGTTGAACGCAAAGTATTCGGCACGAAAATGCGCTCGGTCATTAAAGAAGCGAATGCTGAAGGCATTAAACAAGTAGTGGCCCAGCAGTTTGAAGTCGGCAAGCAAATCATCGCTACCGGACTTGTGCCCATCATTGAACCGGAAGTGGACATTCACAGTGCTGACAAAGAAAAAATTGAAGCATTGTTAAAAGAAGAAATCTTGAAAGAGCTGGATAATCTCAGCGAAGACCAGCCGGTGATGCTGAAATTGTCGATTCCGACAGTTGATAATTTCTATAAAGAATTGATCGAACATCCCCGTGTCGTCCGGGTAGTGGCGCTTTCCGGCGGTTATACACGGAAAGAAGCCAATGAGAAATTGGCACGGAACAACGGCTTAATCGCCAGCTTCTCCCGCGGTTTATCTGAAGGCGTCAGCGCTGACCAAAGCGATGACGAATTCAACGAAGGCATTGCTGATTCAATCCGGACTATTTACGAAGCATCGATCACGTGATTGATTCAAAAAAGCGCCGGCGGCGGCCTTTGACAGGTTGCCGCCGGCGCCTTTTTCTTTTGTAACTTTTCTCTTCGATTAACGGTCTTATACTAAAGAGATGCGGAAGGAGATGCGGAAGAGATTCCATTGAAGTTTCAAAGGAGGTGCGATAATGAGAAAACGCTTATGGTTTTTGGCACTATCGCTGTTGTTGCTGGCACTCTTTGCAACAGCATGCGGCATGGAGGAGGACGCAGAGAAAATGCCTGAAGAACCCGAAACAAACGAAGGCACTTCCGGCGGCATTGCAGCCGGCGAACCGGAACCGGCGATTAAACAGCTGGATGACAAAACCTATCTGTATACGGTAAAAAACCAAACGGAAAAGCCGCTGACTTTTGATTTCACCAGCAGCCAGCGCTATGATTTCGCTTTGCTCGATGAATCAGGCGAGCAGGTTTTCCTGCAGTCGTCTGTCAGCATGTATGCGCAGGCACTTGGAGAAGAAACGGTAAAACAAGCAGAAGAATTGGAGTATGAAATCGAAGTGCCGCCGCTGGAACTGGAACCCGGCACTTACACACTGGAAGCCTGGCTAACGCCTGAACAGGGCCCTGCCTTCCGAACAGAAACTGAATACGTCGTGGAATAAAAATGTAAAGGAGGCATCCCTTAGGGTGCCTCCTTTTCAGGCTGTCGAGAAACTCTCTCGACAGCCTGTTTTTTTGTTTATTTTACTACTTTTCCGATGTACACTAAAAGAAAATGAAGGAGCGAGGTCTCATGATTGGTCCCGTCAAAAACCATCGTCA
>NZ_JABWTK010000010.1 GCF_020071995.1 Planococcus chinensis | reverse complement strand
CAGCGCAGAATATCAAAAAAATGACCCTCCTGCTTAACAGGAGGGTCTAAAAACTCGATGTTCAATTGATTTTTCATTCAAAAACAAAGAGCTTGATGGTCAAAACCTTAGTTTCTCAACAAGCTGAGAATATCTCCGATATTCCGCAAACCAGCTCCGCTTGCCGCGGGCGATCCGCCAAGCCTCCTCAGCCGCTTTGCGCCTTGCGGGGTCTCGGCTATCTCGCTTTCCCGCAGGCGTCTCCGCTGGTTTGCTCCATATCAAGGGAAGGCAAGAAACCAAGGTGTGCTTCATTTTATTCCCTCTTTTCACGTAGATCCTGGTAAAGAAGCAGGAATAGAATGAAGCGGAAGGCGGCGAAAAACCACTGCTCCTGCATCGCAGCGCTAGCTTCGTCGCAAAGGCCTGCCCTCGCAGGCTTCGGCCAATGCCTTTTCTGCGGGAAAGCGAAGCCGTCGAGACCCTGGAGTCGCGAAGCGACGAAGCGGCTCGGCGCGAGCCCGCGAAAAGCGTCCGCCTGAAGCGGAATGGTTCAGACTGTCAGGGTTTCTCGACAGCATAGAAAGCCGGCGGAATAAAATCCGTCGGCTTTTTATGATTGAAAAGGTTTTCCAAAGACCCGAAAGAGGTAAACTGCACTAAACCATTAAATTCAGCAGTTAAAGCCAATAGGGGGTATATACATGGACAACGAACTGGAACTGGACAACGAAATTTATTCCATCGAGATTTTATGCCAAGGGAAATACGAATCTTGGGACTTTGACAGTGAAAAAAAACGCAATTATTTTTTTGATAAGGTGAAACGGGAATTTTCGGGCCGCGAAATCAAAGAAAAAGAGGAAGACGTCGATGACTCAAAAATTGTTCAGTTAAGCGCCACCAACCTGCAAATCAAAAGCGACGGCGTAACCCAAGTGGTGCCGTATGTGTGGTATGATGCCAGCTTGTTTGAAGAAATGCTCCACTTCATCAATCACAAATACGAGCAATTCTGATTTTCGGGACAATGATAAATGGTTTTAAGCAACTATATAAAAAAACTTCCTGAAATTCAGGAAGTTTGGGAAATCTCTGGTGTATTAATCGCTTCGTAGATGGCAAGGGCGGCATCTTCAATACTTTCATAGAGAACGATTGCTTTGCTGTCAATAAAGGTCAATTCCAAAGTGCGGGTATTTTTAAGGCACTTGACGGAGATATAAGCTTGATCCTCCCGGTGGAAAGACTGCTCAATATTGACGGTGTGGTAATAACGGACTGTTGCTAAAAGGTCTTTAATGCTTTCATAAGACATTTGCATTCTCCTTTCCGAAATGGAAAGTGACTAAGAAAAGTCAAATAGAATCCATGTGTTGCAATAGCTACAGTATACCATGGGTTCCCTTTTTTTAGGGGATTTTTACAGGAAAGACATGTAAATGAAATATATGGACTGCACCGCATTCTTGCTGCAATTTGATTTTTTAGTTGAAAGGAAGGTGCTTCACTTTGGAAATTGCTGTACATGTTGTGCCTCCGGGAGGCGGGGAGATGCAGTTTACCATCCCGATTTCCGAAGACTCTTTTTATCGGCCGATTCCCGGAGACTTTCTTAATTTTCGGGAAGATGATGGGCTTTGCGCTTTTTATGTCATAAATGTCCATCATTATTACGAGAAATTGGATGCAAGCCGTTATATGGCGGAGAATATTGTAATTGAAGCTGAACCCGTGACTTTGCCGGATGACATTGGATCTGAATCCCACCATAAACTGTGCAGAAAATTAAATGCAAACAGAAGATACCCGAATCTTGGCACGTAGTTCAGCAATGAAACCAATTGAATGAAAGCGAGGAATGAAAATGGAAGACCGGAAACCCATCCCCGGTGCCATCCTATCCGCTGATTTAACCATTGCTCACACTGAACAAGTAAGGGATTTTTATGAACAAGTAATCGGATGGCAGCATGGCGGATTGAGCATGGGGAATTACGATGATTATGTCATGACGCGTACAGACGGACAACCCGTGGCAGGCATCTGCCATCCGGAAGGAGAAAATGCAGCATTGCCTCCGGTCTGGCTGGTCTACTTTACGGTAAACGATTTGAACGAGAGCCTTGGTGCATGCAGAAAACTGGGCGGAAAAGTCCATTATGAACCGAAAACTTCAATTGGATCGGGCAGCTATGCAGTGATCGAGTACCCGGCAGGGGCATTTTGTGCAATCACACAAATTTAACGGGCTTGGATAAAATTCTTTAAACCAGATTTACAAAATATTAAAAAGCAGTGGATGGCCATTTAAGGTCATCCACTGCTTTTCAGTTTAACAATAGTTTCGGGATTCAATAAAAGAAGTTCAAGCTTGATCTGCTTCATGCCTGAATTGGTCATCTATTAATGCGGGATTCTCCAAATAATGATCGATATTCGAGTGCAAAGGCTTCAGCCTATCGATTCGATTGATTTTTAGTTGGTCGCCGTTCCATGTCAGGTGCTTTTCCAAAATCCGCTGCTTGAGCCGTTTGTTTCTTGCCCAACGCCGCGCCGTTAAATTGTTCTTTTTGCTTAAAAGGTAAATCTCTACATCCTTTACTGTATCCATGGGCTTCAACCCCTTCTCTATAGTGGATCCTTTTTCACGCAAGCCTATAGAAATGAAATTTAACTCAGGTCAACGTTGCACTTATATTAGTATGGCTATCAGTATTTTACAAGACATGTTCACTTGAAAATAAAAATTATGGAGGGTTCATTGTTACCTTGTTCATAAAACATACATATGTGGCATTGGGTGGGAGGAGTGTTGATAAAAGCTTGGATGAGTTAGATCAATAAGCAATTTCTCTGGACCTAATTAACAAATTAATATTTTTTTATTATATTTGTATTTTCCGAATACTTTATGGTATATTAATAGAACAAACGTTCTTAACTCTTCATAAAGGAGGAACTACCATGGTATTGACAAGAAAAATTGAAAAAAGCGATCATGCCAATGGCCAAGAGCATATCCAAGGGCTGAAGCTGACTAGACATATAAGTAAACTGAGCCAGTGGTTCGAAGAAAATAACAGCGAGAACAAGCCGGAACTGGACGATTGGGACTCACAGGTGATTCAAGAGGAAATTGAAGCGGCCATGCAAAGCAAATGCACCGTCAGAATAAAATCCTGGAAAGACCATGAGTTTCAGTATCATATCGGTACCATTAAACGAATGAACCCCGACACAAAATCCATCTACTACGACGATCCATTCGGGATCAAGCGATTGCCGCTGGACGAAGTGGTAGAAGTCATGGTTGTCCATTAAAAAAAATCCTATTTTAACGAGGCCTTTTAGCTCCTCCCGAGGCTTTTGCCTTAAGCGATTTGAACGGATGCGGACCAAGAGGAAATTTGAAATAGATGATTGAAAAATGGATTAAGACAAGCAGACAAATACTTGCAGAAGCGAAAAACTATGAAAGCGTATAAGTCTTGGGTTAGAATGGTAAGGAGAAAACGCTATTCACCCAGCGGAAAACAGACTATACGAAAGTAGGGAAACCATGAACGCATATGATGAGTACATGAAAGGCATTGTTGTCCCAATGCGCCAAGAACTGACAACAAACGGCTTCAAAGAATTAACGACAGCTGAAGAAGTAAACGAACATATGGCGGAAGCACAAGGAACCAGCTTAGTGGTAATCAACTCAGTTTGCGGCTGTGCAGCAGGACTGGCACGTCCGGCAGTAATCGAAGCTTTGGAGACAACTGCTGCGAAACCGGATCACTTAGTAACGGTTTTTGCAGGGCAGGACAAAGAAGCGACGGCTCAAATGCGCAGTTACTTTGAAGATGTCCCGCCTTCTTCGCCTTCGATTGCCGTTTTGAAAGACGGGCAGCTGGCGTATTTTATTCCACGTGAACAAATTGAAGACCACGATGTAGACCATATCCGCGATCACTTGACTCAAGTGTTGGAGCAGGTATCAGCACAGTGAAGACCATTGTAACGACAGCATACCGGCCGAACGGCAAAACCGACCGACTGGCAGCTCAAGCGGCAACAGATCTTTCCATCCCGTTTGTGCTCCGGAAAAAGCGTTCGATTGAAAAAATCCATGCGGAAGAATGCGCGGATGTGCTGGTTGCAGCAAAAGGACGACTCGAGTTTTACCCATTGGGCAAAACCGAGCCGTTCTTTTTTCATCCCAATTCGGCAGCTTTCCGGACAAAACGCCCGATTGAAGAAGATCCGCTTATAGCCGTTTCAAACCTTGAAGCGGGAGAAGTCTTTTTTGATTGCACGCTTGGCATGGCATCAGACGCCATCGTTGCGGCCTACCGGGTCGGCAGTAAAGGCGAAGTCATCGGCTGTGAAAGCCACCCAGTCCTCGCTTACGTCATCGAACAAGGCTTGGGCCAATATGATGCGATGCCGCACTTGGATGAGGCGATGAAACGGATCCGGGTTGTTTCAAAGAACGCAGTGGATGTATTGAAAAGTTTGCCGGACAATGCCGTGGACGTGGTGTACATGGACCCGATGTTTACGGAAGAAATTACAGAAGCCTCGAATTTTACACCGCTTCGGGGAACGGCAAACAATAGCCAGCTGACGGGCGAATGGGTCAAGGAAGCGGTTCGGGCAGCCCGCAAAAGCGTTGTCCTGAAAGCGCATTTCCGGTCAGTTGATTTTGAAAAGTACGGTTTTGTCCGAAGAGTGCGGCCGAATACGAAATTCCACTATGGTTTCATTGACTGCCGCCAGCAATGAAGGCTGTCGATAGCTATTGGTATGGGGGATTTTTCTAATCAAAAACCATATCTTGCGATAATAAAAAAAGGCAGCCCAGTGGGCTGCCTTTTTGTTTTCCAGCGAACTGGAAGAATTCTTCAGTCTGTGAAGCTCAATGAAGCTAAATATCCAAGCATAAATAATAGTCCAATACCGATAAGCAATGAAGCATCCATGAAAAAATCCTCCTTTTTCAAAAAAACAGAGCTAAATGATTACTATTATTGTACAATGAATTTCAAGAAGATGAAACCTTTACAGACGAAATTCGTATAAATTACAACACGCGTTAATAAAATGTTCAAAATTGAAGGTGATATGGATGAAGAAGTGGTGGCAAAAGTCTTTGATGATTGCAGTGGCTGTCTTAACCTTGGGAGCGATTTCACCCAGCCATCTGATTTGGGAAACTTTATTGGATGAAAAAGCGTTAAGCAATTCGCAGGCATCATCTGGCAATGACAAACAATATAGTTTTGACTGGATCGATCCGAGTGAACTTTATTACGATACCCATCCCTCAATCCTGGATATCGTACATAAAACGGCCGAAGAACAGGCATACCTTAAATTCGGGACAAAAATCGGACCGGTGATCAAAGATGAATTCGAGACGGCCATTTTGCCGAATATTCAGCAGGCAATTGATATGCACTTTGCCGGCATGGATACTGAAACTTTGCGCAAACTGGCAATTTCCGAAAAACCTTCCGGTGATTATTCAGAAAAGATTTTTCACATTTACGATACCGAAACTTCCAAAGATGCCATCCGTTTTCATGTTAGAACCGAGAAAAAACCGCTTGAAGGCTTTTTCTTTAATTTCCATTACCATGTAGCGGAAGACAATTTCCAAAAGCATATTGCCCTGGGCGATATTTACTGGTCCAAAAACACACCGCCTAAATGGCTTTCGTAAAAGCGAAAATTTTCAATATTGACAGCTTCTTAAAACCGTTACATTTGTAACGGTTTTTTTTGTGTGTTTTTGTTATGATAAACATAATAATGGAGGCGAATAAAAATGAAACAATACTTGGATTTATGCCAGCATATTTTACATAATGGCGCGAAAAAGGAAGACCGGACCGGTACAGGCACCTTGAGTGTGTTCGGCCACCAGATGCGCTTTGACTTAAATGAGGGTTTTCCATTGATGACTACGAAAAAAACGGCGTTTCGCTTGATTGTCTCGGAATTGCTTTGGTTTATCAAAGGCGATACGAACGTGAAGACTCTATTGGAAGAAAACAATCACATCTGGGATGAATGGGCATTCGCCCAGTGGGTGGAAAGCGACGAGTACGAGGGGCCGGATATGGCTGATTTCGGAAGACGCTCTCAGAAAGATCCGGAATTTGCAGAACTATATCAGGAACAGATGGCGATTTTCCAGGAGAAAATTTTGAACGAAGATGGCTTTGCCGAAAAATACGGCGACCTTGGCCCGGTATACGGCAAGCAATGGCGGTCATGGGCGAAAACCGACGGCGGCACGATTGACCAGTTGAAAAATGTCATCGAATCGATCAAACAGAATCCGGATTCGCGCCGCCACTTGGTGACGGCATGGAACCCTGAATTTATCGACGAGATGGCGCTTCCGCCATGCCACATCATGTTCCAGTTCTATGTAGCAGACGGCAAATTGTCCTGCCAATTGTACCAGCGCAGCGCCGATGTCTTTTTGGGCGTACCGTTCAATATTGCATCCTACGCCTTGCTGACGCATCTGGTTGCCCGTGAATGCGGCCTCGAAGTGGGCGATTTTGTCCACACAACGGGAGATACGCATCTGTATTCAAACCACATTGAGCAAGTGACGGAACAGCTGTCCAGAGAACCGAAAAAACTGCCGACCGTGAAAATCAATGAAGACGTAGCATCGATTTTTGATTTGGAGCTGGCAGATATTACGATTGAGGGCTATGATCCGCATCCGCGCATCAAAGCGCCTGTTGCAGTTTAAGGGGGAGTTTAGATGATTTCATTAATGGTCGCACATGATCCGAACCGGGTAATCGGAAAAGACAATCAGTTGCCTTGGCATATCCCGGAAGATCTGGCCTATTTCAAAAAACATACCATCGGCAAAGGGATTGTGATGGGGCGCAATACGTATGAATCAATCGGGCGTCCGCTGCCAAAGCGGCGAAATATCGTGGTGACCCGCAATCCGGAATACCGGGCAGACGGCATCGATGTGGTGCATAATTTGGACGAGGCAATTCGCCTTGCAAAAGAACAGGACGAAGAAGTGATGGTCATCGGCGGAGAACAGATCTTCCGGACCATTCTGCCGCAAGCAGACCGCCTGTACATTACGCTCATCAAGCAGGAGTTTGACGGGGATACGTTCTTCCCGGAATACGGCGCGGAATGGACAGCCGTTTCCGAATCGGAAGAGCAGGTTTCAGGTGACATCCGGTTTGTTTACCTGGTGCTGGAACGGAACAACCGCCATGTATAAATCTCTCCGGACTTTCTCGTTTTTATTCGGCTATTTGCCGATTGCAGCAATGAATTTGAAAAAGTTCCGAGCGCAAAAAGAGAATTTGAGCAAACAGGAATACGACGCCCTCATTCATACGGAACCCCGGAAATGGGCGAAAGGCATCATGGAGCGGACAAGGAGCCGGATAGAAACGAGCGGGCTTGAACATTTGCCGGACGGCGCCGCACTTCTTGTAGCCAACCATGAAGGCAATTTTGACATCCCGGTGCTGCTTTCGGAAATTCCGAAGCCGTTCGGGTTTATTTCCAAAAAAGAAGTGAAAAAATTTCCGGTGATCCCGGTATATATGGAAGACATGAATTGTGTGTTTTTGGACCGGACGGACCGAAAAAGCGCTTATAAATCGATTGCGGATACAGTCGGGAAACTGAAAGACGGCCATTCCATCCTGATCTTTCCGGAAGGCACCCGCTCCAAAGGCGAAGGCTTAATCGACTTTAAATCCGGTTTCATCCGCATTGCCAAGGATGCAGGAGTACCGATTGTGCCGATTGCCATACACGGCACATCGGATATTATGGAAAAAAACAATAACCAAATCCGGCCCGGGCACGTAACAATCGGCGTGCTTGAACCGATTACGGCCCAAGAAATTGAAAAAATGAACGCCAAGCAATTGATCGAAAAAGTCAAAAATACAATTGAAGTGGAAGTCCAGGCGATGGCACAGAAAAAAACAGATCTCCAGTAGGTCTGTTTTTCCAAACGGTGCGACGTTTCAGGCCGTTCCATTATAGGAATATAAGAAATAAGGAGAGTGAAGACATGCCAAAAATCCACATCGTAACAGATTCCACCTCAGACTTGAACCCTGAAGTCATTAAACAATATAATCTGCATGTAGTTCCATTAAACATCCAAATCGGCGGGAAAACCTACCTTGACCGCGTGGACTTGGAACCGAAAGCCTTTCTGGAATTAATGGCAAACAGCCCTGAATTGCCGAAAAGTTCTCAGCCGGCTCCGGGCGTTTTCAAGGAATTGTACGACCGCTTAGGCCAAAACGGCGATCAAGTGCTGTCCATCCACATGACGGGCGGCATGAGCGGCACCGTGGAATCCGCACGCACGGCAGCTGAACTTACGGATACAGACGTTACAGTCGTCGATTCCCGCTACATCTCCCACGCACTTGCTTTCCAAGTGCTGGAGGCGGCCGATCTGGCAAGAGCAGGAAAGACGATGGATGAAATAGTGGCACGCTTGGACCTCATACGCGAAAACTCCAAGCTTTATGTCATTCTGGATACGCTTGACAATATGGTGAAAGGCGGACGGATCGGAAAAGGGCGGGCATTGGTCGGCTCTATCCTGAAAATCAAGCCGATTGCTTCGCTCGACGGCGGAGAATACACGCCTGTTGCAAAAGCCCGCAGCTACAAGCAAGTGGTCCAGTATTTGATGGATGACTTTAAAGAGCGGACGCAGGGGAAACAAGTGAAAGGGATCGGCATAGCCCATGCAGAAGGCTTTAATATGGCCAATCCTTTGAAACAAGAGCTGGAAGCAGCCGGATTTACGGATATTAAAATGGATTATACGACACCCGTCATTTCAACCCATACGGGAGTAGGCGCGTTTGCCTTTATGTTTTATACAGATTGACCCATTCAAATAGCAAAAAGGGGAGATAAACTTGAAACGCATCCTGTTCATCGTAGTTTTGGCACTGTTTGTATTAGCGGGATGCAGTTCAACTTTCATCTTTGGCAATGACGAAGCGGAACCCCGTGTGCCGATCGCTTTTACGGAATATCGTGTGCCGCCTAACTTTGTCCCTCAGGCGCTGATTATTACAGCGCTTGGCGATTCGCTGTCCCAGGGAGTCGGCGATACGGAAAACCGGGGCGGCTATGTCGGCAGACTGGCAAGTGAAATCAGTGACTGGCCAGGCGTTCGGGGGGCGATTGTGGAGAATACGGCGAAACGGGGCCGCAGAAGCGATCAGCTGCTCGCCATGTTCCAGAAAGGACAATTGACAGGGCCGTTGACAGAAGCGGATTACGTTGTCATGACGATCGGCGGCAATGATATTATGCGGATTGTCAAACGGGATTTGTTTTCTTTGAACATCGAAGCATTTGCTGAAGAACTGGAAGTATATGAAACGCGGTATGAAAACATCTACGCTTCCATCCGGTCCATTAACCCGACAGTTCCCATTGTTGCCATCGGTGTCTACAATCCCTTTTCCCTGATCACCGATGAAGTGGAAGAATTTGATCAAATTATTTCCGACTACAACGAATCGATGCGGGAAATTACAGAAGCGGACCCTTTGGCATGTTATGTGCCGGTAAGCGATTTGTTTATCGGCAATGATAATTTGGTATATCATACGGATTTTTTCCATCCAAACAGTAAAGGATATGACTTAATGACAGACAGGATTCTTGAACGCATGGAAGAATGCGGGTTGAGTTTTCAGGAATAGGAAGTGATGATTATGAAAATCTGGCGCTTGGCCTTTTTTATCTTGCTGGGATTAAACCTTCTTGCACTTCTGGCATTTATTATTTTCCTTACCACTCCAGCGAAAGGCCATTCCTTGGCGAGCGCAAGTTCAGTAGAAGGGATAGATGGCCATTCCGTCATGCTGAATGTGACAAAAGCGGATTTCGAAGGAATTGCCAATACGTATATCCAGCAGGAAATGGCCAATTCGCCCATTCCGTTGACTTTGGCGGTAAACGGCGATGTCAGCCTGTCGACAGAAATTGAAGTCTTCTCAGTAGCCTTGCCGATCCTGCTTCGATTTGATCCGCTTGTACAGGAAGACGGCAATTTGCTGCTGGTCCAGAAATCCGTAGAAGTTGGCATGCTGGATATTCCACCCGAGTCTGCGTTAAAATTATTACGGGATTCGGTAAATCTTCCTAATTTTATGGACGTGTTGCCAGCAGAAGAACAAGTGCTGTTGAAACTGACGGAAATTCCGCTGGACGGCGGCATTTCGGTTCAGGCAACTTCGTTCAATTTGGAGGAAGATGATATCCGGTTGCGCGTTACCATTCAGCAATAAGAACGGAGTGATGGGATGAAGACAGAAAAAGCGACATTTGCAGGCGGTTGTTTTTGGTGCATGGTCAAACCGTTTGATTCGTATGACGGCATTGAATCGGTAGTCAGCGGATATACGGGCGGGCATGTTGAGAACCCGACTTATGAACAAGTTTGTTCCGAAACGACGGGCCATTACGAAGCAGTCCAGATCACCTTCCAGCCGGAAGTTTTTCCATACGAAAAGTTGCTGGAAGTATTTTGGAGCCAAATCGATCCGACCGATGCGGGCGGGCAGTTCTTTGACCGGGGCCAGTCTTACCAGACGGCTATTTTTTACCATTCGGAAGAGCAGCGGATCGCTGCAGAACAATCCAAGCAGGAGTTAGAGAATTCCGGCAAGTTCTCCAAACCGATTGCGACGAAAATATTGGAAGCCAAGCCGTTTTATTTGGCAGAAGATTACCATCAGGACTATTATAAGAAAAACCCTGCCCATTACAACCGTTATTCTGTTGGTTCTGGACGGGCAGGATTTATCGAAAAAAATTGGGGTGGACAAGCATGAAAGAAGAACTAAAAGCAAAATTGACGCCGATGCAATACCACGTCACACAGGAAAACGGCACCGAGCCGCCATTCCAGGGCGAATACGATCAGCACTTTGAAGAAGGCATTTATGTCGACATCGTGTCCGGCAAACCGTTATTCAGTTCAAAAGACAAATACGATGCACATTGCGGCTGGCCGGCATTTGCCAAACCGCTTGAAGGCAGTGAAATTAAAGAAAGCTTTGACACCAGCCATGGCATGAGAAGAACGGAAGTGCGCAGTGCGACTGCCGATTCACATTTGGGGCATTTGTTCCCGGATGGGCCTTCTTCATTAGGCGGCTTGCGTTATTGCATCAACTCCGCGGCTTTGCGTTTTGTGCCCAAAGAGCAGCTGGAAGCAGAAGGATACTCCGAATACAAGCAGTTGTTTGAATAACTGAAAACCCGGACAGCTGTCCGGGTTTTTTCTGTCTAAGCTTTAGTGCAGAGGTTTTATAATTGGTCAACAAAGGGAGGAAGAAAATGAAACGTTCTTTTTATCAATTTGCTTTAAAGTACCGGGGGAAAGTCCGTCCGGATGATTTTTCACGATTTGCGGATGCTATGTTCCTGGACCATTCGTTTCCAAAGAGCTCGGAAGATTTTGAGGATCTTTCCCGCTATATTGAAGAAAAGGCCCACCCGGTCATGAAAGCATCCACTTTCGATGCCATATGGGATGAATATACAGCACTTTAAGGCAATGCGTTGCACTTGCCGCTAAAAAACAGTATGATAAGAACGACTAAAATTAAAGTGAGGTTTTATGATGAGCGTCCATATTAATGCAAAAAAAGGCGATATCGCTGATACGATTTTACTTCCTGGAGATCCGCTTCGTGCAAAATACATTGCCGAAACATTTCTTGAAGATGTAGTACTTTACAACGAAGTGCGCAACATGTTCGGCTATACGGGTACATACAAAGGCAAACGCATTTCAGTTCAAGGAACAGGAATGGGAGTTCCTTCCATTTCCATCTATGTAACTGAATTGATGAACGAATACGATGTCCAAAAATTGATCCGCGTCGGTACGTGCGGTTCGATCCACAAAGATGTAAAAGTCCGTGACGTAATCATTGCACAAAGTGCATCAACGGATTCGAAAATGAACGAAATTATCTTTAATGGCATTGATTTCGCTCCGACTGCAGATTTCGATCTATTGTTGAAAGCGTATAATGCTGGTTTGGAAAAGAACTTGAGCTTGCGTGTGGGGAACGTCTTTACTGAAGATGTCTTCTACAATGAACATGCAGAGCACGAAAAATGGGCGCAGTACGGAGTATTGGCTCTGGAAATGGAATCTGCAGCGCTTTACACATTGGCAGCTAAATTCGGCCGCCAGGCATTGTCCATCTTGACAGTTAGCGATCACTTGCTGACAGGTGAAGTGACAACGTCTGAAGAACGCCAGACGACTTTCAATGACATGATTATCGTAGCACTTGAAGCAGCGATCAAGGAATAATAGCTGTTTTTAGAGGGCAACCAAGTCCGCTATGAAATCATTGAACCAATGAAGCTTGAACGGGCAAATCAGACGCCCGCTAAAGCGGAATAAAAAGAGTAAAGACTGTCTAGACAGTCTTTTTCTTTTAATTTTTTCAAAAGCTTGATAAAATCGATACAGTTTGAAGTGCAATTAAGAAAGTGGTGAAAGAAATGGATGATAAGCGTCCAGGCGAAAATCAAGAACAGATTCCGCCTGTTGATGAAGCGCCTGCCCATTTTATCCGGATGAAAACATTCTACTTTATCATGCTTGTGTTCACCTTGATACTATGTACGGCCGGATTAACGGTATTTGCTTTAACTTTTGGGGATGAAAAGGCAGTTGAAGTCAGCTCTCCCGAAAGACGGGGATTTGAAAAATTATATGCAGCTTACGATCAAGTGCAGCAAGAATACTTTGAAGACGTCGACAGCGATGTGTTGATCAATGGCGCTATTAACGGAATGGTGGAATCTCTTGGAGATCCTTACTCCGATTATATGAACCAAGAAGAAGCAGCCCAGTTCTCACAAGGCATTTCATCCAGCTTCCAAGGGATTGGCGCCGAAGTACAGGAACGCAATGGCTTTATCAATATCGTTTCACCGATTAAAGGCTCTCCTGCTGAAAAAGCAGGCTTGAAACCGGGAGACAAAATCCTGGAAGTAGACGGCGAAAGCATCCAGGGCTTCAGTGCTTCTGAAGCGGTTATGCTTATCCGCGGCGAAAAAGGGACAGAAGTGACATTAACAATCCAGCGCGGCGATATGGCAGAACCGCTCGACGTCAAAATTGTGCGGGACGATATTCCAATCGAAACGGTTTATCCGGAAATGATTGGTGATGGCGTAGCGCATATCCAAGTAACGAGCTTCTCTGAAAACACAGCGCAGGAATTGACCGACGCGATCAGTGAAATGGAAAAGCAAGGGATGAAAGCCATGGTCATGGACGTCCGCCAAAACCCTGGCGGTCTATTGACAACAGCGCTTGAAATTTCCAACTTGTTCATTGACGAAGGAAAAGAAATGTTTGAAGTGCAGGCCAAAGGCGAAGAGCCTGAAATTTACTTAGCGGAGTCAGGTTCGAAAGTGAAAGTGCCGGTCACTTTATTGATTGACGGCGGAAGCGCTTCGGCATCCGAGATTTTAGCGGGCGCGATGAAAGAATCGGCGGACGTTACATTGATTGGAGAAAACACATTCGGCAAAGGAACCGTGCAGACAGCCAATGATATGGCCGATGGGTCGAACTTAAAGTTCACGACAGCGAAATGGCTGACGCCGGACGGCAATTGGATTCATGAAAAAGGAATTGCCCCGGATGTGAAAGTGGCTTATCCGGAATATGCATCGTTGCCAGTGTTGGATTCTTCGATTGAAATGAAGGATGGCGCCATTTCTGAACAAGTGAAAACAGCTGAACAGATGCTTGAAGCGCTCGGCTATGAAGTCGGCAAAGTGGACGGCGTTTTTGAAGAACAGCTGACAGATGCAGTCGAACAGTTCCAGGAAGACAACGAACTGGAAACGACAGGCGTGGTGACGGGCGATACTACATTTGCCATCATGGAAGCCTTAAGCAAGAAAATCGATGAAGAAGACCCGCAGCTTATGGAAGCGAAAAAAATCGTGATGGAAGAAGCGGGCCTAAAAGCTGAACCTGCAAAAGAATCAGCGGAAGAAGAACCGAAAGAATAAAAAATGAGGTCCGCACTTGCGGGCCTTTTCTTACGGCGAATTAATAGAGGGGGATTCCATGATTGATGTATACCTATTTAGCGGATTTTTAGGAAGCGGCAAAACCACGCTTCTGAAACACGTCATCCAGCAAGCGAAAGATGCCGGATTAAAACCGGCAGTGTTCATGAACGAATTAGGCGAAATGAATTTTGACTCGGATGCTGTGGAAGACGGCATCCCATTAAAAGAACTGCTGGACGGCTGCATTTGCTGCACCGGTTCGGAGAAATCGGAAGCCCAGCTGCAAACGCTCCTCGCAGAAGAAGAGTTTGATGTCCTACTGATTGAAACTACAGGTGCAGCGCATCCTGTAGAAGCGCTCGATGCCATTTTCTCGCCGCTTTTTGCAGAAAAACTGAAATTCAAAGGCATCGTCACGGTGGCCGACAGCAAACGCTGGCTCGACCGCAGCCAGTTGTCGCCACAGATCCGTTCGCTTTACCTGGAACAGATCCGCCATGCCGATTTGATTTTGGCGAATAAGATGGATCTTTTAATGGAAGCCGAACAGGCCCAAGTGACGTTTGAAGTGCAAGGGCTGAATCCGGAAGCACAGATCATTCAAACCGTGCAGTCCAAAGTGCCTTTTTCTCAGCTTCAGAAAATATCCGCAAGCAAAAGCGGGACCGTCCAAGAAGCGCCGGTTTCCAAACTGAATTTAAATGCCAAAGTCCTGGAGTTTCAAAACCCGGTAAAACGGGACGATTTCGAGGAATGGCTGCGCGCCTTGCCGGAATCGGTATTCCGCATCAAAGGCTACGTGCCGCTCGAAGGGGATAAATACCCGCACGCATTCCAGTATGCTTACGGCATGGCCCAATGGCTTCCGGAATACATGAAAATGCAGACGCAAATCGTCGTCATCGGAGAAAGCCTGGAAGGGATCGAGCTGCCGTGATCGAAGCTTACCGCAAACTATGGCCGAACCGGGCCGGAGTGGACGCCATCTCCACGGAAGAAGAGCTCGAACAAAAAATCCGGATTGAACTCAACGACGAACTGACGCATCCAAGAGTCCGCAAAACACGGCAGCAAAAACTTGAACTTGCCTTAACCCGCATTGACCAATCGGATCTCAACGCGGAAGAGAAAAACAGTTTATCGGCGTTATACAAAAAGATTGCCGCTCACTGAGCGGCAATCTTTTTTTGTATTTTATTGAGTCTGAATGACAAGGTGACAGCGCCTGCAGTCAACCCGGCGATCAAACCGATCCAGTAGCCGAACGCTTCAAAACCGGTGAAGGTTGCGAGCAGGAAGCCTGATGGCAAGCCGATGACCCAGTACGAAATCAACGCCATGATGAAAGTGATGTTGACGTCCTTATAGCCGCGGAGCGCTCCTTGCACAGGGGCCTGTATGGCATCTGAAAGCTGGAACAGTGCTGCAAACACCAGGAACTGCACCGCCAGATTGATCACAGCCGGATCTGATGAATACAAAGCGGCAATGTCGTGGCGCAGGAAATACAAGGTGAACGCCGATACAAAACTGAAGGCGACCGCTGAAATGACGCTGATCCAGCTATACTGCCGGGCGTCGTGAAAGCGTTTGGCTCCGACTTCAAAGCCGACGAGAATGGTGGCTCCCATGGAAATGCTGAGCGGCAGCATATACAACAGCGAAGTGAAGTTGATGGCGATTTGATGTGCTGCAATGGTGATGGTGCCATAAGTGCTCATCATGAGCGTGACGGCAGAGAAAATGCTCGTCTCGGCAAATATGGAAATGCCGATTGGTACCCCAATGCGGCTGATTTCTTTTATGCGGACAACTGAGAATTTTGCCCAACCGCTGAAAATCTCAAAAGACTTGAATGGTTTTCGCGTATGGACAATCCAGCCGGCGATAAACAGCACAATCCAATAGGTGATGGCGGAAGCATAACCTGCTCCAGCACCGCCCAATTCCGGAAAGCCGAAATTCCCAAAGATCAGCAAATAATTGAAAAACACGTTGATCGGTGCCGAAAGAAGTGAAATGAACATGGAAACCCTTGTTGCGCCGAGTGCATCGATATAATAGCGGAGCACGTTATAGATAAACAGCGGAATCAGCCCGAGGCTCATCGCAAAAATGTATTCGTCCGCTACCGATTCGACCGCGGCTTCGAGAGTCATCAGACCCAGGAGACTGTCGGCTCCGAAAAAGAAAAAGGTGAAAATGAGGACAGCGAGGATAAACGCCAAGTATATCCCTTGCTGTACGGCATCTTTCACTTCTTCTCTTTTCGCTGCACCCATTAATTGTGCTACAATTGGGGTGATGGACATGAGGATTCCGGCGAGTCCGATATAAACCGGCATCCAAAAAGAAGACCCGATCGAGACGCCCGCTAAATCTTCCGTATTGTAACGGGCGGTCATATAAATATCAAAAAATGTGACTAAGTACATCGCAACTTGTGTAACCAAAATCGGAAAAACAATGCGAAGCAGCATCTTGAATTTCTCCGTTTTTGTCTTCGTTTCAAACATGATCCATCCTCCAGTAAACTAACAACAATATACTAAATAAAAATAAGTATAGCATAGAAGCCTCCTTTTATCGGAACGCTCCTGGAAAGATGCATACGCAATTTTTAAGACAAGAGAGTAGGACAGCAAAATGAATAAGCAAACAATTTTATTGACAGGCGGCGGAACAGCGGGGCACGTATCGCTGAACCAGGCGCTGATTCCTGAACTGGAAAAAATGGGCTACAATGTGGAATACATTGGCTCAAAAGACGGCATTGAGAGTGAACTGATCCCTGAGGCTTTTCCGAAAGTCCGGTATCACGCCATTTCAAGCGGCAAATTGCGCCGTTATTTTTCCATGAAGAATTTCACCGATCCTGCGCGTGTCGGAAAAGGTCTTCTTCAAGCAATGAACATCATCCGGAAAACCAAACCGGCTGCGATCTTTTCAAAAGGCGGCTTTGTCTCAGTGCCCGTTGCGATGGCTGGAAAAGCCTTGTCTGTGCCGGTCATCATCCATGAATCCGATGTAACCCCGGGCCTTGCAAACAAAATCGCCATGCCTTTTGCCAATCATATTTTCACAGTGTTCAATGAAACATTGAAACATCTGCCAAAAGAAAAATCCACATGCACCGGATCGGTTATCCGGGGGGAGCTGATGGAAGGTTCTGCTGAAATCGGCAGAAGCCTCTGCAATTTCGACAACGGCCGTCCTGTTTTGATGATCATGGGCGGCAGCCAAGGTTCGGCAGTTATTAACGATGCCATCCGCGCGAACTTGCCGGCACTTTTGAAAGAATTCAATATCGTCCATTTATGCGGCAAAGACAATGTGGACAGAAATCTGGAAAGTGTGCCGAATTATAGCCAATTCGAATATGTCACAACAGAACTGCCTCATTTGCTGCATTTGACGGATTTTGTCGTGTCTCGCGCGGGCTCTAATTCGATTTTTGAATTTTTGGCATTGAAAAAACCGATGCTGTTGATTCCGCTGTCGAAACAGCAAAGCCGCGGTGACCAGATTCTGAATGCGGAACTGTTTAAAAAACAAGGGTTGGCAAACGTTGTCGAGGAAGAAGAACTGACGCCGGAACGCTTTTTGGCGGAAATGAAAAAACTGCAGCTGGATGAAGAATTGCTGATCGACCGCATGACAAAAGCGGAAGCGCCGAAAACGGCATCTGCCATGGCTGAACTGGTAGCAGCACACGCCAAGAAAAAATAACGAGGCTTTCCTGCCTGTTCATGATGCATAAATAACTAGTACAAGAGGTGCTCACTATGGAATTTCTACTTTATAAAGTTCATGGTTCAATGAATACATTTTTCATGCTCGATGGAGAAGAACGCAATGATTACGAGGAAATGACATTGAAACTTGCCGTTCTTGATCCAGATATTGACGGGTTGCTGGTTGTATTGCCGTCTAAAGAGGCGGATGCCAAAATGCGCGTCATCAACCGTGATGGTTCTGAAGCTTCCATGTGCGGCAACGGGCTGCGCTGCGTCGCCCGCTATGTTTGCGAACGCGACGGAGTAGAAGAAGCCGTGATTGAAACGATGAAAGCATCTTTGCATGTCAAGAAAGAACAGCCGGAAGGCGACGGCATTGCCATGTATGCAGTTGAGATTTCTCCGGTTTCTTTCCAAATGGCTGATTTGCCGATGTCTTACGGCGGCGAAACCGAATGGAAATTAAAGCCGCTGCCATTCGTTTCGGAAGAGATTCCCTTCACTGCTGTAGCGGTGCCGAATCCGCACCTGATCGGAATTGTCCCGAAAGAATACCAAAGCAATCCGGCGCATCAGCAGAAATGGGCGGAATTTTTTAATGGCCCCAACGAGTACTTTGGGGATGGAGTAAATGTCTCCTACGCCACAAAAGTGGACGGCGGCATTTTCGTCAAAACATTCGAACGCGGTGTCGGTTTTACCAACGCCTGTGGGACAGCCATGACAGCGTCTGCCCTTGTCAGCTGTCTGGCAGGCCTTGTGCCATACGGGGAAGTGTCCGTTTACAATCCCGGAGGCATGGTGAAATGTTCTGTCGAAAAAAACGGCAGCAGCTTCCGTCTGCGTTTGACCGGCAATGCCACTTATTTGGCTAAACAACAGTTCAAGTGGGAAGGCACGTCTTCGGAAAGCGGCTTGGAATTAGTTGAGGAACTCCAAGAGCAAGCACTTTATGAGAAATTTATTGAACAGACGTCCATCGTTACCAATCAATTTGTTTCTTAATATAGAAGAAACTTGAACCAAATCCATATCAAAAAGCATCCTGGCAAATCAGCTAATGGTTTGCCAATTGCTATGTCCCCGTTTTGCAGAGAAAACCGCCTTGCCTGAAAACGCTGAAAAAACCGGCAATCTTCTGGAATGCTGCAAATAAACGCTGAAATAGGCAAGCCGTGCCCTAAAAGAGTATGTGAAAGGGTATAATACAACTTGGCCGAGCCGAACCCGCACAGGGCTAGGAGTGGACGGCATACATACTAAAATAAATGCCAAAAAAAGCAGACCGAGATTTTATGCAGCACAGTGGAAGCGGGGGAAGAAGGCAGCTCCTTCAGTAATAATGGAAATAAAAAACCTGCTCGAAACAGTTTGAAAGAATTTTTTCACCTTAAAGACAGGCTTTTATCCATTAAAATCCAATGAAAGCGCTTTGAAAAATGCTGTGTGAATAATTTCACGCAAAATCATTGTATTTTTTCCTGGAAGTAGTAAGATTGAAATGGAAATTCGTTCTCCATATACGTTGGAAGCGCCTTCTGCTTTATGTCTAGTGGGATGCGTGATAAAATAAGGAAGATACACATACAATAAAAGTGACTGCCAAAAAGGCAAATATCTGGAGGTTTTTTTAATGTCTAGCAATTATTCAGATGCAAAATCCCCATGGAATTCCATCACTGGCCCAAACCTTGGATATGTTATGGAAATGTACGATCTTTACCAAGAATCTCCGGAATTGCTTGATCCGGAATTTGCAGAACTTTTTAGACAGTACGGTCCGCCAATCGATGTGACTCCACGTGCTGCAGCTCCAGCCCAAACTGCCGCTGCAGGAGTAGAGACGAACAAATTCGGCAAAGTTCTGGCTGCCATCCAGTTGGCAGAAGCTATTCGTGCCCATGGACACTTGGCTTCAGATATCTACCCGCTGAAAGACCAGCCGAAAGATACTTCCCGTCTGGAATTATCGGCATATGGTTTAACTGAACAGGACTTGAAGGAAGTTCCGGTTTCACTTCTTCTATCCGATGCACCGGCAACTATCACAAACGGTTTAGAAGCCATCACTTACCTTCGATCTTTATATACCGATAAAGTTGCTTTCGAATTTTCTCATATTGTCCAGCTTCAGGAACGCAACTGGATCCAGGAAAAAATTGAAAGCGGCGACTTCAAACCGTCTCTTGATTCAGACAAGAAAAAAGAAATTCTTGATTTGTTGACCCGTGTGGAAGGTTTTGAGAAATTCCTTCATCGTACATTTGTCGGCCAAAAACGCTTTTCGATTGAAGGCGTAGACACGTTGGTCGTTTTGATGGACGAACTGGTGCGTTTGTCAGAAGCAAAAGGTACAGAAAAAATCATGATCGGGATGGCTCATCGCGGTCGTTTAAATGTGCTTACACACATTTTGCATAAACCTTACGATATGATGTTCGCTGGATTTGCCCATGTGCCGGATGAAACCTTCCTTCCGGAAGACAATTCGGTGCAGATTACAAAAGGCTGGTTCGGCGACGTGAAATACCATATGGGCGCAGCGTATACTTCGCCTAAAGGAACCAACATCAAACTTGCGTATAACCCGTCCCACCTGGAAATCGTCAGCCCGGTTGTGGCTGGACAGACCCGTGCGGCTCAGGAAATGACGGATGCGGCAGGCGTTGCTGCGATGGATCCGAAAAAAGCGTATGCAATCCTCGTCCACGGAGATGCTGCATTCCCAGGCCAAGGCGTTGTAACAGAAACTTTGAACTACAGCCGGATCCGCGGATTCCAGACTGGCGGTTCGATCCATGTAATCGCCAATAACCTGATCGGCTTTACAACAGAACAATACGATTCAAGATCGACTCATTATTCTTCTGACCCTGCAAAAGGTTTTGAAGTGCCGGTCATCCACGTAAACGGAGATGATCCGGAAGCGGTAGTTGCGGTAGCGCGTTTCGCATTCGAATACCGTGAAAAATTCGGCAAGGACATTCTGATCGACCTGATCGGCTACCGCCGCTATGGCCACAACGAGATGGACGAGCCGCTTGTAACGAACCCGCTGATGTATCACGGCATCCACCAGCATCCGACTGTCCGTGAACTTTACGGCAAGCAATTGGCTTCTGAACAAGTTCTTTCGGAAGAACAAGTGAAGGAACTGGATGCAGAAACACAAAAAGAAATGCAGGCAGCCTACGACAAAGTCAAAGAAAACAAATCGGATGATAAACACGAAATCACGATTCCGGAAGCGGTCCAAAACGGTTATCCGGAAGTGCCGACTGGCGTCGACAAAGATGTGCTCGTGAAATTGAACGAAGATTTGCTGACATGGCCAAGCGACTTCTCTGCTTTTGGAAAACTTGCGCGCATCTTGAAACGCCGCGAAGATCCATTCAACGGCAAAGGAAAAATCGACTGGGCGCATGCTGAAACTTTGGCATTTGGTGCAATCCTTCAGGACGGCAACCCGATCCGTTTGACTGGCCAAGACGCACAGCGCGGAACATTTGCGCATCGCCACCTTGTGCTTCATGATGAGAAGACAGGCGAAGAATTGGTGCCATTGCACCATATCTCCGACGCGAAAGCATCCTTCGTCGTTTACAACAGCCCGTTGACAGAATCGGCAGTGCTTGGTTTTGAATACGGCTATAATGTGGAAAACAACAAAGCACTTGTTATTTGGGAAGCCCAGTACGGCGATTTTGCCAATATGGCCCAAATGATGTTTGACCAGTTCATCTCTGCTGGCCGCTCGAAATGGGGACAAAAATCAGGGCTTGTCATGCTTCTGCCTCATGGATTTGAAGGACAAGGGCCTGAGCATTCAAGTGCCCGCCTTGAAAGACATCTGCAGATGGCTGCTGAAAACAACTGGACAGTTGCGAACCTTTCAAGTGCTGCCAACTACTTCCACATCCTTCGCCGCCAAGCGAAGATGCTGGAAGAAGAGTCAATCCGTCCGCTTATTATCGTGTCGCCAAAATCCTTGCTGCGCCATCCATTAGTTGGAGCGGATGTAGAAGATTTGACACAAGGGCATTTCCAGACGGTTATTGAACAGCCGGGCATGGGCTCAAAAGAGAAGAAAGTGGAACGCGTTCTTTTCGCAAGCGGAAAAATGGCGATCGATTTGGCAGAGCGCGTGAAAGACGGCAAAGGCTTCGACTGGGCGCACATCGTCCGCGTTGAGCAATTGTATCCTTTCCCATCTGAGAAAATCCAGGCGATTGTCGACCGCTATCCGAATGCAAAAGAATTGGCATGGGTTCAGGAAGAACCGCAGAACATGGGTTCTTGGACATTTGCAGAACCTTACTTAAGAGAAATTGCTGTCGACAAAGATGTGACTTATTACGGCCGCATCAAACGTTCAAGCCCTGCTGAGGGAGACGGAGAATCGCATAAAGTTGAACAAGCCCGCATCCTGGATGCAGCGTTAACAAAATAATATCCGGATCTACTAATGCCTAAAAGGCAATCAGAGCTTTTGGGCAGCAGTTTTCCGCTCTATAAAAGAGAGATAATCTAAGGAGGAATTTTTTGTGGCAGAAATCAAAGTACCAGAATTAGCAGAATCGATTACAGAAGGAACGATCGCTCAGTGGCTGAAACAGCCAGGCGAAACAGTTGAAAAAGGTGAATTCATCGTTGAATTGGAAACAGACAAAGTAAACGTTGAAGTAATCTCTGAAGAAGCGGGCGTTGTTCAAGAGCATTTGGCTCAAGAAGGCGACACTGTTGAAGTTGGACAAGTGATTGCAATCGTCGGCGCATCTTCAGGCGAAAGTGCTGCACCAGCTGCTGCACCTGCACCGGAAGCGAAAGAAGAAGCTCCTGCAGCATCGCAGCCAGGCGCTACAATGGAAGCAAAAGAGGAAGCTCCTGCAGTTGAAGAACAAGCTTCTTCAGAACGCACAATCGCTAGCCCGGCTGCACGCAAACTGGCTCGTGAAAAAGGCATCGACCTTGCTGCTATCTCTCCTGTAGACCCAATGGGCCGCGTACGTGTTCAAGACGTAGAAGCTCACGGTTCAAAACCGGCTGCTAATGCACCTGCACAGAAAGCGGAAGCTCCAAAAGCATCTGCACCTTCTTCTGATGAAGAATCTGGCCGCATCGTACGCGAGAAGATGTCTCGCCGCCGCCAGACAATTGCGAAGCGTTTGTTGGAAGTTCGCCAAAATACAGCGATGTTGACAACATTCAATGAAATCGACATGACAAACGTTATGGCTTTGAGAAGCCGCAAAAAAGACAAGTTCCAGCAGGATCATGACGGAACTCGACTTGGCTTTATGTCATTCTTCACAAAAGCAGTTACAGCAGCACTTAAGAAATACCCTTACGTAAACGCTGAACTTGATGGCACAGATCTATTGCTGAAACAGTTCTACGATGTAGGGATTGCCGTTTCTACAGAAGAAGGACTAGTTGTGCCAATCGTCCGCGATACAGACAAGAAAAACTTTGCTGAAATTGAAGCGAGCATTGCAGACCTTGCGAAAAAAGCACGCGACAAAAAGCTTTCAATTGCCGATATGACAGGTGGATCATTCACCATTACTAACGGCGGTGTATTCGGTTCATTGATGTCTACTCCAATCTTGAACGGTACACAAGTAGGGATTCTTGGAATGCACACAATCCAAAAACGCCCGGTAGCAATCGGCGATTCAATTGAAATCCGCCCAATGATGTACGTGGCTCTTTCTTATGACCACCGCGTAATCGACGGCAGCGACTCAGTTGGCTTCCTGAAAATGGTCAAAGACTTGATCGAAAACCCAGAAGACCTATTGCTTGAATCTTAATTAGAAAAGTGGAAATGGCCGTTTAGGTCCGAAAGGCATAAAACGGATCGGCGAAGTGGCGTGTTTTTGCCACACAGCCGGAACGACTTATGACCCGAGGACCTGGCCATTGAACTGGACAATTAGAAAAGTGGAGGCGCCTGTCTAGTCTCGACAAGCGCCGCAGCTGGACAAGTAGCATAGCCGTCCCAAACTGGACACAAATTAATACAGTTAACTACTTTTGAGGATGGTCCTGCGTTGCAGGGCCATCCTTTTTTTGTCATGATAGAAGAAGATGAGTCAAAAGGCAGGCGTTATGTATGGATTTAACTTTTTTGATGGAATTGGTAAAAGAATACGGCTACGTCAGCATGTTTATTTTCAATTGGCTGCTGCTTTTTGGTATGCCTTTGCCAAACGAAGTGGCGGCTTCTTTTTCAGGCGTCTTGACCGAAATCAGCTCATTTCATCCGGTCTATGCATTTATCTCTGCTTATTTGGGGTTGATTACGAGCAACTCGTTCGCTTATTTGATTGGCCGGATATTGGGCAAACGGCTGATCAACAAGCTGAACCGGACCCGTTTTAAGAGAGCGGTCAGCAACGTAACGGAATTTTTGGAACGGCATGGCAAAATGGCGATTTCGTTCAGCTTTTTCCTTCCCGGTGTCCGGTGGGCAATGCCATATATTGTCGGTGCAAACCGCTATCCGTTCGGCCAATACATGCTTTACGCCTACACAGCGGGATTTGTATGGATGCTCATTTATTTTAATTTGGGCCGCACTTTCCCGTACGCCTATAAATCGATTCTGGAACACCTCCAAGTAGCGCTGACGGTATTATCCATAGTTGTTGTGGGTGCCGTTGTGCTTCGCCTTTATATTCATTCAAAGACCTCAAAGAAATAACGGCATTTGAAATCCTTAACATAATTCCTTATACTAAATAAATAGACAGATTGAAAAGGATGAGGACTGTGATTCACAACGAATGGCTGACAAAAGAGACAATCCGCACCGTAACGTGCAAGCATACCGATGCTGAGAAGTTTTTGGTATCAAACGTACTGACAGAAGGCAAAACCTACGAAGTAAAAAATGAAACAGAAGAATTCCTTTTTGTCGTAGACAACACAGGCAAAGTCGGAGGATTCTACAAAACATATTTTGAGTAAGAAAAGCGGAAGCGCCTGTCCAGCCCCGACAAGCGCTGGAGGTTTTGAACGCCATGGCGTTTCACAGCCATGGATTCAAAGCCGAAGCGACCTCGAGGGGCTAGGCGCTGCAGCTGGACAAGAAAAGCGGAAAGAGCCGTTTAGTTTCGAACTTAAGAAATCCATAACCCAAATAACCAAACAGACCGATGGAAGCTCATCGGTTTTTTCTATGAAATGAGGAATTGGCATGCAATTTATCGAGCAGGATATTCAAAACAGAACCAGCCGTGAACACGGCGATTACAATAAATTGATCGGCGAAGGCGGCTATATCGCACCGGATGAAAATTTATGGCAGGATATTCTGTCTGCCGTTGTGCTGCGGAAGCCCGTACTTTTAAAGGGACCGACGGGCGCAGGCAAAACGAAGCTGGCCGAAAGCATTTCAGCGACGTTCAAGCAGCCGATGCAAAGCATCAACTGCTCGGTTGACCTCGATGCGGAAGCGCTGCTTGGCTTTAAGACGCTTGTCCAGCGGGAAGGCGAGAGCCGCATCGAGTTTGTGGAAGGGCCGGTCGTAACCGCAATGAAGCAAGGCCATTTCCTTTATATCGATGAAATTAATATGGCTAAGCCTGAAACCTTGCCGATTCTCCACAGCGCACTGGATCATCGCCGGATGATGACCAATCCGTTTACCGGCGAAGTGATCGAAGCACATCCTGATTTCGGCGTAATTGCCGCAATCAACGAAGGCTATATCGGTACGGCACCAATGAACGAAGCATTGAAAAACCGGTTTATCGCTTATCCGGTTCCGTATTTGACAGGGGAACAGCTGCAGCAATTGTGGAACCGGGAATTCCCGGAAGCCGACCCGGCACTCAAAAGCTTTATGCTGGAGCTGGCTGCTGATTTGATGAAACAAGTACAAAACGGTTTGCTGTCAGAAGAATCCGCTTCGATCCGCAGTTTACTGGATGCAACGGCGCTGGCACAGCACATGGATCCGCTGCGTGCGGTAAAATACGCCATTGCGGAAAAACTGGAAGATGACAGTGAACGCGATTTGTTCATGGACTTGGCGAATACTTGGAAGAAGTAGGTGAAGGCAATGGCTTCAGTCAATCGCTTTATCCAATTTAATAATGAAACGATCGATACCAAATTGCTTCACCAAATGGAGATGCTTGCAGGCGCTTTGGCGGATGCCCCTTATTTGAAAGTGACGACGCGCAAATTGATTGAGTTCCGGCCATCGGAAGCTTCCATGTCCATCAGTGTTTTTTGGCGCCATCGCCCGAAGCGAATTGAACGCCACGGCTATTTGTCCGATGTGTATTTGCTGGGAGCCGGGTATTGGCGCCATTTCAATATCAAGGCTTGGCTGCGTTTTAAGAAAAGTTCTACAGAACTTCCATATTTAAAAGAACAATTGTTGCTGTGTGCAGAAGAGTTCCGGTTGATTGAAAAAATCAGCAGGGAACGGCCGGGCACAGCGGAAGCTTTCAAAATAAGAGAATCCGTTTACGTGGATTACCACAAGGATCAATACCGGCAGAACCGGCAAAAAGGTTTTTTGGCGGACGCATTTTTAAATGCGGCATTTTTGCGCTTAAGAGGAGAAGAAGTGCCGGACAGTGAAGCGTTCGAGCCGCTGTTCTTTCTATGGACGGGATTGTACGATGCAAAGTCCACCGCTGATTCAGCGGCAGTAGTGGAACGATTGCTTCCGCGTCTGGAATACATGGTCGAAGAAGACATGGTGCATACCTATTACACATTCGGCGAAGCGGCTGAAAAAGCGCCGCCTTACCGCTACCATGAAGGCATCGAGCCTGAAGAGGAAAGCCAGGAAGAAGAGAACGAAACGATTGAGGAATGGTTCCAGTCCTGGCACCGGGAAACGGAAATTTCCGAAGCGCCTGCGATGGAATATGAACTTGAACGGGGCGATTCCAGCTATGCAGAAGGCGGCCGGGAAGATGAAGGCAGTGGAGATATTCAGCAGACGGCAAAAGGCGAATCCCGCGGCGACCATCAGGAAGACAATGACGCCACCGACCAACGGATGGAAAGCGAACCGAAAAAAGCGTCTGGCAAATTTGGCGCTGCCAATGACGGGGTCGTCTATACGGAAAAAAGGATAGAGGCATCAAAAGATCAACGGACAGTTATTGAAGATTGGCGCAGAAAACAGGCGCCATATGTCCGGGCGCTTTTGCGCGAGCTGAAAAAGCGCATGACCCAGCGCCGGCAAGACGTCCGCCACAATTTGAACGCCGGCAGACTGTCGAGAAATCTGCTGCCCTTGGTGATTGAAGAACGGCCAAAGCCATTTTATCGAAAAACTGCGCCGTCCAAAGAATTGGATGCCGTTTTTTGTCTACTGATTGACGGTTCAGCATCGATGATTGATAAAATCGATGAAACGAAACAAGCCGTCCTGCTGTTCCATGATGTGCTGCGCGGATTGAATGTACCGCATGACATCGTGCTGTTTTATGAAGATGCATACGAGGCAAGCGACGCGGCTCAGCCGAATTACTTCGAATGGATGCATAAAATGGAAGACAGCAGCCGCGACCATGCCGGCGAAATCGTTTCAATGGAAGCTCATGAAGATAACCGCGATGGCTTTGCCATTCGCTGGATGACCGACCGCATCAAAAAACGGCCTGAAAAGCACCGCTTTATGCTGGTGTTTTCAGATGGAGAGCCTTCTGCCTACAACTACGCCGAAAATGGCGTCGTCGACACGGCAAATGCGGTTTCGGAAGCGAAAAAGCAAGGGATTGAAGTGCTGCATCTGTTTTTGAGCAGCGAACCGACAACCGACGAACAAGCCGCATTCTACCGCATGATGTATGGCAATAAATCCGTCAGCGCTGATTCGCTCGAGCAATTTGTCGAACAGACGCTGCGGCTGTTGAAGCGGACGCTGCATTTGGTGATCCAATCGGGCTAAGCTGCTGAGAATTATAGAATACGCCCGGTTGGCCGGGAAATACGCCCAGTAAAGGTTAAAATATGTTCGGTAATGGTTAAAATACGCACAGCAACAATGATAATACGCTTTTGAAGCAGCAACGACTCATTGAAAAAAGAAAATCGCATCTCTTTTAAAAGCCTTTCGCAATTGCGAAAGGCTTTTCCAATATGCTTATTTAAGAAGAATCGTAGTTTGTTTTCCTGGAATGGATACGCTATTTTTCACTCAGTAATATCTCTCCTTAGCTAGAAATGTACGGCAAACACAAAAAAAACCGGAAGCTTTTAAGCTTCCGGGGTAAGGTAAGAATCAGGCACGCCCTTCGCGGTCGTCTTGGATCGACAGCAAACGCTGTTTCAGATCCTCTTCCATTTTGCCGATTTCAATTTCTGCCGCTTTGCGGTTTTTGCGTCCTTCGGCTTGGATGCGAAGCGTTTCTTCGATGGTCGTCAATAAGTTTTCCTGTGTTTGCTTCAAAGTTTCAATTTCCACTATGCCGCGCTCGTTTTCTTTGGCGGTTTCAACGGAATTCACTTTCAGCATTTCGGAGTTTTTCAGAAGCAATTCATTTGTCGTAGCGGTGACTTGCTTCTGGGCTTCGACTGCTTTCATTTGGCGGTTCAAAGTCAAAGCGATGGCAATCTGGTTTTTCCATAACGGAATTGACGTCATGATGGATGATTGGATTTTTTCCGCCAAGGTCTGGTTGGTCTGCTGGATCATCCGGATCTGCGGTGCACTTTGAATCGTGATCTGGCGCGACAGCTGCAGATCATATAGCCGTTTTTCCAGGCGGTCCAGGAACTGCGCCATGTCATTGACTTCCTGATAGGCCATCTGGTCGTTCGATTGCTCAGCCCGGCGGCGGAGAGCTGGAATTGTTTCGTTCAGAATCTCGTCGCGCTTTAGTTCGGCAGCGGCAATATAAACGTTCAACGCCTGAAAGTAAGTTTTATTCTGGTCATAAAGCTGTTCCAGCATTTGCACGTCTTCCAAAAGCCCGCGTTTTGAATGGTCCAGCTGGATGCTGATGCGGTCTACTTGAGTGGAGAGCTTCTGGTATTTCGTCATCATTTCCTGAACAGAGTATTTCGCTTTCGCGAACAATTTGCGGAGCCCCGACTTTTTGCTTTGGGACAATTCTTCCGGATTCAGCTCCTGCAATTTTTTCATCAAATCATTCAATACATCTCCGACAGGCCCGATGTCTTTCGATTGGACGTGGTCCAGCATTTTATGGGAAAACTGGCTCAACTGGTTTTGCGCATTCGCTCCATATGTTAAAATAGCTTCATAGTTTCCGGCTGGAATCTGTTTGGCAAGTTCGCGCGCTTTTTCCTGTTCATCTTTGGTCAATCGTTCCATTAACGCTACAGGCTGTCCGCCCGGCTTCGCAAGATTCACTTCTTGCGTGACCGGCTCCATGCCAAATGGGTTGCCGAGCAGATCGTCTAGTTCACTTTGATTCGAGCGATTTTCTGTCATGTTCCACGTCTCCTTCACTGTCAGTAGGGTATTGTTCAAGCAATTTCTGGTTATTGTGCTGGTCGACAGTCAGACGGGCGTAATCGAGCTCCATCCGAAGCTGTTCGACATCCGTAGACAGCACTTTTTTCAAATCGCGTTCCAACACATCGCTCATGGAATGCAGCGTTTCGCGTGTGTCTTGAAGAGCCACTTTCAACTCACGGTCTTTTACCGGCTGGCCGACAAGCAAAGCGTATTTCTGCGTTAATTCCACTGCGGATTCCAGATGCGAATAAAAGAACGATTCCGCCAGATAAAACTTGCGGGGATTTTGCTGCACATGGGCGACAATCTTGTTGGCGACTTTCGCCATATTCATTAACTGCTTGAACGAAGAGATTGAACGCACCTGGTAAGAACTCTTCTGCAATTGTTTGATTTTTAATTTGGCTTCTTTTACTTGGTTGCGTACATTTTTGTATTCGCTCCGGGTCATGCCAAGCTTTTTCGAATCGGACGAATATTGTACATGTTTCATGGTAGAGGTGCTGGCAAGATAGGTTCCGGCGGCCACGGCTCCCGACGCGATCAGCCCGATTTCTGCACCCATATACAATACGGGAAACATAACGGTCATAAGGGGCAGGCTGACTGTCTGCCGTTGGATGAATTTTTCAAAAGGCTTCATGAAACTGTCCTCCTTTGGTGCAGCTGTTACTATATATACGAAATAAGCCGCTATAAGTTTCAAATGATTCCTTGTCTCCTTCCTATTTTACAAGGAATAAGAGGCCAATACAAACTTTGCGACTGCCAGAAAAAAGGCAATCAAAGCACTAGACATATTTAGACAGTTCTGGGAGAATGCTTATAGGGACAGAATGGAGCAGATTTGAATGCATGAAATTTTTTACTTGAAAGGCTTCGAAGAACCGTGGTGGATGTTGGAAGGATGGGAAAAAGACATCTGTGAACACGAAACCTTCGACAAGTTTGAGGAAGCTCTCGCCTATTTTGAAGAAATGAAAAAAAGCTTAGGCCAAAAATTCTCCAGCACCAAGTCGAAAGGGCAGGGAGCCGTCGCATTCTGGAATGAAGGCGAGATGGCTTTTTGCGAAGATTGTGAAGAAAATCTTCAAATTTATCATGGATTGTTATGGATGCACAACAAAAAGCCTATAAAAAGTTTTTAGATTTATTTGACTTATCAGTTTTAATTGCTATAATAGACTTATAGAACTAAAGATTACACCAGAAACAGCTATTCACCTATTCAAAAAAGTGATCAGCAAGTGATGGTACTTTTTTGAATATGTGAATTTTTTTAATGGAAAAATTCCATATTGAAAATTTTTTTATTCCCAGGAGGTTTTACACATGCAACAAGGTACAGTTAAATGGTTCAACTCAGAAAAAGGTTTCGGATTTATCGAAGTTGAAGGCGGAGATGACGTATTCGTTCACTTCTCAGCGATTCAAGGCGAAGGCTTTAAAACGCTTGACGAAGGACAAAAAGTAGAATTTGAAGTAGAGGAAGGCAACCGCGGACCTCAAGCTACAAATGTAACTAAAATCTAATCTCCAAGACCTGCTCATCACTGAGCAGGTCTTTTTTATTGGCTTGGAACATAAGCCTCTAAAAAGTACCATCAACTTTTATGGCATCGGCAAAAACGTATCAAAAGACAGTACATAAGCAGTATTAAAAATTAAAATATTTTGAACATTCGTACATGCGGAGGTGAAATAACATCATTTAAGGAAATAAAAAACAGATATTGAAGCCTATATCCTCAATTTGGGCAAACCGCTATTCTTTAATAAACCGCCAGACAATGACGGCAAATTAAAGGAGTGAAACCCAATGAAATCTAAGAAACTACTGACATTAAGTTTAGCCGCCGCATTAGCCTTATCGGCAGCTTCTTCCTCCGTCTATGCATCTCCAAGTAATGCCGTCAACGAAAAAGTGCACGTCAATCAAAAAAGCGGAAAGACTGATTTCATTGTCGGGAAATTGACTGTGCCATCGGAAAAATCTGCAAAAGACACCGTCTACGATTATTTGTCTGAAAAAGAAGGACATTATAAAATCGGAAAAGATGCTGCAGCAAACTTCAAAGTACTCAGCGAGAAGAAAGACGATCTGGGCTTTACCAATTTGAAGATTCAGCAAGTCTATAAAGGTGTACCGGTTTTCGGTTCTGTCATCTCCGCCCATGTTGATTCAGAAGGGGTGCTGACTTCCGTATCCGGCGGACTGGTTCCCGAATTATCGAAACAAGTGAAACTCAATAAAGGGCATCAATTAAAAGCAGCCGAAGCTTCTGCCTTGGCACTGGCCGATTTAAAAGCAAAGCTTGGCGCATCGCCGGAACTGGATCATGAAGAAGCACCGGAACTGGTTGTCTATATAGATGAAGGAACTGCAAAATATGCGTACAGCGTCGAATTTGAATTTTTAGCGCCTTCACCGGGCAATTACCAGTATTTCATTGACGCCCAAAACGGAAGTGTGCTTGATTCCTACAATCAAATCCATGAAGCGAAGCCATCTTCAGGAGTTACAGCACCATCCGGCACCAATTCTGTCGCGAGCGGAAAAGGCGTGCTCGGGGACATAAAATCTTTGAATACGGTGGTCAACAGCAAAGGTTCGTACTTAGTGGATAAGACACGGGGCAACGGCATTTTTACATACGATGCAAAGAACCGTACACAAATACCGGGAACGCTGTGGCTCGATGCCGACAACGCGTATAATGCCGCATACGATGGCGCTGCTGTAGATGCCCATGTATATGCTGGACAGACGTTCGATTATTTCAAGAATGTCCATAACCGCAACAGCTATGATGGGCAAGGGGCACAGTTGGTTTCTACCGTCCATTACGGCCGCAGCTACAATAACGCCTTCTGGAACGGTTCGCAAATGGTATACGGCGACGGCGATGGCACAACGTTTATTCCGTTGTCAGGGGGGCTTGATGTAATCGCCCATGAATTGACGCACGCAGTTACAGACACGACAGCCGATCTTATTTACCAGAACGAATCAGGCGCCATCAATGAATCGATTTCAGATATCTTCGGGACCCTTGTGGAATACCATGCCAACAACAAACCGGACTGGCTGATCGGGGAAGATATTTATACGCCGAAAGTAGCCGGCGATGCGCTTCGTTCCATGGCCGATCCGACTTTGAACGGAGATCCTGACCATTACTCGAAACGCTATGTCGGCACGAGTGATAATGGCGGCGTCCATATCAACTCAGGCATCAGCAACAAAGCTGCCTATTTGCTGGCAAATGGCGGCACCCATTACGGCGTCCAAGTGACGGGCATCGGCAACGCCAAAACCGAAAAAATCTTCTACCGGACATTGACGCAGTACTTAACGCCAAACTCGAACTACAGCCATTACCGCGTATCAACTGTCCAGGCGGCAACGGATTTATACGGTGCAGGCAGTGCGGAAGTGGCCAGTGTGAAAGCTGCCTTTTCAGCGGTCGGCGTGAACTGAATTTTACAATCAGGGCCACTCTTATGGGTGGCCTTTTTTGCGTTTTCCAATACAGGTATTTGCACCTGATTCAACTCGGTCAAAACAGATAAAGATGACTATATATTCTGAAAAAACAAGGAGGTAAGATGTATGTAACGCAAAATGTACGGATGACAAATAAAGGAGTGGATCCCGTTGAAGAGGAGCCGTTTGTATTGCTTGGCAGTGGCCGCCATACTGATTTTGCCTACGCCTGTTTATGGCGCACAAAGTTCGGGGATTACGGAACAAGTTTATGTCGATTCGGATAGCACAACTCCTGCGTTTATTGCTGGGAGCTTGACGCCGAGTTCACCTGGAGATGCACAAGAAATTGTCCATGCCTATTTGGGTGAAAAGGAGAAGCTGTATGGCCTGGCTGAAGGCGAATCGGCTCAATTTCAAACCGTCAGCGAAACGACGGATGAACTGGGCCTGGTTAATGTGAAACTTCAGCAACTCTTCAACGGAATCCCGGTATTCGGTTCCATCATTTCCGCACACGTCGATTCAAATGGCGTGCTGAAGTCGGTGTCCGGTGAATTGGTTCCGAATTTAATGGAGGTTCCTGGTTTAACGGAAACAGCAGCTTTGGATTCTGGCCAGGCTTCAGCCGCTGCGATTGAAAGCTTGGAGAAGTTTTACGGGCGTGCCATGGAGATGGCTCCTGCCGAAAAACCGGAGCTGGTCATTTATCTGGATAAGGAAGTTCCAGTACTTGCTTACCATATCCGGTATGAGTTTTTATCGCCGGCACCGGGCAACTACCATTATTTTGTTGATGCCCAAACGGGGGCAATTCTGGAATACTACAATCAAATCCACGGAGCAGCACCGGAAGGGAACGATTCGCTTACTGACGGAATCGGCGTTTTGGGCGACCGGAAAAAAGTGAACACGGTGTTGAACAGTGCAGGTTCTTATTTGACGGACCGGACGCGCGGCAAGGGGATTTTCACTTATGATGCTGCGAACGGGACGGAAATTCCCGGAACGCTGTGGCTGGATGTCGACCATCAATTGGACGCCCTTTTTGACGGAGCGGCCGTGGATGCCCATTATTACGCCGGCTTAACCTTTGATTATTTTAAAACGGTGCATGGGCGCAATAGCTACGATGGCCAAGGTGCAGCGATTGTATCGACGGTCCATTACGGCAAAGACTACAACAATGCATTTTGGAGCGGCAGCCAGATGGTTTATGGAGACGGCGACGGCAAGAAGTTCCTGCCTTTGTCGGGGTCACTCGATGTCATCGCCCATGAATTGACGCATGCCTTAACCGAATCGACCGCAGGGCTCATTTACTGGAACGATGCGGGAGCCATCAATGAATCGATGTCGGACATTTTCGGCGTGTTGATTGAACATGCCTACAGCAAAACGCCTGACTGGCAAATCGGCGAGGATGTTTATACGCCCGAAGTGAGTGGAGATGCCCTTCGCTCACTTGCCGATCCGACTTTAAACGGTTTGCCGGACCATTACACAAAACGCTATTTGGGGCTTGAAGACTTCGGCGGCGTCCACATCAATTCGTCAATCAGCAATAAAGCCGCCTACTTGCTCGCAAACGGCGGAACCCATTTCAACGTGAAGGTGGAAGGAATCGGCATCGAAAAAACCGGGAAGATCTTTTACCGGACATTGACCCAGTATTTGACGCCGACGACTAAATTCAGACAGCTGCAGGCAGCAAGCGTCCAGGCAGCAACCGATTTATACGGCGTGGACAGCCAGGAAGTGAAAAGTGTGAAAGCCGCTTTCGCAGCAGTGGGATTGAAATGAAGATCTTTATATAGAAGAAATTCAGGAAGAACCGCAAAGACTTGCGGTTCTTTTTTTGCAGAATGCTGCGGTAATTGTTTAGTTGACCTATAGATGAGGGTATAATTCCTCTAAATCAGCTTGTACGCTAAGACTGAAATAAGAGGGGGATTCGCAATGGCCAATGCCAATGATTATTTGAAAAAACCGCTTCCGAGCGAAGAAGAACAGCAGGATTTCTATAAAAAATTGCGCAGCAAAATAGAGAACTGGCTCGACAAGCGTTCAGGATTCGTCAGCAAAATCGGGAAATACGTCTTGTTTGCACCGGATCTGTTCCACTTGCTGACTAGATTGATGCTCGATTCACGCATCGATGCGAAAAGCAAAGGGGCTGTTGGAGCAGGGATTTTGTATTTCTTCGCACCGATGGATTTTCTGCCGGAAATCTTGGTAGGGCCAGGGGGCTTCCTGGATGATGTGGTTGTGGCAGTATTCATCATCAATACTTTATTGAACAAATTCCCAATCGAAGTGATTGAAGAACACTGGGCAGGGGATGTTGAATTATTGTCCGTAGTCCGCGGAGTCACGCATTCGGGCAATAAATACGTTTCCAAACTGCCGGCAGGCCGCTTGGTAAAACGTTTCATGAATTAAAAAAACCGCGGCGTAAATGCCGCGGTTTTTGCATGGGTTGGCCCCTTTGCCGAGAGCAGTCCAAATAAATTCTGGAAATCAGCAAAAGTGAGCCGCCTGTTAATTTTGTCTTCTAACTGAATCAACAAATGAAAAAATCCCGCACACCGGATTTCGGTATGCGGGATTTTGCTTATTAATTTGTAATGCCTTGTGTTTCTTTCCACTCAAGGAACTCATCGTATGTCAATTGCTTGTCAAGGATGCTTCCGTCTTCGCGGATCTCGATCACGCGGTTTGCAACGGTTTGGATAAACTGATGGTCATGCGAAGTGAAGACCATTGCACCTTTGAATGCGATCATGCCGTTGTTGAGTGCCTGGATCGATTCCAAGTCCAAGTGGTTGGTCGGTTCATCCAAAAGCAGGACGTTGGCATGCGAGAGCATCATTTTCGATAGCATGCAGCGTACTTTTTCTCCTCCGGAAAGGACGGAAGGTTTCTTTTTCACTTCTTCGCCGGAGAACAGCATTCTGCCGAGGAAGCCGCGAAGGAACGTTTCGCTTTCGTCTTCCGGTGAGTATTGGCGAAGCCAATCTACCAGCGATTGCTCGCTGCCTTCAAAGTAAGCCGAGTTGTCGATCGGCAAGTAAGCGCGTGAAGTGGTAACACCCCAACGGACCAAACCTTCTGCCGGCTCGTCTTCTTCAGCCAAAATGCGGAGAAGCGCCGATTTTGCAAGCGGATCGCCGATCAGGACAATTTTGTCGTCTTTGTTCATATTAAAGCTGATGTTGTTCAATAGTTTATTGCCGTCAACGGTTTGGCTCAGGTCTCTCACTGTCAGCACGTCGTTGCCGATTTCGCGGCCGATCGTGAAGTTGACGAATGGGTATTTGCGGGAAGAAGGACGGATGTCGTCAAGCTCAATTTTATCAAGCATTTTCTTCCGCGACGTTGCTTGCTTCGATTTGGAAGCATTCGCAGAGAAACGGGCGATAAACGCTTGAAGTTCTTTGATCTTTTCTTCTTTTTTCGCGTTCTGGTCGCTTGCCAAACGGGTTGCTAATTGGCTCGACTCGTACCAGAAGTCGTAGTTTCCTACATACAATTGGATTTTTCCGAAGTCAAGGTCGGCAATATGTGTACATACTTTGTTTAAAAAGTGACGGTCATGTGATACGACGATAACGGTGTTTTCAAAGTTGATAAGGAATTCTTCCAGCCATTTGATGGCGTTCAAGTCCAAGTGGTTCGTCGGCTCATCCAGAAGAAGAACGTCCGGTTTGCCGAACAACGCTTGCGCAAGCAAAACTTTCACTTTGTCTGAACCGGATAATTCAGCCATTTTTTTGTCGTGGAGGTCTTCGGAAATGCCAAGGCCCTGAAGCAAAATAGCCGCTTCGGATTCAGCTTCCCAACCGTTCAACTCAGCGAATTCGCCTTCAAGTTCAGCGGCGCGCATGCCGTCTTCATCGGAAAAGTCTTCTTTCATATAGATGGCGTTTTTCTCAGCCATGATTTCATAAAGCTTTTTGTGCCCCATAATAACTGTTTCAAGAACCGGATATTCTTCGTATTCGAAGTGATCCTGTTTCAGGACGGCCAGACGCTCGCCAGATCCCATTGTTACGTTGCCCGATTGCGCTTCCAAGTCGCCAGACAAAATTTTGATGAATGTCGATTTCCCTGCACCATTGGCGCCGATCAAGCCGTAGCAATTCCCCGGGTTGAACTGGATATTCACATCTTCAAAAAGTTTGCGGTCGCCAAAGCGAAGGCTTACATCATTTACTGCTATCATTTATACGTACCTCCCAAATTTCACAATAAGAATAGTATACCATGAATACCGCTAAAATCGATAGCATTCAGCAGCAGACTGGGATAAACTTAAGAAAGAGAAATTTTAACCGAACTTTTGAAACCGGCCTCTCTAAATGTAGGGAAGCGGCAGAAGTGTTGGCTCATCAAGCGCAATCGGAAATCTTATTTATATTTGCGTTCTTTATAGGCTTCAAGTAGCCCGAGATCTTTATTGAGTAAATATTCCATGCGTACATAGTCTTTGCGCGTCGGAATATGTTCTTTTGTTAAGCCTTTCATCGAAAAGATGAAATAATAGCCGCCGATTTGACGGAACAGCACCACAACGTGCGGGAATTCGTCAAAAATGGCTTTGATATTATAGCGTTTTGCATAGCTCCAGTTTACGAGTTTCATCCTTGTGCCCGCCTTTCACATCCATTTTAATGGCTCGGGTCCGGGAACACAAGTTTGTATGCCTGAACTGTCCAAGGAGGAATGATTTGTGACTGCTCCATCCAAAAAATCGGTGCTTGGCCTGATGGTATTGGCCATTTTTTTCGTCTCGCTGAACTTGCGGCCGGCCATTTCTTCCATCGGGCCGCTGCTTGAAACGATCCGCACCGATTTGGCATTATCCAATAGCCAGATCAGCCTGTTAACCTCTGTCCCGGTATTTTGCATGGGGCTGTTTGCACCGCTCGCGGTCGGGTTTAACCGGAAATTCGGTATGAAGCGTTCGATTTCGATTTTAATTATTGTTATTGGCACATTGACGCTGGTCCGCGGGCTTGTGCCATCTTATCCTGTGCTGCTTGCCAGCGCCTTTTTCATCGGCTTGGCGATTGCCATCATCAGTCCGCTCTTGTCGGCCATGATCAAACGCAATTTCCCGACACGCACGGCTTCTTTGATCGGTGTGTATTCGTTCGGGATGGGGCTTGGCGCAACGCTCAGTTCCGGTTTGACCGGTGTGTTTTACACGATTCTTGACTGGCCGCTGGCACTTGCGAGCTGGGGTTTGCTTGCCATCGCGGCGTTGATTCTTTGGCAGCACGTAGAAGAACCGGAAAGCGATGCGGTGGAAATCAGGGGAGAGCCCGCCCTTTCTCCATGGAAAAACAAGCGGGCTTGGGTGATGCTGCTGTTTTTCGCTTTCCAGTCTGCTCTGTTTTTCTCATTAATTACATGGCTTGCACCGATTGCGAGCGATAAAGGCATGAACATTTTGGCGGCTGGAGCGGTCTTGACGGTCATGTCACTTGTCCAGCTGGTTGGCAATTTGTCGATTCCGGCGCTTTTAGGGAAATTTCCAAGCCGCCTTCTTTGGACATTTGTGTCGCTGATATCCGGTGCTGCCGGCATTCTGTTGTTGATGATTGAAGGGACCGCCTTTATCTGGCTTGCCGCAGTTCTGCTCGGCGTTACGCTTGGCGGTTTGTTTCCGATTGCGCTGTTGATGCCGCTCGATGAAAATGAACGTGCAGACGACGTCAACAGCTGGACCGCCATGATCCAGTCCGGCGGCTACATCATTTCCAGCATCATGCCGTTTGGCATCGGCATCCTGTATGACCGCTACGGCACGCATGACATCACGTTAAATTTGCTGTTGGGCTATATCCTGGTGCTGGCGGTTTGTGCATTATTGTTGAATAAAAAAGGCGAGGGAAAGTAAATGATCCGAATCCAAGCAATCAACCAACAAAATATGATGGTATTTGATCCGCCTTTGGCGGAATTGGAAGGGATGAAATGGTACTGGGTTGATTTTGTCGATCCGACTGACGAGGAAATCGGACTGCTCAGCAGCCATTTCAACTTCCACCCTTTGGCGATTGAAGACTGCATCCACTCGCTTCAGCGGCCAAAGCTCGAGTATTACGACGATATGAATTTCCTGGTTTTCCATTCGCTCGATCCGGAAACATTGGAAGCGCAGGAAGTCGATGTGTTTATCGGGGACAATTTTATCGTTTCGTTCCATTTCCAGGATTTAAAAGAAGTCAATTTGACCTGGAATTATTTCAGTCCGCCAAGTGCACATGGACAGTTTAAGCCGGTGGAAGTGACGTATAAACTGATGGATAAAGTGGTGGATTCTTTTTTCCCGCTGGTCGAGCATCTGGAAGACCAGCTGGCGACCATTGAAGACGCCGACCGGGTGAAAAAAGCGGACAAGACGATCATGGAAACCACATTTACGGTGCGGCGCGATTTGTTCAAATTGCGGCAAATCGTGGTGCCGACGAGGGACTTGGTTTACCGGATCCTGGAATCCAAGCGTTTCATTCTGCAGGAACACAAGCGGGCTTATTTCCAGGATATCTATGACCATTTGATCAAATTAAGCCAAATGATCGATTCCAACCGCGAGCTGACATCCGATATCCGCGACAATTACATTTCGCTGAATTCTTATCGCATGAACAATATCATGAAAACTTTGACGGTCATCACGACCATTTTCATGCCGCTGACTTTCATTGCCGGCATTTACGGCATGAACTTTGTGCACATGCCGGAATTGGAATGGGACGGCGGCTATTTTGCCGTATTGACGATTATGCTGCTTCTTGGAACCGGCATGTTCGCCTGGTTTTATTCCAAAGGATGGTTTGAAAACGATTAACGGATAAGGGAAGGTAGTTAGGATGAAACAATACACAACCATTTTTTTCGATATTGACGATACCTTGATGGATTTCAGAAAATCCGAGACCGCAGCGTTGCATAATACGTTTATGGAACATGATTTGCCGACCGGTTTTGCAGATTACCACAGCAGCTACCGCAAAATCAGCCAAGTTCTTTGGCAAGACCTGGAACATGGCAGGATTGCCATCCGCGATTTGGGAATCGAGCGTTTCAAGCGCTTGTTCTTGGAGCACCAGCTGGACATCAGCGCTGAAGCCTTTTCAACATTGTATCTGGATTTCCTGGGGCAGGAATCGCATTTGATGCCGGGGGCAGATGAGCTATTGAATAGCCTTAACGGCATCACACTCGCGGTAATCACCAACGGCTTTGGGGAAGTGCAGAAAGCACGCATCCAGAATTCCCCGCTCAGCGACCGTTTTGCGCATGTGATCATTTCAGAAGAAACAGGCTACCAAAAGCCGCAGAGCGGCATTTTTGACTACGCTTTTAAACAGCTCGGGCTGTCATCAAAAGAAGGGGTCCTCATTGTCGGCGACTCGCTGAGCTCGGATATCCAAGGCGGCAATCATTACGGCATCGATACGTGCTGGTACAATCCGTTTGGCAAAGAAAATCCGACCGGCATCCAGCCGACCTATGAAATTCAGGAGCTTCTGGAACTACGTGAGATTGTACTTGGCAAAAAAATTGCGCTGAATAGTTTATAATAGAAGGAAAGGCGCCCGGAAAATGGGCGCCTTTTTATGATTTATGCCCGGTTTTGCAGTTATTGCGCCCGATTACTCATCCACTAGCCTAACTCACAAAAAAAACAGTGCAAAACCATAAAAGGTTTCGCACTGTACACAATAGCCGGTTTATTTGTTGACTTCGGTTTTTTCCCAAGTCTCAGAAAGGAATTCGTCGCGGCCGGAAATGGCGCGGTCTTCTTTGTAATGCTCCGGGTTCTTCTTATAGAAATCCTGGTGATAGTCTTCGGCCGCATAAAACGGTCCGGCTTCCAGAATTTCCGTGACGACCGGCTTTTTGAAGCGGCCGCTTGCATCCAAGTCGCGCTTCGACTGTTCGGCCAGCTCACGCTGTTTTTCGTTGTGTACGAAAATGGCGGGGCGGTACTGCGAACCGCGGTCCTGGAACTGTCCGTCGTTGTCGGTCGGATCGATTTGCTGCCAAAAGATTTCAAGCAGCTGTTCGTACGGGAAAACATCGGGTTGGAAAGTGATTTCCACTGATTCCAAATGGCCTGTAGCGCCGGTTTTGACTTGCTCATATGTTGGATTTTCAACATGCCCGCCGGTGTAGCCGGAAACGACGCTGTCAATGCCGTCAAACTGGTCGAACGGTTTGACCATGCACCAGAAGCAGCCGCCTGCAAATGTAGCTTTTTCTGTCATAAAGGTGGCTCCTTTCGCCTTAATATAGAAAAAATCTTACCACTCCCACTGTTTTACGACAATAAATATGTTTATAATAGTTGAGCAGAAACTTCTTCATGCCTTATGACGTCCCATGTAAGGCATCAACTAGAAAGGAACGTGTAGATTATGGAAGAAGAACTCAAGCCAAGCCGGAGCCGGCGCAAGAGAAAAAGGCTTCGATTCAGAGGCATTTTATTCCTGCTGTTGCTGGCGATTGTTGCAGTCGGAATTTATGCTGTTGTGCAATTTCAAAGTGGATATAAACTAGCTGAAAATACAGATTTGCCTAAATTGGAATTTGACGGAGATCCGGAGAATGGGGATTTCCAGAATATCTTGATCATCGGTGTGGATTCCCGCGGGGAAGAAAAGTCGCGGTCGGATACAATGATGCTGATGTCGCACGATAAAAACACAGACGAAGTAAAACTGACCTCATTCATGCGTGATATTTATGCAGATATACCGGGATACCAATCGTATAAATTGAACACGGCTTATTACTTGGGAGGCCCCAATCTCCTCGCCGATACGCTGCGTGAAATGTTTGGGGTGGAAATCCATCACGTAGCCCAAATCGATTTTGCGAACTTTGAACAAATGGTCGATATAGCAGCGCCAAACGGCGTGGAAGTCGATGTGGAAAAAGATATGTCCGAAAAAATCGGGGTGTCCCTGAAAAAAGGCGTCCATGATTTAAACGGCAAAGAACTGCTGGGCTATGCGCGTTTCCGCGCAGACAATGAAGGGGACTTTGGGCGCGTGCGCCGCCAGCAGCAAGTTTTGGCTGCGTTAAAAGATGAAATGATCAGCATCTCGGCAATCCCGCAATACCCGAAACTGGCAGGGGCGGTTCAAGGGTATATTGAGACTGATTTGCCGACATCCGACCAGGTGAAGCTGGCCATCGAACTTGCCAAAGGCGGTAAAAGTGATATTGGCCGTTTGACGGTGCCTGTCAAAGGTACGTTCTGGGATGCACGCTACCCAAATGCAGGTGCTGTCCTTGAAATCGATGTCGAACAAAATCGCCAGGCGCTTTCGGAATTTTTGTCCCAACCACTTAATTAAAATGTCAGATAATATGCTAAAATAACAGCATAACGAATTTTAAAGAAAGTAGGAGTGGCATGGAGACGGAAAAGCAATCTTTTTTCAATACGAATTTTATCCGTTTTCTCGGAGGAACCAATACCTTATTTACTTTGATCGCATTAGTGCTGATCGGCTTGGTCATATTCATTTTCCGGGAAGTGTCGTTCATCTTTGATCCGCTTCTGTTGTTTATGCGGACCATCTTCCTGCCGGTCATCTTGGCGCTCGTGCTGTACTATTTGCTGCGTCCGGTTCTTCGGATGCTGGAAGGCCTCAAAATTCCAAGGATTTGGGGAATTGTCATTATCTTTGTGGCATTGACCGGACTGACCACTTTGCTTATCGTTCTGGTGCTGCCGTTCCTGCGCGAACAGACGCAGCGGCTGATTATGGAGTTTCCGGATTATTTCATGCAGCTGTTGACCAATGTGGATGCCTTTTTGAGGACTTCCTATGTCGGCGATTACTACGTGGATTCGAGTTTTAATATCGAACAGCTGCTGACGACGCTGCCTGAGACATTCAACGAAACTTTCCAGACAACCGCTACCAGCCTGCTGGCACGTTTGACGGAATTCATCAGTACTGTGACCGGGGTCGTTCTCTCAATCATCATTGTGCCATTTATCTTGTTCTACTTATTGAAAGATGGAGAAAAATTTCCGGAATATATCCTGAAATTGATGCCTCCGCGTTTTCGTGAAGACACGAAATCGGTATTTCGTGAAGCGGACCGCCAAATCGGGGCCTATATCCAAGGGAAAATCATTGTCGGAATCTTCATTGGTGTGATGGTCTACATCGGCTTCCTGATCATCCGACTTGACTACGCGTTGCTGTTCGGCTTCCTTGCCGGCGTTACAAGTGTCGTGCCGTATATTGGCCCAGCAATCGCGTTTACACCGGCTGCCATTGTCGGCATTGTTATTTCGCCATTTATGCTGTTGAAAGTAGGGATTGTCTGGACCATCGTACAGATTTTCGAGAGCAATTTGATTTCACCGCAGGTTATGGGGAAAACGATGATCATCCATCCGATCACAATCATATTTGTCTTGCTGACCGCCGGTTCCTTGTTCGGCATTGCAGGAGTCATTCTTGGAATTCCGGCTTACGCCATTCTGAAAGTGCTGGTAGCCCATTTCTACAAATTATTCAAACGGCGCTACAACAAACATGAATCCAATCTGGAACATCAATACGATTACACCGAATTGCATTAACGGTTTAGGAAAACTTCATTAGTGGTAAAGAAGGACTAGTAAATACTGGAGGGTGCAACTTTATGCATTTTAAACAATTTCTTAGTTCCATCGGGATTGGTTCACTGAAAGTCAATACAGTCGTCGAAAGACCGCATTTAGAAGAAGGCGAGACCTTAAATGGGACGGTTTATTTTACCGGTGGCAACAGCGACCAGGAAATCGAATTTATTGAGCTGAACGTTATTAAGCAAATCGAGGATTACCGGGAAGACAGTGATTTTGATGTGATTGAAAATATTGTCGCGAAACAATCACTCGAATTTATCGGATCTGTTAAATCAAAAGCAACGGTCATGCATCAATTCGAAATTGTGCCGGATGAACGATGGATCCTGGAAAATCCGAAAGGGAAACTGATTCTGCGGACCATCGTCCATGTCAACAACGGCGTCGATGTGCACGACGAAGACGAAATCACGTATGCAACAACAAACAGTCTGTAAAAGGAAGGCATTCAAATGGGCAACCAATTTGAATGCCTTTTGAACTTTCTGGAGGTGAAAGGCATGGCGATCGTCAACAACAAAGAGCTGGCGAAGAAAATTGAATCCATCAAAAGAAAAGGGACAAAATCCTATATTGAAAAACAGCAGGAATTGAATCCTTCCACCTTGTCGGACTGCTTGTCGCTGGAAGGAAAAGGCGATTTCTTCTGCACCGGCAGTGTAAGTTTCGGCGTCGGTTTTGGCATGGATCAAACTGTCGCCAAAAAAGATTTGGCGGCAATCGAGGAGTTTGTCCGCAGCAAAGAAGAGGTCAAACATGCGCGGTTTGAACTGACGCCATTCTGCGATCCGCTGTTATTGGCATTGCTGCAGGAACAGCGCTATACATTGGAGCAATTTTTGGCGGTGTGGGTGCTGGATTTGAAAGCTTGGAAGCCTGTGGAAAAATCATTCCCCAACAACACGGTGGAGATTGCAGAAGTGGCTAATGAAGACAGCTTTGAATGGGCTTGGACTGTAGCCCTCGGCATTTCAAAAGACAATACGGTCAGTGAAGAAACGATGGAAGCTACCCGGACTTTTTTGGAAGTTCCCGACAATACGGGGTTTCTGCTGAAGGATAACGGGGAAAGCGCTGCGGGCGGGACACTGGCAATCGACGGGCGGCTAGGCGAATTGTTTTTGGCCAGCACGGTTCAGGCATACCGGGGGAAGGGACATCAGAACCGGTTGATTGAAGAGCGCATCCGCTATGCAAAAGAGAAGGGCTGTACGCATATCACGGTGACTACCGAACCGAATACCGCTTCAGCCCGGAACATGGAAAAAAACGGCTTTGGGCTGATTTATAACAAAGCGATCCTTAGAAGCCCTGAGATAAAGTAATGAAACAGCCGCAAGCAAAAGCGGCTGTTTTTTACATTTTAAAAATAAAGCGGTTTTTCTCTAATACATGTAGAAAATTACATAAGGGTATTTATATTCATCTAAGTAAAGCCAACAACACAAAAGACAAAGAAAACAAGAAAAAAATGCAATCAACAGATCTTTATGAAGAAGGAAGTCAAATTTTCTCGGTTAATGAATTGGCATTATCAATGCTTTGGTGATTCCTTCCCAAAGCCATTTAAATCGAATAACGGGAAAATCAAAGCCTTCGCTGATTTCGAACGCATCGTGGCGTTGTTCGAGCCTCAAGGGTTAAACTGGCTGCCGGAACACAATGGGAGAACCAGTTGACAAACTTCTAGTGATGGCTCGAAAAATATGCGGACAGCGGATTGGCATTGTCCGGACAAGAGCATGATCTGCTTCAGAATTATTTTGTCCATGCGTGCACTGGAACTGCCTTTAGACGAATTAATAGAAGTAAGGTGAAGGGATTTGTTAAATAAAAATATTATGTAGTCCTATAAGTGTAATACTTGTATAAAACTACATAAGGGCATTTAATTAAATTCAAAACCAGCAACAACGAACAAAGACACAAAAGAAAAACAGGAAGCGAAAGGCGCCAGCTTTTCACTTCCTGTTTTATATTCAGCTTAACCAAATCCCGCCCAGGCAACTGGCAGCCAGCAGCAATGCAAAAAGGGCAGACATCCAAAAATCAATGCGGCCAATCCGGACGGGTTGATAATAGTCGGTTCGCGCTTCGCCGGTAAATCCGCGGGCTTCCATGGCGAAAGCGGAGCGTTCCGCTTTACGCACAGCGCCGGCAAGCATCGGCATCAGAACCCGCCGCATATCGAGCAGCCGCTTGAATGCATTCTTTTCCTCGACGGCTCCGCGCAAGCGCTGTGCCTGTTGGATTTGGGTGAATTCGTCTTTCATGACCGGAAGGAATTGATAGCCGACCATCACGCCATAAGCAAGTTTCGGAGATAATTTCAATTGCTGCATCAAGCTCATGATAAATTTTACCGGATCGGTTGTGAAGGCGAACATCAGAGACAAAGTGGAAAACGCCAAGACCCGGAAAGAGAGGGACAGGGCTGTCTCCAGTTGTTCATCGGTGACATCCAAACCGGCGAACGACCAGATGATTTGGCCGCCGGTTTCTGCGCCGAACACAATGGTTGTCCATAAATAACCGAAAGCGCCGATAGCAAACGGCAGCATGAACAGCGCCCATACTTTCCAATTGAGCCGGCTCATGAAAACTTGAAAGAGTAAAACGCCAATCCAGAAAATCAGTGGTGTCCAGGGATTGAAGAAAAAGGCGATGGCCATCATTGATAAGGTCACTGCAATAAATTTCACGGACGGGTTCATGTCATGCAAAAGATTCCGCACGGGGCTTCACTCCTTTTGGCGCAAGCAAATGATGCGACGCCAGCATTTCCTCATCAGCCCATAATTCCTCACACGCAAATTTCCCCGTCAGTACACCGTCTTTAATAAGAAGGATGGAATCGGCAACGGCCGCTGCGAATTCCATGTCATGCGTGACGATCAAAAAAGAAATGCCTTCGTTTGCCCGTTCTGCAATCAACAGCGCTAATGCCTGCAACGCCGCAGCGTCCTGTCCCGAAGTCGGTTCATCCATCAGCAGTACTTGCCGTTTGTCTGCGAGCATCGACGCGATGGCGACCCGCCGTTTTTGCCCGTGGCTGACAGCGAACGGGTGCGCGTTTTGGATATCCGTTAACCGCAGGCGCTCCATCAAATCCTGGATTTCCATTGGAGTTGACGAAGCCGAATACGCTAGTTCATCTTTGATCCGCTGCGTCAGAAACAGGTACTCAGGCGATTGCGGCACGTAGCCGGCGCCGTTCGATTCGACGGTTCCGCCAGAATTTTTGTAGATGCCGCACAGCGTTTTCAGCAAAGTCGATTTTCCGCTGCCGTTTGGTCCGGCAACGACTGTAACTTCACCGCGATGGACGGAAAATGATAACGGACTGAGCAAGCTTTTCCCGTTGACGCTAGTGGACAGCCCGGAAACCTCCAAAGAAAGGGCAGTTTGAAGGGCAGTTCGCCGCTTCGGAAATGCCACTGCCGCTCTGGGGATAAAGCGCTGGTCTGCCAGTATGCGCCCGCTTACGTCCAGTTGGATATCGCGGTCGAAAAACGATTCCCATAGATCAAGCCGGTGTTCCACAGCGACAACCGTCAAGCTGAATTTTTTCTGCAGTCCGTCCAGCCAGGCGATAAACTGCTTGGCTGTTAAGGGATCGAGGTGGGAAATGGGCTCATCGAGCAGGAGCACTTCGGGTTTCATGATCAACGCACATGCAGTTGCCACGCGCTGTTTCATGCCGCCGGATAAAGACTGGATTACGGCATGGCGCAGCGGGGTTAAGCCGGTCAATGAGAGGACATCCGTTATCCGGCTCTCCATTTCCGCAAAAGGGACATGAAGGTTTTCCAAGGTAAACGCCAATTCTGCTTCAACGGTCGGCATGCAAAACTGGGAATCGGGGTCCTGGAACACGGTCGCGATCCGGTGATTGATTTCTCCGGGGGCATAGTCTTCCGCTTTTTTGCCGAACAGATGGATGCTGCCGCTAAGAATTCCGTCGCAGTTCAGCGGATACAACCGGTTCAATAAGTACAGCAAGGTGCTTTTGCCGCAGCCGCTCGGCCCGGATATGACGGCGCGTTCTCCCGGAAAAATGTCGAATGTGAGATCTTTCAGGATGTTTTCCTGGTCATCCGGAAAACGGAAATGGATATTTTTCAATGAAAACACCGGCTCATGCACCGGCATCACCTTTTTCTGCGCGGGCAATCGCATAGCCCCGCAGCGAACCGGTCGCGAGCAAGCCGTCTGAAATGTACTTGCCTCCGATGCCGGCGATGACCATGCCGCTTAAGACGCGCAGCGTAAACATCAAGGCCACAAATGAGGGATCAAGCCCTGCATAGCCGGAGATGAAATAGCCGTACACAAAACTGAACACAGCAGAACCGGCTCCGGCAAGCATAAACACCGCCAGATTGAAATGCTTGTAGCCGGTCACTGCAAACGCCGCTTCCGCTCCGAGTCCCTGGACAATGCCGGACAACAGCAGGCGCGGACCGACTGCATTGCCGAGCAGCACTTCGATTGCCGCCGCCATCGATTCCGACAGCACGGCAGCTCCCGGTTTCCGGATGATGTTCATGCAAATGATCGATACGATAAACCAGATGCCGAACAGCCATTCATAGGCAATGGGCCCGATGATGCCGGCCCAGATATTCGAAAGATGGACAAACAGCAAATAGACAATGCCAAAGACGATGGCAAACAGCGACATCAGCACAACTTCTTTCAGCTTCCATGATTTAAGCATCTTTTTTTCCTCCGTGCGAAGGGCTGTTGATGCTCATTGATACCGTCATGACCAAATGGCGGTGCTCTTCGGAGCGGGCATTCGTAAATGCTTCCTCGTAAAACGCAAAGACGTCATGGATATCGCCGTGGATGCCGCTTGCGTAATGCATCGATTCGTTGAAGACGCCTTGTGCCTTGGCACGGTCGACTTCACGGTAAATAACGGCCATGTAATCCGGGTCGTTCATTGGATACAGGGCAAATTGTGAAGATACGTATTGCTTTGTGTCATCGGTGTTCAGCAGCACGTCATCTTTGTCCAAGTAGACATCGCCCGCAGAATCTCCCGGGCAGCCAATCGAAAATGTGCCGGACAATGCGACATGCTCGCCGGTCTTGGCTGCATGCAGCGTCAGTGCTTTTGCCACATTGAAGACGTGGTTCTGTTTCCCGCGGATGACCGTCGAGACGTCATCGGTATGCATCCAGACGTTTGAGGTATCCGTTTCGTTTAAAGCCCCTTTAATTACTTTGATAAAATCGCCGGTCATCGGATGCAAAGAAAAGCGAAATCCGACGATCGGGCTTGTGCCGCATTGCAATGGTTCCATATAAATTCTCCTCCTCAAAAAAATTACACAAAAAAAGGCTGCATCCGTGAAGATGCAGCCACTATTCCATGCCAATTAAATTCGGGGAAAGATCCAATTGCGGAAAGTCACCGCACTTCCTCACGCCAGTATTACCTGGATCGAGTCATAAGGGATCGAAGCTTGCGCTTGCATCTCAGCCGAAAATCGGGCACCCCCAGTGCAGAAAACGGTATGCAGTTTTTTTGTGGTCCGGGGTTTGCCCCGATGGGTCTAGTGTAGCGGAAGGGGTGGAGGAAGTAAAGAGGATTAAGATTTTGATCTTGCCAGATAGCCTATTTTGAATTTTTAAAGGAAAAAGTGAAATCCTAAAATATTGTAACTATATAGTCACAAAGCTAAAGAAAAAGTAATATTTTTTTAATTTTTATGAAACTTTTAAATCATTTTATCGTATTATTAGAAAAGATAAATAATAAAATATGAGGGGGAATTAACATGCAGGAAGCAGCTTTTGAAGGCATGAATTTCACAACTTTTATCATAAGGGCCAGAAATAAGAAATAAAAAATTTCAGGGCTGAAGTTGCAGCGGCAGACAATGGGGCATTCTGTTGTCCCGTTTGCTGGGGGAGTACAAAGATAGAAGCCGGGAATGTAAAATCTGTGGAAACGAACACGTAGCGGTTTAGGGGAAATCTAGTTGAAAATTCACTAGAAATGGGAGTTTGCGATGAACACTATAAACTGGATTGAAAGACTGACTCATACACTGGAAACCTATCAAAAAAATAACTACGTTGACCCGCACCGGCTGCAATACCACTTGATGCCTGCAGTCGGCTTGCTGAATGACCCGAATGGACTCATCCAGTATAAAGGCACCTATCATGTGTTTTACCAATGGAACCCGTTTGGGACCGTACACGGTGCTAAATGCTGGGGCCACTGCACATCCCAAGATCTCATCTATTGGCAAGAACACCCGCCATCGCTCGTTCCGAGTGAGTGGTACGAAAGAGACGGATGTTTTTCCGGTAGTGCTGTTGAAGTTGATGGAGACATGGTGCTGTTCTACAGCGGAAACGTTGGGCATGACAACAACATACTTGAAACGTATCAATGTATGGCTGTTTCACACAACGGATTTACTTTCGAGAAAAAAGGCCCTGTTGTTCTGCTGCCGGAAGGATACACGTCCCATTTCCGGGACCCGAAAGTATGGAAACGGGATGGCGTCTGGTACATGGTTATAGGAGCACAAACCTTTTCTCAGGAAGGTGCCGTTGTCCTGTTTGCTTCATCCGATCTAAAGGAATGGGAGTTGAAAGGAACGCTTGCCGGGAACCGGCTTAACGGGTTGATGGATTTCGGCTATATGTGGGAGTGCCCCGATTTTTTTGAACTGGATGGAAACGACATTTTGATCGTGTCGCCTCAAGGGTTGGAAGCAAAAGAAAGCTTTTACCACAATATGTTTCAGTCAGGTTATTTTGTAGGGAAATGGAAAGTCGGAACCACTGAGTTTCCACACGGCGAATTTATTGAACTGGACCGTGGGTTTGATTTCTACGCCCCCCAAACGTTTCAAGATCAGCTAGGGAGAAGAATCATGCTGGGCTGGATGGGAATTACAGACGAACAGGAATCCCACCAGCCAACCATTGAAAAAGGCTGGGTGCATGCCTTGACGATTCCGCGGGAAATCGAATTGAAAATCAACCGGATTGTTCAAAAGCCGGTGCAGGAACTCAAAAAGCTGCGGGAAGGAAAGGGGTTTCGGTGCAAAACAAGCATCGAAAATGAAACAAAGACTTGGCCGGAACTGGCCGGGACAGTCAGTGAAATCAAAGCTTGTTTCCACCAAAATCTCGCCGACACAGTAAAAATCGAAATCCGTAAAAACTTGTCAATCGTCTATACCAAGCATATGAAGCGCTTGACCTTGGAAAGAAAACGGTTCATAGACGGCAAGATTGAAAGCCGAAGCTGCTTTTTGGATAAGCTTGAAGACCTTCATATCTTCCTCGACACCAGCTCGATTGAATTGTTTGTCAATGGAGGAGAGGAAGTATTTACGGCCCGGTTCTTTGCTGAAGCAGATGATGTAGATGTCATCTTCACGGCAAATGGGCGGGTTGATGCAACGCTTGAAAAGTGGAATTTGCGAAATCCGAAAGAGCTGTAACACAAGCCACTGGCCGAAGCGATTTCGGCCGGTGGCTTTGTGAAGAAGCTGGCGCCGGGATAGAGCGGGTTTCCTAATTCGGTTTACTCGCCAGTTATGCAGTATATACAAAAAGGGGGAAGGGAATATGGTTGACGTCGTCGCACTGGGTGAACTCCTGATCGATTTTACACCAGCCGGAAAATCGGCAAATGGAAATGCCTTGTTTGAATCCAACCCTGGCGGAGCACCCGCTAATGTTCTTGCCACGCTGGCTAAATTCAATGCATCGACCGCATTTATAGGAAAAGTGGGGAATGACCAATTCGGCTCTTTTTTAGGGGAGACACTCCAAAAAAGCGGAATTGATACACAAGGCTTAATCTACTCAAAGGATGTAAATACCACATTGGCATTTGTGCATCTGAAGGAAGACGGCGACCGTTCTTTCCAATTCTACCGTTCTCCTGGAGCTGACATTATGCTGCAGGAACAGGAAGTTGATGTTGCATTGGTGCAACAGGCAAAGGTCTTTCATTTCGGTTCGCTTTCGATGACGCATGAACCGGCCAAGACGGCCACATTAAAAGCACTGCAAGCGGCAAAAGAGAACGATGTTCTAATTTCCTATGATCCAAATCTGCGTCCGGCGCTTTGGAAAAGTTTAAGCCAGGCTAAGGAAACGATCCTTGCGGGGATGCAGTATGCGGATATTTTAAAACTATCTGATGAAGAACTGGAATTCACTACGGGCATCCGTGATCTGGAAGAAGGGTCTCGATTTTTGTTTGAGAAATTCGGATTAAAAATTGTCTTAGTGACGTTGGGGACTCAAGGCTGTTTCTACCGATTTGGAGAAGATACGGGACATATTGCGGGTTTCAAAGTGGAGGCAATCGATACCACGGGAGCAGGTGATCTGTTCTTGGGTGCTTTTTTGCATCAATTTCTTCAGAAAGATGCTTTATGGGAGGCAATACAAGCTGAAGAGCTGCAAGCCATGATATTATTCGCCAACGCGGTTGCGGCTTTGGGGACCACTAAAAAAGGTGCGATACCGTCAATCCCTTCTCTCGACGAGGCTAGGCAATTGCTTGAAGGAAGAAACTGAATAGGCAAAATGGCAGTTCAATTAGGCTTATCAGGCATTGGATGCCGCTATTGGAGCGAGCGAACCAGAGTTTTGGATTTAATTTTAAGGCGCTGCTTTTTTAGAGAAAATAAAAACAGCCGATTTCCTCTCTGAAACGAGGGAAATCGGCTGTTTTGTTATCCGCTGTTTTATCTGTCGCGCAATTTAGCAAGCAAACGAAGAATTTCAAGATACAGCCAAACGAGCGTTACCAGCAGGCCGAAAGCTCCGTACCATTCAAAATATTTCGGAACACGCTTTTCGGAAGCATTTTCGATGTAATCAAAATCCAGCACCAGATTCAATGCGGCAATGATGACAATGACGATGCTAATGATAATGCCAAGCGGCGTCGATTCGTGCAAATGCGGGATGTTAAAGCCGAAAAAGCTGCCGACAAACGAGATCAAATACACAACGAAGATGGCGCCGGTCGCAGCGACTACACCCAAGCGGAAGTTCTGCGTCACTTTGATGAATCCGGACTTATAGGCAAGCAACAAACTTAAAAGCACTCCGATGGTCAACAGGACGGCCTGGAACACGATGCCGCCGTATTGCACTTCGTACTGGGCCGAAATCGCCCCGATGAACAAACCTTCCAGCAATGCATAAAGCGGAGCTGTAAACGGAGCCGCTTTCGGCACGAAAATCGTAATCATCGCGACGACAAAGCCGCCGATGCCGCCGACCAGGATCAAGGGCAGGATGGTTTCAGGATTGCTGAGGTACTGATTCCAGGAATAGACCGCTGTCGCCAATACCAAAAGCAATAATATGAACGTCTTATTGACCGTTCCTTGAATGGTCATCGTGCGGCCCGAATTGGCATAACCGCCTTTTTCAAATACTTCATCTTTCAAACTCGGATTTCCACTTCTCACATCGATCGTCTCCTTTGGATTTTAAAACAGGTTCATAGTATTCCTTAAATTCCGGGGATTCAAACCCTTGAGAATTTAAGTTCAAATCGTTGAAAATGTTTCTTTGTTGTTGTTACGTATGGAACGCGGCAAAAGTTTCATTCAATCAGATTTTAGCAGAACTTTTTTAAATGTTGTGTTGCAGTTGTGTCCATAAAAAAAGGGGAACGGCACAAAAAGCTGGTTCTGCAAGACGAAGGTTTGACATAATTGGATAATCATAATACAGTAAGTTACATAAAGTAACTTATAATTTGCCGTTGCGGACAGCAGCGTAAGAAGGAGCGAATTAAGTGGCTAAATTAAAACAACAAGGCTTTGAAGTCGGAATGTACACGTTAGCGGATATCGGACCGAATCCCCTGACAGGAGAAATGATCAGCCCCAAACAGCGGATGGACGAAATTATAGAAGCGGGAACACTGGCGGACCGGGCTGGCCTCGATATCTTCGGGGTAGGTGAGCATCACCGCCTGGATTATGCGGTTTCTTCGCCTGCGGTCGTGCTGGCTGCAATTGCCCAAGCGACCGAACGAATCCGCTTGACGAGTGCGACCAGCGTCTTGAGTACACTGGATCCGGTCCGGTTGTACGAAGACTTTGCAACTTTGGATTTGGTTTCCGGGGGCCGTGCTGAGAATTTGGCTGGCCGAGGAGCTTTCATTGAATCGTTTCCTCTGTTTGGATACAGCATGAAAGACTATAATGAGCTCTTTAGTGAACATATGGAGTTAATAATGAAACTGAACGACAGCGGCATTGTTTCGTGGAAAGGTAAATTCCGATCACCGATAGAGCGCGCGGAAATTGCGCCGCGGCCATTGCAAAGCAAACTGCCCATCTGGATTGGGGTTGGCGGAACCCCTGAAAGTGCAGCCCGCGCCGGACGCATGGGCGTCGGAATGGCGCTTGCTATTCTTGGAGGTGATCCCATACGGTTTAAGCCGCTTGTCGATATCTATCGGCAGGCGGGAATCGAAGCGGGGCATTCGCCGGCATCGTTACAAGTCGGGGTGACCGGCCACGCTTACCTGGCAAAAACTACAGAGCAAGCGAAAGAGGAGTTTTATCCGTACTATGCCAACTACTGGAACTACGTCAATCGCCAGCGCGGAATGAGTTCGCGAATGACACGGAATGATTTTGAACAGTTAGCGGGTCCGGAAACCGCTTTGTTTGTCGGGAGCCCGGAACACGTTGCGGAGAAAATACTCCAGCAGCACGAATTGTTCGGCCACAGGCGCTTTATGGCCCAAATGGATATTGGCGGCATACCGTTCGGCAAAGTGCAGGAAAACATCGAAATGCTGGCTGCTCAAGTAGTGCCGATTCTTGAGAAAGAAATCGGCAGTATGGTGGCACCGGTCTAGAATGAAGTCAAAGTCCTTGACGATCCAAAGACTATCGCTAAAAGCAGCCCCAGCTTCCAAAATGGAAAGCAAGGGCTGCTTTTGATTTCGTAGGGAAAAAGACATGGTTTTGAAGAACTTATAAAATTCTTTTACAATAAAATTATCTTTTGCCCTATTGTTAATCTTTCTTGGCATTGGTATCATAAAAAACGATGCAAGTTTATTAAAAATGTAAAATTTATCTTATTTTATTTTTTATTAAATCATAAAATTATTTTACATAGAGTTTTTTTATTAATTTTAAGTCGATCAGTTTTGTTCAGGAGGAACGTCATGAGCTTTCAGGGAATCAGTTTAGAAGAACTAGAAGAATTAGAGCAGGAACTGCTGGGCCTCGGTGAAACGAGGCTCGGCAGTTTAAGCTATTCTAAAATAGAAGTGTATGAGGCCATGCACCGTCAATTAGAAGCGCTAGTGCAAGAGGATGAAGATTACCGTGCCTATTACACCTTCATCAAGAAAAAGTTGGTGTCTTACCTGTTGCGCTACGGCGCTCCTGTTTCTGGCAGTGACCGCACCATTTACGAAGATTCCGAGAAAGTCCTGAAAAAAGTACTTTCCTATGACTCGCAAAACCCGATCGCAGCTTACCGTTTGGGGTTTTTGGCTTACCGTTCAGGAGCTTTCTCTGATGCGGCGGCCTATCTCCAGCAAGCGCTGAACAGCCAGACTTTTTATACCGATGAGCGTTACTTGCTGAATGCGGAGCAAATCAACCGCGCCGTCTTGTATATTACCAACTGCGCGCTCCATCCGGCGATCCAAGGTGAAGTGCCAGCCATGGATTTTATGGCCACCGCTGAGCATGCCACTTCGCTGTCCACCCAGCTTTGCTACAACGATGGCATGCTGAAGAGCCAGGCTTACCGCATTACCACACCGTTCGGTTCTGTGCTTTGTTCGAAAGAAGAAAGCGTCGAAGCGCCGATGCAGGATGTCATTTCACTGAAGTTCAATAAATTCGGCGCCGTCTTGACTTACAACGGCATTTCCGAAAAAATGGCGCCGGTACAGGCGAATCTGCTTCGCTACCTGCTCGTCAAGACCCGGAAAGGGCAAGCCGCCACACCCTTGGCTTTGAAAGACTATTTTTTGTTCACGCATGTGGTTACCGGCGTTCCGGAAGAAACGTTTTTGCTGGTAATGGCAGAAGTGAAGCAAATACTGATGGAAATGGAAATTCCTTCAGCAATCCAAACCGCAGAAGACGAAGATTACGGCTTTTATTTTGACGGCTCGATGCCGTTTGTCGTGATTGACCGCGTGGACGAAGAATTGTCCCTGTAAGAGAAAAAATGAAATTCAATAATTGATATTTTTCAAAAAAAGGTTTGACAGCAGCCAAAATGTTGACTACTATTAGAACCAAGTTAAAACCAATTACATAAGGAACATTATCAAGAGAGACTGAGGGACAGGCCCAATGACGTCCAGCAACCTACAGAGCAATCTGTAAGGTGCTAATTCCTGCAGAATGATTTCATTCTGAGAGATAAACCTATTCCGTTATGGTGCTTCTTTCTAAATGAAAGAGGCATTTTTTAATGGCCAAAAAAGGAGGGACCCCACCATGATCAGCATCACGAATCTTACGAAGGACTACAAAACAAAAAAAGGAACCATCACCGGCGTGGACAATGTCTCTCTGACCGTGAACGAAGGCGAAGTGTTTGGCATCGTCGGCTACTCGGGGGCAGGAAAAAGCTCGCTGCTACGCTGCATGAACTTGCTGGAGCGCCCGACAAGCGGCGAAATCCGAGTGGACGGCCTTGACCTCACCAAGCTGAAAGGTGAAGGGCTGCGCCAGGCGCGGCTGAAAATCGGCATGATTTTTCAGCATTTCTACTTGATCAGCCAAAAAACGGTCGGGGAAAATGTCGGCTTCGCTTTGAAAGCGGCGAAGCTTCCAAAAGACCAGATCGCCAAACGGGTTGACGAACTGCTCGAGATGGTCGGCTTGACCGATAAACGGGACGTCTACCCTGCGCAGCTGAGCGGCGGGCAAAAGCAGCGTGTGGGCATTGCCCGGGCGCTGGCGAATAATCCATCGGTGCTGTTGTGCGACGAAGCGACATCCGCACTCGACCCGAATACCACTCTTTCCATTTTGCGGCTGCTGAAAAAGATCAACCGCGAACTGAATATCACCATCGTTCTCATCACCCACGAGATGAATGTCGTCAAGGAAATCTGCGACCGCATGGCGGTCATGCAGGACGGACGGGTCATTGAAGAAGGCGACGTCTACGATTTATTTTCGGATCCAAAAGCGGAACTCACAAAGGAATTCATCTCTTCGGTCGTGTCGTTTGATGTGCCGCAGCCGATTCTGGCAGCGTGCACCGGCAGCGTCATCAAAGTGCAGTTCAAGGGCGCAGTTGCCGGAGAAGGCATCATCACCGATACGGTGCAGCATTTCGATGTCAAAGGCAATTTCCTTCATGGCTCGATCGAGTACATCCAGGAAAAGCCGCTCGGTTTGTTCCTGATGGAAATCCAGGGAAGACCAGACAATATCCACCGGGCCATTACCTATATGGAAGGCCGGGGAGCAACTGTGGAGGTGATTTCAAATGGGATTTGATTTTCAGCATATGATGGAATTGTGGCCGGACATCACGAAAGCGTTCGGCGAAACCTTGTATATGATCGGCGTCTCGCTCGCAATTGCCATTGTCATCGGCTTGCCGCTTGGCATCGTGTTGTTTGTCACCGACAAAGGCCTGTTTCTGCAAAACCGTTTTGTGAAATCGGTATTGGGTTTTGTGGTCAACATGATCCGCTCGATTCCGTTTATCATCCTGCTGGTGGCGTTAATCCCGTTGACAAAGATGTTGGTGGATTCAACCATCGGGCCGGCGGCAGCCAGCGTGTCGTTGTCGGTTGCAGCGATTCCGTTTTTCGCCCGCATTGTGGAAACTTCACTGCGTGAAATCGATAAAGGCGTCATTGAAGCAGCCGTTGCTTGTGGAGCCACCCCGTGGATGATCATCAAAGACGTGCTGCTGCCGGAAGCGAAAGCCGGTATTGTCCAAGGGATTACAATCACCATCATTTCACTCGTTGCGTATTCCGCGATGGCCGGCGTTGTCGGAGGCGGCGGCATCGGCGACTTGGCGATCCGCTTCGGCTATTACCGCTACGACAATACAATCATGATCGTCACCGTCGTCATTTTAATTGTTCTCGTCCAAATCCTTCAGCAATTGGGTGACTGGACGTCAAAAGCAATAGACAAACGATAAAAAAGGGAGAGAAACTCACATGAAGAAATTTTTATTGCCAGCCATCCTACTCGTTTTACTCACAATTCTTGCAGCTTGCGGCGAAGAAGAATCAAGCGCCGACTCGAAATCCATCAAACTGGGCGGCACCGCCGGCCCATACAGCGACATGCTGAACGAAGCTTTCAAACCGGCGCTTGAAGAAAAAGGATACGAAGTGGAAATCGTGGAATTCAGCGACTACATCCAGCCCAACAATGCACTTGATAACGGCGACCTTGACGCCAACTTGTTCCAGCACTCGGTGTACCTGGAAAACTTCTCTAAAGAAAACGGCATGGACTTGACCGGCCTGATTACGGTTCCGACAGCGCCAATGGGCATTTACTCGAATGGCTTTGACTCACTGGAAGACATCAAAGACGGAGCGACGATTGCGATTCCGAACGACCCGGTAAACGCAGCCCGCACATTCCTGGTCTTGCAGGACAACAACTTGATTACACTTGATCCGGCAGCGGAAGAATTGACGGTTTCAGAAAAAGACATCCAGGAAAACCCGAAAAACCTGGTGTTCCAGCCGATCGAAGCAGGCGGCTTGCCGCGTGCAGTGGAAAGCTCTGATTTATCAGCCGTGCCAGGAAACTTTGCCTTGGCAGCTGACATGAACTTGCTGGATGCACTGGTACTTGAAAATATGCCAGACCAATACCGCAACTTGGTCGCAGTGAAAACGGAAAACAAAGATACACAGCTGTCAAAAGACTTAGTCGAAATTGTGGAATCGCCGGAATTTGAAGCATTGATCGATTCTGATTTTGAAGGCTTCGGCAAACCGGAATGGATGGCCAACCGCTAAGGGAGGAGAATGTTTGTGGAAGACATTATCGTAAAAGGCGCACCTGCTGAATATATCTGCAATACCCATGTTCTCGAAGGACTCGAGGACAAACTGTTGGCGCGTAATATCAACAAAGCGTTGCTCCTGACTGGCAACAAGTCGTGGCAAGCGCTGCGTCCGTTCTTTCCAAAACTGGAACGAGTTGAAGTAGCCTTTGAAAATTACCTCGGGGAATGCTCGCTGCCTGAAATTGCCCGAGTGGCAGAAATTGCAAAAGCCATCGGTGCGGATGCCATTATCGGAGCGGGTGGCGGCAAAGTGCTTGATATCGCTAAAGCTGTCGCCCATGACACCGGCATCAAGTCGGTGCTGATTCCGACACTCGCCTCTAACTGTGCGCCGTGGACACCGCTTAGTGTGGTTTATACCGAAGCAGGGACGATGACCCATTACACCATTTTCCCCGGAAGCGTCGATCTGCTTTTGGTCGAACCGCGCGTTCTGCTCGGAGCTCCGGTACCGCTGCTGGTTGCGGGAATCGGGGACACCATCGCGAAATGGTACGAAGCGGACGTCCAAATCAGCCGCTTCGATAACCCGCCGCTTGCCTTGAAAATCGCCCATTACACCGCGAAGCTCTGTGCCGATGAAATGTTTGAACATGCGGAAGTTGCCATTCAGGATGCGAAACAAGGCCTTTTGTCAGAAGCCTTCATCAAAGTGGCCGAAACGATCATTATGGCGGGCGGCATGGTCGGCGGATTCGGCGACAAATTTGGCCGAACGGCAGGTGCCCATTCCATCCACAACGGCATGACCATTTCACCGGAATCGCACCACGCCTTGCATGGCGACAAAGTGGCTTACGGCGTCCTGGTCCAATTGCTGCTCGAAGGCAAAACCGATGAAGTGGAAAAATTAAAAGTTTTTTATAAGAAAATTGGATTGCCGTCTACGTTGAAAGAAGTGGGGGTTCCGAGCAAGTGGATCGAAGACATTGCCATCCAGTCCACACGCGTTGGTGAAACAATTCATGTGTTAAGGCAAGAACCAATTACAGCACCGGAAGTCGCTGCTGTGATGAAGGGGATTGAAGAAACGGTAACTGCTTGATTAGACCAAGCAATTCAACGGATGGAATCTAATTGGTCTTTAACGGCCCATTAAAATCTAAATACTGTTCGTAAACCTCTTAGCAAAAAAGCGAACGTTCGTAAAGTGCTCTAGCACTTTTACGGACGTTTTTTTTTGGGGTTTTGGAGCAGAATTAGAGCGTTCGGAAAGGTGTGCTTTTACGAACGGTTGATAAGTATGAAACCCATCCTTAAAAATTTAACTTAGGGACTTTTCCAGACCGATGCAAGCCATTGAATGCCCTTCCGAATTTCTCCAATAGTCGGAGCCCCATAACCAATGATCACTCGGTCGGTGGATTTTGTTTCTTGATACATATGGGATACGGAATCAACTTCAATGCCGAGCGAATCAGCCCTTGCAATTGCTTCTTGTTCCGTTAAGTAGGCAGGTAATTGGACAATGATATGCAGTCCAGCCTCATCTCCTTTAACAGAAAAATCTTCTCCCAAAAATTCATCTATCGCTTCAATCAAGCACTTTCTCTTTGAGCGGTAAAGGGTTCGCATTTTGGCGATGTGCTTTTCATACCCTCCTGTTTTAATGAATTCTGCAACGACTAACTGATCGATTTTGGAAACAGTGGGTTTTTGCAGTGCATTGAATGCTTCATATTCTTTCATTAAAGATAAGGGGAGGACAAGATAACTGATTCGAATAGAAGGCAGCAAGGTTTTAGAGAATGACCCAAAATAAATTACCTGATTCAAAGCGTCTAAATGAGCCAACGTTGGAATTGAGGCGCCTCGATAACGGAATTCTGAATCATAATCATCTTCTACGATGTAACTGGAAGAAGCTTTTGCCCACGATAACAATTCAAGGCGTCTGTTGATCGACATTACGGTGCCAAGTGGATATTGATGAGCTGGAGTTGTATATAGAAGTGTCACTGCCTGTTTCGGTACGGTACAGCCTTCAGAATCCAACCTTAGAGGTAAAACCGGTATGTTTAATTGGTGAAATACCACATTTGCTCGAACAAAACCCGGTTCCTCCATTCCTATTTTAGAAGGAAGGAGGAATTGACACAGGGAACTTAATTGTTGTTGGGTACCGCTGAAAATGAAAATTTGTTTTGCCTGGCAATGCAATCCTCTGGATTGGCGCAAATAGTTTGCAATTTCGTTCCGTAATTCGGGTTCCCCTTGCCAACAACCATTTGCAACATGGGCAGGAGCCAGAAACTTTTGATACAGACAGTTCCAAACTTTGTATGGAAATTCTATTGGATCAACTTGCCCGTTTCTAAAATTCAAGGACTCTTCTTTTATCGTTGGCAGAAATTCTTCTTTTTGAAGGACATCTTCTTCTTGGAAGGGGACTTCAATCTCGCCTACAAAATAACCTTTTCGCTCTGTTGAGTACAGATAACCTTCACTCAGCAATTGGGCATATGCTTCCTGTACGGTAAATATACTGACATTCAGTTGATTGGCTAATTCGCGTTTGGAGGGCATTCTTGAATGCGCTTTTAACTGTTGTTGCAGAATGAGCTGTTTAATGTGTTCATAAATGGCCATATATTTCGTGGTTCCTTTTGGAAATGTTACTTGCAGTTCCACTTCAAGCACTCCCTGGTATGTAATAATTAATCTAAATTGGTTATGTTAAGCATACCAGAAATGAAGTGTAATGATAGAAAGGAGTGAGGGAAATGAAAACCTTAGAGAATGAAGTTGTCAAGCTTGTGCCGATGGAAAGCAGCCATATAGAAGAAATCTGGGAGGCAGCGAATAACCACAAAATTTGGGAACACATGTCGGTGGATTTGACGGACAAATGGAATGTTGAACAATATGTAAAAGATGCTCAAAAAAAGAGAGCAGCTGGAACAGAGTTTGCTTTTGTGATTGTAGATATCGAGTCAAAGAAGATTATTGGGGCTACTTGGTTTCTCGATATTTCCATGCCACATAAAAGATTAGAAATCGGTTCAACATGGCTAAATCCCAAAAGTTGGCGAACGAATATCAACACCAATTGCAAGTTTCTATTGTTGACGTATTGTTTTGAAGAACTGGGATTGAATCGCGTCCAAATCAAGACAGGTCATGAAAATATCCGTTCACAACGCGCCATTGAAAGAATCGGAGCCATTAAAGAAGGGATTTTGAGGAACCACATGATTCGCAAAGAAGGAACAATTCGACATACCGTCATGTACAGTGTGACAAAAGAAGATTGGCCACAAGTCAAAGAACGCTTCCACAAGATATTAATAGAGTAATAATTTATAAAATATTTTTATTTTAAGACCTGTTTCAGTTTTGAGTTTTTACTCTAAGGATAGTGCGCCATATAAATAGTAGTTTACATATCAAAAGTTATAGGAAGTAGAAGCAGAGAAAAGTGAGACAACAAATAAATTATCATCCAAATTTTTAGAGCTGTGCCGCTGATTAACGGCACAGCTCTATTCTGTCTTCTTAAAAGAATCCCCAAGCTTTTTTCAGGAGTTTTATGCCTTCCTCGATTTCTTCGAAGGTCAATTTGCTAAAGCCTAATTGCAGCAACGGTTCCTCTGCAGAAGAGAAAAAGTAGGGGCTTGTCGGGTAAACTTTCAAACCATTCCGATTCGCTTCATCTATCAGCCATTGTTCAGATTGGTCCGTGTGGACACGAACCAGCACGTATAATCCGGATTGCTCCCCGATGATCGTGATTCTAGAACCGAAATGAAGCCGTAACTGGGTCACCGTAAGAATCATTTTTCGTTTATAGACTAAGCGCATCTTTCGAATGTGTTTATCCCATTCCCCCATCTTCATGAACTGTGCCATTGTCTGCTGATGCAGGGAGGAGGCCGTCTGCTCCATGACAGAAAACTTCTCTTGGTATTCTCGTGCCAGCGATTTTGGCAATACCATATAACTCAATCGAATGGAGGGCAAAAACGACTTGGAGAACGTGCCGAGGTAAATAACCCGTTCCCGATCAATCGATGCTAAAGCTGGAAAGGGTTTTTGTGTATAGCGAAACTCGCTGTCATAATCGTCTTCGATAATGTAGCCGTCATTGGCTGCCCACTTTACCAGTGCCAATCGCTGCTGGACGGGCATGGAAACACCATAGGGAAAATGGTGTGAAGGAGTGACATAAACGAGCCGGGCTTGCTCGGTCAATTCGTCTAATTGAAACCCTTGATCGGTTACTGTCAAAGGATGGATGTGAAATTGCTGCATGGAGAAAACAGTATGAGCGCCATTGTAGCCTGGGTTTTCTAGAAAAATGGAATCAAATTTTCCTTTTAGCAACAGGGATAAATACAACAGTAATTGTTGTGTTCCGCTGCCAATGATGATTTCACCAGCATCTACTTTTACTCCTCTGGATTGCAGTAAATAGGTTGCAATCTGTTGTCTCAACGCTAGTTCCCCCTGCAATTCCCCATAGGTATAAGCTGTCTCTTTTTTTAACTCCTGGTTTGCGTATTTTCGCCAAAGCTTCAAAGGAAAATGATCTGAATCGACTGCCCCTGCTCGGAAATCAATGCGGATAGTCGAAACTGGTTCTGTTCGTTCTTTGTTTTGATGGGCAGGTGATTGTAAGTGAATAGGTTCATAGGGATTAACGAAGTAGCCTTTCTTCGTTTCACCACGGATATATCCCTCTGCCACAAGCTGTTCATACGCGGTTAAGGTTGTATTTCTGCTTACACCTAGTGTATCGGCAAGCTTACGGATAGAAGGGATTGATTCGTTCTGCATTAGCTGTCCTGTCTCTATCAGCAATTTGATCTGCTCATAAATTTGTTTGTATTTGGCTTCGTTTTCTTGGAAAGAAAATAAAAATTCTTTAATATGAATCCCCTCTTCTGACATCTTGAAAGTTTCAAAACTGTTTCTTTTTGAATGGCAGATGTTTTCGTACAATATGTTACAGCAAGACCATTAAAAAGCAAAGAGGGCGAAGATATGCAGATCGAACAGGTTACAGGCAACACTTTACATTCAGTCGTACCATTATTCGATGCGTACAGACGATTTTACAAACAGCAAGGCGATGAACAGGCAGCACAACAGTTTTTAGAAGAACGAGTTTCAAAGAATGAATCCGTTATTTTTATAGCAAGAATTAACGGGGAACCAGCCGGGTTTGTACAGCTCTATCCAACATTCTCATCAGTCGCACTACAAAGAGCTTTTATCCTAAATGATTTGTATGTCGATGAAAGATTTCGGCAACAAGGTGTCGGGAGAAGTTTAATGGAGAAATGCTACACCTATTGTGTTGAAAGAAAGGCACGCTATATCACACTTGAGACGGCTAAGGACAATCATCAAGCGCAAAAATTGTATGAGCAGATGGGCATGCAACAAGAAGAAATGCTTCATTTCTCTAAGTATTGGCTATAATAGCGAAAAGTTGGGTGTGTAAGGCAAACAGAAGTTTTATAGCTGTGCCAGGATCCATCCATTTAACGGATTGATAAGAACGCAGATTATAGTTTACATATGAGGGCTTATCGGTAGTGAGGAACTTTGTATAAAGTTTTTTCTCTTCTTTTTTGAAATAATAAGCCGTGTAAGATAAATCAATATCGAACTGAAAAAGCAGAGCGATGAAGAAAAAGTTAAGAAACGCTGAAAGAAAACAAATACTAATTAAAATCTATGAAAAAGAAAATTATTAATTTTACCTATGTATCGAATGTAGGAAAGCAGTATATATTCAACGAAGAAGAGGAAATAGAAGAAACGGCTTTCAATGCACTCATTGGAGAATTGTGGAATCAGCAGCTTGAATATATTGAAGATGTTCATCAACTATTCAATCCGACGCGTTATTTGGACTCACCGTTCAATCAGCCCGAGGCATTTATAGAAGGCAATTACTTTCTCACCGATCATCAGAATATAAAAAAGGAGCATTCCTGTTAGAAGGATTTAGGGGGGATTGAAATAGAAAGAGCCCTCTTGGTATGATGTGGGGTGTCAAATCCGAACGAATTGACCCCTAATTTGAACCAAGGAGGACTCCAAATTGAATTCTAAACTGAATCAAAAGATTAATCAAGACACTGAAAAAACACTCGTTGTTGGCATGGATATTGCCAAACGGAAACATTACGCCACATTTGTCGATGACCGCGGACGGCAGCTGGTAAAGGCATTTCCTGTCTACCAATCGAAAGCGGGCTTCGAAGAGTTCTACGAACTTCTAATGAACGTTAGGAAAGAAACCGGAAAGACGGAAGTGCTGGTCGGCATCGAACCGACCGGACATTACTGGCTCAACCTGTCCCACTTCCTGAACGATCACGGAATTCCGCTCGTCATGACGAATCCGATGCATGTAAAACGCTCGAAAGAGCTGGATGACAATTTACAGACGAAAAACGACCAGAAAGACGCGCTGGTCATCGCGCGCCTGGTAAAAGACGGGCGGTTCAGCTATCCACGCCTACTGGAAAACTTGGAAGCAGAGCTTCGCGTCGGGGCTACGCTACGCGCTCAACTGACCGAGGAATTCGGTTCCATCAAAAACAAGATGATCCGTTGGCTAGACCGGTATTTTCCAGAATTTGTCCAGGTTTTCCCGACGTTCGGCAAAATGGCATTGGCGGCGCTCGAACGCACGCCGTTCCCCAGCGACATTGCCGGACAAGAGCCGGATCAGTTGCTTGCCCTCTACCGGGAGGTAGACGGAATGAAGTCGCCACAACGGCCGAAAGCGAAGCAGTTGATTGAAGTCGCTTCTTTGTCCATTGGCATCACGGAAGGGAAAAGGATGGCCCAACTTGAAATCGCCACGCTTCTTAGCCGGTATCGCCAACTGGAACAAGAAATCGATGCATTGACGTTTGAACTTGAAGCCATGGTCCAGAAAACACCGGAATACGAATACCTGGCCACCGTGCCGGGACTCGGCACACCGACCATCATTGACCTGTTGTCCGAAATCGGCAGCTTCTCCCATTACCGGGATCCACGCCAACTCATCAAGCTAGCGGGACTCACCTTGCGGGAGAACTCCTCAGGCATGCATAAAGGCCGGAAACGCATTTCGAAACGGGGCAGACGCAAGCTCAGAGCCCTATTGTTCCGGGTCATGATGCCGATCATCCGCCACAATGAAGCGTTCCGGAAGCTGCACGCCTATTATACGACCCGTCCGCAGAATCCCCTGCGGAAAAAGCAATCCATCGTGGTGTTATGCGGGAAATTACTGAAAGTGCTCCATACGCTTTGTACCAAACAGATTCATTTTGACGCCAACCGCCTGATGAACGACAGCCATTGCCTCGCCGAGGCAGCTTAAGAATCCTGCATTTTACGGAAGATCAACGACATGAGAGTGACACGGAGAAGCCGGCACCATTGTTTCCATCCGACCCTTGAGTCCCTAAAGGAGCTTCGCTGGCCTCTGCCTTATGACTAGACCGAACGAAGGAATGTAGGCATTCGATGCCCCGAGACATGGGAGGGTACGTCATCATAAGCGACGCAGAGATCCATTGTGCATGACATAGCGGATTAGAACCAATAATTGGAATTGGTTTTAGCGGAGCGTATTCTTGCGTTACCAGAGATTCACAGGTTTTATAATTACTGGATTCAACAGGACCAAAAAAATATTTTTTGGCACCCTGAAAACGGTGCAAACCGTTAATACATCAATATTTATAGAGGGAGGAACTAAATAATTGCAATCTCTTGTTTGCCGAATTTGCGTAAACGGTTGTCTAGATTCAGAGTTTAAATTTTTCTTAATAATGGATAGAGGGATGTTTTAAATGAAAAAAGTTCATAAATAAAAATATTTCTATATGTAGCTAGCATTTATTTTTTATTTTTTTATTTTTTTATTTTTTTATTTTTTTATTTGTGCAAACGTTTGCACAGATATCAACTATTCATAAATCGATAGGAGGATGTTTTATATGTACGTTGCTAAAGAAAAGGGCGTGATTGCGAATAGCTATGAACAGTTAATAATACAAAAAATATTACGCTATAAGGCTTCAGCTACAAGTGATGTATTGATTGACTGTTGATCATAAAGAATATATAACGACCCGTATCAGTGCTCCAGACCAAGTCTCTAGGAGGGGTCTCTAACGCTTATAATATTACCACAGGAAAGCACCTTGAATTGGTATGGGAATCAAGCGTATTTGGAAAATGCTATACAGAAGGCAGGAGGCCCTACAAATTTTGAAGCAATAATTACTTATCCTGATACGAAAACGCAGATTCCTTCCAAATATCAAATTGGCTGGGACGGCTATACTTTAGGTTTTCGTGCTTTTTATCGTAACTGTAGTACCGATAACTGTGTTCGCGTACGCAGGTTGGCGCAAAATGGGTATCAAATCCAATCGGTTCCGGTTCGTTCTTCTTATTTTAGGCAATGAGTCAACTTAATAAATGCTTTAAGTTAATAAAAATATTGTCAGTAAAAACGCATTGGAGGGTCTCTTTCCTTTCTTGCAATCTTTATGTTAGAATATCTCATGTTTACTTAGGAAAGGAGCAACTACATGACAGAGTGGTGGAAAAAGTCGACAGTCTATCAGATTTATCCTAGAAGTTTTAAGGATTCAAATGGCGATGGCATCGGTGATTTAAGAGGAATTATTCAAAAATTGGATTATATCGAAGACCTTGGTGTTGATGTTATTTGGCTGTCACCGATTTATGATTCTCCCAATGATGACAACGGTTACGATATTCGGGATTATCAAAAAATCATGGATGATTTTGGAACCATGGAGGATTTCGAGGAATTGATTGAGCAAATGCATAGAAGAGGACTCAAACTGATGATGGATTTAGTCGTCAATCATACTTCGGATGAGCATGAATGGTTCAGCAGCAAACCGGAATATTATATATGGTGCGATAAGCCGAATAATTGGCGTTCGTTTTTCAGCGGCTCTGCCTGGAAATTCGATCTGCAACGGGACCAATACTTCCTTCATCTTTTTTCAAAGAAACAGCCCGATTTGAATTGGGAGAATCCGGAGATGCGTGAAGCGGTTTATGCGATGATGCGCTGGTGGCTGGATAAAGGTGTAGACGGTTTCAGGATGGACGTCATCAATTTGATTTCCAAGGATCAGGATTTCCCGGACGGACCAGATGGCGATGGCGGAGCATTTTATATGAACGGCCCGAAAGTACATGATTACCTACAGGAAATGAACAGGGAAGTATTATCAAGATACGACATTGTGACGGTTGGCGAAATGCCAGGAGCAACAATTTCGGATGCTATCAAATATACCGATAAAGAGCGCAAAGAAGTGAATATGATTTTCACGTTCGAGCATATGGGACTTGATCAGGCGAGCGGAGAAAAATGGGATCTGAAGCCACTTCAGCTAACAGATTTGAAATTCAACCTCGAGCACTGGCAGCATGCCTTGCATGATTCAGGATGGAACAGCCTCTACTGGAATAATCATGACCAGCCAAGAATCGTGTCGCGGTTCGGCAACGATGGTGAATACCGCATCGAGTCAGCAAAAATGCTGGCAGCCTGCCTTCATTTCATGCAAGGTACGCCTTATATTTATCAGGGCGAAGAAATCGGCATGACAAATGTCCGTTTTGATTCTATCGAAGAGTATAAGGATATCGAAACTCTGAATATGTATAAGGAAAAAAGAAGTCTTGGCGTACCGCACGAAAAGATCATGCACTCGATATATGCCAAAAGCCGGGACAATGCCCGCACACCGATGCAATGGGATGCGGAAGCACATGGCGGTTTTACAACCGGCATTCCCTGGATCGCTTCGAACCCGAATTATTCCACCATCAATACTTTGGATAAAGACGACAGCCAATCGATTTATCAGTTCTATAAAAAATTGATTCAATTGCGTAAATCGATGGAAATCATCACACATGGCAAGTTTACTTTGCTTCACCGTGAGGATGAAAATATTTTTGCCTATACCCGTGAAATTTCTGGAGAGAAATTAACAGTCTACTGTAATTTTTCAGAGCAGCAGCTCGAGTTCCCGATGCCGCAGGGAGAGCTTTTAATCCATAATTACGAAAAGCTTGAAAGCACCGGAAAGTTAATTTTACGTCCTTATGAAACGGTTGTGCTCCATAAAAAAATCTAGAAATTGAAATTTTTAAGTTATGATAAGAGGACTTCATATAACAGAAGGGGGAACACGATGATTAACGTAATGGGTGTAGATATAGGGGGAACGAAAATTCGCCTGGGCATAATTGATTCCGCCGGCACGATTCTGTATGACGAAAAAATACCGACTCAATTTCCGCTGTATCCCTATCTTGAGGAAAATGTCCTTCGTATTCTAGAGGATTATCCTGAAGTTGCAGCTGTAGGGATCGGCACACATGGTTTTGTCGATCCGAAAGAAGGGCGCATCATCTTTTCCACAGATGCCTTGCCTGGCTGGAGCGGTACGAAAGTGAAAGAACAATTGGAAACGGCCACCGGCATACAGGTGGAAGTTGAAAATGACGCCAATTGTGCTGCACTGGCAGAAGCGAAATTCGGAGCAGCGAAAGGGCTGGATCGTATTGTATGCCTGACACTCGGCACAGGGCTAGGCGGAGGCATCATCTGGGACGGTAAATTACTGAGCGGTGGTCCGCACGGCGGCGCAGCTGAACTTGGTCATATTACATTATATCCAGGTGGCGCGGATTGTGCATGCGGACGCAAAGGTTGTTATGAACAATATGTTTCGGGTACAGGAATTCAGCGCCGTATCCGTGAAGCCGGGCTGGAAATGACACCGCTCGAAGTGTTTCAAAAGGCAGCAACAGACGTACGTTCACGAGAACTAGTAGAAGCGTTCACTTATGATTTATCTATCATCATCAGTTCGATGCAAGCGGCCTTTGATCTGGATTCGGTTGTCATCGGAGGCGGCGTGTCAGAGTCAGCTGAATACTGGTGGGCGCAATTGCAGAAGCAACTCGAACCATTGCTGCTCAATCCCTTGGATATTCAAGTAGCGAAATTCGGTAACGATGCTGGAGTATTAGGCGCTGCATTACTTGTACTAGAAGAAAAGTAGAATTGTGGCGTAGTTATTAAGGGACTAATTGATTAAGGTATACAACAGTAAAGCGATAGCAGTGAAGAACTTCGACTTGACTATCGAAGTTGAGGAATCCGGCGTCTTCGTCGGTCCAACTAGATGGGGAAGTTTAACTTACTTTAAATGATTAGCTATTGGAAAACATCTTATAATGCTCTTTTAATGCACTTTTCTAAAAAGTAAAAATATTTTTTATTTATATTGTGCAAACGTTTTCATTGTGATACGATACAAATAGTTGAAAGATGGTAAGCTTTCTTAGAAAGTTTCCATTTTTTATTTTCTTCATTGTGCAAACGATTGCGCAAAACTCAAAGGGGGATTATACACATGAAAGAATTCAAGTACAAAAAAGGATTGTTAGCTTCGTTACTGGTTACAACAAGTCTACTTGCCGCTTGTGGAAATAGTGGGGAAGAAGGTTCAGTGGCTGAGGGAGATAAAACTACAGTTGACGTATTTCAGTTCAAAGTGGAATTTAAAAATCAATTCGAAGATGTAGTTGCATTGTATGAAGAAGAAAACCCGGATATAAATATTGAGATTACCACAGTAGGAGGAGGAGAAGATTACGGAGCTGCACTCCGTTCGAAATTCGCTTCAGGCAACGAGCCTGCGATTTTTAATATTGGTGGACCTCAAGATGTCGCTGACTGGAAAGATAGTCTCGCGCCTTTGTCTGACACAGCCGCAGCAGAAGCAGCATTAGATGGGACATTAGAGGGGGTAACAGTGGATTCAGAAATTCTCGGATTGCCATATAACCAGGAAGGGTACGGCTTCATTTATAACACACGCCTATTTGAAGAAGCGGGAATTGATCCTACTTCAATCACAGACTTTGCAAGTCTTGAAGAAGCTGTGAAAACACTCGATTCGAAAAAAGAAGAACTTGAAATCGAGTCGGTATTCGCATTGCCAGCCAAAGAAACTTGGGTAACAGGTTTGCATTTATCAAATACATTCATCGCACCTGAATTTAACAATAATGTATTGGATGCATTTGATTCACCAACAATCGATTTCACTTATTCTGAGGCCTTCAAGAAAATTTTGGATTTGCAAAATGAATATTCTAAACAGCCGACAGTCAGTCTTGACTACTCACAGCAAGTTGAAGAATTATTTTCATTGGAGCGAGTTGCGATCATTCAACAAGGAAATTGGGCTTACGGCTCGATTGAAGGCATTGACCCAGAATTTGCCGCAAATGGCATCGACATGATGCCAATTCCCGTTGAAGGCTATGAAGAAGGCGGTCTTCCTGTAGGTGTTCCGATGTACTGGGCAGTAAACTCGAATCTTGACGAAGAAGTTGTACAGGCTTCAAAAGATTTTCTTGATTGGATATATACTTCTGATGCAGGCAAAACAGCAGTAGTAGAAGATTTTAAATTCATCCCAGCATATGAAGGTTACGATGCGTCAAAAATTTCAGATCCATTATCAAAAGCAGTATACAATGCATCTGAAGCAGGCGAAACAATCGGATGGGTCTTCATGGGCTATCCAACTGGATGGGGAGAAGATGAACTTGGCGCTGGCATCCAAAAATATTTGAGTGATGAAGCAACGTGGGAAGAAGTTGTCGAGTCAGCCAAAACAGCTTGGGAATCAAGCAGACAATAAAAAATGAAATAATTAAGCTGGAGACAAGAACAAAGCAGCCTCTGAGGTGCTTTGTTTTGTCTTTATGCTTCTAATGCAGAAAGGAAGGGCTTAGCTTATGCGTACAAAAGATTTTGCTTATTGGTTGTTCCTTGCGCCGGTTTTAATTGCTTTGACACTCGTTGTAATTGTACCGATGCTGCTCGGTGTCTTTTATTCCTTTACTAGCTGGAACGGTATCTCTACAGGCGACTTTGTCGGTTTTCAGAACTATATAGATCTTTTTAAAGATCAACGATTCTTGGATTCTTTATGGTTTACCACAAAGTTCTCGATTGTTTCCGTCATCCTCATTAATTTTATCGGATTATCTCTTGCGTTAATTGTCACTTCCCGTATAAAAACCAGCAATATTCTACGGACAACATTTTTCATGCCAAACTTGATTGGCGGTTTAATCCTCGGTTTTATCTGGCAATTCATCTTCATCAAAGTATTTGCGAGTGTCGGAGAAATGGTTGGCATAGAGAGCCTTCAGGTTTGGCTGTCCACAACAGAAACCGGGTTCTGGGGTTTGGTCATTTTAATGAGCTGGCAGATGGCGGGCTATATCATGGTAATCTACATAGCTTATTTACAAGGTTTGCCAAATGAACTGCTGGAAGCTTCTGAAATTGATGGAGCATCATCTTTCCAGCGATTTCGTTATATCGTTTTTCCGTTAGTCGCACCGGCATTTACCGTTAGCATGTTTCTGACCTTGTCGAATACATTCAAACTATACGACCAAAACTTGTCTTTGACAGGCGGCGGACCCTATAATTCGACAGAAATGGTAGCCATGGAAATTTTCAATACAGCATTCGTGCAGAATACATTTGCATATGCGCAGGCAAAAGCAATCATATTCTTTGTAATAGTTGCAATTGTCGCATTGTTTCAGGTTTATTGGAATAAACGCCGGGAGGTTGAAATGTAATGAGAAAAAAGAAGAATTGGAAATTGGAGATTCTCGGAATTCTTCTCGGCATTTTGTGGCTATTGCCTTTTTACCTAATGTTCGTCAACTCGTTCAAAACAAAAAAAGAGATATTCACGGATGTGACAAGTCCTCCGGAGCAATGGAGTTTTGATAATTACATCACCGCATTCCATGAACTCGATTTTTTGCAGACCCTATTCAATTCATTGCTAATCACCGTCACAAGCGTCCTGTTGATCATCATCTTTTCTGCGATGGCGGCATATGCGTTGTCCCGAGCGAAAAGTCGGATCAGCACCATCCTGTTCTTTGTATTTGTAGCGGCAATGCTGATTCCTTTTCAATCGGTCATGATTCCGCTCGTAACGGTTTTTGGCCAGTTTGAGATGCTGAATCGGGGCGGCCTGATTTTTATGTATCTCGGGTTTGGAGCAAGTCTTTCGATTTTCCTTTATCATGGCGCCTTAAATAATATTTCGAAATCATTGGATGAAGCAGCGCGCATTGATGGGGCAAATCGGTGGCAGATTTTTTGGCATATTATTTTTCCTATGCTGAAACCGATAACCGTAACGGTAGCAATCCTGAACATCATCTGGATATGGAATGATTACTTGCTGCCCTCTTTGGTTATCAATCAAACTGGAAGCGAAACCATTCCATTGAAAATGTTTTTCTTCTTTGGAGAATATACAAAACAATGGCATCTGGCACTTGCTGGACTGACACTAGCCATAATACCGATCATCATCTTTTATTTCTTCGCACAGCGTGCGATTCTTAAAGGTGTATCGGATGGTGCTATTAAGTAAAGGGGGATTCCAATGGCCATCACGATTAAAGATGTGGCGAAAGCGGCGGCGGTGTCACCGGCAACTGTGTCTCGTGTTATAGCGGATAACCCGCGAATCAGTGCTGACACAAAAAAGAAAGTACGCGAAACGATGAAGCATATGGGGTATTATCCAAATTTCCAGGCACGTAACCTGGTTATTCAGAAATCCCAGACAATCGGTGTCATCATGGCAGAGTCAGCAATGCTGGCTTTTCAGAATCCGTTCTTTCCGGAAGTCCTTAGGGGAATTTCCAGCCGGGCTCATGAAAGTCAGTTTGGTCTGTATTTATCAACGGGTGCCACTACCGAAGAGATCCATGAAGAAGTTATTTCAATGACCCAGGGAAAAAGGGTTGACGGTATTATACTTTTATATTCCAGAAGTGGCGACAAAATCATGGAATATTTATACAATAGCAATATTCCATTCTCAGTCGTCGGCCGTCCGGATGTACATACTGGATTGATATCATATGTTGATAATGATAATGTCGGTATTGTCGAAGAAGTTGTCAATTACTTGGTCAGCCTCGGTCATCAGCGTATCGCATATATAGGTGGCGAATTGAAATATGTGGCTTCAATGGACCGGTTGAAAGGGTATAAAAAAGCACTTGAGAAAGCTGCTATTGGTTATGATCTGGATTTAATCGTCAATCAGTCGATTAATGCAGGGGTGGAAGGGAAGTCAGTTAGACGACTGATGCAGCTGGACAAGCCTCCTACAGCAATCGTCACATATGACGATCTGATTGCCTATGAACTGATTAGTTATTTGCAGGATATGAAAATCGATGTTCCCGGCGATGTTTCTGTATTGAGTTTCAATAATCACTCGCTGTCGGCACATCTGAAACCGCCGTTAAGTACGGTTGATATTTCTATTTATGAGCTAGGTCTTCATGCAGCTGAATTAGTACTCGAAAAAATTAAAGACAAGGAGGCACCGATTAGAGAAATCACGGTTCCTGCAAGGCTGATTGAACGTGGTTCATGCCGGAGTCTTTGAAAGGGAAATGATTATGAATAAAAAATGGTGGAAAGAAGCAGTTGCTTATCAGGTTTATCTAAGAAGCTTTATGGATTCGAATGGCGATGGAATTGGAGACATAAACGGTTTAACGGCCAAACTTGATTATTTGAAGGAATTAGGGATCGACGTTATCTGGATCTGCCCAATGTACAAATCACCGAATGACGATAATGGATATGATATCAGTGATTACCAGGACATCATGGATGAGCTCGGAACCATGGAAGATTTTAACCGTCTACTGGATGAAGTCCACGCTCGCGGCATGAAATTAATCATCGATTTGGTCATCAATCATACGAGTGATGAGCACCCTTGGTTTGTCGAATCCAGGTCATCACTCGATAATCCGAAACGCGACTGGTATGTCTGGCGGGATAAACCGACAAATTGGGAAAGTATATTTGGTGGGCCGGCATGGGAATACGATGTAAAGACTGATCAATATTATTTGCATATCTTTTCGAAAAAACAGCCGGATCTGAACTGGGAAAATCCGGAGGTCCGAAAGGCTTTATACAGTATGGTCAATTGGTGGCTCGATAAAGGTGTCGATGGATTTCGTGTGGACGCTATTAGCCATATCAAAAAAGACTTCACTGATCTGCCTTTGGAAGAAGGAAAGCCCTATCTGCCAGCTTGGGAGAAAATGATGAATGTTGACGGGATTCAGCCGCTTCTCGCGGAATTGCGTGATGAGACCTTCGCCAAATACGATATTATGACGGTTGGTGAAGCGAACGGCGTATTGGCTGAAGATATCGAAGAATGGGTCAGTGAAGAGAACGGTAAATTCAATATGGTTTTCCAATTTGAAGACCTTGGTCTTTGGGATGATAAGATAAGAAAAGGAGTCAATGTGCCGGAACTGAAAAGAATTTTGACACGCTGGCAAAAAGGTGTCGAGGGAATTGGTTGGAACGCTTTATTTATTGAAAATCACGATAAACCCCGTGCGGTTTCCACCTGGGGCAATGACAGTATTTATTGGCGTGAAAGCGCAACTTCAATGGCATGCATGTATTTCTTAATGCAAGGCACTCCGTTTATCTATCAAGGGCAGGAAATTGGTATGACAAATGCGCCGTTTGAGAAAATCGAACAATTCGATGATGTTCATACACATAACCTTTATTTCTATAATCTCGCAGAAGGTATGGAGCATGACACGGTTATGACCTTAATCAAAGCGACAAGCCGGGACCATTCACGAACTCCTATGCAATGGGATGACGGTCCGAATGCCGGGTTCTCTGAAAGTCAGCCATGGATTTATATGAATCCTAATTATGGATGGCTGAACGTTGAGGCGCAAAAACAAGATCCACACTCCGTGCTGTCTTTTTACAAACAGATGATTGCGCTGCGTAAAAAAATGGAAGTTCTTATTTACGGTAAATATGAATTAGTTGAACTCGATTTTGAAAGTATTTATGCCTACATACGAGAAGATGAAAATACGAAAGTAATAATCATCTCAAATCTTGGTTCGCAGCGATGCCGCTGGAATGAACCCGGAAATTATGAACTGCTGCTGTCGAATTACGAGTCAATTGACCCGGTAGAAATCCGTCCTTACGAAGCAAGAGTTTATCAAATCATGGATTGAACAAAAAAGGGGTTGTTCCAAAAGGTCATGAAAAATGACTTTTGGGTACAATCTCTTTTTGTATCCAAAAGAAAGAGGTGATGTCCATGCTAAAGGAAGCTTTCCGGGGGATGGTCTCAGTGGGTTGCACCTTTTTCATCCAGCGTTGCTCCTTCGCTGTACTCAGTCACTGATTCCACAAGAACCGCAGTCTTCATGCAGAATTGTCCATTTCTGAAAAATGAAAGTTGGCGCACAACAGCTGCCGACGTTAATACGAATGATCAATGAATAGATCATCGCCGCATAATTGAAGGTTTACGGGGGCCCGAACTGGGCCTTTTTCGTGACCACACCAGAGATCGGATGAATATCGATCCCCGATAAAATCGAGTTGAACCGGTGGAGAGGTTCCAAGTCATATAAAACTTGTATATCAAACAGGCTTTCTTGTCGCATAATAGATAATTTTAGAGGAATTATCCTACTCTTTCAAAATTATATATGGGAGTTTACATATGAGGGATTAACGGTAGCCGCATATACAAAGGGAGAGAAAAAGCTGAATACAGCATTCTTCTCTCTCTTTGTTATTGTTTCCTAAAAAGTATATATATGACCGCTTAGTGTGGAAATGCATTCGTGTATTCCATAGTGCTGTTACTGAAGTAAGCACCATATTGCGGCAAACACATTTTGAATCATTTCAAAATATACACTTATAAACCCGTAATAAATCTTGAGTAGCGTTAGGCGAATCCTTGAACTTTCATCCAAGTGAACAGCTAGCTCTTTGTATTCCTCATTATTCTGGGAGTCTCCGATCGGGTCGGAGTTTAGTTAATGGGGTAGAGGTTTTGAGTTATTCATCTCTTCTAAGAAAGCATACATCACTGCCATATCTAAAAGCGGCTCATAATTCTCGATGCCGGTATTCCAATCATTAAAAGTATAATTTCCAATTATCATGAAAATAGTAAGATTATTTTTTATTTTCACGTAATTATGATAACGTTATTTTCAAAGGAGTTTCATATTTTTAGTTATATATGAAAGTCTTAACCATTTTTGATACTGGGTTTCAGGGGAATGAACTTTAGTATAGTATGTTGAATATTTTAGAAAAGGGGAGGAAAACGATGACGAAAGCTTTGTGGTCAAGATTAATGTTCTTTACAATGCTGATTTTTGTGTTGGTTTTGGCAGCATGTGGCAATGATGATACTTCAAACGAAGAATCAACGGATGACCCGGATGCTGCAACAGAAGAAAGTGCTGACGAGAGCCCTGACACAGCGGAAGGTACTGAAGAGGGCGTTGAGGAAAGTGCAGAGGGAGAAGCAGCAGAGACCGAACCGAAAGTTACGGAGTTTGAACCGGCATTTCCAGAACAAACAAGAGCACCTGCAGTAAAGACTGAAACAGAACTTGATGTGGAAGTTGTTGTTGAGGGGCTTGGCGTTTCTTGGGGTATGGCAGAGTTTGAACCAAACCGCTTGCTTGTTACGCAAAGGGATTCAGCAGAACTTCTTATTGTGAACCTTGAAGATGGCTCTGTTTCCGACCCAATCGCAGGTACACCCAAAGTGAATAGCGAAGATCAAGGTGGGTTGCTTGATGTCACGATTGCTCCTGATTTTGATGAATCAAGATTGGTATTTCTGACGTTTTCCCAAGATGTTGAAGGGGGGACTGTCACTGCTGTCGGTAAAGGTGTTTTATCAGAAGATGAAGCCTCACTTGAAGAATTTGAAGTGATCTTCCAAGCATTGCCAGCATATAAGGGTACCTTGCACTATGGGGGACGTATTATCTTTGATGATGACGGCAACCTGTTCTTAACAACTGGTGAGCGCTCAGATGATCCAATTCGTGAACGTGCACAAGACTTGGATGCTTATTTAGGCAAAGTAATTCACATTACACAAGACGGGAAACCGGTAGAGACGAATCCATTTGTTGAAGATGAAGAAGCACTGGATGGCATTTACAGCTACGGCCACCGTAATATTCAAGGTATAGACTTCCACCCTGAAACAGGAGACTTATGGATTGTTGAATTCGGTCCACAAGCTGGGGATGAACTGAATATTATTGAACCAGGCAATAACTATGGATGGCCGATTGTTTCTTATGGTCTCGAGTACTCTGGTGAATTAATCAATGAGGGCATTTCAGAACACGAGGCGCAAGGTTTTATTGAACCAAGATATTATTGGGATCCGACAAGTGCGCCAAGTGGTAGTTCATTCTATGATAACAACGCAATTCCTGAATGGGAGAACAACTTGTTCATCGGTGGTTTGGTGTCGAGCTATATTGCACGTGTCATTATTGAAGGCGACACCATCGTTGGAGAAGAACGCCTATTGACTGATGAAGGCGAACGTTTCCGTGATATTCTTGTAACGGAGGATGGCGCGCTTATTGCAGCCACTGATGGCGGTAAGATTTATAAGATTACTGCAGCAAATTAAGGCGGCGGTGTTGAAGGTGCAGAAGAAGACAAGAATGTTGAATGATTTCTTATTCGCTAAAAGCATCCAGGCTTATGCCGATTTCATCGACTTAAGGCGCTTGACGATATGAATGAAGCAGGCAATCATGGAAATCCACGATTGCCTGCTTCTTTTTGCTGCCTGTGCAGATTGGAAATATAAAGGGAGTATGATTGAAATGACTCGGTGGACGCACAGCGCTGATGACAGCGAAATGATGAAATAAGAAAAGTGTCTATCATGCAGGAAACCAATGAAGTGTTCAAAATTTTTTTGAAATTGTGGATTTGGTGGTTGCTCCACAATCGCTAAATCAGATTGTCGAATTGCTGATAGGGTAGAATCAGAAAATCAGTGAGTTGCAGAGCGATCTGGATGAATTGAAAAAAGCCGCGGCAAAATCCAAGTAGAAGTTTTAGGGCAAAGACTAGGATTTGAATGTAACTTTTTGTGCAGTTAAGTTACATTCAAAATTTAGATAAAAATAAATGTCTAACAGTTAGTCTATATTTGATTTTTTTGTGTTCCCTGACTTCTTGTTTGTATATAAAACATAAATAGCATTTAGAATGAACAATACTATTGCGGATATTAAAAACCCAAGTATTCCAGGTATATTAGGCCCCGTTATTAAGAAGAAAATAGTAGCTAAAACAAACGCAGTAAAGCCAGCCATACTCATTTTCCATCGGGAATTATCTAGTCTCGACATACCAACTCTCCCCTTTTCTTATACAAAGAGTAGTTATCTCAAAAATTACTAGTTCTGAATCCTAAAGTGGGACTAGCTTAGGAAGAATATCTTTTTTAAAAAGATAATAATTGTCTTTAGTATAACTGAATTGAAGAATATTTTTTAATAATTCTGAATGTAATTTAAGGCTATTTAAGTTACATTTAAACTTCCGATACCATACGCTACTAGAAAATCCCTTAAAACTGATTTTATAAGAAAAAATGATAGATTCAAATAGCCGTATCATAAGATTTTGAAACTTGCATTTCAAAAGAATCTGGGTTACCTAATAAGAGTTGTCGAAAGAATAAAAGCTTGTAAATCCAATGCTGAAATCATTTGCACTGTTATTAGCTATAATAATTACAGCTTAACAATCGCTGATTATAGGGCGATTCCAGAAACAGGCTTATAATTGGAGAATTACGATATTAAAGGACTGGAATAAAATTGAATAATAGAGCAAATGCCTATCGTAATTGGCATTGTCGCTGTGCTGATCTGAGCCTTGATCGCAGCTATGTCTTCAACTTTGATCAGGTTAGTTATGTGAAAACTAATAGATAGCTAACTATTCGGTGCTTTTAATGATTTTAAGACAGATAATTTTCATAAAGAGTTATATGCTAATACAGAAGTTACCTTTGAAACCATGCTTATGCAGGTGGAAATCTGATATAATTTATTCAATATCAGCTCTTTTATTAAATTGAAATTTGGTGAATCTCATGAAGGAAAAAGAGAGAAGAAGCAGCGATAATTCTGATCTAAAGAAGACCTTATTGCGATACAAAGAAGAAACAAATGAAGACCGTTTGCCGCAGCAGGCTTATATAGTTATTCAAAAAGCGATCCGGAACTTACAGCTTCAGCCTAATGAGGCTTTTTTGGAACGTGAAATTATCGAAATGCTGGAGATGAGCCGGACGCCTGTTCGCGAAGCGTTGATTCGATTGGAGATGGATCGCTGGATTCGATTGATCCCCCGCAAAGGGTTTACCGTCGAACCAATCGTCAAAGAAAATATTGAGCAACTGTGCCAAATCGCTGAAGCACTGGAGGGAGTGGCTGCCGAGTTAGCGACATTGCATATCAGCGAAGAGCAACTCGAAATTCTGGATTCTCTCATTGCGAATCAGGAAAAGTATCTGAAAGAAAATAATTTAAAGGCTTATTTAGATATAGACAATCAATTTCATAATCTGATCGTTGAGTCCTCACGGAATGAACGGCTGAAAAATATAATGGACAGCCATTCGGATCAGTTGTACCGGGCAAGATTGTCTACCATTAATGAGCGAGAGCTTCCTGTCCGGTCCATTAAGGAACATCGGGCAATTGTGGCTGCCATGCGGGCTCAAGACAGCAAAGCGGCTCAACTCTTGATGCATTCCCACAGGCATCGCGGCGGGCAGGAAATTTTGAGAATTATCGAAAACAAACCAAGGAATAAGAAAAACGAATAATGGAAGACGTTTCTTAACAAGAAGCGTCTTTTTTATATGCATTCAAATTAAAAAATTTATTATTGAACTTTTTTAACTAATTTAAAGTAAATAAGCGCTTTATATTGACATTAATAAATTTATTAATTATTCTTAAACTAGATTACGAATTCAAATGGGAGGTTTCAAGATGAAGATTATTGATATCAAAGAAAAAGCCGTACCTATTAAATCGAGTATCAGCAATGCATATATTGATTTTTCAAAAATGAATGTTTCGGTCGTAGCAATCGTCACGGATGTGTTTAAGAATGGGAGACGAGTGGTAGGATACGGTTTTAACTCAAATGGCCGGTATGCGCCAAGCGGACTGCTTCACGAACGGTTTATCCCTCGTCTGTTGGAAGCGGAAACAAATGATATTTTAAATGATGAGGGATCTAATTTTGATCCTCATAAGATTTGGGATATTTTAATGACAGGCGAAAAGCCAGGCGGCCACGGGGAACGGTCGGTTGCGGTCGGAACGCTTGATATGGCAATTTGGGACGCCGTTGCCAAAATAGAAGAGAAGCCGCTTTATCAACTGCTCGCCGACCGTTACGGGGATGGAAAGCCGGATGATAAAGTATTTGTTTATGCAGCAGGCGGCTACTATCAGCCAGGAAAAGACGATAAAATGCTTCAAGATGAAATGAGAGGCTACCTGGATCTGGGGTATTCCGTTGTGAAGATGAAAATCGGAAACGGTTTAGAAGAAGATCTTCGAAGAATCGAAGCCGTCCTGGAAGTGGTGCCATCCGGCCAATCTCTGGCAGTGGATGTAAACGGGCGGTTTGATTTGGAGACAGCGATTCAGTATGCAGAAAAGTTGGAGCCCTATAACTTGTTTTGGTATGAGGAAGTAGGAGATCCGTTGGATTATGAACTTCAAGCGGAGCTTTCCAAGCATTATAAACACCCGATGGCAACAGGGGAAAATCTGTTTTCCATGCAGGATGCCCGAAACCTCATCCGCTACGGGGGAATGCGGCCGGACCGGGATTATCTGCAATTTGACTGTGCATTAAGTTATGGACTGGTGGAGTATATGAGAATACTGGATATGTTGAAAGAACATGGCTGGTCTTCTCGCCGTTGCATTCCGCATGGTGGGCATCAATTGTCTCTGAATATTGCAGCGGGATTGGGGCTAGGCGGGAATGAGTCGTATCCGGGGATTTTTGAACCATTCGGTGGATTTGCCGACGATATTCCGGTTGAAAACGGGTATGTGGGTTTACCGGACGTTCCAGGAATAGGATTTGAAACAAAGGCCCCGTTGATTAAATTGCTTCGCTCGGTGGCTGAATAATACAGGGCACGGAAATGATTTTTTAATGAGATTTAGCTACGGCACTATTTAAGAAACAAGCTTTTGCTAAAAATGATGACATCAGTACAGTGGTTTAACCATTGGTGCTGTGTCATCTTTTTTTGTACACTAATGTCGGAATTGGATAGATTGATCACCATCTTATGAAAAGTTGCGTGGATATATAGTATAGAAGAGGCAAATAAGACGCATATTCGCTTTTAAAGCTGATAAAAAGCTAAAAGAACTTTTTAATCTGCTTATCCTAGCCATCTAATAATTATTATTTTGTTTTTTACTAAATACTGGTAATATATATCTGGCGTGGAATTTATTAAAGATGTTGAACGAAGTTTCTGAAACGCGAGGCAGGAAATAATAGGAATAATAAATTCGTTGTAAAAAAATGATTTTAAAGCAAAGAAAAATCTTTCGATAGAATTATAGTTCATTGCATCGAATTCAAAAGAGCCTGCAGGATAGATACAGGCAAAACCAGATGAAATTTAAGGTATTTCAGGAAGGAGCAGAAAATGAAGAAAAAGATCGGCTGGACACTTGCTTTGACTATGTTTTTGTTAAGCGGAGTGGCATATTATTTCATAACCTTATCCCTTTATGAATCAAATGAAGAACTATTCGGCTTTCCAGTTCCCCAAAATGCTGAGCTCGTAGGAGAAAGCAGCGTTGGGAAGAACTATGAGTGGAAGAGAGCATCGGAAGAATATGGCATACCTTATGGATATGAAGTTGCCCTTAAAAAGAATGGATGGAAAAAAGGTGAAAGAGAAGGGGCTTCCGTCTATTACACAAAAGGGAACCATAAAATAGACTTGATTAGTATGACAGGGACCTTAGATATTCTTAGAGTGTATTAATGAGAAAGACAGAAAAGCAGAAAAACAGATGCAGAATAGATATTCCAAGGAATAGTGTGTCTAAAGTATAGCTAAAATCATATTTCCTTGAAAAAGGCTGGGCCATATATTATCGGAAAGCACTATCGAAACAGCAGCACTGTGTTTTTTACGGAAATTTTTTACCCATAAGGCGAGGGATCAAATGTCGAATCTTAAAAACAATATACCAAAGAAAAAGAACAGAAAAGATGCCTCCACTAGAAAAGTGATACTAAAGAAAATCATGATATACCTGCTAGTCATAATCAGTGTATTGGTGATGGCTGTTCTACTGGTTATCAATCTATCGCCGACTTTTGGCGGTAATCCAAGCAAAGAGCAAAAAGAATCATATGAGGCATTTGATAATTACAAGGATGGAAAATTTGTCAATCTGCCGTCTGAAATACCAGCCGGCAGTATTGAAGTTCCTGCGACACTTGCTACTTCAATGTCCTCGCGAGAAGAAACCAGCCCGTCCGTTCGCTTGCCGGTTTCGGAAATTGATTGGAACGCAATCAACTCGGATGAAGACAGTTTAACTTGGCTTGGCCATTCTGCTTTTATCTTAAACATCGACAAGAAGAAAATTTTGGTGGATCCGATGCTGGGCCCTACTGCATCCCCGGTTTCTTTTATCGGACCGAAACGATACAGTGAGGATTTGCTGGGGATTGTAGAAAAGCTGCCTCCTATTGATGCGGTCTTTATCACGCATGACCATTATGACCATCTGGATTATCAGTCCATAACCCAACTGGAGAGCAAAGTTGCGCATTTCTTTGTTCCGTACGGGGTCAGCAGCCATTTGATCGAATGGGGCATTGCAAAAGAGAAAATTACAGAATTGAATTGGTGGGAGGAAGCGGAGTTCCAAGAGTTGACTGTAGCATTAACGCCCGCCAAGCATTTTTCCGGTAGAAGCCTTTTAAACCAGAATTCGACGCTTTGGGGCGGATGGGTCATTCTCGGAGAACAAACCCGTTTCTATGTCAGTGGAGATGGAGGGTATGATGCGCATTTTAAGGAAATTGGCGATACGTACGGACCTTTTGATATTGCTTTAATAGAGGGGAGCCAATACGATACGCGCTGGCCCGAATCCCATATGCAGCCGGAAGAATCCGTCCAGGCCAGCATCGATGTACAAGGAAAGAAAATGGTGTTGACTCACTGGGGAGCGTTTACGCTAGCGCGACACGGATGGACAGAGCCGATCGAACGGGCAGCGGCAGCAGCCGAAGAAAGAGGAGTAACCCTCACTTCTTCGCCTATGGGTGAAACTGTCCCACTGGATGGAAACCTGTCTTCTCCTTTTTCCACATGGTGGGAGAGTGCAACAGTCAAGTGATAAAAGAATTTAAGATACCGCAATACTAAATAGAAAACGGAGAGGAATGCTAGCTATAGAGCATCCCTCTCCGTTTTTTTGCTTATAGCCAATGTATGGGTTTTAGAATCACTAAGTGGAGAATGACGATTGTGCAATGGCATTTCAACGAATGCTTATTTATTGATCACAATAGAAAGTTTATAGTTTATGTGTTCATTCAGCTTGATTAGGAATTGGTCCAACTCTGCGTTGGTGGGAAATTTACCCTCAAGCAAATAGCAGCTGTCTCCACTGATTTTGTAATTATTGAGCACAAAAGCTTCTTGTGATTTAAGAAAAGACAAATAGAACTACTTCTATGTGTTTCTGGTGAAAATGCTGATGATGGCTTGCACACGAAAATCCATATTTGCTTGAGTAACTTTGAATAGCTCTCGATAGTTCCGCTGTCTTCTACTTTCTTTACACTAGCTGAGGCGGCTGTTCAAGGATCTTTTTTCTGGCAACCGTCACCCTTATACGAAGCAATTAATTTCTCTCTATGATTGAAATGTTCGTTGTCTTTCGTTACAGTAAATTTCGAGTGTAAAGAGATTAGCGAATAGGAGCATTTCTATGAACCACAAATCGTATTTGGCATTAGCATTGCCGCTGACGCTTTCGACAGTTACGACCCCTTTATTGGGAGCCGTGGACACGGCTGTCGTAGGCCAACTGGACAATCCCGCTTACATTGGGGGAGTAGCCATCGGTACGGTAATCTTCAATACCATGTACTGGTTATTCGGATTTTTGCGCATCAGCACTTCGGGCTTTGCTGCCCAGGCTTTTGGAGCAAGGGATGAATTACAGGAAAGACTCTCTTTCATAAGGCCTTTTTTTATTGCTTTGTTGATCGGGCTTATGTTCCTGCTTTTACAAAACCCCATTGAGTATGCAGCGTTAAAATTACTTAACCCGGAATCTGACGTCGAGGCATTGGCTTCAAGTTATTTTGCAATTCGCATATGGGGAGTTCCGGTGACGTTTGTCAATTACGTTATTCTTGGGTGGCTTATGGGCATGTCCCGCATCAAAATAGCAGTGATGATCCAGGTGTTGATGAATTTAGTCAACATATTCCTTGATCTCCTTTTCGTGCAGGGGTTTTCCTGGGGAGTCCCGGGGGTTGCTGCGGCAACATTGATTGCTGAGAGCCTGGCCTTGGTGATTGGAATATATGTAATAGCTAAAAGTACATCAATTACGTTCCAATCCCTATCAATGGCTCATATTCTGGATACTTCGGCATTAAAGAAAATGTTGTTGGTCAATCAGGATTTATTTGTCCGGACAGTCTGTTTATTGCTTGTATTCAACATCTTTACATACAAAAGTGCTTCTTTTGGCACCGAAACCCTTGCTGCGAATGCGGTGCTGATTCAAATCCATTATTTGATGGCGTACTTTTTCGATGGTTTTTCCAATGCTTCCAGCATTCTTTCCGGAAAAGCGGTGGGATCACAAGATTACCCGCTGCATAGAAAGACACTTTCCATTTCAGCACAGTGGGCCGTTTACACGTCCATCTTTCTAACGGTCTTGTACGGACTATTTCATGAAAGAATCATTCAGCTTTTCACGAACAATCAGGAAGTCATTGCAATTGCAATGACTTATAGCGATTGGCTATTATTGTTTCCCATATCAACAAGTATCGGCATCATCTTTTACGGGATTTTTACAGGAGCTACAGAAACTGCACCTGTCCGAAAGTCGATGATTTTTGCCTTTCTTTTCTTCTTGGTAGTTTACTTTGTTTCAGTTCCATTATTAGATAACCACGGGCTTTGGTTGGCTTTTATCGCTTTTAGCGCTGGCCGTTCCATATTTTTATCATTCTACGTTCTGAAGCTGAAAACCAGCTTCGCGGGTTTGAATTAAATTCAGCGAGTTTTCTATCAGAAGAGCAACGGGTGAATTAGCGTCTTTCAACAACTTTCATGAGCACTTAAATTTAAATGCTTTTCTTAAAAAGAGAAATCTAAATCCAAATTCTTTGCGTTAGTACTGATGAAGCACAGCCGACCAACTTCAACAATTCTTATGGAAAATGTAAGTAAGTGAAGTTCGAATCCTTATCAAGAACCGGAAAATTTCAAGGCGGCTCGGGAAAAGAGGAGCAACAAATGGAAAAGAATACAGAGAAAACGAGTGCTGCTAAAGCACCAAAAAAATCAGTGAATGGCAGATTCTATAAAACCGTGTGGAGATGGCATTTTTATGCAGGCATTATTTTCGCGCCGCTTCTCGTGCTGCTAGCCATAACTGGTTCTATTTATTTGTTCAAAGCTGAAATTGAAGAAGTACTATACAAAGATTACTATCAAGTTAGTCCGCAGGATGAAAGAGCTGCCGTTACAGAACAGCTTGATGAAGTGAAACGGCTGTATCCGGATGCGGTGGTGACGAAATACCGGCCCGGTGAAAGCGAAACCCGCTCCAGCGAAGTGACCATCAGTTCGAACGGCGAGTCCATCACTGTATTTATGGATCCCTATACCGGAGAATCCATTGGGGAATTGAACAATGACGACCGGATCATGGATAAGATTGAAGAAATCCACGGGGAATTGATGGCCGGGACACTCGGGGACCGAATTGTTGAACTGGCTGCCTGCTGGGCTATTGTGCTGATGGTGACGGGCTTCTTTTTATGGTTCCCCAAAAAGAAAACCGGCATCGCCGGGACCTTGATCCCTCGATTGCGAAAAGGCAAGAAAATCCTGAGGAGGGATCTCCATGTCGTTCCGGCTTTTTGGGTAACGGGAGGGCTGTTGTTCTTGGTGCTGACCGGGCTGCCTTGGTCTGGTTTGTGGGGAGCCAATTTTCAAGCCCTCACGACGAATACAGGGGAAGGTTATCCGCCATCCGTTTGGATTGGGGATGCACCAACTTCGAATATCCAGACACAGGATATTGCCGAAGTGCCATGGGCTGCCGAAACTTTGGATGTGCCTCTTTCCGCTATACAAGGCCAAATTCCGCTTTCACTGGATAAAGTAGTGGAGGTGGCGGAACAAGAAGGCATTTATCCGAGTTATTCCATCTTTATCCCACAAGAACCAGAAGGTGTTTATACGCTTTCCGTCTTCCCGCCAAAAGCGCAGGATGAAGCGACCATCCATATTGACCAGTATTCAGGGGCTGTCTTGGCAGATTACCGTTACGAAAACTATGGCGTCATTGGGAAAATTGTGGCATGGGGCATCACGCTCCATAAAGGTTCTCAATTCGGACTTGCCAATCAATTGATCAGCTTGTTCATCTGCTTAAGCGTTGTTTTTGTAGCCATCAGCGGCATATATTTATGGTGGAAACGTAAACCCCAGAACGGAATAGGGGCGCCAGCAGCACCAGCCCTTTTCAACACGAAAGCTTTTCTGTTCCTTATGATTGGATTGGGGATTTTATTCCCATTGGTCGGTCTGTCCTTACTCGCCGTCTGGCTGATTGATTGGCTCTTAATCCAACGCATTCCTTCTGTAAAAAAATGGCTGAATGCTTAATGCAAAAAGGAGGAGACCGCAATGAGAAAATCAGGAATGCTGGCATTGTTGCTTCTATGTATGCTTATTCTAGGCGCATGTTCCCTTAACAGCGATGCAGCTAGCCTGTACAAGCAAGAAAGCCCGCTTCAAGTAAAAATGAACGTGCCGGAGGATCTTTCGGTGAATGAAGAAGTCGTACTTGAAGTTTCATTAAGCCAAAATGGAGCGCCGGTGGATAGCGCAGACTTTGTCCATTTCGAAGTCCAGAAACAGGATGGTTCAATCCGCTTTCCAATGGAGGAAGCGGAAAATACCGAGAACGGCGTATATCAAATGCAATTTGAATTTGAAAGCGAAGGCCTCTACTACTTCGAAGTGCATGCCGGGAATAAGGGATCTGTTGTAAGCCCTCAGCAGCAATTCATCGTCGGCGAGCTCTCGGACAGCGAATTGGAAAGTCTGAAGCAAGGATCCAAGCCAGAACAAGGCTCATCTGGGCATCATCATTAAATTAAATTTTATAAAAAATAAACTTCCGGAGTCATTATTAAGACTTCGGAAGTTCGAGGCTGCCGATATTTTATCGGCAGCCTATTTTTTTCAATTAGGCGAAAGATTTTAAACTTCTATTAATTCTTCAACCAAGATGGCTGGTTTAATAGTTCGCTCACACACCAAGATTTCCCGCAGAAACAATCCTTTTTTCGCGATGCAGCGGTCGGTTACCGTGAATCCGGCTTCTTCTATCATGTGATCGATGGACTCAATGGTCACGACAAGCAGTTTTTCGGCGAAGGGCAAGGCATGGCTAAGGATTTCCTGTTGTTCGTCTGGTGTGGCGTGCGTATAAAGGTTATAAGGCATATCGATGATGGCGACGTCATATTGCTGGCGGATGTCGGCAATCGGCCCTAAGTCAACACTGCCCGTCAAACCGAAATGCGCAATGTTTTCACGTGAACCATCCACGACAAGCGGATTGATGTCCCGGCCGACAATATCGATTCCCATCGATAAAGCTTCGACCAGCACAGTTCCAATGCCGCAGCACGGATCGATTGCTTTGACTCCCGCGGGTTCCGGAACGGCAATGTTGGCGATCGCACGCGCCACTTTTGTGCTCAAAGCCGTAGAATATTCACGCGGTTTTTGCTGGTGCTTGAACCAGACCGACTCACTTTGCAGGTATGTGCCGAAATACCAGCGGCCGCCAAACGGCATGAGTCCGAATGCGACATCCGGGTTATGGACGTCTGCTTTTCCGGTGATGACAAAGCCGATTTGGCGTTCAATATCACGTTTTTCCGCATAATCCACGTTATTTTCGAGTGTCAACCCGTTGATTTTCGGGAAAATCACTTTAAACGTGGCACTGCCCATATTCACTTGGGCAGCCCGCTCCAGAATATCCGATAATTCTGCGCCATCAAACAGCACTTCGATGCGCTCTTTGATGAATGGGCTTCTGCTCGGGTCTATACCGCGCGTGCTTTTAACGACTTTCTCTTCAGAATCCGCTCCAAAAAATGAGCGCATTTCCAAGAAGCATAGGTCTTTCTCGTCTTGATGATAGGCGTATGTATAAAGGAATTCACCTGTTGGTGTTAGTTTTTTCAAATCATCCCGTCCTTCTTTGCGCCGTTTTCAGGCTGCATGAAACAAGTATACCAACAACGGCAGAAAAAGAAGGCATAAGAACATCGAAAAAGACACGGATTCGAAAACGTATTCAATTGAGTAGTGTTTCTATGTATTAAAAAGCGCCATTATTAGTTTACAAGTGATCCTTCTTGTCACAGAATTCCGAAAAAATCAGTGGAGAATAATACAATAAGCAAAACTAAGATGAAAGCGGATTGGTAGATTGTAGAGAGATAGGCATTTGGATTTTCCGCATATTTTCGTTCCATGACGGCTCTTATGATTTCAGAAGTGAACACCAACACAAATAGCAAAACCCAGGGCTGCAGGAACAAATAGGGTTCCTGGCCGATTCTTCCCGCATTAACAAAAGCTCCGATTACCATCAAGACAATGAAGAAAATCCTTAGAGTCCAATCAATTTTTTTATGTCGGTCATTTACATGGTTATGGGAAAAAGCTTTTGGCTTCTCAACTTTTAACCATCTTCGTATGATGGCATTAAATAACGTGGTCAGTCCGATAAAAACAGTGAGCACGAGAATTAACCTTAGCCAAAAAGAAGGTTCAACTGCATACATGAAATCTTCTCCTTTCTTTGTTTTGTTTGTTCTATTACTATACCAATTAATTTCCAATAAAGTTTCGTTTTTTTAAGAGGCTTTATCAGGATTATTTAATGGTCAAGATAAATAATATCCAGCAGTTGGTGTAAATGCATGGAGATACATTATGAATATGAGTTCTGCTGTTTGTAAGTTAAGAGAGATTAAAAGTGTTTGCGGGGGCCTAAATTTTTTTGATTTTCTAGGAGCAATAATATTTTATTCGTTTCCTTGCGCTTCGTTAATTTTTTTTATTAATGCATCTAAGGCAAAGCCATAAAGTAGTGCTAAAAGAAAATGGAGAAGCAGAAGAAAGGGGAGTGTATCCATAATATGCGGCAATAGTGAACGAATAAAACTGAATACAGGATCTAATCCCATCCAAACAAGAGGCTTTGCCGGCTGCACAAACAACTCAAACAAAATCAGCATAAAACTAAAGAAAGGCAGCCAAAACGAAAATTTGAAAAATAGTTTCATATTCAACCTCCTTCTGACGGATGTAAAATGAAAAATCAGTTTGATTTTGTCTGCTGTATCTGCTTCAAGTACTGTTAATAAGTACTTTATTATAGCATTTGGATTTCGAGAAAAACGAAGTATTTCTAAGTGAAGACTTTTTTACAAATCATGTGTAATACATGAACTTAATGCAGAAAATAAAATCTTACAAAATACTAATTAGGTTCGAAAGCAAGTCGGAAAGTTTATGAAATTTTGTTTTAGGAAGGTTTCCTTTTTGTATAAAATACATAGTTTCATAGAGTTCTATAATCTTGCCTGAATAAACGTTAACAAGATTTTTGCCCAACAGCTAAAGAGGAATTCGATTCTTTCAAGACGAATGTATGATATTGAAAGTCTGTAAAATTCAAAAGAATTGGATTGATATATATGAGCTATACAACTGGACATATGGAAAGAGATGCATCTTTACCAGTACAACGGGAAGTGCTTTTACACAATGCTTTGGAGGATTTAGCAGCAGATGCAGATGTTCTTGCTATTTATCTGAGTGGATCATTAGCAAAACAAAATGACGACAATTACTCGGACATTGATTTGCATACGATTGTTCAAGCTGAAAAAAGAAGCGGATTTATTGAAAATAAGCGTAAAAGGGCAAAAATGTGGGGAGAAGTGCTATTCTATGAGGATGCTCATCCATTAAGTCCAGCAGTAGTTACTCATTACGATTGTTTCGTCAAAGTTGATAGCTGGTATCATGCCCTTGAAGAAATTCAACCTTCAATCTGGTTAAAAGGGGCAATAGTGCTTTATGATCCGAACGATTTAATAAATCCGGTCGTTAAGTCATCATCTGCTATTTCTTATGAGCTGCTTTCGAAAGATGTGGAACTTTGGAAAGGAAAACTCCTTGCTTTCGTTCATGAAACTTATCGAGCCGTCATGAGAGAAGAAGTATACTATGCCGAAGCTAATCTAGATAGAATTCGCTGGTTGATTGTTTCTGGCTGGTTTATGGAAATGGATCAGCATTTTGATGCATCTCCAGGCAGTTGGTCAAAAGTCGAGGGGAAAAGAAGTCTATTGACTAAAGGACAACACTCTATGTTAAAACAGTGGCAATGCGGGAAAGAAGCTGGTGAAATTATGAGAATATTAACGAGCATGGTGCCCGAAATTCTAAGATTGAATCTTATTTTATGCCGAAAAGTCGGAGTAGAAGCAAACGAAGAACAATTTAAAAAGATATTGGCGATGGTTTTTTAAATTTACTAAGTACAGATAAGCGACTTGGCAGAGAATTTTTATGAGGCGAGAAGGAACAATTGCTTTGCACTAAATGACGTTTTAATTCTTTTGGTTACTTAAAAGAAGATGAAACTAATAAACAGGATTTTTTTAGAGGAGGATAATATGAATAAAGTTATTGTATGTTTGTTACTGGGCTTATTGATTTTAACTACAGGCATATATGTCTCTACTTTTTTAACTGAATCATGGATTATAGTTGGCATAATCCTTTCTGGGCTTGGCGGAATACTAATGGGAGCTAGTTCCTTTTTCTTGCCTAAATCCTTTAAGGAAAGATATCGAAATCGGATTAATAATTAAGAGTATTGTTTTCCATTATGTGGATGCTTATAAATTTAAAACTTGTAAGTCCCTTATAATACAAGAAAGATTTTTTATACTTCAACATTACTAATTAATGTTTTAATGAAAGAAAAACTAAATTTACAAGGAGAAGACCTGGTTATCAGCTTATTCTACTATTGAATTCAATAGTGAATGAAAGAGAACAATCCCTTTAAAAAAGTACACTATACATAAATCTTAAAAAGAAGCTGAATGTTCCTCCGGGACCATCCAGCTTCTTTTTGTATAATTTGTGTATAAGTTTTTAAAATCTACTAGGTCGATTGGTATTTTCTTCATTTTGATGTTTTCTCCAGCTCTTTTAAAGGTAGTGAATAAGAAAAGGGGCGTTCAAAGCGCAAAAGGGAGCAGCATCATGAAAACACTCGACTATTGGGTCTACCTGGTCCTTACTGCAGGCAAGTTGTATATGTTCAGCATCTACACCGACACACCGTTCAGCTTTAGGTTCTTTCTGATCAGTTTATCAGGAGCGCTTGTCCTTTCAAGCTGGACTTTATTGATAGGCGCGAAAAAACGCCGGTGGATTTTGCTTTCGCTGTTGGCACTCCATAGCACCTTGCTGATTTCCGATGTTTGGTATTACCGATATTTCGGTGATTTGCTGTCCGTGCAGCTGATATCATCGATGACGCAAATGAGCGACGTAGGCGGCGGCTTTATGAGTCTAATCCGCTGGACGGATTTTTTCTTCTTCGCTGATTTCTTCGTTTTCCTGGCCTTCATCCTGGTTCTTCGGAAGCGCCAGAAACCTGTACCAAGTACATCGAATAAGAAGTTGGCAGGCGTCATTTTAGCTAGTGGACTTGTCATTTTTGCAGCACCTCTCCTGTCCAGTGTCGTAAAAGGAGAACCGTGGCTCTCCGGCAACGCGGTCAGTGATATGCGGGAATACTACGAACTTGGATTTTGGGGCTACCATGGCTATGACCTCGCAAAAGGAGCCGTTTCGTTGGTTCGTGATGCTTCACCGTCCGAGCAAAATCAGGCCCTGGTACAGGAAGCCTTTGCGGCGAGCATCACGGAAAACACCGGTGAACAGCCGAATGTCATTCTCGTGCAGCTGGAATCCCTCCAGTCTTCCCTCATTGGACAGGAAATCGGCGGGGAGGAAGTGACGCCGTACTTGAACAAACTGAAAAACGAAATGCTTTATTTCCCGGCTTTTCATCACCAAACCCACGAAGGGCGCACGTCGGATGCCGAATTCACGATCAACACATCGCTTCATCCGCTGCGCACCGGCTCGGTCTACACCCGCTATGCGGACAGTACGTTCAATTCCTTGCCGGAAACCTTGCGCGACGGCGGCTACGATACCGCGGCCATGCACGCCTACGAAAAAAGTTTCTGGAACCGGGATACCGTCTACGAGAACATTGGATTTTCCCATTTCTTCAGCAAAGAGGATTACCCGGACACCGAAAAAATCGGCATGGCCATTAACGATGAAGACTTCTTCTTAACTTCCATCGAGCACATGAAGCAATTGGAGGAACCCTATTACAGCTTCCTGGTTGCTTTGAGCAGCCATATACCGTTTGAAATGCCGGAAGATCGAAAGCAATTGGAACTGCCCGGCTACGAAGATGAACTCGTCCGCAATTATTACCACTCCGTCCATTACGTCGACGGGGCTGTCGAGTCTTTCGTCAATGAACTGAAAGCACAGGACATGTGGGACGATGCGCTCGTCATTTTCTACGGGGACCATGACAGCGGCTTAGTCGAAGCCGGAGGCGAAATGGCGAATCAGTTAAGTGTTCAAGGCACAACGGAACAATTTGAACTGTTCCGGACGGTCCCCTTGTGGGTCAAGCCGCCGGGTCTTGCAAAAGGCGAAACCGTTGAAACTGCCGGAGGCCAAATTGATGTAGCGCCAACCATTTTGGAAGTGGCAGGCATCGACCAAGGGTTCATGCTTGGAACCTCGCTGTTGTCAGATACCGAACGCCTCACCGTCTTTCGCAACGGTTCGTTCCGCAAAGGAGATTTGTATTTCGAACCTGATTTGACGACCGCTCCCGGATCGGGAGAATGCTATTCCATCGAAAGTGGAAAAAAAGTTGAAGATGCCCGTTGTGAGCCGTATATCGAAGACGCCCTCAATCAGCTGCGCATTTCCGATACCGTCATTGAAAACAACGGCCTCGAGTATATAGAAACACAGTAAAAGCTTTGGACAACATGTCCAAAGCTTTTTTATGAGAAGATTCCTTAAAATGAAAATCTATGCAACTAACATATGTTTCTAATAAGGAATACGCACTATACAATCGCTCAATTCCTAACTTTAAACCGAATTAAATGAACTATAATGATTGATTTTATAAAAAATTTGTTTTATTCAGGCTACAAATTGTATAGAATAGGATTAGCTTGAAAAATTCCCGCTGTTTGAGGAGGTACTTTACTGCTAGACTAGACATCAAAATAACAGCTCGGCTGCAAGATTTTTAAAAACAAAGGGGATGCACTAATGAAATTATTAAGCACGTGGAATCGAATCAGTCTTGTGAAGCAAATCATGATCGGCTTGGTTGTTGGGGTGGCTTTGGCTCTTTTGATTCCGGAAGCAGCGAAATCGTTGACTATTTTCGGCGCACTGTTCGTCGGGGCATTAAAAGCGATCGCTCCTGTATTGGTATTGTTCCTGGTTATGGCGTCAATCGCACAACACAAAAAGGGCCAGCAGACCAATATGAAATCGATCATCTTTCTTTATCTGTTAGGGACATTTTTAGCCGGATTGGTTGCTGTTATTGCCAGCTTCATCTTCCCGTTAAATATAGCGCTTACTGAAGGGGCAAAGGATTTAGCGCCTCCTGGCAATGCGATTGAAGTCATTAAAACTCTGGTTTTAAACGTTGTCGACAATCCGGTCAACGCGCTGATCAATGCCAACTACATCGGCATCCTGGCTTGGGCGATTGTCCTTGGATTAGCTCTTAGAAATGCCGCGGATTCGACGAAAACCTTGATCACAAATTTCTCGGATGCAGTGGCCAAATTGGTTGGTTGGGTCATTAAACTGGCTCCGCTTGGCATCATGGGCTTAGTAATTGAGTCCATTACGACAAACGGGCTGGAGTCTTTGCTTGGCTACGGGAAACTGCTTGCTCTGCTTATCGGCTGTATGCTTTTTGTAGCTTTAGTAGTCAATCCGTTGATTGTATTCATCAATATTCGCCAAAATCCTTATCCATTGGTATTTAAATGTATTCGGGAAAGCGGAATTACGGCGTTCTTTACGCGCAGTTCAGCAGCAAACATCCCGGTAAACATGACGCTATGTGAAAAACTGGGCTTGGATCCGGACACGTATTCGGTTTCCATTCCGCTTGGTGCAACGGTCAATATGGCCGGTGCAGCCGTAACGATTTCCGTTTTGACGCTTGCTGCGGTTCATACGCTCGGCATCCAAGTGGACATTCCGACAGCTATCATCCTAAGTGTGCTTGCTGCAGTTTGTGCATGCGGCGCATCGGGTGTTGCCGGCGGTTCGCTTCTGTTGATTCCACTTGCGTGCAGCTTGTTTGGGATTCCAAATGACGTAGCGATGCAAGTAGTCGGTGTAGGATTCATCATCGGCGTATTGCAGGATTCTTTCGAAACATCGCTTAACTCTTCTACAGACGTTCTTTTCACAGCAACAGCTGAATACAAGAAGCGTTTGAAAGAAGGAGAGAAAGTGAACTTCAAGAAAGTTTTTGCTTTACACAAAGCTTCTAAAGATTTGGCGAAAAACTAATATTTTCACTGATACTTTAAAGAATCTGGTTTTTAAAAACAAAAGGCTGTTTGAACTCGGGAAACCAAGGTTCAAACAGCCTTTTTCAATAAGTGGAATCAGGGGCCAACTTTAATTCTTTTCATTTAGCTCTAAACAATCAAATTTTCCGCAAAAGAAATCCGGCAAACCTCTAGGAACAGGAGTGCCGGGTTTCTTAGTTTTACCATCAGTTGTTCGGCTTAATGGGCCATGCGTTTGGATTCAGCAAACGCTTTTGTTCCAGTTTCGGCCCTAATTGGAACAGGAGCACACCGCCGCTGATCAGCAGGACGCCAAGAAGCGATTGCCAAGTGAACGGAATTTGCTCGAGTCCGAACCAGCCGAGTCCATCCCATACCAAACCGAAGAATATCTGAGAAACCATGACGAGTGAAATGGCGTGGCTTGGACCGAGAATCTGCACGCCTTGGGTGACGCAAGCCACCACTCCGACTCCGACGATTCCGCTGAACCAAAACCAAGGTTCTGCCTGGAAGCTGAACAACCCGCTTCCTTTAGAAACTAGGCCAGCCACAAACGATGCAGCAAATCCAAGAATCAGCACAAGTGCAGTGGTCGTCCAGACGCTGACCTGTTTTTTGACGTTTGCATTAAACGTATTCTGCAGGCTGACAAATCCGCCGCCGATAAGTGCCAGCAAGATGCCGCTAATCATTTGCGTTCCTCCTGTTCGTAAATATTCTGGCCTGCCTGCGCCAACAGTGCCTTTCGGTCGAGCAGCGTTATTTTTCCGCGCTTTTTCACAAGCCAACCCGCTTCTTCAAACTGCCGCAGGACCCGGTTCAAATGGCGGTAGCTGGTGCCGATCAAATCTGCCATATCGACGAGCGATGTGGAATCCAATACCGGCTGCGTGGGCGTCATGGAATGAAGGTAGCTCGCGACACGGACATCGACGGTATATAGCAAGTTGAAGTTCATCGCTCTGGATTTGCTTTCGAATTTTTGAGTGATCGTCCGAAGCAAAAATTGCAGCCATGCAGCATTCTCATTCAACTGCTTACGCAGGATGTGGTGTGAAATTCCAATCACTTCAATATCTGTAACGGCTTCCACGGTGTTGATGAAAGGGCAGTTCCGCACATATTCAATGTCGCCTACAATATCGAAGGGTGTTTTGAAAGCCAGGATCAATCGTTTTCCTTCCGGAGACAACATCGAGATTTTCAGCTTTCCTTTAACAAGAAAATAAAGGATATGGGCTTCATCGTCTTGAGAAAATAGGCGTTCACCATTTTTAAAAGTAGCCAGAGTCATTTCTTGCGTTACCCCAGGCGGGAACAAATCCATTAATTGAAACTGCTTTAAATAATCAATTACACGCGGATCCATTGTTTTCCTCCTCACCATTTCAATACGATAACGCCGGCAATCATCAACAAGACCCCAATGATTTGAGTCCGGCTGATTTTCTTTTTGGACATATCAAACCAGCCTTTGCCGTCAATGGCAAGTGCCATAACAAGCTGGGCGATCAAAAACACGCCGATTGTCAGCGTGACGCCCATGATGTGGACAGCTGTCATATTGCAGAACAGCACAATGGCCGCCAGCATCCCGCCGGATGCATAAAGAGGCGATACCCGGTTAAGCTGGCGATAAGTTTTGTCTCTAATCAGGACAACAATCAGCAATGCGAATAAAAATCCCGTTAACTGCGTCATGGCGGCCGCTTGCCAGGTGCCGATATGGCTGCTGATTTCCGCATTCGCTACGCTTTGCAAGGTCAGGAAAAAACCGCCAGCCAGTGCAAAAAATATCCCTTTCATAAAATTCCCACACCTTTCTGTATTTTTAATGTACAGGGAATAAAAGGAGATTAAAAGGACACATGTCCTATTATCTTTTCGCATTCAACGAAATTTTACAAGCATTAAAATACCCAGATGAAGTTAGATAAACTATTGCAACTTACACCAACATCAGTCGTAAAAAGCAGCGGCTAAAAGTTCAGGCGAGAAATTTGCAAAGCTGTCTATTTTAAAGAAAAAAGAAAAGTGAAACTTTATAGAAATTAGTGCGTAAGTTAAGAACGCGATAACTGATTTTACTGATTCGAAAAAGCAAATGAGGGATTAACTGCTTTGAAGAAAAAATTTTAAGCGGATTGAAGGTGCACGGATGGAAAAGTCAAAATTAAAAGCCGCAACAATGCATGCGGATGTTGAAGTAGTTGAATTTCTTGGTGAAGGGGCCTGGCACTATGCCTGGAAAGTAAAGAAAGGCAGTGATAAATTGGTCCTTCGGATTCCAAAAGATATAGCTTATGGCAAACCGGTTCCTTTCAACGAAGAAGCATTAAAAGCTGAGTATGGAGGAACGGAACTGTACTATCGATCCGTCAATAAAGCAGTGGGAGGAGCAGCTCCTGAATTCTTCAAATTCCATGTTTCAACGGAACTGGCATATACGCTGGAAACTTATGGTGGGGAACAAATTGATTTACATAGTACGACAGAAGCAACCGCTTTTCAGATAGGGAAAGAAATAGGAGAGATTCATCGGAAGACAGAAGAAGTTCCGCACGGTTTGGACGGTTTCGGCTATTTAACCTGGTCAGAAGAAAAGGGATTGCGAGGCAGATAAGCGGAGACGCAAGGAAGTTTCTTGATGAAGAAAGTGCAGAGCATTTAGCAGATTATCAAGCCCTATGCGCAGCTTATTCGGAATTCGAAGACAAAGTTCTCTTTCAAACGATTCAACTGGCTGTTGACCTAAGAAAAAAATCATTTTCAAAGCTGCTTTTGGTAAATCAGGATGCATCTCCTGAAAATATTTTGATGAACGGCAATCGTGTGTGTTTAATAGATCCTTACCCAAGCATCTATTACCCGAGAGGGATGGCTGGAAATTTCATGAATCTCTATGAAACTTACTTTATCGCTTTGGCGCAAACGGAGCGTTATAAAAAGCACCGGTTTGCAGCATGTGACCGGCAGTTAAAAATGATGGCAAAAGGATTTATGGAAGGATACAGTGCAGGGGATCAAAAGGTTGCTGCAGAAGTCAAAGGGGAACAATTGCTGCAACTGCTTGAAATTGCAAACATCCATCGCCAGCTGTTAGCGGAGAACTTAACAGAAGAAACGATGATCCGTTATGGCAATAAAGAAGAAATAAAGAAAAGGCTCTTGTTCCTGTCAGAAGAGTTGAAGACATTGGCATCCCAGCAAGTTAAACAGCTAGAGGATTTAGTAGTGGAAGAACTTAAATGATTTAATGAAAGAACTGGACTGAATAGCAGCACTTTAAAAGTGATTGCCGCTCAGTCCAGTTCTTTTTAAACATACTTTTAACAATACAATGAAATGGACAGCATTCCAGCTTGAAAAAGAAGCGTTAATTTGGAAGCATTTCTCTTGAGTCGCCAAAGTGTACACTAGTTAATTCTTACTCTCCTCCGCTGGTGTAGTTGTTGTCCCCCATTTTGTAATTAGTGCTTTCTCCAGGTCTGGTGTGGGGGTTGATTGTTTTAAAGACATCATCATTTCTTCTTTTTCGCTTCCATTCAATCATTAGTCCAAAAGACAAAAGAAATGTTATCGGAATGAAAAAAATCCACATCATCCATCCGCTCCTTTCCGCAAATTAAGTAATAAATCAATTAAAAACCGTTCGCAAAGCTTGTGTTATTTAATTATCTGAATAATACCACAAATACCCATAAATACCAGCCTCACTAAGGCGCAGATACATAAGGTTTATACTTCAAAATAACTTCTATTTTTTTATATCCGTTCGTTGAAACAATAAGTGGATTTCTCATTTTATCTCCAAACAAATGAAATAGTTTCATCTTCTTACCCTATAATTGATATGACGCTTATTTGGACGATTACGATTGGGCTAGTGCTGTATGGTATGCACTTGCAGCAACAGTTAACGGAATGGCCGCAGACCTGCTTTAATCATTTTCCACTTCAGGACTACCTGGCACTTTTTCCAGTAGTGATCGGGTTGTTGCTCCGGACGCTAGAAAATCCAATGGGAAATGTTGAATTGTTGCGGTGAAGAGGCAGAGGCATTAGTTGATGCCAAGCTTTGAAGGATAGACCCTACATAGATATAGAAATGAGCCTTCCCGAGTGGAAAGGCTCATTTTTGCAAGTAAAATTGGACGGATCAACCAGTTGGGCATTGATAAATAATAGATATTTGTAACTCACACTGCATCAAATAAGAAACTTGTGGCTATATGGCCAAAAGAATAATAGATAGCCGTTTTCCTTTTGATTACCGGCTGGCAGGGATGGAAGCAGCGATATTTTTCTGCTTATGGATGTCTTCAGTGCCGGCTTCCAACGCCGTTTGGTAGTACATACATTTGTGTTCAATGACTTCCATCGTCTTTCTTAGTTCGGCCATCTGGGCTTCTACCGTCGCTTTTCGCTCCATGAACATATCATAGCGCTGCTGCAGCGTAGCATCCCCCTCCGAACACCAGTCGATGAAATTTTTGATTTCCTTTATCGGCATGCCGCTTGCTTTCAGGCATTCTATGACATTCAATGCGGCAATATCGCTTTCTTTAAACAGACGGATGCCGCTTTCTGAACGCTCAACAAACGGGATTAGCCCTTCCTTATCGTAGTAACGGATCGTGTAGACCGTTAAATTTAATTCTTTCGCAACTTCGCCTATCGAATATGTTTTCATCGTTCGTTCCTCCATTCAACTTCCACCTTGAATGAAAGCTGGAATTTGGAAAGACTTTATCACGTATGGCGCCGGAAGTCAAAATCAATGCGGTGTGAGGTTCGCGCAGTTTATCGCTTGACCTAGAGTTAACTCTAAGGATTATCATGGGTTTTCAAGAGGACGGAGCAGGGTAGAAAGCGTTAGTAGTGAATCTGCAATTGATTCCTCGTGGATGCCTGCAACAGCGTTCTTAAAAAATACTGGAGGTTTTCGATATGGTTACAGCAAAAGCAAGAGCGGTCGATGGGCCGGACAAATCTTTTTATGAAACAGAAATTCAGCGCCGCGACTTGGATATCAATGATATTCTGATTGAAATCAAAATTTCAGGGATCTGCCATTCCGATATCCATACGGCTCATGGCGAATGGGGTCCTGTAAATTATCCATTGGTCCCGGGACACGAAATTGCCGGAATTGTTACGGAAGTTGGATCGAATGTTTCCAAATACAAAGTCGGCGACCGGGTAGGGGTTGGCTGCATGGTGGACTCATGCGGCGAATGCAAGAATTGCCAAAAAGGCGAAGAACAGTATTGCCTAAAAGGCAATGTTCCGACTTATGCCGGAGTAGATAAATACGGGGAACCAACCCAAGGCGGGTATGCGACGCATATCGTGGTCACGGAAGATTTCGTAGTCCGGATTCCTGACAACATTGAATTGGACGCGGCTGCGCCTTTGCTTTGTGCTGGCATCACGACGTATTCACCGTTGAACCATTGGGGAGCCGGGCCAGGCAAAAAAGTGGCGATCGTCGGTATGGGCGGACTCGGACATATGGCTGTTAAAATCGCAAGCGCGATGGGGGCAGAAGTCACGGTGTTGTCGCAGACCTTGAGCAAAAAAGAAGACGGCTTGGAGTTTGGCGCGAAAGAATATTATGCCACGAGCGACCCTGAAACCTTCTCAAAACTTGCCGGTACGTTCGACTTGATCATCAACACGGTAAGCGCCAAGATCGACATGGATGCGTATTTCTCTTTGTTAACGCTGGACGGCACATTGGTAAACGTCGGTGCGCCTGCAGAACCACTCGCGGTAAATGTCTTTTCGCTGATCGGCCATCGCCGTTCATTTGCAGGATCCATGATTGGCGGCATCCGTGAGACGCAAGAAATGCTGGATTTCTGTGCAGAGCACAATATTGCTCCGAAAATTGAAGTGATATCAGCGGACCGGATTGACGAAGCTTATGAACGCGTATTGGCTTCAGATGTAAAATACCGCTTTGTTATCGACATCAGCACGATGTAGACCAGCCATTCATGGCGTTGAAATAAGCTGAGCTTTGCTATGAATGCTTAATCTTCAATAACCGATTGGCAGCAATACATTCCATTCACTGCAACGGCCAAATAGAATTCCTCTTCATAACCTAATGACGGGAGTTTTCTATTTGGTTTTTTTGATTAATAAAACAAGGAGGATTTCTATGGATACCAACGACTTTTTAGCACATCTAAACAGTGGGAAAGCAATTGAGGGCGGTTCGGAGATGCACCAAACGATGCATAATCTGGCGCAGGAAGCCTTAAAAATAACGGTGGAATTGAATGGGGAATACCATACGCCTGAAGAAGTCCAGGAATTATTTTCCCGGTTGACCGGCAAACCAGTAGAGCCTACTTTTGCCTTGTTCCCACCTTTTTACACGGATTGCGGCAAAAACATCCGTATTGGCAAGAATGTCTTTATCAATTCAGGCTGCCGCTTCCAGGATCAGGGAGGCATTACGATAGGCGATGGATCGCTTATCGGGCATAACGCCGTGTTAGCGACGCTGAATCATGACATGGCCCCCCAAAAGCGCAGCACGATGCATCCCGCTCCTATTGCCATTGGCAAAAATGTCTGGATTGGCGCAAACGTCACGGTGGTTCCCGGCGTTGAAATCGGAGACGGAGCTGTTATTGCGGCTGGTGCAGTCGTTACACGGAATGTTCCGGCTAACACCATCGCAGGGGGAGTGCCTGCAAAAGTGATAAAGAAAATTGAAGCCGGCGAACAATAGACAATTTTCCAGAATTATCTTTAAGAAGCGAGTAGTTTTCAATACGCATTATTTTATAAATAACGAAAGTTGGATTTTTCCGTCTGTTTCCTTAGAGAAAAATTATTTTAGTAGAGCTATTTTGGTTGATTGAGGAAAGAAGATTGCTGTAGACCCACTCAATATCCCTCTGTTATGCTGTTCGAGGACGTCTTTTGGAGGGAACCGCATGGAACGGAAATACCAGGATTTAAAACGCGGCGAACGGGGGGCATACCTCAGCATCGTTGCTTATCTTTTTTTGTCGGCAGTTAAATTGCTTGTCGGGCATTTGACCGGTTCGGAAGCATTGCAAGCAGACGGATTTAATAACACCACTGATATAGTGGCTTCCTTAGCTGTTCTTATTGGCTTGAAGATATCGCGGCGGCCGCCTGATGAAAATCATCATTACGGACATTGGAAAGCAGAACCGGTGGCTTCTTTGGTGGCGGCTTTTGTGATGATCGCAGTTGGCCTCCAGGTTCTTTATGGAGCTGCTATTTCTGCTTTTCTCCGGCAGCCGGAAGCACCTGATCCCATTGCGGCTTGGACTGGATTGTTGTGTGCTGTTGTTATTTACATGGTATATAGATATAACAAAAAATTGGCATTAAGAATTCAGAGCCAGTCGCTTATGGCTGCAGCGAAAGACAATCGGTCAGATGCTTGGGTCAGTGTTGGGGCCGCAATTGGCATCTTCGGTTCTCAGTTTGGCTTGCCTTGGCTGGATCCAGCAGCGGCATTAGTCGTTGGCTTTCTAATTTGCAAAACCGGGTGGGACATCTTTAGAGAAGCTTCCCATGATTTGACAGACGGCTTTGACGAAGAAAAACTAAAAACATATGAGCAAGCAGTTTATACGGTAGCCGGGGTAAAAGGGGTCAAAAACATCCGGGCGCGAAAATATGGCAATAACCCTGTAGTGGATGTGGTCATATTGGTCAATTCTAAATTAGGGATAGCGGCAGCGCACGATATTTCGAACGAAGTGGAGGATCTCCTGATGAAACGCCACGGAGTGATTGAAGCGCATGTTCACGTGGAACCAAAATAAACGCCGCCATTTTTAAAGCTAAATTAAAAATAGCCGCATGAGGAAAACAAATCTTTTGACGTTCTTCTAATGGAGATTCCAGTCTTATTTCCATAACGAGCCACTGCTCAAATGTAAGTTGCAGTGCGCTTTACGAATGACTTGCAGAAACGGCTGAAAAGGAATAGTATTACTAATTGACGGGAGGCGAACACTATGCCAAACATAGGTATACCGGGATTAATTTTAATCCTTATCATTGCATTAATCTTTTTTGGACCAGCGAAATTACCGGAGTTGGGTCGTGCTGCAGGACAAACTTTGAGAGAATTTAAAAACTCGACTAAAGGCCTCATGGACGATGCAACAGAAGATTCCAAAGTGGACGAAGACGCTGAAAAAGAAAAAATGATAAATAAATAAGAACGCAAAAACCTTTCTAGACTGACATAGCGATTTGAGACACATATAAAACACCTTTATTAGGCTGCTTGCGCCCCAAATTCCTTGGGTGCCAGGTAGCCTAATTTTTCGAGAATCCGGTCTTCGTTGTAGTAGCGCATATA